>NZ_AP012333.1:0-1200000 GCF_001042675.1 Parascardovia denticolens DSM 10105 = JCM 12538
ATGGCCGATGATCAGTGGAGTGCGACTGCAGGCGCACAAGAGCTGTGGTCGGCGACCCTCTCCTACATGGACGACCAGGGCTATCTCAGCCCCCGTGACAGCCGTTTTCTGAGGTCCATCGCCGTGGTCGGTCTGTTCGATACCATGCTTATCCTGTCCGTCGCCGACGACGCCGCCCGCGCGACCTTGGAAAACAAGCTCAATGCCGACATCACCGAATGTTTGAGTCATATGGCCCAGAAGGCCATGACCTTCATCGTCAAGATCGATCAACCGGACAATCAGCCAGACAAGGGAGAGACCGAGACAAAGGAAACTGGGCCATCCATCCCCGGGTCCCCTGCGCAGCCGGAATCTGACTCCGCTTTCCCCACCAGGACGGACCAAAGCGCTCAATCACCTCAGACTTCTCAACCGCCGCGGTTTTCTCAACCCCAACCGCCGCAATCTCCACGACCCCAAAGGGAAGAGAGGGGGGAGGGAGGGGAGGGTAAAGGAGAAAAGACCAATGAAACCTATCGTTATGGGCTTGATCCTTATCAGCCGGCCAGCTACGGGATGCATCAGGACAACCGCAGCCGAGCGGATGTGGATCAGTCGGAATCCGGACCCATTTCGCAAACCGAACAGATTTCGGCTTTCACGGATTCCTCGGATAACAAAACGCAGCAAAATTCTTTCCAGGGTTCTTTCCAAGGCTCTTTCCCGTCGGAGAACCTGCCTTTCGAAGAGGTGACAGACGAGGACGAAGGTCCCAAGCTGCAGAGCGCCCAAACCGCGCGCAACGCCATCACCCATCTGAATCCTTTCGCGACTTTCGATACCTTCGTACAAGGGACCTCCAACCGATTCGCCAAATCCGCGGCCGTCATGGTGGCCGAGTCGCCGGGGACGGTGGATTACAACCCTCTTTTCATCTACGGGGAGTCCGGTTTGGGGAAGACCCATCTGCTCAACGCCATCGGCAACTACGTCCTGCGCCAAGACCCCACTATGATCGTGCGCTATGTGACCGCCGAGGAATTCGTCAACGACTTCGTTTCCGCCTTGGCTGCGGGAGCCCGCAAACAGGCGGCTTTGGCCAATTTCACCAAAAAATACAGGAACGTGGACGTCCTTTTGCTGGATGACATCCAGTTCTTCCGCGGGTCCGAGACCATGGAACAGTTCTTCCACACTTTCAACGAGCTGGTCAGCACAGGCAAACAAATCGTCATCGCGTCCGATGTGGCCCCCAACCATCTCAAAGGTTTCAACGAACGCCTGCGCACCCGCTTCAACAACGGTTTGGTCGTGGACGTGGCCCCGCCCGAAAAGGACACCCGTCTGGCCATCCTCAGACTCAAGGCCTCGAACAGCAATATCGAGGTTCCGGCGGACGTTTTGGATTACATCGCCGATAAAATCACCGACAGCGTCCGTGAACTGGAAGGAGCCCTGACCAGGGTCACGGCCATCGCCACCCTGAACAACCAGCCGGTGACCCACAGCCTGGCTGAACAGACTTTGCATGATTTCTTCAATTCCGACGTGGAAGTGACCCCGACGAACATCATCACCAACGTCGCCCAGCATTATCAGCTTACTTTCGACGACATCGTCGGCCCTTCCCGCACCAAGAACGTGGCCGAAGCGCGACAGGTCTCCATGTACCTAATCCGCGAAATGACCGGCCTTTCTTTGGTGGACATCGGAGAGGTCTTCGGCGGCCGCGACCATTCCACCGTGATGCACGCCTGCAAGAAGGTGGCCAACGAAATCAGCGAGAAACGGAACCTTTACAACAACGTCAACGAAATCACCATGCGGATCAAGCAGGCTGATTCCCCGAAGACGGTCTGATTGCCGTTTTTCTTTTCTTATTTTCTATTCTCGATTTCGACCTTCACCTAATCTATAGCCGAGAATGGTCTCCACTTGCTTCGGCGGCTTCTTTTATTGACCTTTCTTATTGGCTCTATTTCCTCGGCGATAAGTCAATTGTGAAGAAAGTTATCCACAATAGTTTCCACATATATGGAATAAGTCAGGGGATAAGTGTTTCTTTTACGTGGACAAGTCGAGGATAAAAGGTGAATGAAATCAAGGTTTTTGAGGATAATTTTTGCTCTCTCCGATGCTGGTGGATAAATCAGGAGTTATCCACAATTGATGAACGAGTTTTCCACAAGTGTCTTTTCGTCTTCACACTTGCAATTGAAGAGGAAAGACGACTTATCCACACAATCCACAGCACCTACAACGACTACTAAGTAATTTATAATATATCGTCGTTCTAGTTCTAGGATGAATCGGCAAACAGAAAACATCAGAATGAACGCTTATCGTTTCATCGTTTCCCAAGCGGTCTTCACGCACCGCCCATCCTTGCCTGAGACGGCCCACCGATTACAATGGAAGGGTAGTGATTGACAGAACTGAGGTACGACATGAAGGTTGAGGTTGACTCCGCCGCTTTTTCCGAGGCCGTCTCGTGGACGACCCGCATCATTCCCACCCGTCCCGCCACTCCCATCCTCGCAGGGGTCAAGTTGGAAGCGGCTGACGGGACCTTGCAGTTGAGCGCCTTCAATTACGAAGTCTCAGCCCGCAACCATATCGAAGCGGGGGTGGACGAGTCTGGAACCGTGGTCGTGCAAGGCAAACTCCTGGCTGATATCGCGAAGAGCCTGCCGGCAGGGAAGATCTACCTTTCCACCAGCGGGGCCAAAGTCACCATTGCAGCCGGAAAGTCCACTTTCTCCTTGCAGCTCATGCCTGAATCCGACTATCCCCAACTTCCTTCAGTCCCAGCCATCTTGGGATCCATTGACGGGGACACCTTCTCCCATGCCATTTCCCAAGCAACCGTGGCCATTTCGCGCGAAGAGACCCGGCCAGTGCTGACCGGCGTCAAAATGGTCTTCAGCGGCGACAAAGTGCAGATGACGGCGACCGACCGCTTCCGCCTGTCCCGGTCCACCTTCACTTGGAGCCCTTCAGCCGCCGATTTGGAAACTGAACTGCTGGTACGCGGGTCCCTGATGAGGGACGTGGCCCGATCCTTGGACGCCTCCCAGAACGTGGTCATCGGCTTCGACCCTGAGTCGCCCACCTTGGTCAGCTTCGACAACGCCGGCAAAGTCTCCACCGCCCAACTCATCGACGGGGAATTCCCGTCCGTGGACCGGCTTTTCGCCAGCGATTATCCCATTCATGTGGTCGTCAATAAAACCGACCTGATCGATGCCATCCGTCGCGTCTCCCTGGTGGCCGAACGCAACGCCCCGATCCGCATGAGTTTCGAAGGCAAGGAACTCACCTTATCGGCCGGATCCTCCGATGAATCCCAAGCTCAGGAGACCCTGCCCATCGATATGGACGGGGAGCCGATCACCATCGCTTTCAATCCTTCCTACCTCCTGGAAGGCCTGGGGGCGATTTACGAGCCGTATGTCCGCATGAAGATGGTGGCTCCGACCAAGGCCGTGGAATTCAACGGACAGCAAGAGCAGGACGGGGACGAGTCTTTGGACTACCGCTATCTGCTGGTCCCGGTCCGATTCGTCAACTGACCATCCGCCTAGCCGACTGCCTGCGTGGTTGGCTGGCCATCATCACCTGATTCGCTGACTCATGTACCTGTCCCGTCTCATCTTGGACGATTATCGCTCCTGGCCCCATTGTCTGGTGGATCTCACCCCTGGGGTCAATGTTTTGGTGGGCCATAATGGCCTGGGCAAAACCAACATCATGGAAGCCGTGGAATTCCTGTCCACCGGAGGCTCCCACCGGGTCCGTTCGTCCCAGCCTTTGGTAAGGCAAGGGGCGAAGGCCGCCACCATCCGGGCCAAGCTGGTCCAAGGCGATCGGGAGACCCAATACACGGTGACCATCCCCGGTCGCGGGGCCAACCGAGCCAAGATCAACAATGGGCCTTCCCTCTACATGCGGGACATCGTGGGCCAGGTGAAAACGGTCGTTTTCACCCCCGAAGACCAGCTGCTGATCTCTATGGACCCGGGCCATCGTCGTCGTTTTCTTGACGACGCCGGCGTGCAGCTGATCCGGCCTTATTACGATCTTCTTCAGCGCTACGCCCATGTGGCCAAACAAAGGGTGGCCCTCTTGAAGAGAATCTCCCAGGCCCGGTTCGGATCCAGCCCGTTCGGTGGTTTGGACGACCTTGACGCTTCATACGCCAGCCTGGAGGTTTGGACCGGCCAGCTCATCAACCTAGGGTTGGCGCTCACCCAGGAAAGGGCGGACATCTGCCAGCGGTTGTCCCCGATTTTCAACCGGACCTATCGCCATCTGGCCGGGGATGGTCAGGAGGCTCAGCTGCGTTACCTCCCCTCATTCGAGGAATTCTTGGAGATCGACCCGGCAGGGGATCAGGAGGTCGTCTTCGACCGGATCAGTCAGCACTTTCAGCGGCTTTTCGAAGGGGAGCTGGCCCAGGGTCGGAATCTGATCGGCCCCCACCGGGACGATGTGGAATTCGTCCTCAATGGCTTCCCGGCTAGGGATTACGCCTCCAACGGGGAGCTGTGGACCCTGTCTTTGGCCTTGAAGATGTCCCTTTTCCAGCTTCTCCTCAGGGTCGAGCAGGAGGGGGAGGAAGGCGAAGGCGGCGAACCGATTCTCATCCTGGATGACGTCTTCTCCCAATTGGATAACTCTCGGCGCGAGAAAATCGTGGATTTCGCCAGCAAGCAAGGACAGGTCCTCATCACCGCCGCCTCCCCGGACGACCTTCCGCGGTCTTTCATCCAGAATCAGGCTTTGCCGGTCCAGATCATCGATGTTGAAGCGGTGGCCCGCAAGGCCCAGGAGGATTTCTTCCATGCCTGACGAACCCGCGGTCGAGAAGCTGAAAATCAACCAAAGCGCTTTGCCTTCCGTCATTTACCAGCGTTACCGGAGACTTTTCAAAGTCAAGAAAGACTGGGCCGTCATCAACGAGAAGGCCAGGGACAGCTTCGGCCAAAAAGGGCGGGATCCGCAGGACTTGGCCCGCGCCTTCGACAAGCTTTTCTCATCCCAAGGCGGCGTCTGGAAGATCAATATGATGATAGCCCGCTTGCATAACCAATGGGATCAGGTGGTGGGACTCCTGAACGCCTCCCATTCCCGGGTGGCTTCCTATTCCGACGGGCTTCTGGTCGTCGCGGCGGACTCGCCGGTCTGGGCGAATCGACTGACCTACCTTGCCCCACAAATCAGGAAGAAAGTGAGAAAGAAGCTGCCTGGATTGCCGGTCGATGAAGTGAAAATCACCGGTCCTCAGGCCCGCCGTAGCCGGTATTCGCACCGGATACGGTGATTTCAAGGAATCTTCGCAAAAATGAGGCTAAATGCTTGGATAGTCCTGGATTTTTGGTATCCTATTCCTATAGTGTGTAAATGTGTTTAAGAGCCCTTTACGAGCTTTTTAGCACGGGATAGCTGGAAATTTTCCTCCGAAATGATGGTGAGCGGCCGCGAACTTGGCCGCTTCCTTCGTGTCAGGGGTCTGTGAAACCGGCTGACGCGGGATATGCGTCCGATGGGAGGTACTGTGGCGGACGGAACGCAGGACGACGAACTGAACTTGGAAGATCAAGGGGTCCAGGAGGACTCCTTGCTGTCCGGGGCTGAGCAATTGGATGACGAGATGCATCCGGACCATTATGATGCCAGCGATTTGCGGGTTCTGGAAGGCTTGGAGGCCGTCCGTATCCGTCCCGGCATGTATATCGGTTCCACTGGCCCCCGGGGCTTGCACCACTTGGTCTATGAGATCGTGGACAATTCGGTGGACGAGGCTTTGGCCGGTTACGCCACCCACATCGAGGTGACCATCCTGGAAGACAATGGCATCCGGGTGGTCGACGACGGCCGCGGAATCCCCGTGGACGAAGTGCCGGGCGAAGGCAAGTCCGGGGTGGAAACCGTGATGACCAAGCTTCATGCCGGCGGCAAGTTCGGTGGCGGCGGGTACGCCGTCTCCGGTGGCCTGCACGGGGTGGGCATTTCCGTGGTCAACGCCCTGTCCACCCGGGTGGACGTGGAAGTGCGGCGCCAAGGCTTCCATTGGACCCAGACTTACATCGACCAAAAGCCGATCGCTCCTTTGAAGAAAGGCCAGCCGATGGGGGAGGAGGAGACCACCGGCACCTCCGTCACCTTCTGGGCGGACCCGGCGATCTTCGATCAAACCGACTATGACTTCGAGACCTTGCGCGCCCGTTTCCAGCAGATGGCCTTCCTCAACAAGGGGCTGAAGATCAGCCTGACCGACCTCAGGTCCGTGGACCAGGCCGGGGACGAAGTGACCGGGGATGGCGACAATCCTTTGGAGGAACTGCATCAGACAGTCACCTACCAGTACGTCAACGGCATCGAAGATTACGTCAACTACCTGGTCAAGACCAAGAAGGCCAACCCCATCGAGGAAGACATCATCGCCTTGGACGCCGAAGACCCCCAGCAGGGGATTTCGGCCGAAATCGCCATGCAGTGGACCTCCGCCTACTCCGAATCCGTCCATACTTTCGCCAACACCATCTCCACGACCGAAGGCGGCACCCACGAGGAAGGCTTTCGCGCGGCCTTGACCAGCCTGGTCAACCGTTACGCCCGGGAGAAGGGGATCCTCAAAGACAAGGACGAGAACCTGTCCGGAGACGATGTGCGCGAAGGCCTGGTGGCCGTCATCTCCGTCAAGCTGACCGTCCCCCAGTTCGAAGGACAGACCAAGACCAAGCTGGGCAACGCCATCGCCAAGACCTTCGTCCAGCGGGTGATGACCGAGCGGATGAACGACTGGTTCGACGCCCACCCCAATGAGGCCAAGGCCATCATCCAAAAGGGGATGGAGGCCGCCCGGGCCCGGCTGGCCGCCAAGAAGGCCCGCGAGACCACCCGGCGCAAATCCATCTTCGAATCGGCCGGGATGCCTGACAAACTCAAGGATTGCCAGTCCTCCAACCCGGAGGAGTGCGAGCTTTTCATCGTGGAGGGCGATTCCGCAGGCGGTTCGGCCATTCAGGGACGCAATCCCATCACACAGGCCATCCTGCCCCTGCGAGGCAAGATCCTCAATACAGAGCGGGCCTCTTTCGACCGCATGATGAAGTCGGATACCATCGAATCCCTCATCACCGCCGTCGGCGGCGGGTATGGCGAGGATTTCGACATCAACAAGGTCCGCTACCACAAGATCATCATCATGGCCGATGCCGATGTGGACGGCGCCCACATCGCCACCTTGAACCTGACCCTCTTCTTCCGGTATATAAGGCCTATGATTTACGCCGGTTACGTTTACGTGGCCATGCCTCCGCTTTACCGGCTCAAATGGACCAAGGGGCCGCACGACTTCGTCTATACCGACGCCGAACGCGACCGGGTGTTGGAGGAAGGCCGGTCCAAAGGCCGCCAGCTGCCCAAGGGCGAAGGAATCCAGCGCTACAAGGGTCTGGGCGAGATGACCTATCAGGAGCTGTGGGAGACCACCATGGATCCCGACCACCGCATCCTCAAACAGATCCACATCGAAGACGCCGCCCAGGCAGATGAGACCTTCTCCATGCTCATGGGGGAGGACGTGGAACCCCGCCGCCTCTTCATCCAACGCAACGCCCATGACGCCCGCTTCATCGACGCCTGATCCGGCGAAAACGAAGATCGATATGAACATGAAGCTGGCCGGAAGGCGCAGGAAGACTTTCGGCCAGTCAAGAAGCAGTCATAAATCAAAGGATTAAGGAAAGACAATCGTGGCAGACGAAAACGATCAGAACGATGAGTACATGGCCGAAGCCCATGACACCGATGACGCCTTGGAGCCTTTGAGCCCCCAGGCTACGGCCGAAGATTTCGGCCTGCTCAAGGGGACCAGGATCAAATCCATGGACCTGCAGCAGGAGATGCGCGAATCCTACTTGGCTTACGCCCTTTCGGTCATCGTGGAAAGAGCCCTGCCGGACGTGCGCGACGGCATGAAGCCGGTCCACCGCCGTGTGGTCTACGCCATGTACGACGGCGGCTACCGGCCGGACAGGGGCTACAACAAGTGCTCCCGCGTGGTCGGGGACGTGATGGGTAAGTACCACCCCCATGGCGACGCGGCCATTTACGACACTTTGGTCCGTATGGCCCAATACTGGTCCATGCGTTACCTCCTGGTGGACGGGCAGGGCAACTTCGGTTCCCCTGGCGACGACCCCGCCGCCGCCATGCGTTACACCGAGTGCCGTATGGCTCCTTTGGCCATGGAATTAGTGCGCGATATCGACAAAGACACCGTCGACTTCGTCCCCAATTATGACGGCAAGACCCAGGAACCGACCGTCTTGCCCAGCCGTTTCCCCAATCTGCTGGTCAACGGTTCCGCAGGCATCGCCGTCGGCATGGCCACCAACATCCCTCCCCACAACATGAGGGAAGTAGCCCAAGGCGTGCACTGGGCCCTGGACCATCCGGAGGCCTCCCGAGAGGAATTGCTCAACAACCTGATCGCCATCATCAAGGGGCCGGACTTCCCTACGGGAGCCACCATCCTGGGGCATAAGGGGATCGAACAGGCCTACCGAACCGGTCGCGGACTCATCACCATGAGGGCCGTGGTCAATACCGAAGAAATCAATGGCCGCCTCTGCCTGGTCGTCACCGAACTGCCTTACCAGGTGAACCCGGACCGTCTGGCCTCTTCCATCCGTGAAGCCGTGCGCGATGGCAAGATCCAAGGCATCGCCGACATGCGTGACGAGACTTCCGGCCGTACCGGCCAGCGTCTGGTCCTGGTGCTTAAGCGCGACGCCGTGCCCAAGGTGATTCTCAATAACCTCTACAAGCACACCCAGCTGCAGCAGACCTTCGGCGCCAATATGCTGGCCCTGGTCGACGGAGTTCCCCGCACGCTCAGCCTGGACGCCTTCATCCGCCACTGGATCAGCCACCAGCTGGAAGTGGTCGACCGCCGGACCAAGTATCTGAAGCGGGAAGCCGAAGAGCGCGACCACATCCTGCAGGGCTACCTCAAGGCTTTGGACATGATCGAAGAGGTCATCGCCCTCATCCGCCGGTCCCCCGACGTGGATCAGGCCCGCACCGGCCTCATGGACCTGCTGGATGTGGACCAGGTCCAGGCTGACGCCATTTTGGCCATGCAGCTGCGCCGTCTGGCCGCCTTGGAAAGGCAGAAGATCATCGACGAGCATGAAGAACTCATGCGCAAGATCGCCGATTACAACGACATCCTGGCCAAGCCGGAAAGGCAGAGGGCCATCGTCGGCGACGAGATGGACGAGATCGTCGATAAATACGGCGACGACCGCCGCACCCGCATCCTGCCTTTCTCCGGCGAGATGAACGTGGAAGACCTGATCGCCGAAGAGAACGTGGTGGTCACCGTCACCCATTCCGGTTACATCAAGCGGACCAAGGCCGATGAATACCGGGCCCAGCATCGGGGCGGCAAAGGAATCAAGGGGACTCGCCTGCGCGAAGATGACGTGGTCGACCACTTCTTCCTCACTTCCACCCACAACTGGCTGCTTTTCTTCACCAACGAAGGCCGGGTCTACCGGATCAAGGGTTACGAGGTCCCTGAAGGGTCCCGTGATTCCAAAGGCCAGCATGTGGCCAACCTCCTCCAGCTTGGCCCGGATGAGAAGATTCAGCAGGTCCTGTCCATCCATGACTATGATGAAGCCAAGTACCTGGTCTTGGCCACCCGTAGCGGAAAGATCAAGAAGACCCGGCTGAACGAATACGATTCCACCCGTCAGGGCGGCTTGATCGCCGTTCGCTTGCGCGAGATCGAAGGGGCCTTCCGAACGGATGAGGAGGGCAATCAGGTGCCGGTGATCGATGAGCTCATCGGGGCCGCCCTCTGCAACGATGAGGACGAGATCATCGTCGTCTCCCAGCAGGGGATGAGCGTCAAGTTCTCCGCCGATGATGAGACCTTGCGGTCCATGGGTCGCCAGACGGCCGGCGTCCAGGCCATGAAGTTCCGCGGACAGGCGGGGGAGGACCTCCTGCTGAGCATGGACGTGGTCCCGGCCGAGTCCGATTCCGACCTGGTCGTGGTGACCAACGAAGGCTTCGCCAAGCGTACGGCCCTGTCCGAATACCGGCTCCAAGGCCGCAACGGCTATGGGGTCAAGGCTATCAACCTGGTGGAAGGCCGGGGGTCCTTGGTCGGGGCCATCGTGGTCCACGAAGACGACCAGATCATGGCCATCATGAAGTCTGGCAAGGTGATCCGGTCCGATGTGGCCGAGATCAAGCGGACCGGCCGCAATACCCAAGGTGTCACTTTGGCCAAGCCGGACAAGGGGGACGAGATCATCTCCATCGCCCGCAACGCCGAAAAGGACGATGAGGATGCGGAGGAGGACCAGGCGACCGAGGCCGTCGATGCCGCGGACGCCGCCACTGGCGCCCCCGCCGATACTGGCACGGATAATGGTACCGATGATGCTACAGTGGAGACAAAGGCTACCGAACCGGTCGCCACCAGCAAGGCTGACGAGGAGTAATCATGACGAACGCAGATCAGCAGACTAGCGACTCTCAGGCAGAGACCCAATTCACCACCCAAGACACGCAGGAAGTCGCCGCCCGGGTGACGAGCACGGGGTCGGCGGAACCCGTCGTCGCGGCCAGCCCGCGCCGGGCTTCGGCCTCGGCCCCGGTGTCAACCCCGGTCTCCCACACAGCCAGCAGCCCTCAAAAGCACAGCGTTCCCCGCGCCCGCCGCATGAACCTGTCCGTCACCCGCCTGGACCCTTGGTCGGTCACCAAGATGGCCTTCATGCTGTCCGTGGCCGGGGCCATCATCCAGCTGGTCGCCGTCACCTTGATCTGGCTCATCCTGGACGCCGTCGGCCTCTTCCAGACCGTCAGCAGCCTGGGCATGAAGCTGTCCTCCTCCTTCAACTTCACGGAAGTGTTCACCCTGCCCCGCGTCCTGGGAGCCGTGACCATCCTCTCCGTCTTCGAGATTGTCATCATCTGCGTCCTGGCGGCCATCTTCGCCTTCCTTTACAACGTCTCCTCCCGTCTGATCGGCGGGGTCCACGTGACTTTGGGCGATGACTGAGCCCACCTCTGATCGGTGATCGATTGCTTTCGTCTGTGAATCGATAGACGGAGATCGATAGACAACGATAGACAAACAGACAAGTACCCAGGCGGTCTTCGGACCGCCTTTTTTATTTTGCCATGCAGTTCGTGCCTATTTATTTGCTTTCTGTGCAGAAGAAGGGGGGATTTTCCTTCTTCCGCTGAACTTCCAGCCGTGTTTTCCCTTTTTGATGCCATAAACTGGCAGTGTTGGCTCTTCTGCGCGGACAATGATGCGCGCACTTGGGCTGCGTTTTAGAGATCCGTCGCTTATCTGTGTGGATAAGACGGGCGGAAACAGGTTAGAAAGGAAAGGATTATGCTAGGCATTAATCCCGAGGATGTCATCCGAGTTGTCAAGTCGATTCAGACCCAACTCATCGTCATCGGCATCATCCTTCTGGCTGCCATCCTCATCACCATCTTCGTGAACAAGAAGACGGTCAAGAATGTGGCAACCAAGAAGATGGTGCGGTCCCAGACATGGATCGTGGCTTTGATCGCGTCTTTCGCCGCCATCGCCTCCATGCTGTACGGACCTTTGAACACGATCGTCACTTCGGCGACGACCCCCAAGTTCACCATCACCCAGGCCTCCATCGACAAGGCCTCCAAGCTGGCTCTCGACATCCAGCGCGAAGGCATCGTCGTTCTACGCCAAATACCGCTCCGAGCGTCCGGTCGTGGGCATGATGGGCCAGGACTGGTCTTTGCCTGAGCCCCCGGTCAACACCTACAGCTCCTCCTTGCTGGACAAGGCCAAGAGCTACTCCGACACGGCCGTCGTGGTCATCGGCCGTTCCGGCGGCGAAGGGGCGGACCTGCCCACCAACATGGGCGACGTGAAGATCTCCCCCGTCGGCACCAAGCTCAAGCAGGGCCTCATGGACAGCCCTCTGGGATCCAACTACATCAACAATTCCAAGGATTACGCCGACTTCAAGGCCGGAGATTCCTATCTGCAACTCAGCCAGACCGAGAAGAACCTGATGGACTATGTGAACAAGAACTTCAAGAAGGTCGTTCTGGTTTACAACGGGGCCAATGATCTGAACCTCAGCTTCATCTCCCAGTACCCCAACATCAAGTCCGTCCTCTGGTGCCCGCCCGCCGGCCAGACCGGTTTCCAGGCCCTGGGCGAGGTCATCGCCGGAAAGGCCAATCCTTCCGGCCGCACCACGGACACCTTCGTCAAGGACTTCACCAAGACCCCTTGGTGGAACAACTTCGGCGCCTTCCAATATGACAACATGAACGAGTTCTCCTATGACGGTTGGGGCGGGGCCCATTACGTCCCCACCTACGTCAAGTACGTGGAAGGCATCTACGTCGGCTACCGTTATTACGAGACCGCCGCCACCGAAGGTTCCATCAACTATAACGACGTGGTCCAGTACCCCTTCGGCTATGGTCTGAGCTACACCACTTTCAAGCAGACCATGTCCGACCCCAAGGTCTCCGGAACCAAGGTCTCCTTTGACGTGACCGTCAAGAACACGGGCGAGAAGGCCGGCAAGGACACGGTCGAGGTCTATTACAATCCTCCTTACACCAATGGGGCCATTGAAAAGGCTTCCGTCAACCTGATCCGCTTCGGCAAGACCAAGGAGCTCAAGCCGGGCGAGTCCCAGAAGGTCCAGATCTCCTTCGATGAATCCGAGATGGCCTCCTACGACTAAAAGAACGCCAAGGCCTACGTGCTGGAATCCGGCAAGTATGGGATCTCCATCAACAAGGATTCCCATGAGAAGATCGAATCCCACGACGTGACCGTGGACAAGACCATCACTTACAAGGGTGGCAAGACCCGCGTCCTGGATAAGGAGTCCGCCAGCAACCAGTTCGACACTTCCGCCGGGGACGTGACCTACCTCTCGCGCAAGGACGGTTTCGCCAACTTCAAGGCCGCCACCGCCAAGCCCGCCTCGAACAAGATGCCGGAAGAGTCCAGGAAGCTCTTCGTCGGCGCCAAGTACAAGGCCCCTGACGAGAAGGCCACCATGCCCACCACCGGAGCCAAGAACGGGGTCTCCCTCTACCAGCTCTACGGCAAGAAGTATGACGACCCGCTCTGGAACAAGCTCCTTGACCAGATCTCCGTGGACGACATGAACAACCTCATCGCCATGGCCGGCTATAACAACGCCGAGATCTCCTCCATCAAGAAGCCCCGTCAGAATGACGTGGATGGCCCCGCCGCCCTGAACAACAACTTCACTAGCGAAGGGTCCATCGGCTTCCCCGCCTCCACCACCGTGGCCAACACCTTCAACGAGGAGCTGGCCAGCGAGTACGGCAAGATCATCGGCGAAATGGCCCAGGAGATGCGGGTGACCGGCTGGTACGCGCCAGCCATGAACACCCACCGCTCCGCCTTCGGCGGCCGCAACTTCGAGTACTTCTCCGAAGACGGCCAGCTGGCCGGGACCATCGCCGCAGCCCAGATCGCCGGGGCCAAGTCCAAGGGCGTCTACGGCTTCATGAAGCATTTCGCCCTCAACGACCAGGAAACCAACCGCATGAACATGCTCTGCACCTGGTCCAACGAACAGGCCATCCGCGAGATCTACCTCAAGCCCTTCCAGCTGTCCGCGGTCAAAGGCGGGGCCACCGCCGTCATGTCCTCCTTCAACTACATCGGGCCGCGCTGGTCCGCCTCCAACTCCAACCTGCTGAACAAGGTTCTGCGCGGCGAGTGGGGCTTCCGCGGGTTCGTGGAGACCGACTACTTCGGCGGCGGCAACATGACGGCGACGAAGCTATCCGCGGTGGTAATGACGCCATGCTTGGCACGACCAAGACATCCAACTACATCACCAACACCAACGACCCGGCCACCGTCACGTACATGCGCACCGCCACCCACAACATCCTGTATACGGCCGTGAATTCCTGGCTTTACAAGGATGGGCAGCCCAGCATGGACACCTCCACATGGAAGAACACCTTCAGAATCGCCGCGATCGTGGTCGCCGTGCTGGTGGTGCTCCTGGAGATCCTCGCCTTCCGCCGCTTCTTCCGTCGCCGCAAGGCGGCCAAGGCCGAAGCAGCCGAGACTGAGCCCAGCAAAGAGTGACCCTTAAAGGAGTCGCTCGTCAGGCTTCAGGCTGAGCCACCGGGGGATGGGCTTTCAGACCCATCCCCCGACAATCAGCCTTCTCGATCCCCTCCCGCCGAAGGCGGGAAGGGCCGATTAGGAGGACAGGGGGAGGGGAGATAAGGGGTGAGGCGCGGGACGCCTGGGTTCGGGCATCAGGACGATGAAACGTGAAATGAAAGAATGAAGCCGGCATCCTTGACATGACTCGCTCCAAGCTGTGCCGGCAGCCGGGATGACCAACAAGATCCGGACCAACAAGACCGGTGAAACAAAGACATCTGGATTTTCAACGAGAAAAGGTGAATCGATGAGTGTGAAAGCCGAAGATCTGACTTTGGTGCAGAGGGCAGCCCTGCTTTCCGGCCAATCCGAGTGGGAGACCAGGGAAATCAAGAAAGCGGGCCTCAAGCCCATCATCCTGTCCGATGGCCCCAATGGGGTCAGACGTCAGACAGGGTCGGGGGACCACTTGGGCCTGGGCGCTTCCAAGCCGGCCACCTGCTTCCCCACGTCCGGAACCGTCGCCAGCTCCTGGGACATCGCCGGAGCCGAGGAAGTGGGCAAGGCATTGGGCGAAGAAGCCAAGACCTTGGGGGTGCAGGTGTCTTTGGGGCCAGGGATCTGCATGAAGCGCAGCCCCTTGTGCGGCCGCAACTTCGAGTATTATTCGGAAGACCCCCTTCTGGCCGGCCGCCTGGCCGGGGGCTTCGTCCGCGGACTCCAGTCCAATAAGGTCAGCGCCTGCCTCAAGCATTTCGCCGTCAACAGCCAGGAACTGCGCCGCCAGGCCTCCAACTCCATCGTCGATGAGCGCACCCTGCGCGAGCTTTATCTGACCGCTTTCGAAGTGGCCATCAAGGAATCCAAGCCCTGGACCATCATGACCTCCTACAACATGGTCAATGGGGTCTACGCCCACGAGAACGAGCATCTGATCAAAGACATCCTCCGGGGCGAATGGGGCTACCAGGGCATGGTCGTCTCCGATTGGGGCGGGTCCAACGACATCGTGGAATCCGCCCGGGTCGGGTCCTCTTTGGAGATGCCCGCTTCCGGCCTGGCCTCCACCCGCGAATTGGCGGAAGCCGTCCGGTCCGGCCGCCTGAAGGAAGAGGACCTCAACGCCCGGGCCCAGGAAGTGCTGGACCTGATCGACAAGGTGCAGGTCCGCAACCCTGATGGGTCGGCTATTGACGGTTATCTGGACCAGGATCAGATCGACCGCCATCACGAGGTGGCTCGTCGCATCGCCGAGAAGTCCTTCGTCCTCTTGACCAACGAAATCGGCTCTGATGGTCGGCCCACCCTGCCTTTGAAGCAGGGCGTCCGTCTGGCAGTGGTCGGGGACATGGCCGCCACCGCCCGCTACCAGGGTTCCGGTTCCTCCAAGGTCAACGCCACCAAAGTGGATAACCTCCTGGATGAGCTCAAGGCCAGCCAGGACCTGTCCGTATCCGGCTACGCCCAAGGCTATGACCGGCAAGGAGCGCAAAACCAGGCTTTGATCGACCAGGCCGTCGCCTTGGTCAAGCGGGAGGACGTGGATGAGGTCGTCATCTGCATGGGCCTGGACGAGCGTTCCGAATCCGAAGGCCTGGACCGCAGTACTTTGAAGATCCCTCAGGTTCAGGTGGACCTGCTGGACGCCGTGAAGGCCATCGGCAAGCCGATCGTGGTGGTCCTGGTGGCCGGTTCCGCAGTGGAGACCGACTGGCTGGACGGGACCCAGGCCGCGCTCTACATCGGGCTGTCCGGCCAGGCCGGGGCGTCCGCCGCCGTCAACCTGCTCACCGGCAAGGTCAACCCTTCCGGCCACCTGGCCGAAACCTGGCCCCTCTCCTATGAAGACGTCCCTTCGGCCGGCAACTTCCCCGTCTCCGAACGGGATTCCGTCTACCGCGAAGGTCTTTTCATGGGCTACCGTTACTACACCACGGCGGATGTACCCGTCCGCTTCCCCTTCGGCTACGGCCTGAGCTATTCCACTTTCGACTACAGCATGCTGCGGGTGAATGACAACGGGGTCACCTTCGATGTGAAGAACACCTCGTCCGTCCCCGGCGACACGGTCGCCCAGATGTATGTGGGCCGCGACCAGCAGGCCTCCGGAGTGCTCCGCATCGCCCGCGAGCTCAAAGGCTTCGCCAAGGTCCATCTGGAGCCGGGGGAGACCAAGCAGGTGCGAATCGATTTCGACGAATACACCTACCGTCATTTCGACGCCGCTTCCGACTCCTGGCAGGCCGAGGCCGGGGCCTGGGACCTGTGGATCGGCACGGACGCCAACACCCTCCTCCTGCACGCCACCCACGTGATCCAAGGCACCATGGAACAAGGCAAGACCCCTGATGACCTGGGCCATTATCTTGGCGGCCACGTCAAGGATGTCACCGACGCCGAAGTGGCCAAGTTGCTGGGCCATCCGCTGCAAAAGTACGACAACGGCGGGGTTTTCCAGCCCAACGACGCCATCTCCTCATGGGTCTTCTCCCGGTCCTGGTTGGCCCGCAAGGTGGTCAAGACCCTGCAGAAGAAGGAGGATAAGGCCGTGGCCAAGACCGGTTCCCCCGACCTGAACATGCTCTTCGTCCTCAACATGCCTCCTCGCGCCATGGCCAAGATGACCGGGGGCATGATCAGCCCTGACATGGTCGACCGGGGAATCTTGGATATCCCCAACAAACATTTCTGGAAGGGCTTGGGACATGTGATTTCTGGCTACTTCCGCAACCAAAATGACAACAAAAAGACTCTGAAGGAGATTGAACAATGAGCCAGACAAGCAACAATCCCACCCCTGAAGCTCCCGCCGATTTGGTTGAGGAAGCCGCCAAGCAGGAGAAGAAAAACAGGAATCCTTTCAAGAAGCTGACCGACCGCTATCCTAACCTGTGGGAGTTCATCCTTTTCAACCTCCTGTCCAACATCTCCACCATCACCCGTTTCGCTTTGGTCTGGCTGGGGACCTGGATCTTCGTCCATCTCATGCACCTGACCCAGCCTTTCAGCTTCCTGATCTTCAACTATTCCACCCCCAAGTCCAACGGTCTGGGCGGTTTCATCACCTTCCTGATCACCGAAGTGGCAGCCCAGGTGGTCAACTTCTTCGTCCAGATGAAGTGGGTCTTCAAGTCCGACTCCTCCTTCAAGCAGGCTGCCTGGAAGTATGCTCTTCTGGCCATCCTCATCGTGGTCGTCAACCTGATCCTTCCTGGTTGGCTGACCAACCTCTTCCGCGGCTGGGGCATGAATGACGGGCTTTCCTCCACCATGGTTTCCGTGGTCAACACCCTCCTGGCCGTTATCGTCTCCTATCCTCTGCTCAAATGGTGGATCATGCCCAAAAGCAAGGAGCACGAAGCCGAAATCAAGAAGGCCAAGGAAGAGGCCAAGGCCGAAGCCGAAGCCAAGTAGGAGCCGAAGGGAATTCCGAAAGGAAACCGAGAAGGAATCCGAAAGAAAAAACCAGGCCTTCATGATGATAAGCCTCGTGGTCTCAGGGACGCGGGGCTTATCCGTCCGATCATCCTGGGGCGGTTATTTTGGGACGGTCATCTTCGGATGATCATCTTGGGAGCAATCATACTGTGGCCCGTCATCCCGAGGCCGAAGGTTTAGAATGGAAGAAGCCGATCAAGGAGAACCGCGATCATGACAGCGAAAATCGTTCACGATACCGACATTGACGCAGACGCCACCCATATGATGGAGGAGCTTGATCAGGAGGTCACGGCCCTGCCCCAGCATCCTCCCATCCCTGTAGTCAAAAGCAAGACCTTGACCGTGGTCGTGCCGTCATACAACGTGGAATCCTGCCTCAGGCGCTGCACCAATTCCCTGCTCAACTGCGAAAGCACGGCCGACCTGGAAGTCATCATCGTCGATGACGGGTCCACCGATGGCACCCCTGCCTTGGCCGATTCGATAGCCGCCATCTCGGAAGGGGTCATCCGGGTGATCCATCAGAAGAACAAAGGGCACGGGGGAGCGGTGAACGCGGGAATCGCGGCCGCCCGCGGGCTTTACATCAAGATCGTGGACGCCGACGATTGGCTGGACGCCGACGCCTACGCCAAAGTCCTCAGTTTACTGCGCACCCAGGCTGTCCAGACCAGCCCGGTGGACATGATCCTGACCAACTACGTCTACGAGAAGAAGGCGGAGGACATCCAGACGGTCATCAATTACAAGCACGCCATTCCGGCCGGTCGCGTGCTCACCTGGGACGACCTGCGGACCTTTTACGTGAACCAGTACCTGCTCATGCATGCCATCATCTACCGGGCGGACGTCATCCGCGAGTCCCGGACGGTCTTGCCCGAGCATACGTTTTACGTGGATTTCATCTACGCTTACCAGCCCTTGCCTTACGTGAAGACCATGGTCTACCTGAACGTCGATTTCTACCGGTACTTCATCGGCCGCAGCGGGCAGTCGGTGGAGAAGGAGACCATGATCCGGCGGGTGGATCAGCTGTTGAGGGTCAATGAGCTCATGGTCCACGTGACCCCGGATAAATCCACGGTCTCCCAAGGCCTGTACAAATACATGATCCACTTCCTCTCCATCAATTGCGTGGTCACCTCCCTTTTCCTCATTCTTTCGCGGCGCAAAGGGAATTACGCCCTCAAGGACAAGATGTGGGAGGACCTCTACAATTATTCCCCCCAGATCAGCCATGACGTGCGCAAGACCACCATGGCCAGGGCCATCAACATGCCGGGGCCGCTAGGCAGGAGCCTGGTGCGATGGGGCTATACGATCAGCAACCACTTCGTTGGCTTCAACTGACGCCTGATGGGCTTGCGACACACAATGGATTTACGCCAAAAAATTATGGCTACCGATGAATGCTTATCGGTAGCCATAAGGATCCGTTGCCTCCGTAAGGCTTATGAACCCTCTATTTTTCTTATTGATCCTTATTTTATTGCTGGCTGACGGGAGTTCCGCAGCTGGTGCAGAACTTGGCCCCGGGTTCCAGCAAGGCGTTGCACCGGGCGCAGCGGGCTTCATTTTTGCTGGAGGCGGGGTTTTCGCCGGGGATGGGGGTGTTCATGGCAGGTGTTTCAGGAAGGGGAGTGGAATATCCCGCAGGCTGGGTCTGCTGATTCTGATGAGCCTGGCCGGAAGGATAGGCTTGGGTCTGGGGAACCGTCGTCTGAGGGGCTTCGGCCTTCTTTTCGGCCAGGATGTTGATGACTTGCAGGGCGAGAAGCAGGGCCAGGATGATGATGAGGACGACCGGGCCCGCGGCGAATTGACGGTTGGTATCCGTTCCGCCGATGGAAGAGGCCGAGAAGAGGTCGAAAATCACGTGGATGAGGCCCAAGGCGACTGTGACGGCCGCCAGGCGATACTTACGGTAAACGTTTATGGCGCAGGCAGCGACCAGGATGGTCACCACCAGCTCGCCCTGACCGCTCTTGTAGTAGTTATAGCTGCCTGCATAGGTGGTGGGACCGTAAGAGAAGAAGGGGATGAAGGCGCAGAGGGCGAAAACGGCGACCAGGATATAGAAGAGGAGGTCGGAGATGCGAATCTGGGTCTTGCCTGCGGACATGGCCGGCATGACCATGCGATTGAGGAAACTCGTCTGGCTCTGGGCGGCCTGGCCTATCCGAGTGCCAGGGTTATAGCTCTGCTGCGCGAAGGAGGCTTGTGGAACCTGGTTTGGCTGATTCTGTTGGGTCTGTTGGGTCTGGACGGGGGCTCCGCAGCTCGGGCAGGAGGCCACTCCCGCGGGAAGGGGGGAACCGCAATGGGTGCAATTCATATGGATTCCTTTGCTTGTTGGTTTTATGGTAGACATTCTCATGGTCCATCAGTCCTCGGACCGTGGCCTTCAGCCTTCCATCTTACAGGGGCTTGTCGAAAGTGACCGCCAGCTTATCGTCTTTGCTGATGGAGAACTTGCCGCGGATGGAGAAGTCCCGATCGCTGCTGTTCGAGATCCAATGGTCCTTCTCGGTGGAGAAGCCGAACTCGTAGTCGATGGTCAGTTCCCCATCGAAATTCGTTTCGAATTCCCCTTCTTCCACGTCGTAGGACTCGAGTTTGTCCAAAGTAGGCTGTTTTTTCAGCGTGAGTTTGACGTTCCGATGCTCGTCATCATTGTACTGATCGAGATCGAAGCAGGGGTTGTTTTTCGTCCCCATCGTCGCGCAGGAACTGACTTTCTTATGCGTCTCCTGCGCGATTTCGTCCTGCAAAGGCTGCTTCGCGCTCATATCGGAGAGGTAGCCCGTCGTGGTTTCGGAGAAGGCCCAGGTGGTCACGGTCCGTTCTTTCGTCTCGACGTACTTGGAATCGACGGCGAAGGTGTAGGAGCCGGGATAGACCAGATAGCTGCGTTTATTCGTGGGAGAGGACGGCGCGGGGGTCTTGGCCCCGTTGACGACCAGAGGGAGGTTCTCCAGGACGTCCGGGATTTCCATGGAGATGATCTTGGTCAGGCCGCGGGTGACGGTGAACTTCTTGATCAGGCCGCCGGAAGCCGTCTCCTCGATGCTGCTGTTGGCCCGGGACCCGTTGAGGTTATAGCTCACATTGATCGTATAGACGTTCCCATTGTGGTTGACCGAAGTGATTTCGGACCCGGAGATCCGCTTGTCCTGCTGGGCCGCGAACTTGCTGGAAAGCAAGGGGGTGCTGGAGCTTGGGGTGGAGATGTCGCTCAAGGAAGTGGCCTTGTCATAGTTTCCGGATTCCAAAGCGGACAGATATTGCGTGGCTACGGCCTTAGGGTCGGACAGACGGGTGAGCACTATTCCGCCCACGATGGCCGCGATGACCACAATGGCTACGATGACGCTGATGGTGATGACTTTGGCCTTGTTGACCGGCTTCTTCGGCTTCTGCGGGGAGGGCGCGGAGAATTGCTGCTGACCCTGTGGAAGAGGCTGGCTCTGGTCCTGCTGAGGCTGGAAAGTCTGTTGCTCTTGGTAAACAGGCTGGGACGGTTGTGGATTGCTGTTTTGATCGAACTTATGTCCACAGTTGGGGCAGAAGACGATGCCGGCGGAAACCTCTTGTCCGCATTGAGGGCAGTGCATAGGTATAGGTGAATCCTTCTACTGAATATCTGTTTTTAAAATAAATACCTATACACTATCAGGGGAAAGAGACAGAAGCCCGTCCCCGAGGATGTGATTTCCCTTACTTTGCCGCGCTTTTCACCAAACCTGAGGCTGGACGAGGCTACAATAATCGAAGAAACGGACACGAGAACAGAAACGAGCGGAACCAATTAAGAAAAGGGAGAAGCGACAATGAAAATCGACATCGAAGGCTTGAAGAGGTCCCTGACAAGCAGCGTGTCGAACTTGAACAAAAAGGCGGACGAAGCCCAGAGTCTGGCGCAACACCTTGATGGCTTCGACCTCGAGTCGACAGGCCTGCAGGGGGAAGCCTATATGGTTGTGAACAACAAAATCAGGAACCATGCGCTTTACGCCAGAACGCAAGCCTTGTTCATGCAAACCTTATCCGCCGGATCATCAACCAATCTGAAGGCGGCGCAGGCGCTGGAACCATCGGAAAGAGACGGATCGGTGGACACGGGCCGCCTTTCCGGAGCGCGAGGCCTCGCCCTGCACGAGCGCGACGTATGGAAAGGCCGTGGGGACAATTCTTTCGCCACCCTGCTGGGAGACAGCGTACTCGGCCGCGCATGGAAGAACATGTGTGAATCCATCGCCGGTACCAAAGGCCGCGAGGCCAGGGAATACGAACGCAAAATCGACCTCGCGGAGACCTACGCGCGAAAATCCGCGACCTTCTACACACAAGCCAGCTCGCTGAAAGCCGCCCTGACATCCATGGAGCGCTCGCAGGAAGCCACCGCTCGCGGTAAGGCGGAAGATATGTCATGGGTGAACGAATTGGCGAACACCAGCGCGAAAATCCGACAAAAGCTGACGTCCTTTTATCTCAAAGGGAAGGAACTCGACGTTTACCGCAAAGCCATGGAAGACGGGAAGATAACCGCTGACGAATTGTATGATTCGCGCTCCCATAAGCCGAACCTGACCTTATTGAAGGCTCTGGCCCATCTCCCGTCCGCTCTGATCGGCCAGAACACACTGTCCGCGACATGCGACGCTTTCACCGTCATGGGGACCGACCCTGGCCTGGACGCCAGACAAAGAGCCAGGAACCTCCAAGCCGTCCTGGCTTCCCAACTGACCAAAGCCGGTTCAGGGGAAGACAAGTACACGCAATGGGTGAGAACGCAACTCCCTGAACCTGGTAGCGGTCAGGACCCTTTATTGCCTCTTCCTAGTAAATGGCCATGGGATGAGTACACGCCGTCCGCCTTCATGGGGAGAGTCAGTGATTTCATGAACAAACGCGACTCGTCGGGGAAGACGGTCGATGGGAGAAAGCTGCGGTTGGACGAGCTTGCCATGGACAGCGTATGGACGCAGGGCTACCGGCTGGTCCAAAAAGGGATAAGGGTGGACCAGGGCGACAAGCCGAGCTTTGGCGTCGAAATCATCTCCAACAATCCGAATAACAACAAGTACGGGAAGAACGACGCCCGGGGCGTCATCGTCGGAATCAATGGAGTGAAAGGGGAGAGCGAGCAGAACGCCCTGAATGAAGTGTCTTATGATCCGCCTGTCATACGAAGCTCGAGCATGAGACTGGTCGGCAATCCTTACGACTGTTATATGATGGCCGCCGACCTGGCGAATCCATTGCCGGCCAAGCCCACCTTCGGCAAAGTGCTGGCCGGTGAGGTGACAGAGGAGGTTTTAGGCGACTTTCGCGATAAGGCCTTGGAGCTGGCCAAGGCGCCCGGCGTCGTGGGAATCGTTCTGGATGGAGTGGACACTTTGACGGAAACGCTCGAAGAATACGATAAATCGTTGCAGGAATATACAGAGCAGGTGGAGGCCAACGATTTGTCGAGCATGGCGGGTGTGGTCTCTGATTATTCCATGCTGAATGACGCCCATCTGAATGTTGAAGCTGAAAGCAAAGAGGACATGGGGCAGCCCGCACGCATGAAATGGAGCATGGACTCCTCCATGCTGTCCCATTACCTGAACGAGTATAATAAATTCCATAAGACCACTTATACTGCCCGCTGGTTTCTGGGGCAGCTCAACAGTAAAGGGCTGATTGTGCACGGAAAGATCAATCCGCAGATCAAAGGCATCCTTGATTGGGGGCAGGCGCCGGCGACGGTGCGCGACGCGCACACCGGCAAGGTGTTTAAAGATCAGCAATACCTGTCTCGTTGGGATTTTGTGCGTCAGTCTCAGGATCCGGCTTCTCCGTATTTTGGTTGGGAGTTGGTGAAGTGATGATGGTGTGTTTGGTGGTTGTGTGTTTGTTGGTGAGGGGGTTGTGATGGTGTGTGGTCGTGTGTCTCGTGTGGCGCGGTGGTGTGTGGCTGTGGTCGTGGTGGCCGTGGTGTGTGCTGGGGTGTGGTGCGGTGTGGCGTCGCGTCGGCGTGCGGCGGGGCGTGCGGCTGTGCAGAGGGGGTTGGATTTGGTGGTGGCTGATGGGGGTCGTCGTTTTGATTTCGTGTATCGGGGTGGGTATCGGTGGCAGTTGAATCGGAGGGGGTCGTCGGGTGTGGCTGATGTGGTGTCGGTGCGGCGTTTCGCGTGTGGGGATGGGTTTCGTTGTCCGGGGTTTGTTTTGTCGGCTGGGGGTCGTCGGGTGGTGGCTTCCTTGGTGGCCGCGTATGGGTCGCGTGAGGTGAGTGTGTCTCGGGTGGAGGGGTGGTTGGCTCGTCCGTCGTATGATCTGGATGTGGGTTCGGCGCGTCCGGGGGGGATGGTGGTTCCCGGCTGGCTGGTCGACTTCCTTGATTGGGGGCAGGCGCCGGCGACGGTGCGCGACGCGCACACCGGCGAGGTGCATACGCTGGGTATTTCCCGGTGGGAGTTCCTGAGGGACAAGCAGGCCGGAGTCGATGATAGAGAGTTTGTTCATTAGGGAGTTGGTAAGTGATGACGTTACGGGTAGAATGCCAGTTGGTAAGGAGGTAGTGATGCCAGCGAGCAGCAGTAGACATAGAGGAACGAAAAGCACCAGCAGCGTTCTCGCTCAGGAGGCTGAAGGGGATTTGAAGAGGGAATCATCCGGTTATGACGAAATCAAGCTGGACAAACTCCATGAACTCGCCCCGGTTCCAGGAAGCACCGTCTATGATGGACTCGCCGACGATCTGAAGAAGATGATGTCTACGATGGTCCAAGTCATGGATTCCGATGGCAAAGCGATTCTGAGCGTGGATGAATCCCTGCAAGATACGGATCGATACGTCTCCCAACGCGTTTTCCAATGAAAGAGGGAAGCATGGATAAGGCATCGTATGAGCGCCGACAGGACGAGATCATCCTGCGCAAAAATAAACGGATCGAGATGCTGGAAAGGAAACAGGAGGAGAACCGAAAGACCCAGGAGAAGCTTGAGCAGGCGGCTGACCTGGCTTTCGACCAGAGCCGGCAGGAAATCGAACGGATTCGGCAAAGGATTTACGACGGGCTCCTCCCTGCCCGATTTGAGGGTGAATGCGTGGAAATAGACCATGCCTTCAAACGTTTCCAAATCGCTTATGAGGATGAATTGAACGATCTGCGGCGCCAATCCCGCGATCTCGACCGGCAAGGAGAAGAAGCGTATGCTGAATACAGGCGTCAGCTCACCCGGCTTCAGGAAGAGTATATGACGAAACCTGACGATGGGGATGAAGAAAATCAGAGAATAAACATCGAATAATAACCATAACCACTTTAATCAAGGTGATAAATAATATTATGAATATCGCAATTTTCTATGCTTATCCGAATGACCGTGGTTACAATCAAGCAATCCTGAGGTCCGTGCTCAGTGGCTTCGCTCAATCCTGCGGGAAAAAAGAAACAGAAGAGCCCAAACACGCCGTCACCCTCCTCGACCTCTATCAGGAAGGGTTCAATCCGGTCCTGTATTTCGACCAAGAACATCGCCGCCGGGATCTGAAGGACGACCCTGAAACGGCGAAATACCGGACGATCATCACCCAAGCCGACTTGCTGGTCTTCATCTATCCGATTTGGTGGTCCAGCATGCCGGCGATTCTCAAAGGCTTTATTGACAGGGTCTTCGCCAAAGGATTCGCTTATCAATACCGAGGGCTGCTGCCGCAAGGCCTGCTGAAGGGGAAGAAGGCGTGGATCATCACGACCAGTGACACGCCTGATTTTTATGCGCGCCTGTTCGAGCCGGATTACGGCAAGGTGCTCCAACACCAGATCCTGGGAATTATGTGCGGGGTCAAGACCATCAAGCATCATCAGATGAACTACCTGCGCGGCAGCAGCTTCGAGCGGCGGAAACGTTTCCTCCATGAGGTGCATGACTTCGCCGCAAAGCTTTAGCCTATAAAAGCTTGAGATAGCTACCTAGGTGGATTGAGGGGTTGTATGGTATAAGTACGATGAAATAGTTACATCATACGGTATAAAGTTAGACAACGAAATTTCATAGAGCCTGCGGGACATGTATTTCGGGAGCAGGAGAATGGTTTGGTTAAGTGGACAGCCGATAGAAGATAAAAGGAAGTTTGGCTTTCTGGCGGCCTTGACAGTCGTACTGGCGTTCTTCATGACGGGAGACGCCATTCTTCTGCAGACTCTGATTGAAGCGGTGCAGACGTCGCAGTGGAGCAGGTTTTGGGTATTGGTAGGCGTCATCGCGCTGTATCTGCCGGTGCAAGCGATTGTTTACTTCGTCTATCAGGCCCGGGCCGAGGAGTATGCGAATCTGCTGACTCGGCAGGTGCGGGAGGATCTTTTCGACAGGCTTGGAACGATCCGGCTGACGCATTTCACTCGAGAAGGGGCCGATAAGTAGTTGTCCGATCTGACCGTCCAGGTGGACTTGATCAAGCTCAATGTCATTGACGTGGCGCTTTGGGGCTCGTATCTGTTGTGTCAGTTGGTCTGCGCTATAGTCACTATCCTTTTCATCAACCCGGTGCTGGGTCTGATTGCGATCATCCTCTGCCTTCCGCTTTCCATCTCTCCTATCCTGTCGAAGAAGGCGGTCGAACGGGCGCGGAATCTCCTCGTGCGTAGCACCAACGATTTGAACGAATCCTCTTCTGATTTACTCCATGGCTTGGTGGACCGGACGACACAAGGCGCAGAGCGGTCCGTCGATCAGCGGTATTCCCAGGCTAATGAAAAGTGGATTCATGCCGCCGATCATGACGCGCGCGTGCGAAAACGGGTGGATGCCATCAATGATTTGCTGAGCCATATCCTCAATTTTTGGGGTCTGGATCGTTGGCGGAATTCTCATACTGAAATCGCAGATGTCGATTCCTCAAATCGTCGCCTTCGCTTCGCTGACGGGCAACATCTCGGTTCCCCTCTTCTACGCCTCAGGCCTGTACTCCCAATTCAATGCGGGGCGTGAGACCATGAAGGAAGTGGAATCGACTTTCGCGGTCGAACGGGCTCAGCAGGATGACGGCGATGCTCCCGTAAAGACCGTGGCGTGGTGCTTGATCCGCACAGGAAATAGCTAATCATCGGCAAGAGCGGGGCCGGAAAGTCCACCCTCGTCAAGCGGCCGGTAGGCATCGATTCGGGCAGACAGGGCGATGAACTGGTCTTCGAAGGGCCCGTGGATGACTTGCGCCTTGGCTGTATTTCTCATATATTTCTCAGCCTGGGCATATTTTCCATACTTCCATCCGCGATAATGTGACCTTGTTTGATAGCTCCCTTCCTGACAGCGTAGTTCTTGAGGCTTGTGACAAGGCGCAGATCGGGGACTGGGTCAAGGAACGCGGACTCGACTATGAGATCGACAACGCTCTTTCCTCCTTATCGGGTGGGGAGAAGCAGCGGATTCTCCTGGCCCGGTTCTTCGCCCATCGGGCGCGTTTCGGGGTTCTTGATGAAATCACCGCCGGGTTGGGTATGAAGACAGTGGCCCAAGTCGAGATAAGGATGGCGGATGAACTTGACGGTTTCGTCTACGTATCGCACCGCTTGGATTCCGGCATCATGCAGCTTGTGGATCAGGTCATCGTCGTTGACGGAATGAGGGTTGTCGACTTGTGTACCACGTGTGTCATACCCGGGCATGTCCCGGTGGTCGTCGGCGGCGTTGGGGGAGCCCTGAAGAAGTGGGATTCTTTGTGGAGCCTCCTGCCGGCTTCGGACCGACGACCTGCTGATTACAAATCAGCTGCTCTACCAGCTGAGCTAAGGAGGCAGAATCTTTCGGGAATCCGTGGGATTTCCCGGGAAGATTGACACAGTAAAGATTAGCTGAACTTATGGATAACCACAAGGACCCAGGGTCGGTTTTCCCTTGAATTGGCGACTGTTGGTGGCTGTTGGCGATCGAGAGAAGCCGAGGGGATCTGGAGAAGCTAATCAACCTCGGAGAATCGGAGAGCCTTTCTTTACTTGGAGCCGGTTGAGCCTGAGCCGGTGCCGGCGGGTCGCGAAGCGGGGTAGATCGGGGCTCCTTTTTCGCCGATGGTCGGCTTGGCCGAGGTCCCCACCTGCTGGGCCGTGAGACCGATGGCGGTCAGGAAGTTCCCCTTCCAGTCCGATCCATGCTCGTAGTCGTTGAAACGCCAGTAATTCTTATTGATACGGAAGGTGGGGGTAGTCATGCCTTCCCCGCTGGTGAGAGTGTGGTTCCACAGCTCTTTACGCAGGGGGGTGTACTTGGCCATGGCCTTGACCCAGGGGATGTAGGTGCCTTTGGTGCAGGCAGCGGCGACGGTGGAATCGACCCCGGCGGAAAGGGCGATCTTCCGGATCTGTTCGTTGGAAACCGGTTTGTAACCGCTGGCCTCAGCCGGCTGATTCTTCTGAGAGAAAAGGGCGGCGATGAATTGCAAGGCATGGTTGGGGTCGTTCTCGATCACGTAGACGACGGCAGCGGCGGCCCGGGTGGAGTACTCATCGGTGGAGGACGCGTCCAGGAAGCCCTCGGGGTGGACCTCCAGATTGATCTGTCCTGAGTTAACCAAGCTGATCAGGGTGGCATCCAGTCCGCGGTTGACGGTCCCGCAGGCGGGGCAGATGAAGTCCATGTAGTCTTCCACGGTCGGCACGGAGGAAAGGGAATCACCCACTCCATCCTTGGAGAAGACGAACCCTCCTTCCGCGGTGGCCGAGGAAGGCTTCTCTTTTACCGCCTGGACAGCCTGGTAGGCGGCCGCCTTTTGGGACTCCAGGCTGTCCGCCCGCTTCTGCAGGTGACTATGGAGCCACAGTCCCCCGATGACTAAGGCGATCACGACGACAATGGCGACGGCCACGGAGCCGATGATGGTCTGCTGCCTGCGTTCCCGCTCCTCCTTTTCCTGCTGGAGGCGGTCCTGCAAGGCTTCCTCTTCCATCCGTTTACGGCGGGAGTTCCTGCGATTGGGCTGTGTACCTTGTGCCATATGTTTTCCTTCGTTTCGGCGCGAAATCGCCATAAGACCATTGACTGCGCCCGATTATACTAGCTTTTCCTAACCTTGCCGCTTTTCATCGGCTTTCCCCCTCAATAACCTCATAGCCTAATAGCTGACAGGGAGGGGAGTCCAGTTGAGGAAGCCGGATGCGCAATAGCTGACGGTGAGGAAAATCAAAGCGACCAGGCAGAACAAGGCCGCGACCGTTTTGGGAGCCAGGCCTTCGCCGCGGGGATACCCCGGAATCTTGGCCGTCCGGGTGGATCCGAACCCCACCCGGACCATGGTCGCCGTGTGACTGAGCAGCCCGCACATCCAGGAGAAGGCGAAAGACAGACCGAGGGCGATGGTTTCGGGGGAAGTCAGGTCCCCGCTGGGCAGGGGGACGGAGAAGGTGGTGGAGAAGAGGCTGATGGTCGCGTGGACGTGACTGCCGCCGCCCGCCGATCTGATGAGGAGGACTATCAGCAGGAGGAAGGCGCTCCAGATGATCCCCATGATGACCCCGGCTCCCAAGGCGGCGGGGATCGCTTTCAGCAGGCGCAGGGGAAAGGCCAGGCCGGTGATGGCGGAGTCTGATTTCGTGAAGACGTTGCCCTTCTTCCCCCGCCTTCTCTCCCGGGCCTGGGCGTTGTAGCCGATGGCGGCGAAGACCCAGAAAAGGAGGATGGCCAGGAAGAAGGTCACCAGGGGGGCGGCCATGGCGAAGAAGGTCAGGGGGATGGTCGTAAGGATAAGGGGGAGCAGGCTATGCCGGCGATACCAGTAGAGGACGGAATCGGCGGGAACGACCGAAGGCTGGTCAGGGGCCTGCGTTTGGTTGGCGGCAGCCGCCGGGATGAAGGGCAGAGGCTGCCATGGGATGGGGGGCATCACCTGCGTCTGGGACATTGCTGGCATCGCTTGGTTTACAGGCATCACTTGCGTAGTCGGCGTCGTCCGGCCGAGGGGGGCGGCCGCGGGCATGATCCGGGTCGCGGTCAGGAGCGGCTCGGTTTCGCCAGTCTCACTGGTATCACTGGTCTCGCTGCCTGCGTCATCACAGTCGGCCGTGGAATCCTCGTCACCGGTGTCCTCATCATCGCCGTGCATCGTCATCCTTGGCCAGGCTTGGGCGGGCATGATCCGGGTGGAGCCAGGCAGGGCCGAGGAGGACAAGACGGCTGTCTGCGCATCGGAGGGCTCGTCCTCTTCATTCTCCCTTTCTGTATCGTCCCCTTCCTCATCGTCCCCTTCCTTTTCCTCTTTTTCCAGGTCTTCCAAGGAAGGAAGGGGATCGGTCCAGAGCCATCGGGGGCTTGTCTTTAAGGCCTTGGCGGCGTCACTGTGAAAAGGGGGCACCACCGGGCCCTCGGCTTCATCCCAAGCCCCGCTGGCCGCATCCATCTGGATGGCATGGAGGAGCTCCTGGGCGGAACAGCGTTTCAGCCTATCGGGATCCAAAGCCTGGCGGAGCATATAAGTCGTGCGGGGAGGCAGGCCGGCCAGATTGGCGTTTCCGGCCGCTTCCCTTTCCAAGACGGCCATCATGGGCTTGGCCCCATATATCGGCTTCCCCATGGCGGCGAAACCGATCACGCTGGCGACGGACCACCAGTCGGTCGCCTCGTCGGATTCGGCCCCTTCTATGATTTCCGGGGCTATGAAGCCGGGAGTCCCCATGACCAGGCCGGTCCTGGTCACATGGGATTCGCCTTCTCCCATGGCGATGCCGAAATCGACCAAAACAGGGCCGCGGGCGGAAATCATGACGTTGGTGGGCTTGATGTCCCGGTGGATGATCCCAGCCGCATGGACGGCGTCCACGGCGTCGATCAGCTTTTCAGCCAGACGGGCCAGATCCTGACCTATATAAGGGCCGTTCTCTTTGACGTCGTCGCGCAGGTTGAGGCCATCGACCAACTCGGTGACCAGGAAAGCCAAAGAGTCGTCCAGCTCCATGTCCACGATCTGGCAGACCCCGGTATGACGGATCTTCTGCAGGGCCAAGCCTTCCCGATGAAAGCGTTCCCGGGCCGTCGCCCTTTCCCTGGCCTCCTGCGAATCGGGCTGGGCGTTATCGGCCTCCGCGAAAGAGTCGCGCAGGATCTTCATGGCATAGATCTGACCGCCGTCGTCCTTGACGCGCCACACGGTCCCCATGGCCCCTCCCCCTAAGCGGGACAAGAGGTTATAGCCACCCACCCTGGCTCCGGGTTCCAGATTGAATGCATTGAGGTCAGTCATAATGATTCCATTCTAAAGAGAAGGAAGGAAAGGGCGGTGGGGGAGGGATAGGTGAGGAATAAGTCCGACGGCGAAATGCCTGTCTTTATCCTATGGGATGTGTATAGTTAAGTTACATGGCTCAAGGAAGAGTTTCCCGAACCACGGACCAGCGGCGTGCTCCGACAAGGTTGACGAGTATGTCTATGGTCATAACAAGAAAAATAAACCTCTCACAACGGATCGTTGGGCACGTACCGCCCATGAAAGGATAGTTATGGCAGAAGTAAAATTTGAACATGTGACCCGAATTTATCCGGGTAACACCGAGCCATCTGTCGATGATTTGAACCTTGACATCAAGGATGGCGAGTTCCTCGTCCTGGTTGGTCCCTCTGGTTGCGGTAAGTCTACGACTCTTCGTATGCTGGCCGGCCTGGAGGAAGTCAATAAGGGCCGTATCCTGATCGGTGATACCGACGTCACCAACATGCAGCCGAAGGATCGCGACATCGCCATGGTTTTCCAAAACTATGCTCTGTATCCTCATATGACCGTGGCTGACAACATGGGCTTCGCTTTGAAGATCGCCGGTACCCCCAAGGCTGAAATCCGTCAGCGCGTCGAGGAAGCGGCCAAAATCCTCGACCTGACCGAGTACCTGGACCGTAAGCCGAAGGCCCTATCCGGTGGTCAGCGTCAGCGCGTGGCCATGGGTCGCGCAATCGTCCGCAAGCCGAAGGTCTTCCTCATGGATGAGCCTTTGTCCAACTTGGACGCCAAGCTCCGCGTGCAGACCCGTACCCAGATCGCCGCTTTGCAGCGTCAGCTGGGCGTCACCACCCTCTACGTGACCCACGATCAGACCGAAGCCCTGACCATGGGCGACCGCATCGCCGTCATCAAGCTGGGCGTCCTCCAGCAAGTCGGCGCCCCCACCGAGCTCTATGATCGCCCCGCCAACGTCTTCGTGGCAGGTTTCATCGGATCTCCTTCCATGAACATCAACACCCACCCCGTGGTGGATGGCAAGGCCAAAATCGGCGATGACACCATCACTCTGCCGACCGAAGTCGTCTCCAAGCTCACCCCTGAGGACGGCGGCAAGATCGTCCTCGGCTTCCGTCCTGAAGACGCCACTCTGGCTGCCGATGCGGATCCCGACGCCTTCAAGCTCAAGGTCCTGAACGTGGAAGACCTCGGTTCCGACGGCTACATCTATGGCAACATCGTGACCGGTGACGAGGCTTCCGCCTCCGAGACCATGATGTCCGACCAGAACAAGATGACCACCGTTCGCGTGAACCCCCGTCAGCTCCCCAAGGTCGGCGACACTGTCCGCATCCACATCGATCCCATCAAGATGCACCTGTTCTCCCCGGCCACCGAGCTGCGCCTGAACTAGGATCTTGACTAGGAAGACACCGATTTTTTCCTCGTCTCCTTTCGCATGGTGATGAAGAACAGATAAATATCAAGAAAGGCCTCGACTGGATTGCCAGCCGGGGCCTTTCTTTCCCCTCGCGAAGTTAGAATGAAAGCATGACTAGTTCTTTGGACCCCCGTTTGCGTAATGCCACCTCAGTGAAGACCGGCGGCGCCATCGTCGATGCCTCCGGCAAGGCGGCCGATGTGGACGACGACAAAAGCCGGGCCGCCACCGAGCCCCAAGCGCTGACGATCACCGCGGCCACCGCCAACCCCCGCATGTTCACCATGCCTTGGTACCTTCCCCTGGCCCAATGGCCGGAAGACCTGCTGGTGAACCTGCCCCGAGGAATCTCCCGCCACGTGGTCCGTTTCGTCCGCGTGGGCGATGACATCATGGCCATGAAGGAAATCAACTGGCAGGTGGCCCAGCGCGAATACGAACTTCTGCGCAGCTTGGAAAAGCTGGACCTGCCCGCCGTCAAGCCGGTGGCGGTGGTGGCCGGTCGTCATGATTCCGAAGGGCAGCCTTTGGAAGCCATCCTGGTGACCAAACAGCAGAAATTCTCCTTGCCTTACCGGGCCCTCTTCGCCCGGAACATCCGGGTGGACACGGCCGCCCGGCTGATCGACGCCTTGGCCGTCCTCATGGTCCGCCTGCATCTGCAAGGTTTCTACTGGGGTGACGTCTCCCTTTCCAACGTGCTCTTCATGCGGGACGCCGACTCCTTCACCGCCGTCCTGGTGGACGCGGAGACCGGAGCGCTTTACGCCAAATTGACCGATGGGCAGCGTGAGTACGACATCGACCTGGCCCGGACCAACATCATCGGGGAACTGATGGACCTCCAGGCCGGCGTCCTCCTGCCCAGCGAAGTGGACGAAGTGGAAACGGGCAACCGCCTGGTCGAACGCTACCATTCCCTATGGGAGGCCCTGACCGGGACCGATACCTTCACCCCGGACGAAATGTGGAAGATCGAAAAACGGGTCAACAAGCTCAATGAACTGGGCTTCTACGTGGATGAGCTGGAAGTCAACGCCGACGCGGACGGGGCCTATGTGCATGTGCGGCCGCGCGTGGTGGACGCCGGTTACGCCTCCCGCAAGCTCCTGCGGTTGACGGGCCTGGATGTGCAGGAGAACCAGGCTTCCCGGCTTTTGAACGATCTGGATGCTTACCGGGCCTCCACCTGGCGGCAGGATGAGCCGATCGAAATCGTGGCCACGGATTGGATGCGCGAGGTCTTCGAGCCGACCGTCCGTATGATACCGCCTGAATACCGCAACGAGATCGAGCCGGCCCAGTTCTTCCATGAAGTCCTGACCCACCGCTGGTATCTGGCCGAGCAGGCCGGACATGACGTGCCCATGGGCGTGGCCGTGCAAAGCTACATCGACGAACACCTGTCGGATTACAAGATCGACACCCAGGTGATGAAAGCCATCACCGAAGACCAGGACTCAGGCGTCTTCGATGACGCTGACACGTACGGAGACGGGGGGTTCGGCGAATCAGGCTACAATCCGGAGGACGATCCCGACGCCGCCGTCTGGGCCAGCTGAGCAGGAATTCAGAGCACGCTCTTTCGAATATTTCGAATAAGTGGTATACTGATTACCCTAGGTAATCTCGAATTTCCGATGGATTCATTTAATGGTCATTTATGAGTGGAGCGTGGTGGGATATGTCTGAGAGTGGAATTTCCCAAGAAACAACCTATATCCCGGATCCGAAAGATCGGGAGCGGTATGCGGAGATAAAGCGCGCCCTGCAAATTGAGAATCAGGAAATCGAAGAACACGAACGGTTTGATCAAATCGTCCGTGAAGAGGATATGCCTCGCCTCCAAATTTCCGACACGGAATCCTATCCTCTCACTAAAAATCTCGCGAAGATCCTTCTTGATGTCACAGGGAAGATGGCGAAGAATATGCCTGTCATCTTGATTCCCGCTGACCGTCAGCTTACGACTCAAGAGTCTGCGGATCTTCTCGGGATATCCCGTCCTACTTTTGTTAAAATCCTCGAATCCGGCGGAATTCCCTTTAGCACGGTAGGACGGCATCGGCGGGTCATGCTTTCCGATCTTTTAAGTTATAAAAAGAAGCGCCATGAACAAGCTATGCGTGCTTTTCGCGATTTATCCGGTGAGGAAGACCCTCATAAGACGGAAGACAATCCTCTTATTCATCGGAGTTAGCCGTGCCCTTTCCAGTTTTCTTTGATACATGCGCTTTGTATGGCGAGACGGTTTGCGATTTAACCCTTCGCTTGGCCGAAGCGGGGATGTTCCAACCGTATTGGTTCCGCGGGGTATTGGAAGAATTGGAAAGGGTACTTGAGCCAAGGATTGGAGAAAAGCAGGTTTCAAAGCGCATCGCGACCATGGAAGGCTGTTTTCCTGACGCCTGCGTAACGAACTATGAAAGTTTGACCTCAATGATGACTTGCGACCCTAATGACAGGCATATCTTGGCTGCCGCTGTGGCTTCGCCAGCGTATACACTCGTAACCTTTAATCTCAAGGATTTCCCCGAGTCCTCGTATCGTCCCTACCAAATTGAGATCAAAGATCCGGATTGCTTTTTGTGTGATTTACTTGATTTGCATCATAGCGAAGTCGCGACTATCGCATGGGATTTGATGAACTCTTACAAAAAGCCTCCTGTGGATATTAATGAGTACTTAGGAATCCTAAGAAGAAGCGCCTTACCTCAATTTTCTCAGGAGATTGGGAAGGCGCTGCGTGATTTTTCTCAGCATCAGTGAAATCAAGTGAAGTTCATCAAGGCTTCACGGAGCACTCTGCCTGGCGGCGTTTACTCCTTCCGGGCCCGGGCCTGATGCACGCTGAAGAGGGCGATGCCGGCGGCCACGGAGGCGTTGAGCGATTCCACCAAGGAAGTCATGGGGATGGAGACGATGGAGTCGCATTGCTCCCGGACCAGGCGGCTGATTCCTTTGCCTTCGGAGCCCAAAACGACGATCAGCGGATCGGACTCGAAGCCGCTTTCGCCCACGGTGGCGGTGCCGCCTCCGTCAAGATCGATCGAGTAGTAGCCGCGTTCTTTCAGGCTTTCGATGGCTTTGGTCAGGTTGACCACCCGGGCCACAGGCAGATGGGCGGCGGCTCCGGCGGACACCTTCCAGGCGGAGGCGGTCACGGAAGCGGACCGACGTTCAGGGATGATGACCCCGTTAGCTCCGAAAGCGGCGGCTGAGCGGATGACGGCGCCCAGATTCTGCGGGTCGGTGACCCCATCCAAGGCGATGAAAAGGGGCTGGGCCAAGGCTCGGGCGGCGGGGGAGGCGGCCTTCATGGCGGAAGCTTTGGCCTCGGCCTTATCGGCCAGCTCCTGCAAGGTATGGTACTGGTAAGGGGCGGCCTTGATGATCACCCCTTGATGGTGGTCGGTGCGGGCGATCCGGTCCATCTCCAGGCGGTCGGCTTCCAGGATTTTCAACCCTTCCAAGCCGGCTAGACGGATGATCTCCCTGGTCCGGTCGTCATGTTCGATGCGGTTCAGAACATAAAGGACGCTGGCCGGGACATGGGCGCGCAAGGCCTCCAAAACGGAATTGCGGCCAATCACAAACTCGTCGCTGTCGGAAGTGAAACGGTCCACCCGGCGACGGGCTGCCAGACGCGGGTCCGCCGCCCGCCGTTTATCCGCCGCCCGGCGCTCGCGGAAAGCCTTGTGATAGACGCGGTCTTCGGCCTTGGGAGTGGGACCGTGGCCGCGAAGTTTGTTGCGGTGCTTGCCGCCTGAACCTTTAGTGGGACCTTTTTTAACCATAGTCTTCATCATACGGGCAAGACGCTATTTCAGATTTCAGGCGCGGGAAGGCTGGACCCGCCTCGCCCTTTAGCTCCTCTGATCCGGCAGGACAGCCACCGCAGGCCCGGCCGGAATCCGATAAGAATCCAACCGGTAGGGAGGGACGACGGGTTTGTAGTCGAACCAATGGCGCCATTGGCCGACGGCCAGAACGGTCAAGGCGTAAAGGATCTCTACGGTGACCGTGATGGCGACGCTGCTGGCCTTTTGGCTGAAGGATGAGCCTTTGGAGCCTGAGGTCGGATCGGACAGGCCGCAGAGGTAGGCAATGAAGATGAAAGCGTTATTGGCCGTATGCAAGGCGATGCCCGTCTCCAATCCTCCCGTGAAAAGGACCAGGTAGCCGGCGATAAGTCCCATGCAGGTCACGTCCAAGCGGCCTAGGAGGTCGTACTGGCTATGCCCCATGCCGAACATGAAAGCGGGGATGATAGGGATCAGCCAGGCGAAGCGGGGTTGGATCCAACGGCCGAAAGCTTGCAGGAGAAGGCCGCGGAAGACGTATTCCTCGGCCGCGCACTGCAGGGGGATGACGGTCAGGATGATGACCAAGGACAGGACGACGGCCTGACCGGAGCGATGGACCGGGTACGGTTTGGACGTCAGAAGAGGCAGGGAAATCGTCTCCACAGCCAGGAAGGCGGAGGCCAGCAGCATGGATTTGGCCAGCAGCTTCCATCGCATGCCCCCGTATCGATTGGTGACTGTGCTGATGGGGCGTCCGTCGACCAGGAGGCAGGTGATGATGACCGGGGGGAGGAAGGTGAGGGCGGTGAAGCCGAAATTGATGAGGATGGATATCCAGTTGGTTGGGTCGGCGGGAATGCTGCTGACAAAGGTGTGGTAGGAGTTTCCGCCTTGGATGAGGAAGGGGAAGAGGTAAGCGAAGGAGACCACTCCCAGCAGGCAGACGGAAAGGCCTTCGCATACCGCGATCCAGCCCAAGGCCACGAAAAGGGTCAGGAGCGGCCGCCACCATTGGTAGCCGGCCACGCTGCGCAGGTAAGAGGCGGCGTCGGTGACATGGAAGAAGGCCCGGTCGCCGGGGAGACGATTGGGGTCCCGGCGCTTGCGGGGCCGGGGGATGGGCAGATATGGATGAGGGAAAGCCAAGGGAGGGTAAGGTTGGCCCATGGGCTGATAGACCCCTTGAGCGGCGGGCAGCTGTGAGCCGGGCTGCTGTTGCGGCATCCCAAACTGTTGTATCCCTTGCTGCTGCTGTTGCTGCGGCCCTGTCGGGCTCTGGCTTTGATTCTGATACTGTCCTTGCATCCTCTTCGTATCCTTGCCTGAAGTGAAATCGATTCCGTTAACGCTCAGTCGCCGGTTTGCCCCGTGACCGAGGCCTCCTGACGGACCACATCCAAAGCCTTGTTGAAGGCGTCCGACGTCCAGCTGGCTCCGGCCACCTTGGTCACCTTCAAATCCTTCAGAGGCTTACCCACTATGGTACCCTTGATTTCCTTGATGAAACCCGTTTGGTATTTTTTCGATACCGGGGTCGCCGGATGAGGGGTGACCGTTACATCGGCCACCTTTTGCCCGGAAACGGTGACGGACACGTCGATGGAGTCTTCGCTGGCCGGCCCGTAGATGGCTTTGGAGGCGAACCGTCCGTCTTTGTACTTGCCGCTGTCGGTCGGCAGGGACCGGTTCGGGTCTGACCGGGGGGCGGCTGAGGCGGTCGACTGGCCTGAGCCTGACGCGGGGGAGGAGGATTCCTCGCTGACCCCGGCGAAGTCGTCCTGGGCGGGGACGGCCCGGCTTTCCCCGCAGGCCGTGAGGAGGGGGGCGGCCATCAGGATTCCGACGGCGGCCAGGGCTGTCGCCTTCCGGGCGTCTTGGTTCTTCGAATGGTTCATAGGGTTCATCCTAGCCGTTCCACTTCTCTCCGACCAATTCCCCATGGTTGAGACGGATCTCCCTCTGCCCGCAGGAGGCCACGTAGGGGTCATGGGTGACCACGATCAGGCTGGTCCCCTGCTGGTGGAGCTGGCGGAAAATATCCAGGACGATTTCCTCATTGGCCTCATCCAGGTTTCCGGTCGGCTCATCCGCCAAGACCAGTCGAGGCTGATTGATGAGGGCCCGGGCGATGCAGACCCGTTGCTGTTCGCCTCCGGAAAGCTCCTTGGGCAGGTGGTGGGACCGGTCGGTCAGGCCCACCCGACCCAAGGCGGCCAGGGCCTCCTTTTCGTCCACGACCGAATGGTAGTACTGGGCCACCATGACGTTTTCCACCGCCGTCAGATGCGGGACCAGGTAGAACTTCTGGAAAACCAGGCCGATGACGTTCTTACGGACGTCGGCCAGCTGGGATTGGTCCAGGTCAGCCACATCATGCCCTTCCAGAAGGACCTCCCCCTTGCTGGGCTGGTCCAGGCAACCGATGATGTTCATGAGGGTGGTCTTGCCGGAGCCCGAAGACCCGACGATGGAGAGCCATTGGCCTGTAGGGACGTCCAGACTCAGGTCATCCAGGGCCTTGAGGTCCCCGTAGATCTTGGACACATGTTTGAGCTGCAGGACCAGGTTTTGCTGGGGGTTCTTCTTATCAGCCATGATGGGCCTTTCTTGGTGGATGTTGGATGTCGATGGGTGAGCGGGCTGCCAGGGATCGGATTGCGAGCCTGGCCTTTGGACCGCCGGCTTGGTCTTTTGGTCGTCTGAAAATCCATTCTCATTCATAGGGCCTCACTCATCCCTGAGGACGACGGCAGGGTCTATCTGCGTGGCCCGTTTCACCGGCAGGGCCGAAGCGACTATGGCCACGAGCAGACTGGCCAGCAGGCAGACCAAGGCCAGGGGTAGGTCGAAGCCTATGGTCCTTTGGAAGACGGCCCGGGTCAGGCTCAGCGAGACGGCATAGCCGACGCCGATTCCTAGGACCCCTCCGATCAATCCGTACAAGGCGGATTCGGAGAAGAACTCCCGGGCTATGCTTTTGCTGTCCGCCCCCAAGGCCTTCCGCAGGCCGATTTCGCTGCGTCTTTGGGAGACCAGGGAGGTCATGGTGGTGGAGACGCCCACGATGGTCAGGATGAGGACGACCAGGGAGATGATCCAGAAAAGGGTGGTCAGCATGGCGATGATGGAACTGTTGGCCGTGGAGATCTTCGCCACCTTCTGGGCGGTGACGTTCATGGAGGTCATCTCATTGATACTGGCCGTCACTCGGTCCAGGGAGTCCCCCTGGGCGGAGGTGGAGTATTCCAGCAGGTCGAGGCCGCGCTCGCTGCCGGTGAGGAAAGTCAGAGCGGGGAGGGTCATGTAGATCATGGAGTCTTCGGCTCCGCCGGTATCGACGATGCCGGCTATGGAAAAGGCCTTCCCCTCGTTGGCGTTCGAAGAGTTCGAGACCTCTGGGGCGTCCAAGGAGGAGCTGGCCTGATTTTTGCCGCCTTGGTCTTTGCCGGACGGGGCCCGGTAGCTAATTTTGAGCGTGTTCCCGACGGTCACGGATAGGGTCTTGGCCACGTCCGTCCCCACCAGGATCTGGTCCTTGCCCCGGGGCCAGGATCCCTGCAGGCTCCAGTATTTGTTGAGCTGACGGGTGCGGGTCACGTCCATCCCGGCAACTTGGTAGGAGGCCGAATGGATGCGGACGGTCTCATAGCGGTAGCCGGCCCAGGTGGCGCTTTCCCCGTGGCCGGTGATCATGGAGGTGGTGTGTTCGACCAGGTCCGGGGCTATCCCCTTGGCTGTCCGTCCGGTCCCGTTGGATTTGACGATCAGATTGGCCCCGTAGGACTGCAATTCCTGGGTCATCTGACGAGGAACCAGGAGGCAGACCGACAGGAGGGTGAAGAAGGTGGCCGCTCCGACCAGGCAGGAGACGACCACCATGATCGCCCGCGAGCGCCGGCGGAAAACGGAGCTGAAAAGCATGGTCCAGAAAAACATGAAGGCCCCTCTTTGGTGTCGATTCGTATTCATCCTGCGTCTGTTCGTCATGGTCGATCTACCTGTCATGGAGGACTTGGGCCGGCTGAAGACGCAAGGTCTGCCGCAAGGCGGAGACTGATGCCAGAAGGATGGTCAGGGCCAGCAAGGCGGCCACGAGGGCGAAGACCATGGGACGCACGGCCACGTTGGCGTGGAAGACCAGTCTTTCCACCAGCTGGGACAGGCCCAAGCCGACCATCGAGCCGACGAGGGCCCCGAGGAAGGCCAGCTGGCCGGTCTCCGCCAGGATCAGGCGGGCCACCTCGGAGTTCTTGGCCCCCAAGGCCTTCAGGAGGGCGAATTCCGAAGTCCTCTGCCCCAAGGCCGCCGACATGAGGTTGGCCACGGCGATGGCGGCCGCCACCAGAGTGAGGATGGTCATGACGATCATGACCGCTCGGGTTTTCTGCAGAACCGTGCCTTCCAAGGCGGCCACCTGACGTACCTGTTTGGCCACCGACCCGGGCAGGGCCTCTTCGATCTGATAGGCGATGGAGGAGGGGTAGGCGGTGCAATACCAGGTCTCCCATTCGTCCTGGGAGAGTGCATCCGGGTTCTTGGCCGCCTTGCGGGCCAGGTCGTTCTCCGGGGTCGTCAAAGCCTTGACTTCCACGAAGTCGACCGAATCGGCCAGACCGGTCAGGCCTTGCAGGAGGTCGGACGAGGTCATGAGGGCCTTGTCGTCGTCATCATGGGACTGGTAGATTCCCACCACGGTCACCTTCAAAGGCTGTCGGGAGGCGGTCGAACGGGCAGGCGGAGTCAAAGAGACCGTATCGCCGAGGGAGAGGTTCAGGTCGCGGGCCAAGGCCGAGCCGACCATGGCCTCGGCCGACCCGTCCCGGGCCCAGCGCCCCTGGATCTTCCACCAGGACCGCATGCCGCCTTGGAGACCGGCCCAGGTGTGCTCCCCGGTGGAGATCTTCAGGTCTTTGGCGAACCAGGTGCCGACCACCGGCACGCGGTCGGCCTTCTGGCTGCTGGTCTCGTTGGTGGCGGTCAGGTGGACGTTGAGTTGGGGGGCGAAATTGGTGATGTTGTAAGCCCAGAAGATGGTTTTGATCTTCTGCAGGTCGGATTCCTTGAGGAAGGAGGCCGGATCCGTCGTCGCCGAGGAGGGGGTGTTGGCCGCGCTGGATCCGTAGAGGTCGGCCACGAGGGCGTCGGACCGGGGACGGACGGTGATGTTGGACCCGTAAGTGGACAATTCCGTGGTCAGTTTGTCTCCCACGTCGTAGACGATTCCCAGCATGGCGACGCTGACCGCCGCGGCCAGGGCCACGGTCAGACAGATCAGGGAGCGGGATTTGAGTTGGCGGCTGATGGATGTGTCGATCATTCTCAGGAAAAACATGGCAACCCCTTAGGCGTTCTTGAAGTGGCTGGAAAGGGCGTCCAGGTCGCTGGTCTTGATGGTGATCTTGCCACCTTGGGATTGGTAAGGCAGGGGGATGGGGTTGCATCCGCCTTTGAAACCGATGGTGGCCAGGTTGATGGCCACGTCGCACTTTTTGCAGATGATCTTGCCGTCTTTCTCGTAGTAGCCGGCGTCCCCGCAGTTCTCGCAAGCATCCAGGCCCACCCCGTAGGCCCCGCCGGCCTTCTTGATGATGATGAAACGCATGACCGTTCCGTCGCTGGCCTTGTACTGGAAGCGGTGAAGATGGCCGTCGGCCAACTGGGAGTAGGGGATGATGGCTGTGCCTTCGCTTTGCCGGTACTTTTCTGGAGCGGACAGGACCACCTCCTGATGGGTGAGGGAGACCCCGTAAGTGAGGCTGACCCCCACGAAGAGCAAGGCCACCAGGCACCAGGCGGCGGCCAGAAAAGCGTGGCGGCGGAATTTCCTGCCGATCCGGGCGGCTGCCGCATCCCCCGCCTGGGCCTGCCAAGTCAGGCTTTGCATCCGGCTGGATGGCAGACGGAAACCGGCGACCAGGGCCGCCGAAGCGGGCAGGAGGAAGAGGAAGACCTGGGCCAGGACCAGGGCCAGGTGGTGGTTGATCAGCCAGGCCAGGGTCACGAAGGCCGCGTCCCCCAGGAGGAGGGAGCCGGTGTTGACCAGGATCTGGACCAGGGAGGTGAGGTCCTGAAGGGTCAGCAGAAGGAGGAAGACCAGGGCGGTCAAAGCGAAAAGACGGGGGCTGACGCTGCCGCGGGTGGAGGAGAAGATCCATGCGACGAGACCGGCCCCGGCCACCCCTGTCAGGAAGCCCAAGGACCGCAGGAGCATGGCGGAAGTGAAGGCGGACTCTCCGGTGGCGACGAAGTTGGTCAGCTGGATGATCACATCGGGCAGGTGGATGAAGAAGTCCACGGCCAGACAGACCGCGGCCAGAACGGTGGCGGTGGTCATGAGGGCGGAATCGCCTTCCCTTTTGGCCAGGACCAGGATCAGGCAGACCAGAAGGAGAAGGTCGACGGTTACGCCCACGGTCAGGGCCGGCTGCAGAAGGACGGTCTGCTGGCTGATCACCGCCGTTGACCTGAGGATGGCGAAGACCACCGCCGCCCCCAGGCCCAGGCCGGCTCCACCTAGGAGCCACCGCCGCCGTAAGCGGGAGCGCCTGTCTTCCCCCCTGACCAGGACCGAATCCATGGCCATGAAAAGCAGGAAGGGGGTCAACAGGCCGGACAGGGCCGTGATGAATTGTTGAAGCACTGATATCACCGCTTATCCGCTGTCACCACTTGTGAGGGGTGTAATTCCAATCGAAGCTCGCCTTCAAAGGGGTCGTCCAGAACTCGCCGCTGACCCCCGTCTCCTTGTCCACATGCAAGGCCCAGCCTTTCTCGGCCGGGGAGTGGATGCTCAGGGTGAGGGTGTAACGGCCGGCCTGGTCCAGTTTCACATTGGCCCCGTAGTGGGGGCCGTCGGCTGCGTTCATCTGCATGAAAGTGCCGGAGGCGGCCGTCTTGCCGGTGTCTTTGCTGACGATGGAATACTGGACGGTCAGGTCGGGGACGAACTCGCCTTTGGAATAGCCCAGCTTGTTATCGGCCAAGGCGTGGATGTCCGCTTCCAGGTGGAAGGAGGCTTCGGCCGCGGACAGGCCCATTCCCGACGGTTTCATGTCGACCGGCTGGAAGTAGACCATGGCCACGTTCAAAGGGCCGACTTCCACGTCGTGCCCGATGGGGAACTCTTCAAAGCCCTTGGCCCCGTTGGACGAGCCTTGGGACGAGGATTGGCCCTGCTCCCCGCTGGCCGCGGAGCCCGAGCCTGATGCCCCGGTGGATCCGCAGGCGGCCAAGGCGAAGACCAGGAGGCCGGAGCAGAGGGCGGCGGCCGCCTGTTTCAAGGTGGTGGGGGCTTTTCCTGCTTGGATGGATCGAATCATGATGGTACCTGTATGCCTTTCCGTTTGTTTCTGTTTATGATTTCTTTGTTTTGGTGGATGGGTTTATGGATGGAGTATGGATGTTTCTTCGCCCGGTTCTTCGGCTTGGTCCGCTCTTCGTATGTCTGCGCGCTTTTCCCGATTTCCCGATTCGCCCTTCGGCTGGCCGCTCGGCCGCCTTCAGTCGGTCCCGGGAACGGCGCTGGGCCACCGAAAAACCCATGAGCAGGAGGACGACGACCCCCATGACCACTTGGAAGGCCACCGTTTCCGCATAAGGATAGATGCCCAGGAAGTCGTTGGTGATCCAAGAAGCGTGGTAGTGGCCGTCGACCAGGTCCGCCTCGATGAGCTCATGCAGGCCGCCTCCGGCGAAGATGACCACCATGACGGCCATCAGGGTCGAAGTGATGGCGAAGAAGGGCCGCAGGGGGATCTTGACCGAAGTGAAGCGGATGAGGAGGAAGACGATGACCAGGATGACGGTCGCCAGGCCGGCGCCGCCATAAAGGGCGGAATGATCCCCGTTGGAGACCATCCCGACCAAGGCTTGGTAGAAGAGGACGGTTTCGGCCCCCTCCCGGAAGACGGCCAGGAAAGACAAGGAAGCCAGGGAGAGGATGCTCCCCGAGGTGATCCCTTGTTTGGTTTGGCGTTTGATGTAAGAGTCCCACGAGCTGGTGGACGATTTGTTGAGCATCCAGTTGCTGGTGTAAAGGAGCATGACCATGGCGATGAGGGCAGTGATCCCCTCGATCAGCTCCTGGTTGGATCCGGAGGCCCCGTAAAGCAGGTTGAGGATGACGGCCATCAGGGCGGAGGCGGCCAGGCCGGCGACGATGCCCAGGTAGATCCAGCCCAGCTTGTTCCGCTGGCCGGCTTTGACCAGGTAGGCGATGATGGCGGCCACGACCAGGATGGCCTCTAGGCCTTCGCGGATCAGGATGATGAAGGCCTGCCCGAAAGCCGAAGAGAAGAAACGGGTGAAGAAAGTGGCGACCGGATTGCCCTGATCCCCGGTCCCGCCTTTGTCCAGGATGGCGGCGTCGGTGGAGAGCATGGATTTGAGGGCGTCCACGTCTTTCCTGATGACCGCCCGGCCTTTGCCGGCCACCATGTCTTTGCGGGTCTGTTTGAACTGGTACTCCACGGCCGACACCCGCGATCCGGAGATGACGCTCATGACGGTTTTTTCGAACCCGAGCTTTTCGTAATATTTATAATAAGCGTCGTTGACCAGGCCGGCCCCGGCTTCGCCGTCGCCCTGACGGATCGTTTGGTCGAAGGCTTTGTCCAAGAGGGCGTTCATCTCTTGGGCGATGGAGGACCAGGTCCTGCTTCCTTTGCCTTCGTTTTTGATGGTGGATTTCTCTTCGATCTTCTTGCGTTCGGCCCGGGTGGCGGCCTCCAGGGCCTTGCCATACTCTCGTGGGGAGCCTAGGGACCGGTCGGCGTCCAAGGCCGAGGCGGATGAGGTCAGGCTGGATTCCAAACGGCTGATGGCGGCCTTCAAGTCCGCGGACCGTTTGCCGTCAGTGGGCTGATAGGTGAGATTGATGATGGCGGTGAAGGAGCCGATCTGCCTGCCGCTTTCCGTCCCACCCTGGACCTGTTTGACCGCCCGGGACATGTTCGAGCCCATGTAGTCCCCGTTGTAGGCCTTCTGGGCGGCCGCCTGGGCCGAGGCCGGATCCCGCTTTTGGTAGGCTTTGGCCGCCTGGTCCAGGTCCGAGGAGATGAGGGAGACGACCGACGCCCAAGAAGGGTGGTCGGTGGCTTCGGCCGCCTGGGCGGAAGCGGTCAGCGGGCCAAGGAAGGGGGCGGAAGGAGAAGAAGAGATGAAGGAAAGAAAAAGGGCGATGAGGATGAGGAAGAAAGCCCTCAGCCGAAAAAGGGTCAAGCCGACCCGGGAAATCAGCTGTTTCCTGCTATCAGTGCCCTGTGCGCGCATCGGTCAATCCTCTGTGATGTCCTCGGTTTTTCCTTCCCCGGGCCCAAACCCCGGTCGATGGCCCATCAGGGGCCGGTTCTTTTGAACTTACTGGAAAAAAGCCTGTTTGTAAAGACTTTTTCCGGGGAAATCCCGCAAAGAAGAAAGCCAAGGAAGGTGCAGGAAGAGAATCGAGGCTTCCCCGGCCACGAATCCCATGGCATAATGGGGATGAATCGGCCGGGCTTCCCCGGCCTCCGGTTTCGCCTCGTGGGCGGAAGGAGTCTCTTCAGTGCAGCCAAGAAATCAGGAGATGGGAAGACAGGTCTACTCCTGGTCCCATGCCTTGGGGACCGGAATCATCCTGACCTGCCGGAAGCCCCTCAATACGGCCCAAGTCGAGTCTTTGGGCGCTTTCGTGGAGGAGTTCGAACAGGCCCTCTCCCGCTTTCGCCCCGATTCCCTGGTCTCGGCCATGGCGGACCCTCAAAAGGTCGCCTCCCGGGCGGGGGTCTTCGACTTCCCGGAGTATTGCCGCCCCCTCTTCGACCTGTACGACCGGCTTTTCGCCGCCAGTTGGGGGCGCATCGACCCGTGCGTGGGGGAAAACCTTGTCTCCCTAGGTTATACGGTCTCCTTCGAGTCCATGGACCCGCTCGTCGGGAAGCTCCCCGCCGGCCGGCCCCGGCGGACCAGGTGGGACCGGATCAGGCGGGAGGGAACCCGTTTCAGGCTGACCGGCCCGGTCCATTTGGATTTCGGCGCGGTCGGCAAGGGGTATTTGCTGGATCTTTTGGCCCGGAAACTACAGGGGATGTGTTGTGGGCCTTTCAGCCTGGACGCGGGAGGGGACCTCTGCTTTTCTCCGGATTCCGACCCCGTTTGGACTGCGGGGGAGGGGAAGGGCTCTTCCGTCTTAGTGGCTCTGGAGGACCCGGATGATGCCGACCGGGCGATCGGGCTGGCCCGGTTGGATAGGGAATACGGGGTCTCCTTGTGCGCTTCCGCCCCCAGTCGCCGCCATTGGCAGGCGAGGACGGCCGACGGCCAGCTGATCCGCCTGCACCACATCCTCGACGCCATGGATGGGCTGCCGGTTTCGACCGTCGCCGCCAGCTGGGTCTTGGTCGACGGCCGCGAACCGTATCCCACGGCCTGGGCCGATGGCCTGGCCACCGCCTTGTTCCCCTGCCCTCCCCAGGACCTTCTTGCCTCAGGGGACGAAGGCCGCCTGCCTCCTTTCGATTTCCTCCTCCTGTCCCGGGACGGCGCCGGTCATGACGCCGAATCCCTATCAATCCAGATGTCGCCTGACTTTCCGGCCGAACTTTTCCTGGAATGATCCCGTGAAGAATGACCAGTCAGAAAGGATTCCGGTAGGAAGGACTCCGTCAGGAGAGATCCATCAGGAAGGATGCGGTAAAAATCCGGTAAAATATCAGTTTATCCGCCCGTCGCTCCATCAGGGGAATTAAAATCAGTCCCACTATGTCCATAACCGCGCAACGGACCGGCAGGCGCCCGCCCGTTGACTACTCCGCGGCGCGTCCAGGAGACAACAATGGCAGTCATCCCCAGTGATGAAGACCTGATCGAAGAGACCCCCCAAGGCGACCAAGCGTCGATCGAGAGGAAGAAGCCCATGGATCAGGATCCTTCCATCAGCTCGATAGACCAAGTGGAAACAGCCCTGAAAACCGATAGGAATTTCGGCCTGACATCGACGGAAGCGGCCCGACGGTTGGAGGAATTCGGTCCCAACGAACTGGCTTCGGCTCCGAAGGATCCGGCTTGGAAGAAGTTCCTCCAGCAATTCCGCGACCCCCTGGTCTACCTCCTGCTGGCGGCGACCGCCATCTCCTTCATCGCCTGGATCGTGGAGAAATCCTCCAGCCCGGCCACGGCCGAACCCGTTCCTTTCGACTGCATCGTCATCGTGCTCATCCTCATCGTCAACGCCGTCCTCGGCTACATCCAGGAGGCCAGGGCGGAGCAATCGGTGGAAGCCCTGGCAAAGATGACGGCCCCCCAATCGACCGTCCTGCGGGATGGTCGCGTGGTCACGGTCGACACCACCAGCCTGGTCCCGGGGGACATCCTGGTCCTGGGCGAAGGGGATACGGTCTCCGCTGATGGCCGGCTTTTCGCCGCCGCCAGCCTGCGCGTGGCCGAAGCCTCTCTGACCGGCGAATCCCTGCCCATCGCCAAGAACCCGGAGACCCTCTCCCAGGTGAAGGCCCTGGGCGACCGCCTCAACATGATCTTCAATGGGACCTCGGTCACCCAAGGGACCGGCCGGGCCATCGTCACCTCCACCGGCATGGAGACCCAGGTGGGCAAGATCGCCGACATGCTTTCCCAATCGGATGGCGAAGCCACTCCTTTGGAGAAGGAGATGAACTCGGTCACCAAGATGCTGGGCCTGGCCGTCATCGCCATCGCCGTGGTGGTCCTGGTGGCCCTGTGGCTGATCGAAGGCTTCCATTCAGGCAAAGACGTCATCGACTCCCTCCTCTTGGCCGTCTCCTTGGCCGTGGCCGCCGTACCCGAAGGCCTGGCAGCCATCCTGACCGTGGTCCTGGCCCTGGGGGTCCAACGCATGGCCAAGCATCACGCCATCGTCAAGAAACTGAGCTCGGTGGAGACCCTGGGGTCCGCCTCGGTCATCTGTTCGGACAAGACCGGGACCTTGACCCGCAACGAGATGACGGTGGAGACCATCGTCACCGCTTCCGGCCAGGCCTCCCTGACCGGCACCGGCTACACCCCCGTGGGCGTGCTGGCGGCCGGGGACGGATCCGCCGTGGTCGAAGGGACGGACCTGCATCACGAAATCCTTTCCGCCCTGGCCGACGGGGCCTTGGCCAACAACGCCGCCTTGCGTCAGAACAGGCAAGGGGAGTGGGAGATCGTTGGGGACCCCACGGAGGCCTCCCTTCTGGTCGCCTCCCGCAAAGTCAAGGCCTTGGAGGGGTATCAGGGCTACGAACGCGTGGGGGAGATCCCCTTCACCTCCGAACGCAAGATGCAGACGGTCATCTATCGGGACAAGGCTTCCGACAACCAGCTGTCGGCCGTGGCCAAGGGGGCGCCCGACGTCCTCCTGGCCCATTGCTCCGCCATCCTGGTTGGTCGGGCCGTCCGCCGCCTGACGGAAGGGGACCGGCAGGACATCCTCGCCCAGGTCGAGGACCTTTCCTCCCAAGCCTACCGGACCCTGGGCCAGGCTTACTGTCCTTTGAGGGTCAAGGCTTTGTCGGATGTGGACGGGGTCATCACCGACGCTTCCGGTCGTGTGACCGACATCTCTCAACAGGCCGACGCCGTGGAGCATGACTACATCTGGGCTGGAATGGTGGGGATCATCGATCCCCCTCGCACCGAAGTCGCCGGTTCCATAGCCGAGGCCCACCGGGCCGGGATCCGCACCATCATGATCACCGGGGACCACCCGCTGACCGCCTCCCGGATCGCCACCGACCTGGGCGTCATCTCCGGCGAACCGGTCGCCGAAAAGAACCCCTTGGCTCCGGCCTCGGATTTCTCCTCCGCCCCCTTGGCCCTGACCGGGGACCAGATGGACCAACTGACCGAACGGGGGCAGGAAGCCTTCGATCAGGCGGTCTCCCAGGTGTCCGTCTACGCGCGGGTCGCCCCGGAGCACAAGCTGCGGATCGTGGAATCCCTGCAAAGGCAGGGGAACATCGTGGCCATGACCGGGGACGGGGTCAACGACGCCCCGGCCGTCAAGGCCGCCGACATCGGGGTGGCCATGGGCATCACCGGGACGGAAGTGACCAAGGAATCGGCCAAGATGATCCTAGCGGACGACAACTTCTCGACCATCGTGCAGGCCGTGCGCGAAGGCCGGGTCATCTTCGACAACATCCGCAAGTTCCTGCGTTACCTCCTGTCTTCGAACGTGGGCGAGGTCTTCACCGTCTTCTTCGGGGTGGTCTTCGCCGGCTTCCTGGGCATCACCAACCATGATTCCTCAGGGGTCGTCGTCCCTCTTTTGGCCACCCAACTGTTATGGATCAACCTCCTGACCGACGCCGCCCCGGCGCTGGCCATGGGGGTGGACGGCCAGACCGATGACGTCATGGCCCGCAAACCGCGCAAGACCAGCGACCGGGTGGTCGACGGACCCATGTGGGGGGACATCGTTTTCATCGGCCTGGTCATGGCCATCGTCACCTTGATCGGCATGGACCTCTATCTTCCCGGCGGCATCTTCACCGACACCTCCGCCTTGAAGGCGGCGGGGACCCTCCAGGCCAGCCATGACCAGCAGATGGTCATGGCTCGGACCATGGGCTTCACCATCCTGGTCTTCGCCCAGCTCTTCAACTCCCTGGCCTCCCGGTCGGCCGTGAAATCCGCCTTCAGCAAGATCTTCTCCAACGGATGGCTCTGGGGGGCCATCATCCTGTCCATCGTCCTGCAGCTATGCGTCATCTACATCCCCGCGCTCAACACCGCCTTCGGCACCACCCCTCTCCACTGGCATCAGTGGCTGGAGGCCCTGGGCCTGGCTCTGGGGGTCCTGGTTGCTTCGGAACTGTATAAGCTGGTCCTGCGGGCCTTCGGACGCAAGGCCCAGGCTTAGGCTTTTCTTTGCAAAGTCTTGCAAAACACGCCATGACGGGAGGTGTTTAAGGTCCATCTTGGTATGATGGGAGCCGTTTATCGTTGAGGAGCTGTCATGGTCAGTATTAGGGACGTCGCTAAAAGGGCGGGAGTGTCTCACCAGACGGTCTCGAACGCCATCAATTCGCCCGAGGTGGTGTCCGCTGATACCCGTGACCGCATCCAAGAGGCCATCCGGGAGCTGGGCTACAAGCCGAACGCCTCTGCCCGCCGCTTGCGTTCCGGTCATTCGGACACCATCGCCATCGGCATCTCCACGGGCGAGAACCGGGCTCCTTCCCCTATCTTCGACGCCTTCCTGCACCTGCTGGCGGAACGGGCCAACGAGCTGGACAAACAGATCGTCCTTTACGCCCGCAAGGACGAGGAAGGCGAGCTGGCCCATATCTCCGCTTTGCGCGAACAGTCCGACGTGGGCGCCGTCGTCCTGAACGAGCTGGAAATCGACGACCACCGGCCCCAATGGCTCCTGAACAACGGTCAGCCCTTCGTCCTCTTCGGCCGCCCTTGGGACCTGCCCCAGCCGATAGCCGACCGGATTCCTTGGGTGGACGTGAACGGGTATGCCGGCATCAAAAGCGTGACCAGGAAGCTCATCGATCAAGGCCGCCGCCGCATCGGCTTCATCGGCTGGGATACGGGCACCGGTACCGCGACCGACCGGGAATCCGGCTGGCGCGACGCCATCTTGGAATCCCATTTGGCCGGATGCGACCAAGATCTGGATACTTGGTCCATCGGCACCCAAGAGTCGGTTGAGGCTGGTATCGAGGCCGCTTATGAGCTTTTCAGCCGGCATGACACCCCGGACACCTTCCCGGACGCGATTGTCTGCGCTTCCGACAGCCTGGCCGTCGGCGCCCTTATCGGCCTGTCCCGGGCGGTGGAGAGGGACTACATCCTCAGGACCAACATCATCAGCCTTCCACATGCCATCCAGAGGATGATCGTCGTCACCGGCTTCGATGATTCAGCCCTGTCCCGGGTCTATTCCTTCCCTTCCGTGCATCAGCCCCTGGAAGAGGTGACCCGGCTGCTTTTGGACATGATCGTCGATATCACCACAGGCGAAAAAGTGACGGACGACCCCCGTTGGCACCGGCTCTTGGAGCCGCGCGTGGTCTGGCGGGTCCGCAAAGACATGTACTGATGTACAGATATGCGCTGATATGCACTGACACGTACTGAGGCTTGTATGCGCTGAGGCTTCGGGCCTACCGGGCCAGCTCCGAAAGCATGTCGGCCATGAGCCGGACCGCCTGCCTGCCTTGCGGCAGGGGGAGGAAGGGGTAATCGTGGAGCATGCCGGCCTCGGTGAACAGGCGGGTGGTGATTCCGGCCTGCTCGCACCGTTGGGCGTAAGAGGCCGCATCCGGGTAGAAGAGGTCGTTCTCTCCGATGAAAATCGTCAGATCATGCACCGGCGTCAGAGCGGCCAAATCCTCATCGGAAGCCAGGGACGGGCTCAGCAGGGGGTCGGCCGGGTCGTCATCCCCGGCCCAACATTCCCCATCCGCGATGAGAGCTTGGGCTGATTGGGTTTTGTCTTTCCTCTCGTATTCCTTGACCTGGGGGTGGGACATGGTCAGATCCAGCCAAGGGGAGATGAGGACGACGGAAGCCGGCAAAGGCAAGCCTTCCTTAGCCCAGATACTCATCAAACCCATGGCCAGGGCGGCGCCGGAGCTATCGGCCAGAAGGATGATGGCCCGATCGGGATGATCGGCCTGGTAATGGCGGTAGATCTCCGTCACAGAGGAGAGGCTTTCCTTGGCCGTGTGGAAAGGCATCCGGGGGAATTCGGGGACCAGGGCCTGGCCCTTGAGCATGCGGGTCAGGCGGAAAAGGAGGCGGGCCTGGTGGGGGGAGAGGGTGCTGAGGAAAGTGCCCCCATGCAGATACAGCAGGGTCAGGCCGCTGTCGGCTTCCTCTCCCCGATTCCCTTCCACTTCCTCTCCCTGGTTCTCTTCGAGGGAGCTGACTGACGACTGGGCAGGGCCGATCCGGTAGGTGACCATGCCTTCGGTGCGAGGGTCGTTGCCGTCATCGTAGACGGTGACCCGGGGGTTGCGCTGGAGGAAGCCCGGCTCCCGATAAGGCTTTTCGCCTTTGCTACGAAGGGATTCCAGGTAGGCTTTCTCCTGTTCGTAAGTGCGATGGGGGAAGAGGAGGGATTTGACGGCGACGATGGCTCCGGCTCCGGCTCCCGCGGCCAGGCCGGCCAGCAGGGCGGACTGCAGAATTTTCCTTCCATTCAAGGGATGGGACGCAAAGGGATGGGATGAAGACGGACGGGATGGCTTGCCCATGGGACCTCCTCCAAAGAGCGTTTTCCCTCATTGTAGGACCGGGGGAACCGGTTTGGAGGTCGGTGTGTTCCGGTGGACGAAAGGCCATGAAAGAAAGGCCAGAGCCCATAAGTCGGATCTCAGGGGTCGAGAGACCTGGGCCGGGGCCATAGAACCGTAGGCCCGTGGGTCCGTAGGCATGCGGCCCTGCGGAGTCGCGGAAGGGTGGAGCCGTCAGCGGTGGGAAGAGGCGACCCGGGGCCGCCGGCGCTCCTGGTGGCTCTGCCCTTTGCTCTGATGTCCCTGTTCGTCCTCGGTCTCCAGGGCCTCCTGCCTCTTATCCTTGAGGGGCCCCAGCAGATATTTGGCGGCCAGACCCACGATTCCCAGCCAGAAGATGCCCAGGATCCACCCGGCCAAGACATCGGTGGTCCAATGCTGGCAAAGGACGATACGGCTTAGGCCGACGAAGAGGGGCATGAGAACGCACAGGACGGTGGCCCAGATGCGTTGCGTGGCGGTCAGGGCCGAGTAAAGGACGATGATGGCCAAGGTTCCGTAGAGGACCGTGGAATTGACCGAATGGCCGGAAGGGAAGGAATAGGGGTCTTCGACCGTCCCCACCTGGTAGGTCGCGGCAGGCCGGGCGCGATGGACCAGATGCTTGATGATCCAGGTGATGATGGCGGAACCGATGATGGATCCGACCAAGAGGTAGGCCTGGACCTGGTGTTTGGTCAGCCAGAAGGCGGCCGCCGCCAGAATGACGATGATGACGGTCGCCACGGTGGAACCAATCGTGGTGAACAAGCGGGAGACGGCCACCATGGCCCCGGTCCTCAAAGAGGCCATGAGGGTGACTACGCTGTGATCCATGCCCGAGGCCGCCCCGGTCGCGATGAAGAGGGAATCGGCCAGGAAGAGGATCATACCCGCGATCATGAAGATCAGGGGAACGGTGGTACGCACGGGATGGTTGCTGGAATCGTGCTGGGAGAAGTAATCGTTGTAAGGGACCCGCAAAGTCATGGAAGCCTTCTTTTGGATGGAGGGGGTTGATTGATGGTCGAGCCTGCCGTCAGGATTGGCGAACGGCCGGGCTTCGGCGCGGACCGGCCGGCTTTACCGGCTGACGTCCGCCTTGTAGAAGTTCTCGTAGGAACGGGAGGGGGTCGGCCCCCGCTGGCCCTGGTAGTGGGAGCCGTTCTCGGACGTGCCGTAGGGGTGCTCGGCCGGGGAGGAGAGGTCGAAGAAGCACATCTGGCCGATCTTCATGCCCGGCCACAGTTTGACCGGCAGGGTGCTCACGTTGGAGAGTTCCAGGGTGATATGGCCTTCGAAGCCGGGATCCACGAACCCGGCCGTCGAATGGGTGAGGATGCCCAGTCGGCCCAAGGAGGATTTCCCTTCCAAGCGGGCGGCTATGGAGGAGTCCAGTTTCACGTATTCCCAGGTCGACCCCAGGATGAACTCGCCCGGGTGGAGGATCCATGGCTCGTCCGGATCCACCTCGAACTGCTCGGTCAGGTCCCCTTGGTTTTCGGCCGGATCCACATAGGTATACCTATGGCTGTTGAAGATGCGGAAGAATCGGTCCAGCCTGACGTCGATCGAGGCCGGCTGGACCATGCTGTCGGTCCAAGGCGTCAAAGAGATGCGGCCGCTGTCATGGGCCTTTTTGATGTCGCGATCGCTCAGAAGCATGAATCCTCCCTGGTATGAACTACCCGCGGATAAGGCGGACTTCTTGCTGACAAGTTTAACCAAGCGCACGGTCAAGCCCTGGCATCTGGCTTTTTCGCCTTCCCCATCATCCCTTTTTATCCACCGGGCGGGCTGCTATCCTTGAACTATGACGAGTTTTGAGGATATCGAGCCCGGGCGACCGTCGTCGGTCGTTTCCGGCCATTATGGGGACCCTGTGCGGGTGGAGGAAGCTCAATGGTCGCGCGGCCGGGGGATGAACAACCCTCGCCGCCCCCTTTTCATCCTCCTGCATGGATGGGGGTCCAACGAAGGGGACATAGCCGATTTCTTCTCTTCCTACGTCTCCCCTTTCAGCGATTTCGTCTCTTTAAGGGCCCCTCTGACCCTGCTGGATCCGTCCGACAACCCCTTCGCCGATGATCCCGCTTACGGATCAAAGCCCGGCCTCCCCCAGGCCTTCCAGACCGGGGCTTTCAGCTGGTACCACGAATCCGTCCCCCAGGGGGAGGACTTGGACCGAGACATTTACCAGGCCGCCCGGGCCGTGGACCAGTGGGTGGAGGAATCCATACCGCCGGAACGCGAAGTGATCCCCTTTGGCTTCTCCCAGGGAGGGGCCCTGGCCGTCCATCTCTTGCGGCTCAACCCAGCCCGCTACTCGGCCGCCGTCTGCCTGTCCGGCTTCCTGGCCCCGGGTTCGGTCCCCCACACCCATCCGGGGGATAAGGAGCTGACCCAACGGGCCCCGGCCGTCTTCTATGGTTACGGTTTGGCCGATGACCTGGTCGCTCGTTTCGAATCATCGGCCTTGTCCGCCTTCCTGGAAGAGAACACCTTCCTGAAAGTGAAGGAATACAGCGGCTTGGACCATGCCGTCTCCTTGGATGAATGCAACGACATCCGCCAATGGCTGATGGACATCGGCGCCTCCAGCGGGGTCATGTAGGCGGATGGCCCCGGCTCCCCGTGAACCTATGGGCCCTGGGAATTAGAGGGATTTGGATAGACTACCAAGTATGAACTTAATCGGCGTCGGCATTGTCGTTTTCTGGGTGGTCGTGGTCCTTGCCGTCTTGGGCTATGTCTTCTGGCAGGCCCAACGTGAGTCGAAGAAAAGCGGGCTTTTCTCCGGAATCGGCACAGTGGAACACGTGTCGGGTCCGGATGACGACGAAGGCAAGCCCCAGGTGGGAAGACTGGCCGGGCAACCCATGTCTTTCGCCCCCCGACCGGGAGTCCGCGAAAGGGCCATGGAGGAAAGGGAGCGGACCTCCCCCGAATCCACCATGGAATCCCCGGTCTACTTGGGCAAAGGGTCGACCGCCGTCTCCGTCAGAACCGTCCAACCCGCGCCTCAGCCAGCCCAGCAATCCCCGGATCAAGGCCCGGCTCCGACCCCGGGGGCGGAAGAGTCCGGGGACTCGGAGGAGTTCTCCAGCACCTTCGACCGGGTCATCCGCCTGGATGATGACGGCCGACCTTGAAAAGACAGGCGGGGAAGAACTAGGCTGGGAGTAACAGGCTATTCGTCCGAAGCCGGAAGCCCCCGCGGGGGCGGATATGAAAAATGTGAAAGAAGAGCGCAAGAGCCGTCGAAATCAGCGTGCAAGAGGAAATCGCACCGTGGATAGGAAAGGGATGCGATCATGAATACAACAACCATCGTGTGGATCTGCCTGGCCGTCCTTCTCGCCCTCGTGGTGGCCGGACTCATCGTCCTGGCCGTGAAGAGGTCGGGCAAAGGCAAGAGGCAAACCCCGCCGGCCGTTTCGGCCGCTCCGGCCCCGGCTCCAGCTGGCGGTGAAGAGGGGCCCAGTCACGAGGAAGAGGCCGCTTCCGCCGAAAAAGAGAAGGCCGAGGGAGAAGCGGTGGCCCCGGCCGCAGCCACCGAGACCCCGGAAGCCCCCCAATCCCGCCTGGTCCGGCTGCGTGCCAAGCTGGCCCGGTCTTCCAACCCCTTCGGCAAGGCCCTCTTCTCCATCCTTTCCCAAGACAACCTGAACGAATCCGACTGGGAGGATGTGGAAGACACCCTCCTTCTGGTTGATGTGGGGGCCGAGGCCAGCGAACGCCTGGTCTCCCAGCTGCGGACCGATGCCCGCGTCCAGGGGAGCAAGGACCCTCAGGCCGTGCACGACATGCTCCGGGCCAAGCTTCTGGATCTGGTCGACCCCGGCATGGACCGGTCTTTGGCAGCCGAGCGGCCGGAATCAGTCGGCAAGACCTCGGCCATCATCATGGTGGGGGTCAACGGGTCCGGCAAGACCACCACGTCGGGCAAACTGGCTCGGCTCTTCGTGGCCGAAGGCAAATCCGTGGTCTTGGGGGCCGCCGATACCTTCCGTGCCGCCGCGGCCGACCAGCTGGAGACCTGGGGCAGCCGGGTGGGCGTCCCCGTCGTCAGGTCCGACAAGGAGGGGGCCGACCCAGCCTCCGTCGCCTTCGAAGCGGCTCAAAAGGCCCAGGAAGCCAAGGCTGACGTGCTCATCATCGATACGGCCGGCCGCCTGCAGAACAAGGCCAACCTGATGGACGAACTGGGCAAAATCCGTCGGGTGACGGAAAAGACCTTGCCCGTGGATGAGGTCCTCCTGGTCCTGGACGCCACCACCGGTCAGAACGGAATGGAACAGGCCCGGGTCTTCGCCGAGGCTATCGGCATCACCGGCGTGGTCCTGACCAAGCTGGACGGGTCCGCCCGCGGCGGCATCGTCATCTCCGTCCAACAGGCTCTGGGCGTGCCGGTCAAACTGGTAGGCCTGGGCGAAGGCCCTGATGACCTGGCCCCCTTCGATCCCGAATCCTTCGTGGACGGCATCATCGGTGACGAGGACTGACCTACTCCTGACTTTCCAGGGCGGCGCGGATCCAGGTGTCCGTGGTCGCCCTTTTTCCGTTGGCCACGGCCCTCAGACCCATGAGGACGATGTTGAAGGTCAGCCATAAGGCGGCCACTTTGATTCCGGCCGAATCCACCCGCCAGAAGGATAGGGCCCGGGCCAGGGCGATCAAGGCCACGACATGGGCTCCGGCCGCAGCGGCGCAGGCCCCGGCCAGATAGGTGAAATCTCCGGCCCCGATCAGGATCCCGTCCAAAGCCCACATCCACCCTTGCAGGGGAAAGAAGAAGGCGACGATGATCATGGATAGGGAAATCAAGGCTTGCACCGGAGCCTGAGGCGAAAACAGGCCGGCCCCCCAGAGGCCCAGGCAGGCGAAAACCAGCCCGACCGCCAGGCCTGAAAGCGCCCCCGACCGTGCGATGAGCTTCGTCAGGAACCTGGTCTCGCCCACGTCTTTCGCCCCTAAAGCGGTGCCGACCAGGGCCTGACCGGCGATGGCCACCGAATCCAGCGTATTAAGGGCGAAATTCCAGGCGGAATTGACCGCCTGATAGGAAGCCAAAACCTGGGTGCCCATGGAAGCGGCGGCCACCACCGTCGCCACCATGGCCATGCGCAGGGCCAGGGTGCGGGCGAAAAGGGGGAGGCCTTGAAAAGCGTTCCGGGCCAGGCCTTGGCGGGAGGGGAGGAGGCTGACCTGCTGGGACCTGGCCTTGAGGAAGGCCGGGATGGCCAGGACCAGGCTCATGGCCCACTGGGCCAGACAGGTGGCCAGTCCCGAACCCAGAATCCCCATATGGGCTCCGTAGATGAAGGCGAAATCCAGGATGGTGTTCAGGCCGGCGCCGAAAACGGCCGCCCACAGGGTGATGGAAGCCTCCTGCATCCCGCGGAAAATCCCGTTGACCGCATAGACCATGAGCATGCCGGGAGCCCCCAGGACCACGGCCTTGGTATAAAGCACCGCTTGGCCCAGGGCCTCCCCTTTGGCCCCGATCGCGGAGCAGAGCGGCTGGGCGAAAAGGAAAAGCAGCAGGGAGAGGACCAGGCCGATGGCCAAAGCCAGCCAAGTGCCATCCACCCCGGACCGCAAGCCCTCCTTCTCTTTCCCGGCTCCCATGAGTTTGGCCACGTGGGCGGTGGTCGAGTAAGCCAGGAAGTTGCAGAGGCCGACGGCGGTGAGGATGATGGTGGACCCGACGGACAGGCCGGCCAAAGCGGCTGTGGAGATATGACCAACGATGGCCGTGTCGATGAGGACGAAAGCCGGTTCGGCCACCAGTTGCCCGAAAGTGGGCAAGGCCAAAGACCAGAGCTGGCGGCTGGTGGCGGCGGTGTCGAAATCCTGGCTGGTCATGAGGCTCCTTGGGGATAGGCGGGCTGTCTCCCACGATGGCACAGGCAAGGGACGGGGAAGCTCCAGGGGCCGCAGCCAGCCCTGTCAGCACCTGTCTGCCAGAAGGGCAAGAATGAAGGCGTGGCTTTTCAGGATTTTCAGAGCAAACTTCACCGGTACGAGACCAAGTATTCCCCAGAAAGCATCCATGAACGGGAGACTTTGGACAATCGCCGTTTCCATAGCCACTCCATCCCCTTGGACATGGACGATGTCCTGGAGGATCTGGACGAGCCTTTGGCCCAGGCCAATCTGGCCGCCAAAGCCAGCGTGATCGTCCGGGCCGGGGCCCTGGACCTGTCGTCGGGGACGGGGAGCTTCCGGGTGCGGGAGATGATGGACCGGATCGCCACCTCTTTGGGGATTTACGTCCGTTCCGATGTGAACCTGACTGATATCGAGGCATCCTGCTCCGATGGGGCCAACCGGGTCACCGAGGTAGTGGACCTGCCGACCGTGGGCGTGAACACCGAGCGGATCTGGCTCATGGAGCATTTCACTGACTGGCTTTGCGTCAATTTGGGCCGGGGCGGCTCCTACCATCGGGACACCCACCCGTCCAGCCAGGTGATCGGCTCCCTGCCTAATGAGAAAAAGTCAGCCGTCGCCCCCTTCCCCGACGTCATCGGGGATGCGGACGGCCAAACGCTCCCTTCCCCGCCCGAGGCCGCGGGCCAGACCGATGCCATAGGCCAGGCTGGGTCTGCAGGTCAGACCGGCGCCGGCTCGGCCTCGGGGGTGACCGTCCGACAGGCGCATGAACGCCTGGACGCCATCGAATACCGGCACAAGCTGTACAAGATCGGCATGCAGGTCTTGGCCGCGGCCGTCTCCTGCGCCTCCTTCACCTTCCTTTTGGGGGGAGGCCTCATCGACATGATCGCCGCCTTCGTCGGCGCCGGCTGCGGCCAGTTCATCCGCTCCAAATTCCTGGGCAAACACACCAACCAGTTCTTCGTGACCGCCGTCGCCGTGGTGGTGGCGGCTTTCTTATCCATCGGCACCCTGTGGGCGATCGGCTTCGCCTATCCTCCCGCCCGCCTGCACGACACGGCCTACATCGGGGCCATCCTTTTCGTTGTCCCAGGCTTCCCCCTGATCACGGGCGGCCTTGACATCGCCAAACTCGACATCTCCTCCGGCATCCAGAGAATCGTCTACTTCCTGGCCATCATCATGGCGGCGACTCTGGCCGCCTGGGCTGTGGCCGACATCGTCCACCTGAAGCCGGCCGGCTCCTTCGATACCTCCGTCATGCTTCCTTGGGTGAGGACGGCCTTAGCGAATCCCTGGATCGAGTTCTTCCTCAGGCTGCTCACGGCCTTCGGCGGGGTCTGGGGATTCTCCGTCCTCTTCAACTCCCCCCAACGCATGGCCTGCGTGGCCGCCCTGATAGGGGCCGTGGCGGACACTTTCCGCCTGGAGATCATCGATTTCTGGAACGTCCCCATCGAGGCCGCCGCCTTCTTTGGCGCCTTGCTGGCCGGCCTCCTGGCCAGCCTGTGGCGCATAGCCGTCCGGCATGGGAAAATCAAGGCCTTGCACGGCTTCCCCCGGATATGTCTGACCGTCCCTTCCATCGTGATCATGGTTCCTGGCCTCTATATGTATCAGGCCGTCTATTATCTGGGACAGTTCAATTCGGTGGACGCCCTCAATTGGATCTTCCGGTCTTTACTGGTGGTGGTCTGCCTGCCCATCGGCTTGGCGGTGGCCCGTATCCTCACCGACCGCAATTGGCGCTACGACGTCTGAGTCCGGCTCCTGGCCCAGGTCCAGGTTCGGGCTCAGCGCCTGCGGAGCCAGCGCTTACTTGGCAGGCTTGGGCTTGAGCCCGCTGGGGAAAGGCATCTTGGGGAACGGCTTATGGGGGACCGGCTTCTTCAGCGCCTGCCGGTCCGCCTTCTTGGCGGCCTCGGCCGCCCAGGCGGCGTAATCGTCCAGGTCCTCGGGCTTGTCTTCCCGCCGTCCTTTGGCCTGAAAAGCGGGCTCGAGGTCATTAAAACCGTTGGATTCCCCGGGCTCGAGAGGACTGTCCCGCCGATCGTCCGCAGGATCAGGGGAATCGTTGTCCTGGTTTTCCTCTTCCTGGGAAGCCAGCTCCCGTTCGAGCTCGTTATAGTCCGTATCCGTCTTCATATATTTGAGCTTCCGTGCCATCTTCGTTTGTTTTGCCTTCTGACGTCCGCGGCCCATAGAAGCTCCTCGCTGATCAATACGTGACTATACTTTCATCGCCAACAAGGATAGCACACCTGAGGGAAGGCGGGACGGCCGTTTCGCGGTCAAAGGGAATCCCCTCCCCCCGTCCTTTCCCTTGCTTTTCCTCATTCCCCCTGGCCTGTCCCTCCTCTATACTGAGGGATGTTCCTATGCGTAGGGTGACCAGGAAAGCCGGGATCGGCGGCGCTCGCGGCGCCAACAGGAGGATGGAATGACCAATCAGGAATCGCAACGTCTGACGGCTGCCGGCAACGAGATCAGCGCCTCTTACGAAGCCGCCAGGAAGCGGTCGGATGCCACTGTGGAAAAGCTTGACGCCCATCCGGACAAGTTCACCATGCTGACCGGGGACAGGCCCACCGGCCGTCTTCACCTGGGGCACCTTTTCGGCTCCCTGCAGGAGCGGGTCCGCCTGCAGAACTTGGGCGTGCATACCAATATCATCGTGGCCGACTATCAGGTGATCACCGACCGAGATACGACCGACCACATGGAAGACAACGTGCTCAACCTGATTCTGGACTACATGGCCGCGGGAATCGACCCCAGCAAGACCATGATTTTCACCCATTCCGCCATCCCCGCGGAGAACCAGCTCATGCTCCCCTTCCTTTCCCTAGTCACGGAAGCCGAGCTTTTACGCAACCCCACCGTCAAATCCGAAGCCGAGGCTTCCGGCCACGCCCTGACCGGGCTCTTGCTCACCTACCCCGTGCATCAGGCCTGCGACATCCTCTTCTGCAAGGCCAACGTGGTCCCCATCGGCAAGGACAATCTGCCGCATGTGGAAATCACCCGCACCATCGCCCGCCGTTTCAACGAACGGTATGCCAGGAAGAGCCCCGTTTTCGTGGAGCCCACGGCCATTTTGTCGGAAGCGTCAGAAATCCCCGGCCTGGACGGGCGCAAGATGAGCAAATCCTACGGCAATTCCATCATGTTGTCGGCCACGGTCGAAGAGACGGCCAAGCTGATCAAGAAGAGTCCAACCGATTCCGTGCGTCGCATCACCTTCGATCCGGCCAACCGTCCCCAGGTGTCCGCCTTGCTGACCACGGCTGGCCTGGTCACCGGTCGCGATCCAGCCGAGATCGCCGAAGAGATCGGCGATTCCGGGTCCGGCGCCCTCAAGAAGTATGTGACCGAGTCCGTCAACGATTTCCTGGCCCCCCACCGGCAGCGCCGGGCTGAGCTGGCTCAGGACATGGATTATGTACGGGACGTTCTGCGCGAAGGCAATCGCAAGGCCAATCAGATCGCGAACCAGACATTAGATGAAGTCCGTCAGGCCATGGGCATGGTTTATTACCAAGACTGAACGGGTGAAAGGCAAGGATGTCGAAGAAAAAGCACAGGGATCGGTCGTGGGCTCCGGCTCCGCCAGCTTTGCCTTGCCCGGTGACGGACGGCCATACTCATATCATCTCTGTGGAGGGTTTCGCGGCCGAAATGGACCGGCAGGCCCGAGAGCGGGGGATGGAGCCGGTCCCGGTTTATGATCCCGACCAGATTTTGGATCAGGCAGCGGCCGTCGGCGTCACGCGGATCATTGACGTGGGCTGCGAGCTGCCTCACCTGCAGGACGCCATCGACCTGGCCTTGGCTCATCCCGGTCAGGTCTGGGCCGGCATCGCCATCCATCCCAACGAGGCCGTTCTGCATGGGCATCGAGGGGCTGTTGGGCCGGACGGTCTGGAACTGGCGTATAAGCCTTGGCACGAGGTCCTTTTTGATGAGGCCCTGGCCCAGGTGGGAAAACTGGCGAAAGCCCATCCCCGGCAGGTGGTGGTCGTCGGCGAGACCGGCCTGGATTATTTCCGCACAGGCGAACAGGCCCGCGACTACCAACGGCAGGCCTTCCGCGACCATATAGCCCTGGCCAAAGAACTGGGCTTGCCCCTGCAGATTCATGACCGGAACGCCCATCAGGACGTGGTCGATATCCTCCTCAAAGACGGAGCCCCCCAAGGCACTGTTTTCCACTCCTACTCGGCCGGACCTGAGATCGCCGCTCTGGCCAAGGAGAAGGGTTGGTATCTGAGCTTTTCCGGCACCGTTTCCTATAAGGGCAATGACTCCATCCGCCAGGCTTTGAGAACGATTGACCTGGACCATGTCCTGGTGGAGACGGACGCCCCCTATTTGACCCCCATGCCTTACCGTGGCCGGACCAACGCCCCTTACCTGATCCCTTACACCCTGCAAGCCATGGGGCAGACGCTGGACCTGCCGGTCGGGATCCTGGCTTCACGGATCGAGGCCAACGTCCATCGCCTGTATGGGATCTGATCGGGATTTTCCCTACGGATCGGGCCCTTCCTCCCCTTTTTGTGTGTCTGTGGTGATAAGCTTGCACGTTGCACTGCCCATGCCCATGAGAGTGGACACGGAATAAGACTTGAATGCGAACGCGATACATAGTAATGACGAGAAAGGATCCACTGTGGCAAGTGGTGTGAACGACGAGTCAGGAAGTATGCACGAAGATCCCCATGCCGGCCTCAGACAGTTGGTCCAAGACACCAACCAGGTCGAGAAGGCAGCAGAGGAAGCGGCCGAGAAGGCAGCCGGGAACGTCGCCAAACAGGAATCCGACCAGATTGCGGACGGAGACAGGAAGAAGAAGATCTCTCCCGCTTCCAAGGAGGCAAAATCCCCGGAAGTGGCCGCCGCCTTGGACGAGACCGGGCCCATCATCCCGGCCGAACACATCGTGACCGGGCCGGAAGTCTCCAAAGAGGCCATTCCGGAAGAGGAGATCCTGGAAAGGCGGAAGGCCAAAGAGGAAGCGGCCAAATCCGCTCAAAAGAAGAAGAACACGGCCCGTACCCCCTTGGGTCGGTGGTGGCAGAAGATCCAATCCTCCCCCGACAAAGTGTCTTTGGGCATGTGCATCGTCACCATGGGCGTGGTCTATGGGGACATCGGCACTTCCCCCCTCTACATGGCCCAATCGTTCGTGTCCGGCCAGGGAGGGCTCAAGCATGTGGACGCCGTCTCCGTCTACGGCCTCCTGTCTTTGGTCTTCTGGTCGGTGACCCTGATCACCACCGTCAAATACGTCCTCATCGCCATGCGGATCGATAACCGCGGGGAAGGCGGCATCTTCGCCCTGTACTCCATGGTCAAGCGTTTCGCCAAATGGTTATGGATTCCGGCCATGGTCGGCGGGGCGGCCTTCCTGGCCGATTCCGTCCTGACCCCGGCCGTCTCCATCTCCTCGGCCGTTGAAGGTCTCAGGTCCCTTTCGGCCATATCCGGCATCTTCGAGGAAAGCCCCAACCTGACCTTGGTCATCACCGTGGTCATCATCGTCATCCTCTTCGCCTTCCAATCCAAGGGAACGGAACGCATCGGCCGCGTCTTCGGCATGGTGGTGGCCCTCTGGTTCACCTTCATGGCCGTGGTCGGGGTCATCGCCATCGGCAAGGACTGGTCCATCTTCCAGGCTCTGAATCCCTGGTATGGCTTGAAATTCCTCATGAACTTGGATGGCAATAACCGCGCCGGCGTCGCCATCATGGGCACCGTCTTCCTGGCCACCACCGGCGCCGAAGCCCTCTACTCCGACATGGGCCATGTGGGCCGGGGCAACATCTACGCCACCTGGCCTTTCATCTTCCTCTGCATCGTCCTCAACTACTTCGGCCAGGGCGCCTGGATGATTCGCAATCAGAACAACCAGGCCTTGTGGAACCAGCCCAACCTCAACCCCTTCTTCCAGACCATCAATCCCAGCCTGCGGTACGTGGCCGTCATCCTATCCGTAGCCGCCGGCGTCATCGCCTCCCAGGCCCTCATCACCGGCGCCTACACCATGGTCTCCGAGGCGACCGGCCTCAACTGGATGCCCCATCTGCAAGTGCGCTATCCGGCCCGGACCCGCGGCCAGATCTACATCCCCACCATCAACTTCGTCCTTTGCGTGGCGACCCTCGCCGTCCTCCTCCTCTTCAGGGATTCGGAGCATATCACCAACGCCTACGGCCTGGCCCTGACCATCACCATGATCGCCACCGTGGTCCTCCTGATGGCTTACATCTGGTTCGCCGAGAAGAGGAAGGTGGCCGCCATCGTCTTCGGTATCATCTTCCTGGCCATCCAGATCCTCTTCTTCATCTCCTCCCTGTCCAAATTCATGACCGGCGGCTGGTTCACCATGCTTTTGACCGTGGCCATCTTCACCATCATGTACACCTGGGACACCGGGACCAAGGTGGAGCGCTCGCAAAGGCGGCACATGGCCCCGGAGGACTTCCTGCCGGCCTTGAACATCCTCCATCAGGATAAGTCGGTCCCCCTGTATTCCGACAACCTGGTCTACCTGACCTCCGATGGGGAGCTGCGCCGTCTGGATACGGACATTTTCTACTCCATCTTCGGCGACCACCCCAAGCGGGCCCATGCCTGGTGGGCTGTTTCGGTCCAGGTGACCGACGACCCTTACACCCGCGAATACTCGGTGGAGAACTTCGGCACCGGTTTCGTCTTCCGCATGCGCATGCGGCTGGGCTTCAAGGTCAACCAGAACGTGTCCGCCTACCTGCATCAGATCATGCACGAGCTGATCGATTCCGGCACCCTGCCTCCGCAGGAGACCATCTATCCCAAGGTGGACAACGATCCCAGCCTAGGGACCATCTCTTACGTCCTCATCCATAAGGCCCTCATGCCTGAATCCAAGATCGACACCAAGGGGGCCGTCTCCCTGAGGCTCAAGTACGCTATCCGCCATGTGGCCGGCAACCCGGTCAAGTGGTTCGGTCTGGCCTCCTTCAATCCCCGGATCGAAGTCCAGCCTCTGTTCGTCAAGGTCCAGGCCATTCCGCCCCTGAAACACGTGGCTTTGCGCAAGACCAAGAAGCCGATCACTTTGGAGGAGATCCTCACCCGGAAGGCCGAGAAACACAAGGCCGACACGGGCGACGTCCCTCCGGTCAGGACGGATTTGGCCAAGGTCAGCACCGAGGATTATCGTCCAGAGGCCGATGAAGACATGAAAGCCTTGGATCTGGCCAATTCCCTCAGCGGCGCCTTCAACGACGGCTTCGGGGCCCAAGGCCAGGGGACGAGCTCGGAAGGAGCCGACGACGGTTCGGAAGACAGCGAAAGCTGATTTCCCCCCTAGCTGAGCTTCCAGTCAGGCCGGTATCATGGGGCCTAGGAATCGATTGGAATTCTAGAATTCACAGAGAGGTCTGTGACCCTATATCAGGAGGTTTCCACATGTCCGATTTGACAGCAACCGCATCCGGAGGCGCCAAGGCGAACATCGGCGTCATCGGTTTGGGAGTCATGGGGGCCAGCCTGGCCCGCAACCTCGCCCACCATGACAACACGGTGGCCGTTTACAACCGTCATAGCTCCAAGACCGTCGACTTCATGAAGAGTTATGGGTCCGAAGGCGCTTTCATCCCTTCCGAGACCATGGAAGAGTTCGTTGCTTCTTTGGCCAAGCCCCGCAAGGTCATCCTCATGATCACCGCCGGCCCTGCGACCGACGCCGTGATCGATGAGTTGTTGGGGGTCATGGAGCCCGAAGACATCATCATCGACGGGGGCAACTCCTTCTATGAGGACACCATCCGCCGCGAGAAGAACGTGTCCGCCCATGGCCTGCATTTCGTCGGCTGCGGCATTTCCGGCGGCGAAGAAGGCGCCCTCAAGGGACCATCCATGATGCCCGGCGGCAGCGACTGGTCTTGGGAGTACCTCAAGCCCATTTTCGAATCCATCGCGGCCAAGGCCGAAGGGGAGCCCTGCGTCACCCACATCGGCGAGAACGGAGCCGGCCATTTCGTGAAGATGGTGCACAACGGCATCGAATACGCCGATATGCAGCTGATCGGCGAGAGCTATGACCTCATGCGCCGTGGCTTGGGCATGTCCCCGACCGAAATCGGCGACGTCTTTGATGACTGGAACAAGGGGGAGCTGGACTCCTACCTGGTGGAGATCACTTCCGAAGTCCTGCATCACACCGACGCCAAGACCGGCAAGCCTTTCGTGGACGTGGTCGTGGACCAGGCGGGCATGAAGGGGACCGGCACCTGGACCGTGCAGACCGCCCTGTCCCTGGCCGTGCCCGTGACCGGAATCGCCGAAGCCGTCTTCGCCCGCGGCCTTTCCGGGCAGACCGAGCAGCGCAAGGAGAACCTGGCCAATCCTTTGGCTGGTCCTGACGGCCGCATTGACCTCTCCGCCGCCGGCATGGATAAGGCGGCCTTCGTGGAGGCCATCCGCCAGGCCCTCTACGCTTCCAAGATAGTGGCTTATGCTCAGGGATTCGACGAGATTCAGGCCGGGGCCGAAGAGCATAACTGGCATATCGATTTGGGGGCCGTCGCCCGCATTTGGCGTGGCGGCTGCATCATCCGGGCCAAGTTCCTCAACCGCATTTCCGATGCATACGATTCCGGCCGCAAGTTCAGCTCCCTCCTCTTCGCCGACTACTTCAAATCCGCCGTGGAGGACGCCCAGGCCGCCTGGCGCAAGGTGGTAGCCGCCGCCGCTCAGGCCGGCATCCCCGTGCCAGCCTTCGCCAGTTCCTTGTCTTACTATGACGGCCTGCGGTCCGGCCGCCTGCCCGCCGCCCTGGTCCAGGGCCAGCGTGATTTCTTCGGCGCCCATACTTACAAGCGCGTGGATATGCCGGGGACCTTCCACACTTTATGGGCCAAAGAAGGTCGTCAGGAAGTCAGCAGCAACTAGGCTGGTCGGGGATTCTGGCCGGGAATTTCATATCATCTAGGGAGACCCTGCCTGCCACTTACGTATTTTTATGCTAAAGTGACATACAGGGTTTGGTACAGGTTTGACAGGACAGCTTGACAGGTTGAGAGGACGGTTCGATACGATGACTACGATGAGATACACCGCCGGTAATGGTGAGATACGCCGTCTGGCCCTGTTTTTATCGTTTTCCTCAGAGAGTGGTAATACTAGCATCACTAATTTGTCGTAGTGTTCTGACCTTCAAAACCGAGAAGAGCGGAAGGAGCAAGCAATGGTTTCGTTAAGGATTGATTCCGACTCCGTGGCGACTGTTCGCAGTTCGGTCAACCATATCGGCAACGCTGTTGCCGGTATCAGCTTTGCCGGCGTTGAGTCAGATGGTTGCGGCGATTCCAAAGTAAGGCTTGACGTATCCTATTTGACATTAGGATTCAAAGCCGCGGTCACTGGTTTTGTCGACGAGTTGCAAAGGCTGAGCACGGCCATCAGCGGGATCGAGACCCGGTCGACCTCTGTCGATTCCGCTCTCGCCGCTTACCTGGATGGCCGAAAGCTGCCGGACAAGCAGGTCCATGCCGGGAAGATGACGGGGACGCCGCTAACGGAGTAACGTTGATACAAGTAAGATGAAGATTCAAGATAAGGAGGGGGAACGCTGATGGGCTATTCCCGGACCAATGACTGGAGCCTGCTTGATTTCAGCGGCGAACCGACACCCGGCAGCACGCAAATGATTTATTATGTGGAGTCGAAGTACAAGGAGCACGCTTATACTTTGAATGGCGCCGCGAAAAGCATGAAAACCGCTTTCACTGCGACAAGCGGTCTGGCGGGGAAATACGCCTCGGCCTTGGAACAGAAGACCTCTCAGATCAGTTCCTCGTTCTCTAAAATGGCTGCCGATATGGACGCCGCCGGCAGGCAAATGGCATTATGGCATACGGCCGTCAGCGATGCTCAGATGAAAATGGGCGTGATTTATGACAGGGCCGTCGACGCCAAAAGTGAGATGGTCCGTTACGCGAACCTCATCCGCGGGACCGAAGCTCAGATCAACATGCTGAAACCTCCCTCGGACCTTCATGCTCAATTCAAGCCTCCGTTGCAGAGCAAGGGGTCAGGCATTCTTAAATCCCGGCTCGAGCGCCTCCAGGACGATTCGGCTGTTTACCGCACGAAATATCACAGTGCGCAAGATGATTTGAACGCTTTGAAGAGAAGGGCCCAGGCCGTGAAAGAGGAGTATGACCAGGCGGCCAGGAGCGTTTCCTTCCACCTGGAAGGCCTGGATTATTTCAATGCCGCGCAACGGTATGAAAAGTCCGGCATTGGCATTCAGGAAGAGATGAAAGACCTTTATCTGCTGAAAGCCGGTTACACCCCGGAACAGATCGAAAAAATCAAGAGGATCCTCACCCCACAGGAATTCGACGCTTTGGCTTCCGCCTATTTTGATGGGAGGCTTGCCAGGGAAGATCTGTATCTTGACGGCAAACCGAATGAACAGTTATGGCATGCGTTTTTCCGGCTGCCGCCGGATCTGACGAACGGCAGCCAGGCTGAAACGGCCTTGGAGGCGCTTGACGCCATGGCTGATGGCATCTATACCAACGGGAACCCTGACATCGTCAGTCTGCAGAAAATCCTGAAATGGGGGGTTCCTGCGGATCACCAACGTGCATGGGATCGCAGGATTCACCAAAAATCCCGCGGGTACATTCGATTTGGGAGTGGATGGCTATGGCTATAAGAGAAGCAGCTTTCTCGACAAGATGTTTGAAGCCTCCCAGCAGGAAATGCATAATATGGCGATGCCAATGGGGGATAAGGAACCTGCGAAAGCATGGAGATGGGGGAATCGAATGATGATCAATCAGCTGCTTTATTCCCTCCATTCGTTACAGCCAACGGTGGAGCCGAATTCGGGGAGGAAAGCCATCTGGTCCCTGAACCCGGATGGTCCCGATTTCACTGTCAACATCGCCTCACACGTTGAAGGGCAAGCCTCTGCGAGAGATAAGGGGGAGGATTCCGACTGCGCGACTGCGCGATTCCTGGCTCTCAAGTCAGATTTTTACGTTTATGACCCTCGACGTCAACAAGCTTCCCCGTCTTTATACACAGTCACTAACGTTTCCGGCAGCCCAATGGATGTCAGCGATATGCTTGCCGGTTTGAAGAAAGCGGACCAGGCTGGACAATTTAATCTGTGGACAAGCGCCGGGAAGTTCGTCATGGATAAGACTCTGGGCAAGGCGGAAGATTTGGTCCTGACGGCCGTACCGGGAGCAAGTTTCGTAAAGGATCTGATCAGGACATACTGTGACGCCGATGATCACCAGAGGCTTCAACAAGCACAAGATTATTTTGATTCACTGATGGATTTTAATGCGAGAAGCGAACTGATGAAACACGGCAATTGCGCTTGCGCCTACTCTTTCCATGGCGATTCTGGAGCGCCATACCATGGATATTACGATGATTCGAATGATTATCGTTTTGTTTACAATACAACCTATAAGCAGAACATGGATAAGGCGTTACGCGCCTATGAAGCCGATTTCACCCGTGCGCATAATGGCTCATGCCTGACTGTGAATCGGGAAAGAGTAATCAGTGAGCTGCAAGACCCCAGACGGTTCACGCCAGATATCAGGAACTTCGACAAATGGTGTAGGCGGCGTGCTGATGTGGTGTGGGCTCGGGATGGTATGGGTTCGGATGGTGTGGTGCATCACCGCGGGGATGCGGTTGATTCGTCAGATGCCCCGTCGAATTATGATTTCTATGCTCTTTGTGATGACAGGTTTGAGTCGCGTTCAGATGTGGGGAGGCGGTGATGGCTGTCAGGGGTATTTCTGACCGGTGGTGGCGTCGGCGCAGGGTTGTTTTGACGGTTTTGTTTGTTGTGGTGGCTGTGATGGTGGGTCGTGGCCTGGTGTCGGTGGTGGGGTATGTGGCTGGTGCGGGGAGGCGGTTTACGGAGCAGATGAGTTGGGCGTATGAGAAGGCTGTGCCTCAGTATACGAAAGTGGGGGAGGTTTCTTTCAAGCCTGTTCCCGCTGGTTTCGCGCGGTCGGGTGATCCGGGGCGTTGGTGGAGGGATCCGTTGAGGCCGGAGGGTGTGAGGTTGCTGTCTGGCGCTGTGGCGGCGTATAACCGTTTGCATCCGAGGTATAGGACGAGTGTCGGCCGGGTTCGTTCCTTCTATGGTCCGCAGTGGGAGTGGCGTGTCAGGGAGGATCGCGTGTTCGAGGGGAATCCTCCCCGTTTCATCGCGTGGTGTAGGCGGCGTGCTGATGTGGTGTGGGCTCGGGATGGTATGGGTTCGGATGGTGTGGTGCATCACCGCGGGGATGCGGTTGATTCGTCAGATGCCCCGTCGAATTATGATTTCTATGCTCTTTGTGATGACAGGTTTGAGTTGCGTGCCGAGCATCGGGCTGGAAAATGACTGGGAAGGGTCCCCGCTAGGCTGGAAGTCATCTCACCTGAGCGTCTTTGAAGGAATCGCTTTTCAGAGACTCTCGGCGGTATCAGGGGATTCAGGAACAACAGAGGATGAACGCAATGACTGACATGCCTGCGGAAAAAGCGGAAACGACCCGATATGACGAAATCGAAACGGCCCCGCTTGTCAAAGGAACCCGCCCGGCCTTATGGGCGAACGCCATCATCGCCTGGGGCGGGGTGCTCCTGACCAACACCCTGGCCGCCTTGGGCGAATACGAGAACATCGCCACCGGCTATGGGCTTTTTGGCTCCCATCCCTCCGTGACTTCCTCCTGGTATGGACGCCTGCTCCAGCAATTGAGTTATTTCACCATGTGGTCCAACATCATGGTGGCCGTGGTCACCCTGGTCCTGGCCATCAACCCCGCCAGGCGGACCAAATGGCGCAAAGGCATACATCTGGCGGCCCTCATCATGATCCTGGTGACCGCCATCATTTACGCGACCGTCATCTCCCCTTACGTCAGACTCAAAGGGTGGGCGGTGATTACCAATCCCTGGCAGCACATCGTGACGCCCACCGTCACCTGGCTGGTCTGGCTGATCTGGGGACCGCGGGACCTTTCCGGCTCCGGGGTCATCACCCGGTGTCTGACGGTTCCCCTCGCCTGGGTGGTCTGGATGTCCCTGTACGGCATCCTGGTCCAGGAATACCCTTACGGGTTCGTCAACGTTTTGGTCCTGGGCTGGGCCAGCGTCATCCGCAACATGCTCATCGTCCTGGCCGTCTCCTTGGTCATCTGCGCCCTGATCGTCCTGCTTGACTGGATTCTCGGGAAACTGGTCTTGCGGACCAGGAAGAGGGATTGATCCACAGACCTTTCCTGTCCCCTTGACGGGTCTCCCAGTCGTCATTTAGTCCCTATAAAATTGGGGGTATGACCGTGGAAACCAAGACCTTCGGACCTAAGACAGCTCTGATTTACCCCGACCGCGACCAGGCGATCTCCGCCATCGTGGCCGCCCTCCTCGAAAAGACCAGCCAGCTTTTAGCCAGCCAGGACAGGGTGGATATCGCTTTGACGGGAGGGACCGACGGCATCGCCATGCTGGATGTGGCCCGCGCCCTCATGGAAAGCCAAACAAATCCGGAAAGCCGGACAGACAGGACGGATGACTGCCACGCCTATGCGCAGGCCCCGGCTGGCCCTGATTCCGTGGGTCTGATCCTGGATTCCCTGGACTTCTCCCGCATCCATTTCTGGTGGGGGGACGAGCGTTTCGTCGCCGCTGACGATCAGGACCGCAACGCCCTCCAGGCCCGTGACGCCTGGTTGGATGACCTGGCCGCCCACCATGGACTGCCGGAAGGGAACATCCACGAGATGCCGGCTGATCCCCGCCCCGAACAGACGATCACCTGCGAGAAGGATGACGCCGATGCCAACCTCAAGGCCCTGGTCCCGGCCGCTTCCGCTTACCAGGACGAGCTGCTCAATCAACTGGGGGACAAGGGCCACATGGATATCGCCCTCTTCAGCATGGGGCCGGACGGCCACTTCGCCTCCCTCTTCCCCGGCTATCCCCAGATTTTCGACGATGACGACTCCCACCTGGTCCTGCCGGTCGTCGATTCCCCCAAAATGCCTCCTCTGCGGCTGACCCTGACCGCCTCCTTCATTCAAGGCAGCTCTTACGTCTGGTTCATCGTCACCGGCCAGCGCAAGGCCGAGGCGGCGGTCAGAGCCCTGCATACAGTCAATGACGAAGAAGTCCCCAGCTCTTTCGGGCAGGGGACCGAGGAGACCATGTGGTTCCTGGACAGGCAGGCCGCTTCTAAGCTCTAAGCTCCAGCGGCCAGCCAGCCGATTTCGATTCTTTCCGGTTCTTCCCTTTGTTTTTCCCGCTTGACCAGGTCCTCCAGGGAGAGGGGATCCTTTCCGGTCAAGAGCCGGATGTCAGTGCTGACATGCGCGAGCCACCCCGAGGCGATGGCTGTGTATGTCGATACCCAGGCGTCCAGCATCCAGTCGGGCGCATCATAGTCACGCCGCCGAGAAGCATACGCCTCTTCGACGGTCTGGTTCCGATAAGTCACCCGGGTGCCGGTCGAAGAGGTATAGCGTCGTGCAAAGTCCTCTAGACTCAAGGCCTCCGGTCCGGTCAGGGTATACGTTTGACCGATATGGTTCCGGGGATTCCGCATGATGGCGGTAGCGGCGGCGGCCACATCCCGTTGGGAGACGGCCGACACCTTGCCATCCCCGGCTGGGCCTGCGATGACGCCCGATGAAGCCCAGTCGATCAAGGCTTCCAGATAAAAATTATCCCGAAGGAAAGTGTAGGATATGCCGGATTCTTTGATGTATTCCTCAGTCTGATAATGGTCTCTTCCCAAAGTGAAAGCGGAGTCCCGGGAAGCCCCATCGAAAGATGTGTAAACGATCTGCCGCACGCCTGCGGCTTTGGCCGCGTTCACGAATCCGCGATGCTCATCCATCCTTGTAGCGCTTTCCCGCGCGGATACCATGAAAAGAGTGTCGATTCCGCTTAAAGCCCGCCGGGTGATCGGCGAGTCGCCGTAGACGAAAGCTTCTTTGGCCATACCGGGTAATTCAGGAATCCTGATGAGTGATGATTCCCTGGCGAGGGCGCGGAAGGGAAGGTTTTCGCGGGACAATCCCCGAGCGACCAGACCGCCGATATGCCCGGTCACGCCGGTGACGGCCAGGACCGGCTGAGCGTTCGTCCGGGATGGGGGAAGCGTTTCGGATATCGTCGATTTTCCATTCATCATAGGTTTGATCCTTTCACAGGCATGTCAGGGTTGGTTGAGATCCGCGGGGAGGAGGCGTCCGGCTTAATGTCCGCCGTCACCTTCGCCGTCGTGATCGATGAGGTCCCATCCTTTCTGAAGAACGGCCGCATAAATGGAATCCGGGTCCAGCCGCCGCATTTCCTCGCTCAGGCAGTCAGCCAGAGTGCGGTGGGGGACGGGGACGATCTGCGGGGCCCGGCCAGGTTCCTGCACTTGCAGGGTGTCGGTTCCGGTGCGCACCAGGCTGGCGGTGCCGTTCTCCCTTTCCACATACACTCCGGTCACGTTGGACGCGTCCGGATCCCGGTGCACGGTCACGGGGACCTTCAGGGACCAGGCCAGCCAGGAGGCCAACAATTCCAAGGGGAGATAGCCTTCGGCCCCACGCAGGGCGACGGATTTGATGGGGCTGTGCGGGGGCTGGCCGATCAAAGCCGCCAGCTGGCTGCGCCAAATGGTCAGCCGGGTCCAGGAAAGGTCGGTGTCTTCCGAGTTCCAATGGGCGCGGACGTTTTCGAAGGTCCTGACCGGATCGGAGGAACGCAGGACGTCCGTGATCCGGCTGCGGGCCATGCGGCCGATCTGGTCGTTTGAAGGGTCTTCCGGGGCTTCGGTCGGCCACCAGGCCATGATGGGCACGTCCGGCACCAGGAGGGGGATGACCAGGGTGTCAAGGTGGCGCAGGAGGCCTCCGGCGGGGTAGAGGATGATGACTTCGCCGGCCCCGGCGTCGGCCCCGAAGCGGATTTCCGCGGTGAGCGGGGCGTCAGTGTCTTCGTCCTGCCTGCAAGCGCACGTGGCGATGGCGATGATGCGGCAGGGATGTTCGCGGCTGGCGAGGTTGACCGCGGTCAGGGCGTTCTCCAATTCGTCCTTGGTGGTGCGGATGAGCATGGTGAAGACGCGGCCGTTGGCGGACTCGCCCCTTTGCTCATGGAGGGCGTTGATCTTATCGGTGATTTGCGCCGTGGTGCAATTCTTAAGCTTGAATTTCATGATTGTTCGCTTTTCTCGCTGATGAGTGGTTTTCGCTGCCGGGAGAATCAGGGCATACGCCAGCTGTGGCCATCCACGGCCAGCATGCGGTCCGCCTGCTCAGGTCCCCAGGTGCCGGCCCGGTATGGCTCCGGCTGGCCCAGTGTGGCCCAGAATTCTTCGATGGGGTCAAGGATCTTCCAGGAAAGGTCGATCTCCTGGGAGGTGGGGAAGAGGGGCGGGTCGCCCATGAGCACGTCCAGGATCAGGCGTTCGTAAGCCTCGGGGGAGGCCTCGGTGAAGGAGGTGCCGTAGGTGAAGTCCATATTCACGTCACGGATCTCCATGGCCGTGCCGGGCACTTTGGAGCCGAAACGCAAGGTGATGCCTTCATCCGGCTGGATGCGCAGGACGATGGCGTTCTCCCCCAGTTGTTGCCCTTCGGCCGTGGTGAAGAGCTGATGAGGGGCCCGCTTGAAGTTGACGGCGATTTCGGTCACCCGCTTGCCCAGGCGTTTGCCGGTACGCAGGTAGAAGGGGACGCCGGCCCAGCGCCGGTTGTCGATGTTCAGGCGAATGGCGGCATAGGTCTCCGTGGTGGACTGAGGATCGATCCCTTTCTCCTCCAGATAGCCCACGACTTTCTCCGACCCCTGCCAGCCGGCCGAATACTGCCCCCGGGCCGTGTGCCTGGCCAGGTCTTCAGGCAGCCGGACCGAAGAGAGGACCTTGATTTTCTCCAAGGCCAGGTCATGGGCGGTGAAAGAGGCCGGCTCCTCCATGGCGGTCAGGGCCATGAGCTGGAGCAGGTGGTTCTGGATGATGTCCCGGGCGGCGCCGATGCCGTCATAATAGCCGGCGCGGCCTCCGATGCCCAGGTCTTCGGCCATGGTGATCTCCACATGGCTGACGTAGTTGGAGTTCCAGATGGGCTCGAACATCATGTTGGAGAAGCGCAGGGCCAGGATGTTCTGGACGGTCTCCTTGCCCAGGTAATGGTCGATGCGGAAGATGGAGTCGGGGTCGAAGACGTTGGCCACCACCCTGTCCAGCTCCCGGGAGCTTTCCAGGTCATGGCCGAAAGGCTTCTCGATGATGACCCGCCTCCAGGCGTCTTCCGTGGAGTAGGCCAGGCCGGAGTTGGCCAGCTGCTGGGCCACGATGGGGAAGTCCCTGGGCGGGATGGACATGTAGAAGGCGTGATTGCCTTCGGTCCCTTTGACCCGGTCCAGTTCGGCCACGGTTTCGCTCAGGCGGGTGAAGGCCTCGGAGTCGTCGAAGGTCCCTTGGACGAAGCGCAGGCAGTCGCTCAGCCGGTTCCAGGTGGACTCCAGGAAAGGAGTGCGGCAGCGTTTCTCCACGTTCTCGCGCACGAAGGCGGCGAAGTCATCGTGGGACCAGGGCCTGCGGCCGAAGCCGACCAAGCCGAACCCGGCGGGCAGAAGGCCCCGGTTCATCAAGTCATAGATGGCCGGCAGAAGTTTGCGTTTGGAAAGGTCGCCGGTGACGCCGAAGAGCACGACGGAGCAGGGTCCGGCGATCTGCTGCATGCGCAGGTCGCGGGGATCCCTCAAAGGATTGCGCCAAGGGTCGGCGGGATCGATCTCGGAATGGGTATTCGTTGTATTTGCGGACATGTCACATATTCTATCCGCAGCCAGGCTGAATCCGCCTTCTTTCCGCCTGATATCGCTAGAAGAGTGGAAAATGCGCCGACGGGAATAATTCAGTAAATCCTCACCGGAGTGCCGTCAGGCAGCTGGTCGAAGAACCATTTGCTGTCGGCCACGCTCATACGCACGCAGCCGTGAGAGGCAGGCCGTCCTAATTTCCGCGCCTCGCTGGTGATGTATGATTCTTTTTCATCGGTGGGGACCGAGTGGAAGAGGATGTCGCCCTGGATTCGGATCCAGTTCTTCGCCCCCATCTTCTCGCGGGTGTTGAAAAAGCTGGCCCCCCGAGGGGTGTCGCTATGGTCACCGGCCACGAAATGGCCGCGCGGGGTGCTCCCGTTCATGCCGGTGGAGACCACGGCCGTGTAGATCGTCTTCTTGCCCGACAGGACGTAGACCCTTTGCTTGGCCAGGTCGACCTCGACGGATAGGTTCCGGTAGGCGGCCAGATTCGGCTGTTTCCCTCCGGTGGGCTTGCGCCAGTCGATAGCTAGGGTCTGGCCCTTGTTCCCGCCCGTCTTGGATTGAGCCCGCTGGGAAGGCCGAGTAGGTTGGGATGGCTGGCTCTGTTTCCGGCTAGGCTCTCGGACGGAGCTCTTGGGCTTGAGTGGGGTCGTCGCCTCCTGCCCCATGGTCTGCGCCTGCCTCATCTGCGGGGTGTTGTCGCCGTGCGTGGTCCGCAGGCCGATGATCAGTCCCATGATCAGGCATACGGCCACCAAGGCTCCAGCGATGACGGCCTCGTAGCCGTTGCGCCGGATCCTGGAAACCGTCTGATGAACCTGATCCATGATTCGCACCCCCTCAGTCTATCGGCAAGCGGGAATGGATCGGGCTGATTCATCTCAAAGCCGTGCCGCCCTGCCACATCCACCGGCGTATGATGAGGACTGACGAACTTTCAGGAGGATGGATGGACGAGCTGACGAAGCGGGATGACTGGAACAAGAGGATTCTGAACGACCTTCTTCCCCGGCTGGACCTGGCCGGCGAAACCCTGGACTGGGCCTTGTCTTTGCACGAGGACCAGGCCCCCGGCGAGCGGGCTTTCGACCTCATCGCCTCCCACTGCGCCATCGTGGCCTATCTGACCCAGGAGATCTGCTTGGGCCTGCCCGTCAGCGACCCCGACAAGGCCACCCTTGACATCCGTCTGGCCACTCTGGGCGGTTTCCTGCATGACATCGGCACCTATCAGGTCGTGGACGACCCCGGGTCCTACGCTTCCGGCCCCGGTCTCGATGACCGCCAGGCCCGCGATTTGGGCAGGCCGGTCACCTTCCACCATAACTACATCCAGCATGGGATCCTGGGCTACCGGTATCTGCTGGATTCCGGGGCCGACGAATCCATCGCCCAATTCGCCCGGAACCACACCGGTCTGGGTCTGACCCGGCAGGCGGTGGAATCCCAGGGCTTGGACCTGCCGGTCGATGATTACCTGCCTCGTACGCGGGAGCAGGAGATCGTCATGTACGCGGACAAATTCAACAGCAAGTCGGACCCCATCACTTTCGTGTCCGTGGAGGATTACGCCCGTCGTTGCGCCCGTTTCGGAGGGGGCAACCTGGAAAGATGGCATCAGATCGTGGCAAAGTACGGAGTTCCCGATATCGACTCCCTGGCCCGGCGGTTTGAGCTGAAAATCGTCTGACCGGAAGCCGAAACATCGGACCGGAGCCGGACTAGAGTCAGGCCGGGCCTTACCGGAGCCAGAGCCGGAAGCGATCCGGCGTCAGCATTGCACGACGGCCGCCAGGCCTCCCCGCGAGGTCTCCCGGTATTTCTCCATCATGTCGTGACCGGTCTCCTTCATGGTCTCGATGGCGGAATCCAAGGAGACGATGTGGGAGCCGTCGGACAGGCGGGCCATCCGGGCGGCGTTGATGGCCGTGTTGGAGGCCATGGCGTTGCGTTCGATGCAGGGGATCTGTACCAGACCGCCGATGGGGTCGCAGGTCAGGCCTAGGTTATGCTCGATGCCGATCTCAGCAGCGTTCTCCACCTGCTGAGGGGTCCCGCCCAAGACCGCGCACAGGCCGGCGGCGGCCATGGAACAGGCGCTGCCCACTTCCCCTTGGCAGCCGACTTCGGCCCCGGAGATGGAGGCGTTGCGTTTGAAGAGATAGCCGATGGCCGATGCGGTCAGTAGGAAGTCAGCTACCCCCTTCTCATCGGCCCCGTCGATGAAATACCAGTAGTAATGCAGGACTGCCGGGATGATGCCGGCGGCGCCGTTGGTCGGGGCGGTGACGATCCGGCCCCCTCCCGCATTCTCTTCATTAACGGCCAGGGCGAACAGGTCCACCCACTCCATGACGCTGTCGCCTCTGATCGCGTCGGTCAAAGGACGCTGGATCCGTTCGGGTGCGTCCCCGTCGAAAATCCGAGTCCGCTCATTGCGGGCCAGATGCCGGTAAAGCTTGGGGGCGCGGCGGGGGACGTGAAGCCCTCCCGGCAGCATGGTGGCCTGGCTCAGGCAACCGTTGCGCACGCAATCCTGCATATGGAACCAGATCTTGCGCAGATAAGCGTCCACGTCTTCCGCCGACCGCATGGCGGTTTCATTGGCGTAAACCAACTGGGCGATGGTCTTCTTTTCTTTGTGGCACAAGCTGACTAGTTCGGAAGCTGTGCCGAAGGGGTAGGGGATGGGTCGCTCGTTGATTTTATCGGGCTCATCCGTCTCCTGGTCGGCCTCCATTGGGTCCGACTTGTCAGCCAGATTCGATTTATCGGTCAGGTCTGACTTATGAACGATGAAACCGCCGCCCACGGAATAGACGGTATCGTGATAAATACGCTGATCGGCGTCGTTAAAAGCGGAAAGACTCATCCCATTGGGATGATAAGTGAGGGTCTTCCACAAATCGAATTCCACATCGGAACGTTGGAAAGCGACCGGATGCCGGAAATCCAAAAGCAAGCTCCCCTTCCGGGAGCATTCATCCAAAACAGTCAGAACGTGGGAAGGGTCCACTGTCTCCGGATCCCATCCTTCCAAACCAGCGGTGACGGCCCTGTCGGTCCCGTGCCCCTTGCCGGTGCTGGACAAAGACCCGTAAAGGGTCGCATGGACGCGGGCGACGGAATCCATCAATCCCTTCTCCTCCAAGGCGTCCGCGAAGGATTTCCCAGCCCGCATAGGGCCGACGGTATGGGAGGAGGAAGGTCCAACGCCTACGCTGAACATGTCGAAAATACTAAGCATCATGCACCGGCCTTAGGGAAAGAATCGGAAGGAGGGGGAGGGGGGGGGAAAAAAAAGAGAAGGGAAAAGACGGGGGAAGACAATTATCGGAAAGGGAAAAGAAAAAGAAGAGGGGCGAACCAGGCGGGCTGCTCCTCTTCCCCCTTACCGTTTCGAATGTTTTTCATGCCATCGTCATCAAGACGTGGCTGGACGAGTCGAAAGGACTAGTCGACCAGGCCGTACAAACGGTCGCCGGCATCGCCCAGCCCGGGGACGATGTAAGCCTTGTCGTTCAGCTTCTCATCCACGGCGCAGACGACTACCTTGAAGTCGATGGAGGGGTCGACCTCCTTCTTCAGCCGTTCCAGGCCTTCGGGGGCGGCGATGATGTCGATGGCGGTCACGTCCTTGGCCCCGCGTTCTTTCAGGTATTGAATGGCGGCGACCAGGGTGCCGCCGGTGGCCAGCATGGGGTCCAGGAGGAAGCACTGACGGTCGGTCAGATCATCAGGCAGGCGGTTGGCGTAAGTGATGATGTCCAAAGTGCTTTCATCCCGTTTCATGCCCAGGAAACCGACTTCGGCGGTGGGCAGGAGGCGGGTCATGCCGTCCAGCATGCCCAATCCGGCGCGGAGGATGGGGATGACCATGGGCTTGGGGCCGGCCAGGTACTTGCCGACGGTAGGGGCCACGGGGGTTTCGATGGGCCGGTCTTCGATGGCCAGGTCGTGGGTCGCTTCATAGGCTTCCAAGGTGACCAGCTCGCTGACCAGTTCACGGAAGATGTTGGAAGGGGTGTTCTTGTCACGCAAAACGGTGAGCTTATGATTGACCAGAGGATGGTCCAGAACAGTAAGATGCATAGTCATGCCTCCATCATAGGCCGACCCTTAGGCCTTTGGAAGGCTTATGCGCCGTCGGCTTTCCGTCCGCTTCCTTGGCCAAAATCCGCCGGATCCGCTCATGCTGGATGGCGATGACGGAGTTGCTTGCCGTCACCCCGGCGGTCAGCAGCCATTCCCAGCTGACCCATCCCCCTTGGATGTATTCGGACTGGTCCAGATCCTGCTCGCCCTGCTTCCACCGGGTCAGGTGGATGACGGCGATATGGGCCAGTTCGTCGCTCATGCCTTCCGAGGAGTAGAAGTCCCCGGCGGGGTCGACCCAGTATCCATCCGGCTCGGGGACGACCCCGGTCTCCTCCCGGATCTCGCGCAACATGGCCGCTTCCGCCCCTTCGGAGGGGTCGATGAAGCCGGCCGGCAGCCCGGGGACGAAGCCACCGGCCCCGATCCGGTATTCGTACTGGAGGAAGTAAAGGTCCCCGGGAACGTCGTGGACCAGCATGACCACGCATGGGGCGTGTTCCACCAAGTCCCGGGTGATCACGTCCGGATGGGCCTTGGTCTCGCCAATCCCGCTCAGCTTCACTTGGCAGCGGTTGACGGAGAAGACCTTTCCGGTGAAAAGACGTTCGCTGGAGAGGATTTGGGCCTGGAAGGCGGAAGAAGGGTCGTCCCCCTCCCCGGGCATCACCGGTTCCCTTCCCGTTTGTCCGCCTCTTCCGGCTTCTCCATTCTTTCCCGTTTGTCCGTCCCGCCCAAGAAGGCGATCGACTGGCGGACCACCGGTTCCAGGATGTCATTGGTGGCCTGGGAGTAGTCGTGCTGGGCCCCGGTCATGAAGATCTTGCGGCCCGGGCCGCCCGCCGGATTGGAGGCGTTAGCCTGGTCCAGTTTGGCCAGGAATTCATCCTGCTTGGGCAGGCTCACGTAGGTGTCTTTTTCGGCTTGGAAGAGGATGAAGGGGGTCTTGATCCGGGCGATGTTGTTTTGTTCGAGCAAGGAGCGGGACATCCGCACGCTTTCCCTCACCCACTGGTAGGCGGCCGCGCTCAGCTGGTAGCCCACGTTCTGCAGGCGGGTCTGGAATTTCCAGACGACCCGGGGGTAGGAGTAGCCGTCCGGCTCGTGGCGGTCCATGGTCTGACTGAATTCGCCTTGGGCGAAGACCCGCTTTTTGCCTTGGCCGAAGAAGCAGAAGATGTTGGCCATGGCCGTGGCTTGTTTGACCGAGATCCCGCCCATCTGCGGTTCCACCATGGGGGAGGAGAAAACCGCCCGGTCGAACAGGTCCGGGTACTGCTCCAGCAGGCTCAGGCCGATGCCGCCTCCCATGGAATGGGCGTACAGCACCAGGTCCCCGTCCCCGTGGGGGCGGACGATCTCGGTGACGAATTTGGCCTGATCCAGCACGTAACGCCGCCAATCGTCGATGTAGACCACGTTGGTGTCGGGGGAGTCGTGCGGGGAGAGGCCGTGGCCGCGGTGCTCCATCATCCAGACGTCGAAGCCGGCCTGGTAGAAGTAGTAGATCAGTTCGTGGTAGCGGGGGATGGTGTCGGTGAAACCGTGGAGGATGACCAGCTGCTTGCGGTGGCAGGGGTCTGCCTGGCTTTCCTTCCCCTCAGCCGTCGGTTCCGCCGGTTCTACCTGGTCAGGCGCCTGGCCCTGGTCCTCCTTGTCATGCAGGTAGGAGGTGTAAAAAAGTCGGCCCTCATGGGACTGGGGAGGGGCTGGCAGATCGGCCAGGCCTTTATGCTGGGCGGGTTCCATCCAGCCTTCGGTCTTGACCCGGTCCAAAGTGGGTAGGACCAGGGTCCGCATGGATTGATCGTAATCTTTTTCGTCGAGGATGCGTACCGCTTCGTCGTCGATCGCGCCTTCATCATGTAAAGCTGTCATGTGGCCATTCTATCGGTTACGCTGCCGGAAGGGATTCCGGGGCGAATCTTTTGTGGATGTTCGTCCGGTTTCCGGCTTTTGACGGCTTCTTATCGTTCATCCTGCGTAGGATGGAAGTTCATTGACAGGATTTTGGCGGGATGGGGACGAAAGACAGGCCGGCGAGTCCGGCAGGCAAACGATGGACCGGCTGCCGGCCGGCGACGGATTGGATTAATTGGATCGACAGGGGAGGCGATTGTGATTTGGCGAATCTTTGCACGCGATTTCCTTCGCATCATCCGCAATCCCATCGCCCTCATCGTCACCATAGCCATCGCCTTCCTCCCCGGCCTCTATTCCTGGGCCAACATCGCCGCCAACTGGGACCCTTACTCCAAGTCGGGCAACATCAAAGTGGCCGTGGCCAATGAAGACAAGGGCTCATCCTCCTCCCTGACCGGGGACATCGACGTAGGCCGGCAAGTGGTGACCCAGCTGAAATCGAACCATTCCTTAGGCTGGACTTTCGTCGACTCCCGTCAGGCCCAGGAAGGGGTGAAATCCGGCGCCTACTACGCCGCCATCATCATCCCCTCCACCTTCAGCTCCCGCTTGATCGGGGCCTTGGAAGGGACGACCAAGCGGCCCGAACTCAAGTATTACGTGAACGAGAAGCTCAATTCCATCGCCCCTAAGGTCACCGACATAGGGGCGAACACTTTGGAAGGGAGCATCAACTCCCAGTTCACCACCCAAGTCAGCAAGGCCGTGGTCGTCCAGCTGAGGAAAGCCAAGAACAAGTTGGAAGGAGACGTGTCCGGCGCTCGCGATGACGTGATCTCCGCCACTGACGAGGCCAAGACCAACGTCGATTCCACCCAGAAGGCCCTCACCGCCCTGTCCACCAAACTGAACACCTCCCTGACCTCGTTGGACCAGGCTTCGAAGACTTTGACCGACTTGCAGACTTCGGTCGCCTCCTTGCGCCGGAGCGTGCAGGCCACCCGGAAGCTCATAGCCAACGCCCAGTCCAGCATGGTGACCTTCAACAATACGACCAGCTCTTTGCTGACTTCCGGGGCCTCCAAGCTCTCCTCCCTGGCCGTGCAGACGTCCTTCTCGGCCGCGGCCATCAACAAGGCCCTCAGTGACCTGTCCATCAACGCCACGGACGCCCAGGCCCAACTCAGCGGCATCGTCTCCCGCAACGACGCCATCGTCACCCAGCTGAACCAAGCCCTGCAAGGGTCCAACCTGAGCAAGGACTCCGACCTTTACAAACGCCTCAATCAGCAAGTGACCCAGCTGCAAGGGCAGATCACCGCGCAGAAGACGGCCTTGCAGAGTTTCTCGACCACCTCCACCAGCCGCCTGACCGCGGCCCAGAGCGGGGTCAGGAATTTCGCCTCCAACCTGTCCAACGCTGCGACGACCAGCGCCAACGCCCTCAACACGGCCAACACCCAACTGACCGGGAACATGTCGACCGCCTTGGTCTCCTCTTTGAGCTCAGCCAACGCTTTGACCGGCTCCCTGGACGGTTCCCTGGCCTCTTTGCAGACCAGCCTGGCCCAAGCCAAGGCCTTGATCGGGCAAATGAAGGGCATCCTCAAACAGACCTCTTCCACCCTGGCCACGACGGCCGGGTCCCTGGGGTCCATCAGCAAGCAGCTGACTTCCATCCATACCGACCTGGTGGCCTTGGACAGCGCCAAATCCTGGCAAAGGTTCAAGAAGATCTCTCTGGACCCCCAGGAGATCAGCCAATTCATCGCGGCCCCGGTCGCCCTGCGCACCCGGATTGTCTATCCCATCGCCAATTACGGCTCGGCCGTCTCCCCCTTCTATACCAACTTGGCCTTGTGGGTGGGGGGTTTCATCCTCATCGCCATCATCAAGATCGAGGTCGACCGGGAAGGGCTCAAACGTTTCAGGGCCCGGGACGCCTATCTGGGCCGCTTCCTCATTTTCCTCATGGTGGGGCTCATGCAAGGCCTCGTCACCGGGATCGGGGACCTCCTGCTCGGCATCCAATGCCTGCGACCGGCTCTTTTCCTCCTGGCCTGCATCTTCCTCTCCTTCGCCTACGTGAGCATCATCTACGCCCTGGCGACCTCCTTCAAACACATCGGCAAGGCCATCGCCGTCCTCCTGGTCATCGTGCAGATCCCCGGGTCCTCAGGCACCTACCCCATCGAGCTCATGCCCAAGTTCTTCCGCGACCTGGAGCCCTGGCTGCCTTTCACCTACGGGATCAACGCCTTGCGCGAGACCATCGGCGGCATGTACGACGGGGCTTACTGGAAGAACATGGCCATGCTCCTGCCTTTCATCGCCGGGGCCTTCATCCTGGGCATCTACATCCGCCCTTACCTCCTCAACCTCAACGCCCTCTTCGACCGCCGTCTGGGGGAGACCGATCTTTTCATCGCCGAAAAGAACAACCTGACCAACCCCCACTTCCGCATCTCCAACGTCCTGCAGAACCTGGTGGGCAACGAAGAGTACCGGGAGCGGGTCCGCGAGCGCACCCAGGCCTTCCTGGAGGTCTACCCGCGACTGATCGTCGCCGGCATCGTGGCCATCGTGGTCATCCCCATCGTCTTCCTGGCCCTGGCCTTCATCGTCCCGGCCAAGCTGGGCTTCCTGGTGGCCTGGATCGTTTCCATCGTCCTGATCGACCTCTTCCTCATCATCCTCGAATACGTGCATGATTCCAACATCCGCGAGTTTGGCCTGACCGAGATGACCGACGAGCGCATGCGCGACGACGTCCTCTCCCGCTTGCGCAAGCGCTGGTCCTTGGCCGACGCCACCGAAAGCTTGGCCGTGGCCGCCCACCCCCACGCCATTTCCCCTTCGGCCATCAAGGATTTGCCCCCTGCCGGGTCTGGTAAGGCCTCGGAAGGCGCGGATGGCGCTGGTTCCGCACGGTCCGCGGAGTCCTCAGAACGTGGCGAGGCCGGCGACGGCGCAAAGTCCTCGGAATCCGCGGAGGGTGGCGCGGCCGACGAGCAAGGAGGCCGGGCATGAGGCACATCTGGAACATCTTCGTGCGTGACCTGAGCAACGCCACCAAAAACGTCATCGGCATCGTCGTCCTCATGGGCCTGGTCATCGTGCCGGCCATGTACGCCTGGTTCAACATCGCCGGCTCCTGGGACCCCTATGGCAACACCAAGAACCTGAAGGTGGCCGTGGTGGACAAGGACAAGGGGTACAAATCGGACCTGGTCCCGGTCGGGATCAACGCCGGGAACACCATCGAATCCACCCTGAGGGCCAACACCCAGCTTAACTGGCAGTTCGTCGACCGGAAAACCGGACTGGATGGGGTCTATTCCGGCAAGTATTACGCCGCCATCATCATCCCCGAAAACTTCAGCAGGGATATGATGACCCTCTTCTCCACCCATGCCAAACGGGCCCGGATCGTCTACTACATCAACGAAAAATCCAACGCCATCGCCCCGCATATCACCGATCAGGGGGCGGACACCATCGTCTCTCAGATCGACGCCACCTTCTCCAAGACCATAGCCAACATCGCCCTGGAACTGGCCAATTCCGTCTCCAAGTATTCCAGCGACAGCAACGCCAACCTCTACCTGTCCAACCTGGTGACCAACCTCACCATCATGTCAGGCAACCTTTCCAACGGGGCCAACCAGCTGCGGGCCTATTCCAGCCTGCTGGGCTCGGCCGTGGACCTCATGGATTCAGCCAACTCGATCATGCAGGAGACCGGCCAGGACGCGGGCAAACTCAGCTCCTCCATCCAGGGGATGAATAAGTCGGTCCGGTCCGTCAACGACGCCCTGGCCTCGTCTTCGGCCGCCATGCAGAAAGCCTTGCAGGCCAGCGCCGCCAGCGTGAAGGCCTTGGATTCGCAGATCGACTCCTTGGCCTCCGGCATCACCAGTCAAAGCGACGCCTGGGGGGCTGAGGCCCAGAAGCTGTCCCAGGATGTGTCCACCCAGGCCGGCCGATACGATCAGGCGGCGAATTCCCTGCAGAAGCTGAGGGATTCGGTGAATCAGACCGCCACCAGCACGACCTTCGACGACCAGGCTAAGTCCCACCTCTTGGGAAGGCTGGACGCCCAGATCTCCCAACTGCGGACCGTGGCCCAGGACCATCGCCACCTCTCTACCACCTTGACCGATACCGTGAACGCCGCTTCGACCGTGAAGTCCACGGCCGCAACCCAGAAGGCCAACCTGAAGAAGCAGGTGGCTTCGGTTGCCCAGGCCATCAAATCCGCCCAGGACGATTACACCAATAAGCTCAAGCCGCAGCTGGACTCCCTGGCCGCATCCTTGTCGCAGCTGGCGACCAGCGTGTCCACCGTCAGCGTGGACCTGACCTCCTCCCTCAATGGCCTGTCCAAGATCAATTCCGACACGGACTCAAGCATGGCCGACGCCCGCAAATCCTTGGATGCCAGCGCCAAATCCCTTTCGAACATCGCCGGCAAACTAGACTCCCTAGCCACCACCGTCCGCTCGGCCAGGTCGGGCGGGCTCCTGTCCGCCCTCGGAGCCGGGAAGAACATCGACGCCACGCTCCTGGCCAACCTCTTCGCCCAACCGGTCAGCATGAAGCGAACAGCCGTCTACCCGGTGGCCAACTACGGCTCCCAGATGGCCCCCTTCTATACCGTTCTGGCCATTTGGGTCGGGTCCGTCATCCTGGTGGCCATGATGGAGGCGAAGATCTCCGACAAGGGCAAGGCCGCGGTCCTGGGTCTGGGCGAGGTGCCGGCCTTGGTGGGCAAAGGCAAGCCTTTGCGCCCGGAGACCCCCGGCAACATGAGTTATTTCGGCCTCCACTTGCGCGAGGAGTACTTCGGCCGCTACCTGGTTTTCCTGCTGCTGGCTTGGGCCCAGGCGACCCTGGTCTGTATGGGGGACCTGTGGTATTTGCGCATTCAATGCGACCATCCTTGGCGCTTTTTCTTCGTGGGCTGGATGTGCGCCTTCGTCTTCTCCAACCTGATGTACGCCCTGACAGTGTCCTTCGGGGCCGTGGGCAAGGCCATCGCCGTGATCCTCCTAGTCATGCAGGTGGCCGGCACCGGCGGCACCTTCCCCGTGCAGATGCTGCCTCAGGCCTTCCAACGCATTTACCCCCTTTTCCCCTTCACGTACGCCATGGCCGCCATGCGCGATTCCATCGCCGGCTCCTACGGCGGCGACTTCTGGGCTCAGATGGGTTACCTGGGTATTTTCGCCCTCGTCGCCCTCCTGATTGGCGTCATTCTGCGCCGGCCCTTCGTCTGGCTGACCACCTGGTTCACCCACCAAGTGGATTCCACCAAGGTGTACTAAAGGTGTACTTGGCGTGCTAAAGAAGACTGTGTTACGAGTGCGTGTTTAGCTTACATAACATGCTAAATACGCTCGGCTTCCCCCCAATTTTCTCCTCGGTTTCCCCTAGTCTCTCCTGTTTTCCCGGTCTTTTCCCAGGATTTCCCTCCGTGCCGGCGGACGTCCGCAGTCTTTTGTGGACTAACTCAATGTATAACGGAAGACCCCGCCTTTTAAGCCACTCTTTTTTTCCAACTTTGACTTAGTACACGCCGGGTGGGAGCGACCCGCCGGAAGTTTCCACTCACCCGGTAGAACTCGCCCGGAGAACTCCTCTTCCCGGTAGAACTCGCCCACCTCCGCCCCCCTCCAGAACTGCTGTCCCTCGGAGCCTCCAACCCCCGAACTCCAGAACTGCTGTCCCTCCGTCTCTCCGCGCTCCCGGACCTCCGAACCGCCGTGTTCTCCGGCAGGGGAATATCGCCCGTCCCCGGGTGGTTGGCTACATGAATGTCCTAACCGGCATAAGTGTTCAGCAAGGAGGCCGTCATGGCTCAGCAATTCGATCACATCCCGGATTTCTTTGAAATCGTTGGCGACGAGCTGGCGAAGTCCGTTCGCCGCAGTTCCATCATCATTGGCGTTCTCGGCATCGTGGCCGGGGTCTGCCTTTTGATTTGGCCCGGCAAGACCTTGGCCGTCGCGGCCGTCGTCCTGGGGATTTATTTCATCGTGGACGCCATCGTCCGCGCGATTGAGCTTTTCCGCCTCCAAGGCATTTCCGACGGCTGGCGTGTTCTGCAAATCGTGCTGAGCGTGCTTCTGCTGATCGCCGGCATCTTCGTCCTGCGCGCGCCCATGGTTTCCGGGGCTTGGCTGGCTCTTTACCTGACCATCTTCGTCGGCATTTCCTGGATCATCGAAGGCATCATCGCTTTCGCCACGGCGGCAACGTTGCTCAATCCTTTCTGGTCGGTTCTCTACGGCGTGATTTCCGTGATCGCCGGCATCTGCGTGCTGGTTTCGCCTTTGTGGAGCACTCAGGTTCTGATGCTTTTCGCCGCCATCACGGCGATTGTCCTCGGCATTTTCTCCCTGATTCGCGGCGCGACTTTCGCCAACTTCCTACAAGGCAAGTAGCTCTGACGGGCAGTTCTGGCAACTAGCTTGGTGAATCATTGAATAGGTGACTTGAATAGATGGCTTGATGCTCAGCAGCCACTAGAGCATTCTTGGGCTTTCTAGAGAGTTCAGAGCAATTTAGGATAATCTCAAGTGATTTAGGGCGATAAATTCCCCTTACCCCCATATTATGTGTTTGACTCGCACATAATACGGGAGGTAAAATGTGGTTAGCTCGCACATTTTATAGGGGGTAATGCTGATATGGAACTTACACGGTCTATCCTGAGTCGTCTCGAGGAGTGGAAGAGCGCGCCTTCCCGCAAGCCTCTCCTTCTGCGTGGCGCCCGTCAGACCGGCAAGACCTGGGTGGTGAATAGGTTCGGCCAACAGTCTTTCGCCCACATTCTTCGCATTGATTTCATGAAGGACTCCCAAGCGGCCAGTTTTTTCACGGGATCTCTTGACCCTCATGCCATTATTGAGAACCTTTCCCTTTACACGGGCATACCGGTGGATCCTTCCGATACGCTGTTGGTCTTCGATGAGATTCAAGAGTGCCCGCAAGCTCTTACTTCTCTGAAATACTTTTGCGAGGATACACCCGAGTATTTCCTGGTGGCTACGGGGTCTTACATGGGGATTTCTCTGCACGAAGGCTCGCCTTTCCCCGTGGGGAAGGTCACTATGATGACCCTGTATCCTCTGACATTCCAGGAGTTTCTTCAGAATTCCGGTCAGGAAGCCCTTGCTCAACGAATCGAAGAAGGGAATTATGCGTCAATCAACCAGGCATTTATTCCACGGCTGACTGAGCTTCTCAAAACCTACTACTTCGTAGGTGGCATGCCAGAAGCGGTCTCCACCTATTTTGACAGCAAGGATTTTGCAGCGGTCCGGGCGGTTCAGAACGACATTCTTTCCACTTATGATCTGGACTTCTCCAAGCATATTGAAATGCGGCTGCTGGAACGGACCCGGTTGGTTTGGAAGAGCCTACCGGCCCAGTTGGCGAAGGAGAACCGCCGTTTCGTTTATGGTGTTGTTCGCCATGGCGCTCGCGCTCGAGATCTCGAGGAATGCATCCAATGGCTGATTGATTATGGCATCATCACAAAAGTGCCTTGTCTGTCGACCTTTCGCTTGCCGCTTTCCGCTTATGAATCGGGATCCGCTTTCAAGATTTTCGCTTCTGATGTTGGTCTGCTCTCCGCGCAGGCGGAATTGTCTGAGTCGGTTTTGGTTGATGGGTCGCGGATATTCACCGAGTTCAAAGGTGCGCTGACCGAGCAGTATGTCTGCCAGCAGCTTCTGGCAGATGGGTATGTGCCCTATTATTGGGCCAATCCCAAGGGAAATGCCGAGATTGATTTTGTGATTGAAAGCGGTTCCCAGGTTCTGCCGATTGAGGTGAAAGCGGAGACCAACGTGCATGCGAAGAGTCTTCGTTACGTTTTCGACCATTTCCAGCTGGCGACCACGGTTCGCATGAGCCTGGCCGGCTTCCGCAAGGATGACTGGGTGCACAACATTCCCTTGTGGGGGGCCGGAGGGCTCAAGAACTATTTTGCGGACAACTTGGGCTGAGTTTTGAAAAGGTTACAATTGCGTCAGATGTTAAAGGGCAGTGATAATTTCGCTCGACTTTTTGGAATCATTCGCATGCTGTATCTAGTATCTTCTTTCTCCATGTTATATCGAAGGATTCTTCAGTTAGTGGTGCGTAGGAGCTATCAATTGCCTTAAAAAACTTTTGAGAACTAAACTGGCTATTTGAGCTAAAATCGATGAAGTCGCTTATTTGTAATGGCATTATTTTAATTGATCGCGTGAACTCACCGGGTCTATTAGATGATTCAAGTGGAACGGTAGCGACGGCTCGCCATATATTAATTGTATTTTGATCAAGGTTATTTGCGAGGAATAATGTTATGCACGGCTTAGGCGATTCAATCGCTAAATTAACGGAGTGTCGTAAGACTGGTTCCCACTCTCCGCGTTTTTGGGCTTGGGGATTCATCAGTGTGACTTCAAGCTGTAGAACTAGGTGACGATAGTCAATAACTATATCTCCTTTACCTCCGCCTGCATGAGTGAGAGGAAGGTAGCTAGAGTCAAATGTTAAGTTAAAAGAGTTTAATAAATCATAGTGTTCTTCTTTTGAAAGATAGAACCATGCAATACCTGAAATAAACTCAAAGATTGTAGGTATATCTGCTCCAGATGTAACCTCTTTTTGGATTTTTTTATCGTTTTTTCGATCGCAGAATAATTCGAGAATTTCGAACACTTTATTACGGGGGAACTCGTTCTGGATAAACTTTTCAAACTCTGTGGAACGCTGCTCTTCGAGATATTGTTCAAGCGTTTTCCCGGTATTAATTAGGTTATACGATTCTGCTACTTGCTGAATTTGCTCTTCAATATCTCTATCTTGGATGTTTAGGATTTCCATCAAAGAATTTAGTTGCCCGAAGGCACAATCATCCTTAACTTCATAGTCATCGTAGGAAGCTGTGCCAAATATATCAGTTTTAAGATTTTCCAAAATTGTCTGGTTGTTTAAAAGCGCTTTATTTTTGAGGGAAACAATGCCTGCCGTAATCTGGAAAAGCCCTGTAGATTTCAGAACGTAACGTGTGGGGCTTGCATATTCTCTCGCGATATCATAGAGCTTTGATTCGACGAAGCAATTGTAAAAAGTTAAATTAAAGCTGTCAATTTCAAAAGATAATAAGGGGTTATTATCATTGCTAATGACAAAATCTTCAAGCTTTGTGGACTGGGACTTAACATTAAAAAGTGCTTTACCGTACCCGAACGCCTTATTCAGTTCTGGCTTATTTGAATTATAAGTTTCAATAAGGCAATCAAGAGTAGCTTGACTTCGATCATGATTGAACGCGAAAAGATTTTTATAAAATCGATAGTAAACGTCTATCATCTTTTTTGATTTGCGATTAGTAAATAACTGATAAAACAAGCTTTTAGAAAATTGACCGTCACTTTGATCGATTTCATCGGACAAGCGTTGAATGTTAGCGCGAAGAAGTATATTCAGAAGGCCTGAATATCCGTTTTGTTCTAAGCATTTTACTAGTTCATCAGAGGTATAACCTAAATTTGGATTGGTAAGCTGAATAATACTAAAGAAATTTCTGTCTTCGTATAGAGCTTTATCAAAGTGATCGTCATTGAGGACTAGGTAAAGAGCAAGTTTGCCAGGGGAGTAATAATGAGTGGAGTCTGGACTATAAATTCGAATTTTTAGAAGCTGTCTAAGCATAAGTGCATTATCGGCAGGGAGACCTAGGGTTTGTTCAAGGAGATCTTTCTCGATTAATGATGGATCGAGTAGCGCACGACCCGATTGTGTCAACATGCGCTTTGGGGTAGCGAAACCTAGACTTACTAAAGAGCTTGTATAATGACGAGCTCGTTGTTCAATATTTTGGTCGAGATTGTTATATTGGCTCTCACTAGTATCTTTAAATTTTGCGTTTAGAGTAAAAAACTGCTGTTTTGCGGTGGAGTTAGTTTCAATAAATTTTTCAAAGTCATCTAGTCTTTCATGGTTCTTAAATGTATCAGGTGAATCCTCAACTGCTCGTTTATAAAAGTTAAATTGAACTAAGCTCTTCGGAAACGACTGCCACGGATTGGATGGGCTAATTCGAAAATCATCCAAGATTTTAGCATAGCTTTTATATGCATTGAGTATGTCGTTGCGCCGGCCATTAGTATCAATAAGGGAGAATACCTTTGCCTGTTTTTTAAGTTTCATTGGTTCGTCACCATAACCTCTCTACTTTTTCCGCGGTTAGTATGGTAGTTGGAATTATTGAATGAGTTGGAGAGATCAGTTACTCTATACTGACTCGCCCAATCTATTAATCGCTGATTTCGTTTTCCCTTATGCTCGAAGACATTACTAAGTATAAATGCTACTCCACTCTGGTTAGCCTTATCAAGATACTGCATGAGCTCAAGATCATCCTTGTCTGTCCATCCCCCATTTTCGTTGTAGGCGGCTGTTGTGATTAGGTACGGAGGGTCAGCGTAAATCAAATCTCCGGAAGAAGGTTTAATATTGCGAAAATCTTCTGATTTAAGTTGAGGAGAGATCTTTTGCCACGCTTTGCTAAAGTTCTGGAGCTTAGTTCGCATATTTTTATTAAAATCTCGTTTTCCAACAGGAACGTTGAAATCCCCATGACTATTAAATCGAATTTGATTATTGAAAGCGAATAGTATTAGCGCATACAAGTAGAGGGGTTTTTGGCTCGTGTCGATTAGTGAGTTGTAATAGTTACGTAGCCTTGAATATCCGATCCTATTAATGTTTGCTAGCCCTTCTTTAGATGAAGCACCATAAAAGGTATAGCCCATTTTGAATGTATTTGTCAGCTCGAATTCTCGGATGATTGAGTCAATTTCTAGCTCGACATTATTTGGTGAATTAGTCTGGATATATTCGAATAAATCGATTAGGGGCTTGTTTATATCGTTAAAAACGTAGTTTTGCGCATGGGGGTAATTTATTGTTACAACTCCGCTTCCGCCGAATAAGTCGATGAAAGTCCTGCATTTATCGGGGAATGCGGGGAGTATCTGGTCCAGAATCCGGTATTTGCTTCCGGTATAATTAAGAAAAGAGTTAATCATTTTTGTCAACTTTTAATAAATACAGTAGTTCTTTATGGTTACGGATTTGCGATTTTCCTGACGAGAATGGCTTGAATTCCTTCTCAAATACAAATGCTTGACCGCGCTGTTTAAGGGATTCCATGATTTCTTCATGAGAGATCTTTGAGTTCGACCTACCCACGCCTTTCTTTGCCATATTATTGAAGGATACAAGCACGTACTTTGCGTTAATGTGTGTTATGAGGTTATTAAATGCTGCTGGAGCACTTACTAGGTTATATTTGCTTTTGCGATCTTGGCGATCTGTACTTTTTCGAGCAACTCCAATGATTTCAGGCTTATTCCAATCTGCAATATTCTCTAAAACATGGTAAGTATCGACATACTGACGTGAATTATAGGGTGTATCAATATAAATTAAATCCGCGTAAATATGTTTAACTAGGTCGTTGGCATCTTCCTCAAAGATTTCGCTATTATAGTTTTTGTTTATAAGAGGTGGTTTGAAGAGGACAGGTGCAAAAGAGTCCATTTTTTTTCGGTATGCATCGTAGTGCCCGACGGTATTGGCAACTTTATCGCTTCCGTAAATTATTGAGGTAATAAGAATTGCGAGTTCTCTATCGTTAAATGAATTTTTGTTGTCTTCGACCCATTGCCGGGCACTGCTGATTTTGTTTGCGTTCTCTTGGCTGAAATATCTATTGCCATATGCTTTTTCTAGATATCCGTCTCCATAATCATGAAGAGAATTCATCTTGGACAATGCGGAATTAATGTGTTTTCTATTAACTTGCTCGTGACCAAAAAACGTTTTATATACTAGGTAGTTCGAGTGGAGGATGTCGTTAATTATGACATGTTTGCCTTGAGAAGCGAACATATTTGCGACGACACCCGTGCCCGCAAAAATATCGGCAACAGAGCTTACACCATTTGTATATTCTGAAACAATTTGATTAATAAAGGGTAGTAACTTTTCTTTTGAGCCAAGATAGCGGCGGTTGTTGATCTGAAAATAAGAACTTTCCCGTTTGGTTTCTTTGATGGCGAGTCTATGGTTATCAATATTATCCCTTACCCTTTTTGTCCTTTCGATATCCCAAATAAGATGGCCTCTGTCATCGCGAGGAATGCTAATGAGCCCCTGCCGTCTCCATAAGTACAGGGTTTGCCGAGAAACGCCAAGCATTTCTGCAGCCTCTTGAGTAGTCATCATATATGCATCGCTCCCACTTTACACTTTATAAGGTATATGGTAACAGGAGGCCACTCAAAATTTTAAACGGTGAGTGTGAAGTAAATTTATCTATAAACATGGTCTGAAATGTATAGAAATGAGAAATAGTGTGCTTCCCCAAAACTATTAATATCGAGATAGGGCACAGTCGAAAATTAGGTAATTGTAAGACTTAAATAAAAAGCAACGGAATATACAGGGAGAAGAACGAACCTAGCTGAATCCCGAGAGAAGGAAATCCGAAAAGAAGTAACGTGCGCGCGGGGGGAGTTGAACCCCCACGAGCTTGCGCTCACTAGCACCTGAAGCTAGCGCGTCTACCATTCCGCCACGCGCGCGTACATTGGTACACGATAGCACGGCCGGCCCCCAGACGCAATTCTTGGCGGGCTGGCCGTGTCGCGCGTAGTTTTGCGGCTGAATCCGGCTCGGCTTCGCTAGCCTCAGCCTCTGGAACCGTTAGCGTAGAAGCGAGCCAGGGTCTGGTCGCGGAAGTCATGGAAATAACCGCCATCCATGGATTCGCGGATCTCATCCAAAAGCCGGACGAAGAAACGCTCGTTGTGAATGGTGGCCAAAGTGGCCCCGACCATCTCGCCCGACCGCAGCAAGTGGCAGATGTAAGCCCGGGAATAATGCTGGCAGGTGTAGCAGTCGCAACCTTCCTCAATCGGCCGGAAGTCGGTTTTCATGGCCGACCGCTTGACGTTCCAACGGCCGTCATGGGTGAAGACGGCTCCGTTGCGAGCTGTGCGGGCGGGGGAGACGCAGTCGAAAGTGTCGCCCCCGTTCTCCACGCAGGCGAAGATGTCATCCACGGCCGCGATCCCCAGAATGTGCCTGGGCTTGTTCTCCGGCAGCTCATCGCAGGCCCAAGAGCAGATCTCTCCAATGATTCGCTTTTCCATGGCCCCGCCGATCCCAAAACCGTCAAAATCAAGAGAGCCGATGCCGGCCGCCGCCTTGTGCCGCAGATCCTCGTAATTCGCCCCCTGAACCACGCCGAACAAGGCCTGATAAGGCTTGCCCAGGCGCTCGGCCGTCAGCCTTTGATGCTCGGCCAGGCACCGCTTGGCCCAACGGAAGGTGCGCTCCACGGACTGCTCTTGGTAACGCTTGGTGTTCATGAGCGTGGTCAGTTCGTCAAAGGCGAACATGATGTCAGCCCCCAGCTTGTGTTGGATCCCCATGGAGATTTCCGCCGAAAACCGTTTCTTTTCGCCGTTGAGGGGGGAATTGAAAGTCACGCCGTCCTCGTCCACGAAGGCGAGGCGCTCCTTGCCGGAAGCGACGGCCTTGTCCGACTTGGCCGTCTCCAGGTCCATGGCCAGGGTCTTCTTGAAGCCGGCCCCCAGAGACATGACTTGGAAGCCGCCGGAATCGGTGAAAGTGGGCTTGTCCCAGTTCATGAACTCGCCCAGACCACCGGCTGCGTCCAGCACGTCTTCGCCCGGCCGCTCGAACAGGTGGAAGGCGTTGGCCAGGGTGCATTGGGCGCCTAGGTCGGTCATGGATTCGGGCAGGACCCCTTTCATAGCCGCCTGAGTGGCGACGGGCACGAAGGCCGGGGTGTGGATGTCCCCATGCGGGGTGTGGATGACCCCGGTACGGCCGTGTTTGCCTTCCAGCCGGGTGCCGGTCTCAAAGCCGAAGGCCGACCGGTCTCCCGGCTTGCCCTTCACAGCCCCCTTGGGATGCAAGGTGTGGCCGGTCGCTGTGTTGCTCATAGTCTGTCCAATCCTGTCTTGTTTTGTTCAGTTCTGTCTTTATGTTTCTTTTTTGCTGATTTGTTTTTGTCGACTGTCTCGCCGGCGAATTCCTTATCCGCAAGCTCTTTCCATCTGTCGATATTATCTGCCGATATTCTCCTGATATTCTCCCCAAACCCCTCTATAAATAAGAGAATTAGCTATATCTAGTATAGCTAGGCTCAAACTACGCATTCAGTAATGTCTATATCGGGTTCTGGCCGTAAAATCTTTATTTAGTAGAAAGTCTATTGTCTGCAGGGATAACGGATGATACCTAATGAATAAGGATGGAGAAGCTAATGTCAGATGATTTCCTTTCAAAAGTCCATGTAAGCGGAAGAGTTTTTGGGAAAGAGGGAATAGATTTAGAGCTTTTTAGAAAGAAGAAGAATAAGAAGAGGGGGGGGGTGGTGCCAGCAAGCTTCCTGTGTACCTTCCTGTACATTGGTCCGTGGTTTTTGGGAAAAATGGTTCTGGAAAATCAACGATTGCGCATGCTCTGTACCAATATAGTCAGAATGGCGTTGGCATACCTGTAACAAATGGGGAGATGCCAGTTGAAGCCAAGTTTTCATATGTCAACGAATATGGCAAAAATGATCCGTCAAATGGCGGCAATCAACAGTTGCTTCCCCAGAATTGTTTTGTATACGGAGATGACTACCGCAGGGAGAAGATTCGATTTTCCGAGTCGAATCTTGGAGCGATAGCTGTGGTAGAGGCGAATCTTATAACGAAACAGAAACTACAAGATGCTAATGCTGAGTTAGAGGGAAAGAAAGACGATTACGACAAATTTATAACGGAATTTGGCAGTGAAACGCAGGAGAGTGATAGAGTCGGCTGGCAGGGTACGAAAGGGAAAGAGGTGAATGAGAAAAGAAAAAACGTCGAGCGGTGTTTTAAGTCTGATGGTCTAGGACTTGATGATGAGAATAGTTCTTTGCCGCAAATTATAGGGAAACTTATAAATCGGAATAGCACGGCTAAACGATATCGGTTTGAAAATATTCAGAAAAAATTCGAAAGCTTTACGGATAATAGTGATTCTGGATATCTCCAAGATGAGAAAGAAAGACTAAGGACTAAACTTAAGCAGTTCTTGTCCGATAGGGGAGCCAAAGAAGCTAAGGAAAACAATGGTACCGACATACAGAAAATAGCTTTCCAGCTACAATTTGACGAACTGAAGAGACTACTGGAGCATGCTTGTCAAGAGTTATGCCGGAAGAGCGAAGTATGCTCAAACTCTCTTGCTCAGAGTATAAGCGATCCTGATAATCATGTAGATATTAAGGCTACCGAAGACTTGGTTGAAAGTGGGCAACAACTATGTAGTCTTTGTTTGCAAGAGCTTTCTGCAGAGTATCGTGAAGATTTGCGTAAAGCGCTTGATTCGATTCGTGCAGATAAGGATAATCAAAAGGCTCAAGGAAAAATCGCCAAACTGATTGACAAGATTAATTCAATCATTAATCGCATTCAAGAATGCTGTTCGGAGGTCGAACAGTTATCGCAAATCATTGAAGGGGTACAATTACAGGACTTTCAAAATACCGCTAACAATTTAGGAAACTCGCTCAAAAAGATTGCTTTGCGTTTACAAGAAAAGCTGAATAAGCCAGGATTAATTGATGATCAGGATTATTCAACTGAAATTTATTCCGAATTTGATGCTTTTTATGGCTCTATTGCGGCTGTGAATAGTAAGGTTGAAGCGTTCGAAAAGAACCAGTCACGGTTAGATCAGGAAAAGGATGAGCTGGTTACTGATCTTGAGAAATATGCTGTCAGGAAATTCCTCGTATGCTGGGAGGAGTATCAGAAGGCTCAATCTGAGTATGAAAATGGTAGGCAGCTGGTCGTGGAAGCTAAAAGAAGATTAGACGATGCCGATGGTAAGGTTCGTGAACTCGAATCAAGTTTCAAGGGTTACGGAACTGCTTTAAAAGAGATTAATAATAATCTGCAAATTGTTTTTCTTGATTCAAATCGCTTAAGTCTTGAAGACGCTGGCAATGGAGAGTACCAGATAAAGTCGAGAGGTAAAGCTGTAAGTTTATCGCAACTTTCCGATGGCGAAAAAAACGCTATCGCTCTTTCTGCCTTCTTTGCTTCTATATTCGAAAATAAACAAGAAGACTATGAATTTAATAGTGATATGTTACTCGTTCTTGATGATCCTATTAGTTCTTTTGATTTTGTCAATGAAACTGGGATTCTTGGATTAGTACAGACGCAGTGCCGAAAAATACGAGATGAGCATTGCAAGCAAAAAGAGTATTTTCACTGTATGATTTTGACACATAGTATCCCTGTACTTTACGAGTTCAATACGCTTGGTTCAAGCACTGGCGGTCTTTATAAGCAGAAGAAAGATTCATGCTGTTCATATGAGCTTAAGGTCACTAATAAGATTAGTAACAATACTAATGTCTCTATGCCCGAATCAAAAGAGCTGAACGTTGATAGCCTTAAACCTGTGTACATGATGTTAACAAGGGAAGTGTACGCATTTGTTGCTGGGAGCGGTGGGAGAAATGATCGGCTATCAGGAAATGATTTAAGACGAGCTTTTGAAGAGTATTCGTTTTTTAACTTTGATGAAGGGGCGACAGCCCTTACTTCTGACGATCAAATAATTGATAATGCGAGGCTAAGCCAAGAGATAAAACAACTTATTAAAGATACGCAGTTTCACTATTGGTTTAATGGAGATAGTCATGGGGAAACGAGTGCGAAAAGTGGAGGCGTGCCAATTCATTTTCCCACTGATGAAGGCACAGAAGAAAAGCTTGCGAAGCTTCTTCTTATTTTCTTAGACGGAATACATCCAACAGGGCTGATAGGCATACTTTGTGGTTCGAACTTTAATCAGTCTCAGTCTAAGAAGAAAAAGGAGGTGGAGGCGAATCTCAAGAAGTGGAAAAATGAATTGCTCGGAATTAGTAGCTGAAACTTTTTTCGAAAAGGTTTGCTCTGTGTTTCTGTACGAAGAATTACAATTGTCCGTAGTGAGCCTCCAGCCGTTAGGCCAATAGGTTGTTCCTTTTCTTTAGAATAATACTTTGTTAAAGATGATTTCATGACTGTTGGTTTATTGACAATGGTGTGTAACGTAAGGAGCATCTATGTCTGAAGAACTGGGAACTTTTCCTGCTTCTAGATTCGCCACCGCTGATTCCGCCCCTTTGCGGGTGGCGGTCGTGGGGGCTGGCCCTGCCGGCGTTTACACGGCTGACATCCTCATGCGGCAGATCAAGGCCCAAGGTCCCAGCATGGGTCTGCCCGCCGAGGCCCAGGTCGACCTTTTCGAGAAGCTGCCGGTGCCCTTCGGCCTGGTCCGTTACGGGGTGGCTCCGGACCATCCTTCCGTCAAATTCATCATGGGGGCTTTGGAGAAGACCCTGAACAACCCCAACATCCGCCTTTTCGCCGACGTCGAGTTTGGCAAAGACGTCACCCTGCCTGACCTGCAGCGTTTTTACGATGCCGTCATCTTCGCCACCGGAGCCGTGGACGACCGTCCTCTGCGTCTGAAAGGTCACGATTTGCAAGGTGTCTACGGGGCCGCCAAATTCGTGGAATGGTATGACGGCTATCCCGACGCCCCCCTGACCTGGCCTCTGACCGCCAGGAAGATCGCCGTCATCGGCGGCGGCAACGTGGCCATGGACGTCTCCCGCCTCCTGGTCCGCTATCCCCAGGACCTGCTGGGGACCGACATCCCCGACAACGTCTACCAGGGACTGGACGCCAATCAGGCCCAGGAAGTGCGTGTTTTCGTCCGCCGCGACGTGGCCCATGCCAAATTCTCGGTTCAGGAGCTGCGTGAGATGGAAGAGCTGCCAGGCGTGCAGATCATCACCGACGACGCCGATTTCGAGCTCTCCCAGGAGACCCTGCAGGTCGCCGCGGAAGACAAGCTGACCCGGCAGATGGTGGAGGAGCTTTTCTCCGTCCACGACCTTTCCCTGGATATGGAGGATGCCGGCGGGGCCGACTTCCAAGGCCGGCCGGCTCGCAGGAAGTACTACTTGCATTTCAACTCCAACCCGGTGGAGATCCTGGGCGAAGATGGGGAAGTGCGGTCCATCCGGATCGAGCGGACCCAGACCAGTCCTGATGGGCGTATGATTTCCACAGGCGAATTCACCGATTATCCGGTGGACGCCGTCTACCATGCGATCGGCTACAAGCCGGCCCAGGTGGCTGGCATCCCCTATGATGAGTCCGCTTACACTTTGCGGAATGAAGGCGGTCGCATCGTGACCGGCCCAAAGGATGATGGTGGCGAGGGCGGCCAGAAGGATGTTGCCGGTCAGAATGGCGATGGCAGGAATGGCGAGGGCGAGAGCATCATCCCCTTTACTTATGCGACCGGCTGGGCCAAACGCGGACCGGTGGGCTTGATCGGCTCCACCAAGTCCGACGCCCTGGACACGGTCAGCGCCATCCTCAATGATTGGGCCGTTTCGGGCAAGGCCGGTCACATCGCCGCCGAAACCGACCAGGACCCCCATGCCATCGAGCGCTTCCTGGCCGACCGCGGCATCGCCCCCATGACCTACCAGGATTGGCGTCTGGTCGACCAATATGAGCGGTCCGAAGGGGCCAAGGTCGGTCGCGAACACATCAAAGTGGTTTCCGCCGACCAGCTGCGGGCCATCGGTCATCAAACCGGCGCCGAAACCAGTGTTGAGACCGATGCCAAAACTGGCGTCGAAAATGATGCCAAAGCTAACCTCGAAACCGATGCCAAATCTGACATCGACTGATTCAGAACTGACTGCGAGATAGGACTTCTACGATGGGCAATCAAAAATTCCATGTGCACGGTCACGCTAACGGGCTGAAGACCATCATTCTCTTCGGGCTTATGTGGGCGGTCATCCTCCTGATTTGGTATTTGACCGGGGCTCGCCAATCCACCCTGGTCTATTATCTGGTCGTCGCCGTGATCATGACCTTCGGCTCCTACTGGTTCTCGGACAGGCTGGCCACCGCCTCCATGGGCGCTCGCCAGGTCTCGGAGGAGGAGGCGCCCAATCTCTATGCCATCGTGCGCGAGCTGTCCACCAAGGCCGGCAAACCCATGCCGAAGATCTACATCGCCCCGACCATGTCTCCCAACGCCTTCGCGACCGGCCGCAACGAGAGGCACGCGGCGGTCTGCTGTACCCAAGGGATCCTGCAGATGCTCAACTATCGCGAGATCCGCGGCGTCCTGGGCCATGAGCTCATGCATGTCTATAACCATGACATCCTCACTTCGTCCATCGCCTCCGCTATGTCCATGGTCATCACTTACCTGGGTTATTCCCTCATGTACTTCGGCGGCGGCCGGGATGATGACCGCCGCGGAGCCAATCCGCTGGGCGCCTTGCTGGCCATGATCCTGGCCCCCATTGGCGCCTCGCTGATTCAGATGGCCATCTCCCGCACCCGCGAGTACGACGCGGACGAAGACGGCAGCAAGCTGACCGAGGATCCGGAAGCTTTGGCGAACGCCTTGACCAAGATCGAGGCCGGGGTGGCGGCGGCCCCCATGCGGCCGTCCAACGCGACCCGGACCATGTCCGCCGTCATGATCGCCAACCCCTTCAGCGCCAAATCCGTCAGCCAGCTTTTCTCCACCCATCCGCCCACCGCCGACCGCATCGCCCGCTTAGAGGAAATGCAGGCCGAAATGTACGGGAGCGGAGGTGCGAACATGGCCGGAGCAGCGGGCGCGACCGGCGTGGCCGGCGTCATGAACCTGGCTGAGAACGAGGCCGCGAACGTGGACGGCCCCGGCGCCGGCCCCCAAATGCCGAATCAGGCATCGGGTCAGCCGTCTGGTCAAATGCCGAATTCTGGTCCTTTCGCCTAAGTCGCTGGAATCAGTAACCTCGCCATAATCGCTGACTTGTCAGAATAGCCAACCCGCCGAAGTCGCTAGCTCGCCATAATCGTTAATTCACCGGAATCGCTGACCTGTCAGAATAGCCAATCCACCGAAACCGTTAGATCACCGAACAATTCGCCACGATTTCACCCGCTGTTTGCCCCTATGTGTTACACTAGCTTCTGTTGGTTGGACGTCCTCTAATGCCAACCAACTTTGCGGATGTAGTTCATCGGTAGAATGGAAGCTTCCCAAGCTTCAGAGGCGGGTCCGACTCCCGTCATCCGCTCCCTTCAGCCCCGAATCTTACGGTTCGGGGCTTTTTCGTGGAGGTCAAAGTGACACTCAACGCATGTAGAAAAACGACTTTGGCGGAATCAAGCCAATCTCGATTTTGTACTTGCGTTCAGTGCCATTTGGGCCCCGTATATCGGGGAAATTTGCCTTGCCGGATGTAGGAAAGCCGTGTGATAATGGGTACATGACTATTGCAACACCGGAACGTTATCAGGAAATGCTCGACGCCGCGCGCAAAGGCGGTTACGCTTATCCGGCCATCAATGTGACCAGTTCCCAGACTTTGAACGCGGCCTTGCAAGGCTTCGCCGACGCTCAGTCCGACGGTATCATCCAGGTTTCGGTGGGGTCCGCGTCCTACCTGTCCGGCCAGCGCGTGACCGACCGGGTGACGGGGTCCCTAGCCTTGGCCAAGTACGCCCATGAGGTCGCCAAGCACTACCCCAACATCACCATCGCCTTGCATACCGATCATTGCGCCAAGCAGTATCTGGACGGATGGGTCCGCCCCCTGCTGGGCATCGAGGCGGACGAAGTGGCCCACGGGCAGGAGCCCACTTTCCAGTCCCACATGTGGGATGGGTCCGCCATTTCCTTGGATGAGAACCTTTCCATCGCCGAAGAGCTCTTGGAGAAGTCGGTGAAGGCCCACACTATTTTGGAGATTGAGATCGGGGCCGTCGGCGGCGAGGAAGACGGGATTACCGGGGCTATCGACGACAAGCTTTATTCCACTCCCGAGGATGCTTACAAGGTGGCTCAGCGCCTGGGCATGGGGGAGAAGGGCCGGTACATGACCGCCTTCACCTTCGGCAACGTCCACGGTTCTTATAAGCCCGGTTACGTCAAGCTGCGGCCGGGGCTCTTGGGGACCATCCAGTCCGAGGCCCAGAAGCAGATCAACAAGGGCCTGATTTCCGCCCCCACCCCCGTGGCTCCTGACGGCAAGCCTTTCCTTCTGGTCTTCCACGGCGGCTCCGGCTCTTTGCCGGCTGAGATCGCCGAGGCCGTCTCCCATGGCGTGGTCAAGATGAATGTGGATACCGACACCCAATACGCTTTCACCAGGGCCATCGCCGGCCATATGTTCGCCAACTACGACAAGGTTCTCAAGGTGGATTCCGGCATAGGCGAGAAGGCCGAGTATGACCCCCGATCCTGGGGCCGCAAGGGCGAGGATTCCATGGCCGCCCGGGTGGTCGAGGCTTGCGTCAACCTCGGTTCCGCCGGCAAAGCTTTGCGCTAGGGCTTTGTGATAAGACCTCTCGTCGGATTTCCGCCGGTGCGGTAGGCTGAAGTTTTGCGCTGATGTCTTAAGTTGAGGCTTGGGGTAGGCGCTGACTTTCTTCTGGCCCAGCCCCTCGCCTCCGGCCCGCGGCCGCCCAAGACCTTCGTCCCCTGCTTTCGTAATCCTTGCCTCGCGAGCCATCACATTGTGAGACGGTTGGGGGCTTCCTTTTTCTCCGGCTTCTTCGCGCCCTTGTAGAATGGGCACGTAATAACCGCAAAACAGGGGTCGGATATGGCAGGGATTGTGCTCATTGGCGCTCAATGGGGAGACGAAGGCAAGGGCAAGGCGACCGATTTGATCGGCACCCGAGTGGATTACGTAGCCCGGTTCAACGGCGGGAACAACGCCGGCCATACCGTGGTGGTGGATGGGCAGACGTACGCCCTTCATCTGCTTCCTTCCGGGATCATCAACCCCAACATCATCCCCGTCATCGGCAACGGGGTGGTCATCGATATGGAAGTTCTCTTCCAGGAGATCGACGCTTTGGAATCCCGCGGAATCGACTGTTCCAAGCTGCTGGTTTCCGACAGCGCCCACATCATCGCCCCTTATGACCGGGTGATAGACAAGGTGACGGAACGCTTCCTGGGCAAGCATAAGATCGGCACCACGGGCCGCGGAATCGGGCCGACTTACGCCGATAAGATCAACCGGGTGGGCATCCGCGTCCATGACCTCTTCCATCCCGATCATTTGCGGGACAAAGTGGAGGCCTCTTTGCATCAGAAGAACCAGATGCTGGTCAAGCTTTACAACCGCAGGGCCATCGATGTGGATCAGACCACGGAGGAGCTGCTGAAGCTGGGGGAGCGCCTGCGGCCGTATGTGGCCAACACCCAGAACGTCCTCAACCAGGCCTTGAACCAGGACAATACCGTTCTTTTCGAAGGCGGCCAGGCGACCATGCTGGACATCGACCACGGCACTTACCCCTTCGTGACTTCCTCCAACCCCACCGCCGGCGGCGCCTGCACGGGAACAGGGGTCGGCCCCACTAAGATCGACCGCGTCATCGGCGTGTCCAAAGCCTATATCACCCGTGTGGGCGAAGGGCCTTTCCCCACCGAGCTGGATGGGGAAGAGGGGGAGTGGCTGCGGGCCCAGGGTCACGAATACGGCGTGACCACCGGTCGCCCCCGTCGTTGCGGCTGGTTCGACGCCGTCGTCAATCGTTACGCCACCGAAGTCAATGGCCTGACCGACATCGTCCTGACCAAGCTGGACGTTCTGACCGGCCTGGAGCGCATTCCTGTCTGCGTGGCTTATCAGGTGGAGAACGCCGATGGGACGGTGACCAGGCACGACACCATGCCGACCGATCAGGAGGCTTTCGCCACCGCCCGGCCCATCTATGAGGAGCTGCCCGGTTGGAGCGAGGACATTAGCCAAGTCCGGCGTTTCGAGGACCTCCCCGTGAATACGCGGAACTATGTGCATCGTCTGGAGGAGCTGTCCGGCTGCCGGATTTCCGCCATTGGGGTCGGCGCAGCCCGTGAGCAGATCATTTCCGTCCATGACCTGCTGGATTGATTTTGGGCTAATCAAACCTGAATCAATCCAGCTTGTTCCGTTGGCCGACCGAAATCGGTCACCGGACTGTTTTCGCACAATTCGGTCATGAGCTTGCGGGCATGCCTTTCGTCGATTCCCGAGAAAAGGACGATCAGGGCGTCCCCGGCTTTCAGGAGACTGTCTTTCTGAGGGACGAACTCCTGATTTCCCCGCCGGATGGTGATGATATCGGTGTGATGGGGCCATTCCACGGATCCCAGAGGCTTGCCGGCGGCCACGCTCCCCACTTGCACGGGGATTTCGAACATGCCCGAATGGGCGGGGATGGCCGAAATGTCCGTCTTTTCGTGCTGGGCCATGTAACGGCTGAGCAGGGCCGGGTAAATCGGTTTGATATGCAAGGCGTCGGAGACCAGCAAGGAGATGAAGGCGACCGCGGCCACCGGGAACATGTGCACCAGGGAGCCGGACATCTCCATGACCAGGAGGATGGAGGTGATGGGGGCTTTCACCGCCGCCGTCAAAGCCCCGGCCATGGCCAGGACGGCGAAGACCGGAATCGTGTCGCGGCTCAGCTGGCCCGGCGCCACGAGGATGATGATCCGGGCGAAGATGCTCCCGGACAAGGCCCCAGCCGCCAGGATGGGCATGAAGATGCCGCCGGGCACGCCGGAACTGTAGCTGGTGGCGGTGAAGAGGACCTTGACCACCAAGAGGGTGCACAACAAGGCCAGGGAGCCTTGGGCCCTTTCAGCGAATTGGATGGTGTTGGCCCCACCGCCCAGGCTCAAGGGCAGAAAGAGGCCGCAAGGCAAGGCGATGACGAGGGCGACGGCGGTCCTAGCGTAAGGAGGTATCCGCCCGTAAAGGGTCTGGAAGCCCAGGAGGCACAGGTTCATGATTACCCCGACGAGGCCGGCCACCAGTCCCAAAGGCAGGAGCCAGAGGTATTTCTGCAGGGGCAATTGCTTCACCGAAGCGAAATCCAAGACGGGCTTGAGGCCGAAACAATACTTGGATACGACGTCCGACGACAGGGCGGCCGTCATGGCCGTGATCAGGACGGAGGGGGAGAAGCTTTTATGCACCTCTTCCAAGGCGAACATCATGCCGGACAGGGGGGCGTTGAAGGCCGCGGACAGGCCGGCCGCTGCTCCGCTGGTGATGAGCGTGTTCTCTTCCACGGCGTTCCTGCTCATCTTCCCGCCCACCGCTTTCGAAGCGGCGGCCCCTATCTGGATGGAAGGGCCCTCCCGCCCGAGCGACAGGCCGAAAAGGCTACATAAGAGACCGCCCACGAAGCGGACGATCAGCACCGACCACCAGCGCAGCTTCAGTCCCCAGAGCAAGGTCCCTTCGGTTTGTGGTATGCCGGACCCGGACGCCATCGGCTCCCAGGCGGTCAACCTGGTGATGATGATCGTGGCCAGGGCGACGGCCGCGGCCCATCCCAGGAAGCCCAGTGGATGCAGTTTCGACCATCCGTAGGCCTTCCCGGCGAATTGCGTCCCGTATTGAATCCCCAAGCGGTACCCGACCACCAGGACCCCCGCTAGCAGGCCGCAGACCACCCCGCGGGCGGCGGTCAGCCACCGTCGGCGGTTGGCCCCTTTCAACAGTTGGAGCGTATGCGAGTAGTGTCTCAGGCCTCGATGGGACTGGGCCAAGGGTCGGGTCGCTTCGGTTTTCTCTTCTGGGCCGTCTGCGCTTGCCGCATCGCCCGAATTTGCCGTCTTAGACTTGTCCGGATTCATTTTCGTGCCCGTTCCCGTTCATACTCCGGTTCCCATTCCTGTCCGTTTCTCTGTCTAGGCTCGCATCCTCGTTCCCGTTCATATCCGCATCGTTCCCGTGCTCGTCGATCACCTCCTGAACCAGCCGCGGCAAGGCCTCCTGGATTGGCTCATGGATCAGACGCGAAGCCAGCCCGTCGTACTGCGTCGCCCCCATGTTCATGATGGTGATCGGCACCCCGGCCCTCGCCGCCATGGGCGCCAGCAGGGCGGCCGGGAAAACCTCCAAAGTGGATCCGATCGCCCAGAATTCGTCCGCCTGCTCCACCAGGCGCTGGCTCTTCTCCATGGCCCCTTCGGGCAAGGCCTCGCCGAAGTAGGTCACGTCGGTTTTGATGATCCCGTTGCAGGGCATGTTGTTTTTGAAAGGCAGCGGACGTCGGCAGTGAGGGTCGGGGTTCTCGTCCAGATGGTCCATGATCTCGGCCGTATCGTACTTCTTATGGCAGCGCATGCAGTGGGAACTGGCGATGGTCCCATGGAGATTGACGATCACCGCCTCGCTGTTGCCGGCCTTCTCGTGCAGCCCGTCGAAGTTCTGGGTCGCCAGCAGGCTCAGAAGCCCCGCCTTCTCCAAGTCCACCAAGGCCTGATGGGCCACCCCGGGCCGCGCGTTCCACACAGGGGACTCCTTCTGCCACCGCCAGGAGTATTCGCGGTCTTCCGTGCTGGTCATGAAGGACTGGATGTCGTAAACGTTCATCTGTTCCGGGTGTTTGGTCCAGACGCCTTCCGGCCCGCGGAAATCCGGTATGCCCGCGCTGGTCGATATCCCCGCTCCGGTCAGTACGGCTATCCGATAAGGATGATGCCGGTTTTGGTTCGTATGGCTCTGGTTCATTTGTGGTGCCTCCTCTTCCATGGCGAAAGTCCCATAGCGAAAGCGATGATAAGTCCTTGCCGTCGAGCTTTGGATTGCTTTGTATTGCCTTATATCGATTTCTGTATTGCTTTTTATTGTAGGCCCACATCTGGGCGAGGCGTCTGGCCCGGGGTATCGTTGGGAATAAAGGCGACACGCCGATTGTTTGCCAGGAGTGGGCGCTTCGTGTATAGTTCTTTTTTGCTGCCTGGTGCGGTGGCTTGCTGGTTCGTCTGGTGGGTCGCTTGTTGGTGTGGTGGTGGTTTGAGAACTCAAGAGCGTGTTTTGTGCTACTTTTTATGCTTGATCGACTGGGCATTCCTGTTTGGGGGTGTTTGGTTGTTTTTGGTTATTGTTTTTTGATATGCCAGTTTGTGTGCTTCCATGGGTTCTGCCGGGTTTTCGTTTGGTGGGGTTTGTGGTTGCGCCGTTTTTTCTTGTTTTTGTTGGGCCGTTTGGCTTTCCATGAGTTTTTTGTGGAGGGTTCGATTCTGGCTCAGGACGAACGCTGGCGGCGTGCTTAACACATGCAAGTCGAACGGGATCCTCTCCAGCTTGCTGGGGGGGTGAGAGTGGCGAACGGGTGAGTAATGCGTGACTAACCTGCCTCATGGTCTGGAATAGCTCCTGGAAACGGGTGGTAATGCCGGATGGTCCAACTTTCCGCATGGTTTGTTGGGAAAGCTTTTGCGCCATGGGATGGGGTCGCGTCCTATCAGCTTGTTGGTGGGGTGTTGGCCTACCAAGGCTTCGACGGGTAGCCGGCCTAAGAGGGCGACCGGCCACATTGGGACTGAGATACGGCCCAGACTCCTACGGGAGGCAGCAGTGGGGAATATTGCACAATGGGGGGAACCCTGATGCAGCGACGCCGCGTGCGGGATGGAGGCCTTCGGGTCGTGAACCGCTTTTACAGGGGAGCAAGCTTTCGGGTGAGTTAACTTTGTGAATAAGCACCGGCTAACTACGTGCCAGCAGCCGCGGTAATACGTAGGGTGCAAGCGTTGTCCGGATTTATTGGGCGTAAAGGGCTCGTAGGCGGTTCGTCGCGTCTGGTGTGAAAGCCCGCTGCTTAACGGTGGGTTTGCGTTGGATACGGGCGGGCTTGAGTGCAGTAGGGGAGACTGGAATTCTCGGTGTAACGGTGGAATGTGTAGATATCGGGAAGAACACCTATGGCGAAGGCAGGTCTCTGGGCTGTTACTGACGCTGAGGAGCGAAAGCGTGGGGAGCGAACAGGATTAGATACCCTGGTAGTCCACGCTGTAAACGGTGGACGCTGGATGTGGGGCCCATTTCCACGGGTTCCGTGTCGGAGCTAACGCGTTAAGCGTCCCGCCTGGGGAGTACGGCCGCAAGGCTAAAACTCAAAGAAATTGACGGGGGCCCGCACAAGCGGCGGAGCATGCGGATTAATTCGATGCAACGCGAAGAACCTTACCAGGGCTTGACATGTTGACGATCGCCTCAGAGATGGGGCTTCCCTTCGGGGCGTCTTCACAGGTGGTGCATGGTCGTCGTCAGCTCGTGTCGTGAGATGTTGGGTTAAGTCCCGCAACGAGCGCAACCCTCGCTTTGTGTTGCCAGCGGGTCGTGCCGGGTACTCGCAAGGGACCGCCGGGGTTAACTCGGAGGAAGGTGGGGATGACGTCAGATCATCATGCCCCTTACGTCCTGGGCTTCACGCATGCTACAATGGCCGGTACAGCGGGATGCGATGCCGTGAGGCGGAGCGGATCCTGTAAAACCGGTCTCAGTTCGGATCGGAGCCTGCAACTCGGCTCCGTGAAGGTGGAGTCGCTAGTAATCGCGGATCAGCAACGCCGCGGTGAATGCGTTCCCGGGCCTTGTACACACCGCCCGTCAAGTCATGAAAGTGGGCAGCACCCGAAGCCGGTGGCCTAACCCTTGTGGGGGGAGCCGTCTAAGGTGAGGTCCGCGATTGGGACTAAGTCGTAACAAGGTAGCCGTACCGGAAGGTGCGGCTGGATCACCTCCTTTCTACGGAGAATTTTCAGGGCGCCTGGTTGGGCGCCTGTCGTGTGGGCCGGCGTTCCGCCGGTCGTGGTGTGGAGAATGTCAAGAGACATGAAGTGGTATGGGGCGCGCTGTTGGGTTCCCGGATCGCGACTGCGAGACGGGTAGGGCCCTCCGGTTCGGGGGCGTGGGGCGTGGTTCCTCGTCGTCGGCTGGTGTGGCGTGGTTGTTTGAGAACTGGATAGTGGACGCGAGCAGACACCGGCCTTTTTCGCGGCTGGTGTTTGTGTTGCATTTCATCAGGTTCCACGGTGTGTTTCACCGTGGTTCTTGTTTGGATGCTTTAGTTTAGTGTGATCATTTGATTTGTTGTGATGATTTGTGTTGTCTGGATTGATAGGCTGTGAGTGTTTTGGCGTTGCGTTGATTTGCTTGCTAAGGCTCATGGTGGATGCCTGGGCGCGCATTGCCGATGAAAGACGCGTGGGGCCGCGATAGGCCTCGGGGAGCCGCCGACTGGGCTTTGATCCGAGGGTGTCTGAATGGGGGAACCCGCCAGCTTGTGGCTGGCACCGCCGTTGAGGCGGGGGGTACGCAGGGAAGTGAAACATCTCAGTACCTGCAGGAAAGGATATTCCGTGAGTAGTGGCGAGCGAAAGCGGAGCAGACCAAACCGGTCGCGTGTGATAGGCTCCAGCCGTTGCGCGTCCGGTGTTGTGGGACGCTGCTGCGCCCTCCTGGAGGGGGGTGGGGCAGTGATAAAGCCGTGTGTGAGCCGAGAGCGGTTGAATACGCTGCCGGAGAGGGTGATGGCCCCGTAGGCGAAGGCGCACGGCCTGTCTTGTGGCGTTCCCAAGTAGCGCGGGACTCGTGGAATCCCGCGTGAATCCGCCCCGACCGTGGGGTAAGTCTAAATATGAGTGCGTGACCGATAGTGGACGAGTACCGTGAGGGAAAGGTGAAAAGTAGCCCGGGAGGGTAGTGAAATAGTTCCTGAAACCATGTGCTGTCAAACCGTCAGAGCCTTGAGGGGTGATGGCGTGCCTATCGAAAAATGAGTCTGCGAGTCAGTGGCGTGTAGCGAGGTTAAGCCGTGTGGCGGAGCCGTAGCGAAAGCGAGTGTGAAGAGCGCGATTTTCTAGTTGCATGTTCTGGACCCGAAGCGGGATGATCTAGCCTTGAGCAGGTTGAAGCGCGGGTGAGACCGCGTGGAGGACCGCACCCACCTAGGTTGAAAACTGGGGGGATGACTTGTGGCTAGGGGTGAAAGGCCAATCAAATTCCGTGATAGCTGGTTCTCTCCGAAATGCATTTAGGTGCAGCGTCAACGGCCGCCTGGTGGGGGTAGAGCTACTGGATGCCAAAGGGCCCGTCTGGGGTACCGATGGCAACCAAACTCCGAATACCATGCAGGTTTCGCGTTGGCAGTGAGTCAGCGGGGGATAAGCTCCGTTGTCGAAAGGGAAACAGCCCAGATCGTCGTCTAAGGTCCCTAAGCGTGTGCTAAGTGGGAAAGGATGTGGAGTCGCATGGACAGCCAGGAGGTTGGCTCAGAAGCAGCTATCCTTGAAAGAGTGCGTAACAGCTCACTGGTCTAGTGGTTCCGCGCCGACAATGTAGCGGGGCTCAAGCACACCACCGAAGACGCGGCGACCGGTATTCTTGCTGGTTGGGTAGGAGAGCGTTCCCCAGGGGGTGAAGCGGCGGTGGAAACCGTCGTGGACCGTGGGGAAGTGAGAATGCAGACATGAGTAACGAGACGCGGGGTACGATCCCGCGCGCTGGATGACCGAGGGTTCCGGGGCCACGTTCGACGTCCCCGGGTGAGTCGGGTCCTAAGGCGAGGCCGACAGGCGTAGTCGAATGGATGAACGGGTTGATATTCCCGTACCGGTTCGCAACCGTCCGATCCGAGGCGTCAGGCCTCATGGTCGGCTGGCGGCCGCCCGCCCCTTCGGGGGCGGCTGGTCCGCTTGTCTTTCCGTGATGGCGGGCGTAGTAGGGTAGCAGAGGAGTGACGCATGGGGGATGCCGCGCGGCCTGGTGGTTATGGTCGTGCAAGCAGGTAGGCCGCGGGAGAGGCAAATCCGTCCCGCTTGAGGCTGAGATGTGACGCCGTCGGCCCTTCTGGGGTCGGCGTGCGGCTGGTCCTCGTGCCGAGAAAAGCTTCGCTGCGAGGGTGCGGACCGCCCGTACCGCAAACCGACACTGGTGGTCAAGTAGAGTATACTAAAGCGTTCGAGTGAATCCTGGTCAAGGAACTCGGCAAATTGCTCCCGTGCCTTCGGCATAAGGGAGACCCCGGGGGGTGAAGCCACACGCTGGTGGAGCCTTCTGGGGTGGCACAGGCCAGGGGGTAGCGACTGTTTACCAAAAACACAGGTGCATGCGAAGACGTAAGTCGCTGTATATGCACTGACGCCTGCCCGGTGCCGGAAGGTTAAGAGGATCCGTCAACGCTTCGGCGCGAAGCGGTGAATTCAAGCCCCGGTAAACGGCGGTGGTAACTATAACCATCCTAAGGTAGCGAAATTCCTTGTCGGGTAAGTTCCGACCTGCACGAATGGCGTAACGACTTCCCCACTGTCTCGACCAGGACCTCGGTGAAATTGCAGTACGAGTAAAGATGCTCGTTAAGCGCAGAAGGACGAAAAGACCCCGGGACCTTTACTATACCTTGGTATTGTCGTTCGCTGCTGGTTGTGTAGAATAGGCGGGAGACCGTGAAGCGTGGACGCTAGTTCGTGCGGAGTCGCCAAGTGAAATACCGTTCTGCTGGCAGTGGGCGTCTAACCTGGAACAGTCATCCTGTTCAGGGACAGTGCCTGGCGGGTAGTTTAACTGGGGCGGTTGCCTCCTAAAGAGTAACGGAGGCGCTCAAAGGTTCCCTCAACCCGGTTGGCAATCGGGTGGTGAGTGTAATCGCACAAGGGAGCTTGACTGCGAGAGTGACGGCTCGAGCAGGGACGAAAGTCGGAGATAGTGATCCGGTGCCGGTGTACGGACGCGGCATCGCTCAACGGATAAAAGGTACCCCGGGGATAACAGGCTGATCATTCCCAAGAGTCCATATCGACGGGATGGTTTGGCACCTCGATGTCGGCTCGTCGCATCCTGGGGCTGGAGCAGGTCCCAAGGGTTCGGCCGTTCGCCGATTAAAGCGGCACGCGAGCTGGGTTCAGAACGTCGTGAGACAGTTTGGTCTCTATCCTCTGCGCTCGTTGGAATCTTGAGGAGCCCTGCCCATAGTACGAGAGGACCTGGGTGGACGAACCTCTGGTATGCCAGTTGTCACGCCAGTGGCACGGCTGGTTAGCTACGTTCGGAGGGGATAACCGCTGAAAGCATCTAAGCGGGAAGCCCTCTCCCAGATAAGGATTCCTTCCCACCTCGAGTGGGTGAAGCCTCCCCGCCAGAACACGGGGTCGATAGGCCGGACGTGGAAGCATGGCGACATGCGCAGCCGACCGGTACTAACAGGCGACGGCAAACACACGCATCACACACTCCTTACTGCAGCCTGCGATCCTTGACGACACAAGGAACAGCGGATTCACACGCGATCACACGCGGCGTCCACCATCCGGTCCCCCGACAACCACACAACCCCCCACCACCCGGTGGGGACGCATAACAGAAAGACTTGTGGCGGCCATGGCCCAGGGGAAACGCCCAGCACCATTCCGAACCTGGAAGCTAAGACCTGGCACGGCAATGATACTCCACCCGACAGGGTGCGGGAAAGTAGCACGCCGCCACACCACAACGCGGAAGCCCCTCCCGACGAACAACCCGGAAGGGGCCTCCCCTTATATATACACCCGCCCCCCTCGCAACAGCGTAAGACGACAACCAACAACACCGACAACCACAAAAACAACCACACACACAACCGAGCTTTACGTAAGCAGACGTGTGGGTATAGGGATTGCAGACGATTCAGCGATCAGACTTACTGTCGGTAATTGAACTGACGCCAGCAATCAATCGGCAATCAGTAAGTAATCAATTAACAATCAAGAATCAATCAGCGATCAAGCTGGTTCCAGTTATACAACTCGTTTCAGTCGCCAAATCTATTGCAGCAATCCAATTCCTGGAGCAATCGCACTTCGGAACAATCATCAATTGGAGAATTCATCAATCAAATAAATCAGGCCCCTGACTGGCATCTTTCGTCGATCAGGGGCTTTGCTTATTCAGGGGCGAGCGACAGGTATCCGCCCGAAACTCAGAACTGTAAAAGGCCGGAATTCGATCATTCAGCTCAAAGATCCCAGAAGGGAACTCAAGATATCGGAAAGGATGGCCAGGATCACGGCACCGAGCAAGGCCCACCAGAAACTCGCGAAGACCACGCCGACACCGAAAACGCCGGTCGCCATGGCCGAAGCCAGGGCAACCATGGCCACGTTGATGAGGATGGAGGCGATGCCCAGGGTGAGGAAGGTGACCGGGATGGCCAGGAACTGGATGATCGGCTTGATGGAGGCGTTGATCAAGGCCATGAAGAGGGCGAACGCCCCATAAGCCAGGAATTTGTTGGAGCCAATGACGTGCGCTCCGGGGAGGAGCCAGCACATGATGCCGCAGGCGAGTGTCATCGCCAGCCATCGTACAAAGAAACTTTTCATGTCAACATTATAACGACGACCGCTGTCCCTTTCTTGAGAGCGGTGAATAAATTCAACAGGAATAACTTAAGAGGAATAGGGCTCAGGAGCAAATTACGAGAATAAATCACAAAAATAAGGCCACATGACAATCACAAGAATGAATTCAACGGGAATGGTTCAAGAGTCTATATGCTGCCTGGCGGGTGTCGAGACAAGCTTTTCACAGGACGTTTACAAAGTCACGCCCCTGTCTAGGATAAGATAATTGCGTGGCAGGAGGCAAGGCATGACTGGTACAGGAGCGCGGGCAGGGCTCAATCCTTTGACGGACTGGTCCCTCTACGCAGCCGTCTTTTTGGGCGGCTGTCTGGGCACTGCCTTGCGCTACGGCCTGTCTTTGATACCCGGCCTCTCCGCCCATGACTTCGCTACTTTACTGGCCAATCTTCTGGCCTCGTTCATCTACGCCGCCCTGACTTCCTTCTTGGCGGGGACTCGGGCCAAGACCAGATGGCGGGATCCCCATCAAAGGGAGATTATCAACAGGACTTTCGGGATGGGCTTCTGCGGTGGCCTGTCCACCATGTCCACTTTGGCCTGGGAATCGGTCCAGGGCTTCCTCGGGACTGCTGGGGCAGGCGGAGCCATTGGTTCTGCTGATTCCGCCAGTGCCAAAGCGCTTGCTGCATCGGGTGCGGCCAAGCCGGCCGTCGCCCTCGCCCTCGCCTATCTGATCGCCACTTTCGCCTGCGGTCTGGTCTGCTCCTACATCGGCGCGTACCTCGGCGCCCGAATCGGGAAAACCTCGGGGGAGCGCGTATGAACCACGGTCTTTTGTTTTTATTCGTCTGCCTGTGCGGAGGTTCGGGCGCGGCCTGTCGCTTCATCCTGGACACGGCCATCAAAAGGGTCTGGTCCCGCTCTTTCCCGCTATCCACGACAATCATCAATCTCCTCGCCTCCCTGCTTTTGGGCCTGATCATGGGGCTGTTGGCAGGGTCGGGGACGGGCCGGGCGTCATCATCTCCCAGCGTTGGCCTGGTCGTCTTCAAGACGGTCGCCACCAGCGGCTTCCTGGGCGGGTTCTCCACCTTTTCGACCGCGATCAACGAGTCAAGGGAGCTCCTGCAAAAGGGGAAGAAGGGAACCGGGGCCGCCTATCTGGCTGTGTCCATGATCGGTCCCGCCTTGTGCGCTTGGGCCGGCTACGCTTTGGGGATGGTCCTCAGACTGTAGTTTATTCGAAACGGAAACCGGTCATGCCAAAAGAAAGAAGCCGGAAGAACGACAATCATGGCTGGAGGTGACAGGTCACTGAAGCCGAACGGATATGAGAGCAAATGAGCAAGCACAAGAAACGTAACCTGGCCCTGGATGGCATCAAAGGCGTCGGAATCATCGCCATCATCCTCTACCACTATTTCCGACCGATCTTCCCCGGAGGTTTCATGGGGGTGGAGATTTTCTTCACTCTGACCGGATTCCTCATCGCCAGCTCGATCCTGAGGGACCTGACCGTGCGGTATTCCAGCGACCTGAACCTCGATCTGGGCGATAGCCGCAAGGCTGAAGGCGGATGGAAAGGCGTCCTCTTCTTTTATCTAAAACGCTTGGTCCGCTTGTGGCCCGCCATGCTCCTGATGATTCCCACGGTCACCATCGCCGCCTGGTTCATCAACAAAGACGCTTTGGTAGGGATCGGCCAGCGGATCGCCGCCACCTTGACCTTCTCCTATAACTATTATGAGATATTCCATGGCGGCAGCTACTTCGCGCAGACCGTTCCGCAGCTGCTGGAGCCCATGTGGTTCGTGGCCTTGAGCGCCCAGTTCTATCTGGTCATCCCCGCTTACATGGCCCTGGTCTTCGCTTGGGGGAAGTCTTTGAGGCCGTCCCCTCGCTTGGACGATGGCGGGCTTGAGGATCGGGAGGAAGTCCTTGCGGCTCGGTCAGGTCGGATAGATCAAACAAGCCAGGCGGGTCATCCGGGCCGGACAAGTCGAAAGAACCGGACGAATCGGATAGATAAGAAAAACCGGAAGAATAAGGGAAACCGCCAGGCAAGGCAGAACCGCCAGAACCGGCAATTCCGGCAATTCCGGCAATCCGGGGAAAGGAAGGCGTCCCGCGTCACCCAGGTTAGCCGCACCCTGGAGGCCTACTCCGCCTTCGCCCAGCAGATGAAGTCGGCGGGGGCGGTCGGCTTCGGCCTCTCCCTCCTCCTGTCCGTGGCCGGGGCCGGATTCATGGCCTTGCTCTACCGGGGCGATCCACAAGAGGCCACCCGCGTCTACTTCGGCTTCCTCACCCATAGTTTCGGTCTCCTCCTGGGCGTTTCCTTCGCCTTCCTCCTTCTCTGGTTCCGCAGCTGGCGGATGCGGGCGCAGGCGGAGCAGGCTTTCCTGGAAAGCACCCGGGGGAATAATGAGACCGTGGTGGAGTCCCTCATCAAGAAAATCCAGATCGGACGGTCTTCCGCCGGCAAGATAGCCGACAGCCGGGTAGGTCGCATCCTGCTTCCTCTTCTGTCTTTCCTTAGCCTGCTTGTCTTCGTTTTCCTGTGCTTCGGCGTTCGCCGGGCGGATGTGGCCTTCTGGGGAGGGCTGCTCCTGGTTTCGCTTTTGACCATCCTCATGATCTGGGGATCCATGGGGGACCGTTCGTGGATGCGGGCCCTGTTCTCCTGGGCCCCTTTGCGATACATGGGCCGCTACTCTTTCGGCCTTTACTTGTGGCATTGGCCCCTCTACATCCTGGCCCGCCTGGCTTTGCCGGGCCTGAGGGGACGTTATGACTGGGTCTTGGCCGCCATCGCCTTCCTTCTGACCGTCATCATGACCTTCCTTTCGGGAAGATTCGTCGAAGACCCGGTCAACGATTGGGTGCGTTCCCGCCTGTCCGGTCCGGAAGCGAAGGGTTCCGGCCGGAGGTTGACCGCCTTGATAGCCGGCTTGGTGGTCCTCGCCCTCTGGACGGGGGCTGGCCTGGTTTTGGCCCGGGCCCCTCAGGTGACGTCGATCGAAGCCCAATTGCAGGCTCAGGCGGCCCTTCTGAAGGAATCCCAGAATGGCGTGGCCGGCCGTCCGTCAGGGAAGAAGGGGGCCGATGCTTCGGGATCTTCCTCCTCAAGCTCGTCTTCTTCAAGCTCTTCCTCCTCGGGGACAAAGCAGGCCGGTACGGGTGCGAAAGAGGCCAAGCCCGCGCAGCCGAAGTCGACCAGGCAGCCAAAAGGAGCCAAGCCGTCCAAACCATCCACGCCGACCGATCAGCCGACTCCCCTTCCCTTGCCTCCTTCCGCCATGCCTTCCGGCGACCAAATCACCGCCATCGGGGATTCGGTCATGTTGGGTTCGGCCAGCTCCCTGCAGGAGCGCTTCCCAGGCATCTCCATCGACGCCCAGGTGTCCCGTTTCCTGGTCCAAGGCATCGACATCGTGGCTCGGCTGCGGTCCCAAGGGCGTTTGCGCAAGTACATCCTCATCGGACTCAGCACCAACGGCTCGGGGACGATGGACCAGTGGAACCAGCTGTACGCGGCCGCCGGACCGGGGCATATCTTCCTGGTGGTCAACGCACATATGGACCGGTCCTGGACCCAAGCCTCGAACCAGAACGTCCAGAACTTCGTCAATCAGCACGCCCATGACGCCTGCCTGGTCGATTGGAACGCGGCCGCCTCCGCCCACCCTTCCTGGCTGGCCAGCGACGGCATCCATGCCGCCGGCAAGGAGGGGGCCGACCTCTACGCGCAGACCGTCTATCGGTCCCTTAACATCTGGCTGGGCAACCAGCGGCAGGCAGGGCGGTGATGTATCATTTCGAACCTCAACGCTGTGGCCGGTCGGGGAAAATCATGTATCGGACCCAGGAACAGTGCCTCCAGGCGGCGCGGAAATCCTATCAGGAAAGAGGCGTGCGCCTGTGGGCTTATCGATGCGACGACTGCGGGAACTGGCATCTGACCAGCAGGGCCCCCATCCCGCGGACCCTGCGATTCAAGGCCCCGACTCACGGCTCCACTTGGGGAGGGAAGCCACGCAGCCGCAAAAGAGGGTTCAAGCCCCGCAAACGGTAGCGGTCGGCAGGAGATGACGATCTACGGCAGGAAAGGACAGGAAACCGACAGGCGAGCAAAAGCGGCAGAGACTAGTGCGAGACGGCAGGGGAGACCTTGCTCTCTGTGAAGGTCCTGCTCGTCTTGGACGTCTTGCCCATCTTGGAAGCTTTGCCGGCCTGGGAAGACTTCATAGCCACGGTCTTCCCCTTGGGCTGGTGCTTAGGCTGATGTTTGTCCTGACGCTTATCTTGGCGCTTGTTGACCAGACGCTGCGACTCCTTGGTGGAGACGGTCGACGCGAGGGAGCCCAAGGCCCCGCTCACGGCCGCGAAAAGCATGCCCATGAGGATGCCCTGGCTGGCTTCGTCGCCGGAAATCACTTCGTCCTCATCGACGCCCTCAATCTGGTCGTTTTTGCTGAAACGGCCTTGATGGAAAATCGCGTCCCAACCAAGGGAGATGAGCTTGCTGACCACGAAGCCAGTCACGGCGGGCAGGGCCATCTTGATGAGTTTGTCGACGAAGTCGTCGGGATCGTCTTCCAGCTTCTTCTTCTGCTCGGTGACCATCTTGTCCACTTTGGCGAGGTTCTCCTGCAGGCCCGAAGCTGGGGAGCCGCCTTTGGCTTCCTCGGGCTTGGCTTCCTTAGACTCGTTTTGTTCGTTCGTATCGGGTGCGGTCTTCTTAGTCATAATGACATTATCGCACGCTTGCTTGAGAAGTGGGCGGGCAAGGCCCCAAATTCGGAGGGAGGCGGTCGTTGATGGGCCTCCGGGATCGACTCTGGTAGTTTCGGTCAGGTTCTGGTGAGGCTCTAGGCAGGAGCTGTATTAAGATGGGGAAAAGAGCCGGGGGCCGTCTGGCGAAGAAGCGGGACGTATACCGGGCGAAGGCCGGATGAGGCCAAAAGACGAAGCAGGCGATGGGCCGTCGCCCTGCAAAGACCGACACGATGATGCGAGGTTGACGATGACGAATGACACCCAGCGGGAAAACAAGCCAGGCAAGCTTCTTCTTTTGCGGCACGGGCAGACTTTATGGAGCCAGTCCGGTCAATACACGGGCCGGACGGACATCCCCCTGACCGAGGAGGGGCGGCGGCAGGCCCAGGAGGCCGGGCGGCGATTGGCCCTTCTTTTCCCCGATGATTCTTTCCCCATCTCCCACGTCTTCACTTCCCCCTTGCGGCGGGCCCATGTCACAGCGCAGCTGGCCGGCTTCGGCGACTGCCAGGTGGAGTCCGATTTGGCCGAGTTCGACTATGGCCCGGCCGAAGGCCGTACGCGCGGGCAAGTGGCTGCAGCTTTGGGTCAGGACGACTGGGATGTCTGGTCCCAGGGGCCTTTGACCCTGCCTGCTTCTTTGCAGGGCGAACGGGAGGAAGAGATCCCTGGTTATGGCCCGGTGACGGTGGTCAACGGGGTGGGGGAGTCGGCCGAAATGGCCGCCGATCGCACAGGCGAAGTGATCGAGAGGGCCTTGCCTTATCTGGAGGCGGGCCAGAACGTCCTCTGCGTGGCCCATGCCCATATCCTGCGTCTCCTGACGACCCGCTGGGTGGGGCTGCAGCCAGCCGATGCCCGCATTTTCGAACTGGACACGGCTCATTTCGCCCTTCTTTCCTGGCATCACGCGAACCGGGTCATCGAGCGCTGGAATTTCTGATCTTTCGCCCTCCCCATGGATTCCGCCCTTGAGGATGGATTTCACCTGTGAGGTCCTTCTTACGCGTGGATCGGTGGGATTTCATAAGCCTTTCCGATGGAGTTTCGCGGATTTTTTCGAGACATGCTGGAATAGAACTTGACGAAGCAAAGTTGAGTAAGGTAGACTCAAGTTCAGAGCTGAGCCTTTGTGGCTCAACTTTTGAGTATTCGATAGCATTCGATAAGAGCAACGAAAAAACAAACCCACTCAGGGGAGGAAATAATGGGACGTGCAGTAGGCATCGATTTGGGAACCACCAACTCCTGCATCGCTACTTTGGAAGGTGGCCAGCCCACCGTCATCGTGAACGCCGAAGGCGCTCGCACCACGCCATCCGTGGTGGCTTTCAGTAAGTCCGGTGAGATTCTGGTCGGCGAAGTGGCCAAGCGCCAGGCTGTGACCAACGTCGATCGCACCATCTCTTCCGTCAAGCGCCACATGGGCACCGACTGGACCGTGGAGATCGACGGCAAGAAGTGGACCCCGCAGGAGATCTCCGCTCAGGTCCTGATGAAGCTCAAGCGCGATGCCGAAGCCTATCTGGGCGAGCCGGTCACCGACGCCGTCATCACCTGCCCCGCTTACTTCAATGACGCCCAGCGTCAGGCCACCAAGGACGCCGGTACCATCGCCGGATTGAACGTCCTGCGCATCATCAACGAGCCTACCGCCGCGGCTTTGGCCTACGGTCTGGAAAAGGGCAAGGAGGACGAGCGCATCCTGGTCTTCGATTTGGGTGGCGGCACCTTCGATGTCTCCCTGCTGGAAATCGGCAAGGATGACGATGGCTTCTCCACCATCCAGGTCCAGGCCACCAATGGCGACAACCACTTGGGCGGCGACGACTGGGACCAGAAGATCATCGATTGGCTGGTCGGCGAAGTCAAGAACAAGTATGGGGTGGACCTGTCCAAGGACAAGATCGCCCTCCAGCGTCTGAAGGAAGCCGCCGAGCAGGCCAAGAAGGAGCTGAGCTCCTCCCAGACCACCAGCATCTCCATGCAGTACCTGGCCATGACCCCTGACGGGACCCCCGTCCACCTGGATGAGACTTTGACCCGGGCCCATTTCGAGTCCATGACTTCCGACCTGCTGAACCGCTGCCGCGATCCTTTCAACGCCGTTCTGCGTGATTCCGGCATCTCCGTCTCTCAGATCGACCACATCGTCCTGGTCGGCGGCTCCACCCGTATGCCCGCCGTGCAAGACCTGGTCAAGGAACTGACCGGCGGTAAGGAAGCCAACAAGACCGTCAACCCGGATGAAGTGGTGGCCGTCGGCGCCGCCGTCCAGTCCGGCGTCATCAAGGGAGACCGCTCCGACGTCCTCCTGATTGACGTCACTCCTTTGAGCCTCGGCATCGAGACCAAGGGCGGCATCATGACCAAGCTCATCGACCGCAACACGGCCATCCCGACCAAGCGGTCCGAAGTCTTCTCCACCGCCGAAGACAACCAGCCTTCCGTGCTCATCCAAGTCTATCAGGGCGAACGCGAATTCGCCCGTGACAACAAGCCTCTGGGCACCTTCGAGCTGACCGGCATCGCCCCCGCTCCTCGCGGTCTTCCTCAGATCGAGGTGACCTTCGACATCGACGCCAACGGCATCGTGCACGTTTCCGCCAAGGATAAGGGGACCGGCAAGGAACAGTCCATGACCATCACCGGAGGCTCCGGCCTGCCCAAGGATGAGATCGACCGCATGGTCAAGGAAGCCGAATCCCATGAGGCTGAGGACAAGAAGCGCCGCGAGGACGCCGAGACCCGCAACCAGGCCGAATCCTTCGCCTATCAGACCGAGAAGCTGGTCAACGACAACAAGGACAAGCTGAGCGACGACGTGGCCAAGGAAGTGACCGACAAGGTCAACGCCCTCAAGGAAGCCCTCAAGGGTGACGACATGGAGAAGATCAAGTCCGCCCAAAGCGAGCTCATGACTTCCGCCCAGAAGATCGGCCAGCAGCTTTACAGCCAGCAGGCCGCCGCGGGCGCGGACGCGTCCGCTGCCGGCACCGGGGCTTCTTCCACCTCTAATGGATCCGCCTCCGCCAGCGATGATGACGTGGTGGACGCCGAAGTCGTGGATGATGACGATAAGGACAAGAACTGATGTCTGATTTCAGCAAGGAAGATTACCTGGCTGGCATGGACGAGGTCGACAAGATGGCCGGGAATACCGGCCCACAGCCGGCCTCGGATTCCGCCCAAGGCTCCGATTCCGATCGGGCTTCTGTCCCCGCCACGAGCGAGGGCCCTGCCTCAAGCGAGGGCTCCGCTGATGCTTCCGCGGCCCAGCCTGAGGGCGAGAGCCAGGACCAGCAGGCCCCTGCCGAAACGGATTCCTCGGCTGAGGCCGAAGCCGCCGTCGACCAGGAACTGAACCGGGATGGAAGTCTGACCCCCCTTGGCCAGGCCAAGAAAGAGGCGGCCGACTATCTGGAAGCCCTCCAGAGGGAAAGGGCCGATTTCGTCAACTTCCGCAACCGGTCTCAGAAAGAGCAGGACCGCTTTCGTCAGCACGGCATCATCGACGTCCTGACCGCCTTGCTCCCCGCCTTGGATGACATCGACCGGATCCGCACCCACGGCCAGTTGGATGACTCCTTCGCCGCGGTCGCCACCAAGATCGACAAGACCTTCGAGAAATTCGGCGTGGAGAAATACGGGGCCGCCGGGGAGGATTTCGATCCGACCAAGTATGACGCCGTTTTGCGAAAGCCGGACGCCTCCGTGGACCATGAGGTCATCGACACCCTGGTGGAAGCCGGCTACCGCATAGGCGACCGAGTGATCCGCGCAGCCCGGGTGGTCGTGGCCGTTCCTGCCCAAGAGTAGCCTTGATGGGCCTGGCCGCCGCCGGATGAATTCTTCTGCCGGCGGCGGTCGTTTTATCGCTTCAGAAGAGTTTTAAGGATGGAAAGGAGACGACATGGCAGAGAACGAATGGCTGAACAAGGATTTCTACGCCACTTTGGGCGTTTCGAAGGACGCGAGCGCCGAGGAGATCACCAAGGCCTACCGTAAGCTTGCTCGTAAATACCATCCTGATTTGAACAAGACCAAGGAAGCCGAAGAGAAATTCAAAGAGATCTCCGAGGCTTACGACGTACTCAACAACAAAGACCAGAGGCAGAAATACGACGCCATCCGCCAGTTCGGCATGGGTGGGGCCCGGTTCACCGGCGGCTCCGGGGCGGGCGGTTCTTACGGGAACGCTGATTTTTCCGACCTCTTTGGGTCCATGTTCGCCGGTCCCGGAGGCGGGGGCGGTCAGAACATTCGCTTCAGCACCAGCGGTTCCGGTCCCAATGGGATCAACATCGATGACATCCTGGGCATGATGGGGGGCACGAACGGGATGGGAGGCTCCATGGGGACGGCTGGGGCCGGTCCAGCCGGTTTCGGCCGTTCCGGAAGGGGGTCCGCCGGACGCAGAGGGAACGGCAATCCCTTCGCCGCCCAAGAGGAATACAACCAACCGGAAAAGGGCGGGAACAAAAGCGCCAACATCAGCCTCAGCGTCCGGCAGGCCGCCCGGGGGGCGACGGTCTCCCTCGGCTCCTTGGGCAACAAGTTCAAGGCCCACATCCCGGCCGGAGTACGCTCAGGCCAGAAAATCCGGGTCAGCGGCAAAGGCAAACCGGGCCGCAACGGGGGCCAGAACGGGGACCTGTACATTCACGTGACCATCAAACCGGATCCGGTCTTCAGCTTGGATGGCGACGACATCCGCATGCTGGTCCCGGTCACCTTCCTGGAATCGGTGGAAGGGGGCCGGATCCAGGTCAAGGACATGGATGGGGAAGAGGTCGACTTTTCCCTGCCCGCCGGTTCCGACTCGGGTACGGAAATCAGGATTCCGGGCAGGGGGGTCCATAGTAGGAAGGGGGCCGGGGATTTGATCGCCGTGACCAAGATCCGCGTTCCCGATCGGCCCAACAAGGGGCAGAGAACCGCTATGGCCGCCGCCGGCAAGGCTTTCGAAGGCTTCGATCAAGAGATCGTCGAAGAGCGGATAAAATCACGATGACCAGGCGCGAACTGGGGCGACCAGGTGTGGTTGAAAACAAACGAGCACGAATGGACACGAACGGGCATAAGGCCTCATAAGGTATAAGACTCAAGGCATAAGGAGCAAGACTATGACTCATCGATTGACGGCCGGGGATAAGGAAGCCTATGCCGCGTACGCCATGGGGCTCATCTCCGGTTCTTTCGACCTGGTGGACGCCGAAGACCATGGTTTCGACGCCAACCTGCCTGTTTTCACCGTCGGGCAGACCGCGGACCTGGTGAACGTACACCCCCAGACCCTGCGCCAGTACGATCGGCTTGACCTCATCGTTCCCCGACGCACGCCCGGCGGTGCCCGCCGGTACAGCCTGCGCGACATCAGCCGGCTGGTCACCGCCCAGCACCTGGTCAATGAGGAATCCATCAACCTGGCCGGGGTCTCCCGCATCCTGCAGCTCATGGAGGAGAACCGGCAGCTCAGGCGGCAAGTGCGCCGGCTCAAGAAGATGAAAGAGCTGCGGGTCTTTTCCGCCGAAGCCGATGGCAATGTGACCGAAGTCTTCAGCGACGATTCCCTGGCGGAAATGATGAAGAGGGAACTGGCCGCCCGCCGACGTCGGCTGCGCATGGCCCGGGCCAGGGGGCGGATGCTGCCGGCCGGGACTTACGGGCGGGTCCAGCTCCGCATCACCTCCTACCGCGAGGAGCGCGAAGAAGAGGAGTGAGGGCTGCCTGCCGGGATTCCACAGGAAAATCCGCTGGCAAGGATTGGGGATTCAGCGGGCAATACACGGGAAACGCCTTCCTCCGCTCCTTTGACAGCTCCCCGGGCTGAGCTTAAGGTGGGTGGAAAAGAAGGCGCAAATGGTAAAGATCAATTCGCATGTGACCAAACAAGGGGCGACCAACACCCGGCTGGTCAAGCAGATCGCCCAGGAAGAAGCGGCCGCCACCCTGGCCCGGCTCGGCAGCGACCACGGCGGCCTGAAGACGGATCAGGTGGACCAGGCCCGGGCCGCATACGGTCCCAACCGCATCGAAGGCCACCGTAAGGACTCCCGCCTGAGGTTCCTGGCCGAAGCCTTCCTCACCCCCTTCACCATCGTCCTCCTCTTCTTGGCGACCCTCTCCCTTTTCGCCAACTACATCTTCGTCCCCGCCCCGCAAAAGGATCTGAGCACGGTCATCATCATGGTGGTCATGGTCCTCATCTCCGGCTTGACCAGCTTCGTGCAGAACGTCCGGACCAGCAACGCGGTGGACAAGCTCCTGTCCCTGGTCTCCGTCAACGCCACCGTCATGCGGGACGGCCGCGAGGAGGAGATAGCAACCAGCGAGGTGGTCGTCGGGGACGTGGTCGTGCTCAGCGCCGGCGACATGGTCCCGGCAGACCTGCGGCTTCTGACCACCAGGGACCTCTTCTGCTCATCCAGCTCCCTGAACGGGGAATCCACCCCGGTGGAAAAGGACGCGACATCCAAACCGCAGGACTTGGACGATTATCTGAGCTATCCCAACGTGCTTTACGAGGGGACCACCGTCGTATCCGGAAGCGGGACCGGGGTGGTCTTCGCCACCGGCGACTCCACCGTCTTCGGCCGCCTGGCCCGGGAGATCTCCCAGGAAGGGGTGAAGCAGACCGCTTTCGACAAGGGGATGAAGGACATCTCCCGGCTCCTGATCACCATGACCCTGATCCTGGCTCCCGTGGTCTTCCTCATCAACGGGCTGACCAAAGGCAATTGGCTGGACGCCTTGATCTTCGCCATCGCCACGGCCGTCGGCCTGACCCCGGAGATGCTTCCGGTCATCGTGACCAGCAATCTGGTCAAAGGGTCGGTCGAGATGTCGAAACACGGGACCATCGTCAAAAAGATGAATTCCATCCAGAACTTCGGCAGCGCCGACGTCCTCTGCACCGACAAGACCGGGACCCTGACCCAGGACAAGGTGGTCCTGGAACGCCATTACAACCTGGACCTCCATGAAAACCCGGGGATCTTCGAACTCGCTTACCTGAACAGCTTCTACCAGACCGGCATGCAGGACCTGATGGATAAGGCCATCGTGCAGGCGGCCCAGGAGGAGCTTGATGTGAGCCGCATCCAGAAGGATTACGTCAAGATCGACGAGGTCCCCTTCGATTTCACCCGCCGCCGGATGAGCGTGGTGGTCCAAAAGAGCGACGGGGAGCATGTCCTGGTGACCAAAGGGGCGGCGGAGGAGATGCTGGCCGCCTGCGACCGGGCCGAGATCGACGGGCGGGTGGAAGCCTTGACCGATGAGCGGCGGAAGAAAGTCCTGGCCGATATCGAAGAGATGAACGAAGACGGGCTGAGGGTCATCCTCATCGGCTACAAAAGCGATAACGAGCCGGCCGGGAGCGCCACCGCGGCGGACGAGGACGACCTGATCCTCGTCGGCTACCTGGCCTTCCTGGACCCGCCCAAGGAGAGCACCCGCGAAGCCTTGCAGGATTTGGAAAGCGACGGGATCAAGGTCAAGATCCTCACCGGGGACAACGCGGCGGTCACGAAAGCGGTCTGCAAGCGGGTGGGGTTGCCGGCCGCCAAGGTCTACACCGGCTCCCAGCTGGAAGAAGCCAGCGAGGACGAACTGGCCGGCATGGTGGAGGAATGCGACATCTTCGTCAAACTCTCCCCGGAACTCAAGACCCGGATCATCACGGCCCTCAAGGCCAAAGGACACATCGTGGGCTATATGGGGGACGGGATCAACGACGCTCCGGCGATGAAGGCGGCGGACGTGTCCGTATCGGTGGATACGGCTGTCGACATCGCCAAGGAATCGGCCGACATCATCCTCCTGCATAAGGACCTGCGCATCCTGGAGAACGCCGTCCGCATCGGCCGCAAGGTTTTCGGCAACACCATGAAGTACATCAAGATCACCCTCAGCTCCAATTTCGGCAATATCCTGTCCATTCTGGTGGCCTCCTGCTTCCTCCCCTTCCTGCCCATGCTGCCCCTGCAACTGCTGGTGTTGGACCTGCTTTACGGCACTTCCTGCCTCTCCATCCCCCTGGATTCCATGCCGGACAGCTATGTGAAGACCCCCCGCGCCTGGACCACCAAGAAGCTGCCCAAGTTCATGTTCTGCTTCGGGCCGGCCTCCTCCTTGTTCGACGTCATCACCTTCGCCCTCTTGTACTTCTGCGTTTGCCCGGCCATCATGGGCGGGTCCTTCACCGGTCTGAGCCCCGCCGGCCAGATGGGGTTCATGGTCGCCTTCCATACCGGCTGGTTCATCGAGTCCCTGTGGACGCAGGAGATGGTCATCCACGCCTTGAGGGACAGGGGGATCCCCTTCATCCAGCAAAGGGCCACGACCCCGGTCCTGGCGGCCACCATCGGGGCCGCCGCCTTCGGCACCTGCCTCTTGTACATACCGGCGGTCGCCCGTCTGCTCAAATTCACCCTCTTGCCCGCCGGCTACCTGCTTTTGGTGGCCCTGCTCCTGGTCTGCTACATCGCCGTGACCAGTCTGGTCAAAAGGTTCTACCTGAGGACCGAGAAGTTCCTGATCTGAGCTTGGTCTTGGGCTGAATAGGGGGCTTTTGCAGGAGTCTTGCAGGAGCCTCGCAGGGACTTCAGGTAAGCTGGGAATAAAGCGAAGATGATATCTGACAAAGGAGCGACCATGCAGACGATCAAACTCAACGACGGCAACGAAATGCCCCAGCTCGGATTCGGCGTTTTCCAAGTGCCGGACCTGGCTGTGGCCGAGGAAGCGGTGGCCAACGCCTTGCAGGTGGGCTACCGCCTCATCGACACCGCCACGGCTTACGGCAACGAGGAGGTGGTGGGCAAGGCCATCGCCGCCAGCGGGCTGGACCGGGAGGAGGTCTTCGTTACCTCCAAGCTGTGGGTGTCGCAATTCACCTACGACAAGGCCAAGGAAGGCATCGATCAGTCTCTGGCGAAGCTGGGCTTGGATTACATGGACCTCTACCTGCTCCACCAGCCTTACGGGGATGTCGCCGGAGCTTGGAAGGCCCTGGAAGAGGCCCAGGAGGCCGGGAAGATCCGCTCCATCGGGGTCTCCAACTTCTACGCAGACCAAGTCAAGAACCTGGAATTGATGGCCAAGGTCAAGCCCGCGGTCAATCAGATCGAGATCTCCCCCTGGTTCCAGCAGGAGGAGGAAGTCGCCTTCCTGCAAGGGGAGGGGATAGCCGCCGAGGCCTGGGCTCCTTTCGCTGAGGGGAAGGATGGGATTTTCACCGCCCCGACCATCGCTTCCATCGGCTCCCGCTATAGGAAGAGCAACGGTCAGGTGATTCTGCGGTGGCTGCTGCAGAGGGGGATCGTGGTCATTCCCAAGAGCGTGCACCGCGCCCGTATGGAGGAGAATTTCGACGTTTTCGACTTCCACCTGACCGATGAGGAGATGGCCCTGATGGCCGGTTTGGACCGCAAGCAAAGCCAGTTCTTCGACCATCGGGACCCGGCCGCGATCGAGGCCATTTTCGGGAGCAGCCTGAAGCAGCTTGAGGTCTGAGCCTTCGGGATTTGTGGGCTTTTGGGAAGCTCGAGCTTTCGAGGGCCTTGGGCTTTCGTGCTTTCCGATTATCGATTTGGAAAAATCAATATGGACAATCCAATAAATTTGGAAAATATGGAAAAAGACAGGGGGAAACGCTGAACTGCGAAAGCGCCTGTCGGCGCGCAGGCCGCTCGCAGCGGCAAAAAATGAAGCCCGGGGCTTAAGCACAGTTCAGCGCGTAAACCATCATACGCCATCTTCGGATGGAAAGATAGAGGAAGGCGAACGTGTCGCGCTTCAGTAAAGTCCGCCTTCCCGCCAGGCTTTCGCCCCCTGGGCGAAGGCGCGCGAAGTGGCGGCCAGGTTCCGGGCCGTCCTTGCCAGAGCCTGCCCTTGCCTTCCTGCCCCTTCCCTCTGGGAGAGGCGGGCCAAGGCGGAGCTGATGACTTCGCAAAAGGCCCCGGACCGTTCCAAGGCGACGGCGAAATCGCCGGTGAAGGCCCCGGCCAGAATGGAATCGGCCGTGGAGGCGATGTCGTCAGGAGTGGGGTCCGCGTCAATCCCCGCGATGGCCGAGGCGGCCGTCTCCCGCGGCTCTTCCAGCCGCCACAAACGCGAGATGGTCTGCCCGTTCCTTCGCATCCACAAGCGCATGGTGTACAGTCGCCACAGTATTCCCGCCAAAGAGTCGGAATCAGCCTGGCTCCACAACTCGGCGATCAGGTCCAAGCCTTCCTCTTCAACCAGATGAAGGACCCGGGAGACGACTTGGGGATCCTGGGTGTGGCGGACGTGGTCCAAGAGGGCGGCGGCGGTGGCATGGGCCACCTGGCTGACTTCCTGCGGGTCCAGGCCTCCATCGAGTTGGGCCAGCAGGGCGGGGTCCAGCTGGCGGGGACGGGTGAAACGAGCCGAGCCTGACCGGTAAGAGGCGAAGGCCGACCCGGCGGCTCGTACCGAGGGGGAGCCGGGGGTGGAGGTCATTCCAGAATCGTTAATAGACAAAAGGGGTCACCTCGTAAATGTCAATGATGGTGATGCTGTTGTCGCCGTCGCCGCTGCCGTCTCTATCGTCGCTGCTGATGAGGCTTCCTTCAGGGGAGGCCTGGGGCTCAAAGGCGGTCAGACGAGCGGGGGCAAGGGCCAGGACCAAAGCCTGCCCAGGGGACAGGTAAGGGTTTTTCCTCGGAATCTCGCGGGCCGTGGCCGAATCCTGGCAGAGGTCGCTCAGATGATCCAGCATAGCCCCTATCACCGGCCGATGCATGCAGATCGCCGCCGATTCATGCTGGGCTGAAAGATCGCGCAGAAGGGCCTGGAGCCCGTCCCAGGTCCTCCGGGGGTCGGCCGCGCAGGCGTCTTCGGTCTGGGAAGGCAAAGGAGTCACAGACAGACCGGTGGAAAGGGAATAAGGCTCCATGGTCTGTTGGCAACGCAGCCAGGGGGACGAGTAAAGCCGGGCCGGGGCGTAGGCGGCCAGCTCTTTCTGCAAGGCGTGGGCCTGGCTGGCGCCCACAGGGGTCAAAGGCCGGTCAGCCTCTTGGCCTATCCAGTTTTTCCTGTCCTCCGCCTTGGCATGGCGGGTCAAAAGAACGGTGGTCGAAAAGAGCAGGCCGGCGGAGATTTGCTGGGCGAAGACGTCGGCGATGGCCTTGTCCGCCTTCTGGGTCAGCAAGTGCCGGGCGTGGTCAAGGGGGAGCCACAAGACTTGGTTGATCTCTTCCGGGTCGGGCTGGCGGATCGGTCCGATGGCCGCTTTCCGGGCGCTCGCCGAATCAGGGTCCAGAAGTCGGGCCGACCAATAGAAGCAGTGCTTCGTCTGCTTGTCCGTGGATCGGCGTTTGGACTCCTTCTTCCCCTCGTTGAGGAGGGGGTAGGAGGTATGGCCCAGGAAGGCGCCCAAGGCGATGGGCAGGCCGATTTCCTCTTGGACTTCCCGAACGGCGCAGTGGACGATGGATTCATGGGCTTCCAGCTTGCCCTTAGGCCAGCTCCAGTCGTCGTAGCGGGGTCGGTGGACCAGGCAGACTTCCACCCGGCCTTGGTCCAGCCTCCAGACGACGGCCCCACCGGCCAAAACCACGGGGGCCTTCTTCCCCATGTAGGCATACTGGTGATAGCCGGTCCGGAGAATCTGACTGAAATCAGAGAAATGATCCATGGAAGGATGCGTCATGCGTCTACTTGCGCGGGCGGCGGGAATGCTGAGCGATGAGCAGGCTCTGGCAATCGATCAGGGGCTTTCCCTCGGCGTCGACCGAATGACGGATGTACCCGCCGTCGGCCTGCATGTGCCAGGAACTGGTGGAATCCGCCATCTGCAGGTCCACGTAGTCGATCAACTGCTGGATTTCCGTCGGATCGGTGATGCGGACCAAGGCTTCCACGCGCCGGTCCAGGTTGCGGTGCATCAGGTCGGCGGAACCGATCCAGACTTCCGGGCCGCTGACGGGGCCTTCCCCGATTTGCGGGCCTTGCGAGTTGGCGAAGGCGAAAATGCGGGAATGCTCCAGGAAGCGCCCCAGGATGGAGCGGACCTTGATGTTCTCGCTCAATCCGGGGACGCCGGGCTTGAGGGCGCAGATGCCGCGTTCCACGATCTCGATCTTCACCCCTGCCTGGCTGGCCCGGTAAAGGGCGTCGATGCAGCGTTCATCCACCAAAGAATTGACCTTGATCTTGATCCAGGCCTCTTTGCCGTCGCGGGCGGCCTGCTCCTCGCGTTGGATGCGTTCGATCAGGCCCGAACGGACCGTGCGGGGGGCCACCAGGAGGCGGTGGAAGGAAGAGTTGGGGGCGTAGCCGGACAGTTGGTTGAACAGGCGGGTCATGTCCTGGCCGACCACGGGGTCGCAGGTGAGCAGGCCCAGGTCGGTGTACTGGCGGGCGGTCTTGGGGTTGTAATTGCCGGTGCCGATGTGGCAGTAGCGGCGTAGGCCGTCGTCTTCCGAACGGACCACCAGAAGCAGCTTGCTGTGGGTCTTGAGACCGACGATTCCGTAGACCACGTGGACGCCGGCGCGTTCCAGCTTCCGGGCCCATTTGATGTTGGCCTGCTCGTCGAAGCGGGCCTTGATCTCCACCAGGGCCAGGACCTGTTTGCCGGCATGGGCGGCGTCGATCAAGGCGTCGATGATGGGGGAGTCCCCGGAGGTGCGGTAAAGGGTCTGCTTGATGGCCAGGACCTTGGGGTCGGCCGCGGCTTGTTCCAGGAAGGCCTGAACGGAGGTGGAGAAGGAATCGTAAGGATGATGGAGGAGGATGTCATGGTCGCGGATGGCGGCGAAGATGTCCTGCTCATGGCTGGACTCCACTTCGGCGATCTGCCGGTTGGTGGTCGGCACGAAATTGGGGTACTTGAGGTCCGGCCGGTCCACCCCGTGCAGCTCGAAGAGGGCGGTCATATCGAGGGGAGAGGGGAGGCGGTAGACCTCTTCCTCGGACACGCCCAGCTGGGTGATCAGCAGGCGGGAGAGCTGCTCGGACATCTGCTCGTCCAGCTCCAGACGGATGGGAGGTCCGAATCGGCGACGCAAAAGCTCGCGCTCCATGGCGTTCAGCAGGTTTTCGGCGTCGTCCTCTTCCACGTCGATGTCTTCGTTGCGGGTCACGCGGAAGGCGTGGGCTTCTTTGATGATCATGCCGGGGAAGAGGGTGTCGATGTGGGCCAGGACCAGGTCTTCCAAGGGAATGAAACCGTTGCGGGTGGATTCCTGGGGGTCGTCCAGGCTGTCCGAGACCTCGTTGACCGGATAGAGCCGGGGGAGGTTATCGGGGATTTTGACCCGGGCGAAATGGGTCCGGCCGGAATTGGCGTTTTCCACCAAGACGGCCAGGTTCAAGGATTTTCCGGAGATGTAAGGGAAGGGGTGGGCGGGGTCCACGGCCAGAGGGGTCAGGACCGGGAAGATGAGGCGGCGGTAGATCTTGGACAGGTGCTCCTGCTCGCCCAGGGTGAGGTCCTCCCACTTCATGATGAGGATGTTTTCCTTGCGCAAGGCGGGCATCAGGGCGTCGCGGAAGTAGCGGGCGTGCTCATCCTGCAGCTGGTGTGCCTCTTCGGCGATTTCCCGCATCTGCCGGCGGGGGCTCATCCCGGAGGCGCTGGGCACGGCGATGCCGGAGTTAATGCGGCGTTTCAGGCCGGCCACGCGGACCATGAAGAACTCATCCAGGTTGCTGGCGAAGATGGCCTCGAAATTGGTCCTCTCCAAAAGGGGGAGGGTAGGGTCCTGAGCCAGTTCCAAAACGCGCTTGTTGAACTTGAGCCAGCTGATCTCGCGATCGAAGAAGCGATCGTCGGGCAAAGGCTTGTACTGGGAAGTCAGGGCTGTGTTCTTTTCGGCCTTTTCGATTTCTGCGATATGCTCCGCGATCTGGCTACGGAGGATCTCTTTGCTGGGGCCGGTAAACTTCTGTGTCATACCCTACATTGTACGGGGAAATCTGCCAAAAAGCTCAGCCTTTTTGCCCCTCAAGACGCATCTTCACCACCATGAACTCGGACGGTTCCAAGGCGCGCATGGCATGATGCTCCCCTGGGCTCATCCTGACCAGCATCCCGGGCTGGACCACCTGGCTGCTGCCGTCCTGCGTGTCGATGAATTCGACCCGTCCTTTGGTGGGGACCACGACCACGTCGAAGTCCACCCAATGCTCGGGTGCCTCCTGCCCGGCCGCGAAGACCAGGTGGGTGACGGTCAGGGATGGCTCTTCGATCAACTGCTCGAACAGGTCGATGTTCTTGTTTCCGGTGATGTAGCGCATGGGTTCCTCCTTGATGTTTTGCGGCGCCTGGATGGCGGCATGGCCCTGGCCCTGGCGACCGGGCGACTGGGCGGGGTCCATACAGTCGTGTTGACCATACAGGCCGTGTATATGCCATCTATTTGCCATAGGGACCATACCGACCATATAAGCCGCATAGGCCATGATGAAGTACCGATGTTACAATGATGGCACACGAAGACGGCGACGCGCAATGCCTGTGGCTGCTGGCTTCCGCCCGCCGCTGCGTGGGGGGGGTCGTCGGGCCTAGGCGCGAATTCAAAGGAGTTTCTTATGGTTGCTTCCCAAGAGGGGATTTCCCAGGGCAGGATTTCTCAAGAGGCGGTTCGGGCGAACGTCCATGCCCAGATGGGGGATCTGGTGGATTTCCTCAAGGCGAAAATCGCACGGAAGGCCGTTTCCGCCCAAGGGGTGGGATCCCCGGCCATGAAGGCGGACGCCGAGTTCGTGGCCGAGAACCTGCGAGCCGTGGGGATTGACGCCAGGGTGGAGCAATCCATGGGTCAGGACGGCAATCCCGCCGCCTGGGAAGTCGTCGGATCACGGGTGGTGGATCCGGCGAAGCCGACCGTTTTGCTCTATGCCCATCACGATGTGCAACCGGCCCCCAACGATGACGGGGTCTGGAAGACCGACCCCTTCCAAGGAACGGTGAACGAAGAGGATGGCCGGCTTTACGGGCGCGGGGCCTCCGACGACGGGGCCGGCATCGCCATCCACCTGGGGGCCTTGAAGGCCTTGGGCGATGACCTGGGCGTGAACGTGAAAGTCTTCATCGAAGGCGAGGAGGAGATGGGGTCGGCGACCTTCATCCCCTTCGTCCAAGCCCATAAGGAGGATTTCGAGGCGGATGTGATGATTGTCGCGGATTCGGGGAACTGGTCGGACAGCATCCCCAGCCTCACCACCTCTTTGCGGGGGAACGCGGCCATGGATGTGACGGTGAGCGTTCTGGAGGCCCCGCGGCATTCGGGGGTGGCCGGAGGCCCCGTCCTGGACGCCAACACCATGGCCGCCTTGCTCATTTCGTCCATGTATGACGCCGATGGGGAATTGGTCGTTCCCGGGGTGGAATCGCAGGAAGTGGTCGGCGGTCTTCAACGGGACCTGGACGAGGCCCAGTGGCGGGCCGACGCGGCCGTCCTGCCTGGGGTGCGGCTGGCCGGGACCGGCTCGCTGGCTTCCCGGGTATGGGTCAAGCCCAGCGTCACCGTCATCGGTTTCGATGCCCATCCGGTGGAGGGCTCCTTCAATGTGATCGCCCCCAGCTGCCGCTTCCGCCTGTCCATGCGGACCGCCCCCAGCCAGGATCCCCGCCAGGCCATGCGGGCTTTGGGGGATTTCCTGGTGGAACATGCGCCTTTCGGTTGCGCGGTGGAGTGGAAAGAGGTGGACGCCGGACAAGGCTGGGCCATGGACGCCGACTCCCCGGTCAGCAAGATCGCCGAGCGGGCTTTGGCCAGCGCTTTCCGGACGGACTTGGTCAACCAGGGCCAGGGCGGATCCATCCCCTTCATCCCCGATCTGTGCCGGATCTTCCCCCAGTACCACGTCTTGGTCACCGGGCCGGAGGACCCCAAGTCGAATGCGCATAGCCCCAATGAGAGCCAGTCCCTCTCCCTGTTGGAAAACAGCGCCGTGGCCGAGGCCTACATGCTGCGCGATTTCGCCGAGTTGGGCATCGAATAGGGGATGGCTGGGAATACGAGCGAGGACAACGAATAAAACATGACAAATAATCTCATTGCTGTTGTTGGAGCTGCAATTATTCAAAATGGTCGGATTCTCTGTGCTCAAAGAGGTTCAGGCAAACAGCTAGATGGTCTGTGGGAATTTCCGGGAGGAAAAATTGAAGCTGGGGAGACTCCTGAAGTAGCACTTGAGCGAGAGATTCGTGAGGAGCTTCTCTGCCATATTGAAGTTGATCGGAAAATTTGCACGAGTCAATACAGGTACTCTTTTGGGACCGTTGAATTGACGACTTTTGTTTGCCACCTTCTCGACGATAAGCCCCATCTTACTGAGCATAAGAAATTTGCATGGGTGGAGCCCAACCGTCTTTCCGACTTGGAATGGGCTCCGGTAGATCAGGAGGCGGTTCGTCTGCTTTCTGAGAACCTTCAAGGGGCAGATGTACTGGATGAGGAGGGAAAGTGAGTCCTGATTTGTCAGAGGAGGACGATCAAAGCGCTTTCTCCAGCAAACTTGAGGATCAGATGAAGCTGGCTCTCACGAACGGCTTTATTGACACAAATCGTGGCAGTGAGAGCTCTCTTTCTCCGCGGCTCATCGCGAATCGGGAAGGGTATGCTTTTGGCGATATCATCCAAGATGAGATTTCTTCGAGCACAGATTTTGAGATTTCTGTCGCTTTTGTAACATCTGAGGCGATCTACAAACTGCGGCAAAGCTTTATCGACTTTTACTCTCATTATCGTCAGTCTCAAACCGTTGATCCTCAGCATTCTCACGGATTACTTATTACATCAACATATAATTATTTTAATTCTCCTCAAGTTTTTCAAGAATTACTCAAGCTGAAGAGAGACCAGCATATTGATGTGAGAGTCTGGCAGGGGACCCCTATCAATGATCAATCAGTCCTTAAACTTAAACTGGGCCGGAACTATGATGTGCCCTATCATCCTAAAGGATATGCATTCACTCATTCTCGTGGTGAGAATCGCGAGATCATTCGTACGTTTTTTGTAGGAAGTTCCAATCTAACTTCGCGGGCTTTGTCGACCAATCAAGAGTGGAATTTGAAAGTATCATCCACGGATCAAGGAGATCTGACCCGTCAAATTGAAGATGAATTTCACAGGCAGATGGAGGAGTCCGTTCCTCTGGATGAAGATTGGATTTCTGATTACGAGAGAGAGTTTGAAGGGTATTTTCGTGTCAGAAAAGAACAAGAAAAAGTCGCTGAGCAGGAACTGAAAAATCGCCCGATTGAGCCAAATAAGATGCAAAAAGAAGCCTTGCAAAATCTGGCAAGACTTCGGAGAGAAGGCGAGCAAAAAGCTCTTGTAATATCAGCTACAGGAACTGGGAAAACGTATCTGGCTGCCCTTGACGTTAAAGCAGTGCATCCGCGTCGTTTATTGTATATTGCAGGACGGCAAGAAATCCTTAAAAAGTCATTGGACTCTTTTAAGCGCATTTTGGGTTGCCAAGATGAGGACCTTGGTCTGCTCTCAGGGGAGGGAAAAGAAACACAAGCGCAGTATCTTTTTGCCACGGTACAAACGATGAGCAAGCCGAATATTTTGCATGGATTTGCTCCTGATGCCTTTGACTATATTTTGATTGATGAAGCTCACCATGCACAGGCATCAACGTATAGGGTCATCGTTGACTATTTTCATCCTCAGTTTCTCTTGGGCATGACTGCGACTCCGGAGAGGCAGGACGAACGAAATATTTTTGAGCTTTTCGACCATAATGTCGCCTATGAGATTCGGCTGCAGAAAGCGCTTGAAGCTAACATGCTGGCACCGTTCCACTACTACGGAATTGCTGAATATCTTGATGGTGGTGAAAGCGAAATCCAGTCGACAAGCCCGCAAACCTTAGGGTTTGAATTATCGCAGTTTGTTTCTAGGGAGCGTGTGAATTATATTATTCAAAAGCTTCAGGAATATAGCCCTGCGAGTGTTCTTGCTCGCGGACTAATTTTTTGTTCCCGGATCGAAGAAGCTCAAGACCTTTCTCAATTATTTAATCAGTCTTATAATCTCCAGGCCGAGCGTTTATACCGGACCGTTGCCTTGAGCGGGAAAGATAGTGCCGAAGCTCGTCTGACTGCAATTGACCAACTTGATCATGGGGAGCTTGACTATATTCTGACCGTCGACCTTTTTAATGAAGGTATTGATATTCCTTCCATCAATCAAGTAGTCATGTTGCGTAGCACTCAGTCCAGCATTGTTTTTACTCAGCAGCTAGGGCGTGGTTTGCGTAAAGCTCCGGGTAAAAGCTCTCTGATTGTTATTGATTTTATCGGGAATTATGCAAACAACTATTTGATTCCACTGGCTTTATATGGGAATACAGGAGACGCTGACCGAGCTCGGAAAAATATGCGACAGAGGTCCTTGGGCTTGTCCTCAATTACCTTTGATGAGATTTCTAAAGAGCGTGTATTTGAGTCGCTGGATAAGGTCAACCTATCCGATCTGGGTAAACTTACCAGCTACTACAACGATCTTCGAATCCAGCTTAATCGGGTTCCGATGCTTATGGATTTCATGTCAAGAGATCCTTCTTTACCGTGTACCCTTGCCTCAGCTTCGCTGAATGGGGGAGGAGGCCGTAATTATGCGGATTTTGTTATATCAAGGGAAAAGATACTTGCTCGTAAACTTGTGAAATTCCATGGGGAAAATAAAGAAAATCAATCAGACAGTTCAAACAATGCGAGAGCAGGCGGGTCGGCTGTCTCGAGAAGTAGTCTCAATAAAGGAATCAGCTTTGACCCTAATTCTTATTCGCTGACTTCTTATCAGCGGGGCCTGCTCAAAATGGTCACGTCTTGTTTGCTGCGGGGATTGCGACCTCATGAATTGTATGCTGTAGCCCTCCTAGCAAAGGTTAATTTATCCTCTTTGCCTGAATTTGAATGGCTTCAGGAGAGAATCTTTGACGGCGGACAGGGCTTTGACGGTAATTCTGACGGTGAAGGTAGTTTTGGCAACGAGGGTGACCGGCGTGAGTTCAAAACCCTTACTGTCGAGCAGCTTGCTATGTGCGTCTCCCACGACTTTGCGAGTATTTATTGCGATGAGACCAATCTGCGGTTTTCTGAATCTGCTTTGAATGTTCTGGACTTTTCCTATTTCTCTCAGCCGAATTCCCAGCGTTTTGGCAACGCGTCTTTTGCGGAAAGATTTGCTTCTCAAGAGGACGGGAAAATCAATTATCGATTGAGCCGTCTTGCAGCTCAAGCTTTGGATGATCCTATCTTTCGGCAATTTTTTGATGATTCAATATGCTGCGGCCTGGCTTTATGCAGGCAGCTTTTCTTGGGGGCAATTCATGAAGGAAGAGCCATCGATCGTGGCTTTATTTATGGCGAGAAATATACTATTGCCGATGTCATGCGATTGTGTTGCTGGCCGGTAGAATTGATTCCTCAAAATGTTGGTGGGTATCGTTTGAGTCGAGAGACGAACACTATGCCGATTTTTATTAAGTATGAGAATTCTCAGTATGCAGATTGCTTTAAGGATGAGCAAAATATTGATTACTTCAGTAAAAATCAGCGCCATCTTAAATCTCCCGAGTTTCAGTGGCTCAGAGATCAGCACGAAGGAGATTTCATTCCTATATTCATTATGCGAAAGGCAGATGCAGCCAGTAAATCTTATTACTATGTTGGTTGTGTTCAAAAGGCGCAGAATATGCATGAGATTTCCCACCAAAATCTGAGTGGCAAAGAGGTTACCCTTGTCGAATCAACGTTGCGGCTCAAACGACCTGTCGATTCTGAACTTTTTACGCATTTAACTGGGAAGTCCTTAGCCGAATTTTAGGTATTGCAGTGGTATCGCTGCATCTGTAACCAAGCGTTGATACCTTTGCTTATCACGCCTGTTCTTCATCGCTGGGCGTCGATACGTAGGACACGGCATATTCTTCGCTTCACACATCCTGGTATGAAAACAAGAATCACTTTCTCCAGACCATAACGAGCTCAACACGTTCAGTACAGTTTTATCAACGACTTTCGTCCAACCTCGAGTTCGACCCTCAATCAAATAAAATACTGGTCAAGCCTTTACGGCTCAACACCGGTCAACGGGGGCAGTATCCAGCCTTCCTAAAAATCGCAAATGCGGTGATTTGGCCAGCTGGCTGGGATTGCTGCCGGGCTGTCCTACAGGAACGGGGACTCCCAGTTTTGCATAGTAGGATTTCCAGAATGGGGAGATTTCCTGGCTGGAATCCCCAAACCGCATAGGGATTGTGCCAAAAATCGGCAGTATCGCAGCTATGTACTGGGAGCAGTAAAAACTTTCCGTCCCAGGACGAAAACTCACATTGTAGGGCTTGCCTAAGTGCTTCTTCGCATTGGCGAGCGTCTGCTGACAGTCGATCCGCGGGTAGCGGTACACGAATACGGCGTCCCCATAATCCGTTAAAAAATCGGATAGTTTCTGCCTGATGACTCCGTTTTCCTTCGTGGCATGGTAGACCTGACTTTCCAGGTAAATCGCGATATGACTATATTTTCCCGTCGATTCCTGGATCGCCTGGGACATGTCGGATGAGTCGCGGGACAGCAGCAGATCGCCGCACTCCAGGTCCTGGATTTTCATGGCTTCAGTCTAGCACGGGGTGGGCTCGCAACAATGTTGACGGTGACGGTGATTGGGCGGGAAGCGTGCCGCGGCGCAGGGGCGTGGCTGAGGCATGTCCAGGAACATAAAAAGCCGGTCCCGAAGGACCGGCCTGCAAGTCAAACCTTAGCGGAAATCTCGCACAACATCATCGTCATGGCGGTAAGTCTCATATAAATCCGCCCAACATCTAGACCTTACGTGATCTGTACTCTTGTGGGCTTCCGCTTTTAAGTTTTCCTTGTACTTAAATTATCCCTCGTGTACGGCAAAACGCAAAATCGAAACACTGAATCTTCACAATTTATTTCGCCATCTTTTTCCTAGCAAAGGGGGTCGAGGAAGATAAGAAGAGGATGAGCGCGCGCGTTCCTTTTTATCCACATCCCATTCGTGGCTGTCTGTGGATATCGGTGGATAAGTCCCGAGAAAGGCCACATTCGACCACATTGACTTGCAAAGATGGATTTTCCCTCGGAGACCGGATTCAATGATGGTATGAACACTCAAATCATCTCGGAACAAGGCCCTCTGCGGGTGGAAGAACGCTATTATTTGCCGACGCCGGTGGATTCGCGGCGGCAGGGGTCCGGCGACCAGGCTTTTCGGCGGTTTCCGGCGGAGAGGGGGGCGCGGGCTTCCTCCGGACCGCGGGCGGCTTATCAGGGAGGGCAGGTCTACCTTTTCTCATCGGCGACGGGCGGTTGCGGGACAAGCACGGCGGCGGCGCTTTTCGCCTCGTATCTTTCTGCGGGAGGGGAGCGGATCATCCTGCTGGACCTTGACCTATCCCGGGGAGGGATGGACGTCCTGTTGGGGCTAGAGCAGGAGGAAGGCCTGCGTTGGTCCCAGGTGAAAGCCCCGCTGGGGATGATCGACGGCCTGGCTTTGACGAACGAGTTGATCCAGTGGGATGGTTGCCCCTTGCTCAGCGCGGATCCGTGGCGGGGATCCCCGCATCAATGGTGGGAGATCGCGGCCGTCATCCGTGCCTTGTGCGATTACGCAGACGCGGTCGTCTGCGATTGCGGGACGAACCTGGCCATCATCCGGGGGCTGCAGACCTACTTGGAGGGGACGCGGTCGGACTCGTCCCAAGCGAAGGATTGGTATCAGATTTGGGATCGGGTCGGGAACAGGACGCATATCGCCGTAGCCCTTGTGGTGGATTTGACGGTTCTGGGTCTGATGCGGGCGCAAGGGGCGGCGAGCAGGTTGAGCGGCCGCTCACAAGCGCTGAATCTTGCGCTTCTTGGAATATTGCCGGTGGCGGCGAGCCTGGAGGCGCGGAGGGGGTTCGCCCAGCGGCGTAAACGTTCACAAGGAGGCAAGGGGATGGTGTCCGCTCAGGAAGCGAGTGACCATTTAGGCCAACCGATCTACGGTCCTTTGCGCCCTGACAGGGGTCTGGACCTCAGCATTCGCCAAGGTCGGGGATTGGAAGACGCGCCGAGAGAGTATGAGCGGATATTCGCGGATTTGGAAGAGGGCCTGAGCTCCTCTTCCCCGGCGTTGAGTGGAGGGCATCATGACCTTGCGCCTCGGACCGCTTGAGGCCATCGCTGAGCGGGAGCATGTCACCGATATCGTCGTCACGAGCGACGGAAGAGTCTGGTCCGATAGCGGGGCCGGCTTGAAACAGGAGGTGGTGGAATCCGGGCTGGATTCCCCGGAAGTCATGCGGGACTTCGCCGTGCGCCTTTGCGCTCAGTTGGGACGGCGCTTGGATGATTCCTGCCCGATTGCGGATGCTTCCACCGCTCAAGGAGTGCGCATCCATGCCGTGATAGCGCCTTTGGTCCCGCAAGGGGCGGCCTTGTCCATCCGCTTGCCGGACGCACGGCGGACCAGTCTCGAAGATTTGCAGGCCTGTGGATTTTGCCCCGGTCCTTGGATTGACTTTCTTCGTGGGCTTGTGCGCGCTCATGCTTCGATCCTCATATCCGGGGGAACCGGGACGGGGAAGACGACCTTGCTACGTGCCCTTTTGGGCGAATGCGATTCGGACGAGCGCATAGTTACTGTGGAGGAAATCCGGGAGCTCGCCATTCCACCGAAGCAACATTGCGAGTCCTTGGTGGTTCGCGAACCGAACATAGAAGGTGCCGGAGGCGTTGGTTTGGAGGATTTGGTCAAAGCCACGGTCCGTATGCGGCCTGACCGGATCGTTTTGGGGGAATGCCGAGGCGAAGAGATCGCCGACCTTCTCCGCGCCTTCAACTCCGGCCATAAAGGTGGCATGGTCACCATCCATTCCGATGGGATCGAAAGGCTGCCGGCACGTCTGATTTCCCTCGGTTTGTTGGCTGATATGCAACCGGCCGCCACCGCTTTCATGGCCCAAGGCGCTTTCGACTGTCTGATTCACCTCTCTCGCGCTGGCGGTTTGAGATATATCGAACAAATGGGGCGCTTCCTCTGCCGCGGCGACGGGTCTTTGACTGGGGACGTTGTCGCTCGGTGGAACGGCCAATCGGCTCCCTGGTATTCTCCTGCCTGGGATTCATGGCGCAGGGAGGTGCTGGGGGCGGGCGACGAACAAGCCCCGTACGGTAGTGGAACCATACAGGGGAAGAACGATGACGACAAGACGGCGGTCTTCCCCCGAGTGAAAAATTCCGATTCGGCACAGGCCACACGCGCTGGGATGGACCGGTTAGGCGATGGAATGCAGCCTTTGACCGAGGCAAGGAAAAGGGCAGGAAAAGAGGACGAATGGATATGAACGGTTTATGCGCTCTCATGTTTGCGCTCGCCTCTGCCGGGCTTTTCCTCATCGCCGGGTGGAAGCCTGAATCGATACGGGTGCGAACCATGGGCCTTCCCCGCTTGAGGAATCCTGCGGGTCCCGACAGTTATAGTGGCCTTCGGCCGAGTGGAGGCCAAGGAGATTCCAGCATGGGGAAGAGCGCAGGATGGGCGAGCGGAGGAAGGGCAAGGCTGAGAGTCAAGAAGACCGACGCTGGTGACTTCATCGCCGAGCTCATCTCGCTTTTGCACAATGGCAGCGGCATGGTGGACGCTTGCCAAGAGATGGGCGGGATGGTCTTCGCCATCCCCGAGTTGACCGATGACCGTATGAAAGCCGTCCTAGCGAGAAGATGCGGCCACGGCCGTTCCGACAGAGCTTACCTGACTCGTCTGGCACGTCAGCTCGTCGCGTCCTGCAAGTTGAGCGCGACTCTCGGTTGTTCCGCCTCGCAGTGCCTGGAAGCGGTCGGCGTGGAGCATAAGCGTTATCTTGCCGTGGCGGATAAAAAGCGATCGGCCTTATCCATTCCCCGGCTCACCGTGAAAGTGCTGCTCATCCTCCCCCTGCTGGTCCTAGGCGGAAGCCAGCTGACCAGCGCTCGCACGTTTCAAGTCCTGTTCATGCGACCGGTCGGATGGCTCTGTCTGTCCTTGGCGGCGATCTTATACGGTTTAGGCCTGCGGTGGGTGAAACGCCTCTTGCGGGATTTCCACCGGGAATGCGGGAGAAGCTCCGGCTCCGGATCTGGATCTAGCGGCCATCCGGGTAGGCGCGGGGTAGATACAGCTACGAACGGGGGAGATACGGGAATGAAGGCCCGGCGGGCCATAGGCCTTTCTTTGGAGTCAGGGGAACCGGGAAGATTCAGAGGAGCAGCATGGGAATGACGACTGTCAGCGTGATCTGTTTCTCCCTCCTGTGTGGCCTCCTATCCGCTTTATGCAAGGACGAAGAGCACTTTCTTTCGTCCGACCGCCGCTTGCGGGCCCTCCGCCGTTCTTACCTTTCAGAAAGGCGATGGCAAGAGGAGGGAGGGGAAGGGGAGAAAGAAGATGAGTCCGATTTCCCAGCCCAGCTTGTCTTGGAAATGCTGATCGTATCAATCAGCAATGGGGCTTCCATCCCCCGCTCTCTTGAAGCCGTGGGGACCGTCATGAAAAATCCGGTGGGGAAGGCCTTCAAGGAGGTGGCTGAAGCGCTGTATCGTGGTTCCTCCTGGGCCGACGCCTGGGAACTGGGAAGGCGGGGGATAGGCGACGAGCGGGGGAGGGAGGTCTTCGACGTGGTCGACCGGGCCCTTGAGCCTTCCTGGCGGCATGGCCTGTCTCCCCTCAACAGGTTGGAGACGACCATCGAGGAGGCCAACCGTCAGCAAAACAGGCGTCTGGATGATGCCGTGAGCAAGCTGTCGGTGAAGATACTTCTGCCTTTAGGTCTTTGCTTCCTCCCCGCTTTCATCGTGGTGACCGTCCTCCCCTCCTTGGCCGGATGGATCACCAACATCATGGGGTGAAAGCGGCGATGGAGACGATGGGCTTTGTGGATTGATGTGGATAAGTCCCGAGAAAGACCACATTCGACCACATTCGGTTTTGAGTATGGTCGATTCCGCTTTCCCGGTCCACAATGGAGATACCCGACGGGAAGCCTGAGCGGAAGCGGTCGAAGAAGACCTTTCCAGCAAGGCTTTACGGGGCAATCAAAGAAATGGAACAAGCGAAAGGAGTTCCCATGAAAAATCAAGAAGCGATTCCTCTCCCGGGAGAGGGGGAAGGGCCAATCGGCCGCCTCGGAACGGGTCTTCAAGGGATCCGGATGAAGGCGACGGAGGCCCTCTGCCTTGCTGACGCCCGGTCCCGGACCTTCCTGGAAGGATCTGACGAAGGCATGGCGACGGCTGAATACGCCATCGTGCTGGTCGCCGCGACAGGCTTCGCCGGCCTATTGGTGGCGATCCTGAAATCGGATATGGTCAAGGACACTTTAGTGAATCTGGTGAAAAGTGCGCTCTCCGTCCGGGCCTAAGACTTCCGCCGCCTTCCGCAGAGAGCAGGCTCTTCGCAAGGTCGATCCAGGAACGGTGACCGCGGAATTCGCCATCGTGCTTCCCGCGGTCACCGCCCTGACCCTGCTGGTCCTCTCCCTGAGCCAGGTCATCGTGACCAAGGTGTCTTGCCAGGATGCCGCCCGAGAAGGGGTCCAAGCCTATCAGATGGCCCTCGTCTCCCAAACCGGCCCTGCCTCAGCCTCCACGGGTGGGGGTGGCCAGGGGCGAGCGGAAGCGGTCGTCCATCAGCGTGCGGGGAACGAAGCTCGGGTCGTCTTCACCTCCCAAGGGGATACGACTCGGATCGATGTGACTTGCCCCGTCAGACTGGGAACGGTTCCGTTCTTCCACCTGTCCCTTCACTCGGAAGCATACGCGCTGAAAGTGGGCGAAAATCATGACTAAGGAATCCTCAGAAGGACGTCTTTCCGATGGAAGGCCTCGGCTCGTTCAAGCATCTGCGCGGCTGGCGGAGGGGTGGGAAGGTGTGCCCAGCCGGTCGCGGAAATGGATCAGGGAAAGCGACCGGGGGAGCGGCACCGTCGTCGGCATAGGGCTTACGGCTCTCGTGGGCTTCCTGACGGTTCTGGTCGTCTTCCTCGGGAGCGCTTTCTGCGCTAGGGCCGATGCTCAGAACGCGGCCCAGCAGGCGGCCTTGGCCGGGGCCTATCTAGTTGTCTCCCCAGGGTCTGCGCCTTCGAACGAGGTTTGCTCGAAGGCGCAGAGGATAGTGGAGGCCAACCATGGTCGCCTTCTTCGGTGCTCGCTTAAGGCGAGCGATGTGGTGGTGGAAGTCGGTATTCAACCGTCCGTTGGGATCCTTCCTCAAATGACCGCATGGGCGAAGGCGGGACCGGTGAAATGTGTCTCAAGAAATGGATAGCCTAGGACTATGGCACTTGCACTCTATAGACGTTATCGTCCTGACACCTTCGACGGGGTCGTCGGACAGGAACAGGTCACCATCCCCCTGAAGAGGGCTCTGGATGAGGGCAAGCTGACCCATGCCTATCTTTTCTCCGGTCCGCGGGGGTGCGGAAAGACCAGCTCCGCCCGCATCCTCGCCCGTTGCGTGAACTGCGTCAAAGGCCCGACCAGCCATCCTTGCGGCGAATGCGACAGCTGTCGCGATTTGGCCACCAACGGCCCCGGTTCCATTGATGTGATCGAAGTGGACGCCGCCAGCCATAACGGCGTGGAAGACGCCCGCGAACTGAGGGATCGAGCCGGCTTCGCCCCCGCCCGGGACAGGTACAAGATCTTCATCCTTGACGAGGCCCATATGGTCACCCAACAGGGGTTCAACGCCTTGCTGAAAATCGTGGAGGAGCCGCCTGAGCACGTCATGTTCATTTTCGCCACCACCGAACCGGATAAGGTGATCGGGACCATCCGTTCCCGGACCCACCATTATCCTTTCCGCTTGGTTCCTCCGGAAGTGATGGGCCCCTACTTGGAAGGCATCTGCAAGCAGGAGAAAATCCAGCCCCAGCCGGGCGTCCTCAAGCTGGCCATGCGGACCGGAGGCGGGTCCGTCCGCGATACCCTGTCCGTCCTCGATCAGCTGATGGTCGGCTCCGTCGATGGGACGATCAGTTATGACTCCGCCGTCACCCTCCTTGGCTACACTCCCGACGCCTTGATTAGCGAAGCGGTGGATGCGGTCATCGACCATGATGGGGAGAAACTCTATAGGGTGATCGAAAAGATCGTCATCGGCGGTTACGACCCGCGAAAATTCGTGGAAGACCTGCTCTCCCACGTCCGCGACCTGTTGGTCCTCACCTTGGCTGGCAAGAGCGCTGAAAAGACGTTGAGCGACCAAGCCGCGTCCGAGGACCTCGGCAGCCTGACCCGGCAGGCCCAAGCGCTGGGACTGCAGCATATCACGGCGATGGCCGAAATCATCAACCGAGCCTTGGCTTCGATGTCGGGAACGACGTCGCCTCGCATGCGTTTGGAACTGTTGGCAGCGGAGCTTCTCGTTCCCAATGAATATGGGGAGGCGAACGCCGCTGGTCCCGCTCTTGGGGCCGCTTCCTCTTCCTCTGCGGCCGCTTCTACGGCTCTGGGGCAGAACTCGGCAGCTACCGGTGGCTCAGGCAATGGTCTGGGGGCAGGGTCAAGAACCGGTCAAAGAATCGGTCAAGGCCGGAGTCGCGGCGGTTATCAGAGGCCAAGCCAATATTCTCCCCAAGGGCGGCTGGCTCAGCAAAGGACGGAACAGGACGCAACCCGGAAATATGGGGAGGCGACCGAACAGGAGACCAAGCGGATGCAGGCGCCCATACAGGCACAAGCGCAAGAATCTGCGCCGGTGCAGGAACAGAAGCAGGAGCAGGCACCCGCGCAAGTGCAAACGCGGACGCAAACGCAGACAACTGAGCAAAGGCCAGAATCGCCGCAGCCGGCAAAGCCGCAGATCGCAACACCGCAACCAGACCAACCGGAGGCTCCGGCAGTCAACCCACAGCATACGCAGGCGGCGAGCCAGGACCATGCCCAGGCTTTGTCCCACCCCGAAGAGGCGTGGGCGCGTCTCGTCTCCTCCTTGCCCAGCGACATCCAACAGTATGTGAACACGGACCGCATCCCGCAAATCAAGTTGGTCAGTCGCGGAGACAAGCACCGGGTCATGCTCACGTTCGCCAATCCACTCAGCCAACATGCTTATGCCATAGCCGGCGCCAAACAGGAAATCGATGGCTGTTCATCCGTTAAAGACATCATCGCCCATAAATGCCAAGAGGTCTTTGGAGCCGGGGTTCTTGCCGCGCCGGCCCGTCTCACGGCTTCGGGCGAGCGAGTGATCCCCATGAGCAAGATGTCCCCGCAAGACCAGCAGAAGATCAAGGCCCAGATCGCCGCCCTCGCGGTCGCGGGAGCGAAGAACCTGGCCGGAAAAGTAGCCGAACCCAATCCTGCCTCTCAAACGAGCCGGTCAGGCCGTGAGACCGCCGTCTCCAGCAAGGACAAGGCGCCCGCCGCTGAAGACAAGGATGACGACCCCCATCGAGAGCCGGTCATCCCTGATCTCGATGAGGAGGATCCCTGGTCCAAGCCTCTGACTCATCCGCAGTCGGATCCTGTCCGTCAAGGCGGTACTTCTTCCTCGGGGGGTTCGTCAAGGAAATCGAGAAGCCGGCCTGGCCCGGCAAAATCTTCCGGCTTCCCTCCCGCTTCTTCCTTAGCGAATTCGGCTGAGTCATCAGAATCATCGAAGTCGCCAGAGCCGTCAATGCCACTAGGGTCATCAGGGCTATCGGATTCATCGGATTCGCTGGGACCACGGGGGATGCAGGGGCCGGATGCGGGTTCGTCTTCCTCGTCTTCTGTCACACCTTCGGCCCCAACGGCTCTATCGCAAGCGGCTCCATCACGGGCGGCTCCATCACGGGCGGCTTCCTCTCAAGCATCGCCGTCTCCGGCCGCTTCATCCTCGGAGGTGCAGCCAGAGGGCCCGGATTCGCCTGCGGATTTTTCGGCTGATGACGCGCATGTCAACGACCAAGGCCGGATGACGGTCGAAGAGGTCGCCGCCTTCTTCGACGCGCGCCGGGTGGAAGAGTCGGCCCCTTCGTCCGATGAAGGATGATGGTCGTGAAAGGCCGCAAGAAAGACCGAAAAATACAAACGATGCCCAAAATACAAAACAGTATCAATATTAAGAATGAAGAAAACCAAGAAATAACGTCAAGAAAACCAAGAAGCAATAGCAAGAAAAACGAATCAGGAAAGAACAAGGACAACTATGGCAATCGGCTATGAAGGCGCCATCCAGAACGTGATCGACCGCTTCGCCTCCCTCCCCGGCATCGGCCCCAAAGGAGCGCAACGCATCGCCTTTCACCTCCTTTCGGTCTCGCAGGAGGACGCCCAGGCCCTGGCCGAATCCATTCTGACCATGAAGGAGAAGGTCCGTTTCTGCGAAATCTGCGGGAACGTCTGCGAAAGCAGCCCATGCCCGATTTGTCTGGATCCCCGGCGGGACAGGACGATCATCTGCGTTGTCCAGGAGCCGAAAGACATCATGAGCCTGGAAAGGACGCACGAGTATCGCGGCCTCTACCACGTCTTGGGCGGGGCCATCGACCCCATGGCGGACGTGGGGCCACAGGACCTGCACATCACCGACTTGCTCAACCGTTTGAAGACCGACGAGGGCAAAGAGATCAAAGAGATCATCTTCGCTTTGAACCCCGATATCGAAGGCGAGGCGACCACCACCTACCTCAGCAGGCTCCTGGAGCCGTTGGATATCAAGTTGACTCGCCTGGCTTCCGGCCTGCCCATGGGGTCCGACTTGGAATACGCGGATGAAATCACCCTGGGGCGGGCCCTATCCGGCCGGCAGGCGGTGTGAGATACTAGAACTATGACACAGTCCGTGACGCAGTCCGTGAGTGAAATCGAAAAGCAGCTTGATCGCATGATCGACTTGGGATATCCGGATATAGCCGACATGACCGCCGGCGCTTTCTGCTCCTTGGCCGACCCCCTTCTGCATGCCCTGGAACAGGTGGATCTGGGTACCGACATCCTGCTGGTCCCCACCCGCGAGCTGGTTTCTCCGGAAGTGTTGATTTCCCGCACCAGCATCCAGCGCAGGGGCGGGTTCACCACCATGCCTCCCCGCGATGTTCTGGGCTTCCTGCCCCAAGATGGTTTCGAGCCGCCGGAAGGGCCCTTCTACCTGGTCGTCGACCCGCATACGGGGACCGCGTACACCAATCGCGAGCCTGATGTGGCCCGCCGGCTCATCGATTCCGACAATCGGCTGCCTTTGACTTTGGAGGAAGGCCTGGCCATCGCCACCCAGCATCCGGATTGGTTGACGGAGAAGAACGGTTTCAATCTTCTGGGCTCCCGCAGCGCGGACGGCCGGTATCCCAGCGTTTGGCTGAGCCAGGGGGCTCCGCGCTTGGGGGCCGTATGGCCGAACAGTAGGCATTCCTGGCTGGGGAACGCCTACTGCCTTGGTCGTCGCGGAGTGTCTCTCTTCATCAATTCATGAGTCCATGCGCATGAGTTGATACCCACGAATCTGTACTCATGGATCCTTGTTTTTTGTGTTCATGAATCTGTGTTCATGGATTTTTCGGGATGCTTGTCAGCGATTTTCGCCGTTGATAGCGCCGTTGACGTCAGCGTCGTAATAGCTGTCATAGCCGCCGTTGCCGGCATCGTAATTCCCGTCGAAATCCCCTGCGCCGTCACCGTCCCCCTGTCGCCCGCCTTTGGCGACGGCGACGATACCCGCGATGATGATGACCAACCCCAGCAGGCCGCAGATGGAGACAATCGCAATCACCGTGTAGGTCTTGGCGAAGAGGCCGTTGAAGCTCAGGGTGGTCAGGAGAAGGCCGATAGCCCCCAGCAGGAGAAGCGCCCCCCATACGACGGTGGCGACGGAAGTGCCGGTCCGGTATTTCACGGTCGGTCGGACAGGCTGCGGGCGGTAAGGCTGGCCGTTGGCGGAATACTGGGACCAGCCGGGGTACTGTGGCCCGGGACCGAGCGGCGCGCCACCCGTTGAAGAGCCTGGATAGCTGTTGCGCTCAGCCTCGCCGGCATAAGCGGCCGAAGCCCGCTGCTGATCGGCCCAGGCCTGCTCCTGGGAGGCGGTTTCCGAGGAAGAATCCCCCTGGAAAGAGGTTTGTTGAGAGGAATCCCCCTGAGAGGGATCCCCTTGGGATGAGGGCTCCGCGGAGAGGAACTCCGTCCGGGCCGCGTCATCGCTGGCTGAGTCGGTGGTGAAAATGTCGTTTTCCATGATCGTTGTCCTTTATCGTCCTTGGATTGATCATCCATGGATTCGGTTCATAGGTTCGAATCTGTCTCAAAATAAAGTCCGGAATGTGGGAGGGCTCCTGGTCTGCTGTGCTGCCGAAGCAGTCTAGATGGTCCGGGCGGTCCAGACGGCGTGAACAGTCTGGGCGGTCAGTCCACATCCACATCCTCGCTCCCCCAGTCCGCGGTCTCACCGGTATTGCTGATCCATTCGCGAGGCAGGATGGATGAAGCATTCAGGTCGCTCATGAGGAAGGAGCCATCGATGGTGAGAATCCTGCTGCTTGGAACCCCCTTAGGCTGGTTGTCGCTCAGGAACTCCCCGGTGGAAGTCGCCACGGTGCGGATGCTCCCGTACTGGACGTAGCATTTCTTGGGCACTTGGATGGAGATTTCCGACATGACGGCGTGGATTTTGATGTGGCCGGTCGGGCAAGGGCTCGTATGGCTCTTATCCCACGTATTGAGGTTGATGGTGACGGAGGAGGCGGTGCTGGTCAGGCCGCCTTTCTTCAGCTGGTCGAAGGAATTGGGACCCAAGGTCACTTGGCTGGCGATGACGTTGACGGACCCCGGCAGGGTCGGGTTGTCCGGCTTGACCAGACCCGACGCGATGGCTGTTCCGCTCGTGGCCAAGACGGCCATGATGACGAGCAGGGAGATGGGGATGAGTCCGCCGGATTTACGCCCCCGGATTCCCAGGATGACGATCAGCAGACCGAGCAGGGCCATCACGACGCAGGAGTAGATGCCCGTGACTTCCATGGCGTTGTACACGTTCATGTGGGTCAGGTAGATGGTGGCGGCCAGAGCGGCGGCGCTGATGATGATCAGCCCTAGGGTGATGGAGACGATCGCCGGGCCGGCGGGTTTGCGCCGCCAGATGGTCCGGGGGCGGGCGACCGCGCCTTGGTAGCCCCGATAGCCTTGGTAAGACCGGTAATCCTGGTAGGGGGAACCGGGGTCGGAATAGGCGCCACGTCCAGGGCCAGCGCCTTGGCCAGGGTCTGCCTGCTGGGTCGGACCATACCCGCTGTTTTGGCTGGCCTGGCTGGTCTGGGACTGGCCAGGCTGACCAGATTGCCCGGGCTGGCCTGACTGATCGAACTGATTCGACTGATCGGACTGGCCCGGTTGGTCGGCCTGCCTCTGGTAAGCGGAGCCTGCGGAGGCGGAGGCGGAAGCAGGCGTCTGGCCGGCGTATCCCGCAGACTCATTCATTTTTCCCTCGGCCCCCGGCCCGCTGGGTCTTCCCGGATCCTGCCGGGAAGTGTCATAGACGGTGTAACCGGTGTAAGGGGCGTGGGAGGCGTAGGGGGAGTAGGGATTCCCGTTCCCTCCTTGCCCATAAGGGCCGCGTTTGGACGCCTCCCCGGACCGGATGGCGATGAAGGCGCCGACCAGGATGAGGACGAGCATGGTTCCCGCCCAGCCCAGGGGAACCAGGATATTGAACCCGCCCGAGAAGGCGAAGAGGATCAGCGCCCACCAAAAGGGTGCGCTGGTGTGCCCATGGAAAAGGGCCTCCTCGACGAGGATCTCGTTGTTACGGGCGTCCGGCAGGAAGAGCCAGAGGAGGGAGTAGGCGATGATGCCGCTTCCCCCCAGCAGGCAGAGGGCCAGCCAGAGGATGCGGATGACCATGGGATCCCATCCCAGCCTGTAGGCGATGGCCCCGGAGACCCCGCCCAACCAGCGGTCATTGCTGCGGTAGAAACCCAGGGAACGGATCCACTGGAAGAATTTGTTGCCCACCGGCTGCTGGGGCCTGTCGCCGGGGCGGCCACCTTCGGGCCCGCCTTGGGGGGCGTCGTAATAAGGGCTTGTCATGATGTCCCGATCCTTTGTTCGTTATCGTATTTGTCTTTTTTGATGTGTGGTCATCCGCGGCATCTCGGACTATGCCGAGGCCCCGCTGATGTTTTTGTTTCGATGATTCCATTACAGCATCAGCGAGGAAAGGAATCTATGAGGGTTTCCCCTGATTTTTCCCTTTCCTAGCCCCGATTGACCCTGATTTCCTGGGTTTTTCCTTTCCCGGACGGTCTTTTTCTTTACAATGGAGACTATGAATCGTGATCGTCGCCAATCATCCGAGCAGGGATGGTCCTCTTACGCTCCCTACGGCCCTGACGGCTTTTCTGAGCAAGGGGACCCGCTGCAAGGCGTGCCACAAGGCTTTCCTCAGGACTTCACGCAGGGATACCCCCAAGGGTCTCCTCCTCCGGTTGATACCCCGCCCTCGGGTCCGCTCCGCCATACCACTTTGCAGCAGATGGTGGGGCAGGCCAACCGTCGCCAATTCGAAGAAGGGGGCAGAAAGCGGCGCAAAAAGGGGAGGGTCGCCTCCCTCATCAACCGGATAGCCATCCTCGGTCTTCTGTGCGTCCTCCTGGCCCTCGGCGGAATCCTCAACGGATACCCGAATCGGGTCATAACCGGAATCATCATCCTCTTCCTAGGGGTTTCCGCTTCCTGGACGCAGACACAGGCCCTGACCGGGAGCGATGGTCTCGATTTCGTCAACGACATCAAACAAGGGCGTTTCACCGGATCCACCGGCTTCCGTTACCTGCTCGTCGCCATCGGCATCGCCATTTCCTTCATCGGGGTCTTCATCGGCTTCAGCGCCTGGCTCACCCCTTCCCGCCTGGCCATCGGCATCGCTGCGGGATTGATCCTCATCACGGTCCTGGCCATCATCGTCGCCCCCTGGTGGATCGGCCTGATCTCCGACCTAGGCAAGGAGCGGGCCTGGGCCGCCCAGGAAGAGCTCCGGGCGGACATCACCACCCATCTGCATGATTCCGTCCTGCAGACTTTGACCCTCATCCAGCTCAATGCCAATGACCCCCAGGAAGTGTCCGCCCTGTCCCGGTCCCAAGAGAGGGATCTGCGCGAATGGCTTTACGGGGATGGTCTGAATTCGTCAGTCCCCGCTTCCCCCGGAGCGGACGGCGGCCCAGCTGATTCCTCCTTCACCTCCTTTGCCTCCGGCGCAAGTCAGCCTGGCGGCCAGAAGGCCCCCACCGTCAGCGCGGAGCTCAAAAGGACCATGGCCGCCATCGAAGACTCCTCCCGCGTTCCCATCGACGTGGTCACCGTCGGGGACGCCCGTTACCGGCCCCAGTTCGACTCCCTCATCGCCGCGGCGACGGAGGCGGCCCACAACGCCGTCAACCATGGCCGCCCCCCGGTCTCCGTCTATTGCGAGGTCGACCCGCAAGGAACCCATACCATCACCGTCTACGTCCGCGACCATGGCGACGGGTTCGACCCACAGGCCACCTATCCCGGTCATCTGGGGGTGAGCGAATCCATCGTCGGCCGTATGAAGAGGGCCCAAGGCCAGGCGGTGATTACTTCCCGGCCTGGTTGGGGGACCGAGGTGGCCCTGACCTTGCCTTTCACCGCTTAGCCCGGCTATGGCTCCTTAGGGAGTGCGGTGGTTCCTTGGGGAGTCGAAAGGCGGCGAAGTCGGGGGATGGGGGAAACAGGGAAGTCGAGGGCTGGTGAAGTCGGCGAGACGGCCTCCTGATGGATATGGATATAGGAAGATCCAGGAAGACCTAAGGAAAGCATAGAATGGGCGCGGGGATAGACGATAAGCATAATCCGCAAAGGGATAGGCTCTCGAGGCAGAAACGAGGAACCAATGGAAGCGAAGACAATCCGCGTCGCCGTTGTTGACGACCACGAGATGTTCCGCAAAGGGGTCATCTCCACCATCGGGAACGTCTTCCACGTCATCGGGGAAGCCTGGAGCGTGGAAAGCGCCATCAACCTCATCAGCCAGGCCAAACCCGACGTGGTCCTCCTGGACGTCCACCTACCCGGCGGCCAAGGCGGGGGAGGGTCGGAGATCATCCTGAAAAGCATGCCCCTGGCCCCGCATACCTTTTACCTGGCCCTATCCGTCTCCGACTCGCCGACGGATGTGGGGGCCGTCATCCGTGCCGGCGCTCGCGGCTATGTGACCAAGACCATCAACGCCGAAGACCTGATCGCCTCCATTGAGCAGGTGGCCGAAGGTTACGCGGTTTTCAGCCCCCGTCTCGCCGGCTTCGTCCTCACGGCATTCCAGGGTACGGACGAAAGGCCCACCCCATCGGGACCTTTCGGGCAGGCCGGCCTGACCCGGCAAAATCAAGCGGGTGGCCCGGGTCTAGCCTCCGCTGGATCGACGATAGCGGGTCCATCGATGACTCGACGAGCCCAGGAGCCCCAATCAAGCCAAAACGGGCGGGGAAGGCCCTCCGGGGCATCTCCAGCCTTCCTCGACCAAGACGAGGACGATTTCGAAGACATCAGCGTGGACGTGCTCACCTCCCGGGAACGCCAGGTGATGCAGCTGATCGCTCGTGGCTACACATACAAGGAAGTCGCCTCCGAGCTCTTCATCTCCATCAAGACCGTGGAGACGCACGTCTCGCGGGTCTTGCGCAAATTGCAGCTGTCCAACCGGGGGGAGCTGGCCTTGTGGGCCGCCCATCAGCGGATCGTCTGAAAGCCGAGAAGATGGGAAGAAGCTGGTAAGCCCCTGCGAGAAAAGGTTGGAAAAGTGTCTAAAATAAGGGGATAAAGGCGGATTCAGGCAATCCGTAGAGGATTATCGTTAAAATGTGCAGCATATATTCAGAAAAGCGTCAGCTTCATCCTGTTGGTTATGAAGTGAGCTTTTCTTCAGAGATCATGGGTTGAAGAAGAAGGCCCTACTCTCTGACGATAACGGATCCCAGCCGCTTGCGGCGGCTCACGGATAGCAAGACCCATGAGGAGCTTCTATGGAAAACGAAAACGACAATGAGAACGAGAGCCGATCGTTTGATCAAACGCAGCGGTTCGCTTCGTCCGACGCATCTGCCGCCAATCAGCCGACGGAGCGGTTTCAGATGAATCAGCCTTATCAGCCGGGACAAAACCAGGGCCAAGGCCAGGCTCAAGGTCAGGGCCAGTTCCCCGGTCAGAATCCTGGACAAAGCCAAACCCGGCCATACCCGGCCCAAGGATATCAGCAGTATCCTGGTCAGGGGCAGTACTCCGGCCAGCGGTATTTCGGACAGCAGTACGGCTCTCAGCCGGCTCAGCCGATCCAGCCGATTCAACCAACTCAGCCAATCCAGCCGGCGCAGGTCCAGGGGCAGCCGCGATTCCCCCAGCAGCAGTCCCCGCAATTTCAGCAGCCTGCACAGCCGCAGCGGCAGCCGACTCAGCCGCGACCAGTTCAGGCCCAGCCTCTGGCCGACTATCCATCTCAAGGGCAGTATCAGTCGGCTCAATCAACTCAGCCGGCTGGATTCCAGTCTCAGACCCAGGCTCCGGCCCGGCAGGGGGATCAGTTCGCGCAGTCCTTCCAGACCGGCTCCCAGTCCCAGTACCGGGATTCGATCCCCCAGCTCGCTGATACCGACTACAGCAATCCTTACGTGAACCCGGCTGCCGGAAGCAGCTACACCCAGGCTGGCTCCTCATCGGCCAAGTCGGCCAAGAAGGGCCTTCCCGCCTGGATAGCTTCGGCCATCACCGCCCTCATCGTTTCCCTGGTCGTCTTCGGCTTGGGCTGGCTGATCGTCGGCGGCAGCCTGCGTTCCCCCCAAGGCGGTGGCAGCATCTCAGGCAACGGCATCTCCTCGTCCACCGGCGGGGCCGGCAGCTCCTCCAACGCCATCGCCGGTTCATCCACCTGGCAGACCGTGGCCAAGCGGGTGGCCGCCTCCGTGGTCTCCATCACCGTCACCTCCGGCAATTCGGAAGTGATGGGGTCCGGGGTCATCATCGATAAATCCGGCAATGTGGTCACCAACAACCACGTGGCCACCACCCTGAATGGCACCATCAGCATCACCCTGTCGAACGGGGACATCTACGAAGCTTCCATCGTGGGAACCGACCCCACCACAGATCTGGCCGTGCTCAAAATCAAGAACCCGCCCAAGAACCTGACCGTGGCCAGCTTCGCCGATTCCAGCCAGCTCGCCGTGGGCGAGAACATGATGGCCATAGGCAACCCTCTGGGCTTCGAGAACACGGTGACCACCGGCGTCGTCTCCGCCTTGAACCGGCCCGTCACCCTCAACGAGAAGTCCGGGTCCTCCCAGAGTTCCTCATCCAATACCGTCTACACCAACGCCGTCCAGATCGACGCCTCCATCAATTCCGGCAACTCCGGCGGCCCCTCTTTCAACGCCTCCGGCAAAATCATCGGCATCAATACCGCCATCGCCTCCACCGGCTCCTCGACCACCGGCTCCAACTCCGGCAGCATCGGCATCGGTTTCGCCATCCCCTCCAATACGGTCAAATGGGTGACGGCCGAGCTGATCCAGAAGGGGAAGGTGCAACACGCGCAACTGGGCGTCACCATCCAAAGCGGGTCCAGCAAGCTCAATGGCGCCACCCGCCAAGGGGCCGTGGTCCGCAACGTGGTCTCCAACTCCTCCGCCTCCGAAGCGGGAATCAAGTCCGGCGACACCATCATCGCCTATAACGGGAATAACGTGGGCAGCATGGAAAGCGTCCTCGGTTATGTGCGGGCCACCAAAATGAATTCCAAGGTGACCGTGACCGTCATCCGCGACGGGCAGACCAAGGAATTGTCGGTGACGATGAATCACGCCGAATCCAGCACCACCCCCAGTTCCCAGGAGAGCCAGAATTCCAACGACGGCTCTGGCAGCCAGGATAACCAGGACAATCAGGATAATCAGGACAACAACGATGATGATTGGCCTTGGAATAACTAAAGTCTGACAGTCGTCAGCGGCTGCCTCGTTCCTGAAAGCTAATCCCCCCAGCTTCCCTTCGGTCCCCCGATCCTCCCCAGGTCGGTGGCCGGAGGGAAGTTTTCGTTGGGGGTCCCGGCCAGGACTTGACGCATGTAGTCCCCGAAAAGACGGGTGGGGTAGCCTTCCCCGGCCGAATAGGGGCCGAAGGAGGGCAGGACGGCCGAAGACCCATCCGCGGCCGGACTCCATATGGCGAAGGAAGTGACCAAGGACGGTGTGTAGCCGACGAAGGCGGCCGCCTTGTTATCGTTGGCCGTCCCGGATTTCCCGGCGATGGCATGGCCCGCCACCGCGGCGGGTTTGCCCGTCCCGTCGGTCATGACCTTCTGCAAGGCGTGGGTCAGCAAGGCGGTATGGCCGCTGTCGAAGACCCGCGTCCCCCGGTCGGCCGACCGGTAGAGGATGGCCCCGTCCGGCCCCTGGACCCGCTGGACCAGGTGCAGCCCCACCTGGACCCCTTGGTTGGCGAAAGTGGCGTAAGACTGGGTCAGCTCGCGCAGGGTGATTCCATCGATCCCCAAGGCGTTGTAAGGGGAGGTGGCGGACAGGCCGCTGTCGATCCCGGCTTTTTTGGCGATGAGGGCGGTGTTTTGCGGCCCCACCTTCTGATTCAGGTCCACGAAGACAGTGTTGACCGAGTGGGCCATGGCCTGGTAAAGGTCGATTTTCCCGTAGGAGCTGTTGCCGTAATTCCGCACCGGGGTGGGCAGTCCGGGGAAGGTCCGCGGGGAGTCGCCGTTGAAGCGGGTGCTCAGGTTGCATCCTTGGCTGATGGCTGCCAGCAGGGTGAAGACCTTCATGGTGGACCCGGGCTCGAAGGTGGCTTGGGTCGCATTGTTCAACTGCTTGCTCAGATAGTCGTCGCCCGCGTACAGGGCCAGGATCGCGCCGGTCCGGGGGTCGGCCGACAAGCCGCCTACCTGGACGGAATCGGGGACGGCGTTGGCCCCCTTCCCCCTGTCCACTGTGGCCCTCATCAAGGCCTGCTTGTTTTTATCCACGGTGGTGATGATCTTATCCCCGCTGTTGGTGATGGCTTCCTCGTTCATCCCGGCCGTTTTGTTGGTGAGGAGCTCCCGGCGGACCATGGCCATGAGATAGCCTTTCTCTCCCGCATAGGAGTTGGCCGTGGCGGCCGAAGTCGCTGGGGCGGTGTCTGGCATGGCGGCGGTTTGGGCTTGGCCCTGGCTGATGTAGCCGTCCTCCTTCATGATGCGGATGACCCTGCGGAAGCGGGTCTGGGCGAGCTGGGGGGAGATGGCCGGGTCCCACAGGGAGGGGGCGGGGATGATTCCGGCCAGGAGGGCCGCTTGGTCGATGGTCAGGCTCCGGGCGTCCTCATGGAAGTAGGTCTGGGCGGCGGCTTGGATTCCGTAGGCTCCGCGGCCGAAGTAGATGGTGTTGAGATAGTTGCACAGGACCGTCCCCTTGTCTTGCGTCTGGGCGATTTTCAAGGCCAGGAGGGCCTCTTTGACCTTCCCTGGGTAGGAGGTGGTCTCCCCCAGATAGTAGCGCTCGGCGTATTGCTGGGTGATGGTCGATCCCCCTTGACGGCTGCCGGTGGTCACGTTGTTGATCAGGGCCCGGGCGATGCCCCGCAGGTCGATGCCCGAGTCGGTCCAGAAAGTTCGGTTCTCCGAGGCGACCACGGCGTTCCCCACGTAGGATGGCAGGGTGGCGCAGGGGATGATCTGCCGGTTTTGTCCGGAAAAGCTGCCGATGGGGGTGACCCCGTCGCTGTAGTAGACCGTGGTTTTCTGCGCCAGGGCGATGGATTCGGGCGAGGGGATGGTCGTCCGTGTGTAGGCGATTCCCAGGAAGCCGGTCACGCCCAGGAAGAGCGCCGCGAGGAGCGGAAGGAATCTACGGAAAAGATGGAAAGATCCCCGCCGGGATTGGACCTTTGCCTGGCCTGTCTGTTTTTTCGTCGGCTTTTGAGTCCGCTTTCCCGACGTCCTCGTGCCGGTCATCGCTCCCTTTCGCCTGCCGCCGGCCGAAGTCCGCCGGGCCCCGCCGCCGGTCTTTTTCCCGGCGGATCGGGCTGCCCTGGTGGTCCTGGCGGGCTGCGAAGGCTTGTTCTTTTCGGGGATCATGCGCTCTAATCTAATCCCTGGCCTGCCTTTCCCGGGCCTGGATTCCCCCTTAGTTCGTCCTTGGGAGTATCATAAGCGGTGATATCCCGTGTGGATACGATGGGTAAATAAGGAGTATTATGACTATTCGCGTTGCTATTGCCGGCTTGGGCAACTGCGCTTCCTCCCTTGTACAAGGCGTCGAATATTACAAGGATGCCAAGGATGAGGACAAAATCCCCGGAATCATGCACCCTAACTTCGGCGGCTATCGGATCCGCGACATTGAATTTGTCGCCGCTTTCGATGTGGACGCGGCCAAGGTAGGCAAGGATATCTCCGAGGCCATTTTCGCTTCCCAAAACAACACTTACAAGTTCTGCGATGTGCCCGCCACCGGCGTGCTCGTGCAGCGTGGCCCCACCATGGATGGCCTGGGGATCTATTACCGTCAGATGATTGAAGAGTCCGAGGCTGAGCCTGTGGACGTCGCCCAGGTCCTGCGCGACACCAAGGCCGACATCCTCATCTCCTACCTGCCTGTGGGCTCCGAGGAAGCCGACAAGTACTACGCCCAGGCGGCCATGGACGCCCATTGCGGTTTCGTCAACTGCCTGCCTGTCTTCATCGCTTCCGACCCCGAGTGGGCCCAGAAGTTCCGCGACGCGGGCGTGCCCATCGTCGGCGATGACATCAAGAGCCAGGTCGGCGCCACCATCACCCACCGCGTGATGGCCCGCCTCTTCGAAGACCGCGGCGTCCGTCTGGACCGTACCTATCAGCTCAACGTGGGCGGCGACATGGACTTCATGAACATGCTGGAGCGCTCCCGTCTGGAATCCAAGAAGATTTCCAAGACCCGCGCCGTCACCTCCATCGTTCCTCACGACATGGATCCCCGCAATGTTCATATCGGTCCTTCCGACTATGTGGCCTGGCTGGATGACCGCAAGTTCGCTTTCGTCCGCTTGGAAGGAACCACCTTCGGCGATGTCCCCCTGAACTTGGAATACAAGCTGGAAGTGTGGGATTCCCCCAACTCCGCCGGCGTGGTCATCGACGCCGTCCGTTCCTGCAAGCTGGCCATGGATCGTGGCCTGGCCGGCCCTATCCTGGCCCCCAGCTCCTACTTCATGAAGTCCCCTGCCGTCCAGCATGAGGACAACGAAGCCCGTGAACTGGTCGAGTCCTTCATCAAGGGCGAGGTTGAGGGCAACGAGGCCGAACTGACCGATGACGTGGCGGCCGCCAAGGCGGCCGGCAAGGACGTCTGGCACGCTTAAGCCCGGGAAATCCGACCGGTCGGCCGGATCGCTCACTTGGCCCTGAGCCGTAAAGATCAGGTAAAAGATCGAAAAAGAAAGCCACTATTGCGCGGCGATTTTTCCATCATCGCTGTACCATGGTGGCTATCGTTTTAGAAGAGCGCACACGTGGATATGGCGAGAAACGGAGGCGTCCCGGGGCGTCCGGGACGCCGGTGAAGCCGCCGCACGGGCGGCATTGAGGAGCAGGTCTCGATGGCAGATGCTGAAGATCAAGGTCAAGATCGAAAGAGTGACCAGGAGCAGGAGCCTCCGCGCCAAGGGGAGGTGATCCCGCCAGCGCAAGCCGTGGCCGACGCTCCCTCGGAAGAATCCGAGACGGAGGCCGGGAAGGCCGAGAAAGTCAAGAAGGATCCAAAGGCTGATACAAAGGCCAAGAAGGATAGAAAGAATAAAAAGCCTCGCGGCCTGTTCACGGTCCCTTGGTGGGGTTACGCCCTGGTCTTCATCCTGGTCAACGCCTTCGCCGTCATCGTCATGCAATGGGTGGCTTCAGGCCAAATCAAACAGGCCTGGGAATTCTTCTCCAAGATGTTCCTCTATCCCCGAGGTGAATTCCAGTTCGTCAACAACTTCCTCATCCTGGGCGTCATCTACCTGGTCCTCATCTTCCTCATCAACCGCTTCTGGGCGGCCTCCGGGGTCTATCTCAGCCTGATCTGCCTGATCGCCTTCATCGACCGCATGAAGGTCCTGGTGCGCAACGAGGCCATCACCCCCGCCGACCTCACGTTCGTCTCCGGAGGGGACACGGGCAACCTGACCCAGTTCATCCCGGCCGGGTCCGCCCGCCCCATCATCTGCGTGATCTGCCTCATCCTGGGCGTCATCGTCGCGGCCGTCCTCTGCGGGAAAATCGACAAACGCAAATCCCTGATCAACCCGGCCAACAAAGGCCTGGGCCTCGTCGCCCGCCTGCTGGTGGTCGTCTTGCCGGCCGCTTTCGGCTTCTCCTTCGTCATGGCCATGTCCACCACGGATTCCTGGGCCAACAAGGCAATGGCCAGCCTGGACGACAAGGCGCATCAGTGGAACAACCTGATCGACGCCAACGACAACGGCGTGGTCGTCACCTTCATGCGCAACGTCAACCCCAAGATCATGACGGAGCCGGACGGCTACTCCCAGGAGACCATGACCCGCCTGGCCCGCAAATACTCGGCCCAGGCAGTGGAGATCAACAAGACCCGCAGCCAGAATCTCAACGATTCCACTGTGATCGTGGTTCTGTCCGAGTCCCTGGCCGACCCCACCCGGGTTCCGGGGATTTCCTTGAACAAGGACCCTCTGCCCTACATCAAGTCTCTCAAGGCTTCGACCACGTCCGGCCTCATGCTTTCCTCCGGTTACGGCGGGGGCACGGCCAATCTGGAATACCAGACTTTGACCGGTCTTTCCATGTCCAACTTCGATTCTTCCCTGACCGCCCCCTACCAGCAGCTGGTCCCGGGAGAAGCCTGGACGCCGACCTTCAACCAGGCTTGGCCGTCCAGTCAGACCTTGGCCGTGCATCCTTACGTGTCCACCATGTATTCTCGCCGGACCAACTACAAGAAGTTCGGCTTCTCGGCCTTCTACACCAAGGACGGCCCCCAGTACGTCAAGTACAAAGGGACCTTGGGCACCTCCCCCTATGTCAGCGACGAGCAGGCCTACAAGGAGACCCTGGAGAAGGTGCATGGGGCGGCCGACGCCAAGTCCCAGTTCATCCAGCTGGTCACCATGCAGAACCACATGCCTTATAACCAGTGGTATAAAGACAATGAATTCGTGGTCAAGAGCTCCACCGACCAGCCTTTGAGCCAGCAGGAGGCCTCCAGTATCCAGACCTACGCCAAGGGGGCGGAGATCACCGACCAGGCCACCCGGGGCTTCATCGAAAGCCTGGATAAGATGGACAAGCCCATCACCGTCATCTTCTACGGGGACCACCTGCCCGGCATCTATTCCACCGCCTCCCAGGACAGCAGGAACTCCGTCATCCTGCACGAATCCGACTACTTCATCTGGTCCAACAAGGCCTCCAAGGTAAACAAGCGCCTGCCGGAGAACCTGGCCGCCTACACCTCCCCCAACTTCTTCATGGCAGAAGCCACGCAGCAAATGGACGCCAAGGTCAGCCCTTACACGGCCTTCCTGACCAAGATGCATGAGCAGGTCGCCGCCATGGAGCCCCCGGTCATCAATCAGATCCAAGGCTGGACCCGCATCCCGGCCGGTCAGGCCCTTTACCTGGACCCCCAGGGTAAGCTCATGGACATCTCCCGGGCCCCGCGGAAGACCAAGGAGTTGTTGGAGGACTACAAGCTCATTCAGTATGACATCACCGCCGGCAAGAACTATCTGGAAGGCACCGGCTTCATGGACTACCCCAAGGCCGGCAAGTAGGGCCGTTTGGCTTTCTTCCGGTCTCTGTGTATAATCGAGAATGCTCCTCCGTGGCGTTACGTCACCGAATCCCCCCAGGGCAGGAATGCAGCAAGGGTAAGTGGCCTCTGACGGGTGCGGGGGAGTTTTCCGTAAGTGGGGAGATATGTTACTGGGAGGACCGTCATGGCTGGGTCAGAGCAAAATCCACAAAATCCACAGAGCGGAGCCGGAAGGAGACAAGGGCCGGATCCGTCCGGAAAGGATGGGCAGGAAGCTTTGCTGACCCGTCCCCGGTGGTCCGCCGTCATCGGCTCCCTGATTCTGGGCCTCCTCTTCCTGGCGGCCTCCGCGGCCACCTGGTGGGCCGGGGTACGCACTTATCACGGGCAGAAATTCGATGACTGGGTCTGGAACTCCTTCGACCGCACGTACGCTCGGGCCAACGCCCTCAACCGTCTCTTCGCCAACTCCCACTTGGTCATCGGCCTGTGCGGGGCCATCGTGGTCCTGTCCGTCCTGGTGGCCGCCCTGCGTCGCCGGTGGCGGCTGATCCTGCAGATTGGCGTCTTCGGCGCCCTGGCCTTCCTCGTCGCCTTCGGCCTCAAACGCGTCCTTCCCCGGCCGGTTTTGGATACGACCATCAGCAACCCGCAGAATTCCGCCCCTTCCGGCCATACGGCCTTGATGATGGCTGCCGGGGTCATCTTGGTCATGGCCATGCCCCGGGTCCTACGCGGGCTGAGTTCCCTGGTCGCCAGCCTCCTGGTCCTTTTGGTCGCCTTCAGCGTCATCTCCGATAAATGGCACCGTCCCACCGACGTGATCATGGCCATCCTCCTCATCGCCGGCCTGGCCTTGATCGTCTTGGCCTTTACCCGGGGCTCCGGCATGGACGCCCCTGGCAAACGCGCTTCTTCGCCCAGCCTGCAAATCATCGCCACGATCATGATCAGCCTGGGGGTGATGATGCTGGCTGCCACCGCCTACATGGTCTGGCAGCTGTGGCCGTCGATCACGGTGGAGGCTCTGGCCTACACCCGGCAGGTCAACGTCACGTCCATGCTTTCCATGGGGGGTAGCGCCTTCCTTTCCTTCGGCATCTTGGCCTGCATGAGGCAAGCCACGGCTTCGCCCTTGTCCCGTGCCGGATTGGTCGGGGCTCCGCCGGCTCCTCCCAAAGAGTGGTGACCGGCCTGCGGTAATCGCTGACTGGCGGTGATCAGTCTGCGGGTCGCCCGGTAGCCACTGTCTGCTATAACCGAGCTATAAGCCCTTCCGGCCGGGAGGCTGACGCTTCCGGCGGGGGAGACTGCAAGTACAGAGGTGTGCTAAAGTATGGGCGGAGAAAAGTTCAGCGGTTTTCCGCTGTGAAAGGGGTCTCAATGACTGGGAACAAACTTGTGATTGTGGAGTCTCCGACCAAAGCCCGGAAGATCGGTGGATACTTGGGCGATGGTTACACGGTGATGGCTTCCGTCGGGCATATCCGCGACCTGGCCCAGCCCTCGCAAATCCCCGCTGAGGACAAGGCCAGGTATGGCAAGTTCGGCGTCGACGTGGACGACGGCTTCCTCCCTTACTACGTGGTCGGCAAAGACAAGAAGAAGACCGTCTCCGACTTGAAGAAGGCTTTGAAAACAGCCGATGAACTTTACCTGGCCACTGATGAGGATCGGGAAGGGGAGGCCATCGCCTGGCATCTGGTCCAGACCCTCAAGCCCAAGGTCCCAGTCAAACGCATGGTCTTCCATGAGATCACCAAGAACGCCATCGCCGCTTCCCTAGGCAAGACCCGGCAGGTGGATGACAACATGGTGGACGCCCAGGAGACCCGCCGGGTCCTGGACCGTCTGTATGGGTACGAGCTTTCCCCCGTTCTCTGGCGCAAGGTCGGCCCGGGCCTATCCGCCGGCCGCGTCCAGTCCGTGGCCACCCGGCTCATCGTCCAGCGGGAGCGGGAACGCATGGCTTTCGTCCGCACTGCCTACTGGGACATCGTGGCCACCGTCGCCTTGGGCGGCGGAGTGGGAGTGAACGCTCAGGGTCAGAAGGTGACCGGCGACGAGGCCGTGGATACCTCCTTCAAATCCCGGCTGATTTCCGTCGGCGGCCGGCGGGTGGCCACTTCCAAGGATTTCGACGCGCAAGGCCAGCCGACGCCGACCATGGTCAAAGATCAGGCCCTGGCCCTGAACCAGGCTGACGCCGACCGCATCTGTCAAGCCATCGCCGGCCAGGATTTCACGGTCATGTCTTTGGAGACCAAGCCTTACCGCCGCCGTCCCGTGCCGCCTTTCACCACTTCCACCATGCAGCAGGCGGCGGGCAACCGGCTGGGCATGTCGTCCCGCGCGGCCATGAGAGCGGCTCAGGGCCTGTATGAGAACGGTTACATCACTTACATGCGTACCGACTCGGTCACCCTTTCCTCCGAGGCCATCGCCGCCGCCCGCGAAGAGGTGGAGAAGAAGTGGGGGGGCTCTTACCTATCCGAGAAGCCCAAACAGTACGCCACCACCTCAGCCGGGGCCCAGGAGGCCCATGAATGCATCCGTCCGGCCGAGGCCCATTTCCGCAGCCCCGAGTCTTTGGAGGGGAAGGTCCCGCCTGATCAACTCAAGTTATACCGGCTGATCTGGCAGCGGACCTTGGCTTCTCAGATGGCGGACGCCACCGGTTCCACGGCCACGGTGAAGCTTTCGGCCGCCGCTGGCCTGGACGGGGAAGTCGTTTTCCAGTCTTCCGGGACCGTCATCGATTTCCTGGGATTCCTGAGGGCTTATGGGGAAGGCCGGGGGACCGGCTCTTCCCGTTCCTCCAAGTCCGATTCCGCCGATTCGGCTTCCTCTTCGGACCTCAATGATGACGAAGTCCTGCCCGCGATGAGCGTGGGGGACGTCCTCAGGGCCATCCACGTGGATCCGGCCGGGCATGAGACCCAACCTCCGGCCCGCTACACCGAAGCCTCCCTGGTCAAGACCCTGGAAGCTAAGGAAATCGGCCGGCCTTCCACCTATGCCAGCATCATCTCCACCATCATCGACCGCGGTTATGTCTACGAACGCGGCCGGGCCCTCATCCCCTCCTGGCTGGCCTTCGCCGTCATCAAACTGCTGGAGCAGAATTTCCCTCAGTATGTGGATTACGCCTTCACCGCCCGTATGGAGAACGGCTTGGACCAGATCGCCCAAGGCAAGGAGTCTGGCAAGCAGTGGCTGTCCGACTTCTACTTCGGCTCGGGCAAAGAGGCCGCCCGCGACGCTCAGGAGGCCCATGAAGGCCTGCATGACCAAGTGGCTCAGTTGGGTGAGATCGACGCCCGGATGATCAACACCATCGAGATCGGGGACGGCTTGCAGGTGAGGGTGGGTCGTTACGGCCCTTACCTGGAGGACACCAAGAACCTGGATTCCGACGGCAAGCCGAAGCGGGCCTCGATCCCCGACACCATAGCTCCCGATGAGCTGACGGTGGACGTGGGGCATGACCTCATCGAGCACAATTCCGCCGGGCCCCGCGTTTTGGGGACCGACCCGGACACCGGGGGCGCGGTGGAGGTCCGCTCCGGCCGGTTCGGCCCTTACGTCGCCTTGGTCGTCGAAGGGCAGGACAAGCCGAAGATGGCCTCCCTCTTCAAGACCATGGATCCGGAGTCCGTCAGCCTCGACCAGGCCCTGCGCCTCCTCTCCCTGCCCCGCCTGGTGGGGACGGTGGAAGAGACCAACCAAGAGACGGGCGAAGTCTCCCCGGTGGAGATTCTGGCCAACAATGGCCGTTACGGTCCGTACCTGACCAAGACCGGGGCTGACGGCAAGTCCGAGACCCGTTCCCTGGCCAGCGAAGATGAGATTTTCACGGTCGACCTGGCCAAAGCCCAGGAACTGTATGCCCAACCGAAGTACGGCCGTCGGACCCGGTCCGCCGCCAAGCCTCCCCTGCGCGAGTTGGGGGCCGATCCCGAGACCGGGAAGGCCGTGACCATCAAAGACGGTTTCTACGGGGTCTACATCACCGATGGGGAGACCAACCGCACCCTGCCCAAGCAGTACACGGCCGAATCCATCGAGCCGGCCGAAGCCTTCCGCCTTCTGGCCGAAAAGCGGGCGGCTGGCCCTTCCAAGCGGCGTACCCGTCGGGGGACCAGGAAGACAGCAACCGCAGCCAAGAAGACAAGTACGACCAAGAAGTCCGCGCCCGTCTCCAAGGCCAAGGCCGCCTGATGCCTGGCTTCTTCATCTCCTTCGAAGGAGTGGACGGGGTGGGCAAATCCACCCAGGTCAAACGTCTGGAAGCCTATCTGCTCGAACAAGGCAGGTCGGTTCTGGTGACGCGCGAGCCTGGCGGCACCCCGCTGGGGGAGCGGATCCGCCAGATCCTTCTGCATGGGGAGGATGAGGCTCCCCGCACGGAGGCCTTGCTTTACGCGGCTTCCCGGGCCCAGCACGTAGCGCAGAAAATCCGACCCGCCCTGGACTCCGGCGCTTTGGTCATCTCGGATCGTTACATCGACTCCTCTTTGGCCTACCAGGCCGGCGGCCGGGAGCTGACCCTGGCTGACGTGCGCCGGCTCAATTCCTGGGCCACCGGCGACCTGTGGCCGGACCGCACCTACCTCTTGGACATGTCCTTCCAGCAGTCCCGCCAACGCTTGCAGGGAGAGCCGGATAGGCTCGAATCCTCTGGAGGCGCCTTCTTCGACCGTGCCCGGCAGGCCTTTTTGGCCTTGGCTGAGGGGGAGCCGGACAGGTTCCGGGTCATCGATGCCAGCCAGCCGATCGACCAGGTGTGGCAGGCCATCAAGACGGATGCGGATGGGCTGCTCGCCGGGCTGCCTTCGCCCCTTGCCTCATCTTTTGAAGCTGACGAACCGGGAATGGAAACCGACGGACGGGGGAGATGACCATGGCTTCTTCCGTCTGGGATTCCATCATCGGGCAGAAGCCCACAGTCGACCTCCTCTCCCGCATCGCCTCCGCCTCCCATCAATCCATCTCCCATCAGGCTGAGGGGGGAGGCAAAAAAGACCTGTCCCAATCCTGGCTGATTTGCGGGGCCCCTGGCTCTGGTCGCTCCCAAGTCGCCCGGGCTTTCGCCGCCGCCTTGGAATGTCCGCAAGGCGGTTGCGGCCAATGCCCGACCTGCCTGCAGATCATGAAGGGGGAACACCCGGACGTGACCATCCTGGCCACGGACAAGGTGACCATCTCCATCGACCAAGTACGCTCTTTGGTGACCAAATCCGAGCAGATGCCGGCGACCGCCCCCTGGCGGATCCTCATCATCGAAGATGTGGACCGGATGCTGGAGCGGACCACCAACGTCCTCCTGAAAGAGGTGGAAGAGCCGGCCGACCGGACCATCTGGCTCCTTTGCGCCCCCAGCTCCCAAGACGTCCTGCCGACCATCCGGTCCCGCACCCGGGTCGTCAACCTAGCCATCCCCCCCGTGGCGGCCATTTCGGGTTTCCTCCAGAAGACCGACGGGGTGGAGAAGCCTTTGGCCGACCGTTGCGCCCGCCTGGCCCAGGGCCATATAGGCATCGCCCGGCTTTATTCCCGGGATGACCAAGCCTTGGCCGACCGCGACGAAATCGTGGTTTCCCTGCTGGATTTGCGCAAGGCTTCCGACGCCGTCATCCTGGCCGCCTCCATGGTGGACAGGGCCCAGTCTCAGGCGGCCGCTTCCGTCCAGGCGGATGTGGATAGGCGGACGCAGGAATTCCTGGCCGTCAATGGGCTCGGCCCTCAAGACAAGGTCCCTGCCGCTTTGCGAGGCGACTTCAACGCCATCGGCAAGAAGGAGGATGTCCGCCGGCGGACCACCCGTCTGACCCGGGACGTGCTTGACCGTTTCCTGACCACAATCTCCAGCGTCTGGCGGGACATGATCATCGTCCAAAACGGGGCCGAGGCTTCCTCCGGCCTAGTCAATAAAGAGAACGCGACCGCCATCATCAACATGGCCGCTGGCCTGAGCCGTCAGCGGGTCATCGCCAACATCCGCTCCGTCGATCTGGCCCGCCGCCGCTTGGCCCGCAACGGTTCTCCTCTTCTGGTGGTGGAGGCTTTGCTTTGCTCTTTCCTGTCCGCTTGATGCCGGATGATTTCCTACCGGCGTTTTCGCTTTTTGCCAAATGAGGAAGTGAAAACCTGTCAAATGCGGAAATGGCTTTCTATCGGCCTGTTCGGATAAAGTGAAAGGAAGTCGGCCTGACGGTGACTGTCAGGTCTGGTCCTATGATTGACGGCTCTCTAGGAAGGCGGCGCATGATGCGAGTGTCAACGGATTTTACGACGATCCCCGATGACTATGGGAAGGCGGCCCCTGCGGCCAATCTGACTGAAGGGATTCCTACGGTCTCTTTCCCCTTCTACCTGGATGGGGTGAACCCGGCCGCTCATTATCTGCATTGGGAATTCGTGGATGATGATTCCATTCCCGTCTGCGGCTTCCAGTGGATCCACTGGTCGGTGGCCAACCTGCCCATTGACGCCCTTATGTTCGATTTCAACGATTCCCACGCCCTGCACATCCCGGAGAACTTCTCCAACCAGTTGCAGTCCATGGTGCCGGAAGCGGTCCAAGGCCGCAATTCCCAGGCCTCCCGCTTTGTTGGCTCGGATAATCCGGCCGTCTATCAGCGCTACAATGGCCCTCAGCCTCCGGACAAGCCCCATGATTACATGCTGACCGTCTACGCCACCACCAAACCCCTGCCAGAGCTCAAGGAAGGCTTCTGGCTGAACGAGTTGCGGGATGGGCTGCGGATCTGCCGGGACGTGGTGGACTCCGACGCCATCTGGCTGACAGGCCGCAATTAGACCCTGGACCTGAACCCTACCCTTGGCTCAAGGACTCCCGCCTCTTTCTGTTTCCTATGGCTGAGGCCTGAGTCCCTGCGAGACATGGCGCAAGGGATGGCCGTAATTTTTTGGTTTTTGGATTTTCGATAAACACAAAGGAGAATGAAACCGATGGCATGCACCACTGTTTTGGTCGGCAAGAACGCCAGCTATGATGGCTCGACTATCATCGCCCGCAACGAGGATTCGCCCAACGGCGAGTTCACCCCCAAAGAATTCGTCCTCGTCAAGCCGGAAGACCAACCCCGCCATTACCGGGCCGTCATCAGCCATGCCGAGCTGGACCTACCCGATGACCCCCTGCGTTACACGGCCGTCCCCGACGCCTTGCGCGCCCAGGGGATCTGGGGATCCCACGGCGTCAACGAATGCAACGTGGCCATCTCCAATACCGAGACCATCACCAGCAATGAGCGCGTGCTCGGCGCCGATCCTTTGGTCGAGCTGCGGTCAGCGGTCGGCAAGGAAGGGGAGGAAGACTACCAGCCTGAAATCCCCGGCGGCATCGGCGAAGAGGACATCCTCACCCTGGTCCTGCCTTACGTCCGCACCGCACGCGAAGGGGTCAAGCGCTACGGCGAGATCCTGCGCACCGTTGGCACTTACGAGATGAACGGCATCGCCATCTCCGACGTGTATGAGATTTGGTGGGTGGAGACCGTAGGCGGTCATCATTGGATCGCCCGCCGCGTGCCCGATGACTGCTACGTGACTATGCCCAACCAGCTGGGCATCGACGAATTCGACTTTGACGACGCCTTCGGCGAGCAGAAAGACTTCATGTGCTCGGAAGACATGCGGGAGTTCATCGCCGACAATCATCTGGACCTGGCCTTGGAACACGGCAGCCTTTTCAACCCCCGCTGGGCCTTCGGCTCCCATTCCGACTCCGACCACGTCTATAACAGTCCACGCGCCTGGTATATCCAGCGCTTCTTCAACCCCCTGGACGCCTCCTGGGACGGGATCGACGCCGACTTCACCCCGGCCAGCGACGACATCCCTTGGTGCCGCCAGCCCGAGCGGAAAATCACCATCGAAGACGTCAAATACGTCCTCAGCTCCCACTATCAGGGGACCGACTACGACCCCTACGGAAAACTGGGGACCGCGGCCACCCGTTCCCTCTTCCGGCCCATCGGCATCAACCGGACCAACCACCTCTGCGTCATCCAGCTGCGGCCTTACATACCGGAAGCGGCCTCCGCCATCCAGTGGACCTGCTTCTCTTCCAACGTCTTCAACGCCCTGGTTCCCCTCTATCCCAACGTGACCACCACCCCGGCCTACTACCGCGGCGAAACCGCGGCCCCCAGCACGGATAACTTCTACTGGGCCAACCGCATCATCGCCGCCTTGGCAGACGCCCAATTCAACGACAATACGGCCAACATCGACCGCTATCAGGAAAAGCTGGGCGGCCTCTCCCACGCCTTCGTGGCCAAGACCGACGCGGCCGTCGAAGAGCTGGTGGCGTCCGGCTCCGTGGAAGGCAACGACATGGGATCCCCCGCCATCCATGATTTGTTGGAGAAGGCCAACGAGGACTTCTCCCAGGTGGTCAAGCGCGAGACCGATGACCTGCTGGCCAAGGTGCTCTACACCACCAGCATGGGCATGAAGAACGGCTTCCACCTGTCCGACCACTGATTCGCCGATTCTCCTCCTCTCTGCGGGCTTGTCCACTTGGTGGATAAGCCCCTCTTTTTCATCCCCCAGAGCCGATAGATTGGAAATACCGACCTAGGAAATTCACGCAAGGATACATCGATGACCATTTCCTCCGCACAATCGTTCCCCGCTTTCGCCGACTACGTCACCCCCTACGGGGGACTCGATAAGATCGACGCTTTCGACTACCTGGATTATCTGAAAACCCACGAAGACGCCCCCCGCAAAGAGGGCAAGGTGATCCTGGTGACCGCCGACACCCCTTTGAAGGCCTCCCGCGGGGAAGGCAAGACCACCACCACCATCGCCTTGATCGACGCCTTGCGCGCTCGCGGGGTGGATGCGGCAGCCGTCCTCAGGCAACCGAGCATGGGTATCACCGCCGCCGGGTCCAAAGGCGGGGCTTCCGGGGGCGGCAAGGCCAGCCTGTCTCAGGCGGAGCTGGCCGATTGGGGTCTGACCGGGGAGATGGCCCGTATCGCCGACGCTCAGAACCTCCTGGTCGCCTTCTGCGAGAAGGCCGTGGATGAAGGGGTCTTGGACCGGATTTTCATCCCCCGCGTATCGGAGACCCCTTCCCGTTCCCTGCGTTCCATAGGGGTGGACGGGGGCAAGCTGCCCGAGCGGGTGGTCATCACCCCAGCCTGCGAGCTTATGCAGATCGTGGTCCTGTCCCGTTCGGCCCAGGAGCTGGCAGACCGCATCGGCTCCATATTGGCCGGCAGCAAGGAAGGCAAACCGATCGCCGTGCGTGACTTCGTGGATGTGGACCGGATCGTCCGCGTGGTGGGCAACGCCGTGCAGCCCGCTTATATGGAGACGGCCGAAGGCAGCCCGGTCTATATCCATTGCGGGCCTTTCGCCAATGTTTCCTTGGGCATTCCCGGGCTTTCCGCGGTGGACCTGGCTTGCTCCCTGCATGATTTGGTCGTGGTCGAAGCCGGGTACGGGGCCGACGCCGGGGCCCAGAAATGGCTGGATATCGCCGCCCGGGAGAGCGGGGCCCAGTGGCCGGCCGCCGCCGTGGTGGTCACCCGGGCTTCCACCTGGCGCGATGACCCTGCCCTCCAGTGGCGCTACCCCTTCCATGTGCGCCGGTTGGAATCCTTGGGCATCCCCACCTTCCCCCTCATCAATCTCTGGGCAGGGGAGGACGACCAGGTCCCGGCTCTGCGCCGGACGGCCTCCGATTTGGGCTTTCGCGATCCGATCATCGGCAACCTTTTCCGCGATGGGGGAGAAGGGATTAAGGCCCAGTTGGATGATTTCATCTCGGCTTCAGGTCCGGCTTCAGCTTCGATTTCCGACTCCGGCCACGGCTTCGGCTCCGATACTCCCCATGCCTCCCACCGTGGCATGCCTTTGTTGGACAAGGTCGCCTGGACCATCGAAAACGCCTACGGGGTTCCGGCGGACCGGATCCGTCGCAAAGAGGGGTTCGATGAGTCTTTGGCCATCGCCCGGAACCTGGCCCAGCAGGCGGGCATCGCTTTGGATGATTTGGCCTTGTGCGCCATCAAATCCCCGGCCACCATGACCGATGACGATTCCGCCTTCGAGGGGGAGCGCACGGTCACTTTGAAAAAAGTGTCCATCAACGCCGGCTCCGGCGTGGTCTCGGTCAACCTGACCACGTCTTTGACCACTCCCATGCCCAAGATCGTCTGAAACCGGGGGCTTGAGGTCAGTGATCCAAAACGGCGGCTGAAACTGATGGTCTGGATCACGCAACACGCCGGATTTTGCCTCCGTCGTTATAATGAGTATAGTGGGTACTCGGTTCTCGTAAGAGAGCCGTCCTGAGCATCTCACGCTCAGGTAAATGCCCCTTTAGCTCAGCTGGCTAGAGCAGCGGACTCTTAATCCGCGTGTCGAGGGTTCGAGTCCCTCAGGGGGCACGGTTTGGAAGCGAGGTCATCGTTCAGCGAGGTCCATGGTTCAAATCCATGCCCCGCTACCAGGAAAGTCTCAGGTTTCACATGAAAAAAGTCTGAGGCTCTTTCTATATCATCAAGCGTCCATGTTGTTTTCCCTGCTAGCTTCGAGGAAAGCGTCGGCTGAGTAATCCCAAGAACCTTTGCTAAATCTTTTTGATATACATTTGTAATTGCCATTGCCACTTTCATATTTGTTGTGACATTGTTCCTTAGATGCAGATGCGTTTGTGCGGCAGTCATCTCTATAGTCTGTATTTCTTCCATATTTAAATTATCGAATATTTCATTGACAAATACAAAATAGACACGCCGGAATAGATTAAATCTATCTATTTTGCAGTACTATATAGATATGGTCAATATGGATTTAAATAAAGATAGTCTCAAACGAAAAATTCGCATATTTTGTGCAGAGCGAAATTGCACGATGAGCCAGGTTGCAAAAGAGATAGGAATTTCCCAGCCGACTCTTTCGTCGAAACTTAATGGGCACACTCGTTTTTCCGCTAATGAAATCATCGGTCTTGCACATCTGCTTGGCGTCACTCCTAATGATTTATTGCTTTCGGATCGGGGGGTGGAGTGATGTGTGTTTTTGTGGCTGGTGTGGGAGGCCCCCAGCGGGGGTGGCCTGCTGGGGGTGGTTTCCAATATTCATGGTTTTTGGATTTGGAAAGAGGGGCCGGGTTGGTTGGCGGCCCGTGCTCGAGTTTACGGGATGTTCCTGGGATTGGTGGCCGTTCGGCGTGTCGTGAGGCTGTCTTGCGGGCTGCTTGTTTGCGGTCTCATCCGTCGTATCGGGTTGGGAAAGCTGAGGTGATGTGAGTGAGTTGGCAGGCGAGTAGTTGGGCGTTGAGGGAGGCTCCGGCGGCGACTCCTTATGCGCGGCTTGTGTTGATGGCGTTGGCGGATCGTGCGCATCCGGATGGGTCGCGTTGTTGGGCGCGTGTGGAGGTGTTGGCCGCTGAGGCTCATTGTTCCCGGCGGACGGTGATCTCCTGTTTGCATTCGTTGGAGGAGTCGGGGGCGATCAGCCGGGGGGATCAGTCGTTGGCGTGTTATGACGAGCGCGGCCGGTATCTGGCTCCGCAGCATCGGCCGATCGTGTGGAACCTGAACATGGGGGTGACTTTGGAGTCTTTGGAAGAGGATCCCGACGTGCATGAGGGGCCGGATGGTTTCGACCGGCCGGATGCTGGTTCTAGGGGTGCAAAAGTTGCACGTCTGGAAAATGGCGGGATTCCAACGGTTTCCAGAGGTGCAGAAATTGCACCTCGGAATCCCAGAGGTGCAAATGATTGCACGTCTAGAGGTGCAAACTGTTGCACCTCTAATAAGGAAGAACAGAATATAAACATAACTACCCCCCTAGGGTCCCCCCAGCAGGGGGACGCCGACCAGGGTGAGGGTGATGACGGCTGCTCTGAGGGGCTTGCCGAAAAGGCTGGTCGTGTGGGGGAGGTGTTGGCCGCGGCGGGCGTGGTGTTGCCGGCTGGGTGGCCGGATCGTCGTGAGCTGCGTTGTCTGCGCGCTCTTCTTGGCTCGTACGGCCTGGATACGGTGCTGGCGGTGACCGGCTGGGCTGTCGGCCGGTCGTATTGGCTTCCCCGCGTCTCCTCGCTGCGTGGCTTGGCTCGGGTGTTCGAGCAGGCGCGCTTGGAGATGATCTCGCAGCGGAATCCCGGCCCGGCCGGGACGGTGGGCTCGCGGCCGGCGCATCGGCATTCGTGGGCGTGCGAGCATACGCTCGCCGCCGTGGGCGCGTCCTGTCAGGATGATGTGTGCGCTGATGGCGGGTTGTTCGCCCGGGCGGTGCGAGCGGCCCGGCTGTTGAACGAGGGGCGCGATCCGGATTCGGTTTGCGGCCTGTTGGACGCCGCCCAGGATGAGGGGAGGGGTTCTCCCGCTTCGCCTGCGGGTCTTGCTGCCGTCCCTGGCTCTGGTTGCGGGGGCTCGCCTGCCGCGCCGGCTGGTGCGTCTGGTGGTGGTTTCCGGTCCCGGTTCAGCCGGTTCCGGTGAACAGAGTAATGATCCATGGTTTTCGTTGATGGAGGTTGGTATGAACGGTTTTCGCAGGACCGATTCCGCCGGTAAGGGTGTCTTCTCTTGGCTGGGGCGGGCGCGGTGTCGTAGCTTGTCGCGCCAGCGGGCGGATGAGCTGTTTTTCGCGGATGGTCGGCGGCCGGATACGGTGGCTCACGCCCGCCGCTTCTGCGCGGGTTGCCCGGTGAGGTTGGAGTGCGCCGCCTTGGGGGTTGCGGTGCGTGCGGAGTTCGGCGTGTACGGGGGTGTCCCCGGGTATGCGCGTAAGACGCTGTTGGCGTGGCTGCATGAGGCGCGGCCGGAGGTGGATCTGGCGTCTTTGGGCGAGGTGGATCTTTTCCGCCTGGCGGCCGGGTGGATCGAGGAGGATCCGTCGGTGTTGGGTCGTTCGATTCGGGAGGCCAGTCGGCGGCATAACAGCGCGTACCACCGGCGGCGTCACGCCACCCGTACCAGTGTGGATACGCCGCCTGAGGCGGCGGAGGACGCGCGGTGGGTGGAGGTGCCGTCCGGCTCCTGGCAGCCCACCCTGTTCTAGGAAGGGGGGTGTGTTGTATGCGTGATGGTGATCTGCTGGTGGAGCGTGTATTGCTGCTGGCCCGCATGCGGGCGGTGGCGGCGGCCGTGCCGGCGGCGGCTGGTGGGCCTCGTTTGGCGCAGACGGGCGTGGACGCTTCGCGCGCCACGCTGGTCGGCCTCATCCTGGCCGGATTGGCTGTCGGGTTGCTGCTGGTGCGCCGCCGGATGGCGGCCGGCCGCGGCTGAGCCCTTTTTATGTCCCCCACCGCCCCCGCCGCGGGACGATGATAAGGGGAACCCCTTCCCGATGGGGGAGGGGAGGCATCGGACAAAACCGAGTAAACAGCAAGAACAGGCTTGGCCTCCTGGCTGGGCCGTTGAGTGCAAGGAGTGCATGATGCAGGATATGATTCTGGCCGCCGGACAGGTGGCCGTGGCCGCGGCGGGCGGCCAGGTGGTGACGGACGTGTTGAACACGCTGTCCACGTGGGTGATCATCGGCGGCGGCTTGTGGGGCGTGTTCGGCGGCGTCACCCTGGCCGGGGGGTTGAAGGACCACGCGGGTCCTCAGATCCAGTCGGGCGTGTGGCAGCTGGTGGGCGCGGGGATCATCATCGCCGTGGCCGCCATCTTCAAGACACTCGTATAGAGGGTTCCGATGCTGAATCCATTCGACGGGCTGAAGGATGGTCTGAAGCTGCTTTTGAACCAGATCGGCAGCGGTGCGGGCGGGAGCGTGACCGACCTGCTGACCAAGACCCCGGCGGGCCAGTATCCGCAGGCGTACAGGACGGTGACCTCGATCGCGACGACCGCGGTGAAACCGGTGGCGATGACGGTCCTGGCCGTCGTTTTCAGCCTGGAGGTCCTGAAGGCGAGCCGGCATGTGGAGGATGACGGGACTCGCGGGGTCAGGACGATCGTCTCCTCCTTGTTCAAGATCATCCTCATCTACCTGGCGGCGACTAACGCCGGCTGGCTGTGTCAGCTGATCACCTACCTGATCCAGCAGATGGGCACGGGGGTGTCCAAACTGGCCACGGCTGTCGCGCCCGGCGGCGGCGGGGGAGTGGAGGATCTGGGGGACAAGATGCTCCAAGCCGGCAAGATCGATGACTCCAACACGTTCCAGCAGCTTTTGGCGGCGATCTTGCTGATCATCCCTTTCATCATCTCCAAGCTGGCGGAGGTGGCGGTGAACCTGCTGGTGATGCTGCGTTTCGTCGAGCTGCTGATCCTCACGGCTTTCGGCGCCCTGCCGATCGCCTTCCTCGGCTTCGATGGGACGAAAAGCTGGGGTGAGGGGTACATCCGCGAGTACGCGTCCTGCGCGTTCAGCAACGTCACGCTGCTGATCGGATTGGGCGTGTATAAGGCGGTGGCCGACGACCTGTTCAAAGTGGGCGACTTGGCGCATCTCACGTTGAATCAGCTGGTCTTCCAGCATTGGCAGGCGCTGGTGGAGATGAGCGTCCTCATGATCGGCTTGGTGCTGATCAGCCAGAAGGCGTCGAAGGCCCTGTTCGGGCAAGTCTAGTAAAAGGGGAGGTTTTCTCATGTTGGTGATGGATGTTCCCACGGACATCAATCAGGTCGATCCCAGGCAGTGGTTCGGCTATACGGGCCGGCAGCTGGGGTGCCTGGCGGGGGTGGGCGTGTGCGCCGTCGGGGCGATCGTCTGCCAGTTCACGGTGGGCGGCCAGGTGGCGGATACGGTGAACCAGGTGGTGATCATACCGATCGCGCTGCTGGTCTTCCTGGGCTGGTTCCGCAAGAGCGGCCTGTCCTTGGAGGATTGGCTCTCCCGCTATTGGCAGTGGAGGATGGTCCTGTCCCGGCGTCCCCTGCTGTGCCAGGGGAGCATCCCCTCGCAGCGGCGGGTGGCCCGCCGGGAGTTGAAGAGGGTGGATGAACACGCCGCGGCCGCACCCACGCAGGGGGCGCACGCCCCGGACGCCGGCCACCCATGAGCGGCGCGTCTTTTATCGGATATCGGATTAATCGGATGATTTTAGGTTTTTTAAGGAGGTTTCCCCCATGTTCGGATTACCGGTGAAGGATAAGGAAGGCAAGAGCGCGCCGGCGGGCGCGGATAGGAGGCGGGCGCGGCTGGCGCGCCGGCGGGCGGCCACCGCGTCGTCGATGATCTTCCTGGATGGTTTGCGACCGGATGGCGTCGCCTATGTGGGCGACGGCTGGTGGAGCGTGACCGTGATGATCAGTGACGTGAACTACCAGCTGGCGACGGTGGAGGCTCAGAAGAAGATCCTGAACGGGTGGATGGGCACGTTGAACATGTTCGACGAAAACACGCGTATCCAGGTGACGTCCGCGAACCGGGTTCTGGATGGGGCCGGCTTGTCGCGCGGCGTGCGCATGGAGGGGCGGGGCGACCGTTTGGACGCGTACCGGCGGGCGTTCAACGATCTGGCCGGCGGCCAGTTGAAGGGGTTGGCGTCGAGCACGGTCACTGATAAATATGTCACGATTTCCGTTCAAGAGGCGGATCAGGACAGGGCGGTGGGCCGTTTGAACCGGCTGGTCGCTTCCCTGCGGTCTCAGCTTGCCGCGATGGGCTGCCAGGCTGACCAGTTGGATAGGACGGGCCGGCTGCGGGTGTTGCATTCCATGCTGCAGCCTGGGGAGCCGTTCACGTTCAGTGAGGAGGCTTTCGCCCGGGCGCCGAAGGATATGCGGGCAAAAGATTTCATCGTGCCATGGGCGATGGATTTCACGGATAAAGACCGGATCAAGCTCTCCAGCATGGATGAGGTGTGGATGTCCCATGTCTGGCTGGATTCGTGGCCGGCGCAGCTGACGGATACGCTGGTGTCGGATTTGGCGGATATCACCGCCAGTATCGTGGTCACCGTGCATATCCGGCCGTGGGATAGGGCTGATGGCCTGGAGAGGGTGAAGGCGAAGCAGGCGGGGGTGAAGAGCGAGTATGACCGGAGCGTGCAATCCCTTGCCCGGCAGGGGCTGACTGCGGAGAGCGTGCCGGATTCGATTACGGAGCGGGTGGATGAGATGACCAGCCTGCTGGACCAGCTGCGCAGTAGTAATCAGCGGATCCTGGATACTTTGGTGTTAGTGAGTGTGAGCGCATCAAGCAAAGATGAACTTGATATGGTGATTTCCGAAGTTCAAAGAGTCGCTCGACGGCTTTCCTGCCGGATGAGCGTGACCCGGTACATGATGCCGGAGGCGTTGAACGCCATGCTGCCTTTGGGCGATAATAGGCTTCCCATGAGGCGTGCGTTGACCACGGACAGCGCGTCGATTCTCATCCCGTTCACCGCTCAGGAGATCATGGAGCCTCATGGCCTGTTCTATGGGGTGAATGAGAGGAGCGGCAATCCGGTGATCGTGAACCGGGCGGCGCATATGAATTCGAATGGGTTCATCCTGGGTACGACCGGGTCGGGCAAGTCCCAGTCGGCGAAGGCGGAGATCGCGCAGCGCGTCCTGGATTCGGCGGACCGGGTGGTGATCATCGACCCGGAGCATGAGTACGTGCAATTAGCGCAAGCTCTTGGAGGCACGGTAGTCACCGTTTCGGCGGATTCCGCCCAGCATATGAATCCTTTGGACATTGATCTTATGGGGTCGGATGAGACCGACCCGGTTCGCGCAAAAGTTTCGGTAGTGCTTGATTTACTGGGATCCCTGATGGGAGGGACGACTGGTCTCAGTCAACTTAAGCGCAGCATGATCGACACGGCGGCCATGAACGTGTACCGTATCGCCCGATCTCAGCTCAATGCGACTGGACGGTATGACCAGCCGACTCTCGTGGATTTGAAAGAGCAAATTCGTCGCCTGTACGTGCAGGTGGACAACCCATCCCCGGAAGCGGCCGACCTGGTCACCGAACTGGAGATGTTCACCACCGGCTCCTCGTCGGGTTTCGCCCACCGGACGAACGTGGACCTGACGGGCCAGTTCCTCGTGTTCGACGTGTCCGCCCTGGCCGGTGAGGTGCAGACCTTCGGCATGATGGTCATCCTGGACCAGATCTGGAGCCTGGTACGCGCCAACCGGGACACCGGGTTGCGCACCTGGCTGTACGTGGACGAGTTCCACCGCTTCTTCCATAACGAGTATTCGATCCGCAGCTTCCTGGACATCTACAAGCGGGCCCGCAAATACGGGCTGGGGGTCACCGGTATCACGCAGAACATCGACGAGCTCTTGAGCAACGATCAGGCGCGGCTCATGCTGTCGAACGCGGACTTCCTGCTGCTGATGAACCAGAAGACGACGGACGCGACCATGCTCCAGGAGCTGCTGGAACTGTCGGACGAACAGGTGAGGCTGATGACAAACGCTCGATCGGGTAATGGGCTCTTGAATACGAACGGAGTTTCCTTGGGAGTGGATAATCGGATGGATCAGGGGAACCTGCTGGCCCGCCTGTACTCGACCCGGTTCGGTGATAGCCTCCCGGTCCTTCCCACGTCGAGCGTGAAGGAGTAAGCGTCATGCCTGCTTATGAGCCGGGGGAGCATCTGGCTTCCGATAACCTGTATGTGCAGGCGTCCAGCGCCCGCCAGGCCGCCAAGGTGACCGTGAAAACCGTGAAGACGGCCGCCGCCGGAGCCGCCACCCCGGTGGGCAAGGCGGCGGGCGGCGTGGCGCATGGGGTGAAAGCCGCCGTCAGGCGGGTACGCCATGGCAAACGCCTGGGGCCGAAGATCACGGTGAAAGGCCGGTTGCAACGCCGCCTGTACCTGGCCAAACGCGGGTTGAAGGCCGCGCCCAGGAAGGCGGGCAAACGGGTGGCGAAAGCGGTGGGCGGTTCCCCCGCCGCCTACGCGAAGGGCGTGAACCGCATGTCCGACGCGGCGACGCGGGCGCTGCAGACCTCGGCCGGCGACGAGACCAGCCAGGTCGCCAGCCAGGCGACCGCCCAGCTGGCGAAGACCCCCGCCCGCGGGGTGAAGACCATCCGCGGCACCATACGCAGCGCGAGGAAGGCTCGTCGGGCGGTGAAAAGGGCGCGGCTGGCCGTCAAACAGGTCAAATACGCGCGCACCGGCATACAAGCGGTGAAGGCCGTCGGCCAGGTGGTCGGCAGCTCCCTGTCCGCCCTCGGCATGATGGTCCTGCCCCTTTTGGCCGGCATCCTGGCCATCGTGGCCATCGCCGGCATGTTCACCAGCCTGATCCCCTCCGGCGCGGCCGCCTGCACGCCGCAGCAGGTGCAGGCCGCCAGCTTCGGCGCTTCCAGCGGGAAGCTGGAAGGGTTGGCCACCAGCCAGCGGCTTGGAGCGAGTGTCGTGGACTACCGGAAGATGGGGATCAGCCCCACCTGGTTCGAGAATGATGCGAGCGGCTACCAGTATGAGCAGTGCACCTGGTGGGTGGCCAACCGGTGGAAGAGCCTCGGCCTTGAGGTGGACCATCATATGGGCAACGGGGCGCAATGGGCCGCCTCGGCCAAACGCCTGGGCTACCCGACGGGGACCACCCCCCGGCTGGGGGCGATCGTCAGCATGCAAGGCGGCGTGCTGGGCGCGTCCCTCGGCCCCTACGGGCATGTGGCGGTCATCGAGCAAATCGACAAGGACGGCAGCGTCTGGGTGAGTGAGTCCGGCACCATCCTGTTCGGCCGGTATCACGCGCCGATCCTGAGCAAATACACCAAGAGCCAGCTGGACATGGCCTCCGGACGCTACACGTACATCTACTCCACCCGGGGCAAGCCCGCCGCCCAGGCGTCCTCCGGAAGCAGCGACTCCTACGATTCCTACGGCTGCCAGGCGGATGATGGCCAGGCGGGCGACACAGGAGCGTCCAGCAAGGACGCGAAGGCCGCCCAGGCGTACGCGCACGAGCAATGCGTGAAACGGTATGGGTGGGGCGAGACGGACTGGACGGCGCTGGTCAAACTGTGGAACAAGGAATCCGGCTGGAACTATCGGGCGGTGAACAAGGGCAGTGGCGCGTATGGCATCCCCCAGGCCCTGCCCGGCGGTAAGATGGCCAGTAAGGGGGCCGATTGGAAGACCAACCCCCACACGCAGATCGACTGGGGCCTGCAGTACATCCACGACCGGTACGGGTCGCCGTCCGCCGCGTGGAAGCACAGTCAACAAACCAACTGGTACTAAAGGAAGAAGGCAAACATGGACAATCAAGGCAAGAAGGACAGCCGGCTCATCCTTTCCGGCATCGTCGGCGTGATCCTCCTGGTGATCATCGGAGTGCTGGCGGGAATCCTCATCGGCTCCCGCGCCTCCCGGCCCGCCGCGCAGGCGGCGGCATCCACGACGGTGTCCGCCGCGCCGAAGGAGACGATCGATCCCCGGTATCTGTGGCATGGGATGGACATCCGCAAATCCGGCACGGGCGTGTATCCCGGCATGAGCAAGGAACGCGCCTGCCAGCAGGTGGCTACGGAGGCCGCCTACTGGCTGATCAACGGCACCGAGCCGGATCGGACGAAACAGATCTTCCAACGGTTCTTTTTACGTACCGTGGAGGAAGCCAAGGGTTCAACCGCGCATTGGATCGATCACGCCGAACCACCCTACGTGGCCAAGCGGTTCGACTCCTCATCGCTGATCAACCAGGAAGGGCCAACCACGGCATGGTGCGCCGTCGCGATCGATGGCGGCCAGCACCGCCTGGATGGGCAGACCGTTTCCAGCCAGCAGCCGGAGAAAGGAACCCTCATCATGCAACTGTCTCGCAAGGATAAGACCAGCGCGTGGAGCGTAATCAGCTTGTGGTACAACTACGATAATTACGAGTCCGATATCAAGCAGCAAGGAAACGACTAGTGGACTCTGACCCTATGACGTGCCCCCGGTGCGGCGCCTTGGCCGCTTCCGGGGCTCTTTTCTGCCCGGTCTGCCATGCGCCGCTGGCCGGACAAAAGGACGGGGACCACGACCTGTCTTGGCAGGATCCCGCGCCAGGCATCCAGGATGACGCCCACGCGCCGGCTGCCGCGGCGGGGGCCGCTTGTGGGCCGGGTCGTCGCCGGCGGCTCCTGCCGGTAGCCGTCCTGGTGGTCGTCTCCGCCATCCTCCTGCTGGCTGGTGGCGTGTGGTGGGGTTTGCAGTCCGCGCGCGGCGTGTTCGACTCCTATATGGCGGCCATCGCCTCCGGGGACGTCCGCCAGGCCGACCGGCTGTCCCTCGGCTCGCAGAAGGCGGGTCTGACGGTCGCGCCCGGCCGGCGTATCAGCCGGGTGGCCGTGTCGATGCGCGGGCGGGACGCGGCCCTGGTCTCCTGGAGTCTGGATGGCCGACGCCAGGAGGCGATTATCCGGGCGAGGAGAGTCGGAGCCGCCTACTGGAAGGTCAGCCAGGGACTGGCACGGAAGACCAGGATCAGCGGCATCACAGCCGACGTGACCGTGGAAGGCCACCGGCCTGTTGCCCGTCACCTGCACCTACACCTTCCATCAGGGGGATGCGGAAATCACCCGCAGCATCCAGGTCACCGGCTTCGCCAAAGGCGGCTGGAGGGAATCCGATGGCAGGATCCTGATCACCTTCCAGTAGCTCCGGGTAGCAGGATGCCCCCACCAACAGGTGGGGGCATCCTTTTGTATGGATCGCCTGGTTTTCACAGCCGGTTCATCGTGAGCGTTGGGAGCGTGTGGGGATGGGGTGTCCTTGGCGGTCGAGGCCGCGCAGGCGCGTGTTGTAGGAGGCGAGGAGGTCGATGACCTGCGGGTCGTCGTCCAGGTACCAGGCGCTTAGTTTCGTGTTGAATTCTTGTTTTTCGGGGTCGGTGACGGGGACGGTGAGGACGTGTGGCTGGTGGCGCATGATGAGCAGGCCGTTGGCCGCGAGGAGTGCTGTGCGCTTGTTGCCGTCGCCGAAGGGTTGTATTTTCGCCAGCTGGGCGAACAGTCTGGCCGCGTCGAGCAGGTTGCCTGGGCTGCGGGTGGCGTCCTCCAGCAGTTTCGTGATGGTGTTCTCGTCTGGTATGGGTGGGATGTAGTCGCCTTTCATGGTGTGTACCATGATGTTGGATCTTTTGCGCAGCGCGCCTGGGTCGAGGGCGGCGGTGCGTGTCATGCTGGCGTTGATGTCTTTCAGGTAGTCGAGGGTGAGCCCGTGGGAGTAGTCATAGTGGAGCATGCATCGGGAGGCGGCTTGGAGGTCTTGCAGGAGGGCGAGGTCGCCTCGGGAGCCGATGACGTGGGGGTTGTGGGTGGTGAGGAATTCCTCGGTGGCGATGTAGGTGGATGCGAGGTTGTCGAATGTGTGTCCCATCGAATAGAGCAATCCGGTTATCTGTTTGGTGGTGAGCATTTTCCTTTCCTTTCGGCCTCACATGGTTCAATGACTTGTATCCTACCACTGTCTGCCCATCCGCATGGCGACGGTTCTCCTTCCAGGCGAAGGGGAAGGTTAGTCGAGTTTTTTGCTGTGGAAGGGTTTCAATCCTCGTAGGATGTAGATGCTGGTGGTGTTGTCGAGGCGGCCGAGTTCGTCGGGGGTGAGGAGTTCCCTTTTCTGGCTTGATTGTTGGATGCTGTAGGAGCCGTTGGTTCCTCGGTTTTCCGTGGTGCTGCGTGTGGTGATTGTTTGGCTGCCGAGGATTTCGCTGTACCATTTGGTGGTGGTCAGGTCGTTGCCTCCGAGGAAGAGTTTGCTGTCGCAGTTGGCGGCGATGGTCTCCCAGTCGTCCTTGTAGAGGGCTTTGATCTGGCTGATGGTCTGGAGGATGACGCTGACGCTGATGCCGCGGCTTCGCATGGTGCTGATGAGGGTGGGGAATCCGGGGATTTTGCCGATGTTGGCGAATTCGTCGAGCATGCAGTGCAGGGGGATGGTCAGGCTTCCGGTGGGGTTGTGGTCGGCGCGGTAGGTGGCCGAGGTGAACAGGCATTGGTAGAAGATGGCGGCCAGGTAGGTGAAGGTCTGGTTGGTGTCGCTGATGATGATGTAGATGACGGTGGGCTTGTCCCCTACGGTGTCGAGGCGCATGGTGTCGTCGGAGAGGATGTCCTGGATGCGGTGGGTCATCAGTCCTGCCGTCTGGTTGGCCAGGGTGGTGATGATGCTTGCCCTGGTCTCGGCGGGGCCTTGGCTGTAGGTGCGGTATTGGGAGCAGGCGAAGGCGAGGCCGTCGAGGGCTCGGCGGGCTTCCTCGTCGTAGTCCTCTCCGGCTTGGTGGGCGTCGTCGATCCATTCGTTTGTTTCGTTCATGAGGTCGTCGATGGGGCTGGCCTGGTCGGGGTCGTTTTCCGAGGCGCGCATCCGGCTGAGCATGCTGGTGACGTTGTTGAGGCTGCGGTCGGCTGGTTCGGCGCTGAAGTAGGTGTAGGCGAGCAGGCTGGTGAGCAGGCTGCGGGCGGCTTTGTCCCAGAAGTCGCCGCTGGTTTTGTTTTTCCCGGTGTTGGTGAGGATGTTGTCGGCCAGGCGCATGATGTCGCCTTCCGGGTCGTCGGGGTTCATGTAGTCCAGGGGGTTGAAGTGGTCGGAGGAGGCCATGTCGATGAGGTTGAAGGTTTTCACCTGCCATCCGACTTGGCGCATCATGGTGGCGGTGCGGGCGCGTATTTCGCCTTTGGGGTCGGTGATGGCCAGGCTGATGGGCGTGTGGTGGCGGGCGAGGTTGGTGAGGTTGGGTAGGACGTAGCCTCTGGTTTTGCCGCTTCCGGATGCGCCGGTGACGAGCACGTTGAGGTTGCGGTGGGTTTTGTGCGTGTCCAGGCTGAGCCGTTGCGTGGCTGTCATGAGCAGGGTTTTGCCGGGGTCCTTGTCCGTGTAGGGGGTCATGTCTTTGGGGTCGGCCCAGGCTGCGGATCCGTGTTCCTCCCCGTCGCGGCGGGTCTGCCGTCCGGCCCACTGGTACAGGAGGGTGAGCAGGATGAGGGTGGCGGCGATCAGGGCGGCGGTCAGGTCGATGCGGTTGAGGCTGGGCCGGGGGTTCTTCCAGGCGTCCAGGCTGGCGTTGAGGCTGCGGGCGGGGTCGTGGCTGGCCTGCCAGGTTTGTCTCACCGGCCGGCTGATGATGTCGCCGGCCCAGGCGGCGATCAGGGGCGGGATGATCCATGCCAGGGGATGTTTTTTGCTGCTTGTCATTGGTTTTCTCCTTGAGTGTCGTCTTCTTCTTCCTGTGTCCATAGGGGCCTGTCCACCCAGGTGGGGGAGGGTTGGGCGTGGTCTTCCTGCTGCTCGCGCCAGCGGGCGGCGGCCTGTTGTTTGATGTGGTGCATGAGGGCTTGTTTCGTCCATTTGTCTTGCCCGTCTGGCGGGCGGAATCTTCGTCTGGGGTCCGCCTGCTGTAGGGCTGCCAGGCGGAGGGCGTTGGCCTCCATCCGGCTGGCCTGCTCGAGGGCGTCGCTCATGGCTTGCTGCTGGGTTTGCTCGTCCACGTCCAGGCTGTCGGGCGGTTCTTCCGTCGGTTGGGCTTGGTTGGGGGTGAGCGTGCGCCGGGGCGGGCGCGGCCAGGCGTCGCCCGCCTGCTCGTCGTCCTCGTCCTTGCTGGTGGAGCGTGTTGGCCAGGCGGGGTTGGCGTGGCTGGGGGTGATGAGGATGCTCATTGATGGCCGTCCTGTCTGCTGGTGTGGGTGGCCATGTTGAGGATGCGGATCTTCATGTTCTCCTCCCGTCCGTCCAGGCTGGTGGTGGCGGGCGTGGTGATGACGCCTTTGATGATCACGTCCTGACCGGGTCTCCAGGATTGGCTGGCGACCCAGGCGGCGGTCTTCCGGGTGGCTTTCGCCTCCACGTAGATGACCTGGTCCGCCTGGTCTTGCCGGCTGGTGTGGCAGGCGATGGTCAGGTAGTAGACGGCGCCGCCCGCCGTGGGCGTGTATTGGCGTGGCGGGCCGGTGAGGTTGCCGTCCAGCCAGACGGCGTCCCCCGCGTGCGGTGGGTTGTCCATGCTTCTCCTTTCCGGGGCCTGTGTCCGCTTACGTCTTCTATCTTCGCCCCGCGGCGGGCGGGGAGGGGGACATAAAAAGGGCTCCGGAAGACGGCCTGGCCGATTGGTCGTCTTCCGGAGCCTTTCTCCTGGTGTTTACCTGCTGCGGGGCGGTCGAGGCCGACCGGCCGGGTCAGGCTTGTCCTGGGCCGGTTCCCGCTCCTGCCTGTGTGTGAGGCTGGGGTGCAGACGTCGGCGGATTTGGGGGTCGGCCGCCTGGTAGATGCGGTCGGCCAGGTGGGTGATGATCCTCTCGGAGAGGGCTTGGCGGGCCAGTCCTGTGCGGCTGTCCAGCAGGGTGGCCAGGGTGGGGTCCTGTGTGAGCAGGCCGCTGGCGGCTTGGTCGGCTTGGCTGCGCGCGTCCAGCAGGTTGTCGGCCTGGCGGGCGATGGGGGTTGCGTAGGCGGTGATGGCCTGGCCGCTGACGGTGTCCGCCGCCTGGATGGCGGTCTCGTCCAGGCTGGTGCGGGCGGCGGCCTCCTGCTGGTAGTCGGGGTCGTCCCGCTGCTCGTCGAGGCGGGTGGCGTTGTCTTCCAGCTGGCTGGCCGCGTGGCTGATGGCCGCTTGGGATTAGGTGAGTTCCTGCTGGCTGAGGGGCTGGCTGCTGATGTGGAGCATGCGGTCGGCCACTTGGCGCCAGGCGGCGTCGGCTCCGATGGCGTTGGTGGTGGCCAGGTCGGTGATGCCGTGGTAGCCGTCGCCGATGTCCAGGCGGTCCTTGTATTCGCCGTCCACGCCGTCGATGTGGTAGTGGATGGTCAGGCGGATCTTCTCGTAGCCGATGCTGCTGGCGGGGTGGCGGAAGCGGGTGGTCTGTTTGGCGTCTTCGATGCCGGAGAGGATGTAGTCCGCCTGGTTGAGGTCGAGGGTCGTGTTGTCGGCGATCAGGCCGAGCTCGGCGGTGTCGATGGTGACCTGGATGCTGTCGGGGTCGCCGAAGCTGGGCGTGTTCTTCAGCCGGCTGCGCTTGTCCTGCTGCTCCTGGCTGATGGTCTGCGCGTACGCTTGGCGGGCTCGTTTGACGGCTGCGGCCAATGCCCAGGGATCCATGACGAGGATGTGGCGGCGGGTGGAGCCGCGGCCTTTGAACAGTTCCAGCTGCCGGTCTTCGCGGATGCTGACGGTGACCGGCTGCCGGTTGGCTTTCTGGGTGAGCATGCGGTCGCTCATGAACACGTCCAGGTTGTAGTAGGCGACGTCCACTCCGTTCAGGTAGGTGCCTTTGGGCATGGTGACCAGGGCTTTGTCCCACTGGTCGCCGTTGCGGTCGGTGATCTGGTAGGTGTGGACGAATCCGGATGGGAAACTCATATGAGCCCAGCGGGGTTCCTTGTCTGGCTGGGGGTGTGGTGTGGTGCCGCTCATGGTCTTCTCCTTTCGGCTTGTGGGGCGGTTACTGTTTGCGGCTGATGCCGGTTTTCAAATTCTGCTTGTGGGTGGGTGCGGCCGCGGCTGATCCATGGGCGCGTGTGCGTGCGGCTGCGCCTTTCTTGATGGAGTCCATGACCTCCTTTTTCGTCAGTTTGGCTCCTTTCCTGGCCTGTTTGGTCTGGTGGATGTTCTTCTCGCCGTATAGGTCGAGGTGGTCCACGGTGGCCGGATGGTCGTTGAGCCACTGGTTGGCTTGGGCGATGGTGGGGTTGGTCTCCAGGAAGGCGTCGGCTTCCTGCCGGCTGATCAGGCCCTGCTCTACTTGGTCGTGGATGAGGTTCTTCTGCCGGCTGGTGGCGGGCGTGGTCTGCCAGTGGTCCGGCCGCTCATCCCGCCCCGTCCGGGCCTGCTCCTGCGTGGGTTGGGCGTGGTCTTCCTGCTGCTGGCCGGCCGGCTGTTGGGTCTGCTTGGGGGTGGTCTCCTGGCGGATGTGGGCGAGGTTTCCGGCGACGGTCTGCATGGCTGGGTCGGAGAGGGCTTGGGCGGTTTGTTCGGCGTCCATGACCGCGTCCTGGATGTCCTGGATGCTCATGTCCGGGTTGAGCCGGTGGATGGCGTCCTGGACGAAGGGCGCGGAGATGGTGGGGTAGCTGATGATGCCCGTGCCGTCCTGCTTGTCGAGGGCGAGGTTGAAGTTGATGCCGGAGCGTTGCAGCTGACGGGCCAGCTGTTTGGATTGCTTCTCGTCCAGGTCGAACCGTTTGATCTGGCCGCCGGTGATCTGGTTGAGCCGTTTCAGGCTCATTCGCCCGGTGTTCAGTTTCTTCTGGGTGTGGGCGTCGAGTTTGCCCAGTCCGGCCGCGCCCGCGCCGAGGATGGTCTTGAGGATCCATTGGATGGTGCGGGCGGTGACCCGGATCCCGACGAGGGCCGCCTTGCGCGATCCTTCTTGGATGAGCTGGGTGGCTTGTTCTTCCATTGGCATGGTGTGCTCCTTTCATGTTGCTTGATGGCCTTGGTGGTCTCTTCCATCATCGCCCCCGGCCGGGGGTGGTGGGGGTCATAAACGGCGTGCGCCCTTATCGGCGCGGGCCGGTTGTCTTCCGCTCCTGGCTGGTTTCCCGCCGTTGGTCGCGGGCGGCCTGGCTGAGCGTGCGCAGCTGCTCGTCGAGGGTGGTGATGGCCTGGCTGAGCGTGTCCAGCTGCTTGTCCAGGCCGTCCAGCTGCGCCTGGCTTTGGTCATCCTGGTCGTCGCGGGCGGCCAGGCGGCCGATCAGGTCCTGGCGGGCGATCATGAGGCCGGTGAGCGCGTCGTCGGCGCGCATGAGCTGCCGGGTGATCGTGGCGGCCGCCTTGCCGGCGTCGCCGCCGCCGGCCTGGTTGATGAGGGTGATCGCCTTCGCCTGGCGGGCGATCTGGTCGGTGATCTGCTGCTGGTGGCGCATCCAGGCGGCCTGGCGGGGCGAGTCCGCCACGATGGGCTTCTCCTCCCGTCCGGGGCGTTCCGCCAGATGGGTGAGGTCCCGCCAGGTTTCCGCGGGAGCGCCGAAGACGCCAAACAGGTCCATCATGGAGAGCTTGCCCGCGCCTTGGCCGGCCCGGTCGGATACGGGGATCTGGCCGTCCTGGCCGAAGTAGACGCGGACGGTTTTGCCGGCCCTGGTGGTCATGCTCTTGGGTATGGTGATCCTTTTGTCGCCGTGGGTGTGGGGGATGATGATGCGCATGGTCTCGGGGTCCTCATAGTCGATGAGCCGCTGGTTGACGCTGATGTGTTTGAGGGCCTGGTGGTTGAGTTTGACCATGACGCTCCTCTCGTCGTAGGCGACGCCGAGCCTGCCGTCGCGGTATTTGCGGCCGGTGGTCAGGTCCGTGTAGGTCAGGTGCGTGCCACGGATGGAGCATTCCACCTGGTAGTCTCGCAGCGCCTGTTTGAACTCGATGAAGGTGTGGGCGTCGGTGCAGGCGCGGTCGATCATGTCGCGCACGCGCTGCTTCTGCCCCTCTCCTTTCAGGCTGGCGTAGTAGTCGGCGCCGCGCAGCCACCGGGTCGGCGCGGCGTGCTTCTCCTCCTGGTTATGGCGGGGGCTGAGGGCGAGTCCGTATTCCTGGCAGAGCTTGTCGCTGATCGGCGTCCACCTTTTCATGAGCGTCGTTTTGTCGAGCCGCATCTTGTAGTGGGTGCGGCTGTTCGTATTACACAGGATGATGTGGTTGTGCAGGTGGGCGCGGTCCACGTGCGTGGCGATCACGTACTTGTAGTCGCCCTCCTGGGAGAGTTGGTGGGCGAATTGGATGCCGATGCTGTGCGCCATGCCGGGGGTGAGGGGGTCGTCGGGGTCGAAGGATTGGATGACGTGCCTGGCCAGGGTGGTGTTGCTTCTGATGCCGGCGATGGACCGCTTGTTGTCCCAGTTCATGGCGTCGGCCATGGTTTTCGGCTCCTTCAGCTGGTCGGCGAAGGGCATCAGCCAGCTGGCGGATACCAGCCACCCGTCTTGCGTTTTCCCTGGCTTGGTGATGTATTTGATGGCCTTGTCCAGGCTTTTCTTGATCTGGCCGACTTTGACGATCGCCATCATCGCCTCCCCTGGTAGGCGCCGGTCAGTTGGGCGGCGATCAGGTCCTGGCTGTCCTGGTGGAGCTGGGATAGGGCCTGGTTCAGGCGGGTGAGGCTGGCGTTGATGTCGGCGAGGAGGGCCGCGTCCGCCTGGTGGAGCGTGTTGGCCAGGCGGGCGATCTGGTTGACGTTGGCGGCCACCCCGGTGATCTGCCTGTCCACCAGGCTGGTGTCCACGGTTTGCGTCACGGACAGGTTGAAGGGCTCGCTCAATACGCGCCTCGCCCATCGGCTGAAGGTCACGTCCTGGCCGGCGGTCTCGCACTCGTAGCGCATGCGGATGAGTTCCCACTCCTTCTGGCTGAACAGGATCTCCCTGCGGATTGTGTAGTCTTTCGCCTTGTGTCTGCCCATGATGGCCTCCCGTCTTCTTAAGGGATCAGTGGCTCCATCATCGGCCGGGATGGCCGCCGGTGGGGGCCATAAAACCCGCCCCTCAGGCTGGGGTTTTTCTTCCTTCCCTGTCTTCCTTCCCGGCCTCCTAGAGGCCGGGTTGTGCGAGGGGTCCGGGTGTCCCGACAAGGACCGCCGAAGGCGGTTTCGCCTATTCTCCGGAGAATAGGCTATCCTGGCTATTCCGAAACGGGGCCTGCGGCCCGTTTCGGACGAACGGCCGGAAACCGTTCGATTAGTTGGGGAAGAAGAGGACAAACAATGACGATGGAGCTTGTAATTTAATGAGCTTTTAGGAGACGTGTTGTACTATGAGCTTGGTATGTGAGGGATGAAATCCTTTTGCTCGTTTAAAGAAGGTTCGCTATGATGCACGAGGAGACGGTGGCGGTAGAACAACTGGAGGTGTGGAAGGAAAATCCTCGGATTGAGCCTGCCGCTAGCGAGTCTGAAGCAATGAGAAGGATTTATGAGGCGAGTGATGATAAGCCGGAGAAATCACGCAGACAATTCATGAATCTTGTCGAGTCGATTGCAGTGAACGGGTATCAGAATCTTGTCGAGCCTATCCTCGTTCTTAAAAGTGGTGATCACTATATAGTGCAGGATGCGAATCGGAGGATCACCGCCCTCAAAATGCTAAACTATCCTAATCGGTTTTCCAATATTCTTACCGTGTCTGATAAAACAAGGTTGGAGACTTTCGTCAAAGAGAGTCAAGGAACGATTGATCGGGATTTGAACGTCGTGGTCTTTGACGACACAAAGGAGGACAAGGAATCGCTCAAAGCGATTTTACAGCGTTTGCATAATGGTCCTCAGGATGGAGTGGGAACTGTTTCCTGGACCACTGAAGCCAAGCAACGTTTTACGGGAAAAGAAACTTTTTCAGATAAGCTTGAGGGCCCCTTTTGCGATCAGTTCAATCAGACCTTATCGGATTATTTCGGTGGCAATAGTTCTATTACCACGGTTCATCGGCTTATTAATGCGAAGCCTGCTCGAGACTATCTGGGTATTGATGATCCGGAAAACCCGACAACGGAGCAGCTTGATAAAGTTCGTTCATTAGTGGATACAATTAAGGACTACGCTCAGTCTCGTGGAATTCCGGCTTCCCGAATTAATGTAGCGACCCTTAATAGTGAAATCATCACCCATCTAAGTGAACAGCCTCCTTCTGCGGAGGAGCCGGATATTCCTGAGAATGGGGCAGGAATTGATGTCTCTAATTTCAAACTCAGCGTTGATTCCCCTCTTAGACGTGTGGAGAATCATATCGGAGCGAAGTGGAACAATTCGGTTTCAAATATGATTGTTGAGGACAGGTTTGAACAGATCAACGTGCTTCTTATGGCCTACGAGAAATACGGTAAGCTGACTGGAGACCAGACTGATAGGATTCAGAAACTCTCCTTATGCTGCCCCTCTATACGTGTTCTATTCGAGCTTGGCATAAGAGTCGTAATGGACAACGCTGGGCTTCTTACTAATATTGATATGAAAGGGTGGACGTCGTCCTCGACGTCTCATGGTGACCATGTGAGGGTCATATTGCAGGCAATTCGACAGGATAAGACGTTTCTCACCTATTTATCCAGCCATGGGGTTTTTGGATTGGGGTTCAAAAAACTGCAAACTATCCTCCGGCCGGAAGCGGTTGTCGCATCGGTGGATAAGTCTGAGGATACTGCGCACACTTCCAACATGAACATGTCTCGTGATGATCTCATGCCGATGTTTAATGATGCTGTGCTTTTTGCTTATCTGTGCGAGCAATATATCGTTTACAAGGAGAAAACGAGCTCGACAACAGCTGGCCAAATCTAATAAATGCCCCTACGATAGATGATATGAAAGCGCAAACTCTTACGAATGGGTCTCGGACTCCTTTGCGGTATCCAGGGGGGAAGGGGAAGGTGACCCGTTTTGTCGGGCATCTTCTTGAAATCAATCATGTGGATGGTACGTACATTGAACCGTTCGCGGGGGGTGCTGGCGTCGCCATTAATCTTTTGCTCGCAGGCTATGTGCGAAGAATTATCATTAATGATCTTGATCCTGGGGTATCCGCTTTCTGGCGTACTTTGACGCAGGAGAAGAACAAACTGGTACGTGAGATAAAAGAAGTCCCCTTTGATAGCCATACCAGTCTTGATGAGTTCACGGCTTCTGATCGTGAACAGTACTGGGAGAGGATTCATAATCGCTACCTGTATGATCGGAATCGTTCTCAAGCGGATATCGCCTTTGACTTCTTCATGCTGAATCGTATGAACGTCAGCGGGATCCTTAAAGGAGGTCCCATCGGAGGCCACTCGCAAAATGGGGCCTACAATATCGGGGCGCGATTTAGTAAAGAAGCGCTCATTCGGCGTATAGAACTCATCGCAAATCGTTCAAACGCTATTACGGTCCTTAATGACGAAGGCAGTCATTTTTGTGACAAACTTTTTGATGGCCGTATACCCGGAGCTCATTGCGATAACACTTTTATGTTTGTAGATCCACCGTATTACAAACAAGGCCAGAACCTTTATAACGCTTACGCGACAGATCGAATGCACAAGCTTATCGCAGAAAAGCTCCAGGATAAAGGCGCGGAATGGAAGTGGATTGTCACTTATGATGATGCCCAATATATCCGTAATATCTATGATGATCGACTGAATCGTTTTGAATACGACATCACTTATTCGGCGAATAAAAGAGGAAGATTCAAAGAATTGCTTTTCGCTTCTCCTTCTACGAATGTGGAATCATATGACAATGTCAATCTTGTAAAGATCTGCTAGACATAGATCCTTCTTAGCGCGGCTTAGCCATCATCATAATTATGTCCCTCCCTTTTCCCTTTCAGTGTTTGAATTGAAGATGCAGCTATACACGCATTTGAAAGGATGAAAGAATGTTGGATGGTGATTTGCGGGCGGCTCAGCGCAGGCTAGTGAAGGATTCCTTCGCGGGGAAGATGGCCGCTTTGAAGAGGCAGGAGCGCGAGTTCTCCGCGCTTGTCGGTGACTTGCTGGCCTTGCGGGATTTGCATGATCGGGTGAGGCGGGAGGCGGCCGCGTATCGGGATGAGTATTTGGCGCGTAGTCGTGCTCGTCTGGTGGAGGAGCTGGGGGTGAGTGGGGTTGAGGCCCGTTACATTTTCTCCGACATCACCACCGAACCCGTTGCGGCCGACGCTACAGGTGGCCAGGATGGGCAGGAGCGTGATGGGGGTGTGGGGGATCCTTCCGGGGTCGGCGTTGGGGAGTAGGGTGGAGGGCCACGTGCGGAAGGGAGCATGATGATGGTCATGGCGGATGCGGGGGAGACGATTCTCGCGGTGATATTGACGTCCACGCCGGACATGCGAGCCAGATCACCCTGGGAGTAACCCTCAGCCAGCCTCGCCTCACGCAAACCGGACATCACCCCTCCTTTTCGCCCATATAATTGAACTCCACCTCGTAGCCCGCCGCCCGGTAGACGTCGGCGACCGCTAGACTATCCGCGTCGGCGACCTGCCAGTCGCCCCCATCGGCATGGACCCGATCATAAGCAGCCTGACTCCGATACCAGGCGACCCGCATACGCCCCGCCTGGGAGCCTTTGGTGGCATCCTCCTCCGCCTCACGGACCATCCCCCGCCGCCGGCCGGCGAAACGGCCAGGAGAGCCGGGTAGGGCGGGCCGCTGTCACTGGGGATGGTCGTCCGGTCGTCGATACGACCGCCGCGGACCTTGAGCAAGGGTACAATGAGTAGTCATAGGATTTTGTTAGGGAGGTTGTGATGACCACTGTGATGATGGATACGCACGTGACGCCGCGGGTGGATGTGTTCCTGGCCGCTCATCCTTACGCGAGCGAGTTCGTGGTGGATGAGGCGGCCCTGAGGGCGGATGGGGCCAGTGTAGCGGCTTTCAAGGCCTATTTGGATGACAAGCTTCTGCATGAGGGCGTGGACCGTCTGGAGGAGGCCGGCCGCCTCTTCTATGGGGTGAAGACGAGCGTGGCGCAGGAGGCCGCCGAGAGCCTGGGCTTCGCTTCGCATGATCTGGAGCATCAGCCCTGGTTCAATCGTTATTTCAGCCGTGCGGTCGCCTATGAGCCGCATTACGCCCCCCAGGACGTCCTGCGTTCCCTGGAGGAATGGGATTCTAGGGGATGGAGCCGTATTCATGAGCCTGATGACTTCCACCCGAAGCGTTAAGGGTCGGCGGTGAGCGACGAGGGGAAACGGTGGAGGCGGCTGATCCATTTCGACCTGCTGGACGCCGGATTGGACTACTTCCACCTGGATTCGGCGGCCACTTATCATCATATCCGCGTGTGGATGGATGAGCATGGATTCGACCACGACCAGCTGTCCGGATACATCTCCCGCAAGCCTCTTACGGATGACCAGGTCATGCAGGTCCATGAGGCTTTCATCATGGATAATCCGCAGATCGCCGCCTGCTGCGAGGGGTGGAGGGCCACGGAGATCGGCGGCGACCTGGAACTAGGCGCGCGCACCACACGCTTTGTGAAAAGGTACGGTCCCGATTATGAGCGGATGAGTCGGATGGCCAGGCAAGTGCGCGACTTGCGCAACCAAGGTAAGAAGATCTCCTGGCGGACTGTCAGGGACGTCATCCGCTCCTGGGGCGGCCGCGGCCGGACGGATGGGGAGGGTCCCCGGCGTGGGCGGGGTCGGTAGCTTCGCCTTATAAGAGCAGGTCGGCGAGTTTTTCGTTGATGGCTCGGCGGTGTTCTGGGACGATACGCTGGTAGTGGTCAAGGGCCACTTTTTCGCTGACGTGGCCGAGGTCGTCCATTGCTTCTTTCAGGGTGCCTCCTTCGATCATGAGGAGTGTGGCGTGGCTGGCTCTGAGGGTGTGGAAGGTGATGTCCGGCCGTCCTGCGGCTCGTCGGGCGGCGCGGAAGTGGCTTTGGAGGGTCGTCGGGGCGAGGATGGCGACCCGTTTCCCTGGGAAGAGTTGGGGGTTGGTGGCTTGGCAGTATCTGGTGATGTGGTCGTGGATGTAGCCGATGAGTTTGTGGGGCAGGGGGACGATGCGGTGGCTTCCGCGGGTTTTGGCGGGGCATAGTTGCAGGGGTCCGGTGTCGGAGGGTCCGCGGTTGATGGAGTGGTGGATGTGGAGGGTTTCGGTGGTGAAGTCGATGTCGTCTTTTTGCAGGGCGCATGCTTCTCCTATGCGTAGGCCGCCGGCGAGGGCGGCGAGGTAGATGCTGAGCCGGTCGTAGTCGGGCATGGCGTGGTAGAGGGCGTGTAGTTCGGTTTTGGTGATGGGTTGAACTGTGGTCCGTTCTGATTGGGGGTGTGGTGGTATGGGTAGGTCGAAGGGGTTGGTGGCGATGAGTTTCCCCCATGGCCCGCAGGTGCCGTCCTTGGCGGCGGTGAGGAGTGATTTGAGTCTGAGGCATTGGCGTCTCCAGGAGTGGGGGCCTTCGGCGTGGGGCTGGTCGTACCAGGCGTGGATCCTGTCGTTGGTCATCTCCTGGATCGTCAGGTCGCCGAACGCGGTGATGAGGTGTTGGACGTCGGCTTTGAGGTTCCTTTTGGTCGCTCCTTGGGCCAGTCGTCCGGTGGGCAGGCGGTATTCCTCCGCCCATGTTCGGGCGAAGGTGGCGAAATCCACTGATGGGTAGGGGGTCGTCGGGTTCCGTTGGGAGGGGTGGACCCATGGTTCCAGTCCGAGTGCGTCGCGGTCTACTCGGAGGCGTTCTTGGTCGAGCCATTGGTGGGCGAGGGTTTCCTGTCCGGGTTTGAAGTTTCGTTGGACTTTTTTGCTGTGGTCTTTGGGGTTCACGTATCGGGCTTGCCATGCTGTGAGCCTGCCGTGTTTGTCGTGGCGGGCGATGACGGTTCCGAATTGTGAGTAGCGTGGTCTTCTCGTCATGGTGCCTCCTTCCGCACGTGGCCTTCAGGTTAGTGGCACTCATTGACGCACCTATAAGCGTGATGCGCTAATGTTTGTCGGCCAGGTAGTGGCGGAGGGCTTGGTCGACGAGGTTTTGCAGTTTCATGTCGTGGTCGGCGGCGTATCGTTTCGCTCTTTTCCATGTGTCCGGGTTGACTTTCAGCCCGGTGGGCTTCCATGTCTCGCCGCCGGTTGGGGTGGCGTGGGCGAGTTCCTGGATGGTGTGGCGTCTGGCGTGGGGGGTGAGGTTCAGGTTCTTCATCTTCAGACTTCCTTCCTCGGGTCGATGGTTTGTTCCATTTCCTGCCATGCTTGGGCGTACTCCCAGAGTTTGGTGGGTTTGTGTCCCATGCTGGTTTTGATGTCCTGCCGTTTGCGGATCCGGCTGTCGAAGATGGGGGTCTTCCACTGGGTGAAGGCGTCTAGGACGGCTTTCATGGCGCGGGTGGCCGGCTCGACGCGCACGAGGAGGATGGCCGCCGGCGCTTTGAGGGTTTCCAGGGTGGCCCAGGCCTGCTGCACGTCCAGGGGGCTGTCCGAGCAGGGGATGATGGTGAAGTCGGCGGTCTCCAGCGCGGCTTGGAGGCCTGGGCCGGTGGGGGCCGAGTCCACGATCTCGATCGCCCGCGTCGTCCTGGGCCGTTTCAGGGTGGCCGGATTGGCGGGCAGCACATTGAAATCGAGAGGCTGGTTTTCCTGGGCGGCCAGGTCGGCCCATTGGCTGGCTGACCCTTGGGGGTCGGCGTCCAGGACGACGGCCCGGTGGCCGCGCAGGCTGGCCGCCTGGGCGAGGTAGATGGCGGAGGTGGTCTTGCCCACTCCCCCTTTGGCGTTGGCGATGGTGATTCTCATGGTTGCTGATTCCTTTCCTGTGTTTTCGTGTGATTTCACACGTGTGTGATTGTGTGACGGAGTGAAAGGGTTTTCGTGTGAAAGTGTTATGGGTTCGGAAAATAAAAAGGCTAGGAAAAGCCTGGGGGAGAAAGGCCTCTGATCGCCGCCACTATCATGGTCCACGGCGCGAGCGGATGGGCGGAGGGGATAAGCAGAACGAGGAGGACATCGAATCGTAGGATCAGGCGTCGAGGGTTCGAGTCCCTCAGGGGGCACGGTTATCGGATGCCGTGTCATCCGGAAACATTGTTGACTTTGACCGTTGGCCTTCTCAGACAGAAGCCATCGGCTTTTTCTTTTTTCGAGCTCCTTTATCTGCTTTACCGCTGGGGAGCCGGTCTGATTGCTGAGAATCCGATTTGACCTGGGACCTTGCCTCCTGCTAGCCTTTTACCTATTAGGAGGGTGCTCAGTCTCCCTCGCCGAAAACGTCCGAAAGAGAAAAGAGCATGCCAGAATATCAGGATTATCAGAACGCTCCTCAAAACTCCGCCCCCCGGTGGTCTTACTGGGCCTGTGGGATCCACGCCCAGCATGGGTTGACCCAGATTGCTTCCAATGGTTATCTGGGGGTGGATGAGAACGGGGTTTGCGTCCTTTTCGACAACGAGTGCAACGAAATCGACCGCGCTCATCTGACCCAGGCCAAGGTCCGTCTTTCTCGCATGAAAGGGGACAAGCTCACTTTGGATAAGAGTTCCTACGCTTTGGAATTCGCCTCTTTGGGGCGGGCGACCGCCGGACGGGCCTTCGGTCTGATCGGGGCCCTCGCCGCCCAGGTCGCCGCCTCCCGCAGCTCGAATCCGGATCGCCGCAGCCCGGAGGAGAAGCGCCGGGATTTCCAGGCCGTCGTCGAGCAGCTGCCCGCAGCTTAGGGCGAGGCCGCCGAAGACCGGAATCCCCGCGATAACCGGGATTCCCGCGACAACGACAGGTAGAAGAGCACTACTGAATACCGCAAGAACGCCAATCGATAGACCAGAACATCCAGAACCCGCATTGGAGAAGAGCATGTCAATCCCAGAGCAGAACCCACCAGAGCAGAACCCCTCTTATGGCAATGGCTATCAGCCGGCGCCAGGTCAGGGCCAAGCCCAGCCCCAGCCTCAGGGCCAGGCGGCTTGGGACCAGCAGCCCCAAGAGTTCCAGCAATTCCAGGAATCCCCGGAATTCCAGCAGCAGACGGTCCAGCAGCCGCCTCAGACCACCGCCCAGCAGCCTCAACGTCCTCGGGCGGCGGACAACCAGCCTTGGTACGGGATTCCTTTTGTCGAAGCGATCAAGCGCTTCTGGCTGAAGTACGTGGTCCTCTCCGGCCGGGCTTCTCGCAGCGAATACTGGTGGCCTTTCCTGGTCAACTTCGCCGTCCTCTTCCTCCTCGCCTTGATTCCCGGCAAGGTTGGGAACTGGCTTTTCTTCCTCGCCGCGGTCTGCGTCTTCCTGCCGGCCCTGACGGTCGCCGTGAGGCGTCTGCATGACCAGAACCTGCGTGGCTGGTGGCTTCTCGTCCCTGTCGCCGTCGCCTGCCTTGGCCTTCTCCTCAACCAGGACAATCGTCCTGCGGAAGGGCCGTCCTCCACCAACCGGATCGGCGCGATCATCTTCATCTTGTCCACCATCGGCTACCTGGTCCTGATGGCCCTGCCTTCCCGTTCCGCCGGGGTCCGTTTTGACAGCAATCCCCAGGGCCAGGCCCAGAACGCCTCGAGCTGGCGGATGGCTCAGGCGAATGGCTATCAGCACCCCAGCATGATGGCCCGTCCTGGTTATGGTGTCACCCCCGCCCCCTTGGGCGACGCTGTCCTGACAAACCCGGCTCCGATCAATCGTCAGGCGGCCCAGGAAGGGGCTCATTTGGATAATCCTCAGATACAGTACTGACGGATTGGCTTAATCCCTACATTCAGTACTCATAATCATGTCTGAATGCTGAACTTTTATTGAGCTTTTCATGAAATCGTCTCAGAATGAGGATGAAAAGCATCAATTTGTCGCTGACTATTGTCAAACGTCGTACTAAAATATCAAGCACGCGTGTTTTCCGTCCGAGAACCCATCAACGATGTTAGTGAGAGTCGAGAGGCTGGAATGAACACGTGACAAGGTTAATAACAGAATCAAAATATAAATCAATGAGAGAAAGGCGATTTGGATGTCTTCCCAGATTTCAGGGACTACAGGCCAGGGATTCCCTCGTTTGTATCAGTCTAAAATCGTACGGCTGATGGTGGCATTGGTGTCCGCCATCGCCATGCTTGTGGCAGTTTTCTTCGCTGCCCCTCGTGTCACCTATGCGGTTGAGCTTTCGGACAACATCATCACCGATGCGTCTTTGACCAAGAAGGAAGTGAATTCCAATGGGTCCACCACCGATCTGGTGATGAATTTCAAGCTTCCCAACAATAAGATCAAGGCGGGCGATACTTCCACGATCTCCCTTCCTGAAGGTTTCGTCTTCAACCGTTCCATCGACTTCGACGTCAAATCGAGTGATGGCAATGTTGTCGCCCACGCCCACATGGATGAGAAGACCGGCAAGCTGACCATGACCTATACCGATTATGTGGAGAAGAACTCCGACATCACCGGTAGGATCGTCGCTTCGGTGAAGGCGGACAAGCAGCACAACACCAACTACACGACCACTCCTTTCAACATCGACGTGAACGGCCACACCGTGAACGCCGGTGAGATCACTTATGGCAAGTGGACCGGCGACAACCCTGAGGAAGTCCTCAGCAAGTGGGCCTCCATCAACGTTACGGACAACACTTTGCAATACTGGGTCCGTATCAACGGCAAGGGGATTGACCTGCATGGGGTGACCATTTCCGATCAGCTCAAGAGCACTGGCATGACCTATGACAAGGACAGTTTCACTTTCATCGAAGGCAAGTTCTTCATCAACAAGGCCGGTGGCCTGGAAATGAATGGTGGCCGTGACGTCACCAGCCGTTACAAGAACGCCATCAAATTCAACGATACGAACACCGCCTTCAGCGTTCCTCTTGGCGACATCGGCACCAACGGTTACTACATCAAGTACACCGTCAAGCTGAACCACACCCCGGTCAATCATGAGGCCTTCGACAACAAGATCAGAATGACTTACCCCGGGCAGACCGAGAAGCATGAGTATACGAACCGCACCACCTGGGAGACCGCTTCCGGCGAGGCCAACGGTTACAACTACTCCATTAAGATCAACAAGAAGGGTGAGGATGGAAAGGCCCTGGCCGGGGCCAAATTCACCGTCACCCGTGATCGTTCCGGCGAGACCGTCGGCACCATGACGACTGACGCCAACGGCGCGGCTTCCCTCGAGAACCTGCTCCGCGACGATTACACCCTCACCGAGACCGAGGCTCCTGCCGGCTACCAGAAGGCCGACCCTGTCAAGGTGACCGCTGACGAGCTGAACAACGAAGCTAAATCCTATTCCGTCTGCATCACCGACCGTGTCACTGACACCTCCGTCAAGGTGGTCAAGAAGTGGGATGACGCCGATAACCAGGACGGTAAGCGTCCTTCCTCCGTCAAGGTGCAGCTTTATGCCGATGGCCAGACTTCCGGCGAACCGGTGGTTTTGAACACCGCCAACGGCTGGAGTCATGAATTCACCGGCCTGAAGGAATACAACCAGGGTCAGAGGATCGTCTACACGGTCAAGGAGGTGGACGCTCCGGAAGGTTATACCGCCACGGTGTCCGGTTCCGCCGCCGACGGCTTCACCATCACCAACAAGCACACGCCCGCGGTGACGAGCCTGTCCGGGTCGAAGACCTGGAACGACAAGGATGATCAGGATGGGAAGCGTCCCGGCTCGATCACGGTGAACCTGCTGGCCGACGGGCGGAAGGTGAAGTCGGTGAAGGCGACCGCCGCCGGCGGGTGGAAGTACTCGTTCGCCGACGTGCCCGTGTACGCCAACGGCCGGAAGATCGTTTACACGGTGAGCGAGGACCTCGTCAAGGGGTACACTCCTTCCGTCAAGGGCTTGGACATCGAGAACTCCTATACTCCCGGCCAGACGAGCGTGTCCGTGGTCAAGAAGTGGGACGACCATGACGACCAGGACGGGTCCCGTCCCGCTTCCGTCCAGGTGCAGCTTTATGCCGATGGTCAGGCCTCCGGCTCTCCGGTGGTGTTGAACGCCGCGAACGAGTGGACCTACCGGTTCACGGGCTTGGCGGTGAACAAGGCAGGCAGGAAGATCGCCTACACGGTCAAGGAGGTGGACGCTGCGCAAGGCTATACCGCCACGGTGTCCGGCTCCGCCGCCGACGGCTTCACCATCACCAACAAGCACACGCCCGTGGTTCCTCCCACCCCGCGCAAGCCGTCCAAGCCGGTGACCCCGCGTCACCCGGTGTTGGCCAAGACGGGCGTGAACGCCATGGTGTTCGCCATCGCCTCCCTGGCCCTCCTGCTGACCGCCGGAGTGGCCCTGAGCCTGCGCCGCCGCCTCCAATAAACACAACCCACTCCCGGCTTCTTCTTCCCCGTCTGCTGATGGGGGAGGGAAGATAAGGGGATGGATGAGTTGACATGGCTGGGGCCCTGTCGGATTCGATTCCGGCAGGGCCCTTTTCTTATGCTTCAGTGTGTCTTGTATCTTCTCGGCATCTTCTTGAATCCTTGGTGGTCGCTGCCTCAACCGTGGTCGTAAGCGCAAAAGGTCGCAGATATCAGTGGGCGCGAAAGCGAGAGCGGCCAAGAGGAGCAGGTAGAGGTTCGCGCTGTACAGGTAGGTCCTTTCCATCAGGCCGAAAAAGCGTTTCAGGAAAGGCAGGATCATGGCAGCCACCAATCCATACAAGCCGATCCGGATAATCACCATCAACACGCCCACCAGGCCCATGCAGGAGGGGATGAGGGAAGAAAGCCGAAATTCGCTGTCGAAGATGAAGATGGCCACCGCCGTGAATTGCAGGACAGCGAAGAAAAGGTGGGTCAGCCCCTTCACTGTGCGCTTGGAGCCTTCCAAGTCGGTGGGGAAGATGGCCACCCCCCAGGTAGCCGACGATGGAGAGGGCCAGAAGGATCAAGGACCGCAACCGTATGGGTTCCATGGCCGGCCAGGTGGCCATGACGAGCAGGAGGGAGAGGTTCCTGAGAAGGGTCATGGCTCCGGCTCCGAGGAACCAAGGTCGGCTGGGACCGACCCCGTAATCGCTGACCGCATGGGAGACGGGGGCATAGGCTCCCCGGTCCCTGACATGCAGGACGATCATGATCACGAAATAGGCCAGGGAGCAGGCTATGCCGACGGCGCTGGAAAAATAGCGGAAAACGCTGAAATCAATCATCAAGGTACTCGTCTCTCTCGTTTATCATCGGTCACTCTTCATCGTAAGGGACCCCGGGGAGAAGATGAATAAATCCCAAAGCATCAAGATTCCGTATACGCCTGAAAGTGTAAAAAATTGATACTGGTTTTCCCCTCACCGGGCAAAGCTCCTTCGGTGCGGATAGCATGGGAACTTGGTCAGGTGGTGAATCCGTCTGTACCCGACGGCCATGTATCGCGGACGCAACGGGCTGGTCGGGTGGAAAATCAAGGAGCGACCGCCGGCACAGAGCGGTCGCCGCTCATGAACAAGCAAGATGAATGTTCTCGTGGGAGGGAAATTATGGAATACAGTTTGTGGATGCGCGTGCTCGCCGAATGCATCGGCACCGCCATGCTCGTTCTTTTCGGATGCGGCTCCATCGCCGCGGCTAATCTCAAGGGCTCCAAGGCCAAAGGGGCCGGCTGGCTCAACGTGTCCCTAGGCTTCGGCGTGGCCATCGGCCTGCCTGTGATGATCTTCGGCGGCGTCTCCGGGGCTCACCTGAACCCCGCCATCACCCTGGCCCTGGCCGTGTATGGCCAGTTCAAGTGGGCCGAAGTCCTGCCTTACATCCTGGGTCAACTGGTCGGGGCCTTCATCGGCGCCGCCGTGGTTTACTTCATGTACTACCCCTATTTCCGGAAGGAAGAGGACCCGGCGACCATCTTCGGCGTTTTCGCCACCAATGACGCCAATGAATCCAAGCTCAACTATTTCGTGAGCGAGTTCTTCGCCACCATGATGCTGGTCCTGGGCATCTTCGGCTCCCTCAACATGGCCGGCAAGACATCCAAGGCCGCCGGTTTCATCATGATCGTGGCCCTGGTCGCGGCTTTGATCGCCGCCATGGGCGGTCCGACCGGCGCCGCCATGAATCCGGCCCGCGACCTGATGCCCCGTCTTTTCCACCAGATGGTCCCCATCGCCCACAAGGGCGGTTCCCGCTGGGGTGAGGCTTGGATTCCGGTCATCGCCCCGATTTGCGGCGCCATCTGCGGCTATGGCATCTACTTCCTCTTCGCCCGGTAAAAACGACGCGATATGACGATGGAAAGCGATGATAGGGAACGAGGCCGCCAAAGGGCGACGGAAGTCGCCGATGTAAAGCGGCAGGTGTAAAACTGCATAACCGACCATCGTTTAAGGAGGCACCATGGGCATTCGATTCAGGAAGACATCCAATCGACCTAGGGTGCCTTTCTTTATGCCTTTTTCGCGATTTCGCGCCGCTGCCGTCATGAAGGACGGCCAGTCTTTCCTGATCAAAGGCTTGGCCTTCCTTCTTGCGGTCTGCCTCCTGCCGGTCTTCGCTTCCTGCGGTCCTGAAGAGGCCGGTTCCCCGGAAGCGGGTCAATCCGGGCCCACTTGGCAAAGTGGCCAAGAGGGGCCCGACGACCAAGAGGGGCCAGGCGGCAAAAGCGGCGAAGACCAGGCCCGCAAGAAAGCCGAAGCCGAGGCGGAGGCCAAGGCCCGCGCGGCCCAAGCGGGTCGTGAGCTCAAAGATTATCAGGATCTGGTCCGCGCCTTGCAGGCCAAGACGAAAAAACGGCTGACTGGTATCCAAACCTACCGGCCAACCCCGGACTCCTACTCCCACCTCCTGCCGGTGGACCAGCGGGGGAAGGTGGAGAAAGTCACCTACACCACCACCTACCAAGGGAAGGAATACCGGAAGGCGGCCGAAGTCTATCTGCCCGCCGGCTACGAAGGCAGGCCTTGGATGAAGTACAACGTCATGTACATCATGCACGGCTACAGCGGCGGATTCACAGCCTACCTGGGCAAGACGGGGACCGGGTCCACCGCCGGCATCAAACTCCTGCTGGACCACATGATCGCCGACAAATCCTTGGCCCCGGCCATCTTCGTCTTCCCCGAATATTATCCGGACCGATCCTTCTACGGGGAGAGCTACCTGCCTGACGGGCCTTTGGTCAAGCGGTTCGCCCAGCATGAGCTCTTCCACGACCTGGTCCCGGCCGTCGAAGGCCATTACCGCACGTATACCACCCGCTTCGACAAGGCCGGGTATCGGGCCAGCCGCCTGCACCGGGCTTTCGGCGGGTTCTCCATGGGGTCGGCCGCCACCTGGTACAGCTTCCAATACGATTTGGATAAAATGGCCTACTTCCTACCGGTCGCCCAAAGCTCCTGGGCCTTGCATCCCCACGGCGGCCTCACGGATCCGGCGGGAACGGCCAGCGTGCTCTCCTCGGCCGTGAGCGGGCAGGGGCTGACAGCCAAGGATTTCCTCATCGCCGGCGGGGCGGGGACCCAGGACGTCACTTACCTCTATATGCGGTATCAGGTGACCGAAATGCGCAAGCATCCGGCCGTTTTCACTCCGGCCAACCTGGAGTTCGGACCGGCCATGGGCATGGGACATACGCGGGCTGCCCTGATCAACATCCTTCACCAGAACCTGCCTTTCATGTTCCTCAACACCCAGGTTTGAGAAGGGCCAGGCGAAGGATAGGATAAAGCATGACCTCCTACATGAACCGGAAAGACCTGACTGAGACCATCATTCCTCCGCAAAGACGGGAGGAGATTTCCGATGCGGTCCGCCGGGCTTTCGACTCCATCGCCCAAGCGGCCGAACAGGCCGGGCGGCGGCCTTCGGACGTACGGCTACTGGCTGCGGTCAAGACCAGAAATGTGGGAGAAATCATGGCCGCCGTAAAGACCGGGGTCCGTCTGCTGGGGGAGAACCGTCCCCAGGAGGTGATGGCCGTCGCTTCCGGCCTGGCCCAGGCTTGCCGGGAGGAAGGCTTGGACTTGGGCGAGCAGGTGGGCTTCCACTTGATTGGCCAGCTGCAATCCAATAAGATCAACAAGATTCTCGGCTTGGTCAGCACGGTGGAGTCGGTTGATTCCTTGGAACTGGGAGTGAAACTGTCCTCCCGGGCCGTCCGCGCGGGCCTAAGTCTGGATGTCTTCCTGGAAGTGAATGTCTCCGGGGAGGAAGCCAAATCCGGCTGCCGGCCACAGGAGGCGGAAGACCTCGCTTTCGCCCTTGCCCAGCTTCCGAACCTGGTCGTGCGTGGGCTGATGACGGTCGGGGCCCACGTGGACGACGAGGCGCAGGTTCGTTCCGGCTTCGCCCACCTGCGCCGCATCCGGGAGGGAATCCTCAGCCAAGGGGAAGCCGGCCTGGATTCCTGCCGGGACCTGTCCATGGGCATGAGCGGGGATTATCCCCTGGCCATCGCCGAAGGGGCCACCATCGTCCGTCTGGGGACGGCCCTCTTCGGTCAGCGGGCCTATCGGTGATCAAGGCCGCGATGAAAGGCCGCGGCGACCGTAGACTAAGCTCAGAGAGGTTCTCTCCCCAAGGTCAGCTAGACTGGAAGCTATGAGAATCGCACGCTTCAGTCATGATGACTCCGTCTCCTATGCCTTCGTCCAGAAAGACGCGAACGACCGGAAGGATTATCTGGTCGAGTTGACCGGCTACCCCTTCGGTCCGAATCCTGTGGAGCCGACCGGGCGGCGCTTCGAGGTGGAAGGGGAGGGGATCCGCCTCCTGGCCCCCATCATCCCATCCAAGGTCTACGGTCTGGCGAAGAACTATCAGAAGGCTGGGGCCAGTCAGGCTGAGCGGGAAGAGGCTGCCCGGCAGCCAGCCGTGATCTTCACCAAGCCTTCCACTTCCGTCATCGGCCCTGATGACCCCATCGTCCTGCCTTCTTTCGCCCATGCCATGAATTTTGAGCCGGAAGTGGCCGTGATTATGGGCCGGATCACCAAGAAGGTGACCCCGGCCGAGGCCATGGATTACGTCTTGGGTTACACCTGCGTCAACGACGTCACCTTGACCGACATCGCCGCTGAAGACCCCACCTGGACCCGGGCCAAAGGGTTCGACACCTCCTGCCCTCTCGGCCCCTGGATCGAGACCGACTTGGATTACGCCGACGCCCAGATCTTCTTCAATCTCAACGGGGTCGGCGTGCCTGAGGCTTCGGGGTCGACGGCCGGGCTCATCCATTCCATCCCCGAACAGATCGCGGAGATCTCCCGCTTCTCCACCTTGCTGCCCGGCGATGTGATCATGACCGGCACCCCTTACGCCGCCGGCTCCCTCAAGCCGGGCGATGAGACCCTGGTGACCGTGCGAGGACTGGGGTCTTTGCGCAACGTCGTGGTGCAAGGCGACTGATGGACGACCTTTTCCGCATCCTGGACCGGCCCCCGCTTTCCCTCATCCTGGCCTCCCAGTCCCCCTCCCGCCGCCGGCTCCTGCTCAACGCGGGCATCCGGCCTACCATCAGCCTTTCCCATGTGGATGAAGGCGAGGCTCTGGCCCGGGCGGCCGCATCCGCCGGCATCGGTTTGGCGGATATGCCCGCGGCCATGCGGGTGGAGATCCTTTCCCAAGCCAAGGCGAGGGCGGTGGCCCGGACTTACTCCGACATCGCCCAGGCCCTGCGGGAGGCGGAAGACGGAGCCGATGGCCTGATGGAATTCTACCGGCCCCAATTCGGTGGATCCGGTTCCGCGTCTTCTGCGGTTTCTAAGACTTCCGGAATTTCTGGGACTTCCGAGGCCCCCGCGATTTCCGCAGTTTCGCAGCCGAAAGCCCAATCCCTGCATGATTTTCTCCAGGCCGACCCCGGTTACGCCGGCCTCCACCGGCTTTATGGGGCCGGGCCTTTGGTCTTGGGGGCCGATTCGCTTTTCGCCCTGAATGGGCACGTCTTCGGCAAGCCACACAGCCCTGAGGTGGCCCGGGATCGGCTTCGTCTCATGCGCGGCCAGACCGGCGTCCTGTGGACCGGGCATTGCCTGATCGACCCTTTCAGCGGAAGGGAGGAAAGGGCCGTCAGCCAGGCCCGGGTGCATTTCGCCGATTACACCGACGCCGACATCGAGGTCTACATCGCCTCCGGGGAGCCTTTGGAAGTGGCCGGATGCTTCACTTTGGAAGGTCTGGGGTCCGCCTTCATCGACTCCGTTTCCGGTGACCCCAGCGGGGTGATGGGCCTGAGCCTGCCTTTGCTGAGGAAGATGCTCGGCCGTTTCGACCTGCCCTGGCCCGCCTTGTGGAACATGGCGAAGTCGCGGGGGAGGCTTGAGCTGGCCACTGATTCGCTTTCCGACTCCAACTCCGATTCCGCCAGCTCCTCCGCCGCAGCTACCAGCCAAGCGCCCGCCTTCCGCGATTATCTGTCCGGGAAAGACCGCCGAGCCGCCGTGAACGTGCCGGATGGGAACATCAACCAACCCGGCGATGGATGGATCGACTGCCCGTGCGGCCACCGGCACTGGGGTCTGAACGGGGCCGCCGGCCTTCTTCTGGTCCGCCGGGACCCTGCCACCGGCTCGCCCACCCATGTGGTCCTGCAACATCGGGCCGCCTGGTCGGCCGAAGGGGGAACCTGGGGAGTGCCGGGCGGGGCCTTGTCCGATGGGGAGAACCCCCTGGAAGGGGCCTTGCGGGAAAGCGGGGAGGAAGCAGGCATCTCCGCCGGCGACCTGGCCATCCGCGCGGCCTATCGCGAAGACCACGGACCCTGGGCCTACACCACCGTCATCGCCTTCGAAAAACCCGGCCGGCAGGTCCATCCTTACGCCAGCGACGATGAAAGCACGGAGGTCGCCTGGATCCCCCTTGAAAGGATACCCGACCTGCGGCTTCTGTCCGCCTTCGCCCAGGATTGGCCGCATTTCCTGGCCACCATCAATCGTCTGGCCCCGGCAGAATCCTGAACCGCCGGAAACCAAGAAATAAAGAAACTGGGAAACCAAGAAATCGGGAATTTCGGAAGCCCAGGAATCATAATCATGCGGGAGGCGAATCAGTGACGGCTTTCATCAGCTCGTTGCAAGGGTTTTTCATCATCGGGGCGGTCATTCTCACGGGATACATCGCCGCCCGTTTTCGCGTTGGCGGGCCAAACGCCCAGATGGTGCTGAACAGATACAGCTTTTTCGTAGCTAATCCCTGTCTTATGTTCACGATTCTATCCAGGGAGAAGTTGGGGACCCTTTTCGATAGAACCATTATCGTCGCTTTTTTCTCCGCTATGGCCGTCGGAGCGCTTTTTCTTATCATCAATGCGCTCTTTTTCCACCTCGACGCCGCCAATGCGACCGTAGGAGCTTTGAATTCCCTCTATTTGAATTCCAACAATATCGGTCTGCCTGTGGCGACCTATATTCTAGGCAGGCCGACTCTCGTGGCCCCTATCCTGGTCATGCAACAGGCCCTCTTCACCCCCATCGCCCTGACAGTATTGGATGGGACCACAGGGGCTAAGATCTCCGCCAAGCGCATAGCCACGGAGCCCTTGCGGCAACCCTTGTTGATCGGTTCCCTGGGGGGCATCGCGGTCTCCGCCATCTCCGGAGCGGTCGGACACTACATCATCCCGAATATACTCTTCCAACCTCTTCACATGATCGGACAATGCGCCGTTCCCATGATTCTTATGGCATTCGGCATGTCATTGCATGGCAGCCAACCCTTGAGCGACAGACGAACGAACAAGGCCGCCGTCTTCACCGTTTGCGTGTTGAAAAACATCGTCATGCCGATTGTGGCTTTCCTCCTTGCCTATGCCATGGGTTTTAGGGGCCGTGTCCTTTACGGCTGCGTTGTCCTTGCCGCCTTGCCCGCCGGGCAGAACGTCTATAATTACGCCGTTCAATACGATACAGGGACTGCCTTCGCTCGGGATGGGGTCCTGATATCCACAATGACCGCTCCTGCCAGCATCGCTTTGGTAGCTTTGCTGTTAGGATAGGTATGTCGAATTTTGGGAGGTGTTTTTCATGACTGATAAAGGGCAGACCTTTTCCCTGTCGAATGATGGCGAGGCGGCTTCTGTCCAAGCTTCGCCGGATAAGGCCAGAGGGGACTTCGCAGGCCACAGGCCAAGGTCCCGTGTTTACGGGAACGGCAAAGAGGCTTTCACCGCCCGCCGGATTCGTGAAGTGGCCGAAAACCGTTATCAGGCCCAACTGCTGACCGAAGCCGTACACCGGCGTTTCTCCCTGGCCTTCGACAAGACTTTCGCCTATTACGGCCGCTTGGGCTATGATTACGGCCCGGCCTCCACCTCCTTCGCCCTCTGGGCTCCCACCGCTTACAAAGTCACCCTTTGCCTCTACGACTCGGATGAGGCTTACGCCGTGGAGACGGACTCCTTCCTCATGGAACGTACGTACCGCGGAGTTTGGCGGACCTGCGTCCGCGGAGACCTTAACGGCAAGGCTTACGACTTCCGCATCGAATTCATGGACGGCAGCCTGACGACGGCTTCCGACCCCTATGCGAGGGCCACCGTCGCCAACGGAGGTAGGGCCGTCATTCTCAGCGATCCGGCCATGCGGCCGGAGGATCCGGACTGGCAGGCGGACAAGCCGCGGGCCGTCTCCTTGGAAGCCACCCGGACCATTCTGGGAGCAGGCCGCCTTCAGGATACAATCATGGAGCTGCACATCCGCGACTTCACCATCGCGGAGAACTCCGGGGTCCCTGAGCCTAAACGTGGCCGCTTCCGGGGAGTCATCGAGCCGAATACCCATACCCTGGATGGGGCCCCTACCGGTTTGTCCTACCTGCTCAGCCAGGGCATCCATTACGTGCAGATCATGCCCATGTACGATTACGGGTCCGTGGACGAGCTCAAGCCTCATCACGTTTTCAACAGTCAGTACAACTGGGGGTATGACCCGGTCAACTACAACGTGCCGGAAGGCTCCTATTCCTCCGACCCCTCCGACCCCCGCGCCCGCGTCGTGGAGATGAAGGCCATGATCAACGGCCTGCAGAAGACCGGGATTCGGGTGATCATGGACGTGGTTTACAACCATGTTTATGATGTGGCTTCCCACCCCTTCGAGCGGACCGTCCCCGGCTACTTCTTCCGGACCAATCCTGATGGCACTGCGTCCAATGGGACCGGTTGCGGCAACGACGTGGCCTCCGAACGTCTCATGGCCCGCAAATACATCGTGGATTCCGTCCTCTACTGGGCCCGCGAATACCATCTGGACGGCTTCCGCTTCGACCTCATGGGGAATCTGGATATAGAGACCATGAACATCATCCGTCGCCAGCTGAACAAGATAGACCCCACCATCGTCGTCCTGGGCGAAGGGTGGAATTTGGAGACCAGCCTTCCTGCCGGGGAGCACGCCAGCCAGCGCAATGCCCGTAAGATGCCGGGGATCGGCTTCTTCAATGATGTTTTGCGTGACGCCCTCAAAGGCGATACCTTCAACCAGCGCTCCCTGGGCTTCGTTGCCGGCAGGAGGGGGGAAGAGGGGGTCATCGCCTCCGAGATGCTGGGCGGCTACTATCGGCCCCATTACTTCACCGATGCTTCCCAGCGGGTGCAATACGTGGAAGTGCATGACAACTACACCCTTTTCGATAAGCTCAAGGCCTCCCTGCCCGGGGATACTTTGGCCGATCTGCGCCGCCGCTGCGACCTGGCCACTTCCATGGTCTTGCTGTCACTGGGGATTCCGGAGGTCCAAGTGGGGCAGTGCTTCCTGAGGACCAAAGGTGGGGATGGGAATTCCTACCGTTCGCCGGACAAGGTCAACGCCGTGGACTGGGAGCGGTCCGAAGAGTTCCAAAGTAGTGTGGATTACGCCCGCGGGCTTATCGCCTTCCGGCGCGATTGCCCCTATTTCCGGATGAGTGATTACGGGCAGATCACCGCTCATTCCCGGATCATCAAGCAGGAGGACGGCGTGGTGGCCTTGGAATTCTTCGACACCCGAAAACGGTATGAATCCTATGTGCTGATTTTCAACTCCAACCTGAACCCCCGGGTTGTGCCGGGGGTGGAGTCCGGCGTCTGGGAGACCGTGGTCAGCGACCGGCATGTGTGGGATTATTCGACTATGCCCCAGCGCGATCGTTTGCCTTTGAAGAACCGGTTGATCGTCAACGATGAATGCCGGGTCGCTCCTTTGGAGACCCTGGTTCTGCGGTCTACCTACCGGAAGTAGCTGGAGATACGGGAGTAGCGCGCAGCGGTAGTCGAGGGCAGCGGGAAGTAGCTGAGCGATCGTTGGGCGGTCTGTTTTTTGCTAGCTGCGCTTACCGCGTGTGTTCCGCGTGCTTCAGGAGATAAGGCCGAGCTTGTCAAGCGTGGTTCCCTTGATGTGATGGAGGCGGAACCAGGGGCACCAATCGCTCGTGTCGTCCAGACTGAACCGGGTCCCGTCCGGGGCGATGTAAAAGCCTTCCGTCCCCATGCGGTCCGTCTCCTTATATCCGAGTTTGAGGAGCCTGTCGTTGGTCCACGCGTGGTCCGTGAGGAAATACTCGCCTTTTCCGTCTTTCCCGACCGAGACGAGATCATGGCGCAGGTTGACCTCTACGACTTGCGGAAAGGTGACTCTTCCCGCCCCGTATCGGTGGATGTCGATCATGATGATTGCGCCACCGATAAGGGCGATGGCTACGATGATTCCTAAAATCCCGCATATCCAGCGAAAAAGCTTTTTCATAAGAATCCTCCTGTCGGACTACCCCTATCATGAGTATATTCGCGTCTGGCGAAATAAGGCTTCTGTCCACGGCACGGTGCGTATGAACGCTTCCTGTCGTCCTGGTTGGCTGACTGCGGTCAATAATCGTCGCGAAAGGCCTTTCGGCGCAAAATGATATCCGATGGCGTGAATTGATATGATTATGGCGTGGATTGATGTCATGTGTTTCGGGGTTTCTGCGTATACTGGAAACGTTCACTCGTAATCTCGTGATTCATTCCAGGAGGGATTCCTATGACTGATAAAGGGACAGCGCTTATCACCGGCTCTTACGGTGGTCTTGGCACGTGCTTCACTGATATCCACGCCGCAAGTGGCGGCGGTCTCATTCTTGTCGGGCGCAGCCAGCGGAAGCTGGAGGAGCAGGCGGAGAAGGTGGGGAGGGAATACGGCGTGCAGGTTCATACCATCGCCGCTGACCTGTCTGACCCGTCGGCAGCGGCCATGATCTATGACACTTGCAAAAGTCATGGTTGGACCGTGAATTATCTCATCAATAACGTCGGTTTCGGCGGGCAGGGGATTTCGCCCGGGAAAGGACCATGGAGCAGGACATGTCCATGATCGCGGTGAACATCGAGACCCCCACACGACTGTGCAAACTCTTCCTTCCCGATTTCATCGACAGGGCAAGCGGGAGGATCCTGAATGTGTCTTCCACAGCCGCCATCATGCCCGGGCCGCTGCAGGCGGTGTATTACGCGACCAAAGCTTATGTCACCAGCTGGTCGAACGCCTTATGGAGGGAGCTGAAGGGGACGGGCGTGACGGTCACCGTCCTGATGCCTGGGGCGATGCAAACGGGCTTCGCGAACGCGGGAGGCCTCTCCGACACGAAGCTGTTCGCGAACGCCGTCGACCCCATGGCGATCGCCCGGGCGGGGTACGACGGCATGACTGCCGGCAGGCTCAGCGTGACGGCGGGTCTTCCCGGCTGGCAGAAGCCGATGATGGCCCTGGCCCCGATGTCCCCCAGGAAGGCGATGCTGGACTTCGTGTACGACCAGCAAACCGCCGGGTCGGCGAAGAGGGAGTAAACGGCGGCGTGGGGAAATACGTTCTGGACGGGCGATACGGCAGCCACCTCGAAATGTTCGGTATCAACGTCGGCGAAGCCCTCAGGGAAGCCGGAGCGCCGGAAGACTTGTTCAGCCGCCACCGGCCGACCCTTGAGGAGGCGGCTTACTACAGGTTCATGGACGCAGTCGGCTCCCAAGCCAAGGATCCGCAGCTGCCGATCCGAATCGCGTCCGCCGACGGCGTCGAATCCTTCTCCCCGCCCCTCTTCGCCGCCTATTGCAGTGAAAACGCGAAAACCTGTTGCGAGAGGCTCAGCGAATACAAACGGATCATCGCCCCCATGAGATACCGGACGATATCGACCGAACGCACCGTCGAGGTGGAAATGGCGGCAAGCGGCGTTGGACTCTCCCTCCCGCAATTCCTGGTGGAATCGGAAATGGTATTCCTCCTCCACATCATCCGCGCCGCCACCCGGACGGTCATCCACCCCATCCAAATCCACATGACAGACCCGCCGACGACCGGAGACCTGTCCCGATACGCGCGATGCCCCATACGGAAAAGCGGAAGGAACCGCATCATCTTCCAACGCACCGATATGGACAAACCCTTCATCAGCTACAACGAAGGAATGTGGGACTACCTTGCGCCCGAACTGCAAAGACGGCTTTATGAAATGAAGGAAGGCGATCCAGCCGCCATGAAAGTGCGCAGCGCCCTGACCGGCCTCCTGCCCAGCGGGAGGACGACCATCAAAGACGTCGCCTCCACCCTCGGGATCAGCCCACGCACATTGGAACGAAGACTCGCCAAGGAAAACACCACATTCCAACAACAACTCAACAGCACACGCGAGCTCCTGGCGAAACATTACATACGAAACACGGATATGAGCAGTGGCGACATCGCCTTCCTCCTGGGATACCAGGAACCAAACTCCTTCCTCAGAGCCTTCACCCAATGGACCGGACTAAGCGTCAGCGAATACAAAAACACCACAACCACCCAACAACCCAAGAATAAAACCCCAACAACCCTAAGCATCCTCAAAAACCCGATAGAAGAAAGGTCTGAATGACTCCATCCGCGCCTGATGCATGCCGCATGGTAAACGCCTTCTCTTCAAAAACCTATGATCAAAAAACCTATGGTTTTATTGCTCTTTTGTGCGGGGATGCCAGTTGAGCTTATCCATCACACAAGCGAGAAAAAGAGTAGGAAGGATTCGTGCTTTCATACGATTCTTTTTGGCGTCATAAGCGACTTTTTATCAGGAATCGCAGTGACAAGCGGAACCGCTTCAATTATTACAGGGCTGACTATTCTAGAACGCAGCACGCTTCAAACAGTAGGAACTTCGGTTTTCGTTTTATCTGGCCTGTCACTAATTGGATTTCTTATTCATGCATATTTCGGAATGGTCAACTGAGTTCTCGCTTTGACTCTTACTGTCAGCGCGGCTATTGGAGCGGTAAGCGGAGCCTTTTTCTTCCGTAAGAGCATCCTTCAAATAAAGGATGGAGAAAAGAACAATTCGATTGTGACTGTTGGAATTATCCTGGTCAATCCAGGTATGGGGGTCGCATTACTTGTCAAAGAAAAATACGAAACCCATCCATGATGTGCCATGCCTTAGGACAGTCACGGTTCTTTCATATGAATCCTTATGGTTCTTATTGGGAACAGTCGCTTGTCTAAAACTTTGACTCAGTGGTAGCCGGATTTTTAAACACTATAACCTCAACATAGTGAAGAGATTGATTTATACAAATATATAAAAGAGGGGGTGCCAGGTATTCGTTATGCTTGGCACCCCCTCGCTCCTCTCTGAGCCCGCCTGTTCTAGTGGGAATCATAGGTGAGAGAAAGTAAGTCCTATGAATTTCTCATCAATGTGAACAGATTAGCCCAGTTTGCGTTACAAGGTACATGAAAACGCCGCCATGAGGAGGATGGCGACCGTTACGCCGGACAAGGTTTTTGGAACGCCGGCGTAACGGAGTATTTGAAATGGCGGGCGAATCTACTCCATTCGCTTGCGCAGGCTCAGGGCCACCCCGGCGGTCAGCAGGAGGGCCAGGGAGGCGATGGCGAACACCATGGCGTTCACGCCCGTCTTGGCCAACACCGGGTGACGCGGGGTCACCGGCTTGGACGGCTTGCGCGGGGTGGGAGGAACCACGGGCGTGTGCTTGTTGGTGATGGTGAAGCCGTCGGCGGCGGAACCGGACACCGTGGCGGTATAGCCTTGCGCAGCGTCCACCTCCTTGACCGTGTAGGCGATCTTCCTGCCTGCCTTGTTCACCGCCAAGCCCGTGAACCGGTAGGTCCACTCGTTCGCGGCGTTCAACACCACCGGAGAGCCGGAGGCCTGACCATCGGCATAAAGCTGCACCTGGACGGAAGCGGGACGGGACCCGTCCTGGTCGTCATGGTCGTCCCACTTCTTGACCACGGACACGCTCGTCTGGCCGGGAGTATAGGAGTTCTCGATGTCCAAGCCCTTGACGGAAGGAGTGTACCCCTTGACGGGGTCCTCGCTCACCGTGTAAACGATCTTCCGGCCGTTGGCGTACACGGGCACGTCGGCGAACGAGTACTTCCACCCGCCGGCGGCGGTCGCCTTCACCGACTTCACCTTCCGCCCGTCGGCCAGCAGGTTCACCGTGATCGAGCCGGGACGCTTCCCATCCTGATCATCCTTGTCGTTCCAGGTCTTCGACCCGGACAGGCTCGTCACCTCAGGCGTGTGCTTATTCGTCACCGTAGAACCGGAAACGGTGGAGGTGTATCCAGCGACCGCATCCTCGGTAACGGTATAGGAAATCTTCTGACCTTTGGCGAACTCAGGAAGATCCTTGAAAATGTATCCCCACTGAGTCGCCGCGGTCGCAGTCGCGCTCTTCACCTTCACGCCATTGGCCAGCAGGTTGATGGTCACGGACTGAGGCCTCTTGCCATCCTGGTTATTGGCGTCATCCCAGACCTTTTTCCCACAAATGTTGATGGTCTTCGTCTTGTGGGTATTGGTGATGGTGTAGCCGTCAACGGTGGAAGTGTAACCATCAACAGGGGTCTCCTTGACTGAATAGGAGTAGGCCTTCCCCTTGTCATCGGTCTTGGGGACACCCTTGAAGGAGTACTTCCAGCCATTAGCGGCATTGGTCTGAGTGGTCAGGTAATCCTTGCCGTTTTGCAGCAGGGTGATGGTCACGCTGCTGGGACGGATTCCGTCCTGGTTGTCGGAATCCTTCCAGACCTTTTCGCCGGAAAAGTCGATCTTTTCGACTTGCTTGTAGGTGTTCGTGAGAGTGAAGGCATTGACGCCAGTGGGATCCAGGGCGAAATGGTCTTGGTATCCAGAAGGAACGGAGACCTCTTCAAGGGTGTACTTGATCGGTGCTCCCTTGGCGTTCTTGACGAGCTTCTCCCACGTGTGGGACCAGCTGTTCGAAGCGTCCAAGGTGACTGGAGAACCGGTCTTATACCCGTTGGCGAGCAGCTGCACTTGAACCTTTGCGGGACGCTTGTGCCGGCTGTCGTTATTGTCGTTCCAGACTTTCTTGACGGATACGCTTGTCTGGTTCGTGCCATCGATCCCGCCATTCGCGTTCACGTTCTGAACGGTATAATCGAACTCTTTCCCGTTCACGGCATCCTTGTTGTGCTCGTGGTACCAGGCTTGGCTGTTGTTCTTGAATTCCTTCGCGTTATAGTCATCGACACTTGTCAGATACATGACGCTGAAGCTGTTCAGGTTCGCCTGATCCTGCGGAATCGAAACGGTGATCTTACCGGTGCTGGCATCCGCTGAGATGGAAGCGCCAGGATAGGCCTGTTCGAATTTCGCGATGGCGTCGGCACCGTCAAAATGGCCGGGGTTATACCCTTCCACCGTGATGTCGAAGCTCTTGGGGTCGAGGGTCTGCCCTGGCTGAATCTGATCGGTCACGTAGATGCGGTCATCCACATAGGCCTTCTCGTTATTCATGTTCAGGAACCAGCGCACGTGATCCGTGTCGTCTGGTTGCATGTCGCCGGTCTTATAGTAGAAGACCCCGACGGTACCGGACTTCGACTTGGTCACGGAGACGCTGGTTGAATATCCGCCACTGGTGATGGTGAAAGATCCGGTGTTCTCGTCACTGGTGTTGGCCAAGTTGCGGCCTTCGATGTCGAATTCCGCCCATCCGTGGACGTTCTCCACATCGTTGATATTGCTGTTGAAAGTGATGACGGCATTTTGCGGCGTCACCTTGAGGACGCCGACGTTGACTCCGTCGATGTAAAGATCGATTGTTTTCGAATAGCCTTCGCCATAAACGGTTCCGCTACTCGGCCAGCTTACGGTGATGGTATCTCCGTCCTTGATTTTCTGGGCGTGATCATCGTAAGACATTTTGAAAGTCGTCTTCTCCCCATCGTTGATATGGTCGGGAGAAACAGACACGGAAGTTACATTGCTGCTGACGTCATTCCCTGCCGCATGAGCGACGCTGGAAGGGAACAAAGAAATCAACATGGCGACAGCAACGAGAATCGCCCATGTTATCCTCGCGAAGTAGCGGGGGGGGGGGGTGCGATTCTTAGATGGTTATTGTTACCCACCTTATTGCTCCTTATCTTTGTTTTATCATTCAATTTTGAGCATGATTCTGGGACCATGCCGACCGGAATCGGGCTCTGCTCATGCAGATTGCGACGCCGTAAGCGGATATAAAAGGAGATCCGAAACCCTCCAGATACTGAGACTTCACGACGGTGTCATGAGATGATTAAGGAGGGGAGAGGTTGTCTCTCTTCATATATCAGCTATACGGCCAATAGTACTCTGACAGACAGAAATCTTCCATTGATCTTCCATACGCTGGACAGGCGGAGTTCTTCAATCCAGTGGCACTTGTGGCATCCCTCGGGCTCCAGACATCAAATGATCGTTCTGTGGGGTGTGTCAGTTTTGTTTGTTTGTTTTTTGGGCGAGGGTATGTATGAGGATCAGGTTGCCGGTTACGAGGATGGCTGCCGGGGGCAGGCAGGCGGCGACATGGGTGAGGTGGGTCTCGTGCCAGGAGGTGTGGAGGAGCCAGCTGACCAGGAGCATGGAGAGGATTCCCAGCCATAAGCCGGGGACGTATGATTTCAGGGTGATCGCCTGGATGATGTGGATGATGATGTGGAGGTTGTAGACGATCATGATCGCCTGGTAGAAGGCGAGCCAGTGGGCTGTCAAGCATATGCCGGTGATGCCGAGCAGCAGGATGTACTCCTCCAGGACCATGAGGGTGAAGTCCCTCGCGGAGACGGGCGGTATCCGTTTCCTTTTCTTTCCGGGTTTCGCTTGCATCCGTTGCCGGATCGCCCAGTGGGGCATGAAGGCGGTCTCTTCCAGCTCGTGGAGCATGAAGAACAGGGGGAACAGGAGATAAACGGTTGATGAGGGCATTCTAGGTCTTTTACCTTTCATGGTAAGGGTGATGGGCTGGTATGACTCATGATACCCGTGGTCCCCGTAGGGAGGGTTCCCTCGTGGTGGATTCATCCAAGGGGCTGGTGCGGCTGGCCAGCTGGCCGGTGGGGTGTATTGTTGCTGGTGTCCAGTGCTGCCGGTGTCGAAGGGATGGGGTTCATCATGGTTTATCTGGTTTCTTATATTCTCAGCTGGCTGGTTGGCGGTGTTTTGTGTCTGCTGTGGCCTGATAGGGGTTTTGCCATGAATTGTCTGCAGGCTCATCTGGCATGCGGGGTCGGTTTCTTCGGTTTGTTTAATTTCGTCGGCCATTGCTTTTTCAGTGAGCGGGTGGCGAAGAGTATCGGCTGGGTCTCCAATGGGTTTCAGAAGGAGATCGGGGTGATATCGTTGGGGATCGGCGTCAGCGGCGTCTACAGCGGTCTTGTTGACGGTGGCAGGGGTTGCCTTCCCCTGGTCATTGTTCTCGTCTTCTTTCTCGTAGGCGCCGGGGTGAATCATATCCGGGAGGATCTCAAAGAGGGGAACCATAAGGTGGGGAACGTGCTGATCATCCTGCCTGATTTCCTCATTCCCCTCACTCTGCTTGCCCTCTTGTTCCTGGTACGCTGATTGACGATCCGGATTGTTGCGCGGCGCCCCCGTCGGCCAATCGGATACTCGGTAATTGTACCTTTTTATAGTATTTGCGTATGCTTGGTGGTATGCGGCTGCCTGGGTGTTTGAAGGTTCTTGCCGAGTGGGATGGTCGGTTCGACCGGTATGTGTATGCGAAGCGGGATGTGGCGAAGCTGCTGGGCGAGTCGGGTGACGTCTTGTCCGCTACCTTGTCTCGGCTGGTGAAGGCCGGGGTTTTGGTGCGGGCCGCGCATGGCGTGTATGTGTATGCGTATTCGCGGCATGTGGCTGAGGCGAACACGGTCCATTTGATTGCCAGGAGTCTGCGTCGGGGGTGTGTGACGTATGAGAGTCTGGAGTCGGCTTTGTTTTCGTATGGGGTGATCAGTCAGGTTCCTGTTGGTCATACCATGTATATGACGACGGGCAGGAGCGGCGCGTATGATACCCCGTATGGCAGTATCGAGTTCACGCATACCAAGCGGGGTGTGGGGGATATCCTTCCTGGTTTGAAATATCCGCAGGGGTGTGCTTTGCCTTTGGCCAGCCGGCGGATGGCTGTGGATGATTTGAGGCATGTGGGCCGTAACCTGGATTTGGTGAGGGAAATGGAGGATGCGGATGAGCCGGAATCATGATCTGCGCTTCCGCTGGATTGGTGTCCTCATTCGTGGGATCTGAACTGGCTGTCCCGCATAAGCCAGGTGGACGTCTCCCATGCGGTGGGATTACGGAGTTTGAAAGAAGAGGATCACCGGGAGCGATCGGTTTACCGGGATCAGTATCCGCTTGTTTTCGACCGCATCCATCACGCCTTATCCGACAGTACCGCCTTCACCACGGAGATGAGCCGCTTCCTGCCCTCCGCCGTTCGGGAAAGAACCATGGCCGCGGAGTATGGGTCCAAGCCATGGAATCCACCCGCACCAACATTTTCAGCGCATTCCCACCAGACAATACGCTTGTGGATTAAGTATCCAATACGATAACCTAGCGGTTCATAAGGGGTACGGTTTGTCTCTTAAACCAGGATCAAGCCGGGCTACGGTATGAACATTGAGGCGGCAGTATTTAGTTATGGCATAGGCGTGGCTTTGTTCCTACTGTCGCATATGGTGTGCCTTAGAGTTTAAGCAAGAGTTTGAGAAAAATATGTTTGACCAGATCCTGCGGGATGATGTGGGCGGCTGCGAGCCTTTGGCCCTGAGTCTCATCAGTGCGGCCATGTACGCGGAGACGGGGCTTTCCACGGAGAAAATCGCCTCCGGTCTCAGTCTCCTCGCCCGTAATCTCCCTAGTTTCTCCGGCAGCCCTCCCGATCTCGCCTGCAATCTTTCTGTCCTCTCCAGCGATTTTCCTGTCTTTGAAGATGACAGGCCTGCCGAAGACGTCATCCTTTCCCTGAACCAGAACGACGACTATCCGAAAATCTCCCATACACGCCTTTCCGGCAGGCAGTACTCCACCCGGGTGCTTCCCTCCTCCGCCTTCCAGGCAATGGCCACATCCATCCTCGCCTCCTGCCTCCAACTCATCTACCCTCTATGGGCGGCAGAGGAAGCCTCCCGCGCGGACTCGTCTGGCGGGCGGTCATCCTCCCCGGGCGGCCTGCCATCGATCCGAGTCACGTTGACTCCAAAGAAGTGCAAGATATACAGTCTTATGCGGCTCACCCTCGCTCCTAGTTCCGCCCGGCATTGCGAGATCTTCGAAGGCAGCAGCGCGCTGATCGCCATCGTCTCCCCGCCACAGGATCTGTGGCCGAACACGCCCCTCACCGATGCGCAGGCATCGTCCGCGCTCCCTCCCACCCGTCTTATCCAGGAGGTGCAGCCGCCAAGCGTCTGCGAGTGGCGGGCCCGGCTCAACCTTCCAAACATCCCCGTAGACCTGTCGGTGTCCCAGCCGCTCTCCTGCTACTTCGACTCGCGGACCAGGTGGCGGATGCAAACCGGCGCCATCACCCAAACCGTCACTCTTGAACGGCGGCTCCTGCCTGACCTCCTGCACCGCTGCGACCGCTGCGCGATGACGGGGCAGGCCATCATCCTGGCCTTGGAGACGACCGTGGCCGTCGATTATTCCGGGAAAATCCTCAGCTCGACCCTCATCACGGCGCTGCACTCGCAAGCGCAATAAGTTAAGGTGAGAAAGGACCGGGGAATACTCTTGGTGGGTATATGCCTGATCGTTGTCTTCGGGATAGTACTCCTCGCTTCCAAGGATTACAACGACCAAACCGAGAAAACCTTCGCCAAGATCGGCCGGTGGAACCTCATGACCATGAAGGACTGGGCTCTGCTGATCCTTTTCGCTGTCTCCCTTGGAGTGATTCTAGTAGCACTTAGTTGCAGTAACTTCGAAAACTATAGAATTCGGGAAGATACCCCCATTCGGGATTACTTGAACGAGATGGCCCGCCAGCAACACCTGCAGGGATGGGATCAGACCAAGCAAGAAGCCCACGAAAGGGCCACCCGCAAGCGTCATCACGGCGACGCTCCCAAGCCCCTCTGAGAATTGGGCAGAGAGCGCTGGCGGCGTGCGGCGAGCAGGCCAACCAGCTTTACGATTCCCACGGCATCATTTGGGAGCCCGACAAGAAATAGGCTCAGCTAATTTCCCATGATGCCAAAAAGATGATGCTAAAGCGCGATAGTCCTTGCAAAAGTACAAGGATAGAATCGAGGACAAGAGGTAAGCGTGAAGTATAAAAAAGCGTGCCCCCCGTGGGACTCGAACCCACAACCCACGACTTTACGATCCGAAGCCATTATCGCTCTGCTCTTTTCTTTCGCGAATTTTCATTTTAGTGTGCCTTTGACAGTGATGTCAATAGTTAGAGGCGTTTTCTAAGCCTTTTTATTTTCCGAACTCATAACACATTCACACTATAACTATTTCACTCTGTCACACAATCACACGTCAACACAAGTGTGAAAGAGCATAGAAGCGACAATAGGGAGGAATCATGGACGATAAGCAAGAGATCCGCATCCTGGACGCCTGCTACGGATCCCGCATGTTCTGGTGGGACAAGACCGAACCTCACACCACTTTCATGGACATCCGCCAGGAGAACAGGGACATCACCAACGGCAGCGTCACCAAGCACGTGACAGTCAATCCGGACGTGATAGCCGACTTCCGGCGCATGCCCTTCCCTGACAATCACTTCGACCTGGTGGTCTTCGACCCTCCCCATCTGATCTGGGCAGGACCCAAGTCCTTCATGAAAGCACAATACGGGCAACTACCCGCCGACTGGCGCTCCTACATGAAAGACGGATTCGACGAATGCCTCCGAGTCCTGAAAAACACCGGCATCCTCCTGTTCAAATGGTCGCAGGCACAAATCCACCTGGCCGACGTCCTGGCCGTCCTCGGCCGCACCCCCATCCTCGGAGACAAGCACGCCTCAACCCGCTGGGAAGTCTTCCTCAAACAACCCAACCCCCTACCCCTAGAAGACACGGGATTCCTGCAAGGAACCCTCCTCGAAGAAACCTCAACACAAGCGTGAAATCACACAATCACACGAAAACACAGGAAAGGAATCAGCAATCATGAGAATCACCATCGCCAACGCCAAAGGGGGAGTGGGCAAGACCACCTCCGCCATCTACCTCGCCCAGGCGGCCAGCCTGCGCGGCCACCGGGCCGTCGTCCTGGACGCCGATCCCCAAGGGTCAGCCAGCCAATGGGCCGACCTGGCCGCCCAGGAAAACCAGCCTCTCGATTTCAATGTGCTGCCCGCCAATCCGGCCACCCTGAAAAGACCCAGGAAGACCGACCGCATCGAGATCGTGGACGCCGCCCCCACCGGCACAGCCTTGGCCGTAGCCATGGAAACCGCCGACTTCACCATCATCCCCTGCTCGGACAGCCCCCTGGACGTGCAGCAAGCCTGGGCGACCCTGGAGACAGCGAAAACACCAGCGGCCATCCTCCTCATCCGCGTCGAGCAAGGCACCAAAGCCCTCAAAGCCGTCACCGACGCCTTCCAGCAGTGGACCACACCCATCTTCGACGCCCAAATCCGCAAACGCCAGGACATCAAAACAAGCATGGGACACAAACCGGTGAAGCTCTGGGAATACGCACAAGCATGGCAGGAGATCAGCCAAACCATCACAGGAGAACAATCATGAAAACCTACCTCATCCAGCAGAAAAGAACCATCTGCCAATACCAGAGCGCCACCATCAGCGCCGACAGCAGCCAGGAAGCCATCGAGATCTTCAACCAGCTGAGCGATGAAGACAAACAATGGCAGGAAACCGACCACACCAGAGTCAGCAAACCACACGCCTGGCTCATCAGAAACTACCAGCAATAACACCAGCGTGAAATCACACAATCACACGAAAACACAGGGAAAGAACAACCATGAAAAACATAAACCTCATCCCACAATCCACACACCACACCATCCAGGAACTCGCCCACACCACCCCACAAGCCACGAGCGACGAATGGAAAGCCACCGGGCTGAAAGTCCGTCCAGATACGTGGAAAAGAGCGAAACGATACGCCGCCGACCACGAGATGAAACTGCAAAACCTCGTCGACGAAGCACTCCGCCACTACCTGAACCAGATGAACTAGCCGCTAGAAACGCTAGTATCGCGGGTATTGTAAGGGGAAATCTATGCATGTGAGAGGAAGGATACGGTTATGGAATATCCAACGCACAGACAACCACCCCAGGAATGGGTTCCCCTGCTCGACCAATGGGTCAAATACCTCAGAATCCGCGGCTGCACACCAGCCACTATCGAAAACTGGTGGTACAACGTCAGCCGTCTCGCTCTCATCCTGAACAAGCCCGTCTACCAAATCAGTGACGAGGACATCATCGACTACATGGACAGGGGATTAAGCGCCAATGGAATCAGAAACAACAGGAACGCTTTCAACAGCTTCTTCGACTACCTGATCACCGCTGGCCTACGGGAAGACAACCCCCTGGCCGCACTGCCGAAAGTCAAAAGAGACAAGCACAAAATGAGGCCCGCCAGCCGTCAACAAGTCGAGAAAGGCCTGCACGACCCGGACCCCACCGCGCGCCTCATGGTCATGATGCTCGCCGACCTAGGAGTCCGTAGAAGTGAGCTCGCCCAAATTCGCAAAGAGGACCTCATCCAAGAAGACAAATACACGACCATCATCATCCATGGCAAAGGCGATAAGGACAGGATCCTACCGCTATCCCAACGCCTGCAACAAATCCTCACCGCCATGCCAGACGGCTACCTCTTCCCAGGACGCTTCCACGGGCACGTCCACCCTGATACCGTCTACCGGTACGTCAAACGAGCCACAGGAGCCACACCGCACGCCATCCGCCGCCGCTTCGCCACCGACCTCTGGCATGCGACCGGAGACGCAGTCAAAGTCCAAGGAATGCTAGGCCACGAGAGCCTGGCCACCACGCAAGCCTACATTTACAGCACGCAAGACGATCTGAAACAAGCGGTAGACCAGCTGGTCATCTACCGGCAACATCGCCAAGCCTAACTACAATCAACAGTGAAGGGAGCACACATCATGGAAACAATGGAAAAACTCATAGGGTTCATCGCCGGCATCGTCATCCTCATCTGGATATGCGGGAAACTCTTCACAGCGTTCCTGCCCTGGCTCTTCGGCATCACCATCGCCCTGATCATCATCAAGACAGGCGTCTGGATGTACAAGAACTCCCGAGAGGACGAGGACCAACCCTACATCGACACCACCGCAGAACCCTACAACGAGTAAGCGGTTTTACTGTGGAATGATTGCGTTGCATCTACACAAATACATGGCGGTATCCTCTAAAGACATAAGTATTATGGCTTCCCAGTGAGATAGGATAAAGCTTATGCAGATGTTATTTCTTGACGAGAGCGGAACAGCTCCGAATAAAAATGACGTGAGCAAAAGCCCCTATTTTGTGCTTGGTGGTATCATCGTCCCCGAAGCACAATGGAAGTCGCTTCAAAGAAATCTTCGCCAAACAAAAAAGGAATATAACGTTGACGGCGAGATTAAGTGGAGATACTTTATTTATCATCCACTGGCAAAAAGAACGACACCTACATCGCATCTAGACCAAAATCAGCTTGATAATCTACGCGATGATTTGTATCAGATCATCGCACGGACTAAGAGCTTTCGCCTCCTTGCCGCCGTTGTAGATACGAAAGCGTACTACCAACGGCATCCATCAAATGATGCTGAGGATTTATATCATGACGCATTCGAGGTCATTTGTGAGAGGTTCCAGTATTACTTACAAGATATGGGTAGGGCAACAACGGGGACCAATATTTATGGCATGATTGTGATTGATGAGAGAAATCAATGGCAGAATAAGCAACTTGATGAGTTCCATTATCAACTACTGAATAATCATGATGCACATCGTTCAAATTACAATAATCTTGTTGAAGGTCTTTTCATAGCAGCATCCCATCATAGTGTTGGAGTCCAATTTGCTGATTTAGTCGCAGGCGCCGTCTACCGGATGGTATCCAAGAATGATGATCGTTTCTATAACAAGATTAAAGATAACTTTAGAAAGAGTCCCGAAGGAGATGTAAACGGATATGGAATCGTATCTGTACCTCATAGAGCAATAAGAATCAGATAAAAATAGACGCCGTGTCGAGGGGTGTACCCTCAAACCTGCAATGTGGCGCAGTCACGGCGTAAGACCTATTGTAATGGTGAGCGATAAAGTTGTCAACTCATCTTTGTACCTAAAGATGGGCTAGTACCAGTGGTGTGTTTGCCAGAATGCCTGCGCGCCGAAGGGATCATGGTAGCGGCTCTTGATGTACTGCAAACCCCACTTGATCTGGGTTAACGCGTTATCATGCCAATCATCACCGGCGGAAGCCATCTTCGCCCCGGAATGACCAGGGCCTAAAGCCTGGGGAATACCATAAGCGCCACTGGAAGGATTGGTCGCATCCCACCTCCAACCGGACTCATGCTCCCATACCCATACCAGGGCGTTCCACTGCTTGTCATCATCCCAATCCTTATACGCCTGGCTGATATACCGTTTGGCCAAGGCTTTCGCCTGCATGGGAGTCGCATGCCTCCCATCGCCGTGATAATCCTTGTCAATATCCATGCTGGCGGCGGAAACCGTGGCGGTACCAGCCGCCGGACACGCCGGAGAAGAGGCCGTGGATACGGTGCTTTGGGCAGTGGAAACAGCAGGCTTGAGCGCGCCGGTATACCGGTAAGCGGCATTCAGATACGCTTTACCCGCTCCGGATGATGGCTCACTGCTGATCTCATGATGCGTCTGGTCCCCAGGAGCACCGTCAATGCCGCCATTCTCCGCGGAATGGGCCGCGATGAAACGTCCCTGACCCTCATAAATCTCCGTATGCGTGGCAGCGTTCACCAGGATATCCCCACGCTGCAGCCTGCTGAGGTTGCCACCCCAGGAGAATTCTTGGAATCCCATCCGTTTCAAAGCCGCATCCATCCCCGTGGTCGCGAAAGGATACGAAGGAACCATCGTGAAGCCCGCGGCTTTCAGCGCGTACCAGACCAGGGAGGAGCAATCATAATCAGGATTCCCGTTCCGGCGTGACTGGGAATACCCGTGAGAATCATCGTCGGCGATATCCTCGGCATACTTCACGTACTTCTCCACCGTCGCATTATCCGCTACCGGCAACGAAGCCGTGCTGGCACCCTGCCCCGGTGCGGGGGCGGAGGAGGAGCCGGAAGAAAAGAGGATAGACAGTACGGTCGGCATATCATAACAGCCATTCAGCATGGCCGTCATATCCTGCGGCCCGCACGCGGACAGCAAGCCAACCATCACCGCCAGGCAACCGGCCAGGAACATCCGACCCTTCCGGGTGGCAGAATGTTGTGGACGGGGATGCTTAATCATCACTGGTATCCATCAGCCAGGAAGGAGTCTGCCCGCCAACAGCCACTTCCGTCACCACGCACGGAGCGGACGGCAGCCCATAACCGGTATAGTTCGAACCATGAAAAGACATGACGGACGGGCCCTGCAAGCCTAGCGACCCCTCCGGCAGATACGATTTCTCCAACCCACCGGACTCCCATAATCTCTTGGTCAGAACCTTGTCATACGGTTTGCCATTCTTATCCGTGAACATTTCCGGATACCCATCCTTGGCGTACACGTTATTCGCCTGCATGGCGGCAGGGCAGTACGTCGTCACATGCCACAAGCCGTCATCCATAGGGATGGTCACCACGTTAAAATAACTCTGCAGGATCAGCTGCGGATCCACGGTGGACGGCAAAGACAACCCCTGCGGGGTGGGGAAATTGAACTTCTGCTTCGCCCCATAGTAGAAATATCGGGGCTGCACACTGATCAGACTGGTATCGTTCTCCGTCTCAGTAGTATTCCGGTTAAGCCCATCAGCGGAACACAGATCGGAATCAGGATAGGGCAAGCCGGTGACCACTCCCTCCAGAGCCGCGTCATGATCCGTACACAGCGTGTTCGGAGCGAACTTGCGCTGCGCCCACCAGTAGCGCGGCGCGTTCGGCATGTAATACGAATCCTCATGACCGGGCACGGCATGGAAATTCTCGCGCATACGAGCCGCCCACACCGCGTCCGAGGTCTTACTGTCGATAAGGTCATTGACCGTCTTCAACGCCACATAGCCGGAAGAAAACGTGTCATGCGGCAGCGTGATATACCAGCTGCTCGGAACGCCACCGCGATCAGCCTTCTTGATATACTCCTCCCCTTTCGATCCCAACACGAACCGTTGGGACGACCATGCGCCTGGCAAAGGCAGTCCTGCCTGCCGTAACCCATTCCACTGCGATGCTTCCTCCGCCTGTTTCCTGCCCTTGTGGGTCGGGGTGGAAGAAGCGGTCAGACCAGCGGGCAAAGACTCCTGCCTATCCCGCCAGGAATCCCAGGCACCATAAGCGCCACCCACGATAACCGCGATGACGAGCAAAGCGATCATCGCCAAACGCGACTTGACCGGATGCTTCTTCCGGTTCTCAACAGCTTCATCACTATAATCAAATAACGCCATCACACGCCCCCCTCTTCCAGGTCACTCATCCACTCCGGAGGACGCATCCCCCTCATCTTCCGGCGCTTGGGACAGCGTATTATCATCTTCAACACTATCAGCGTGCAAAACATTTCGAGCAGCCTGTTGGACAGATTCATCCAACAGACTCAACTCAGAGCGATCCACGCCCACCTGCTTCGCCCGCCGTTTCAAATCAGATACCTGCTGCCTCTTATCAGCCAACTGATCAGACAGCAAAATAACCTGGCTGACAGCCTCCATATACTCAGTCTCGAAATCCAGCCGAGCCTGCTGGCGAGCTATCTTCAACCGGGCCGCCTGCCTGCCGATCTGCCGCACCATACGATCCGTATCACCCATGACTTGCATCCTTCCATGAGAAAACTGTTTTCCAGTGACTCTCCCATCCTCGCAGAAAACAAGCAGGCCGCCGGGTGGAAATGGATCCTCACTTCGCTCTTTTCCACCCGACGGTCATGGGGAAACCTGACATCATGGGAAGCGTAAACCATTCAAGCTAAGGAGTGCATTATGCCCAGCATGTTCACATGGATTATCGCCAACCAAAACCTCGCCTACGCAGGAGTCTTCATCTTCCTCGCCATCAGCCTCGCCCTGACCCTCCTCGGCCACCAGCTGTGGGTGACCGCCGACCAGGATGACGACGAGACCCATAGCGCGCAAGCGCGCAAGCCCGCCAGCATCATCTGCTACATTATCGCCGCGGTGTCCGCCGTCCTCGCCCTCTACTGCCTCGATGGTGTACTCGCCACCAGTTTTCACGCCACTTTCATCGCCTGCATCATCATTGATGTCATCCTCATCCTTCTCATCCCCATCATCACCCGATTCACTCACAACTAATCAGAACTAAGAAAACAAGCAGATTAGGGGCTCCTCATCGGAGCCCCTATTTTATTGTCCAGGAAAATGCAGAGAACAGTCGATTAAGTCAAAGCCCCGCACTGATAAGACACTTCCAGGGGTTACAAGCCTATGATCGGTACATCAGATCATAGTGGACGAATCATCCCAACCATATGCTCATCACCCTCAGCCTTTCCTGCTTAGAAGCCTATAGATGGTGGTGCGGCTTACACCATAGAGTTTCCCGATCTGACCAACTGAAAGATCGCCTTGACCATACAGTTCACGGATCTTCTTGATCTTCCCCGGCGTGAGCTTGCGAGGCCGGCCGCCCTTGCGCCCCCGCGCTCGTGCGGCAACTAATCCCGCATTCGTGCGTTCCACGATCAAGTCACGCTCAAACTGAGCGAGACTAGCAAAAATGTTGAAGACGAGAATCCCGCCGGTCGTGGTCGTATCAATGCTTTCGGTCAAGGAGATGAATTGCACCTGCTTCCTGCGGAAACCATCGACGAGCGTAACCAGGTCCTGCACGCTACGGCCCAGCCGATCCAACTTCCAGACAACAACGGCGTCGCCTTCCCTCAACGCGGCGATCATACGGTCAAGCTCCGGTCTGCTTGACTTCGTCCCCGATACACCCCGATCAGCATAGATCCTCTCACAGCCAGCCTTCTCTAGTGCGTCTGTTTGAAGAACGATATTCTGATCAGAGGTACTGACCCTGGCATACCCGATTCTCATAACCCTCAAGTGTACTAAAAGACAGAGTCGATAGGCTTATGAGACATAGAAAAAGAGACGGGTTATGGAACAGGATTTTCACGCACCATTGAAGAGGAAAAAGGGTTGTGTCATAAACGGACGATTATGACACAACCGCACCATTGACATCCGAGCGCAAAGGAAGGAGGGGGATCCCCGAACGGCGATCCCCCTCCCGCTGTCTGCATCTCCATCACAGCATCCTCCCCAGCAGCCAAATCAGAAACCGTTCTCCATCAGGGCAGTCCGTTCATGGAAGAGTGGTGATCCCATCGTCGCAGGCTAGCCCGCCGCCGCCATACCACGAGACTCGGGCGCTATCTCTTAACAGATCTGCCACTGACATGTCAGTGGCAGACCGGCCATGATAGAAGCGCCCTCGCCTCGGAATGTCGACGCACAAGCATCCTGCGCTTCAGGCCTCACCACTTCAAGAAAGGAAGAAAACATGTACACTCCACAACAACTCACGACCATGAGGAACGACATCAACGAGAGGATGCTCCATGCCGCCGAACAGACGGCAGACGACTACCAGGGCGGAGGATACCATGACATCGAATGGGGACGCATACAGGAAAACCTGGCCGAGGAAATCTTCACCCGCTACACCATCCCCAGCGTTCATACCGTCTACTACATCCTCATGAACTGGGCGGAAACCCATCCCAGCCTGTATAAGCACGTCTGCGAAATCCTCAACCACTCCACCCGCCCCGAACAGAGACTCGACCACCTGGCCAGCAGGCTGGAAGACGAGTCGGACGCCGACATCTGGTACTACACCGAATGGGACGAATAACCCACCCAAACAGAGCAGGGATACTCACCAGTCTCTCCCCAAACCACACCAACAAAATAGGAGCCGAGGAGAGACCGGTGAAGACAATAGGACAACCACCCATCGCAATCGGATTACGATATGGAAAGTTCCACCCGACGGTCACGGGAAATCCTGTCATGATGAAAACGAAGCTATCTAAATACTGGCCATGCGCTAAAGAAAGGAATCATCATGGATGATCACAAAGAAGTCGTCGTTATTACGACCCGATTGACTCGTCAGGATAAGAAAGAGCTTGACCGTAAGGCTCGAGTGGAAGGAATCAATAACAGCCACTACATGCGAGAAGCTATCAGCCGATATGTCCAAGAATACGGGCTCTGCCAATTGATCGAAGCCAGCAAGCAGGAACGTGCTGAGTATCCGCGTAAGGAAAGCGATTATTTCAAAGGGCAGAAGGACATTCCACAGATTTCCGTCAAGCTTGATGCCGAATGTTTCGGCCAGCTCTGCCAAGTCTGCACTCATCTGCAAGCGTCCGCTGCCCACGCCTTACGCGTATGCATCCTTGAAGCACTTCACCCAGCCGAAGATTAAACGAACAGACGATTAAGGAAGGAATCATCATGCCACGTCCCCATACAGTTATCACTATCACCACTCGTCTTTCCGACCCCGCCTACATCATGCTTCTTCATTTGTCCTTGAAACGACATGAGAGCATCGCATACTACCTACGGGGCGCCATCGACCTGTATGTAAGGGAAACGATAGGGGAATGGGTCATCCCCGCCACTGAAGAACAGCGATACAGCTACGCCATCAAACACGATTCCGAGCTCATCTCGAATTCACCGTTGAGGAATGTGTCCGTGCGTCTGACCCAAGAGACCCTGACCAATCTCGATAGGGTCTGCGCCTATCATTACCGAGGACGTTCCTGGGCCTTGCGCGCCTGTATCATGTACCGTCTGCGCTCCGAATACCCCTTCTATGACACCTGGATCCAAGGCGGCGCGCACGAAGCGGCCATCATGGACTGAAAACCGCGACCCTCCCAGTGAATCATCGAAATACATGTGTTTGAATCACTGAAATCATCTCAACGCAATCAAAACGGAACGAACAAAACAAACGAAAGAGAACAACCGCAATCATTCAAATCCCGCTAATGCATGTCGACAGCTGAACAGCCCCTGAAAAGAGCCATGTGTCTCAGGAAAACAATAATTCCATTCAGGGGTAGCAAGCTAGACGTTTTGTATCCACAAAACACGCCGCCAACCCACACCCCTCCAACGCTTCTTTACGCCGGAAACCGGCGGAAAAGAGGAGGGGAGTGGAAGAACCCGAGTGCCAAAGGCGTGTGTAATATTGACATTTAAGTATTAGCATTATAGGAAAAGACAAAATGAAAAGAAGCAAAATTCAGCAGACTATAGGAGTGGAGTATCTGACCTCAAATATAGAAAACGATGAGTTCAGCTATAACAAAGCTCTGGCGAACGTCGGCAAGAACATTAACGATTACCGTACTATGCGGGGGGGGGGCAGGCTCAGTGAGTTCTTAGACCTTCGCTTCGAAAGCGATAGGCTTGCCATATTGATTGAGACTAAAAACAGCTTTAATAAATGGGACAAAGAGGAAATTGAAGAACAGCTACAGAACTACGTAAAGTGGGAAAAAATCTATAGCGACAAAAAAATTGTTGCTATCTTAGCTGAGACGGAAGGCGATGAAGTCTGGACATGGTACGGCCAGTCAGTAATCATCGATGAAAAGCATAAAGTACATGGTCAGAATAAGATACTTAGCTTCAAAGAGTATGAAGATTTATGTTTTGGGAAAGTCAACGACCGTATTAAAGTCGTAGACTCAATCAAACAGCTTAACGTCATGCTCCATTCAGATGGGATTAATGAACACCTGCGAAGCCAGTTCGTTGGTACCTGCTTACTCGCTCTGCAAAACGGATTAGTGTACGAGGATATCAAGGAAAGGCCTAATCCTTCAACAGGCAAAAGCATGCCTAAAACAGAAGTTGTGATTAAGGGTATCCAGCAAATCTTAGAGGGGCTACTCGCAAAAAGTGGAAGCATTAATAGAGCAAGCAAACTGGCCATTCTAAATAATAAAGTCCTTGGCGACCAAGATGTAACAAGTTTGTCTTATATAGAGTTGAGAACACTTCTCGAATACATCGACTCAAACGTCGTTCCCTACATCAACAACAAGAACACCGCAGGACAAGATCTCCTCAATCTATTCTTCACAACATTCAACAAATATGTAGGAAAATCAGATAAAAACCAGGCATTCACCCCAGATCATATTTGCGATTTCATGTGTAAAGCAATTGGCGTGAGCAAGAATTCCAGAGTCCTTGATCCTTGCTGCGGCAGCGGGGCATTCCTGGTTCGCGCGATGGTAGATGCAATGGATGATTGCGATACGGAAGAGGAACGGGAAAAAGTAAAACGTGAACAGATCTACGGAATCGAATATGAAGATGGAGCGTACGGATTATCCTCAACGAACATGCTCATTCATAGCGATGGAAACTCTAACATCATCCAAGACTCCATGTTTAACAAAGCGAAATGGATTGAAAGCAACGATATTAACACAGTACTCATGAATCCTCCATACAATGCAACGAAGAAGTTTTGTGACCCAGCATATGTCAAACAATGGGGAAAGACTAAAAAAGAAGACCCCTCAAAAGGGATCCACTTTGTTGAATACATTGCAAAACATGTTAACCCTACGGCAAAAATGGCTGTCCTATTGCCGATGCAAGCCGCTATTGGGACAAGCAATGAAATTAAAGACTTCAAAAAGAAAATGTTAGCAAATTATACCTTGGATGCGGTATTTAGCCTCCCCAACGAGATGTTCTACCCAGGAGCATCAGCGGTGGCCTGCTGCATGATTTTCGATTTAAGCCAAAAACATGAAAAAGCAAATCGAGAAACATTCTTTGGCTACTTCAAAGATGATAAATTCATCAAACGAAAAGGGCTGGGCAGAGTGGAACAGACAGATTCCCAAGGGAACAGTCTTTGGGCACAGACTGAAGAGCAATGGCTGAATCTATATAGGAATCGGAAAACAGTAGCCGGACTTTCTGTCACACATAAAGTCACTTACAACGATGAATGGTTGGCAGAAGCATATATGGAAACAGACTATTCAAAACTTAACGAAAAGAATTTCGAGCAAACTATACGCGATTATTATGCTTATCTCATCCGGAATGGAGTTGATACCAATGCTTGATACATCTCAATGGAAGCGGGTGCTTCTAAAAGATATTTGCACAATATCCATGGGAAATAAACTGGACTTTTCCAAAATGTCAACTGACTCGCCCACAGTATTATTCGTCGGCAGAACAGGGTCAAACAATGGAGTCATGGGACGTGTAGACTTACTCGACGATCTCGAACCATATCCAGGTGGAGATATGACTATTGCTTTAGGCGGGACTTTAGGCCACACCTGTGTGCAAACAGAGCCCTTCTACACATCGCAAAATGTCGCAGTGCTACATCTCTCTGACAAAATATCTACTCAAGCTAAACTATTTCTCTCGACAATAATTATGGAAGAATGTAAGTATCGGTTCGTGGCTTTTGGAAGAGAATTAAACACACACATTAGAAGAGACTTTTCAATCAAACTTCCCACCACAAACTCAGGAAAACCTGATTGGCAATGGATGGACACCTACATGCAAACTATCGCAGATCAAGAGAGAGAGGGCAAAAGCCCTCTTGACGAATCATTAATGACGCAAAATTTAAGTGCCAATTCAGAGCTGCCGAATATCAGTAAGTGGAAATGGTTCAAGCTTGGCGGTGAAAAAGGATTGTTCGAAATTAAAAAAGGGAAACGATTGACTTCAGAAGATCAAACTAAAGGAGATACGCCATATATCGGAGCAATAGACTCTAATAATGGTATTGCCAATCGAATTGGACAAAGACCTATGCATGAAGGTAATACGATATCGTTAAGCTACAATGGGTCTATCGGAGAAGCTTTTTATCAACCGCGACCCTTCTGGGCGACCGATGATGTAAATGTCCTATATCTGAGAAAGAAGACCGAGCACTTCAACAAATATTCGGCTTTGTTTCTTTGCACAATTCTTAAACAGGAAAAATATCGATACTCCTACGGTCGAAAATGGACAGTAGATAATATGGAAAATACTTTAGTGAAATTGCCTGCATTGCCCTCGGGAATTCCAAATTGGGAATATATGGCGACATATATAGAATCTTTACCATATGGAGATAGGATTTAAAAAAAATATTTCAATACGACAAATTGTTCATAAAATGTCAATCATGATATTGAAGTCAATCTGCTCAAGTTGATTGACGAACTTTTCCAGATACGTTGTCAGCTTCCCATCATTAACGAACAGTGAACGATCCTGGGTGAAGCGCCCCTGCTTATCTTTCAAGTATCTCAAACTAAAACCTGTCGAGTCAAGCTGTGCGACCGCGTGTACGAAGCACCAACTCTCAGACATACAGTAGGAACTCTTTCAAAGTCGGATCGTCTATACCCTCCATATGCGACCTCATCACCTCGTCCGGCTTATACTTCGGGAAGATATGTTCGGTAAAGATAGTGATAGTGTCTGTCATCTGAAGGCATCCTTCATAACCAAGCGAACAAAACGAGGCAGACTTTAATCAAGCCTAACCTAAAATCAAATGATAGCTATTTTCCCGGAATAAGAGAATCAGCTTTCTCCAGAAGTCTCTCGATGGTAGGAATATCGACTTTCCCGCCCATGTTCACCCGATGCGCTATCTGATTAATATTGACTCCGATGCGGTGGATCTCCGCCCGGATCGCTTGGAGCGTGGCGTTCTTCGCATCCTCCTGCTCGGTGTGGATGGTCTGCTCAATGAGAGCACGGGCTATCAGATACTTGCTCACACTGACGCCGGCTTCACGAGCTTTCCGTCGTATGTTTGAAAGCTGGTGTTCGGTCACGCGGATATGGATCTCTTTATTCCGCGGAGTATTGTGAGAGTGTTTTTGGTTGTGTGTTCCTCTGATTTCCATACCTATCAGCATCGCAGAAAATGGCTTTCCTCCTGGGTGGAAGGAGGTTTCCACCCGGTTGCTGTGTCTCTTGCTCGCATGATGGTTAGTATGATTCCGAACATCACCAGAGGCAGCAGCCCCGCAGGACTCTTGAGGTATCTTTTCGGCCCGGGACGCGCCAACGAGCATCATCACCAGCATGTGATCGCCGCCAGCAGCGACCTTACCGGCCAGTTCGACCTGGACGGGAAGCCGGCGGACAGCTTCCGGAAGATCGAGAGACGATTCGACAGAAACTACCTGAGACTGAAACGGGAGGGGGAGGATAATCCTCCCGACCGGCGAGGCAAACGCAACCCGGAGAAACAGAGCGGCAAGGACAGGATCTGGCACTGCAGCCTGGCCATTAAAGCCGGCCATGACATCCTCACCGACCAACAGTGGGTTAGCCTAGCGGAAGACTACCTGAAACGCATGGGCCTGGACGAGGCGACATGGATAGCCGTCCGGCACGGTTTATCCAAGAACGGCAACGACCATATCCACCTCATGGTCAACCTCGCCGGGAAAGAAGGCTGGTACAACCCCTACCACGACCGGATCCAAGCACAAGAAGCCTGCCGAAGCATGGAAGAAGCCTACCCCTATCTGGAAGCCCTGGACTACACCGCCAACCGGCAGGTCATCCGCTTCCAACAAGCAGAATACTGGGAATGGGCCCAATGGAAAGCCCGCCACGACTGGGATGAGACCCACCCTGGATGCGACTGGAGCACGCTCACCACCAGGCAGCGGCAAAACCTGGCCAAACAGGTCAAAGCGGATACCATGCCCAAGCAGAAACTCGGCCTCCTCATAGCCGCCCTGGCCAAAGACTCACACAGCGAGGACGAGTTCATCCGCAGAATACGCAGGGAAGGACTCATGATCGACCCCCGACTGAAGAAAGGCGTCACGAAAGGAGACTTCACTAATGCCAGCCAGGTCGTCGGCTACACCATCACATGGAAAAGCGCAGACGGATGGCGACAACGATTCAACGCCTACGACCTCGGCAAAGAACTCACCCTCAAACAGCTGCGCCGCCACTGGGCCACCGATCCGCGCAGCACACGCCTGGCCGCGTTGGAATGGCAAGCCAGCATGAACCACCACAGACCCGTCATGAGACAAGGCGCGGAAAAACAAGCCGACAACCTTACCGTACATGACATGTGCCGCATCATCGACCAAGCCTTCACCATCCTCCAAGACACCCGCTTCAATCTCGACGACCCACACGCAGTCAACCAGGCTGTCCGCCGGTTCGACCAGCTCTACAACTCCTACGGAATCACCTGGAACAGTATCCAAGACAAGGGAGATGAAAAGAGGTTCGTCCTATCACAGCAAGAAAAGACGGGTTCTCGTCTCCGCTAAATCAAAGAGAGTAGATAAAATAAACGGTGAGAGGGGATGAAAATATTGGTATCAAAGAAAGGAAAATGGTGAACGGTCTGAGCTTAGAGCAAGAAGCCGTGCTGACTATCTGCCGAGATAACCACGATAGAGTCTTCAATGAGCCAAACTCGTTTGAATATTCTGCGCTAGATGACTTAAAAACAGCTAATATGGTTGACGTCAAAGATTCATCCTTGGGTAGTTTTTTGCGCTTTCATGGAATGCTTCCAGCTGGTTTGGAACACTATAATAAAGCCAGGAAGGAACGGAAGCAGTTCAAGAGTGTCAGTGATGCTGCTGATGAACTCATGATGAAACTTGCCGTTGAAGATAGACATAAGCAAGAGTCTCAAGAGAATGGAGAAACTCCCTTTGTAAGAACTAACGAAGCGGATCCGCGATATTACCGGGAACTTTCTAACGCAGGCTTAATCGATGTGCGGTGGGCAGACAACAGACCTTACCTTGTACAAGTTACGGATGACGGTCGGCACTATGCGGAAGGAGACTTTATGAATCAGCACCCAAACACTTCCTTGCCAAATATAATTATCAACAACAACAATCAAGCAAACTCTAATGCTAATGCAGCCATTGAGGGAACCACAATTAATGCGGCAATCTCCGCTCTTATGCAGCTCAGCAATGTGAGCGAGAAAGACAAGAGTGCAGCAGAATCAGCGGCTAAAGAACTCGACACAGCAGCAAAGAATAAAGATAAAAAATCATTTGCTGAGAAACTTGAGACCCTTGCTGGCATTTTAAAGAACTCAACAGAAACTGCTACGACACTGCTACCTTTTGTGGCAAATGCAATCCATCTACTATTCAGCTAACCTATTTTTCGCTAAACTCTCTGGTGTCATGCACCCGACAAAGGCCGCATGGCACCGGAAACAAAAGTAAAAAAGAAGCGTGCCCCCACAGAGACTCGAACTCTGGACCCACGACTTAAAAGGACGCTGCTCTAACCAACTGAGCTACGGGGGCAACACCACCACATTATACAAGACCCCCATCGAAAAACGTAATCAGCGAGTCGAACTAAACACAAGCAAAAGAGGCGCACACGTTAAATTCCCCTGGAACGATTCCCTCGAATCCTGGAGCACAGCCAAGGTCGCTGAGCAGCGCAGGACTGGGAGAATCGTTCCAGGAAAACCATGAAGATTGGCAATACTCATCGTGAGAAGCCGGAGGAGAAGGAATCGGCAGAGGACAATCCACTAAGCGGATCCGATACAAGAGGGGCATCATCCTTCTCATTATCCTCGCTATCATCTTCTTCAAGAAGATAGGATTCCCAATCCGCGTTTCTTAGATCCTCGTCAATGAAATCCGAGATACCCGTCAGCTGCATGTCATTCAACCCAAGATGGGTGACAGCCTCATGAAGATCAATATTGTCATAATCCAAGGCGACGAAATCACCTCGGGTAAGAAACTCGTTGCCATTCGCGCCCCACATCGCCTCATACAGTTGCCAGACATGCCCGCCCAGTTCCTTCAATTGGCTGCGTGTGAGCCTGTCGGATGAGGATTCGCCAGAGGGAGCGGTATATTCGTTGATTTTCGTCTTATCAATCATGATGGTTCCTTTCCGTTAGTTTTTTGTCCTTGTGGGACGCTCCTGTGCTTCCGGTATCTGCATCAGGCCCGGCTGTACGAGTGGCGCAGCTGCTTGTGGAGTGGAGGATACGAGGTTGACCGCTTCCAGGACACTGTATGCGCTGATAGGATCATTGCCCCCGTATTCCGGTGTAGACATGTCAAACAGGTCCTCCTCCCGGTCCGACTCCACTACTTGAGCTGATTGAGGGGAGGCGGGTTTGTCCTCTTTGGAGGAGGGGGAAGCAGGGTCCGCGGTCGGATTGTCGTGCATCTCAGACGGGTTTTCAGGCATGATAGATGTCTTCCTTTCGTTGATGTGCGCCGGGCCTTCCGACCCACACCCTTATCATCCGCTTTTAAAACCAAGGTGCCGGGTGGAAAACAACACCGGATACCGCTGCCACCACCGGAAACCATGAGACGCCTTTGCGAGGCGGGAATTTTCAGCAGAATCTTCATGGGAAGACAGGGGAGCAGAAGGGAAGGCGAGGGGGCCGAAGGGGAGTTGAACAGGAATTGAGGGGGAGCGAATGGGAGTTGAAGGGAATCTGCCCATGAGCAAGGATTATGCGTGTGACGATCGAGGGATGTTTGCAACCACATCGGATATTCGGATATGATGACAATATGTTGTCATTAAACGAATGATCCTTTAATCCTCTACACTTATCATCAAAAACGGGGGCATCAGCAATGACCACCACGAACCTGAACATCAGAACGGACAAGGATGTCAAAAAACGGGCAGAGCGGATTTTCTCCGAACTAGGACTGAACATGACCAGCGCCATCAACATGTTCCTCAGGGCGGTCATTCGCGAAAACGGCATCCCCTTCTCCCCGAAACTGGGCACACCCAACAGGACGACAGCGGCGGCCATCAAGGATGGCCGGCGTATCGCCTCCGACAGCAACGTCAAAGGCTATACCGGTATGGATGATCTCAAGGATGCGTTGGACGTGGACGTATGAAATGAAATACGAGGTCAAATTCACCGATCAATCCAAAGGCTGAAAACGGCAAATAAACAGAGCGCGGGAGATCAAGCAAAGTAGGGGATATCAAACAAGGCAAAAGAAATCGTCTGCGGATTATTATCCTCTTGTATCCGCTTGCTTCGCGGCTCTCCCTAGACGCCACCGCCAAACCATCTTCGGTCAGCGTTCAGCCAGCATGTGGACAGCGGCAGAGGATTCCGCAAAGGATTCCTTCCCTCATCTTCCCGGCCTTTTGGTACGGTAAAGGGTAGTTGCGTCCCCAGCCCGAAGAATCGAAAACCGGAATCTGATGTTCGAAACGATAAGACAGAGGCCTAAGGCTTCGGTTCTGACGGCTTGGGTGTGCGCAATGCAAGGATTTTCGCGACGACATGTTTCGAATACCGGCAAACATTTGAATGATAATCAAATGATAACGAATGACGACAAATGAGAAGATAAATCTATATCATTTGAATGATTTCCAATGTCGTGTCCGGACGGTCGGCTCTGAACTCCGGGACTTTACCTCGTGGTCACAACGGGATACGGGATATGGATAACGTGGCGCGACGGGATGATGAACGGAGTTCTTGCAGACAAGAAGTCGGTTCAAACAAAGGAGGAAAATTGAAGTATAAGGACGGATTCCTCTCTTCGGCCCAGCCATCGGCTCAGGATGAAAACCTGGCCTCGGCCCATCTCAAGAAGCGCTCGCAGAAGCGGAATATGAGCAAGAAGCTCGTCGCTGTCATCGCCGCAGCCGCGGCGGCCTCCTTCGCTTTCGCGACCATGCCCGCGCAGTTCGCCTCGGCCGCCCCGGCGAATTCCCAGTCCGCTCAGGCGTCTCAGTCCGCACAGCCTTCCCAGCAGGCCGCCGGCAACCAGACCACTGAGGATCAGCTCCTTCAGGCGGTCGCCCGCGCCAAGAAGGCCGGCGTCACTGTGACCGAGGACCCGCAGCAGCAGAAGCAGTCCCAGGCCGAGGTCTCCGACGATTACGCCCAGCAGATCAAGCAGCTCAACGACGTCACCGCCAAGCAGGAAGCCAACATGAAGGCTTACAACGACAGCAAGAGCTCCCGTCAGGCGCAGATCGACCAGATCAAGAAATCCGCCATGGCCTCCGATGACGCCAACAGTCTTTACGTGACCGGTTCCTTCAACAACGCCGCCAAGGGCAAGGACTTCTACAAGAACATGAGCGTGGTCTACGCCGGTACCGACCCCTCGGTCAAGGTGCTGTCCAGCGTCGGCTACACCAAGGACACCCAGGTCACCTCCAACGCCCAGCTTGAACCGTCCACCGAGGATTGGCGCGACATCAAGCCCCTCTACAAGGTCAAGTCCTTGAAGGAAGGCGACCAGTTCACTTTCAGCAACGCCGCACAGACTTCCGACGGGCAGAAGCTGCAGGTTCGTTACACGGTCACCAACATCAACCGAATTTCGCCCAATGGGGACGTGACCTTCTACGTCGGTTACGGTCATGATTCCGCTCCGTCCTCCATCGCTTTCGATTACTCTGGCGCCAACAGCGTGTCGCTGAAGATCGAGTTCCTGGACGCCCAGTCCAACCCGGTCAAGGTGGTTTTGGGCACCGTCGTTTCCGACATCGACCATCGTCAGGGCGAGAAGATGACTTTCCCCGGCAACAAGATCAACATGATTCAGCCGCCGAACAGCGGCTTGGCTTTGGACGCCGCCGGCGGTTATTACTATGACACGACCGGCCTGGAAAGCTACGCCTTGGACGGCGCTCCCACCGGCACCGTCTTCGTCGCCGGCATCGGTTCCCAGATGGATCTGACCTTCTACATGGAGCCTCATCCATCCGCTGCCGCTGGAGCCACCAGTGACGTTCTCTTCTCCACCTTCGGCGCAGCCGCTGGCGTGCGGACCGTGGCCTTCAACCAGGCTCCCTCGCCCCTGGCCGCCCGTTACCATCTGGATACTGCTCCGAAGCCAGCTCCAACCCCGGTGACCCCCGCTCCGAAGCCTTCCCAGCCTTCTCAGCCGGCCAAGCCCGCCTCTCCGAAGCCGGCCCCCAAGCCCGCTCCCCGCGTGAAGCCTGCGGCCGTCAAGCCCGCTCCCAAGAAGGAACTGGCCCGGACCGGCGTCAGTATCCTGCCTCTGGCCGGCGTCGCTTTGGCCGTGCTGGTTCTGGCCGGTGTCGCCCTGGCTTTCCGCCGCAAGCAGAGGCCAGAGAACAAGTAAGTGACACCTGGTCGCCACCCAGTGACAACCGGCGGGTGATCAACCGCATGACAGGTGATTGACCACCCGCTTGCACGGATGGCGAATGATAGAAGCCAACTGATCGTAATGGTCGGTTGGCTTCAATTCGTTTCGGTTTCTTTTTCCTTATGCATAACAATGCATACGCACGCCTTAGCTTGTGTCCGTTCCCTCTAGTCCTTCTTTCAGTCCCTCAGCTCTTCAGCCTCAGCTTTTCAGCGCCGTAGCCTCCGCCGCAGGAAGAGAAGGATCTCTTTGCGGTAGTAGATCGCGTAGCAGGCGGCTATAAAGGGGATCATTGCAAGCAGGGCCGGCCTTTGCGAAGGGTCAAGGGCGACCAGGACCAAGGCTCCCAGGCACATGAGGATGGCCAGTAGGGGAGTGAAGGGGTATCCGGCCGTGCGGTAGGCGAGGGCGGAGGAATCGGAGGGGTCTTTCCCGCTTGCGATCAGACGCCGGCGGAAGAGGATTTGGCACACGGCGATGGAGATCCACACGAGGATGGTGGCCAGGCCGGAGATGGAGACGAGGGCCAGATAGACGGTGGAGGCGGCGTAAACGCTGGACAGGAGGGCCAGCAGGCTGCCGGCGATGCTGATGAGCACGGCCCAGACCGGCACTCCGTGGAAGTTGGTCTTGGCCAGCGGGGGAGGGTGCCTTCGCGCGCCAGGGACCAGACCATCCGCGAGCAGACGTAGAGCCCGGAATTGGCGGGGGAGATGAGGGCGGTGAGGACGACGAAATTCATGACGTCCCCGGCGAAAGGCAGGCCGATGCTTTCGAAGACCAGGACGAAGGGGCTGGTGCCCACTCCGACCCTCTTCCAAGGGATGAGGGCGGCCATGACGGCGATGGATCCGATGAAGAAGACGGTCAGGCGGAAAACGGTGCTATGGATGGCGCGGGGGATGGCTTTCCCTGGGTCTTTGGTCTCGCCGGCGGCCACACCCACCACTTCGGTTCCGGAAAAGGCGAAGATGACGGTCAGCAAGGTGGAGAAAACGGGGGCGATTCCGGTGAGGAAGAGCCCGTCTTTGGTGAAATTGATCAGGCCGGTAGCGTGGCCGACGCCGGTACTGCCCCCAGCCTCTCCGGCTCCAACGCCACCCGCGTGAAGGGGGAGGACCCCCACAATCGCCGCCAGACCGACCAGGATGAAGATCACGATGGTGACCACTTTGACGCTGGCGAACCAGAACTCCGCCTCGCCATAAATCCTTACGGACAGGATGTTCAGGCCGAGGACCAGACCGATGAAGAGCGCGCTCCACAAGGCCGTCGGGCTTCGGGGAAACCAGTGCCGCATGATGATCCCGGCGGCGGTGAACTCGGAGGCTAGGGCCATGATCCAATTCAGCCAGTAGAGGACCGCCACGGTGAAGGCGGTCCCAGGGCCGATGAATTTCTTCGCGTACAAGTGGAAGGACCCGGCGTAGGGCATGGCCACGGACAGTTGGCCCAGGCAGAGCATGATGCAGTAAATCAGGATGGATCCCACAGCATAGGCGAGCACGGCCCCGAAAGGTCCCGCTTCTTTGATGGTGTAGCCGGAGCTGAGGAAAAGCCCGGTCCCGATGACCCCACCGATGGAGATCATGGTCAGGTGCCGGACGGTCATGTGCCTTTGCAGGGAGTCCGTCTGTATTGACCGCTCGTCGGCAGGGTCCTCTGTGGAATCATCCTCGTTCATACCGTCCACCCATCTCGCTCATACCTCACCCATTCCGGGTCGGTTCCGTAGCCGCAACCAGTCCATGTTCGTCTTGATGCCTGGTCGTATTGTTTGTATCCAACCATAAGCTATGGAAATATACCAAAACTTCGCTATAAAAATGATTTCTGGCTTGATGGGGAGTGGGGGGGAAAGATGATTTATCACGGCTGCTGATTATTCGCAAGTACTGATTATTCACAGAGGCTGATTCTCCGCAAAGACCGATCATCCGCAGGAAGTGGTTGTCCGCCATGGTCGATGGCTCCCTCTGATCGCTGGCCATGCTCAGAGGGTATGATTGATGTGTCAAAGAGATATGTCAAATTGGTATATCCGCAGATGGGTTCAGCGCGGTCCGAATTTTCCCGAGGGAAAAGTCCGGGGGAACAGGACCAAGAAGGTCAGGCTCTGAGGTTAATCTGTTTAAGGAGTCAAGGCCGAGGATGGAGGTTCATTCTGTTAGGGAACTTCGAAGTTTACTATCCTATCGTCATGTCGGTTATTTGGTTTATCGGCACGATTTTCTACAACTGGGCCGCCCGTGGAGCGCGGACCGGGTATGAGGGCTCAGCCTACAAAAAAACGGATCAGTCTGCCGGGGGGCGGCAGGTGGAGGCCCAATCCGCCTCCACTCAGGCCACTGAGCTGCCCCAATCCGTAGCAGCACAGTCTTTAGCGGACCAGCCCACAGCGGCCCAACTTGCAGTCCCGGCGATCAGCGGGCAGGTGCTCGCGCCCACGCCGTCCTGCCGGTCCGCCACGGACATGCCCACGGTGGACGTGGTCATGAGCTGCTACAACGAAGAGCTGGTCCTGCGGTCGGCCGTGGATTCGCTCGAACGCTCGGTTTACCCCAATTACCGCATCGTCCTCATCGACGACAAATCCACGGACGACACCCTGTCCGTCATGCGGGAGCTGGAAGCCACCTACCCCAACATCACCGCCATCGCCTCCCCCAAGAACCTGGGCAAGGCCAAAGAGCTGAACACGGCGGTCGAAGAGAGCCGGGCCAAGTACGTGCTCTGCGTGGACGCGGACGGCGACTTCCACCCGCAAGCCATCGGCTACCTGGTCGACTTCATGGAGCGCCACCCCGAGTCCGGAGCCGTCACCGGCCGCCCCAGCGTGCTCAACACCCAGAAGATCATCGCCAAACTGCAGTGGCTGGAATACGCCATGAGCATCGATTTCATCAAGCGCGCCCAATACTTCTTCTTCGACCACGTCCTCACCGTCTCCGGCGTGTTGACCATGTTCCGCCGCTCCGCCTTGCGCAAGGTGGGAGGCTGGGACCCGTCCGCCCTCACTGAAGACATCGACATCACCTGGCGCCTTTACCGCGAAGGCTACACCTGCGGGTACGAGCCGCGGGCCTTGTGCAACATCTATGTTCCCGAGACGGTCTCCGGCTTTGTCAAGCAGCGCGTCCGCTGGTCCCGGGGCGGGGTGGAGGTCTCCCGCAAGCGCTTCGGCTATTTCAACCGCCTCACTCTGGGGGCGCATATGGTCGCTCTGGACGCCATGCTTTCCTACGTCTGGATCGTCCTCATGGCCTACTCCCTCCTGCGCATGGTGGCGGACCTCTTCTTCTCCCATAATCTGGAACTGCGTATGAGCGTGCTCATGCTCTACTTCATCTCCACCGTGGTCTGTTACCTGATGGCCCGCATAGTCAACATAAAGACTAAAGAGATCGTTTTCCCGCGGGGGTCCATCCTGCTCCTGCCCATATATTTCTACCTTTACTGGCTCTATACCATCGTCGTCACCATGGTCGCCATGTATCACATGTTCGATTATGTGAAGTTTGCGGCTTGGGGGGACTCGGACCGGGGGGCCATCGAATGAGGGGGTTGAGTACGGTTAAGACACGTAAGGCCATGGAAGTGGTATTTTTCGAAAGTCTCGGAGCGGATTTCGAAGAGGGGCGATGACCGACATGATGAATGACACGATGCCTAGCACGGCGCCGGATGTGATGCCTACCGATATTCCTAGCGAGATTTCTGCTGATACTCCGGTTGATTCCTCGGTTGACACTTCTGCTGGTACTTCTCCTGACACTTCCGTAGACGCTTCTCCCGACGCTTCCGTAGACGCCCCTATGGATGCTTCCGCGGATTCCTCCATGAGTGCTCCCCTAGACGCTCCACTCGGTGCCCGCGTTGACGAATCGGCGGCGGCTCAGGCGAAAGAGAGACGGGAGAAGTGGGAGCGGATCGGGAACCGGGCCGGGGCCATCCTCTTCGTGGTGACCATCAACGTCATCCAGCTCATCCTCATCGCCATCTTCGTCTTCTTCCTCGCGGGCGGCGGCGACGAGCGCCTGGTCAGTCTCTATACCCTTTTCAACTGCGATCCGGACCTGTTCTCTTCCACTTTCGAGACGGTCCTGTGGATCATCCTGGTTGTTTGCGTGATCGGTTTTGTGCGGATGATGTTCGTTCAGATCAAGCAGATTATCAAGGCGAGCCAGGCGAAGTCGGCCGCCCGCGATGCGCAAGAAGGAGGCCGGAATGCCTGAGTCCCCAAGTGAGTCCTTAAGCGGTTCCCCGCAAGAGTCCCCACGGAACGCCAAGATCGAAGACCGCCGCACCCGCCGCATGAAGGCCCGGGAGAGGTCCTGGCACATTTTCACGGCGGTCGTTCTGGTCCTGGCCTTGGTCCTCGCTCTCGTCACCGCCTACGCGCGCGCCAGAGGGGAGGAGAAGGTTCGCCAGGAACTCACGTCGGGGTCCCTGCCGCGAAGCGAGCGCGGGACGAACGGGATCATGATCCTCTGTTATCACCGGATCCTGCGCGACACCGCTGCCACCACTGTCTCCAAGGCCCTGTCCAACAACAGGCAGCTGCATGATTACGCCCTGAGCTACTCGGATTTCGAGAGCCAGATGAATTACCTACGCGAGCACAAGATCCAGGTGATCACCCTGGAGCGGATGACCGCCATGCTGCGTAAAGGCAAGAAGGTGAACAGGCAGTATGCGGTCATCACCTTCGACGACTTCGATCAGACGGTCTACGACAACGCTTACCCCCTGCTCAAGAAGCTCAAGATGCCGTTCAGCGTCTTCATCGTGTCCGCCATCACCGGCGAGTACGACAAAGGCAGCAAGATGGCCACCTGGAGCGAGATCAAGCAGTTGAGCCGCGACCCCTTGGTCAGCGTCGGCGCCCATACCCACGACATGCATTACCAGATCAACAACCGGTCGGCGCTCACCTGGCCGGACATGTATGAGCCGTTCACTCAGGATTACCGTTCCTTCCAGAAATCCTTGCGCGCAGAGCTGGGCAAGGAGACCATCTATTTCGCCTATCCTTACGGTCAGAGCACCACGCGCACGCAGCACTTTCTCACCCAGCGGGGCATGATTACTTTCGGCCTTGATGGGGGCGTGCTGACCAATGCGCAGATTACCGACCGGAACGTCCTGAAGACCCCGCTTTCCCGCGTGCTTGTTGGGGAATCCTCCTGGAACAAGACCGTCAAGCCGTGGATCAGGTAGGGGTTTGTTGGCGCCTTCTTGGGCGAGTCCCTGCGCTGAATTTTGGGTTATACTGATAGTGGGATGCCTACGCGATCTTGTAATAACCGTGTTCAAGCCATATGATAGCAATCGTCTGATGGGAGATATCATGAATCTGGACAGGACTGAACGAAGGAGTTCGATTATTGCCCTCACTGATGGCAGCTCTCCTAGCAGGTATTTGCTTTATAAAGATACGGGTTGGGATTGCGATTTCTTCCCTAACGTTAGAACGCAAGAACATTCTGATGCCGATCAAAAGCATGTGCGGGAATGGTTCAGCAAGGAGTATGGTGTTCCCCTGAACTCGATACGCCTTGTGTTCAAGACCAGTCATGAAAGTCGTAAACCGTCAACTGAGCATAATGGCCAAGAACGCTATTACGTTTATAACATTTACCAAGCCACCTTGGCAAAGCTTCCGGATACATGGAAAAAGGACACGTTTTCCATTGGCTCCCGCGAGTGCGTGTGGATGACCTTGGACCAGATGAACGCAGACCCCCGTATTCGTGAAGTGAATAGCGACGTGGTCTCAGCCGTGAAATCCGTCCAGTAGGAGATGAGAGCACGGGATTTTAGCGCCTCTTTTCTCAGGCGACTTTCGATAAAGAGTCGCTTGCTTTTTTGTGGGTCAAGATGTGCGTTGTGTTTTGTGTGAGCCCCTGAGCTGCGCGGGCCTGGCCTTTGCATTTATTTGTTGTGCATTTACTCATGCATGTTTGCCGTGCTGCTTCCTGCTTATAGCCTTTCCGCGAGAAAGCCTCCCGACGGCCCTGCGTACCAGTCCACGTTCATACGAGTTTGCGCTGACGAGGTAGGCAACGATCAGGAAGGCCAAGGTATAGAGGATGATGCCTAGAAGCAGGGTCCCCCATCGCGCTGGGAAACTCAAAGCGTTCCATCCCCAAGTCGCTGCCGCGCAGAGGATGATGAAGGGGAAGGTTTGCCGGGCGATACTTGCCCAGTAGGCTTTCATATCGAGTCGAATCCTAGCCGCGTAATACCAGTTGAGGATCAGACCGCTGCTGATGAACATAGCGATTCCGGAGGAGATCGCCGCCCCCACGCTGCCGAAACGGGCCGCCAGGATGATGGTCAGGAAAATGTTCAAGACGGCGGAGACGATGTACATTTCGGCTCGGAATCCGTATTTGTTCAATACCTGGAGAATTGTCAGTCCGATGTTTTGTGCGAGATCGATGGTGAAGGGCACGAGCTCGATCACCGCGACCCAATATGCATCCTGGTAGCCGGGGCCAGCCCATAAACGGATAAAGGTCTGCCCAAAAACTATGAAGCCGGTAAGAACGATCAGCAGGGGGTAAAGGGCGACCCGGCTCACTCGCGTGAACAGCTCCGAAATGGCGTGAATGTCATGATCCTTATGCCAGAGCTGGGACACTTTGGGCAGGAAAACGGAGGAGACGGCCGTCCCCAAAGGAAGGTAGGCGTTGACGACCTGGGAGCCGACCGAATATACGGCGACCACGCCCGTCCCATACATGAAACCGAGGATGAGCTGGTCGGTCTTCCAAAAGATCTGGTCGGCGACGGCGGCGAGGATGATGGCCCCCGAAAAGGCGAGGAGGCCTTTCTCCAAGTCTTTATCGAGCCAACGGAGCTTGGAATCCATGCCAAGCTTGCGTTCCGCATATACATGTTGGATTGTGCGGCAGATGGTATTGGCGATGAGCTGGGTGATGCTGACGGTAAGGGCGTAAGGGAAGAATTTGATGGCTACCAAGACCAACAAAGGCTGCAGGACCGTCGTCGCCAGCATGGTCGCGCGCAGGAAGACGAACTCCTCATGGGAAGTGATGACCGCGATGCTGATCGTGTTGTTCATGGTCACAATCAGATTGACCGCCAGGACGGCGATCAGGAGGCAGCTTTCGGTAAGCTCCCAAGGAGTGAAAGACTTTGCGTAGACCAGGCGGACGGTCACCGTGAGAATCACCGCGGCCGCGGAGAGAATGAAATTGGCCCAGCGGTAAATCCTTTTCAGAATCCCCAAGGTGTTGGACATACCGTCTTTGTCGCCCAGAACGTAATACTTGCTGTAATAGCGGGTCGCCCCAGCGGAGAGAGTCGAGTTGATGACGTTAAGATAGGCGATGACCGATCCGATCATCTGGAAGAGGCCGTATTCGGCCTTCCCGATTCCTCCAAGGAGCAGGGGGACGTAAATCAGATTGACGATAACCTGCGCCGCTGAATAAGCGTACGACATGATAGCGCCTGCTTTGCGTTTATTCACTGCTCAGCCATCCATTCTCGTCAAATTCGAAGGTAGTTAAAGCCCCCATGTAAAAGATAGTATACTCTAAAATATTAATTGAATACGAACAGCATTATGCGTTGGTTTTCTGGTCGAGTTATGCTATTCAGGAAAAAGGAAGGTGCCTTGTTTCGCTTTCGAGGAGGACTACCGCATGGTGAATCATTTTTTCGGGCAGCCGGTTGTACCAAAGCATGCGAAGAGGTTCTCTGGCTCACATATTCTGGGTGAAGCAGGGTATGATTCCATTGGTGAAGTGACTTTCCACAATCAGGAAGGTTTTCAGTACGAGTTTCTGCCTTTCCAGGGCAGATTATCGAAAAAAAGTATAGTTATTCTTGAAGTTTTCATGGTTATTTTTCTCACATGGACATTGATCATTGTCTCGAACAGAGTATTGAACGGTCCTTTAACAGTGACTACTTCAAATTACTCAACTGCTTTCGGTTCAATGGGGACAGCAATAAATCAATTTAATCCTAAAACCGGTGTTCAGACATTCACAAAAGATACGGATTGGCAGCAAGGCGCAATCGCTTTAAAAAGTCCAATTAATCTAGACCGAGATTTCAGTATTACTCTCTCCGTCAATCTTGGTAATAAAGATTCTCAGAAGTTTGGAAGCGATGGTATAGCCTTTTTCTTCCATTCGGGCTCAGCCTGGGAGTTTGGACATTCTGGTGGCAGTCTTGCCATCGGAGGTATCAAGGACGCCTTTGGATTCAAATTAGATACATATTATAATAGCCAAAGCGATGCAGAAAAGGGCGCAAAAAAAGGAATGCAGTACTCTGCTGACCCTCCACAATTCGTTGCAAAATCTTTCGGCGCTTTTATCAATACGCAAGGCGTGAACTCGCGGGGGGAAAACGATTCGCAGGTTCCGAAAGGCTTTTCGCAAGTCCTATTTTCAAATCCTTTACCGCAGGAAATCCCCCCACCAGATCACAATGAATTTCGAGATTTCTCTCTAATTTACAACGGTGAGACAAAGATGATGACCATTCGCTACGCTGGAGTTGTTTGGGAGAAGAATGTTAAAGAGTGGATTGGTCGCTCTTCGAAATGGTATTTTTCTATTGCTGCAACTACAGGAAGTGGTTATCATAATAGGCAGCAAGTACGAATTCAACGATGCGAATTCACTCCTGCGAAAATCAATTCTTAGAAGCATGAGCTGGGTGGAATAAGTTGTTTTCTTGACGATGGTTAAAATTTCTTGGAAAATGAGTTTTGATGGGAGGGTGGTGGCGCCCGTGCTGTCTGTACGGTCTTCCAGTTAAAAATCGATATAACCATACTCGTTCTAGTATAGAATTAGTTGAATTTAAATAATCCGGGTTTTGCGAGTAAATTATTGACGCTATCGCTAGTACAAAGAAGTCGACATAGAGCCATAAACAGAGGGCTTCCATAAGACCAATGATTATGAAAAGCGAGTATGAAATGAAGATTGTCTTTGGTGCCTTCAATAGCTTCCACTCGCAGTATAAAAGTATAGCGATCCCAGCTGAACCTATGAGAATTCCATTTTGGAGAATTAATCTGGCGAACAAATTATCTACTACAAACCGTATTGGTTCCCCATGTAATGAGTATGATTGAGCCGGCGCTTTGCTATAATTGTTTCCTAGGAGGGTCAGCCCGTATTTTTCATAGTAGCTATGCATGAGATGGAATCGACCCGAAGAAAGAGAATCGGTTATAGACCAAAATCGTATCTTAGGATTAAACAAGAATAGTGCAATAATGCTAAAGAAAGCAATTGCCAGCGATAAAGCTGCGATTAGGGATGTAATGGTTTTCTCGAACCTCACTTTGAAGTTGGGTTTTAGCTTAGGCTGAATAACCAGTAAATAAAAAATGACAAGTATTATCACAAAAAAACATATTGTAGATGTGCGAGAACCGGTGATGCGATACGTAAACAGAGCAAGAATCAGACAGGTTATAGCGTCAAACCATCGTACTGCCCAACGTTTTAGTGTCAAGCATACAAGGCAAATAGTGAACAGATAAATCGCAAGTGTATTTGGGTGTGTGAACCCCATAGAGTGACGGATTCCTCGCGATCCAGAGGCATTCAAAATAAAATCTGAAATCGTACCCGAAGCATATCTTCCAAAAGTTAGGATTCCAATTAGAATGAGGGAAACTATCAAAATAAAGGCTAAAGAGATTAGAGACAGGCCCTGGGCAGTCAAAATGAATAAGAAAATCCATACTAAAGTTTTTGATGAGGAATATCGTGAAGAAATGGCGAGCAAGCCTCCCGCCAACCCGAGCAGCAATAAATGTTTTACTTTATATTTCTGTAATACAGCTTTTGTACAAAGGCAAATGAGAACGATGCCGTAGCAGATTTTTTTAAAGTGATTAAGATCGAGAAAAAGGAGTGTTTTATTACCAGTTAAACCAAGCCAAGAATTAAAAGTGAAGACAAAGAAAGCGATTAAAAACAAGGCTTCCCCAAGTTGTTTCACAAGATGATTTTGAGTACTGGGAATTTGTAGGTCTAGAAATCTGCGGATTTGCGACATCATACACCTGCCAGGCCAGCATGAGATTTTTGGGAGTGAATTTTTGAGGAAACTTTGAATATCAGTGTTAATAGAGTAGCATTCTGGTATTTCGCAGCGAGGCATACTAGGAACCCTCGTGCCGAAAGGTTATATTCAGATAAGCGAATTCTACGGAGGAGTCGGAATGATTTAATCCGAAAAATTGCGCTTAGGCAGTTGCGCAGAAAGCAATTACTCAACTTCAGCGAATTATTGCCCCAACGATAATTCAGTTCTGAATACATGCGCATTCCTAGATCAGAGGCATCCCAACCGAATCTTTCTCCTGATTCGCAATAAATGTTGAAACTCTCAAATTGATGTATTACATTGCGAAGGTCAAGATGCTTCGTTGTCGAGCCCGCCGATTGTATATACCAATACCAAACTTCATCAACAATGACCACAGTGTGTGCATTTTGAATTGTAATACTTCCGAATAAACCATCTTCGGCTAATGACATTTTTTCAGAGAACCTTTCATCCTTGATAAGGTTGCTCGAATATAGTCTTGGAGCTATTGGATGTGGGCGAATGCCGAAATAGTCTGATCGGGTATGGCCTTTTAGAGGGGTTCCAGAGATTGTAAATCGTAAGAAGGAACTAAGTTCAGACCCTGATAATGCCTTTTCACGCGAAACCAGGTTAGAAGGTAGCTGCGGCTTTGACTCTCCCAAACTAGAATGCGCCAAACGTCCAATCGCGATATCCGCGTTATTGCCCCGCAATGCTTGGGACGCATGTTCCAAGAAAATCGGTTCAACGGTGTCATCAGCGTCAACAAAAGTGATGTACCGCCCTCTACAGGTATCCAATCCGAAATTCCGAGCCTTGGAGACCCCTCCACGGGGCAGATGATAAACATGTATACGGGGATCCTCATGCCCTGCTTCGTCGAGCATGGCGACCGTGTCATCGTCACTCCCGTCGTCAAGGAGGAGCCATTCAAAATCGGTCAGGGTCTGGTTCAGAACGCTGTTTTTGCATGCCAGGAAAAGCTCTTTGGGGGTATTGTAAACAGGAGTGATGATGGAGACGAGAGGGTGGTCTGAGGTGGTTGCCGTCATCGGACCGCCTCCCCGGAATCGGCGTCATCGCCCAGTATCTCCAAGGTCCGGCGGAGCCCGTCGGCGATGGAATAATGCGCTTCCCAGCCCAGGGACCGCAATCTGGACCCGTCCATCATGGCCTTGGTGGCTGTGGAGTAACCCGCCGCTTCAATGGCGTCCGGCAGCTTGAAAATCACCTGCTGGCCGCTGGCTGCGGCGATCGCGCTGGCCAGGTCTTTCAACATCACGTCGGATTGGGCGTCGGCCACGTTGTAGGCTTGTCCAGCTTCCCCTCGCGTCAGCGCCGTCAGCAGGCCCTCCACCGTATCCGCCACGTAGAGATAGGAATATTCCTGGGTCCCTTCGCTCTTGAGGACTATGTCTTCGTGGGCCAGACCTTTCTTGATGAATTGGGAGAGGGCTTTGGAATCCGAAGAGAGCATGGTGGGGCCATAAGTGCGCGGCAGACGGGGGATGAAGACGGGGACGTGCTTTTGGGCCAGAAAGGCCTGGCACAAGGCCTCCCCGCAGCGTTTGGACTCGGGGTAGCCGGCGCGCAGGGTGTTGCTGTTGATGTATCCGCAGTAGTCTTCGCTGAATTTTTCGGTGTCTTCGCGGTTCTGCCCGTAGACTTCCACCGAGGAGGCGAAGACGAACTTGGCCGGCGTCTCGCCCATGCAGGCGTAATCCAAGAGGTTCATGAGGCCTTGGATATTCGAGGTCACTGTTCCGATGGGGTCGGTGGCGTAGGCACGGGGGTGGGTGGTGCTGGCCAGGTGGATGACCACGTCGGCCGGGTGTGAAGGACGGCTTCCGGGGAGGCTTACGTCCACCTGGTCAAAGGAGAAATGCGGGTCATCAAAGTAAGGGAGCCGCTTGTGTGCCTTCTCTTCGTCGCGGCCCATGGCGATCACGCGGATGCCGGCCTCGTCCTTGGCTGTTTTATGCATGAGGAGGTCAACCAGGAAAGTGCCAATCATGCCGGTCGCGCCGGAAATGGCGATCGTCGCCCCTTTGAACGAAACCCAGTCGATGCTGAGCGATTTCGCGACCGTTTCCAAGTCTTCCTGATAGAGCTTGTTTTCCAACCTGTGCATGATGCCTTCCATCCGTCCGAGTGTGTCCTAGCGTGTCTAAGTGTGTTGGCGTATCCGAACATGTCCTAGTTTACTGCCACCTGGCTTGAGCCTACTTGAGCCAGGTGTCTTCATCCTGACGCAGGTAAGCCTTGAACATCTCCAGATTGTCTTTGGTCGTGAGCTTGATGTTCTTCTCCGAGCCGGCGGCGAAGTAAAGGCGGACCCCCAGCTGGACCATCATGGTGTTGGTGTAGTTGGACCCGTCGATACCGATCTTCTTCTCGAAAGCTTCATGATATTTGGAATCCAGGAGGTCGAAACGGTAAGCCTGCGGGGTGGAGACGCGACGGAGCTTTTCACGCGGAATGTATTCGGTGGTGGTGGAAGGGTCTTCCGGATCCACGAAGAAGATTTGCTCGTTGTAAGGCAGGGAGGTCACGGCGTTGCCATGTTGACGGGCGATGCGCAATACGTCGGAAAGGATGGCGGAATCGACCAAAGGGCGCACGCCGTCATGGATGACCACCAGGTCGTCCGGTTGGGCGATGCCTTCTAGGCTATAGACTCCGTTGCGGATGGATTCTTGGCCGGACTCGCCTCCGGGGACGATTGTGATCAGCTTGTCGATGTTGAACTGCTTGGCGTAGGCGCGGGTGACCTCTTCCCAACCTTTGATGCAGACCACGACGATTTTATCGATTTCGGGGTGCCGCTGGAAGCTTTCCAAAGTATAGACGATGACGGGTTTGTCGAAGACGTTGATGAATTGCTTGGGCAGGTCCTGGCCCATGCGGGAGCCTGAACCGCCTGCGATGAGTACCGCGATGTTCGCCATTTAAAACCTCCGCTGGACAGACCCTGCCTGAATTCCTTCTTTTTTATAGAGCTTACACGCATGTTTAGTCTTGACTGGGCTTTCGCTTACTCCCGCCATGCTTTCATTTGATGATTCACCCTCTTTTCCACAGGTGGCAAAGTCATGTAATCGCCGTATATGCCGGTCAGATAGCTATCCCAGCAAGACATGGCTTTGAATCGTTCGCCTTCGAAGGTCACTTCAACCGTGTCTTCATACCCCTTGATGGGCATGCGTTCGCCAGCCCCGTAGAGTCCGTTGGTGAGGGCACCGACATACCCCGTGGATCCATATGGGTTTTCCTTGGCGATCCGATTGATTTTGTGCATGGCCTTTTTCCCCAGCCAATGATTCCTATCTATTGACTGGAAACAGCGTTTGACGATTTTTCGTAGGAAAGTTGTCCCCTCGTGAGGATTTGCATAGGACATGCTAAGAATTTTACGGTAAAAGGTCACGCGACGGTAAAGCTTTTGGGTTGCTGCAGCTGAATCGGGCAAGCCATCGATAGGCATGATGTCGATCCATAGATGCCCTGGATTTTGATTAAAACGTTCTTGAACATGCACTTTTGTCGAGACGAGTTTAACGAAGGTCGATTCCTCGAGGGGGACCAGATAGATATCTTCCAACTCGAGCCTTTTGAGTGAATGGTTGTGGTGGATGAAATCGATCATTTTCATGTAGTCATATCGTGGCATTCCAACGTCGATGTCATCGTCCCAGGGGATGAATCCCTGATGACGGATTGCGCCAAGCAGAGTACCGCCGATGAGCGTGTATTTCAAATTCAGACTGCTGCAGAGTTCCTTGAAAGCAAGAAGGATGTTAAGCTCTTCTTTCTTTATCTCGTCCGCTGAGAGAAGGTTGCTTGTCCTATTCTTCGCAGGTTGGATCAGGGTTCTTACGTTGCTCATAACAGTACATTATATATGAGGAGCCTTCCGAGACAGATGAAGCGAATCCAACAAATTCCTGACATGTAAAAGCAACGAATCGGCGCTCAAAGATGAATATATGCTTTCTGCGGTTTTTTGAATGGAAAATCGTGGTAGAGCTTATTTTCTGCTGACGAGCCGCAACAAGCAGTCGTGTAGCTTTGGGCATAAGGCGAAGATGAGAAATCGAATTTTTGAGGATAACGGGCAGTCCGAATCCATTAGAAGTTTTCCGTAATGCCGTCTTACATATTTAATGATTCGTGAGTCAATCTTCCGGGCTTGAAGCGGCTGATCAATGATGGTTACTACCACTGAATGCAATCGTACATAGGAGAGAACTGTACGGTACAGGATAGCGGCCTTCAGCGGTCGTGGCTGTGAATAAGCCCATCTAGTCAGAGAGTTGATGGCATCGATATAATCATTTGCTTGTGTCAGTTTTGCATGGCGTCTATGCACTATTGAGCCAGTCCGCTGAACATAGCCGTATGTAGGCTCGGAAATTAGAACGAAACTACGGCAGCTGGAAAGAATTTTGCCTATCGTAGCCAAGTCTTCATACACTTTTCCGATTGGGAAAAAATCGTCTGTAAGATCCGACCGTAAGAATAGCTTGCCACAAGCACACTCGGGTATGCGATTGTAAAGTGTGTCGTGAATCATCTGTTCTTGGGAGATCATGCGGTTGTGAGACGGTTTTTCCCATTTGATGTCATGGGCCACAGCCTTCTTGAAACTTTCATTTTGAATTTTTGCGATTGCCATTGAACCAGGGTTCTGTTTGGCGGCGGCTACCATAGATGCGATGTAGTAGGGCGAGACTACGTCATCGCCATCTACGAAAGCGACATACTTACCAGTTGAGCTGGCGATGCCGGTATTTCGTGCGGTTGACAGCCCCCCGTGTTTCTGATGAATAACGATGATTCTTTGGTCTAAATCTTGGTAATGGTCGAGAAGCTTTCCCGTCATATCTGTCGAGGCATCATCGACTAGTATAAATTCGCAACTCGGATAGGTCTGTCGTAGAAGGCTATTTACACAATACTCCACGCAGTCGTGGATATTGTAGAAAGGAACTATCACGGAAACTTTCGGGCAAGAATCTTTCATAGTTGAGGCCTTTCACTATTAATTCCTATCTTGATTTCTGCACTCCTCGGGGCTGTGGAGAGCAAAGGGGCGGATTTATACCCATATCAATTATGTATTTATTGCTCGACGCACGTTAGCGCCCCGGGTACACTGGTAGGGACAGAAGAAATCAAAATCACGGAGAAAAGAGAGGCGGTGCCAAGAAGACTCCGCAAGAAAGCTTGAAAGCTGGAATCATCATAAGCCAATAACCAAGAAACCAAGAAAAGCAGGCGACGTAAGAGGCAATAAGGCAAGCAAGGTCGGGTAAGGTAAAACAGGATACAGGAGAAGGCCATGGAGCAGAGGAAACAAGCCAAACATCTACCGGATGATCAGCAGGTCGAGGGGAAGCTGCTCTGGCGCAAGGCCAGACACGTGGATGAACCGGCGGACGGTCAGACGAAAGCGGCGGGGAAGGCCCTGGCTGCGGTGGCCCCATCCCCTCGGCGCGAGCGCAACTACGGGATCGACTTCATGCGCATCTTCTCCATGTTCTACGTGCTGATCCTGCACACCCTCGGCGCCGGCGGGGTGCTGGACAACGCGGCGGCCGGCTCCTTCCAGTACGCGGTCAGCTGGCTGATGGAGATCGGGGCCTACGGGGCCCTCAACGTCTTCGGTCTCATCAGCGGATATGTGGGCTACCGACCGACGCCCAAGGAGCCCGGTCAGCCCCGGCGTGTCCTCAAAATCTCCAGCTACCTCAGCCTCTGGCTAGAAGTGGTCTTCTACGGGGTCGGCTGCTGCCTGGTCTATATGGTCATCGCCCCCGGCAAAGTGACCGGGGCGGACGTGCTGCGCTGGGTTTTCCCGGTCTCCAACGGGGTCTACTGGTTCTTCACCGCCTACACCGGGGTCTTCTTCGTCATGCCCCTGCTGAACCTGGCCGTGGAGCATTGCGACCGCCGGACCACCGCCGTCTTTCTGATAGTGGTTTTCTTCGTCTTCTCCCTCTTCGACACCTTCTTCACCCGTTTCGACCTGGAAGGCGGCTATAGCTTCACCTGGCTGGCCATGCTTTACCTGATCGGGGCCATCGTCAAGAAGTATCGATTCAGCGACTACGTGAAGCCGCCGCTGGCCCTGCTGGGGATCGTGCTCATGACCTTGGTCTCCTGGGGCTGGCTCATGTCCGGCTTCTCCTTCAGCGTGTACGACACCGACGTGGCCAAGGACGTGCTTGTCTCCTACACCTCGCCGACCATCCTGGTCATGTCCGTGCTGTACCTGATCATCGGCGCCCAGTTCAAACCCAGCAAGACCCTCACCAAGATCGTCAAGTTCCTGGCGCCCGGGGCCTTCGCGGTTTATCTGATCAACACGCAGGATTACATGTGGAACGTCGGCATGTCCGACCGGTTCGTGTGGCTGGCGAGCCGACCGACCATCCTGATCATCCTGGTCACGCTGGGCTTCTCTCTGGTCTACGTGGCCGCCTGCCTGCTGATTGACAAAGCGCGCGCCTGGCTCTTCCGCCTTCTGCGCGTTCCTCAGGCGACGGCCGCACTTGAGCGCGGTTGCCGGAAGTCGCTTGGCCGTGGACTGTAAGGCTATGCGGCGTCGGCTTGCGGATGAATCATTTGGGAGATGGGTAGCAAATGCCCTCTTGATAGTCGGAATCTGAGCCGATCAAGTCCGTGATTGCTTTGGAGACGGATGTATCGCCATCAATATGTTTGCGATAATCATTCAACATGATGATGGTGGAGAAGACGCTCTGATTACTGTATTTCATTTGTTTCGGCCGTAGCTTTTTAGGAACAGGGGCCGCAATATCAAGTGGCCTGTGCCAGAGTTGACTATGGTGAGCGCAGCGATTTCGCAGAGTGGAAATCGAGTGTAAAGTGTTCGGGAAAGGGACCCACTGGATTCCAAGACCGCTAGTCACTGCTTTCGCTGGTCCGTTATCTTTAAAATCGCTGAGCATGCGGGAGAATTTTCCCAGACTGATGACTTCAACCGCGACCCAAATCGGAAGCTTTTCATAGCCGGCATAGGCATTATCCAGATGATCGCTGCGGTAATGCAATATCATCTTGCTATTGCTTCGTTGAATGTTAGAGAGAAGCCCGCCTGGAACATTGATCGGTTCGCCGTCGTGAGTTGTATTTGGGAAATAGAGTTCGGGCTTAAGGTAGAACGCTCCGTTCCCGTAGGATTGCCCTAAAGCATGTGCATACCTCGTTTTTGTGGCGGTTTCCACATAGCTGATTTGTTCGAGAAGCAGATGTCGAAGTTGGTGGTCTTTCAGCATAATTTCGCAGATGTGGTTGAAATTGGTAGAAGGCATGAAATTATTTTTTCCGTGGCGTGGGTCCTCCTGCCAATGGCGGGCATACCCGGAGAATCGATAGTAGTTCATATTCGTCAGGAACTCTTTAAGTGCGTTCGAGTCCTGACAATTCAGGCCACGTTCTTCAATCAACAAATCAGTCAATTGATCAATCGTCTTAAAAGGCTTCGATGAGGGGGCGGCCATTGCTCTCCTTAGCAAGAATACAAAACGGCCCCCCGCATTTCAGGATAAAACCCGGAAAAAGGATTTTATTAACCTTGGGGAGGCGCTGTTAAGACTGATTTTACTCCTTCCGAATGAAAAAGTCATTGTTATAATTGGCTGGCGGGTCATACGCGAATATGGATAAATATTGAGATAAGTTTGGCTAAACGAGAATAACGAGAACCGGCTGACGAGAATCCAGCGGTCCCAGGAATTTGCTAGCCTGACCCTATGGGAAGCCTTGAAAATTCAGCCGAGTATTGCCATGATCAAGATGCCGATGACCGCCATGATGCCGGTCCTTGCCCTGATTTCTATGCCTTGATTCCGGCTGGGGGGGTGGGCTCGCGCCTGTGGCCTCTGAGCCGGGCAGACAAGCCCAAGTTCCTTTACGACCTCACCGGTTGCGGCCGCACCATGATTCAGGACACGGTGGATCGGCTGGTTCCTTTGTGCGGGGCAGAGCACCTAGCGATCAGCACAGGCCTGAGGCATGTGGACGCGGTCATGAGGCAGCTGCCGGGGCTTGCGCCAAGCCAGATTTTCGCCGAGCCGATCGGACGGGATTCCATGACCGCCATCACCTTAGGGACGGCGATTCTGGCCAAGCGTCATGGGCAAGATATCATCGTGGGATCTTTCGCCGCCGACCAAGTCGTTTCCGACCGCGGCCGCTTCGAACCCGTTGTGCGCACGGCCATCGCCGCCGCCCGCGCCGGCTACGTAACCACCATCGGCATCACCCCTGATGGGCCATCCACCGCATTCGGATACATCCACCAGGGGGGCCACTTGGAGGGCAAGTCTTTGCAGGGCGAGGGCCAGGCTTACCGTGTCCGGCGCTTCGTGGAGAAGCCGGATGCCGCTACCGCCGCCGGCTACCTCGCCCAAGGCGGCTACCTGTGGAACGCCGGCATGTTCATCATGAAGGCCGGCGTCCTGCTGGACCACGTGGAGCGCCTGCATCCGGACATGTTCCAACAGATCCAATCCATCGTCGCCGCCTGGGACACCCCCGCCCAAGAGGAAACCGTGGCTGCTATCTGGCCGCGGATCGAGAAGATCGCCTTCGACTACGCCATCGCCGAACCGGTCTCCGCCGAGGGCGGGGTGGCGGTGGTCCCCGGGGACTTCGGCTGGAACGACATCGGCGATTTCGGCTCCCTTTCCGCCTATATCCCCGCGGTCGATGAGGCCGGGAACCGGATTTTGGAATCCGGCAAGAGGATCGTGAAACTGATCTCAATAGACTCGAAAAATAACCTGCTTGTTCGGGATAAGTCGAGTGAAGAGTCGGCGAAAACTATCGCCCTGATTGGCGTGGAAGACTTTGCTATCGTCGACACCGAAGACGCCTTGTTGGTCATGCCAAAATCCCAAGCTCAAAAAGTGAAGAAGGCGTCCGGACTCGCCGAAAAAGCCTAGCCGGGCAGCGTCCGTCATCAAAGAAAAAGAACGTTCAAATCCCCGAGAATTAGCCATTCTCCAGGCGACACACAGTGTCCTTTCAAGCCGATACCATAGTATGCGTAACCGAACGGCGCTGGCGGTTCAAGCTGCGGCGCTTGACAAGGGCTTTGCGAACGGCGCAAGGCTGTAGAAAGGGACCTCAATGTCTATCAATCCTCCCGTGGATGCACAGAAGACCCAGGCTTGGGCCAATTTGCAGAAGCATTTCGACCAGTTGCAGAAGGATGGCATCAACCTGCGCCAGTGGTTCGCACAGGATTCTCAGCGTGTGCAGAGCCTGAGCTTTGACGCCGGCGACCTTCATTTCGACCTGTCCAAGAACCTGGTGAACGCTGAAACCATGCGCCTGCTGGCCCAGCTCGGCCACGAGGTCGGCCTGGAGCAGCGCATCCAGGACCAGTACCATGGCGTGCACATCAACAACACCGAAGACCGCGCCGTGCTCCACACCGCCTTGCGTCGCCCCGCTTCCGATGAAGGCAAGTTCGTCGTTGACGGTCAGGACACGGTCAAGGACGTCCGCGAAGTTCTGGACAAAATCTACGCCTTCGCCAACAAGGTCCGCTCCGGCGAGTGGGTCGGCGTGACCGGCAAGAGGATCGAGACCGTGGTCAACATCGGCATCGGCGGCTCCGACCTGGGTCCCAACATGGCCTACGAAGCCCTCAAGCCTTACGCAGACGCCGGCATCTTCGCCCGTTACGTCTCCAACATCGACCCCAACGACCTGGCCGAGAAGACCAAGGGCCTCAACCCCGAGACCACCCTCTTCATCATCGTTTCCAAGACTTTCACCACTCTGGAGACCTTGACCAACGCCCGTTGCGCCCGCACTTGGCTGCTTGACTCCCTCCAGGCCCGAGGAGCCATCGACGGCTCCGATGAGCAGAAGGCCGACGCCATCAGCAAGCACTTCGTGGCCGTTTCCACCGCTTTGGACAAGGTCGCCGCCTTCGGCATCGACCCCACCAACGCCTTCGGCTTCTGGAACTGGGTCGGCGGCCGCTACTCCGTGGATTCCGCCGTCGGCACCTCCCTGGCCGTGGTCTTCGGGCCGGAGAACTTCGAGAAGTTCCTCCAGGGCTTCCATGCCATTGACGACTACTTCGTCAACACCCCGCTGGAGCAGAACGTGGTGGCTCTCATGGGCCTCATGAACGTGTGGTACGTGAACTTCTTCGGCGCCCACTCCCACGCCGTCCTGCCTTATGATCAGTACCTGCACCGCTTCCCCGCCTATCTGCAGCAGCTGACCATGGAGTCCAACGGCAAGTCCGTGCGCTGGGATGGCACCCCCGTCACTTATCAGACCGGCGAGATTTTCTGGGGCGAGCCCGGCACCAACGGCCAGCACGCCTTCTATCAGCTGATTCACCAAGGCACCCGTCTGATTCCCGCTGACTTCATCGCTTTCGCCAACACCCCCAACCCCACTAAGGATGGGGACCAGGACGTGCACGAGCTCTTCCTGGCCAACTACCTGGCACAGACCCGTGCTCTGGCCTTCGGCAAGACCGCCGATGAAGTGCGCGCTGAAGGGACCGCCGAGGCCATCGTGCCCGCCCGCGTCTTCTCCGGCAACCGTCCCACCACCTCCATCTTCGGTGACGCTCTGACCCCCTTCTCCTTGGGTGAGCTGATCGCTCTCTACGAGCACATCACACTGGTGGAAGGCACTGTTTGGGGTCTGGATTCCTACGATCAGTGGGGCGTGGAGCTGGGCAAGGTCCTGGCCAAGGAAATCACCCCCGCCATCTCCAAGGATGACAACGCCCTGGCCGCTCAGGACGCTTCCACCCAGTCCCTGATCCGCTTCTACCGCGCTCATCGCCGGTAAAGCGGGCTGGCTCAGAGCTGTCTGAGAACTGCCGTATAGCTGATATTGGCTGAGGCTGTCTTATGATCGACTTAGGGATGTCTACTGGCTGAGAGCTGTTGTAGGTATCGATAGCAGCCGAAAATAGCGGCCGAATATGGAAAGACCCCGGATAAAACCGGGGTCTTTCTCGTCCTAATTTATTTAATCTTTAATCTTTAACTTTTAACTTTTAATCTTACTTTCGCCTACTATTTATCTATTACTTTATCTATCCTTTATTTTCTGCTTTGTCAACTTTCTGCTTATCTTTCTCCCCGTTGGAAGGGCCGAACGGTGAGAATTTTCGTATTCGGATTGCTGCAGCCGATGTATCCCTTACCTTTGAGGGGGATGGTCAAAGCCTTGGTCTGATCCGGCGGGTAGACCATCAGCGTGTCCGCCGTGATGGGGGAGCAGGCGGAGGAGTCGAAGAGGTCGGCGTGGACGATCCGCAGCTCGGCGTGGGCGGACTGACCCGGCTGGAGCCTGACGGTGGTGGGGGAGACGGAGGAATCCATGGTGGCCGCCGCCCCGATTTGCTTGCCTTTGGCCAGCAGGGAGACCCCGGCGTAACCGCGGACGGTGCAAGAGCGCGAGCCGGTGTTGGTCAGGACCAGGTAGGGGTAGCTGCTGCCGGCGCCTGAGCCGGAGCCGAAGGTCAGTTTGGCGCTCAGCTCGTCGCTGGAGCATTCGCCCGCAGTGGCCGCATGACCACCTTTCGGGTTTGAAGGGCGTGCGGAGGTCGAGGACTTGCCTTGGCCCTCTGAGCCTTTCGATTGGGGGGAAGACGAGCCCTTCCCCCCGGTTGAGGGGGACGAGGGCGTCGAGGAAGACGAGGAAGACGAGGTTTGGGAGCTGGTCGATTCTCCACCTGTCTGATTGTTGGCGGAGGATGATCCGCACGCGGACAAGGGGGCGATCAAAAAGGCGCAAATCGCTAGCAGGGTGGCGGACGATTTCGTCGCCTGGCACATCCACTTTGATGCATGATGATGAATCATAAACCCATCATACCTTCGTTTTCGCGGTGCGTCGAGACACGGGCACGCGCGAGTTTTCTGTCTGTGAGAAGGGGTATAGTGAAATCATTCATCCCTCGTGGACGTGAATTTGCCGCCGATGTCAGGTGCGGCAAATATTTCCGGCAGAACTCCCTGAAAGGGCTTATTCTGTCTACTTATCCGAACTATGAAAGGGTTAGTCCCGTGGCACAAAGCCAAGATCTTTCTACTATGAAGCTGACAGAGCTCCGCGAGACCGCGAAGAAAATGGGGCTCAAGAACGTGTCCGTCCTGCGTAAGGCGGATTTGATCAGCACGATTGAAGGAGCACGCAGGGACGCGTTGGCCGCCGCCGGCGCTGATATGACGGGAATGACGGCGCCTGCCGCATCTTCATCTTCCTCCGCGGCCACTGCCGGGTCGGCTCCTGTCAACTCGGCTTCAACCGAGCCTGCTTCAACCGAGCCTGCTTCAACCGAGTCTGCAAAGGCGGGCTCGGCTTCTGCCGGCTCAGCCGCTGCTGGCTCATCCGCTGCTGATTCAGCGAACACGAACCCGGCGAACGCCGCTAACTTGGCGAACGCCACCGATTCGGCGAGAGCCGCCACTTTTTCATCTGGAGCTGACGACGATTTTCGACAGTCCCGGCATTCCAACGATTTTAACGGCCGTGAAGAGTCCAGCGTGAACAGGTCGGACCGCTCTGACCGCGCCGATTATGGCAACCATGGGGATAGGACTGAGCGTGGCGAGCGGGCCGAACATACCGACCGCGCGGCTCGTTTCGACTATTCTGACCGGGATCGGTCCGAATATTCCGGCAACCGGAGCTCCAGCCATCGCCCTGGCCGTCGCGTCAACGTTCGGCGTGCCCGGAAGGGTGAAGAGACCATCCCGCGCGTGCGCGTCTCCCGTTTTGGCGACGAGCCTCAGAAGCCGGAAGGCGACCTGCTGGATACCTTGGGTATCAAGCTTCCCATTCCCGACGAGCAGGATTCCCGTTCTGACCGCTCCTCGCACGACCTGGACACTGCTCCTCGTCGCCGTCGCAACCGGAACGACGACCGCTCCCAGGACGATCAGGGGGACGGTTCCGACCGTCTGGCCCGTCTGAACGCCGATCTGGACAATCTTCTGGCCGCCATCCCCGACCGGTCCGGAGCCGAAGGGACCGTTCGTAATGCCGGCCTCTCTCGTGATGACGAGACGGATTTCGGACGGCGTCCCCACGAATCCCGTTCGTATTCCGACCATGATCTCCGCTTGGATCGGTCCTCCGACCGCGGAGACCGTAACGACCGCAATGCTCGCGGGGGGCGCGATGATCGTGGTGATCGTAACGAGAGGAACGACCACAGTGACCGTTCCGAGCGAACCGACCGTGGTGATCGCACTGATAGGTCCGACCGCTATAATCGCTCCGACCGGATGGATCGCTCTTCCGATCGCGTCGATCGCATGGACCGGCCCGACCATGATCAGCCCCTGAATCGTCGCAATCGCAAGAACCGCAATCACGAGGCCGAAGACCAACAGCCCGAGTTCTTGGTGCCCGTCGCCGGCATCGTCGATATCCTCGATTCCTATGCCTTCGTGCGCACCAGTGGCTATCTGCCCGGTCCCAGCGATGTCTACGTCTCCATGGGGCAAGTCAAGAAATATGGCCTGCGCAAGGGTGACGCCGTCCGAGGCACCATCAAGCCGCAGCGCGAGGGAGACAAGCCGAACAAGCGCCAGAAATTCGTCCCCCTGCAGACCATCGAATCCGTCAACGGGATGGGCATCGAAGAATCCCTGGCCCGACCGCAATTCTCCAAGCTCACCCCTCTCTATCCGCAGGAACGCATGCGCATGGAGACCACCCAAAACAAGCTGACCGGCCGTGTGATGGATCTATTCTCGCCCATTGGCAAAGGGCAGCGCGGTCTCATCGTGTCGCCTCCGAAGGCGGGCAAGACCATCACCCTGCAGGAGATCGCCAACGCCATCGCCACCAACAACCCCGAGGTGCACCTGATGGTCGTCCTGGTGGATGAGCGCCCGGAAGAAGTGACCGACATGCAGCGGACCGTTAAAGGGGAAGTGATCTCCTCCACCTTTGACCGCCCCGCCACTGACCACACCACCGTCGCCGAGCTGGCCATCGAGCGCGCCAAGCGCCTGGTGGAGTTGGGGCAAGACGTGGTGGTCCTGCTGGATTCCATGACCCGCCTGGCTCGTGCTTACAACATCGCTCAGCCGGCGTCCGGACGCATTCTGTCCGGCGGCGTGGACGCGCAGGCCCTGTACCCGCCTAAGAAGTTCTTCGGCGCCGCCCGCAACATCGAAAACGGCGGGTCCCTGACCATCATCTCTTCGGCCCTGGTGGAGACCGGGTCCAAGATGGATGAAGTCATCTTCGAGGAATTCAAGGGGACCGGCAACATGGAACTGCGACTTTCCCGCGATCTGGCGGAAAAGCGGATGTTCCCCGCCATCGACATCAACGCTTCCGGCACCCGCCGGGAGGACCTTATCACCCCGCCTGCGGAGCTGGCCATTATTTATCGCCTCCGTCGCGCTTTGGGCGGGCTGGAGCCTGAAGCCGCCTACCAGCAGATCGTCACCCGCCTTAAGCAGACCAAGTCCAACCAGGACTTCCTGGCCCTGATGGGGCGCGGCTCCTCTGCGGCCTAAAGCCGCCTTCGTCGTGGGCCCTTGCTCAGGCTGTGTACTTTATGTACTTGGTACTTGGTACTTGGCCTGGGCAAGGGTTTTTAATTTTTTGGGGCTGGAGGCTGGAGTTGGACAGGTTCAGTTGACCTAGGCCGGGGCTTAGGTTTACCTGTGGACTTGGCCAAGCTTGGGATTTGGCCGGACTTAGATCTGCGCTGCGTGCCTTGCCGGGCTTGGATTGGCCTAGGTCGAAGCCATGTACTTGCCCATAGGAGTTGGTGGGACCTCGGACTCACGCCTGAACCCGGGGTCGGATTGAGTCTAGGTTTCTGTGAGCTACTTTGCGTGTTTTCCGTGTGTTTTTTCGTGAGTTTTTCGTGCGTGCGCTAGGTCTGGCTTCCCCGCCGTGGACTAAGTCAAAGTATAAAAAATGAGTGGCTTAAAAGGCGGGGTCCTTTCCGCAACATTGAGTTAGTCCACACGAGGTGACGGATGAAACGCAGGAAAGTGAAAAATCGAGCTGAAAAACACCAAATAATAGCCGCGGATTGATAAAAACGCCGTTCAACCCCTAGCTTTTCCCGTTATGTCCGTGATTTTTCCGTGAAATGCGCCTGAAATGCGTCGGCGTATGGGCGATACGCGCCTGCGTATGCCCGATGCATACCTGTGCGCGTCGAGCTAGCACTGAATATGCACTTCAACGTGCATAATTCCGCATTCGCGACATTCGCAGTCGCTGAAAAGGGGAAATTAAAAAGGTGGTTGCCCAACCTATCAGGTTGGGCAACCACCGTGAACTTAGACCGTGGCTTGTCTTACTTCTTTTTGGCTGGAGCTTCTCCCAGAACGCTTTCCACGGCTACCACGGAGTTTTGTGCTTCGGCGGGAGCGGTGGATACGGCGATGCCTTGCGCTTCGGCGGATGCAGAAGCAGAGGCGGTCTGCGCTTCGACGGCGGAGGCGGATGCGGCGGCCTTAGCAGCAGTAGCAGCTTCGGCAGCTCCGGTACCCTTTTTATCTCCGGCACTCCCAGTACTCCCGGTCGATTCCAGAGTGATTGGCCCGGTCGCATGACCGGCCTCGGCAATGTCCACCAAAGCCGACTTCACGAAGTCAAGCCCGGAAACATCCATTTGCAAGGTTGCACTGAGAATAGGGGTCTTCATGGGAACCTTGTTCTCGGACTTGATTTTGCGCAGGGCGGCCAAGGCGTCACCGGCCCATTGGAGCATGGCAGGGTCCATGCCATCAGCGGCTTGGCGGTAAGGAGCGGCCTGGGGCCAGGCAGCGCGGTGAACCGAGCCGCCGTCCTCGTGCATCCAAGACCAGACCTCTTCCGTGGCATAAGGCAGGTAGGGGGCCAGCAGACGGGCGAATGCGTCCAAAGCCAAGCCCAGAGTGGTGCGGGCGGAAAGCACTTCCGCCTCGGATGGCACCTGGCCGGTGGCCTTGGCCGTGCCGTAAGCGCGGTTCTTGGCCAGCTCGATGTAGTCGTCGCAGAACTGCCAGAAGAAGGTCTCGATGGTTTCCAGAGCCCGGGCGTGGTCGTAAGAGTTCAGCGCCTCGGTCGCGGTCTCGATCACGATGGCCAAAGCTGCCATGACGGCCTCATCCAGGTCTACGGTCACGTCTGAGAACTTCCACTCGGCCTGCTGGCTGGCTCCCACATGATGGTTCTCGTCTTCGCGGCCAATGGCCAAGGCGAACTTGGTGGCGTTGAGCAGCTTGATGGCCAGGCGGCGGCCGATCTTCATCTGACCGACCTCATAAGCGGCGTCGGTTCCCAGACGGGCGCAAGCGGCCCAGTAGCGCACGGCGTCGGCTCCGAACTTCTCGATCGGCTCGGTCGGCACGACCACGTTGCCCTTGGACTTGCTCATCTTCTTGTGATCGGGGTCCAGAATCCAGCCGGACAAAGTGGTATGAGCCCAAGGCAGGCAACCGTTTTCCAGGTGAGATCGGTCGATGGAGCTGAAGAGCCAGGTCCGGATGATGTCCTGCCCTTGAGGACGCAGATCCATGGGGAAGGTGGCCTTGAAAAGGGCCTCGTTCTCTTCGCCCGGCTCCGCCCAGCGGGTGACGATTTGCGGGGTCAGGGAGCTGGTGGCCCAGGTGTCCATGATGTCCTTCTCGGCGGTGAAGCCGCCGGGCTGGTCGCGCTGCTCTTCCTGGTAACCTTCGGGCACATCGTTGGTGGGGTCAATCGGCAGGCGGTCCTCGGACGGGGCCAAAGGATGGGCGTAGTCCACGGTCCCGTTCTCGCTGATGGGATACCAGAGGGGGAAGGGGACGCCGAAGAAGCGCTGGCGGGAGATCAGCCAGTCGCCGTTGAGTCCGTTCACCCAGTTTTCGTAGCGGACCCGCATGAAATCGGGGTGGAAGTCGAGCTCCTTGCCGCGCTGGATGAGCTGGGCCTGCAGGTCGCGGTCGCTGCCGCCGTTCTTCAGGTACCACTGGCGGGAGGTGACGATTTCCAAAGGCTTGTCGCCCTTTTCGTAGAAGTTGGTCATACGCTTGGTGGGCTTGGGCTCGCCGTCCATAGCGCCGGTCTCGCGCAGCTCATCCACGATTTCCTTGCGCGCGGAGAAGGTGGTCTTGCCAGCCAGACGGGCATAGAAATCGCGCCCGGTGGGGTCGGTGATCCAGTCCGGGGTGTCCATGACCAGGCGGCCGTTGCGCTGCAAAATGGAGCGGGTGGGCAGATTAAGCTCACGCCACCACTGCACGTCGGTCACGTCGCCGAAGGTGCAGCACATGGCGATGCCGGCGCCCTTGTCCATCTCCGCGGCCGGATGCGCCACCACGGGAACCTCCACGTGGAAGAGGGGGGAGGAGACCTTCTTGCCGAAGTAAGCCTGGTAACGCTCGTCGTCAGGGTGGGCGATCAGGGCCACGCAGGCGGGCAGGAGTTCGGGGCGGGTGGTCTCGATGTAAATGGGGGAGCCGTCTTCTAGGTAGAAGGCGATCTTGTGGTAGAAGCCGTCATACTCGCGGCTTTCCAGCTCGGCTTGGGCGACCGCGGTCTGGAAGGTTACGTCCCACAATCCGGGAGCGTCCTTCTGATAGGCCTCGCCTCGAGCCAGATTACGCAGGAAGGCCTTCTGAGCCACCCGCCGGGGATGTTCGCCGATGGTGTGATAAGTCTGGGACCAGTCGATGGACAGGCCCAAAGTACGCCACAAGTCTTCGAAAAGCTTCTCATCTTCGGCGGAAAGCCTTTCGCACAGTTCGATGAAGTTCTGCCGGGAGACGGGAACCTGGTCCTTGGCCTGGATCTTCTTGCCGTTGGTGCCTTCGTAAGGCGGCTTGAAGTCAGGGTCGTACTTGAGGGAGGTATCCACGCGCACGCCGTAATAATTCTGCACCCGGCGTTCGGTCGGCAGGCCGTTGTCGTCCCAACCCATGGGATAGAAGACGTCGTAGCCGTTCATGCGCTTGAAGCGGGCGATGATGTCGGTGTGAGTGTAAGAGAAAACGTGGCCCACGTGCAGGTGTCCGGAGACGGTGGGCGGCGGGGTGTCGATGGAGTAGACGGCCTTGCGGTCGCGGGTGTTGCCGAATTTGTAGGTCTGCTTGGCCTCCCAGTCGGCTGTCCACTTCTTTTCCAGGCCTTCCACGCCCACCTTGTCCGGCAAGGGGCTGAGGTCGGCCTTGACGAAGGCCTCGCCTGCGCCTTCGTCCGCGAGTTCGCTTTTGCCCGCGTCTGCGTTCGCGCCTGAAGCGGCCATGGCGAGGTCATTCCCCTCGAAAAGGGTCGAATTATCAGTCTTTTCAGTCATAAAGTGAATTTTACGGTTTCAGTCTGACATGGTTTTTCTAGGTTCTTTCTGGGTTTCCCCCCAAGTTTTTCCTGGCATTTCGGGCTGATTAAGTCGCCTGTGACCGGCTTTCTGCTTTCTGGCATTCCCATTTACGACTTTTGCCTTCTACTTTTTCTGTAGACCGTCCGCAAGGGGCAGGTAAGAGGAAGGGGATGTGGTCCGGATGGAAGTGAGGGAATTCTGGTGGATGACTAGGGCGTCCTCCTCGAACAGCCAGGCGACGGCGGCTTGGTCGGTCAGGCGGGCGGCGGTTTTCTGCAGGTTGGACTGGTACTGGGAGTCGTTGCGGGAAAGGCCAAGGGCCGCCCGGTTCTGATCGGTGACCGAATCGGTGAAGTTGAGGAAGCCGTCGGGGTTGGTCAGGTCATCCATGTCGTGCGAGCCGGAGAAGGGGACGATGGCCAGGTCGTACTTTTTGTCTTGCAGGACCTGCTTGGTGAAGGCGGCGTCATCGACCACGGTCAGATTGAGGTGCTCGCCGGCCGCCGCCAGCTGCGCGTTGACCGCCCGCCCGATCTTCTCCAGGCTCTTGGGGCAGAGGAAAAGGCGGGGTCGATAGCCGAAGTAGGAGAGGAGTTTTTGCCCGGCTTGCACGTCCTTGTGGTATTGGGAGGTGAAGTCCTGGAATCCCGGCTCCACGCTGGGGATGGGCCCGGTGAGGGCGTGCGCGTGAAGGCCGGTCGCGGAGATGAGGGCGTTCTGATCCAGAAAGTAGCGGTAGGCCTCGCGGAACCTTTGCTCGGAGAAGACCGAGTCGGCCGAGGAGTTGAAGGCCAAGCCGACTCGCCGGCTGGACCCGCTGGTATCCACGGTCAGGTTCATGGAGGATTTGGCTTGGGAGAAGGTCTTCTGGCTGGTCGGTTGCGCGGGAAGATAGGCGTCGATGGTCGCGGCCTGCACGTCTTTCCAGGCTTGCTCAGGGTCGCTGTAGTAGCGGAAGGTCACGTTGGACCCTCGGAAGGACGCGTATTGATGGTCCCTGCGGGCCGTCAGCTTCAAAGAGGCGGGGGCCGATTCCCCTCCTTGGGATTTCGCGCCTGCCTTGGCAGGAGAAAGCTTCGAGACCGTGTAAGGGCCGGTCCCCACCGCGCTCGCGTCCTGGGGCCCGCCCGCCGCCTGGCTGTAGACGACGCCCAGGCGCCCGCACAGGAGCCAGGCCAATTGCGGCAAGGGGGACGAGAGGCGGATGATGACCGTCCTTTCCCCCTGGTTTTCCACGGATTTGGCCGCCCGGAGAGGGGCGTAGGCCGCTTCGTTGCGCTGGATGCCGGTCTTGAGGGACCAGACCACGTCGGAAGCCGTGAGTTTCGAGCCATTCGAGAAGTAGATCCCGTCTTTGAGATGGAAAGTATAGGTCAGGCCATCAGGGCTGAGGGACCAGGAGTCCAGCAGGGGGGAGGCGGAAGCGGGGACGTTCTGATTGGGGTCGCGTTTGAGCAGGCTTTGGTAGACGTTGTCCTGCAAGGCCTGGCTGGTGGCGTCGTCGGTGGAGGCTGCCAGATTGAAGTTGGCTGGGGCCATGGTCGTTCCAATGGTGATTTCGTCCGTGGATTGGCCGGGCAGGGAAATCCGCTTGGTCGTGATGTAGCCGTAAGCGAGATAGGCGATCAAAGAGAAGACGATGAGCAGAATCAGGAAAAGGACCCATTGTCTGGGCATGATATGCTGACTGCTGCTTCTTCCGCTTTTACCGCTTCCACCGTTTATGGCATATCCGCCGCTTTTGGCGCTTCCGCTATCCGCTTTTGCGCTTGCCTTTTCCGCTGCCGTGGTGTCAGAGTTCCCTGAAGTCTCCATAGGCCACAGTCTACATGGTCAGACCGTCATCCGATCCCAGGCAGTCGTCTGATTCCGGGCACATAGTCACATAGTCACATAGTTAATCAGGCAATCAGCCAAAAATAATCAGTCAAATATGTCAGATATAGAGACCGAAACTGGGGCAGGTGTCCCGCAAGGGGCAGATCAGGCATTCGGGCTTTCGGGCGTGGCAGGTATCGCGCCCGAAATCGATCAGCCGATGGCTCAGGTCCCGCCATTCCGTAGGCTCGAAGGCCGCGGTGACTTCCTTCTCGATGGCCACGGGGTCGTCCTTGGTCTTGTTCCAGTCGGAACGCCAATGCAGGCGCTTGGTGACCCGCATGACGTGGGTGTCCACGGGGAATCCCGGCAGGTCGAAGGCGTTGCCCAAAATCACGTTGGCCGTTTTCCGACCGACGCCCGGCAGGGTGGTCAGCTCTTCCATGGTCCGGGGGACCTCGCCCCCGAAGCGGGTGATGAGGTCGTTGGCGATCATGACCGCATGCTGAGCCTTGGTCCTGAAGAAGCCGATGCTGTTGATGATCTCGGCCACCTCGCTGGGATTCGCCTGGGACAGGGCCAGCGGGGTGGGGAAGCGGCGGAAGAGCTCCGGGGTGACCTTGTTGACCTGCACGTCCGTGGTCTGCGCGCTCATCATGGTGGCGATCAACAGTTCGAAGGGGTTGGAGAAGGTGAGGGCTGATTTGGGGGTCGGGTAGACCTGGCAGAGGATGGCGTATTCCTTGTGCATGCGCAGGTAGCGGGTTTTCTTGGATTCGCGTTTGGCCGCATTCGTTGCTTGTGCCGCCTTCGCCTTGCTTTTCGCTCCTTTGGCTGGGTTCGGACCTTTCATTTCGCGTTTCGCTGCTGTCTTGTTCGTGGTTTTGACCGCGCTTTTAGCAGTGCCTTTTGCGGCCTTGGCCGCGCCTTTGGCCGTTCTTCTGGCCGGCTTCCGTCTCTTGCTCGCTGCCTCCTGGATTTGCGGGCTTTGGTCTGGTTGGCTCCGTTGGAGGTCATGGTCGTGCTGGTCTTCCGCGTCCTGTGCTTTCCGTGTCCTGGCTGTCATGGGGACCATTATATCGCCGGCGGGCAGTCGTTGCATTAAACTGGAACCATTACGATTTTAAGGAGGCTTTCCATGGCGCAGGACGCGAAGCAAGGCGATGCCGGGGTTCTGAATCCGGCTGATTCTCAAGGCGCTCGGGATGCGCGAGCGAACGTGGGCCGGTCGCATGGACTCGCCGTGATTTGCATGGTCTGCATGCTGATTCTCACTTATCTGACGCCCAATCGAGGGCCTTTCAACGTCTTCACCGCGGTCGCCGGGGTCTTGGTCACTTTGGCTTTCGCTTACAGCTATCCATTCTCGCGGACTGCGCCCACTCCTGCCATCCCGAAAGCGGCCGCCGTATGGGAGGCAGTGGCCGGCCTGGTCCTGACGATGATTGTCAAATCGGCTTTCGCCTGGCTGGCCCTGATGGGCCTGGTCACCGTCCTCATGATCATCTCGGCTTTCCTGGCCGAGCTCCTGCGTGAGAAGCGCCTCCATCTGATCAGCTCCTTGGGGACCACCCTTTTGGCTGGCGGCGCTGGTCTGGCTGCGGCCGGGTGGGGGGTCTTCCCCTCTCCTCGCGGTCTTGGCCCCCTCTTTTCCGCCCATCCTCTTTTCGCTTGGATCTCCACCATCGTCGCCGTGGTTTTCCTGGTGGCTTTGATGGGCGTAGCGGCTCTTTGGGTCAAGGAGGAAAGCCCTGCAGTGGCGGCCTCATCCGGCTGGGCTGGGGTGGCGATGCTGCCGGTCATGATTTCCGGGGCTTTTCCACTCCTGCTGTCCGTGGCCGCTCTCTTGTGGCTCTGAAACGGGCTTCGGTCTTCTGGTTCCCATCTCCCGGTTTCCTCGCGTCTCAGTCAGCTGAGTTAGCTGAGTCCACTGAACTTATTCCGCTGGAATTGCGGAAAAGAACGCCTCGTGCGCATCATGTCCGCGTGAACTTATTCCGCTGAGATTCCCCTCTTTGCTGAGGTTTCTGATTCCTCAGAACAGCTGATGCTTCCTGATTTCTCCTGTGGACCGCCTCACGACCAGTTCCACCGGGAATTCCTCATGCTGGATTTCGGGCTCGCGTGATTCGATGAGCTGCAACGCCTTCGAGGCGGCTTCCCTCCCCATGGCATAAGGGTCTTGGCGGATGGTGGTCAAGCCGACGTCCTGGGCGAAGGAGCTATCGTCATAGCCCATGATGGACAGATCGTCCGGGATGGAGAGGCCGATGCTTTGCGCCCGGAAGAGGAAGGGGAGGGCTTGGGAATCCTGATGGACGCAAACCGCAGTCGGGGGGTCGTCTTCGCTGAGGATTCCGGTGGTGAGGGCGTCGAAGGCCTCATGAGGGTTTTCGAAGGATTTCACGATTCCCGTGATTCCCGGCTTTTTCGCGCAGGCGTCCTTGAAGGCTTGGATGCGGCCGTAAGAGCTGAATTTGATGGAGGAATGGAAGGTCTGGTATATGTAGAGGATTTTCCTATGGCCTAGGAGGCTGAGATGGCGGATGGCGAGTTTCATCCCCGTCCGGTCACTGGTGTGCACGGTGGCGGAGAAGTTCAGGGTGCTGGGCGAGTTGATTCCGACAAGGGGGACGTGGGCACTGTGTAGGCGGGTGATTTCCTTGGCCGTGGCGGTGAAGGAGGAGATGATGACCGCATCCACATTGTTGCGCACGGGCAGTTCCTCGAAGAAGGCTCTGCGGTCTTCCACGCTGGAGATGGGGTAGAAGACCAGGTCGTATCCTTGGTCCAGGATTACGCTGTTGAGCCCTTCCATGATGTTGGCCGTGAACCATTCGATTTTGTTGCTGCCGACCAAGAGGGCGATGCGTCTCGACTTTCCTGACTTGAGGTTGCCGGCGGTCCGGGAGACGGAGAAATCCAATTCCTCGGCTATGGCCTGGATCTTTCGTCTCGTCGACTCCGAAACCATCTCGGGGCGGGATAAGGCTCGGGAGACCGTGGAAACGGACACCCCGGCCCGGGATGCTACATCGCGGATAGATACTTTTTCCATCAGCAGGAAAGACTCCTCACTGGGTCGTGGCAGGGCCCCTTATCTGTGCCTTCGTCAGCGCTGTTAGGCGGCGTTTTTTTCATTCTACTGCCAAAAAGGTGGGGAAATGACGATTCGCGAGACAAAATGATTGATTCTCATGGAAATTCTGCAACCGTTTTCATTTTTCTTCCATTTTCTATGCAGGCTTGAAAAAGTGTGTTATCATTGAGTTACCCATTTACGAGGAGGTAACTGGTATGAGAATGAAAAGACTGCTTACCGCTGCTTTAGCAACCGTTTGCATAGCTGGTATGGCCGCCTGTGGTTCAGGTCCGCAAGGGGCCACCGACACGAAAGCCAACAAGGGTCTGCCCACCGTGGGCCAGGCCGTCCAGTATAACCCCAATCATCTGGTGAACGGGGGCAAACCCATCACCATCGATTATTGGACGTGGAACGGGACCGGCGACACCGCCCTTCCCAGCTTCAAGGCTTATACGAAGATCCACCCCAATGTGCGCATCGTCCGTCATGATGTGAACTGGGATGACTACTTCACCAAACTGCCCCTGCAGCTGCGCGGGAAGAACGGCCCCGCCCTCTTCGCCGTCCACAATTCCTTCGACAGCGTCCTTTCCCCTTACATGGCCACTTACGACATCCCTCTGAAGAGTCTGGAGGCCGACTACCGCAACGTGGCTCCTCACGCCGTGGATGGCAAGGTCAAGTACATCGACTCCATCATCAACACCGGCATGTGGTACTACAACAAAGACATGTGGAAGGAGGCCGGCCTTAGCGACAAGGACCTTCCCAAGACTTGGGACCAGATGCGCGAAGACGCCAAAAAGCTGACCAAGCGCAACGGTTCCGGCAAACTCACCCGGGCCGGGATCAACTTCAACGGCAGCGGCGAATACAACGCCATGTGGCAGGGTCTGAATTACCAGCAGGGCAAGCTCCTGTTCAAGTCCGACCAGACCACGGTCAACTACGATACGGCTGCCACCAAGGAAGTCCTCAAGACCATCAAGGCCATCTACGAGGACGACAAGTCCGGTTCAGCCAACTTCGGCACCGATGCCCAGAAGAGCTTCGGCAACGGTCAGACCGCCATGGTCTACCAGTGGGGCTCTTTCGCCATCACCCTCAAGAGCAAGTATCCCAAGATCAATTGGGGTGTCTTCGCTCCTCCGCTCTGGAAGGCCGAGACCAAGCCTTTGGCTTACGACCGCTACAACGGCGAATCCACCCCAGGCATCAACAAGAACGCCCGCCCCGAACAGCAGGCCGTCGCCCAAGACATCATGAAGTATCTCCTGGCCTCCGACGACTTCATGAAGAACACCGCCATCAACTTCCAGTCCGTCCCCGCCAAGAAGAGCCTGGATTCCGATAAGCAGATCACCGCCATGCCCTCCTATCAGGCCATCCACCCCGTGGTCGACCGTCTGATCTGGCCCGGACCCGTCCCCTCCACCTTGGAGGACACCTCCAAGCAGGTCTTCGAAAACGTCTTCTACAACAAGAAGTCGATCGATTCGGCGGTCGCTGATGGACAGAAGACCATGCAGAAGGATCTGGATGGGATCTCCCCCAAGTTCACTTCTCTGGAGAAGAACTACGCCTTCTATAAGGAGGCCGCGGTCGATTGACCCCCCGTCTTTCCTGATTGATTCTGACGGCTTGCAGCGAACGTTTTCCCCGCTTGGCGCCTGGGGACCGAAACCCGGAGCCATGGGCTCGGGCACCGGGTGGCCCGGCGGGGAGCGTTTATAAGACCGAAAATATGAAAGCATGAATTATGAGTAACCGAAGAAATAGCTTCGGGGCGGCGGTAAAGCCCTTCTTCAGATGGCTGAGTCTGCGGAACATAGCCATCTTCTTCCTGGTCGCGAACCTGGCCATCTTCACCATCTATCCCATCGGGAAGGCCTTTGCGGGCAGCATGCACCAATGGAACCCCCTGAATGGAACCTACAGCTGGGTCGGGCTCAAGAACTTCCAGGCGATCCTGACCGATGGGCTTTTCTGGAAGTCGATTTGGAACACCTTCTATTTCTCCGCCTTCTCCGTGATTTTCAGGATCGTCATCGGTCTGGGCATCGCCCTGATGCTCTATTCCAAGATGACCAAATACAAGACGGTATTGAGGGGCCTGTTCTACATGCCCACCGTCACCCCTTTGGTGGCCGTCTCCCTGGTTTGGGTCTGGATGTACGACCCCCAGTTCGGCCTCATCAACCGGACCACCCACCTGGACGTCAACTGGCTGCATAGCGCCACCTGGTCCCTGCCGGCCATCATCATCATGACCATCTGGAAGGATTTCGGATACGCGACCGTCCTCTACCTGGCGGCTCTGATGAACGTCCCCAAAGACCTGTACGAGGCCGCCGAAATCGACGGGGCCAACAGCAGCCAGATCTTCTGGCGCATCACTTTGCCCATGATCCGGCCGACGACCATCTTCGTCCTCATCACTTCCATCATCACCTACATGCAGGCTTACGTCCAATTCCTCATGATGACCGAGGGCGGACCGGGCACGTCCACGTACACGATCAGCTATCTCATCTACGACACCGCCTTCGTCAAATACAACTTCGGCGAGGCGTCGGCCATGAGCATCGTCCTCTTCGTCATCACCGGCATCCTCACCTTGATCATGTTCAAGGTGACAGGGGAAAGCGACGAACGATGAAAATCAAACAGATCCTTTTCAACATCGTCCTCTGGCTGCTGGCCCTGATCACCATCATCCCCTTCGTGTGGATGCTGATTTCCTCCTTCGCGCCCAACAGCGCCATCGTCAGCGTGACCGGGGGCTTCTTCCCCAAACCCAGCACCGTCCAGAACTACATCAACATCCAGCAGAAATTCAACTTCCTGCAGCTGTTCGCCAACTCGCTCTTCATCAGCGTGGTCAAGACGGTCATCGTCCTTTACACCAGCGCCCTCTTGGGCTACGTCTTCGCCAAGATGCGATTCCGCGGGAGGAACCTGCTTTTCGGGATCGTCCTGGCGACCATGATGATCCCCTGGGCCGTGACCATCATCCCCCAGTATGAGATGATGACCAACTTCGGTCTGACAGATTCCTACTGGGCCTTGATCCTGCCCGCGATGATCAACGCTTTCGGCGTCTTCCAGCTGAGGCAAGGCATGAGCAGCGTCTCCGACGAAATCGTGGAGGCCGCCCGGGTGGATGGGGCCAGCGAATTCCGCATCTTCCACCAGATCATGATCCCCTTGTGCCGCAACAGCATCTCCGCCTTGGGCATCTTCGTTTTCCTGTGGAACTGGGAAGACTACCTGTGGCCTTTCCTCATGATCACCGACGAGAACAAGATGCTCCTGTCCGTGGGGCTCAAGGCTTTCGATGGGCAGTTCGGGACGGATTACGGCGGGCTTTTCGCGGCGACTTCGCTGGCGATCATCCCCGTTTTGCTGGTCTATCTGATTTTCCAGAAGCAGTTCATCGCCGGCATCGCTTCGGGCAGCACCAAGGGATAGGACTGGGGCCGCTGATATGTGAGGTACTGACCCGTGGGTATGCCGCGGGGGAGAGACGGCGCGGCGAGCGCTTTCATCGCCCGCTGCCCTGCCCCCGCTCCCCGGCCTCCGCCTTTCAGCCTTGCGTTCTTTCGTCCTTTTAATTTTTGGTTTTGGTTTTAGTTTTTAGTTTTTTCAGCCCCCTTTGCGGGTTTCCTGGATTCGAGGCGTCGACATGGACATCAATAAGACCATGGATTTCAACAGCGGTACGGGCGAAAGCCAATACGGCCGGATGGGGGAGAGGCTGGATCAAAAGCAGTTCCGGCGTTTCATCGATCAAGCCCGTCCCCGGATGCTCCCGGAGAACGTCGTTCAAGGGGACCGCTGGCGAATCGGGGTCCTTACCCCCTCCCTCCTGCGTCTGGAATGGTCGGACTCGGGCGAATTCGAAGATGGGATCTCCCAGATGGTCGTCAACCGCCAGTTCGGCGGGCAAGTGGACTTCCATGTCACGCGGGCTGCCGGGGGGGACGTCGTCATCGACACCGAAGCCTTGCATCTGGTCTATGACGGGAAGAAGTTCAGCAAAGAAGGCCTGAGCGTGGTGGTGAAAGGCGTGCCCGGGTCGCAGTTCAACACTTGGCATTTCGGGGACGCCGGCAAGGGGAACCTCAAAGGGACGGCCCGGACCTTGGATGAGGCGGACGGGGCCATCCCTCTGGATGACGGGGTCCTTTCCCGCGATGGCTGGGCGGTCATCGACGATTCAGCCAGCGGCATCATCGGCTTGGCATCCCCGGCTTCCGGAGGAGATGACTTCCATGGGGAGCAGGGGGAACACGAGCGAGGGGAGCTTGAGCAAGACGAGCATGGGCAAGATGAGTATGGTCAAGGGCAATTCGGACCGGGGATTGAGGTCAACCCGCGCTCGCATCAGGAGATCGACCTGTATTTCTTCGGCTACGGGCTGCGGTTCGTCGAAGCCGTGCAGGGCTTTTATGGTTTGACGGGGGCTGCCCCCCTGCTGCCGCGTTTCGCCTTGGGGAATTGGTGGTCCCGCTTTTATCCCTACTCCCAAGCCAGCTATGGGGCTTTGATGGACCGGTTCGCCAAGGCTGGGATCCCCTTCAGCGTGGCTGTGATCGACATGGATTGGCATCGGGTGGACGTGCCCGCCCGGTTCGGGTCAGGTTGGACGGGCTATTCCTGGAACCGGCGGCTTTTCCCCGATCCGCAAGGGTTCCTGTCCGGCTTGCATGACCGGGGGCTGCGGACGACCTTGAACGTGCATCCCCGGGATGGGGTGCGCGCCTTCGAGGATTGCTACCCGGCCATGGCCCGGACGATGGGGGTGGGTCCTTCGGCCGAGTCCCCGATTGAGTTCGATTTGACCGATCCCCGTTTCGTGGACGCTTATTTCGCCATGCATCACGGTTTTGAGGATGAAGGCGTTGACTTTTGGTGGGTGGATTGGCAGCAGGGAGGCGTTTCCCGGCGGCGGGGAGTGGATCCCCTGTGGCTCCTGAACCATTTGCATTACGTGGATTCGGGTCGGGGAGGCCGCTGGCCTTTGACCTTCTCCCGGTATGCGGGCCCGGGGTCGCACCGGTACCCGGTCGGCTTTTCCGGGGACACGGTCATTTCGTGGGATTCCTTGCGTTTCCAGCCTTACTTCACGGCGACGGCTTCGAACATCGGCTACGGATGGTGGAGTCATGACATAGGCGGGCACATGTTGGGTGCTCGCGACGACGAGTTGGAGGTCCGCTGGTATCAGTGGGGGGTCTTCAGCCCGGTGAACCGTTTGCATTCGTCCGCCTCGGCTTTCAGCGGAAAGGAGCCGTGGAACTTTCCCGGGGATGCCCAGCAGGTGATGATTGATTTCCTGCGCCTGCGGCATCGGATGGTCCCTTACCTGTATTCGATGGATTATCGGGCGCATGAGCAGGGGCTTCCTTTGGTGGAGCCGGTCTATTGGTGGTTCCCACAGGTGGCTGACGCCTACCTGTGCCAGAACGAGTACTTTTTCGGAGATCGTTTGCTGGTCTCTCCGATTGTGGAGAAGGCTGACGCTTCTTCTTTGATGGGAGGGGCCGATGTATGGCTGCCGCGAGGGATCTGGTTCGACGTTTTCACTGGCCGCCGGTATTTGGCGGCCTGCGACCGGTCGGGAGAGGGCTTGTCTACGGGGGCGGCCGGCCGACGGGTGCGGGTGCACCGTCCTTTGGGACTGATGCCGGTGTTCGCCCGGGCCGGGGCCGTGGTTCCCCTGCAGGATCTGACGGAATCGGGTTCGGCCTCAACGGTCAACGACCTGTCGAATCCGCAGCGGATGACCGTGATGGTTTTCCCGGGGGCCGATGGGGACTTCCTCCTGCGGGAGGATTCCGGACGATTGGGCTCCGACGGACGGCCAAGCGGGCGGATGACGACCACGATTTCCGCGGTCTGGGATGATGGACCAGGGCACAGGAGGAAGGTCGTCATCGGTCCTGCTATCCGTCGAGATGGGGATGACCAAGATAAGGCTGAGGACGGCGATCAGGATGACGGCCGGATCCAGGCGATCCCGCAGGCCCGGACCTGGACCGTGACTTGGCGCGGGGTCGGCCGCTTGGATGAAAACGAGGTGACGGCGACGGTCGGCGGCCGTCCGGTTGACGGCCTCCAAGTCTCCTATGACGAAGACAAACTGAGTCTGACCGTCACCCTCCCGGCCTGTCCGACGAGCGGAGAAGTCGTCCTGATCTTCCCCAGCGATTTGGACGTCGCTCCCGACCCCTATCTGGTCGACTGCCAGGAGATCCTGGCCCGGGCCCAAATGCCTTATCTGACCAAGGATCTGGCTTGGTCGATGGTCCAAGAGGTCGGGGCCGCCGCTTTGAGCGGTCTGCGTACCCTCAATTTCACGGGTGGGGTCCCTGGGGAGAAGGAAATCAGCCAAGAAGAGAGCAAATTCGCATCCTCTCTGCCCGAATCGGTCTTGGCCGCCTTGGAGGAGGTCCTGCTGCGCTGAATTCCTGAGCTCCACGTCCATCGGCCTCGGTCGGTCGAAAATGGCTTCATTGGTCTGGTCCAGCGTCTGCCTGAGCCTTGCATTCGCTCAGGCGAGCCGGAGGATTCCGCCATGTGAAAAGGCGGTGGCGCCTGACGCTGGGGAGGGCGGATATAATCGCTATACTTATTCCTATATTCCGTCCCATCGGGCGGTTTTCCGTCGAAAAAACGTCGAAGGACCAGCATCCATGTATGTGAACCCAGACAGGAACCGAGAAGCCGGCAATCTACGCTGGATTCTGCCTTACTGCAAGCCTGATTGGCCTCGGGTGGCGGGGTCGGTCCTCCTTTTCTGCGTCAATGATACGACCGCCCTCATCATCCCCCTCCTGTCCGGGGCCATCGTGGACCAGGTAATCACCGGAGGCAAGCGGGGGCTGCTGGTCCCCCTCTGCCTGCTCATGATCGGTCTGACGGTCATCCGCGTCTTCTCCCGCTACGGTTATCAGATGTGGATGGAGCGTTTCGGCCAGAACACCATCTTCCGCCTGGTCAGCGATGAGTACGAAAAGCTGCACGAGCTGGATTTCACCTACTTCAACCACACCCGCAACGGGGACATCATGAGCCGCATGACCTCGGACACGGACGCCATCCGCCACGGCCTGGCTTGGGCCAGCTACCAGATCCTGGATTGCGTCGTCATGTTCGTGGGGGCCCTGGCGGTCATGTTCGCCATCGACTGGCGCTTGGCTCTGGCCCTGGCCGCCGTCACCCCGCCCCTGTTGATGCTGACCCGGGCCTTGGCCTCCCACGCCCATCCCTTGTATTTCGCCATCCGCAACTCCTTGGCCGACCTCAATTCCCGGGTCGAAGAGAACATCGAAGGCAACCGGGTGGTCAAGGCTTTCGTGCGTGAGGATTACGAGACCCAGGTCTTCGACAAGCACAACGATGACTACATGCAGAAGAACATGGCTTTGGCCTATAACAGCCGCAAATACATGCCTTGGCTGGATGGTCTGGGCTTCGGACTGGAACTGGTCACTTTGGGGCTGGGAGGCTGGCTGGTCATCCGTGGGGAGATGACTTTGGGAGACCTGGTCGTTTTCAACAGCTTTCTATGGATGATTGAATGGCCGGTGCGCAGGTCCGGCTGGCTGGTCAACGATTGGCAGCGTTTCAATGCCTCCTGCATCAAGATTCGCAAACTTTTGACGGCCCGCTCTCGGATTGTGGATTCGGCGGTTACTCCCTCCTCGGCGGTTTCGGCTGAACCCCTTATGAGAGGGGAAGTCCAATTCGATCATGTCTCCTTCGCCTTCCCGGATGAGCCGGAAGCCCCTGTCTTATCCGACCTCAATTTCACCCTTCCCGCTGGCTCCAAGCTGGGAATCCTGGGCGAGACCGGTTCAGGCAAATCCACTTTGGTCAATCTGATCGCCCGTTTTTATGACCCCGCCGAGGGCCGAGTGCTCATAGACGGGAAAGACGTCCGCGATTGGCCCCTCAAGACCTTGCGTAGCAAAGTGAGCATCGTCGCCCAAGACACTTTCCTTTTTTCGGACACGATCGGCAACAACATCGGTTTCGGGGCCGGCCTGATGATTGAGGGGCCGGCGTCCACGTCCATGTCCGCCCCGGTTTCCGCCCCGACGTCCGCAGGGGACTCCCAGCAAAACCCCCGGTCTCAGGCTGCCGGCGAATTCATCCGCCGCATGGCCCAGATAGCCGGAGCGGATAATTTCATCGAATCCATGCCTGAAGGCTATGACACCGTGGTTGGGGAGAGAGGGGTCGGCCTGTCCGGCGGGCAGAAGCAAAGGCTGAGCCTGGCCCGGTCCCTGGCCGACAACCCTTCCATCCTCATCATGGACGACACCACCTCGGCCGTGGATATGGAGACCGAATCGCGCATCCAGGAATCCCTGCGAAAGCTGGAAGGAAGCCGGACCATCGTGACCATAGCCCACCGCATCTCCTCCATCAAGGATGCGGATCTGATCTTGGTCCTGGAACATGGCTCAATCGTCGAGCGGGGGAGCCACGAGCAGCTGGTCGCCCTCCACGGCCGCTATTGGGAGATCTACCGGAGGCAGTTGGGGCTGCAAGCCGGGAATTCCCAAGGATTCGAACGAGAGGAGGACCGCTGATGGCTCAGCCGAACACCTTCCGCGAAGACGAGGAACTGGAAGAGAAGATCAACTTCCGGGACCTGGCTCGGGTCGGCCACTACCTCAAACCTTACCTGAAGCAGATCGCGGTCATCATCCTGGCCGTGATCGCCATGTCCTGCGTCCTGGTGGTCGAGCCTTACCTGATCAAAGTGGTCATCGACAGCGCCATACCCCAGAAAAACCTGACCCTCCTCATCCAGCTGGTCGTCCTCCTCGCCACCCTCATCGTTCTGTACGAAGTGGGGCTGGCCTACCGGACTGTCGCCATCACCCGGGTCGGTCAGCTCATGCTTAAAGACATGCGGCGGGACATCTTCACCCACATCCAGACCCTGCCTTTCGACTACTTCGACTCCCGCCCTCATGGGAAGATCCTCACCCGCGTGGTCAACTACGTCAACACGCTGTCTGACACCCTCTCCTCCGGCCTTATTTCGGTCATCGCCGACCTTTTCACCTTCGCGGTCACCCTGATCGTCATGTTCGTCATCGACTGGCGGCTGACCCTCTGGAGCCTGGCCCTCTTCCCCCTCATGGTCCTTTTCGTCTGGATCCTGCAGAAGTGTCAGAAGAAGGCCTTCCAGAAGCTGTCCAACAAACAGTCGAACCTGAACGCTTACATCCACGAATCCATCGCCGGGGTGAAGACCACGCAGACCTTCGCCCAGGAAAAGGCCAAATACCGGACTTTCCAAGGGCAGCTGTCCGATGTGCGGGGCTCCTACATGAAGGCCGTCCACCTGGAGTTCCTCATGTGGCCGGGCGTGGCCATCATCTCCACCAGCGCCATCGCCCTCATCTATTACCTGGGGATCACGGCCCTGGGAGGGGTGCATGTGACCACGGGCGTGCTCATCGCCTTCGTCGGTTACGCCAATGATTTCTGGAGCCCGGTCATCAACATCGGGGACTTCTACAACCAGCTGATCACCTGCTCGGCTTATCTGGAGCGGATCTTCGAGACCATGGACATCGTCCCGTCCATCACCAACAAGCCCGGGGCCGTGGATCTGCCGCCGATCCAGGGGCGGGTGGATTTCAACGACGTCGTCTTCCGCTACGAGAACGGTGGGCGAAACATCCTCAACCTAGTGGATCTCCACGTCTCCCCGGGGAAGACCATCGCTTTGGTGGGGCCGACCGGGGCCGGCAAGACCACCATCATCAGTCTCCTGTCCCGCTTTTATGACGTGGCCGAAGGGTCGGTCTGCATCGACGGGCATGACGTGCGCGACGTGACCCTCCAGTCTTTGCGGCGGCAGATGGGAGTCATGCTGCAGGACACTTTCGTCTTTTCCGGGACGGTCAGGGAGAACATCCGCTATGGGCGGCTGGACGCGACCGACGAGGAGATCTCGGCGGCCGCGAAAGCCGTTCACGCCCACGACTTCATCATGAGCCTGCCCGATGGCTACGACACCGTCATCCAGGAGCGGGGGGCCACTCTGTCCGCCGGGCAGAGGCAGCTGATCGCCTTCGCCCGGGTGCTTCTGGCCGACCCGCGGATCCTCATCTTGGACGAGGCCACCTCCAACATCGACACCCGCACGGAGGAGGCCCTGCAGGCGGGTCTGGCCCATCTACTGGTCGGTCGGACCTCCTTCATCATCGCCCATCGGCTGTCCACCATCGAGAACGCGGATGAGATCTTTTACATCGACCATGGGCAGGTCGTGGAGCATGGATCCCATGCCGAACTCCTGGCCAGTCGCGGGGCTTACTACCGTCTTTATGAGTCGCAGTACACCATGATTCGCGCCGATTCCGGGGTTTTCGCCGACGGGGATGAGGCATAGGCTGGTTTGTTTTTTTTTGGGGGGGGGGCTTTTTGCGGGCTCTGGGGTTTTGGTGGACTTTGAAGGAGAGAGAGGGCTTGGGGGCTTGAGGAAGCTTCGTGGCGAATGACGCTCACGAGGTGAAACCCGAAGTTCGAAATTCGAGACTTGAAATTCAATGCTCGAAGTGTAATGAGAAATTAGAAACTCAAAACTCAAAATTCAAAACGAAATTCGAAGCGAGGCTCAAGGTAAAGCTCACAGTGAAGAGCAAAGTCAAGTCCAAAGTGAGATTCATGGCGTAACTTCTGCGCTATGAATTCTGCACCATGAACCTTGCACGGTGAACTCTGCTTCATGTACTCCGGTCGGAATATTTGCGCCGCAAAGTTCATGACGTGAGATTTGCGGCAAAAGCGTTCGGATCCATCCAGCGAATAAGGTAATCTCAAGTTAGCGACTGTGAATATCGAAATAGAATATTCTCAAGAAGAGTTCGAAAAATATAGTCGAAAAAGTAACTAGTTCAATCGGAGCGTGGGCTTCCCGAGACTCACGCCCGAATAGAGGAGGAGTCTTCATGACTTTTGAGAACCCTGGGTATCCTGGCAAACCAATGGATCCCGCGAATCCCAGCAATCCCGTGAATCCTGTCAATCCGACCAACCCTGTCAATCCTGCTTATTCCGCGGATTCCGCCGGGTCTGTCAATCCTATTGATCCTGCAGGATCCACCAACCTTGCTGGGGCCGCCGCTGGATCCGACCAAGCCCAAACCCATAATTTCGGCGACCCTGCAAGCATGACGTCCCCATCGTCTTGGCGGCCGGGATCCATCAATCCCGCTTCGGCATCTGGCCCGTCGTCGGATATGGCCCAGAATGCCAATGCTAATACCAACGCCAATACTTATGCGCCGTACTCTGGGTATGCATCGAACCCTGGGTATTCGCGAGCTGCCGGGTCCGCTCAGCAGAACGCTGGATATGCAACGAATAACGGATATGCGCCTGTGAACGGAAATCCTTCGAATGGATATGCGTCAGCTAATGGTTATGCCCCAGCGAATGGATATACGCAAGGCGCAGGGTATGCGGCCAATGCCGCTTATTCCCCCGCTCCTGCCTCTCCTGCCCCCGGTTACGCCGGGGGATACGGTTATGGGCCTTATGCGCCGGCGGCTCCTCTTTCCATCCCAGCGGACCTGGCGCCCCTGCCTGGATGCAGCCTGGGTGAAGCCGTTCAGCGCTTCTTCACCCGCTACGCCCTTTTCAAGGGGGCCGCTTCGCGCAGTGAATACTGGTTCATGGTCCTCTTCAACGTCCTCGTCGAGACGGCGGCCGTTGTTTTGGCCGCGCTCTTCGGCGGCGGTCAGGACAATTCCAATAACCCCATGGCGATTTTCTTCGGATTCGTTCTGGTGGTTTATACGCTGGTCGCCATTATCCCCGGTATCGCGCTGACAGTTCGTCGTCTGCATGACGCGGGTTATGCCGGACCATGGATTTTCATCGGGCTTGTGCCGGTCGCCGGCCCCATTATCCTGATCGTTCTGTTGGTCTCCGATTCCAACCCGGTCAAGTGGAACCCAGTCTGGTTCATGCGCTAGTCGCTAGTCCGGTTTGCCTTTTCTCGCCCTCCCCTCTGGGAGGGCTTATTTGATTCAGGCTTGATTGCAGCCGAGTGAACCTTGTTAACTTTACTAGTGAACCTTGTTAGCTCATTAAAAGGTCCGATTGCTTGGGTCGCCTCAGATTTGCCGTCCTGCGGAGGGGGAGTAGGGAGAGAAGGAGGGAAGGATGAAAGTCACACACGCATGGGAAATATGACGGGTGTCGTTACGCGCCATCGGATGGTGCTTATAATTTGCGACCGGTGATCTATGGTCGGCCTAACGAATGAAGGCAGGATGTCATAAGCAGATGACTGGTGTTTCGTGAAGGAAATGAGCCGATTTTTATAAGAAAATCTAAGAAAAATGAATAAGAAATCAGAAGGCCCCACCTGACGGCGGGGCCTTCCTTTATGTCCTCATTCAATTATGAGCGCGGAGGATACGAGATTCGAACTCGTGAGGGCTTGCACCCAACACGCTTTCCAAGCGTGCGCCATAGACCACTAGGCGAATCCTCCATTGCGAAAGCAACCCCTAAAATATAACACATTGCCAAGAATAATGGTTTCCGGTGTGTCTGCCGGCGATCCCTCCCTTCGCCTTCCCTTTGTCTCTCTTCGTATCTTTCCTTTCTGTCTTTCTCTATTTCTCCTCCTCGTTGCTCCTATCCTTTACCCTTCGTGTACTAAGTCAAAGTAGAATGAAAGACTCCGCCTTCCAAGCCCCTCGTTTTTTGAACTTTGAGTTAATACACAGCCGGCGGTAAAGCAACGCCAAAGTGAGGTCGGAGTAATTCCGAAATGATGCTAGAGCAACGTCCGACGAGGTCGAAGTGCAAGCCGAAGTAAGATCAGAATCAAGCCGAAGTATGGCCGGAACCAAGAAGTGAGGAAGCGAGATCAAAACATGGCTTCAACAACGGCTTGGAAACCCAATTAATCCAAAGGAATCCCGTTTTTCTTCCAACGCCGGCCATCGGCGAGGTCCTTGAGCTCCAAGGGCTCATCTCGGAGGATGACTCGCCTGCCGCCCTTGTCGGACAAGGCCTGAGCGATGCTGGTCATCAAACGTTGACAGAGGTAAGTGGATTCGATGTTCTCCTTCTCGGCCACGAAAATCGTCCAACCGTCCGCAGTCAAGGCGTTCGCGCGGTCCCAGTCCTCAGCCTGCTGCTGGTGATGGTGGCGTCCGTTGTACTCCACGCCGATCCGTGCCTGCGGATAAGCCATGTCGAGGAGGTATCGGCCGCACTCCTCATCCAGACTGAAATTGACGTGAGGCAGGGGGAGCCCGTACTGAAGCATCCGTAGGCGTAAGAGTGTTTCCTGAGGGGAGTCGGTGTCTTCTTGAATCAGGCGGAGGGCCCGCCGGCACTGAGGAAGCCCCCGGAACGAGTCGCATTCGTGGAGGTAACGGTTCAGCCGGGCCTTACTCGTGCGCTTGAGAAAGGGATTTCGGCAGGTCAGACTGTCGCCCAGCAGAACCAGGTCCTCGAGTTTGAGGGTGCGGGAGAGCTGCGCGAACGTGGCTTCGGGCGAAGCGCAGGGAACGGTGAAAATGCGGGCTTGCGATGACTCGAGCGAGGTGTTGCCGAGCACATGGCAGACGAATGGCTTTCTGTGGATTCGGTCTTTCCGCCGTCCCACGGTGATGTGGATTTTCCGACTGCGGCGAAACAGTGTCACCCCCATCAGGCTGGCCGCGGTTTCATGGCTCACGATGAGGTCGCAGCGCTTCGCTGGCAATTCCTCCTCGGCCATTTGAAGCTGTTTCCACGTGTCCACTTGGCGGCGGGCGGCCTGGGAGAGCATGATCTGCCGGCTGGGGATGTTGGGCGGTAATTCGTACATATGTCGAGCATATGCGGGGTCGGCGGGGCGAAGGAAATTTTAGAGGGAATGTGGTCAAATGTGCGTTTTTCGGGAAGTTTTCCCCATTTATCGCTCGCCGGCTGTGGATTAACCCAAAGTTCAAAAAATGAGGGGCTTAAAAGGCGGGGTCTTCCATTCTACATTGATTTAGTCCACAGACGGCTGCGTACCGCACTGGCTTAGCCCGCCGGTGACCGCGTTTTACATCGACTTTGCCCGCCGGTGACCGCGCAGCGCCCCCGGTCTCCGGGTTTCCCTACAGCGCTTGAGCTAGAATGAAGGCGTTCCTTTCGTTCGAACAAGTCATTCGAATGATCCGAATTCGTTCGAGGAAGTAGAAAAGTGCAAGGCACAAAGCGCAAAGCAGAAAGGCGAATCATGGCAGAAGAGTCACCGATCGATGCCGACATCGTTATCGTGGGAGCAGGCCTCTTTGGCTTGACCATTGCCCAGCAGGTCGTGGAGCATACGGGCAAGCGGGTGCGCATCATCGACGTGCGGGACCACATTGGCGGCAACGCTTACTCCTACTTCGACGAGCGCACCGGGGCGGAGATCCACAAGTACGGCGCTCACCTTTTCCACACCAGCAACGAGCGGGTGTGGAAGTACGTGAACCGCTTCACTTCCTTCACGAATTACGTCCATCGCGTGTACACCACGCATAATGGCGAGGTCTTCCCCTTGCCGGTCAACTTGGGCACCATCAACCAGTTCTTCCGCGCCGCTTACACCCCGGCCGAGGCGAAGGATCTGGTGGAGAAGCAGGCCGGCGAATACGCGGACATCGAGCCCAAGGATCTGGACGAGCAGGGCAAGAAGCTGATCGGCCAGCCTTTGTATGAGGCCTTTATTCGCAATTACACGGCCAAGCAGTGGCAGACCGACCCCAGCGAGCTGCCGGCTTCCATCATCCGCCGCCTGCCCGTGCGTTTCAACTACAACAATCGTTATTTCAAGGACACTTGGGAGGGCCTGCCGACCGACGGCTACACCGCCTGGTTCGAGAAGATGATCGACGACCCGCGCATCACGGTCAGCTTGAACGTGGACTTCTTCGACGAGTCCCAGCCTTACAACAAGAAGGCTTTGGTGGGCAAGGTCCCGGTCATTTACACGGGCCCGGTGGACCGCTACTTCGATTACGAGCTGGGTGAGCTCAAGTGGCGCACGGTCGATTTTAAGGAGAAGCGTTACGCCGAGGACGACCATTTCGGCTGCGCGGTCATGAATTACGCCGATTCTGACGTACCCTACACCCGCGCCATCGAGTACAAGAATTTCAACCCCGAGCGCTACGACAAGCAGAGCCATGAAGAGACGGTGGTCTGGGAGGAGTACTCCCGCTTCGCCAATCGCGGGGACGAGCCTTACTACCCGATCAACACGGATGAGGACCGCCAGCTTTACGCCGATTACAAGGCTAAGGCGGCCCAGGAGCCGCAGGTCGTTTTCGGCGGTCGCTTGGGCACTTACGCCTACTATGACATGCATCAAGTGATCAATTCCGCTTTGATCGCTTATGAAGAGGAAGTGGCTCCTTTGCTTGCCGATTAATTCTGACGACCTTTTCATCGATTCATTCTGGTGAGGGTTTGTCCTACGAAGAGGCCTGCATTCCAGGCCTCTTTTTTACTTCTTTATTTCTCATTCCGTGATTGATTTTCTCGTGTTTTGCGCGTTCTGCTTCTTCCGGTGTGGACTAAGTCGAAGTTGAATGAATGACCCCGCCTTTTAAGCCACAAATTTTTCGAACATTGAGTTAGTCCACAGCAGGAGTCTTCTAGGGCTTCGAAGTTTCCTCGAGAACCCAGAGTATGACCGGATCTGGGCTCTTGGAGACCGTATCAGTCGGATGAAAGATGGAAATTTTAATGGGGAAAAGCGTGTATTTTGGATTAGGGAAGGGGACGAGGGTGTCCAGCAGTGATTTAGGAGTGGGCCTAGAATAGAATAAATGAAATAGTGTGAAAGGCTTGCTTTTGCTGGCAAGGCAGGCGGTTACGATGGCAGAAATCACAATCAGAATGGAGTATACATATATGAAGGCGGCGGTTTTTGTCGACCACGGAAGGATCGACACTGGTGACAACGCCCCCATGCCGCATACAGACAATCCGCAGGATATGGCCATCAAAGCAAGCGGTTTGGCTCTGACTTTCACGGTTAGGCCGCCGGCCACAATGCTGTTGGTTTTGATCTCCGCTCCCGTTGTCGCCATTCCCGCCTATATGATTGAGGCGAAGACCATGTCTTCGATTTTGAGGAGTTAGATCGATGGCAGGCAGGCAAGGGGATAGTGGGGTCTTCGACTTCACGAACCCGGAGGCGCGGCCGCTGCGGGTGCCAGTGTCTCTGCCGGACCTGGAGTCCGACCAGCCCCGTTACCGGAAGATCCTGGTGACCGGGGGAGTGGGTTTCATCGGTTCGAATTTCGTCCGCTATACGGCAAGGCGTTATCCCCAGGTGAGGATCACGGTTCTGGACGCCCTGACTTACGCCGGGAATCTGGCGAATCTGGAAGGGCTTTTGCCTTCTGGTCGGAATGCTTCCGAGCGAGACGGTTGCGCTCAGGACGATTCCGGGCATGATACCTCCGATCAAGATGCTTCCTGCCTGACCTTCGTCCACGGGGACATCCGCGACCGGGAGCTCTTGGAGAACTTGGTCCCCGGCCATGAGGCCATCGTCCACTTCGCCGCCGAGTCCCATAACGACCGGGCCATAGCCGACCCCGAACCTTTCATCTCCACCAACGTGGTCGGCACTTACCGTCTTCTGGAGGCGGCCAGGGTCAACAAGATCCGCTTCCACCACATTTCCACGGATGAGGTCTACGGGGACCTGCCTTTGGACTCGCGCGAGAAGTTCTCCGAGGTCAGCCCCTACCGTCCTTCTAGTCCATATTCCGCATCCAAGGCGGCTTCCGACCAGCTGGTCATGGCCTGGCAGAGGACTTATGGGCTGGAAGCGACCATTTCCAACTGTTCCAATAATTATGGTCCTTACCAGCATGTGGAAAAATTCATCCCCAGGCAGATCACCAGCATTCTGGAAGGCATCCCTTTGCAGATTTATGGGGATGGCTCGGCCGTCCGCGACTGGATTTCGGTGGAGGACCAGTGCTCGGCCATCTGGGCCATACTCAACCGGGGCCGAAGTGGCCAGACTTATGTGATTTCCGCGGATGGGGAGCGGTCGAACCTGCGGATCATGGATATGATCCAAGCTCTGATGGGGGACCATACCCCACGTGTGTCCGTGCCTGACCGTCCGGGGGCCGACCGCCGTTACGCCCTGGATTCGACGAAAATCAGGACCGAGCTGGGCTGGCGGCCGCGGCACGCCGATTTGGAAGCCGGCTTGAAGACCACCATCGCTTGGTATGAATCCCATCGAAGCTGGTGGAAAGCCCAGAAGGAAGAGACCGAACGGGCCTACGCGGCCCAGTTTGAAGCCCGCCGGAAGCAGGAGAAACGATGACCGTATCGACAGCCTCAACCGGTTCCGCCCGTGGCCGGTCCGTCGCGAGGGGAGGCCGCCTCCTGACTCACCTCCTGCTGATAGGGGTTATCATCGCCCTGGTATGGGAGGGAAGCGCTGTCCTGAACCGGAACCGCGAAATCCACGCCGCCCAGGAGAACCAGACCAAGCTCTTCCAAGAGTATGACTTCGACCCCGGCTATATCATCTCCGACCGGTCCTTCTTCGACTCCGACGCCTTGACCAGCTCCCAGATCCAGCGCTTCTTCGATAAGGTCAACAGCGGCTGCTCCGGCGACTTCTGCCTGAAATCCTATAAATTCAAGACCGACAAGGTGGGCGCCGACGGTCTTTGCAAGGGTTTCTCGGGCGGACAGGATCAGACGGCGGCCGCCATCATCGATGGGTCAGCCCGGTCCTGCGGGATCAGTCAGAAGGTCCTGCTGGTCATGTTGCAGAAAGAGCAGGGGCTGGTCACGGCCAAGTCGGTCGACCGGACCCAGGTCAATTCGGCCATGGGCCTGTCCTGTCCGGACAACGGCCCTTGTGACCAGGATTATCTCGGTTTCTTCAAACAGGTCTATGGGGCGGCGAAGAGGTTCAAATACTACCAGGCCCACGCTTCGAGGTACCCTTACAAACCGGCCTCTTTGGCCGAGGTGCGTTATAATCCGGCCCCGTCCTGCGGGAGCTCCCGGGTTTACATCCGTAATCAGGCGACGGCGCTTTTGTATACTTATACCCCTTATCAGCCCAATGAGGCGGCTTTGAAGGCCGGGGATGGGCAGGGGGACTCCTGCTCGACGTATGGGAACCGGAATTTCGCCTTCTATTACCGCTACTGGTTTGGCAGCCCCTTCCTGTAGGCCTTGCAGGCCTTCTTCGGATTTCGCGGGTTGGCGGGTTGATGGGTTGATGGGTTGATGGGTTGGCGAATCGGTTGCGGCCTTCGAGCCCGGTCGAGTTCTGCCGCTATAGTGGGTGAGTCGCCGTGGTGGACTACGCCTTGTCGGATCATCGCATCCGCAGGAGGCCTCCGGCGCGCGTAAACACATCTTCTGTCGCGGAAAGTCCGTGGCCTATAGTCCGAAGGAGGTGGGTGATGTCTGCGCATAAATACGAACTCATGCTGATCGCTGATCCAGAATTGGATGACCGCGCTCTGAAGAAGTTGGTGGATCAGTATCTGGAAACCGTCACCAATGAGAAGGGCACTGTGGACGACATCGATATCTGGGGTCGCCGCAAGCTCGCTTATGAGATCGATGGCAAGAACGAAGGCTCCTACGCCGTGGTCAACTACACGGCTGAGCCCGCGACCAGCGACGAGCTGGACCGTCTGCTGAACCTCAACGAATCCATCATCCGTACGAAGATTCTTCGTAAGGACGTCAAGTAAATCTTCCTCATCTTCATTCTTTTCCCGGGACTGCCGGGAATCAGCCCGTTTCAAAGATCAAGAACAATAGAGGCATAACATGGCTGGAGAAACACCGATTACCTTGGTTGGCAACCTTACCGCCGACCCAGAGCTTCGTACCACGGGCAACGGCGTACGCGTGGTGAATTTCACCATCGCTTCCACCCCCCGGACCTATAACCGCAACAGCGGCCAGTGGGAAGACGGGGAAGCCCTTTTCCTCCGCTGCTCCTGCTGGGATTCCCAGTACAGCACCATGGCCTCGAACATCGCCGAATCCCTGTCGAAAGGGATGCGGGTGATCGCCCAAGGCAATTTGGTCCAGCGCTCCTACCAGACGCAGAACGGTGAGAACCGTACCGTCTTCGAAGTGCGCGTGAACGAAATCGGTCCGGCTTTGAGCCGTAACACCGCTTCCGTCCAGCGGAACCCGAGTTCCGGCGGCAACGGTGGTTATTCCGGTGGCAACCGGGGTGGCTATCAAGGTGGGGCTTCCCAGGCCGGCGGCGCTTCATCCTCCCGTCAAGGTGGGGCTTCCGTCCCTCGCGGCGGCAATGGCGGTGGCTTCGCCGCTCAAGGGACCGACCCCTGGGCCAATTCCGGCGGATCCTTTGACTCCGGCGCCGCTTTTGGCGGCAACGGCGATTTCGGTTCCGACGACGAATTCGGCGATCCCGAGTTCTGATCGGACCGATCAGTCCGGCTGGACCGATTGAATAAATCGAATCGATTGAATCGATTGAATTAATCGGGCCAAGCGGAAACGTCGCCATCGGCGAGCTGATCGAAAAAGACAAGAATCAAGATAAGAATTCAAGCGAAAATCAGTCTATTTTTTTACAAGGAGTGTGCATATGTCACGCAAAAGGCCACAGCCTCCAGTAAAGCCTTTTAAGAAGAAGCCGAATCCGTTGAAGACGGCCAAGGTCACCGAGATCGATTACAAGGACGTGGCTTTGCTGCGCAAGTTCATCTCCGACCGCGGCAAGATCCGTTCCCGCCGCATCACCGGCGTCTCCGTGCAGGAGCAGCGCAAGATCGCCCGCGCCATCAAGAACGCCCGCGAAATGGCCCTGCTGCCTTACAGCACCACCGGCCGTCCTTCCCGCAACTCCAAGTCTTCCAAGTAGGTGATCGCATGGCTAAGAACGTGAAAGTTATTCTTCGCAAGGAAGTCCGCAACCTCGGCATGCCGGGAGACACCGTGGAAGTGAAGGCCGGTTACGCTCGCAACTTCCTCATCCCCCAGGGCGAGGCTTTCGCCTGGTCCGAGAAGGCCGGCAAGCAGATCGAGCAGATGCAGCGCGCCCGTCGCGCCCAGGCTCTGGCCAACCGTGAGGATGCCGTCGCCGCCAAGGCCGCCATCGAAGGCAAGGTCGTTGAGATCTCCGCCAAGGTGTCCGAGTCCGGCAAGCTCTTCGGTGGCGTCAGCGCCGAGAAGATCGCCCAGGCACTGGCCGCTTCCGTGGTCGAAGCCGGTTCCGTGGAAGCCCGCAGCATCACTGTGGAGAACATCAAGACCACAGGCGAATATCCCGTTACCGTGAAGCTGCATCCGGAGATTTCCGCCAACTTCACCGTCAAGGTGGTCGCCGAGTAGTCCGGGTCGTCTCCCGGGGAAGGGAACTGGGCTCTTAAGGTTTCTTAAGGTTTAAGTTCCCAAGTCCCTATGTTCCCCGGAAGAGACGGGTTCGGCTTCATCGCCATCCGGTATCAATCACCGTTGCTTAAGCAGGGTCGGGGCCTGAGGCTCCGGCTCTTTTCTTTTTCATTTCCCTCTCCGGATTTTCCCTTTCATTTCCCTTTCTTTCCCCCTCTTTTCCCTTGATTTTCCGCCGTCTTTCAGGCCCTTCTAGGGTCCCCATGCTTAAATGGGGCTTATGAAAAGACTGATCGAGCAAATAATCAAATTCGGGATTGTAGGCGTCATCGCCTTCCTCATCGATTTCGGCCTCTTGAACCTTCTGGTTCATTTCGGCATGAACGCGGTGGTGGCCGGAACCATTTCCTTCACCATCTCCCTGATTTTCAATTATCTGGCCTCCATGCGGTACGTCTTCGTCCATCGGCCTGATATGGCCCAGTGGATGGAGATCCTGATTTTCGTGGTCTCGTCGGTCATCGGTCTGGGAATCAATGACTGGATCATCTGGATCGGGACCGGGCGTATGCTCCCGGCCGGCACCCAGACCAGCGACCCGACCAAATACCAAATTTATACCATTGGGTCCAAGCTGGTGGCCACCGTCGTGGTCATGGTCTGGAACTTCCTCATCAGGAAATGGCTTTTGGACGCCCCCAAGCCGGGCACGCCCATCAAGGAGAATTCGGTGGCCCACAAGATAGGGATCTGGTCTTTGAACCATGGGCCGCAATCATCGGTCGACAGGCGGGCCGCGGCCCCGGAAGCCCCGGCCAATCAAGCCGATGGACAAGCGTCAGGACAAATGTCCGGGCAGGCTGCCGGCGAAGTTGTCAACGAAACTATCGGCGAAACCGCCGGCGAAGTTGTCGGCAAGACTGCCGGCGAAGTTGTCGATCACGAAGAAGGAAAGCGGCCGGAAGGGCCCGCGGCCCAGCCCCAGAGCGAAGCCCCTCGTGCCGAACAGGTCCAGGCTGTATAATGAAATGCTAGTCATGGACCAGCGTGATTCAAGGAAATAAAGGAGTTTCGCCATGCCAGTCATCCATACCCATGTGAGCGTCACCACCAGCCAAGAGCAGCGTCAGGCCTTGAAAGAGGCTTACGGGAAAGCCATCTCCATCCTGCCTGGGAAGTCGGAATCTTGGCTCATGTGCCCCTTCGAGGACTCCATGCCCATCTATTTCGCCGGAAGCGACCAGGAGCCCGCCGCGTATGTGGAAGTGAACGTCTTTGGTTCTTCCGTGGACAGCGAGCGGTGGGAGAAGTTGGGACAGGCCATCCAGACGGCCATCCACGAGGTCTTGGGGATTTCCGAGGACCGCATGTACGTCCGATTCACGGCGACCCCTGACTGGGGCTGGAACGGCGGGAATTTCTAAGATGGCCTATACCACCGTTCACATGGTCCGCCATGGTCAGGTGGACAACCCTCAGCACCTGCTTTACGAGCGTCTGCCCGGCTTCCACCTATCCGCCAAAGGCCGGAGAATGGCCCGGGCGACCGCCGATTACATGGCTTCCCAGCCGGATATGGCCTCAGCGGTGGCCATCTTCAGCTCCCCCTTGGAAAGGACCAGGGAGACGGCCCAGCCGATTCTGGAAGCCATCAACCACAGTCGGGACGAGGGGGATAAGTTGGTCTTGCAGACCGATCGCCGCATCATCGAGGCCGGGAACAACTTCCGCGGGACCCGCATCGGCCATGGGGACGGAGCCTTGTGGCGCAGGGGGAACTGGCGGCTGGTCCTCAATTTGTGGAAACCCAGTTGGGGGGAAAGCTACCGGTCCATCGCCCGGCGGGTCGGCCAGTTCGTGTACGAGAAGGTGGACCAGTACCCGGGGCAGAACCTGATCGTGGTCTCGCATGAGTCTCCGATTTGGAGCTTCCGTCACCTATTGGAGACCGGCCACGCCGAGCATAACATGCTCCTGCGCCATACCGATTTGGCTTCGGTCACCTCTTTCACTTTCGAGACGGGAAGCCATGAGCTGGTCAACATCAGTTACGCCAGCCCGGCCGCTCAGGCGGATTAGGGTCGGTTGTCCGGAAGGTCGCTCAGACGGAGCGAGCCTAGGTGCCGGAGAGGCGGAAGGCGCCGAAGGAACGGAAGGCGCTGATTGATTTGGAAGGGAAACGGATGATGAACGTATTATCAGGATTCGGAGAAAACGATATCGCCGCTTTGACGGACGAAGAGCGTGACCAATTGCTGGAGGCCTTGGTTGCGGACAAAGACCTCGTGGCCGCGGCTCAGATGGGGGAGGCCTTGGTCTCCTTGTGGCCTTTGAAGGATGGTTTGCAGCTCGACAACGACGTCAAGTACAACGAGAACCTGCGGGTGCGGCAGACGAGGGAGTTCGCCCAGGTCCTGATCCGCGCTTTCGACGTGACCCTGCCGGACGCCGAATACGTCTACGAAGGGGCTGAAGACATTCCGGGCCGGCCTCAGGAAGTGGTGGACGCTTTGATTTTGGCGAACGACGTGATTGATGACGTGGCTGACTTCAGTCAGGGATGCGACCCGGCCGTCTTCCATCAGGTGATCGAGCGCATGGGCTCTTCCTTGGATGATTCGAACAAGGAGGCCCTGGACCAGGTGATTTCCGACTGCGATCAGCTGATGAAGGACAAGGCGGGCCAGGCCGGGGGCTCTCCGGCCGGCGGTTCTCAAACCGGCGACGGGCAGACGGATCGGCCAGCGGAGTCCTCCCCGGATCCGGTCGCCTTGATGGCGGCGAAATTCGCGGTCTCCCTTTACTCCTACACCCGCGTCCGCCAGTGCGTGGCGGCTTTCACCGCGGACAACATCGCCCGCCTGGTGGCGGTCCTCTTCCTCAACGAGTTCCATGAGCGCTGGTCTTTGCCCCGCCTCTTCGTCAAACATGAGAATCTGATGATCCCCTTCATGCACTCCGCCGAATCGTGGTCCGCCTTGTCCCAAGCGGCCGCCGTTGAATGGGACCGGCATAGGACGGATGTCCTGTGGGACCCGGCCGAGGCGAAGCGCTTGGCCAAGGAGGAGGATGAGGCCAAGAGCAAGGCTGCTCTGGCCAAGAAGTTCGAGCATGTGAAAGACGATCCGACCAAGCCTCCGGTCGAGCTTTAAGAGCCAGCCAGCGGCGGAATTTGAGGGGAGCGGGATTTCAAAGTGGGATTCCGGGGGCTTCATCCTAGGGGCGGAATCTAATCGATGGAATCCTCGCTGGCCGGCCCCAGCAGGATCCGCTCGACGAGGGCGACCAAGGCCATGACCAGACCGGTGAGGACCACCATGACCACAGTCGCGGCGAAAACCATGGGGGTTTGGAAGGAATTGTAAGCCGCCTGCATCCACACCCCGATTCCGGCCTTGGCCCCGATGTATTCTGCCGTCGCCGCCGTGGCGAAAATGTAGGTGGCGGAGATGCGGATCCCTGAGAAAATCTGACGTCCGGCCACCCGCAGCTGCACATGCCAGAGGGACCAAGCCGGGGTCGCCCCGCAGGTCAAAGCCACGTCACGGAAGTAACGGGGGACGGCTTCCAGCCCCCGGCAGGTCTGCACGGCGATGGGGAAGAGGCTGAAAACGGTCACAAGGACGATTTTTCCCAGAGAGTCATAGCCGAACCAGATGACGAACAAGGGGGCGATGGTGATGATCGGCAAGGTCTGGGCCCCCGCCAGGAGGGGGTAGAGGGAGGAATAGAGAATCTTGGATAGGAAGAGCCCGACCCCCAGCAGGATGCCGACCACGATGGCGATGAGAAAGCCGCTGATGGCCTCGAAAGCCGTCACATAGGCGCTCAGGGAGAGCTGGGGCCAGTTGTAGACCAAGGCGTCCCAGATTTGGCTAGGGGAGGAGATGATCCTTTCCGAGGCTTTGCTTGCCATCACCCCGATTTGCCAGACCATCAGCAGTCCCAGAACGGTGATGGCGCAAGGAAGCCAGGAGCCGATGGCCATCCCCGGCTTTTTCTTTCCGGCTGTCCCCTGTGGGCGGCCGTGGTCGTTTTCAGTCATGAATCGCCGTGTCTGTGGCATCAGTTGACGCCGACCGCAGTCGCCGGCGCTGGCGCATAAGTCATCGTGGCAGCGAGGTTCTCCTTGGAATCCGCGTCGGAATCAGGAAGGGGACCCTCCGCGGGGACCAGGACCGTCAGTTGGTCGAAACGCTTGCCTTCCTTCCGGGCCGGCAAGGACAAGAGGACCAGGAAGGCGATGCGGAGAAGAAGTCTCAGCCCGTAGATGATCAGGAACCCTTCCATCAGATTGAGCAGAAAGATCCAGGCTTCAGAGGAGGGGATCCGGTCCATGAAAGAGTCGATCATGGCCTGCCAATGGGGGACGGAGCTGGCGGAATTCGCGAAGACGATGATGAGCCCGAAGAAAAGGGCGAGCTGGATCAGGCAGTAGGCGGCCAGCCAAGCGGCGCCCAGATTGGCGTCATGCAACCGCCGGGAATACAAGGCCAGGGTCGGCACCAGGGTGGCCAAGCGGTAGAAGAAGATGAGGGTGACGGTCAGGATCACCGCCGTCATGGCGGCGAAAGGGGAGATCTGGCCGTTCAAACCGTAACCGAGGGCAGTGTAACGCATGAACCATTCGACGAGCACGGCGCAGGCATAGGGGGCCAAGGCGTTGAAAAGGAAGGCCCACCAGAATTCGCTGCGGGAGGCCCGGCCGGAGAAGGTGGCGTATTTGAAGAAGAAGCGTTTCACCGCATAGGCGAAGGGGATTCCCCTCCAAGGCTGGTCTTTCCTGGGAGCGGTAGGGGCGTCGGCGGGAAGCGACGTGGCCTTGAAAGGGACCAGGTCCCCTTCGCGATGCCTTTTACCGTTGATTGCGCCCGCCTGTGGTTCAGGCCTCATGAGGGAAGGTCTCCGGCGAGTTGAAGGAGCTAGGGGTTTCAGGAGCTGCAGGTGTATCAGAAGACCGTGGGGTCTCAGGGGCTTGGGGAACTTCGGGGGACTGAGGAGTCTCAGGGGCTGCAAGCGCCTCTCCCGGATTGGACTGCGGGGGCCAGGTCTGCTGGTCCATAGTGGAGGAGAAACCGTCGGCGGACGGGAAAGAGGAATCGGAAGAGAAGCCATTGGTCTGGGGTGTCCCCTGGACCGGCTGCGTCTGCTGGTAGGGGGAGGCCTGCGGGGCCTGATAAGGCTGGACTGGGGCTGCCTGATAGGGAGGGTTCATGGCCTGATAGCCGTCAGCTTGGTACCCATTGGCTTGGTAGCCATCAACCTGGTAGCCGCCCGCCTGATATCCGTTTGGCTGGTAGCCATTCTGCTGATAGCCTTGCGTCGGGTATTGATAGGGCTGGAATCCCTGATAAGCCATCTGGGTTTGTTGGATGAAGAAATTGGGGTTGTCCTCCGGCCGGTCGAAACGCTGGCCTTCGATCCGAGGAGGCAGGCAAAGGAAGACAAGCAAGGTGATGCCCAAGGCCAGGTCCAGGATGCCGAAGATGGCGTAAGTCCCTAGGAAGCCCATGAGGCTGTTGACGATATCGGCCTCCACCCCTGAGGGAAGGGCGTTGGTGTCGATCCCGCTTTCCAGCTCGGCTCCGTATTTGTGCATCAAAGAGGTGATCCAACTGATGAAGACGATGGAAGCGGTGATCCCCATGACGATTTTCGCCACGACGTACCCCAAGAGCCACCAACCGCTGTGATTGGAGTCGTGCAGTCGTCGGACGATGATGGCGATGGAGGGGACGAGGCAGGCCAGGGAGTAAACGACCAAGGCGATGGCCAGAATGACCATGATGAAGGAGACGAAGACGTTGTTGGAGCCCGTTTCCTTGTCAAAGGTCATTCCGTCGGCGAAGGAGAGGAGGAAGAAGAGGATGATCGTCCCGACGTAGACGAAGACGTTGAAAAGGACGACGAGCCAGTACTCGCTGCGGGAGGCCCGGCCGGAGAAGGTGGCGTACTTCTTGAAAAAGCGCTTGATCGCCTTGCCGAAAGGCACCCCGTACCAAGGCAGGCCCAAGGGGACGTCAAAGGCCCGGCCGGAAGGATAAGGGGCTGGCGCCACTGGCATTCCCATCCCAGCGGGAGCTCCTGAGGCCTGATCGTCATTGGGGCGCGCGGACTGGGCCGCGGGCTGTGAGGCAGGCTCGGGGTTTTCGAAGGGAGCTTGCCGCGATCCGTCTTCAGGCGCCGGATCCGTGAAGTCCGCGGGGGTTGGGTCTTGTTGATAAGTCATGATTGTCCTTTTCGCCTGGCTTTTCCAAATCGATATCCTGCCCGCCTGGTCTTGCCCTCGGCTGGCGGGCGATCAGAGGAGGGATCTTCTCCGTAAGGTCGTCAGTTTATGGAGAAGATTATATAAAAATCGGTAAACATTCGTCTTAAGAGGGGGGCAGAATAGGGACCGTGTCCATTGGCCGGACTTTGGCTGGAAAGGCGAAGTCGAAGGCGAAGTCACACGCTAAGTCGAAACAAACCCGTTTGATAGAGGATGAAAAACTGATTATGGCTCAAAAGTATGAGGGTAAGCCTCAGATGCCTGATAACGTTCGTGTTCGCTTCTGCCCCTCGCCCACGGGGATCCCTCATGTGGGCATGATCCGCACCGCCTTGTTCAACTGGGCCGAGGCCCGTCATACCAAGGGGACCTTGGTCTTCCGCATCGAGGATACGGACAATGCCCGCGACAGCGAGGAGAGCTACGACATGATCCTCGAATCCCTCAACTGGTTGGGGATTGATTGGGATGAAGGCATCAACGTGGGCGGTCCTCATGGGCCTTACCGTCAATCCGAACGCCTGGGCATCTACGCCGATGTGGCCGCCAAGCTTCTGGAGGCCGGCTACGCCTACGAATCCTTCTCCACCCCGGAGGAGACCAAGGAACGCAACCTGGCCGCCGGCCGTCCGGCCGAATTCGGCTACGACGGCTATGACCGGACCCTGACCGCCGAGCAGAAGGAAGCCTTCCGCCAGGAAGGGCGCCAACCCGCCCTGCGCATCAAGATGCCGGATGAAGACGTCACTTTCACCGACCTGATTCGCGGGGAGATCACCTTCAAGGCCGGCTCCGTGCCGGACTACGTGATCGTCCGTCCGAACGGGGACCCCCTTTACACGCTGACCAACCCGGTGGATGACGCCCTCATGGACATCAACGTGGTTCTGCGCGGGGAAGACCTCCTGTCCTCCACCCCTCGCCAGATCGTCCTCTACCGCTACCTGATGGAGCTGGGCCTGGCCAAGCAGATGCCCATCTTCGGCCACATGCCTTACGTGATGGGGCAGGGCAACAAGAAGCTGTCCAAGAGGGACCCGGAGTCCAACCTCTTCCTCCACCGCGACAACGGCTTCATCCGCGAAGGCCTGCTCAACTATCTGGCCCTGCTGGGCTGGTCCATCGCTCCCGACCGCGACGTCTTCACCATGGACGAGATGATCGCGCACTTCGACGTGCGCGACGTCAAGGCCAACCCCGCCCGCTTCGATCTGGACAAGGCGGTGGCCATCAACGCCGAACACATCCGCCTGCTGGATCCCCAGGACTTCCTCGACCGTTCCGTCCCTTACCTTTTCCGCGACCAGGTGGTCTCCGCCGATAAGTGGGAGGATCTGACCGGGCGGGAAAAGGAGATTCTGACCGCCGCCGGCCCCCTGGTCCAGACCCGGGTGCGCCTACTGGGCGAAGTCTCCGGCATGGCGGGCAGCCTTTTGTCTTCCGCCGATTATCTGGAGCCCGACGCCGACGCCCGCAAGCAGCTGAAGGAGTCCGCCTCTGACGTGCTGGCCGCCGCCATTTCCGCTTTGCAGGCCGTGGACCCGGCCGATTGGAAGACCGATACCCTGCATGAGACCTTGAAAAAGGCCTTGATAGAGGAGGGTGGCTACAAGCCCCGTCTGGCCTTCGGACCTGTGCGAGTGGCCCTGTCCGGCCGCCGGGTTTCCCCGCCTTTGTTCGAGTCCATGGAGATCATCGGCAAGGAGTTGACACTCGCGCGACTCGCCAATTTGCAAAAGAACCTCTAGGTGTGCTATAGTCGCTTTTCGTTGCTTGAGTTGCGAGTCCTCTTGCGCTTGGGCGGCGAAAAACGAAAACGCCCCCGTCGTATAGCGGTCTAGTACGTCGCCCTCTCACGGCGTTAACACCGGTTCAAATCCGGTCGGGGGTACCAGGCTTGTACAGGCTTAGGTCTATAACTTAAGGTGCAAGCCATTGGGGTATGGTGTAATTGGCAACACAGGTGATTCTGGTTCATCCGTTCTTGGTTCGAGTCCAGGTACCCCAGCCATGAGTTAAGATCTCCATCAAGATTGATGACTTGGCCTCCTTCCGGGAGGCCTTTTTATTACTCTGATTTTGATAGTCTAAAAGGTATGACGGGCGATACGGATATAGAAGCCGGTGACACGGGAGTCGGTTCCGGCCACGACGATCAGGCGGGTCAAGCAGGCCGGGCTGGGCAGGTGGCCCAGGCTGACCAAACCGGTCGGACGGATCAGGCGGGTCAGATAGGGCAGGCGACCCAGGTAGCCCAATCCGGGCCGAGGCCCCTTGCTCCCTTGTCGGTTTCCGCCACCCTTGGTCGTCTTCAGTTCCACAAGTCGGATAAATTCCGCATCCTCCAGCTGTCCGACATCCAGGACGGCTCTTCCGTTTCGGCCGATACCATCCGTCTGATCGAGGCCGCGTGCGACGCCTCCCGGCCGGATCTGGTCGTCTTCTCCGGCAACCAGGTCGCCGGTTACGATTCCGAATTCTCCCAGACGGCCACCAAAAGACCCTGGTCCAGCCCCTGGGACCTGGGCCTGAGCGAAACCGACCGACAGGCGGCCACGGACGCGACCAGGGCCTTGGTCAAGAAGAACATCCAGACCACGACCGCTCCCTTGGTCTCCCGGGGGATCCCCTTCGCCGTCACCTACGGCAACCATGACTTCCAGTGCGGCCTGGACGAGTCCGTCTTGGACGCCTTGTACCGGGAAGTGCCCGGCTGCTGCAATCCTCCTTCCATTTCGGCTGACCCGGCCCAGGCCCAGAACTTGCCTTCCAGCGGCTTGAAAGGCCAGGTGGCCTACGCCTGCGAGCCGGGGACCTTTTGCCTGCCTGTCCATGACGAAGACGGGGCCGTGGTCTTCCTGATCGTCCTCCTCCATTCCGGCACTTACGCCTTGGAAGGCGGCTGCGGGTCTTTGAGCGTGGACGCCCGCGAATTCCTCAAAGACCAGCCGCAGAAACTGGACGCCCAGGGGATTATCTTCCAGAACATCCCTTTGCCCCAGTATTACCGTCTGCTCAAGCCCGTCCCGCCCACTCGGGCCCATGCCGTGGAGGGGTATCGGACTTTTTCCAAGACTTATTACGAGATCGATCCCGAGAAAACCGTCCCTGGCAGTTACTTGGGCGAAGGGATTTCCTGCCCGGACAAAGACACGGGGGAGTTCGCCATCGCCCGGGACCAAGGTTATTTCGCCATCTCGGCCGGGCACGACCACCGTAATGGTTTCGCCGGCAGCCTGGAAGGGGTCATGCTCATGGCCACCCCCACCTGCGGCTTCGGATCTTATGGGCCGGCTCCGGCGAAGAGGGCGGCTCGCTTGCTGGAATTCGACCTGCGGCATCCTTACGAGCCCCGCACCCAGCTTTTGGAGTTCGGCGACCTGGTGGGCAAGGCCTCATCCAAGAAGTCCTACTCTTTCGGGGCCAACTATGTGCCCCAGGCCGGGGAGGAGGAGTACGACCTGGTCAGGCCGCTGAGCAGGTGGGAACGCTTCATCAGGGCGGCCAAGGCCTTCTTCCGCAGGCAGAACAAGCAGGATTGAGGCCGTTCAACGCTGGCCAGATGCTGTTGGACTGAGGCCATTCGCTACTGGCCAGATGCCGGCACCGACGACTAGGGGCAAGCTGAAGCTCAGCGGAAATTATGATGGGAGATGGCGTCGCTTAGATGCTTGGCCGCGCTTAAGACCACAGGGGCGTACAGGTGACCCGGATGCCCGCCCATCCGTTCGGAGGGGCCGGAGAGGTTGATGGCGGCGATCACTTGGCCGGCCGCGTTGCGGATGGGGGCGGCCACGGAAGACACCCCGATCTCCCTTTCATTGACCGACTCCGCCCAATCGCGGCGGCGGACGTCGCCCAAAGTCTTCGCGCTGAAATGGGCTTTGGACAGGATGTCGTGGATGTCGTCGTTGTTCTCCCAGGCCAGAAGCACGTGGGAGGCGGCCCCGGCGATCAAAGACAGGGAAGTGCCCACAGGGACGCTGTCCCTCAGACCGGTGGTCCTTTCCACCGAGGCGATGCAGGTCCTCTGGCTCCCCTGGCGACGGTAGATCTGCGCCGATTCGCCCGTGCGGTCATGCAGGGACTGGAGGATGGGCAGGCCGGCCGAGAGCAGTTGGTCGTTGCCGGCGGCGATGGCCAGGTCGGAGAAACGGCTCCCGAGGATGAAGCGGCCGCTGTCGTCCCGATTGACGAAATGATGGGCTTCCAAGGCGGTGGCGATGCGGTGGGCGGTCGGCCGGGACAAGCCCGAACGCGAGGTCAGCTCGACCAGGGTGGCCGGACCCGCCTCCAGGGAGGCCAGGACGATGGCCGCTTTGTCGATCACCCCTACGTTCGAATGGGTCGCCTGGTCGAGGGCGATGGTGTCCTCATTGGTGGCCGGGTTCAGCGTGGCGGATTTGGTGTCGCCATGTTTGACCTGACGGGGGTCTTGGAAGACGGACAAGGCGGACTTGGATTGGTTGCGGCCCCGGCCGGAACCAGGACGGCCCCCGGCGCCCGGCTTTTTGCTTTCGCCTTCCTCTTCCAAGGAGGCGGGGATGGTCCTGACCGGAGGGGCGAACATGCTGGTGTTGGAATCGGCCCTGTCCGTGCTGTAGGAGAGGGCGTCGCCGGTTCCGCCTTGGGAATCCTTGTTTTCGGAGGCGAAATGCAGCTCGTAGACGGGTACGAAAGTGGAAGGGATCGACCAGCTGGTCGTATTGGGGCGCAGGCTTCGCACGGCGGAGCGGTCCTTATCGCGGTCTTTGCCGCCTGTGGCTTCCGTGGCAGCCTTGGCGTTTTGGGGATTCACGGCCTCTTCGGCTTTCCGATCGCCCTTGTCTTCCTTGTCCGCGCGGTCGTCCTGAAACGAGTTCTGGTCGTCGCTCATTGCTACCTCATTCGTCGCAAAACCGGTATCTGTGCAGTCAGCACCCCAACTACCATCATTGTGTCTCATAATACGGACAATCGTCCTGTATATGGACGAATTCTTGACGGATGAAAGATTGTGCCAGGAAAGAAAGCCGATTCCTGGACGGGTCTTTTCACCATGTCGGCACAGGGCATATGGCAGAATAGATAAGGGCATATATGTGTTCGCGGTTTTCGCTGTCGGAGTGCCGGGGGCGCTCAAGGGAATAGCGAGGAAGGACCGCGAGTTTACGCTTGCGAACAGCAGTTGTTTCCAACGGTCCGCCGTAGTTAAGGAGTAGTAGTGAACGCTGTCAAGCCAGAGGAAGACGTTTTGCGAGTCCAAGGCGGAAAGCCTCTCAACGGTACGATCAAGGTGCGGGGCGCCAAGAACCTGGTCAGCAAGGCCATGGTGGCCGCGCTGCTGGCGCCGGGGACTTCCGTTTTGAAAAACGTCCCTGAAATCCGCGACGTGCAAGTGGTCTCCGACCTCCTGCGCCTGCACGGGGTCTCAGTGGATGTGAACGGGGAGACCGGGGTGGTCACCATCGACGCCAAACATGTGGAGATGCCGGCCGTCTCCGATGTGGAGACCCTGTCCGGAGCCTCCCGCATCCCCATCCTTTTCTCCGGCCCCCTCCTGCATCGTCTGGGAGAGGCCTTCATCCCGACTTTGGGCGGCTGCCGCATCGGGGACAGGCCCATCGACTTCCATTTGGAGACCCTGCGCAAGCTGGGCGCGGACGTGGATAAAGAGCACGAAGACGGCATCCACATCACCGCCCCCAACGGCCTTCACGGGGCCAAGATCCACCTGCCTTATCCGTCCGTCGGAGCCACCGAGCAAACCGTCCTGGCCGCCGTCCTGGCCGATGGGAAGACCGAGCTGTCCGGGGCCGCCGTGGAGCCGGAAATCATGGATCTGATCGCCATCCTGCAGAAGATGGGGGCCATCATCTCCGTGGACGTGGACCGGACCATCCGCATCGAAGGGGTCAAAGAGCTCAAGGGCTACACCCACACCGCCTTGACCGACCGCATCGAGGTCGCCTCCTGGGCCTCCGCCGCCTTGGCCACCCGCGGCGACGTCTTCATCAAGGGGGCCACCCAGCCTGAGATGATGACCTTCCTGAACGTTTACCGGAAGGTGGGCGGGGCCTTCGACGTGACCGACGAGGGCATCCACTTCTGGCATCCGGGCGGGGACCTGCATCCCGTTGCCATCGAGACCGACGTCCACCCCGGCTTCATGACCGACTGGCAGCAGCCTCTGGTGGTCGCCCTGACCCAGGCCAACGGGCTGAGCATCGTCCACGAGACCGTCTACGAGAACCGGTTCGGTTTCACCAAGCCCTTGGTCCAGATGGGGGCCACCATCCAGCTTTACAAGGAATGCCTGGGCTCTCTGCCCTGCCGTTTCAAACAGCGCAATTTCGAGCATTCGGCCGTCATTTTCGGGCCCACTCCTTTGACCGGGCAAGACATTGACGTGCCGGACCTGCGAGGCGGTTTCTCCCACCTGATCGCGGCCTTGGCCGCCCAAGGGACCTCGCAGGTGCGGGGAATCTCCCTGATCGACCGCGGCTATGCTGATTTCCGCGGCAAGCTTGCCGCGCTCGGCGCCGATATCGACTAAGGGATCTCTTCGACTCGAAGATCTCGTCCGTTGGGGATTTCCGCTGATCCGGGCACAATAGGGGGTATGTCTTCTCCTGGAAAAGTTTCATCCCGTAAAAGCGTGCCCGCCTTGTCCGACGCCCAAGTGGCCCGGTTGGGCCGGCGTCATCATCTGGTGGATTCCACCCGTCCTTTGCCGACGGGCCCGCGGAAGGTGAACGAGGCGGAGATCCAGGACCAGAACCCTAAGGCGACCATGCGGCTTCTGAACGCGGTCGCGGCCGTCATAAGGCAGCGGATGAAGGTGAAATCCTGGGGCCTGGAGCGGGTTCCCGAAGAGGGGGTCTTCATCACCGCCGCCACCCACGTGACCCAGTTCGACGTCTTCGTCCCCATGGCCGGCATCTTCTATCAGGGCCGTCGTCCCCGGTACATGGCGAAAGCCGAGTTGTCCAGCCTGCCCATCCTGGGCCGCTGGTTCCGGCTGGTGGGCATGCAGTCCGTCCACCGGCGCAAGGGCAAAGCCAGGGCGATCGAAGAGGAATCCATCCGGATCCTCACTTCCGGCCGGCCTTTGACCATCTGGCCGGAGGGGACGCTGACCAGGGATCCCCAAAAGTGGCCGATGACTCTGAAACCGGGCATGGCCTACATCGCTTTGGAAACCTCCCGCAGGCTGGGCCATGAGGTCCCCCTTTATTGCGCCGTGACCTGGGGGGCCGCCAGCATCAATCATTTCTGGCCCTGGCCCCGCAAAAACGTGGTCTTTTGCTTCGATAGCCGTCTTCCTTATGACGACCTTCTGACCGATATGGATTCCTGGGGGCAGGAGCCGCCGAAGGAGGCCGTCCGGGAATTGACCAACCGGGTCCGTCAGCGGATGGAGAACGTCATGGCCGAGATCCGCGGGGAGGAGCCCCCGGTCGAAGGCATGTGGAATTACCGAACCATGTCCCGCGAACCCCGTCCCAGCTTGACCCGGGACGTCTCTCTGACCACCTTGCCGGATGATGGGAGCCGGCCCTGAAAAGCGGATATGGTGAATTCACAGGGGGCTTGCCAGCCTGTTTCCAATAAGGCCGGTAAAATATAGGGGTAAGAAAAATCCTCCGCAAGGCTGAAGGGATATGAAATGGCAAATGTAACGGTTCTAGGCGCTGGAGCCTGGGGAACTGCTTTTGGACAGGTTTTGGCCGATGCAGGCAACAAGGTGACCATGTGGGCCATCGAGCCGGAAATCGTGGACGCGATCAACACGCTCCACCAGAATCCCGTCCGTCTGCCCATCGTGGAGAAACTTCCCGAGAACATGACGGCCACCGGGGACAGGCGTAAGGCCGTGGCCGAGGTCGACGTCATCATCGTCACCATCGCCGCCCAGTTCGCCCGTCAGGCCTTGGAGGAGTTCAAAGGCCTGATTCCTGACCAGGCCGTTGTGGTCTCCCTGATGAAGGGGATCGAACGGTCCACGGACAAACGCATGGATCAGGTGGTCATGGAGGCCCTGGACCTTCCGGCCGACCGCTTCGCCTGCCTGTCCGGCCCGAACTTGAGCAAGGAAATCGCCCTGAAGCAGCCGGCGGCGGCCGTGGTCGCCTCCAGCAAGGAGGAGGTGGCCACCCGCGTGGCGGCGATCGTCTCCACCGAATATTTCAAGATCCTGACTTCAAACGACGTGATCGGCGTGGAGATGTGCGGATCCCTGAAGAACGTGGTGGCTTTGGCCGTGGGCATGTCCCGCGGGGCCGGCTACGGCGAGAACACCGCCGCCATGATCGAGACCAGGGGTATGGCCGAGCTGACCGCCTTGGGCGTGGCCGCCGGGGCCAAGGCCCAGACTTTCTTCGGCCTGGCCGGGGTGGGCGACCTCATCGCCACCTGCGGTTCTCCTTTGAGCCGGAACTATACTTTCGGCGCCAACCTTGGCAAAGGCATGAGCGTGGACGAGGCCACCAAAGTGAGCAATGGGGTGGCCGAAGGCGTCCCCACCACGGCCGCCGTGGTCGCTCTGGGCAAGAAGTACGGGGTGGAGACCCCCCTGGCTTCGGCCATGCTTCGCGTCCTGAACGAAGGCATCTCCTGCGATCAGATGTTGGGCGAGATCTTCGCCGAGGGCATCGTCGCGGAGTAAGGCAATAGCGAAATAACGGAGCAGCGAAATCGCGGAACAGCGAAGTACGGGATACGGAGTGGTGGAATAGGCGGGAATTCCCCGATCGATCACTCTGACAATCATCCAAATTCAATAGGTCATCTCATGGAAAAGAGCGACATGGCTGAATCACGACCAGCAGAAAACACCAACAAGAGCGCCGAGACCCCATCCGCCTCAGGGCGGAAGAGAATCGTCGTCCTCTACGGGGGCCGGGCGGACGAGCACCCCATCTCCTGCATCTCCGCCGGGTCGGTCCTGCGTGAGTGGGACCAGGAGAAGTTCGAGGCCGTCCCCATCGGCATCACCAAGGAGGGGGTCTGGATCGTCGACGGGGTGGACCCCCGTCAGTGGGAGCTTGGCGCTCAGCTGCCGGAAGTGAAAGAGGTCCCTGGCTCCCGCCGGGTGGTCCTGGACGTGTCCGCCGGAGGGAATGGTTTCCTGGCCCGCGATGGGCGGACCGGAGCCGTGGAATCCCTTGGCCATGTGGACGCCGTTTTCCCCGTCCTTCATGGCCCTTATGGCGAAGACGGGACCATCCAAGGCCTGTTGGAGATGATGGGCCTGCCTTATGTCGGCTGCGGGGTTCTGGCTTCCGCCGCTTGCATGGATAAGCATTATACAAAAGTCCTGCTCAAGGCGGCCGGCATTCCGGTGGCGCCTGGCATCACGGTGGACACCCGTTCCTACGATTCGGCCCAAGGCTTCGACCCTCAGGGCAAGGTTCTGTGCGACTTGGTGGATGAGGCGGGCCTGCGTTATCCCCTTTTCGTCAAGCCATCCCGGGCCGGCTCGTCCTTCGGCGTGACCAAGGTGGATTATAAGGCTGATGCGACTGAGCGGCAGGCGGATTTGGCCGCCGCCGTCCATGAAGCCGCCCGGCATGATTGGCGGGTTTTGGTGGAAGAGGGGATCAAGGCTCGGGAGATCGAATGCGCGGTCCTGGCTCCCCGGCACGGGGACAAACCCCGGACCTCCTGGCCTGGCGAGATCGTCCTGGACGAGCCCGGGAACGGCGCTTTCTACGATTTCGACAGCAAGTACATGGACTCCTCGGCCTCCCATGTGGAGGTCCCCGCCAAGCTTCCCCAAGAGACCCTGCAGGAAGTCCGCCGCGTTGCCGCCCGGGCTTTCATCGCCGTGGACGGGGACGGGCTTTCCCGGGTGGACACTTTCGTGACCGAGGAAGGGACCGTGATCGTCAACGAAATCAACACCTTGCCTGGTTTCACCCCCATCTCCATGTATTCCAAGGCCTGGGAGGCGACGGGCGTGTCGTATCGGGAGCTGATCACCACTTTGATCGAAGGGATCCTCGACTGACCGACTGGCATTCGATTCAGGTTCCGGCTAGTTCTGTCCGATTCCAGCTAATTCCGCCCTTCGCGACCGGTGATTTCGCGGCCTTTGCCGTGGGAATCGCCGGTTTTTCTTTGCCCGGATCCCCCCTGCGAATGGTGGTGATGCCGCCGACGGATCCGGAATTCCTCCGTGGGAACGACTTCCACGCTTTCCGGATTGGCCTTCACCCCGATTTGCCGGGCGACTTCAGGGTTGGTGTCCGCCAGGCCGGAAGGGTTTCCGTGCTCGGCTGGGCGCTCTTTTTCCTTCGTCTCCGTGATGGAGACGAGCTTCTTCAGGATCCGGTTCACGTAGGGGTTCCCGTTGGCCTCCTCGCCGCCGGCGGTCACATGGCCGTCTTCCTTTCTGAGCACGCCTTCGCCCCCGTTCGGCATCAACGGTCCGTAGTCTTGCACGCCGAGCCCTCCTTGGCCGAAAGCGTCCCCTTTCTTGGAGGACTTGGAGGATAGGGGTTGCAAGGTGACCGTCTCCTGATTATCCTCCACCGGGGCCGGGCCGGGCTGGGCCTGCTCATTCCCGTTCTGCACGATGTAATTCTCGCCGGCGATGGCCCGGGAGGCCGCATCGGAGATCTGCGCGAAACTGACCCCATGGGCGGCGTAAAGAACCACTTCCCCACAGATGCCATACGGGGTGAAGCCGGTGAAACGCACCGAAGGATTGGTCTTCTTCAGACTGATATTCGCCGTCGCGCGGCCGACAAGTTCCAGGATCCGTTTGCTGGCCATGGATACGTCGGTGTCCCCCCGCATGGTGAAGGGGATCGTGGTGAAAGCGGCGTTGGCCGAAGGAAGTTTTTCCAGCTGGGTGGAGTTGAGGACGGAGTTGGGGATCCAGATCTCATTCCCGCTGCGTTCCCGGATGATGGTATGCCGCCAGGTTATGTCTTTCACGGTCCCGATGGAATCATTGATTTTGATGGTATCCCCAGGGGAGATCACTTTCCCCATCATGAGCATGAATCCGCCGATGAGATTGGAGATCGTATCCTGCATGCCTAGGGACAGGGCGACGCCGCCGACGCCTAATGCGGTCAGCAGGGTGCTGGGGGTGATTCCGAAAACGGGTTTGAGTACTATCAGTACCGCGAGGGACCAGAGGATGACGCGGATGATGTTGACGAAGAGGCTGGCGCTGGTTTTGTTGGATTTGCGGAAGGCCCCGCTGATGATTCTCGTCACCCATTTGATGAGGAAGAAGGCGACGATGAAGGTGACCGTCAGATAGGTGATTTTCGATGAGTTCGTCTTGATCCAAGCGACGAGAGTAGGCCAGAATGCGTGCATACGGTCATTCTTCCACAGACTCCAGAGGAAGGGCGGCGAAGGGGCTGAGTATTTTCTGACTGCTTACACTTTTGACTGATGGTTTTTTAAGAAACGCCTGAAAGTAAGTTGTGCATTAGTGGTGATAGATATACAATTTGTGTCAAGGGTGGTAATGGTGCCATCCTTGACAGAGATAATGTGCCAAAGGAGACATATTACGAAGAGAATAAGAAAAGCGCTTGTAACTGGTATTGCAGTTTTGGCGCTAATTCCAACAAGTGGCGCGTATGCGGCCGATGCTGATTCGACTTATGAAGGAGGGCTTCTGGAACTGTCACGTTTGTCTGACGGCAAGAAGACTCCTAGTGAGTTGGATCAGGCCATAAGCGAGTGGGCTGAACACTCGGGGACGGACAAGCAACAAATCCTCGATTACGAGCTTGCGAGCGTCACAGGTCGAATTCCAGCAACCACCGGGGGGTCGGCGTCCGTTACGCCCTCATCAAGTGGTGGCGGATCGACCCCTGTTGGAAATGCTACAGCTGGGGATTACTTCTATACGGATGGAGGTGTTTTGAATCATGGGCACACTGGCATCTATTCTTCCCGCGACATGATTGTTGAAGCTCCAGGTAACCGGCAAGTTGCGCACCGTATTAATGCCCGTGAAGTGAGAGTTGCGCATGGCGCTAGGGTTATGCGCGTGAAAACTAGTGTCGCCAATAGGAATAAGGCCGCCAATCGGTCCAAGAAATACATAGGCCGTGGTTATAATTCGGCGTTCATGTATGGAAATAAGGATGATAGAGGAGGCATGAACTGCTCCCAGCTTGTCTGGGCTTCATATTGGTACGGCGCCAAAATCGATTTGGATACCAAGAACAACGACGATATCGTTTGGCCTTGGGATTTGAGGGACTCTGCAAAAGCTTATGTTGTGAGGACGGTCAAGTAATGTTTTCCCAGCATTATTGCCGGGAGTCCCATTTTTCGCGCCGCGGTCTTTCCTTGGAATCGCTGCGGCGCGGTTCTTTTTCTTCTGTGTGGGCTCGCGTGGTTTGTTCTATATTGGTTGTGTTCGTAGGGTTTTTATCTGCTTGCGCTCCTCGGATTGATACGGTTCGTTTTTCGGATGTGTCGTTGAGAGATGTGGTTGCTGTGTTTTCGGTGAATCCTCAGCATGAGGATGAAGTGAGAAGGGCTGGTGGGTATGTTGTTTTTTTGAGGAAGGACGGGAGTTATGCGGCTGTGAAGACGGCTGGTATGGCTTATCAACAGCCTTTGTGGACGCGGAACGGACTCTATTTCGCGGATTTCAAGAACGATTATTTCATTGGCGAGAAAAGCAGGGATGTCAGAAGGAACGATAAAGCTCTATTCCAAAATCTAACATTAGAGACTCCCCAAAAGTCCGTAATGGGGATTTTCGATATGGGGTTTGATACGGATACCGATAATCGATTGCAACTCATTCCTCTCTCTTCTTCCGGGGAAACGAGAGTTGTTTATTCAGGCATATTAAGTTCCGCCGCATATTGTGGAAAGAACCTTTGGGGAATACGTGAAGAGGGTGCGAATCAAGATTTTGCCGGAAGTGGGTACCTTGACTTGAGGAATTATTCCGACTCGCGGCAGAAGGTTTTATCGTACGATGTCAGGAAGAGCGGATTTGTTGTCCAAAGTATGCGGGGCACGGCCTGTCTTTCAGATTCTCAGTTTCTGACGATAATTTCAAAGAATAAAAACGAGTATTACATCAATCCTTATGTATTGAAATGGGATATTCGGACGGATAAAAGAACAATTTACCCAATCCGGTATAGCAATGGCGAAAAGCTGACAATCTCCAACACAACGGTGGATTATAACGAAAAGGCAATATCGGATGACGGGATGCTGACAGTGGTCATGGACGCATCGGGGAAAGTAGTGCAAGTCGATATGGATACCGGGATTATTCGTAGGCAAGTGATGTTGACAAAACTTCCCAAAGGCTTAAGCGACGGTGACAAATTACAGTATAAATATGTTCTTCTGCCGACTGATCGTTATTATTGTATTATGCGAATCAGGTATGGGCAGGCGGGGAAGAGGACTCCTACGCGTCTGTATTTTGTGGGCAAGAGAACGTGGAAGGTGGAACGCGTGCTGACGCTGAACGAGGATCTTTCAAGGATTCTCAAAGGTCAGCGCGAGCCTTATGTTTTCAATGAAGGCGTTGCCGTCAATCCCCGGATTTGATGGGTGTGATGAGAGCGACGGAGGAAAGTTTCAGCTGACAACACCAGACGCTTGCGCATGTACAAGCGTTACGTTATCATGGACAAGTTGCGTATCCGCTTAGGTCTTGTGCGTCCTTTGGGCTGCAAGTCGCGGGTGCAGATAGATGTAACTATTGAGGAGTTATTATGGCAGCTCGTTGCGATGTTTGCGGCAAGGGTCCACAGGTTGGTTATTCCGTGTCTCACTCTCACCTGCGCAATAAGCGTCGTTTCCTTCCAAACCTTCAGGCCGTTCGCGCGACTGTAGATGGCGAAACCGTTCGTCTGCGCGTGTGCACCTCCTGCCTTAAGGCTGGCAAGGTACAGCGTCGCGTTGCATAAGTGCGAGGAATGAATGAGAGATCATTCATCATGTTAAAAGCTTTACCCCGTTTTCGAACGGGGTTTTGTCGTTTAAGCGGGTTCGGAAGGCGGTGAACCCATGGGTCTGACTCTTGACTCCTCTCTCTCTTCTTGCATGACCAACAAACGGCGGCTCGGCGCTCTCAAAGCCTTGGGTGTGACCACTGTGGGCGATGCCCTGACCTATTACCCCTTCCGGGTGGCCGACCCCTTGCCCCGCGGTTCCATCCGCCAAATCAAAGTAGGGCAGAAAACGGCCTTCGCCGCCAAGGTGAGGCGGGTGAGAACCAGCTCCATGAATTCCCGCCGTGGCTATCGGGTCGAAGTCCAAGTCGACGATGGGGATGCGGCCGCCAGCTTCGTCTTCTTCTCTTACAAAAAGCATTACGTGGATTGGTTGTTGGGCAAGTTCCGCGAAAAGCGGCTCCTGGTCGCCGCCGGAGAGGCCAGCATCTATGGCGGCTCCCTGCAATTCACCCATCCTCAGGTGCTGATGGTCGGGCAGGAGCCAGGGATGGACGTGGCGACGACGGAGGAAGGCTTCGCCCGCCTGACCGAACCTCAACCGGTCTATCATACGTCCTCCCGCATATCTTCCGAGCATATACATGAATCGATCCTGGGGCTGATTCCTTTGCTGGATCCGGATTCCGTCCCCGACATCATCCCGGAAGAAGTCAGGAAGGAGTGGGGCCTGCTCCACCGTTTCGACGCGCTCAAGGCCATTCATAAGCCGGGAACCACGGAGGAATTCTGGAAAGGGATAGGCTCCATGCGTTCCGAAGAGGCCCTGGTCTCCCAGACGGCCCTGCTTCAGGAAAGGGAGAAAATGAGGGAAAGCAAATCCTTCGCCTGTTCCGGGGAGGCGGGCGAGGAGGACCTGGTCCAGCGCTTCATCCAATCCCTCCCTTTCAAGCTGACCGCCGGTCAGAAAGAAGTCATCGAACGGATCCAGGCCGATATGGGGCAGGCCTACCCCATGAGCCGGCTCCTGCAGGGGGAAGTGGGGTCCGGGAAGACCGTGGTCGCCCTGGCCTCCATGCTCCGGGCGGCCCAGGCAGGCTACCAGGCTTTGCTCGTGGCCCCCACCCAGGTCCTGGCCCAACAACACCATGAATCCATCCGGGCCATGCTGACCCAAGCGGGGATAGACCTCCCTCTCGTCCTTCTGACGGGGAACATGCGGCTGGCCGATCGACGCAAGGCCCTGGCGATCCCCGCCAGCGGGGTCCCCTGCATCGCCATCGCCACCCATGCCGCCTTTTCGCATAGTTTCCAAGCCCCCCGCCTGGCCTTGGAAGTGATCGACGAGCAGCACCGGTTCGGGGTGGAGCAAAGGGAAACCATTAGGCAGGCGGCGGATGTGATCCCCCACCTGCTCGTCATGACGGCCACCCCCATCCCCAGATCCGCCGCCATGACCTGGTTCGGGAACCTGGACATCTCCTGGCTGACCGAGCTCCCCTCCGGGCGCAAGCCCATCACGTCCGTCGTCGTCAGGGAAAGCGACGGGAGGACCATGGGGCAGATGTTCCTCCATGCCCGAAAGCGGATTGAAGCGGGGGAGAGGGTCTATGTGATTTGCCCCAGGATAGACGAAGACCAGGTGGACGAGGATTCTCAAGGCGGGGAAGACCTCCTGCCCCTGCAGTTCGATCAGGAAGGCCTTCCTTTGGATTCCTCTGCCCCCAGCCAGCCCCTGCATTCCGTGGAGGAGATGTCCCAACGTCTGGCGGCCCTGCCCCAGTTCCAAGGCGTCCGGATAGGAATCCTGACCGGCCGGGACGATGAGGAGTCCAAGGCCGCCGCCATGAAGGATTTTACGCAAGGGCGGGCCCCGCTCCTGGTGGCCACCACGGTGATCGAAGTGGGGGTGGACGTTCCCCAGGCGTCCTGCATCATCATCTTCGACTCCGACCATTTCGGTCTCTCGCAGCTGCACCAGCTTCGCGGCCGCGTGGGCCGGGGAGGGACCCGAAGCTGGGCTTTCTTCGTGACCCGGGTGGACTTGTCCGATCCGGATTCCCTGGCCGCCCGGCGTTTGGAAGTCGTGCGGTCCACCACGGACGGGGCCGAGATCGCCAAAGCCGACTTGGACCTGCGCGGGGCCGGCGACGTTTTGGGCGACAGCCAGTCCGGCGGCCAGTCCATCAGTTCTTTCAAGCTTCTGCGGGTCGTCAAAGACGCGGACCTCATCACCCGGGCCCGCTCCCAGGCGGAAAGCATATTGCGGGCCGACCCGGCGTTGACCCAGGCGAACCATATCCAGTTGGCCGGGGCAGTCCTGGACTTCTCCCGAGGGAGCGAGGACTTCCTGGTCTCTTCCTGAGGGAGGCTGGCTGATTCGCCATGAGGATTCGCGCATCCGTGGACTTATGGGTTCGCTGATTTGCGCAGGCGGTCGGGCATAATGGGATTATGCGGATAATTGCCGGCCGATTCAAGAACGTGGACATCACCACACCCAAAGACGGACGTACGACCCGCCCCACCACGGACCGGGCCAAAGAGGCCATCTTCTCCAGGCTGGAGGCCTGGGGGGCTTTGGAGGGCGCGCGGGTTCTGGATCTTTTCGCCGGAACAGGGGCCTTGGGATTCGAGGCCCTTTCCCGCGGGGCCCGGTCGTTGGTGGCGGTGGAGGCCAACGGGCAGGTGGCCTCCTGCATCACGGCGACCATCCGGCGGCTTCAGGGGTCGCCCACATGGAAGGAGGCCGGCCTGACCGCCCGGGTGGTCAGATCCAAGGCGGAGAAGTTCGTTTCAGGCGAAAGACCAGGCGAAATGGACGGCCAGCCATTCGACCTGGTCTTCATGGACCCGCCTTACGCCGTCAGCAGCCAGGACTGCCACCGGACCCTTTCCGACCTGGCTCTCGGCGGTTTCCTTTCGGACGGGGCCCAGATCGTTCTGGAACGGTCCATCCGGACGGAGGAAGTCGAGCCGCCTCAGGGGTGGGAGGTCATCCAAGAAAAAAAGTATGGGGAGACTTTGGTCTCTTACCTAGCTCTGGCCTGAGAATTCGTGGGAGCGGGACCGGGATGGCCTTGTAAGGCGCCTAGAGGTTATCAGACAATAAAAAAATCCTCCCGCCCGTCGACGAGAGGATTTCCCATGAACCCGCTGGTCCGCCATTGCCAGCTGTTGCCGACTATGCCGGCCAGGGTCGCTTCGTGGCTTACTTGGCGGACAAAGCGGGGTTGACGGCTGCGCGGTAGGTGCGCCCACGGTAGGAACCGCAGTTGGGGCATGCCATATGGGCGAGAGTGGGGGCTCCGCAGTTGGGGCATGCGACGGTCTGAGCGGCCTGCGCCTTCCAGGCGGCGCGGCGCATGTGCGTATTGGCACGGGAAGTCTTATACTTTGGCAATGCCATGATAATTCCTCTTTTTCGTTCGAACTATATTGCTTAAGCGTATGCGATTCTAGTGCGACCCCTCGAAAAAGGGCGGCCGCATCCACGGAAGGATGGGGAAGCGCTCACTCTTGGGATTCCAGTCGTTGCTTGAAATCCTCCAAGCCCGCCCAACGCAGGTCGGTCACCTGATGCTCGTGGTCGGGATGCTCGTTGAGGTTGATTCCGCACTGAGGGCACAGGCCCAGGCAATCCTCTTTGCACAGCAGCTGCAGGGGAAGGGCTTCGGCCAGGTTGTCCCGCACCAAGGATTCGAAGTCGATCATGGTGGCGGAGGGGGAGAGGGGGTAGAGGTCCTGCGAATCCTCCTCTTCCTCTATGGAGTCCAGCTCCGCCTCGCCCGTCGTCTCCTGGGCCGGCATGTCGTACGTGAAGAAGGCGGTGACGGGGGCCGCGACTTCCTTGTGGACGGCTGTCAGGCAGCGGGTGCATTCGCCGGTCAGCTCGGCGCTCACTTTCCCGTTGAAGAGGATGCCGTCGGATATGCTGGTCAAGGTCCCGGTCAGGCTGATATCGGCCCCCTCCGGTACGCCGACGATCTGGTCGCCGACGCCGGATGGGGCAGGCAAGGTCTCTTCCACGGCCATGGTTTGGCCCGGGCGTTGGGAGAGGGAGAAAATGGATAAGGACCAAAGGGTGCGTTGTTCGCGTGACATATTACTGGGGGAATCCTCACTGATGATTGGGGTAGTCTTCGGCCGAGAGACGGGGAACCTGGCTTTCGGCTTCCTTCTGCCTCTGTTTGAGCACTTCCAGGCCGGAGACGATGGAATTGTGAATCTCCGTCACTTGCTCGTCCAGGTCGTTCATGGACTTGGTGGCGTAGGCGTTGGCCCCGGAAGTGAGCTGATTGGCCTTCTCCTGGGCCTGATCCAGGATATTCCTCGCCTTCTGGGTGGCGATGGAGACCACGTTTTCCTGGCCGGCCAGGAACTGGGCCTGTTCGTTCGCCTCGCGGATGATGCCGGAGGCCTGGGAGCGGGCGTCGGAGACGATGGAATTGGACTGGTTCTGGGCGTTCTCCAAGCGCCGTTCCGACTCGCGCATGAGGGCGGAGGCGCGTTCCAGCTGGACGGGCAGGCCTTTCTTGAGCTCATGGAGGAGGTCCAGGAACTCGCTTTTGTCGATTTTGGCCACATTGCTGTTGAAGATGCCGGTCTTGGCTTCCTCCACCAGCTTCTCCATATGCTCGATAATGTCGTAGGCCGGGGTGAACTGTTCGTCGCCAATCCGGTCGTCATCGTCATCGGAGGAGTCCTGATTCGCATAGGCTTCAGGCATATACTGATGGACGGCCTTGAGCGCGGCGTCGGTGCGGTCGCGGGCGGGGTCGCTCACCGAGTCGTCCCCCTCACTGTGGCCGTCATCATCCGGACGCTGGTCATTCGCCTCTTCTGGCCGATCCTGGCCCGGCTGGGGAGGAAAATCGCCTGAATCGGTCAGACGACTGGCCTGGACCGGGGATTGACCGGTATCGTCGTCATCGTAATCCTGGTCGTCGTAACTCTGGGAAAAGTCGTCGCTCATGATGGTCACCCTCGTTGTCTGCCTGGAAAGTGTTGATGCTCCCTATAGTAATGCTTTTGCCTGATATTCCAAGGCCTCAAGCAGGGGCTTGATCACGTTGTCGGGAACCATGCCGGTGATGTCTCCCCCGTGCCGGGCCACGTCTTTGACGATGGAACTGGAAATGTGCTCTTTGATTGGGTCCGCGGGCAGGAAAAGCGTTTCGATTCCTGCCAGGCGGCGATTGACCAGGGCCATGCCCAACTCGGCTTCGTAATCGCCGTTCTGCCGCAGGCCTTTGACGATGACGGTGGCCCCGACCTGGGTGCAATATTCGGTGATCAGCCCTTCCGTGCTGGTGACCACCACGTTGGTGCAGCCGTCGGCCTTGAGGGCCTGGGTGATCAGGTTGGCCCGCTCTTCCGCGCTGAAAAGGGGCCTTTTGGCCGAGTTGACGGCCACGACCACGTGGATGCTTTCAAAGAATCTGGCGCTTCGCTCAATCACGTCGATGTGACCGGAAGTGACGGGGTCGAAGGACCCCGGGCAAACTGCAATTGTCATGGCACAAGCTTACCTCTGGCAGGGGGACTAGAATGGCGTCACAAGCTGGGCTTGATGGATGCTGCTGGACCGATGTATCGTGAAGAAGGAATTCATCAGCAACTCCAGCGGGCAAGGATCAAAGAGCATGAGCGAAAAGATCATGGACGGAATCATGGAAGAGGCAGCTATGGATGAAGAAACGATGGATGTGGTCATCATGAACGAGGCTTACCCCGATCAGGGAGGCGGCCAAGGGGGAGACTCTGGTTCCGGCCCCGGAACAGGGACGGCCCTGTTGGAAAAAGAGCAAGTAGAAGAGCGGACCCGCAAAGACGATACGGGCGATAACGACCGCTACGCTCATTACGTGTCCAAGGAGCGGCTGGAACAGGCCCGTTTGACCGGCCGGCCGGTCATCGCCTTGTGCGGGAAGGTCTGGATTCCCAAGCGGAACCCGGAGAATTACCCCGTCTGCCCTGAATGCAAGAGGGTCTACGCCCAGATGGGGTCAGGGCAAGGCGGCTTCTAATCCAGCCTTGCAGCTGTTCGACCTTTAGTCGATTGTGACGACCTGGGTGGGGATGGCCGGCTCTCCATCGCTGAGAGACAAGGCGCTTACCGGGAGGTCGGCCAACTGCTGCTTGTGATAGTCGCGGGCGGCGAAAAGGGCCTGACGGCTGGTCAGCGAATCGTCAAGGTCGCCATGGTCCACGGCTGTGATGGCCAGCTGGCGGGTTTCCCCGTATTCATCGGGGGTTTGGTAAGAGTCCAAGGCCTCCTGGCTGCCGGCCAGTACCAGCTCCCCCTGGGCTAGACCATACTGATAAGAGCGCAGGGCCCTCTTACGCCAGCCGTCGGTCGCCTTGCCGAAGGATTTCTTGGCGACCGGATGCATGAGCCCATCCCTGCCTTCGCGCTCGACCAGCTTATAGACCATGTTGTTGGTCACATGGCCGGAGCCGGTGACCAGACGGGTGCCCACCCCATAAGAATCGATGGGGGCTGCGGCCAAAGCGGCGATGGAGTACTCGTCCAAGTCGTTGGTCACGGTGATGGTGGTCTTGGTGGCCCCCAAGGCGTCCAGCTGGTGACGGGCCCGCTGAGCCAGGGAAGCCAGGTCGCCGGAGTCGATCCGGATGCCGCCCAAATCGGGGCCGGCGACTTCCACGGCGGTCTTGATGGCGTCGTCGATGTTGTAAGTATCGGTCAAAAGGGTGGTACCGACTCCCAGGGCGCTGATCTGGGACTGGAAGGCGTCGCGTTCGCTGTCATGAACCAGGGTGAAGGCGTGGGCGGCAGTGCCGATGCATGTGATCCCGTACTCCTTGGCCGCGGCCAGGTTGGCTGTGGAGGCGAAACCACCGACCACGGCGGCCCGGGAGGCCGCTACGGCGGCGTATTCGCTGATGCGGCGGCCGCCCATATCGGCGCAAGGGCGGTCTCCGGCGGCTGAGGTGATGCGGGAGGCGGCGGAGGCGACCGAGCTGTCGTAATTCAGGATGCTCAGAATCAGCGTCTCCAGCAAAACCGACTCCCCGAAAGTACCTTCCACCTGGAGGATCGGCGAATTGGCGAAGAAGATCTCGCCTTCCCGGTAGGCCTTGATGCTGCCGGAGAAGCGGTAATTCTCCAAGTACCGGATGGTCTGGTCGGAAACGATGTGGTTGTCTTTCATATAGGCCAGATCGCTTTCGGAAGGGCGGAAATCCTTCAGGTAATCAAGGATGCGGCCCAGGCCGGCGACCACCCCATAACGGCGGCCGGTTGGCAGATGGCGGGTGAAGACCTCGAAGACGCATTCGCGGCCGGCCGTCCCGTCTTTGAGCGCGGCGTCCAGCATGGTGTATTCGTACATGTCGGTCAGCATGGCCGAGCTGAAATCATGAGTCATCATTGGCCTCCTATTCCTGAGGCCTCACCGTTTTCCTCAAAACCGTTGAGGTCTCCATGAACCTTTGCTTTTCAGGATTTCCGGACTTCTTCAGGAGAGTTCGTATTCCCTGACGTTGCCCTTGATGTTACTCCCGCGTCTGGTCTGGAATATTCCAGCGGCTTATGTTAAAATCTCACTACACTGGTACGGCGCTTAATTAGCGGCGCGGGATTCGATCAAAGGAACTTGCCGAAGGAGGATATCATGGCGACTGTGGTTGACGTGGCTTCATATATCCTCAACAATTATGGTTCCCTGACGACGATGAAGCTGCAAAAACTCGCTTATTACTCCCAGGCCCAATCTCTGGTCATGACCGGCAGGCCTTTATTCGATGAGGATTTTCAGGCGTGGATGAACGGCCCTGTGGTCCCCAGTCTTTTCCGGCTCCACAAGGGAAGGTTCTTCGTCGATCCCGGGTTCTTCGATGAGTTTGGCTCGCCTGAGAAGCTATCCGATGAGCAAAAAAGCATCATCGATGCCGTGAGCTCGGTTTTGGTCAGGCAAACAGGCAGGGAGCTCAGCGCCCGTACGCATGATGAGGACCCTTGGAAGGACGCCCGCGGGGATTGCAAGCCAGGGGATTTTTGCCAAACCGTCATCACCAAGGCCGTCATCAAGGATTACTACTCCAAGAACCCTGTGATCCCAGAGGAGCCACGCTCAATTTGATGGCTCAAATGGCTCAATCGGTTTATTCGCTGAGCAGGCTGTGATTTTTCCATTAAGACAAGGGGCCCTCGTTGTACAGGCGGGGGCCTCCCATGCTAGTCTGAAGAACTGTGAAGCGAACTGTGAATGAGTCTCAAACATCGGATTTTCAGCCGGTTCTGACCGGAAGCGACATCAACGTCTACGGTATGGCCAGGGCCTTCCACGAGGCCTATGGGATTAAGTCCATCGCCTTCGCCAAAAGCCAGCTGTTGCCCACCAAATACAGCCGTTTCGTGGACATGCATTCCTACGATGACTTTGACCAGGAAGAAGGTTTCCGCAAGCACCTGCTGGCTTATGGCCAGTACATGCGCAAGACCCGGCCGGGCACCAGACTTCTGCTCATCCCCTGCGGGGACGTCTACGCCAATCTGCTCAGCCATAACCGTGACCAGCTCCAGGACTACTTCCTGTTCAACACCCTGGACCCGGCTTTGAACCATCAGCTGAGCATGAAGAACAGCTTCTATGAGCTCTGTGAGAAGTATCAGCTCCCTCATCCTCAGACCATGGTGATCGACAAGGACGGCGTGGCCCGCGGGGATTATAAGGACCTGCCTTTCAGCTTTCCGGTCGCCATGAAGCCGGCGGATTCGGCCGCCTGGCTCACAGTGGATTTCCCCGGCCGCAAGAAGGCTTTCATCATCCAGACGCCTCAAGAGCTGGATACCCTGATCCGAAAGTCTTACGATGCCGGTTATCAGGGCGCAATAGTCATCCAGGACTTCATCCCCGGGGACGACTCCCACATGCGGGTCCTCAACGCCTATGTGGACCAGCATCACTGCGTCCGCATGATGTTCCTGGGGCATCCCCTCCTGGAAGACCCTTCCCCGGCTTCCGTGGGCAATTACGCGGCCATCATCCCCGACTACAACGAGGAGATCTGCCTGAAACTCAAGTCATTCCTGGAGGACATCGGTTACGAAGGCGTGGCTAATTTCGACATGAAGTATGACGAGCGCGACGGCCAGTTCAAGCTTTTCGAAGTGAACCTCCGCCAGGGCCGGTCCAGCTATCATGTGACTTTGAACGGTTTCAACCTGGCCCGCTATTTCGCGGAAGACCTGGTCTACGACGCCCCCTTCGACGGGCGGACCCTCATCGGCAAGGGGGACAAGCTCTGGTTGGAGATTCCGACCGGCATTTTCAAGGATTACGTGCGGCCGGGAGAAGACAAGGACCGCGGCCTGAAGATGATCCAATCCGGCGACTGGGGGACCACCTTGGAATCGTCCGAGGATATGAACTTCAGCCGCTGGCTGATGATCCGCCGGCTTTTCTTCTATTACCGCCGGCAATACAAGCGGTATTTCACCCACAAAGAGGAGCTCAAATAGCCTATGCAGCGCCCGTTTTTCGCCGTTCTGGGTGGTATGGGAACCCTGGCCACGGAATCCTTCGTCCGCCTGGTCAATAAGGCCAGTCAGGCGCATAGCGATCAGGAATACCTGGATTATTTGGTCTTCAATGACGCTTCGGTCCCTGACCGGACCGCTTTCATCCTGGGCAAAAGCCAGGAGGACCCTTTCCCGGTTTTGGCTGATGACATAGCCAAGGCAACGGCTGCCGGGGCTTCTTTCATCGTGCTCACCTGCAATACCGCCCACTATTTTTATGACCGTTTCCAGGCTTTGACCCCGGTCCCGATCTTCCATATGCCCCGTAGAGCCGTCAGCCGCATGAGCTCCCTTTACCCGGCGGCCCGCTGCCCCCGCGTGGGTTTCATGGCCACGGAAGGCTCCCGTAAGGCCGGCGTCTACCAAAAGGAGATCGAGGCGGCAGGATACACCTACGTGGAGCCGGACGAAGACCTGCAAAGGCAGATTAACGCTCTCATCTACCAGGATGTGAAAGGGTCGGGGAAGCTTGACGAAGGCCGTTATCTGGCGGCGATGCAGGCTTTTCTGAACCCTCACGGGCCTTACCGTTGCGATGTGGTCCTGCTGGGATGCACGGAGCTGAGCGTGCTCAACGAGGCCTTCCCCCAGCCGGATCTGCCTTTGATCGATGCCCAGGCCGTCCTGGTGGAAGACACGGTCGCCGCAGCCCGGGCTTTACGCCGTTGACCGCGGGACGGTTTCCGTTCAGACCGCGCGAATCAGACGCGCGTCTCTTTCCTCCCGCTCTCCTCCTTTTTCCTGCTGATTTGCCACATAATCAGCAGGACCACAGTCATGAAGAAAAATAAAACGGTCACGGCATTGACGTAAATCGAGGCTCGAGCGCCGGGCAGAGTGGAACGGATCGCATCGATGTTCTCGTAAAGGGCTCCATCTTTGCTATAGCGGTAGAAAGTGGCGCTCCGTCCCCTCTCGAACCTGGAAAGATCATTGACCTTCACGGATTCTTCGGATCCATCATCCAGCCGTACCCTTAAAGTGTAAGTCTCCCGTATTGTCGTCGTACGGTTGGTGGGGTGTGAAACCGTCGTCGTTTTCGTCGCGCTCTCCGGCGTCGCCTGAACTTCCGTGAAAGATATGTTCGTCGTATGCAGAAAAGCGAACAGCGCCAGGGACGCAAGCAAGGAGACGGCGAAGAGGACAGCGACGACCAGGGTCTGCTTCTTTAATGTCCGCGGTTCGTACCGGCCCGCTTTCTGGATACTTCTTTCACTCATGATCCCCCACCTCGCTGTTGGAATAGGACTGATTTGACAGGCACTTTCCATGCTACCACCATTGTCTAGGCGGCGGCCTCCATCGAAGTGATCTCCGGCTTGGACCCGTCATGGATGAAGTAAATGTCGTACCAGGTGAGGAAAGCGTAAACCGTCCAGATCTTGCGGCGGTCGTTGGTCTTGCCGGCGTAATTGTCATCCAGCATGGTCAGCAGGGCCTTCTGGTCGAAGAAATCGGACACGTACTCACGCTCGAAGACGGAGCGGACCATCGTGTAGTACTTCTCCTCCCGCAGCCACTTCTTGATGGGGACGGGGAAGCCCAGCTTCTCCCGCTGGTACCACTCCCTGGGCAGATGGCGGCCGGCGGCCAGGCGGAAAGCGTATTTGGTGTTCTTGTCGTTGATCAGATACCTGGTGGGCACGTCCTGAGCGACGGCCATCAGCTCCTTGTCCAGGAGGGGGACGCGCAACTCCAGGGAATGGGCCATGGTCATCTTGTCGGCCTTGAGCAGGATGTCTCCGGGCATCCATTGATGCATGTCCAGATACTGCTTCTTCTTGAGTTCGGAGATGGGCTGGTCGTCGATCCGGTCATAGTATTCGTCCACGATCTCCTGCACGCTGGGGGCCTGGCGGTAGGCAGGCTTCAGAAGCCGGTCGGCCTCTTTCTCGGAGAAGACCCGGGCCTGACCGATGAAGCTCTCTCGGGCGGGGGCCAGGTTCTCGTACAGGTGCATGGCCCCGTGGAAGGTCTTGCCTTTGGCCCAGTGGGCGATGGCGTACCGGGCCCTGGCTGGCAGATGTCCCAGCCACCGGGTGACGGTTTTGATGGCTTTGGAAGTCGTATGGACCCCGTAATCGATGTAGCCGGCGAAAAGCTCATCCGCCCCTTCGCCGCTGAGGACGCATTTGACGTCTTGCGCGGCCAACTGGGAGAGGAAGAAGAGAGGGACGCAGGAAGGATTGGAATCAGGCTCATCCAGGTACCACTGGATCTGGGGGAAGGCGGAGAAGGCCTCTTCGTCGGTCAGTTCTTTGGAGGTGTTGTGGAGTTTGATGATATCGGCCAGCTCTCTGGCCTGTTTGGATTCGTTGTAAGTCCCCTTGCCGAAGCCGATCGAATAGGTGTGTTCCGGGCGGGCGACGGCGGCCACGTAAGAGGAATCGACGCCGGAGGAGAGGAAAGAGCCGACTTCCACATCGGCGATCTGGTGGGCGGCCACGGAGTCTTCCACCGTCTTGTCGATGTGGTCCACCAGAGATTTGAGCTCCTGCCTGATCTCGCGGAAATGCTCGTCATAGTAGCGGTGGACCTTCATCACTCCACGGCTATAAGTGAAATAGTGGCCTTCGGGCAGTTTGAAAACGCCTTTGAAGAAGGTCTCGTGCAAGGCGGGGTACTGGAAGGTCAGATAAGGTTTGATGGCTTCCTTGTTGAGCTCCTTGTGGAAGTCCGGGTGGGGGAGGAGGGCTTTGATTTCGGAAGCGTAAAGGAAGCTGCCGTTCATGATGGCATAGTAGAAGGGTTTGATGCCGAAGTGGTCGCGGGCGCCGAAGAGCTCCTGCTTTTCCTGGTCCCAGATGACGAAGGCGAACATGCCGCGGATTTTCCGCAGAAGGCCGACCCCCCACTGTTCGTAGCCATGAAGGAGGACCTCGGTGTCGGCATGGGTGCGGAAGGTGTGGCCCAGGGCGATGAGCCGCTCGCGCAGGGGCTGGTAGTTGTAGATTTCGCCGTTGAAAGTGATGACCAGTTTATGGTCTTCGTTATAGATGGGTTGGTCTCCGCCTTTGAGGTCGATGATGCTCAGGCGGCGGAAGCCCAGGGCCGCGTGGTCATCCACATGCTCCCCATAGGCGTCGGGCCCGCGGTGGGCGATCTGGTCGGTCATCGCCTTCAAAAGACTGGATTTTTCGACAGGGGGAAGATCGTTGATAAAACCGGCGATTCCGCACATAACAGCTCCTTATCATCTGCCCTTGCAGACACTAATCCTAGTGTACGTGGTAGTCGTGAAGAAAGAGAGGAGAACCTCGGGCGTTTGTTGCGAATCGGAGATTATTTGTGAAGGAAAATTTGTGAGGAGGCGTGCGTACCCTTGAAATGGATGTTCGTCAAACCGATGTTCATCCCGGCAGAGGACTTATGGAAGGATGAGCGCGATGGCTCAAATCAAGGATTTGCTTCAAAACAGCGGAAGCCTGGCCGCGATCAGGGCCGATGGCCGGGCGGTCGACCAGTTGCGGCCGGTGAAAATCACCCGGGGGTGGACCCAGGCTCCTGAAGGGTCGGTATTGATCGAATGCGGCAATACCCGGGTTTTATGCACGGCGACTTTCACACAGGGGGTCCCGCGGTGGCGACGTGACTCCGGCCTGGGCTGGGTGACCGCGGAATACGCCATGATTCCCCGAGCCACGGCCGACCGGACCGACCGGGAATCGGTCAAAGGCAAGGTGGGCGGGCGGACTCACGAGATCTCCCGCTTGATCGGCCGCGTTCTGCGAGGCATCGTGGATATGGGCGCTTTGGGCGAGAACCAGATCCAAATCGATTGCGACGTGCTTCAAGCGGATGGCGGCACCCGCACCGCTTCGGTCACCGGGGCTTACGTGGCCTTGGCCGACGCCGTCTCCTGGGCGAAGAGAAACAAGAAAATCAAGGCGGGGAAGAAGGTCCTCACCGATCAGGTGTCGGCGGTCTCCGTGGGCATCATCAACGGGACCCCCATGCTGGACCTGCCTTATGTGGAGGATTCCCAGGCCATGACCGATATGAACGTGGCCATGACTGGTTCCGGCAATTTCATTGAAATCCAGGGGACGGCCGAGCATCGGCCATTCAGTCGGGCTGAGCTTAACACCTTGTTGGACCTGGCCGAAAAGGGCAACCGGGAGCTGCAAGGGATGCAGGCCGAAGCTTTGGAACAGGCGATCAACCAGTAGAAACAGTTCGGTCAGTTCAACCAACTTAATCAGTTCAGCCAGTCGAATCAGAAGGGAATTCCTCATGGACCAGGAGAGGCAGCGAATCGTGGTCGCCACCCATAACAAGGGCAAAGTGGCTGAAATCGAGCGGATTCTGACTTCCGTGCTGGGGCCTCAGGACCAAAGGTTCGAATTCGTCACTTCCGGGGAGCTGGGCCTGCCCGATCCGGTGGAGGATGGGGTCACTTTCTCCCAGAACGCCCTAATCAAGGCTCGTGACGCCGCCGCCCGTTCCGGCCTGCCCGCCATGGCCGATGACTCCGGGCTCATCGTGGACGTCATGGGAAAGGCGCCGGGGATCCTCTCCGCCCGTTGGTCGGGCGAACACGGGGATGACGCCGCCAACAACGCCCTCCTTCTGAAGCAGTTGGCCGACATCCCCGACCGGCACAGGGGAGCCCGCTTCTGCTGCGCTTGCGCCCTGGTCGTGCCGTCTAAGGCTGAGGGCTCCGGTTTTCGTGAATTGGTCGAAGAGGGACGGATGGTCGGCCGGATCATTCGCCGACCCCGGGGCCAGCAAGGTTTTGGCTATGACCCCCTGTTCGTGCCGGATGATCAAAGCCGTGTGACTGAGGAGCAAAAGCGGGCCAATCAAGGGCTGCCCCTGACTTCCGCCCAGATGACGGCTGAACAGAAGAACGCCATCTCCCCCCGTGGCGCCGTCATTCGGGCCATGGTCGCCCACTTCAGAGAGGTCTTTCGCTGAAACGCTGGATTCTTCATTCTGTGCTATCATGCATAAATGTAAGATCTCGTGTGACAGGCGGGGTAGGCCCTACAGTAGGAAACAGTCCCTTGACTTTTTCAGCGCTTGAATGAAGAGCGTTGGCAGCGTCGCGCCAGCGCACCCTTGGCCAGGGATTGGCCATCAGCGTTGGAGTGTTTTTCCATGGACTTTATCGGCGCGAATTTCGCCGCAAATTTACCAGGGGTTCGCGCATCGCGTTTCCCCATCGTTCTCAATCATCTTTCTTTCTCCTGGCCGGACGGAACGGCCGTTTTGGAAGACCTGTCAGGAGCCTTCAACCCGGGCAAAACCGGCCTGATCGGGGTCAACGGGGCGGGGAAAACCACCTTGCTCGCCATCATCGCAGGTCTCCTGACCCCTTCATCTCCACCGTCGTCTCTGGTCGTCGGCGGCCAGGTCTCCTACCTTCCCCAAACCATCACCATGACCAGGGGCCGGACCGTCGCCGACCTTCTCGGCATCGGCGATCAGGTCCGTGCTTTGCGGGCCGTTGAAAACGGCAGTGTGGATCAGAAGGATTTCGACGCAATCGGTTCCGACTGGGATATCGAAGACCAGGCCCAGCAGGCCCTGGTGCGTCTTGAAACCGCCGGAGGCGGATTGGCCGGCCTGAGCTTGGACAGGGAAGCGGTCAGCCTTTCTGGCGGCGAAGCCATGGTCGTGGCCATTGCCGGTTGCAGATCGAGAGGGAACCCCATCACGCTTCTGGACGAGCCGACCAACAATCTGGATTCCGTCCTGCGCCAGCAAGTGCTCGCCATGATTTCCGCCTGGGAAGGAACTCTGGTCGTGGTCAGTCATGATACCGGCCTGTTGGACTTGATGGATTCGACCGCCGAGCTCCATGGGCATAGCCTGCGCTTTTTCACGGGAGGCTATGGCACATGGAAGGCCGCCATCGATGCCGAGCAGAAGGCCGCTCTTCGCGCGCAAACGGCGGCGGAACAGGCCGTGAAGGTCGCCCGACGCCAGCGGAGTGCCTCCTTGGAAAGGATGGACAAGAACCTGTCCCAAGGCAAGAGGAAGGCGATTGATACGGGAGTCAGCAGGCTTTTTCGGGGCGGTATGAAAGCCAAAGCGGAAGCCTGGGCCAGCCGGAGCAAAGACACGGCCGACGACCGCTTGGCCCAAGCGCGGGAAAATCTGAGCCGGGCGGAAGCGAAAGTCAGGGAAGAGGACCATATCGTCATCGACCTGCCAGACCTCCACGTCCTTTCCAGCAAGAAAATCCTTGAGCTGGAATGGCCAGACGGGCACTTCATCATGCAAGGGCCGGACCGGGTCAGCCTGTCGGGACGGAATGGGGAAGGCAAGACCAGCCTGATTGAAAAGATCATGGGATTGCGCTCGCGAGACTCGCAAGAAGAGGCTGCCACTTCCCAGACTTCCCAGGGCTTCCTCACCTTACACGTCTTCCCTGGTAGCGGAGATTCATAGCCGGCTTTTCACGGACCGTGTCGGCTATCTGCCGCAGAAGATGGATGGGATCGACGAAAACCTGAGCACAGTGGACAATGTGGTGAAAGTCGCTCCGGGGCTGGCTACGGGGGAAATCCGCTCCCGCCTGGCCCGGCTGCTGTTGCGAGGGGATTCCGTTTTCCGGCCGGTGAAGACCTTATCGGGCGGGGAACGGTTCCGGGCCGCCCTGGCCATGCTACTCTTGGCGGACCCTCACGCCCAGCTGCTGATCTTGGATGAGCCGACCAACAACCTGGACCTGCCCAGCGTGGACAACCTGGTGGAAGCCCTGAATTCATACCGAGGGGCCCTCCTGGTCGTCTCCCACAACCGGGATTTCCTCCATCGGATCGGCGTCACGACCGAACTCGAACTGGCTGAGGGAAGGCTGAGTCGTAAACTGGCAGTTGATTTTGTCAACGGATCCGAATGAAGCGAAAGTGGTTATGGACACAAAAGGCACGACACAGGGACGCCCGCATGTGAAGGAGAAGAAGCATCCCCTGCTGCGCGGAATCGTTTTCGGCTGCGTCCTGGTCCTTGTGGCCGTCGTCATCTTCGCTGGAGCCCTTGCCGTTCATACCGCCCGTCAATCGGGTCCGCAATCGGTAGCCAACGATGTATTGGAACATCCGGACCGGTATCGGAGCCGAGAAGGAAGCATCTACGTCATGGATGCGGCCGGAGTCCTGTCTCCATCCAGCGAGAAGTGGATTCGCGAACAGAACAGAAACCTGGAGATGAATGACGATGGCGCCCAGATCCTGGTCGTCACCGTGAAAGAGCTTCCGCCCCATACTTCCATCGAAGATTATTCCATGAAAGTGGCGGAAAAGTTCAAACCAGGTTCGGCCAAGGAAAACAATGGACTGGTCTATGTGTTGTCCAAAGACGACCGCCGGGATCGGCTCGAAGTCGGGTATGGGTTGGAGGACGTGGTCCCTGATTCCGATGCGGCCTCCTTCATCAAGCTGGGCGAGGAGGAATACAAAGACGATGACTATGATTCCGGGGTCCGCAAGGTGGTGGGGGCCCTGGCCAGAAGGGTGGACGACCCGCTTTATGACCCGGCGGATGAGTCGGACAAGGGAGATGGCTTCTCGAGCGTTTTTTCTCTTATCATTGCCCTTGTGGTCATTGGCCTGATCCTCTTGATCGGTCGTCTGGCTTCCTACGTGCGGTATAGGAGGGAGATGAAAAGCGGCGGGGGAAAGGGCGGCAAGGGCCCTTCCGGCAAAGTCTCCTTCAGCGAGTGGCTGAATTCAAACGGCTCAGGCGGCGGGGACTCTTACGGCGGCGGTTCTTTTGGCGGTGGAGGAGCCTCCGGGAGCTGGTAGATTCCTCCACCGGCCCCCGTGGCCGTTTTGGCTTGAATCTACTTGGACGCCGGATTCGTGGGTTCGGGAGTGGGGCCCGCGGAAGGCATGACGTCCTTGACCGCGTCAGCCACCACCGGAGCGGCCACCTTGGCGTTCACGAAAGATCCGACCATGCTCTTCAGATCAAGGCCCACGCTGTCGGCCAGGCCGCTGTTGACCTGGGCCAGGGACTCGGTGATGTCTTTGACCATCTTGGCGGAGTTGCCTTCGCCATACATGGTGATGGAATCCACCTTGGACAGGGGCTCGGCTACGGCCTTGGCCACTTCGGGCAGAACGTCGAACCACATCTGCAGGACGGCGGCCTTGTCCATCTTCTGCATGGCCTCCGCCTTCCGCTCCAGGCCCTGGGCCTCGGCGGTCAGCTTGGCGGCCGTCGCGGCAGCCTCGGCTTCACCCTGGGCCTTCACGCCCTGGGCTTCGGCCAGCATGGCGTCACGGTCGGCCTGGGCGCGCTGGGTCCTTTCATAAGCCTCCGCCTCGGCGTTCTTCTGGCGGGCGTAGAGGTCGGCGTCGGCCTTCTGCACGGCCGCGTATTTCTGGGCGTCGGCCCGGGCGTTCACTTCGGACTGCAGGGTCTGCTTGGTCACTTCGACTTCGCGCTGCTTAATCTGGGCCTGCTGCTCCTGGTTGGCGATATCGGCCTGGGCCGTGGCCTCGACGATGGTCTTGCGCTGGGCCTGTTCCTGGATCTTGTAAGCGGCGTCGGCCTTGGCCTGTTCGGTGTCCTGCTGGGCTTTCAGCTCGGCCTGCTTCATGGCCAGGTCGGTCTTCTTCTGGCTGATGGCCAGCTCCGAAGCCACCTGGGCGTCATTGGCCTCCTGCTGGGCCTGGGCCTGCTGGATGGCCACGTCCCTCTGGGCCTGGGCCTTGGCGATGGCGGCGGCCTTGCGGATCTGCTCGGTGTTGTCCACGCCCAGGTTGTCGATGACCCCGGTCTCGTCGGTCACGCCCTGAATGTTGAAGGCGACGATCTGCAGGCCCATCTCGGCCAGGTCGGCCTTGGCGTTCTCCTGCACCTTCTCGGCGAAGGTGGCCCGGTCGGTGACGATCTGGGTCAGCTTCATCTGACCGATGATGGCCCTCAGATGGCCTTCCAGGGTGTCGCGGACTTCGGCGCTGATCTGCTCGGGCTTCTTGTAAAGGAAATTGCGGGTCGCTGCCATGAACATGGCCTTGTCTTCCACGCCGATGCGCACTTTGACGGCGGCGTCCACCTTCACGTTGATGTAATCATTGGTCGGTACGAAGTTGGTGGTCTGGGCGTCCACGCTGATCATGGCGGCGGTCATGGTGTCCACCCGTTCAAAGACCGGGATCCTCCAGCCGGTGCGCCCGTGGACGACCCTCTGCCCGAAGGGGCCGGAAATGACTTTGATCACGCTCGGGCTCGCCGAGACGAAGCTCAAGGCCAGCAGAAGCAGGATCAGAAGGATGACGATGGCGGTGATGATCAAGGGGGTCATGATGTTTTCTCCTCAGCCGTTGGAAAGGGTAGAGAGCCGCCGAAGGGCTTCGGACGGGGAACTTCTCATGGGCATCATTCTAAACCGGTCTGGGGAAGTGGCGACACTCTCCTGAGGTGGCAATATCATGAAAGATAGTCGAAAGGAGCCCCCATGGCGAGCGAAGACGGAATGAAAACCCAAACAGGGCCAGGGAAGAAGTGGCTGGCGCCTGTGATCATCCTGGCGGTGCTTATCGTCATCGGCATGATTTTCGCAGGTCAATACAACAGCCTGAACGGCGGCAGGAGGGCCATGGAAGCCCAATGGTCCCAGGTGGAGAACGTCATGGACCGGCAGGCGAGCCTGATTCCCAACCTGGTGGCCGCAGTCCGCGGTGGCATGAAGCATGAGACCAAGGTCTTCGATGACATAGCCAAGGCCCGTCAGGCGTACTCCAAAGCCGGAACGGTGAAGGACAAGCAGGCGGCCGGGCAGGATATGAACCGGGAATCGGGGGTCCTGCTCAACGTCATCCAGGAGTCTTACCCCAATCTGCAGTCCTCCCAACAGGTCCAGCAACTGATGACCCAGTTGGAAGGCTCCCAGAACAGGGTGACGGTGGAACGCCGCCGTTACATCGAACAGGTGAGGGACTACAACACCATGGTGACCGGCTTCCCCATGAACATCGCCGCCTCCATCTTCGGCTTCCACCCCGTGGAAGAATGGCATGCGCCGGCCTCCAGCATGAAGACCCCATCCGTGAATCTGGATGAAGACTGACGCCCGCTCTGAGCGGGACGCTGAATCGATGACACCAAAGGGAGTTTCGAGTGAGGAAAAGTAAAGACGACGGACGGAACCGGACGGTGGGCGCGACCCTTATCAACAGAAAGGTGAGGATCATCGGCATCATCCTGGCTGTGGTGACCCTCATCGGGGTCATCGCCTTCTCCGCCACCGCCTGCTCGGCCAACCGGTCGCGTCAGCAGGTGGCCGTGGACGTGCTCGACCATCCGGCCCGGTATCGTAGCGAAAAAGGCGGCATCTACGTCATGGATTCCGCCCATGTGCTCGCCTCCTCCACCCAAGAGTGGATCCGACGACAAAACAAAAGGATGGAGAAGGATCTCGGGGCCCAGATCATGGTGGTCACGGTGGATAAACTCCCGGCTGGCACAAGCATCGAAGACTATTCCATGAAGCTGGCGGAAAGATTCAAACCGGGGTCCGCCGAGAAAGACAACGGTCTGGTCTACGTCCTGGCCGTCAGCGACCACAAGGACAGGCTTGAGGTGGGATACGGCCTGGAAAGCACCATCACGGATTCCAACGCCGCCGTCATCATCCATCAGGGGGAAAAGAAGTACAAGAACAAGGAGTACGATGCCGGCGTGCGTGACGTGGTCTCCGCCGCCGTCGCCTACGCCCGGGGGGACGGGGAAGGGTACGACGATGAATCCGACGTTTCGGCCCCCAGCCGGAGCAGCGGAATCTCGTTCGATGTCATCATCGATATCCTCGTCATGATCGGGATCATGCTTTTCGCCTTCAGACCCCACCGTCGGAATTCGGGCTGGGATGGGGATTCCTTCGGCGGCTGGTCATCCGGTGACTCGTCCTCCGGCTGGTCGTCCGGGAGCGATTCCTCTTCGTCTTCGTCTTCGTCCGGGGGTGGGGATTCCTTCGGCGGCGGTTCCTTTGGGGGCGGAGGGGCCTCCGGAAGCTGGTGATGACGGCCATAAGGCCACTATTCCCAAGGGTCTTTTGGGTGGTATGCGTGCGCGAGAAGGGACTCGAACCCTCACGTCAAAGACACAGGAACCTAAATCCTGCGCGTCTACCATTCCGCCACTCGCGCCTGGGGGAGCCAGGCATCAATGGTCTTCGGGGTTTTGGGAAAGGGCCGGGAAGACGAATCGATGGAGCCGCTTACCAGAATCGGACTGGTGACCTTCTCATTACGAGTGAGACGCTCTACCAACTGAGCTAAAGCGGCATGCGAAAGCACGAAAGTCATTGTACTTGATGCTCCCGATTTGTCCAAGTCGGAGGGGACAGGCGTTTCGATGCCTTGGAGAAAAGGGAACCGCTGGATGTTCATTTCTCTTAGCGGTATGCCATACTTAGGGGAGTGGTTCTGCATACCACAGGAACATATGAGCGTTGATCCCCTTCTTGGGTTTTGTGACCAAGTCGCGTCGGTGTCCGCCATAGTGTAAGAGACTTTTGAGATGCTGCGGCAGCAGTCACGAGCAGTGGCGCCTCGGGCGTAGCTTGAACTTGACGATTCGCAGCACACGGATCGAGCGCAATGCAGGGCGCTCTTAAGGAGTGTATCGTGACCGATGCAAGCGAACAAGTGAACGCGGATCAATCTTCCCAGGCTTCTCAGCCTTCCCAGACCCAGACTTCCTCCTCCTCTTCTTCCCCTGCCGCAGGTTCGGCTTCCGGCTCCAGCCGGAGTGGGGCGGCGCGGAGTGGGGCTTCGGCCGGGATGCCTAAGAGGAGCACCAAAAGCCGCGGTCGGGTGACCAGGGGGGCCGGCGCCGCCGGTGCGGACGTTCCCGTCGTTTTCTCCGCCTCTCCAACCAAGCCGGCGCTTGAGGCGGCCCCGGCACAGGAGAGCGCCGTAGCCTCTGCCGCCCCTTCGGCTTCCGGTTCCGGTCAAGGCGGGGCCTCGTCGCAGCAGAAGAGCCCTCAAGACTCCCCTGACCGCGGCGAACGTCAATCCCGCTTGGACCGTCTGGCCTCCGAACTGTTCGTCGACAAAGGGGTGACCTCTCCGGCCGCAAAGCCGCAGTCTCCCGCCAAGGTGGCCCCCTCAATCCGGGCCTCTTCGTCCAGTCGTGCCTCGTCCGCCAAATCCGCCCCCTCCTCCTTCCTCTTCTCGGCCCCCAGCGTCGAAGAAAGGGCGGCCAACATCGTCCTGCCCCCGGCTAAGCCGATGACTTCCCTTCTTTTCCAGGAGCCGGTCCTGCCGGCCGCCCCCCGGCGTTCGGCCGAAGAAAGCCTGGACGAGCTGGATCAGGCTTTGGACCAATCCACGGGCCGCCGTCGCAAGCGTCGCCCGGCGGAGTCGGATCACGACCGTCGTCAGGACCACAATCATGACCGTGACCATGGCCGGGACCACGATTCGGAACGCGAGCCTGCGCTGCCCTCGTCCCGCCGTTGGTTCAAGGCCAACGTGGAAGACCTGGATTCGGTCTTCGAGAACGCCTTCGACGAAGTGGAAGAGCGCCGGTCCAACCGCCGTCTCAACGCCCAGGAACGCCGCGCGGCCGCTGAAGTCGAGCTGATTGAGGAAGACCTGGAAGACGACGACATCGAGTACCGCCCCATCGTCGATGAAGGCGATTACGAGGACGGGGAATCCCGGGAAGATGAGGACCAGACACAGGAAGAGGAGGACGATTCCCGGGTCCGCAGACGTCGGCATGGGCGGAACTCCCCCCGGGACGCCCGTGATTCCCGCGGCTCCGGCAGGTCCGGTTCCGGGGATGAGGAATCCCGGGACGAAGAGGACGAGGAGGAATCCGGCACCCGGACCAGGCGCCGCCGTCGCAATCGGTCTGGATCCTCTTCGGGCCCCGGCTCTTCCGCTTCTTCCGCTTCTTCCTCTTCTTCCAATCATGAGGATGAGGACGAGGAACCGACGACCACCCGTCGTCGTCGCCGCCGCCGTGGTCATGGGGCCACGGATGAGGAAGAGGAGATTCCTCGTTCCCGCAAACAGCAGTACATTGACAAGATCACCGGCATCGAAGGCTCCACCCGTCTGGAAGCCAAGCGCCAGCGCCGCCGCGATAATCGGCGTGAACGCAACCACCATGGTCTCATCACCGAGCAGGACTTTCTGGCCCGCCGCGAGAAGGTGGACCGGCTCATGGTGGTGCGTGAGCACGGGCATCATTCCCAAGTGTCCGTGCTCGAAGACAACGTCCTGGTGGAGCATTACATTTCCGATATCGACGAGGTCGCCTCGGTCGGCAACATCTATCAAGGCCGCGTGCAGAACGTCCTGCCCAGCATGGAGGCCGCCTTCGTGGACATAGGCCAGCACCGCAACGGCGTCCTTTACGCCGGCGAGGTCAACTGGGACGCCACTCGCCTGGAAGGCCAGCCCCGCCTGGTGGAGCACGCCTTCCGCCCGGGGGACGATGTTCTGGTCCAGGTGACCAAAGACCCCATCGGCCATAAAGGTGCCCGCCTGACCTCTCAGATCACCGTGGCCGGCCGCTACCTGGTCCTGGTCCCCTCCGGCGGAATCACCGGCGTCTCCCGGAAACTGCCCGACCGCGAACGGACCCGGCTGAAGAGCATCGTCTCCACCATCTCCCCGGACAATATGGGGGTCATCATCCGCACCGCCGCGGAAGGCGTGAGCGAAGACGCCCTGAAGAGGGACATGGGGCACCTGGTCAGGCAGTGGCAAAGCGTCCAGGACAATCTCAAGAAATACGAGAGCTCCAAGCGTCCCCATCTCTTGCTGGGCGAGCCGGACGTGGTCATCCGCGTCATCCGTGACATCTTCAATGACGACTTCAACAAACTCATCGTGGAAGGCGACGGGGTCTACGAACGCATCGCCCGCTATCTGGAAGTCGCCGCCCCCGACCTCAAGGATCGGCTGGAGAAGTGGGATCCCGAGGAGCACGAAGGCAAGGACGTCTTCGACCGCTGGTCCATCGACTCCCAGCTGCGCAAAGGCATGGAACGCAAGGTCTACCTGCCTTCCGGCGGATCCCTGGTCATCGACCGGACCGAAGCCATGACCACCATCGACGTGAACACCGGCCGTTTCATCGGCAAAGGCCAATCTTTGGAAGAGACGGTGACCAAGTGCAACTTGGAGGCGGCCGAGGAGATCGTTCGCCAGCTGCGCCTGCGCGATATCGGCGGCATGATCATGATTGATTTCGTCGATATGGTCATGCCTCAGAACAGGGACCTGGTCCTGCGCCGTCTGGTCGAATGCCTGTCCAGGGACAGGACCAAGCATCAGGTGGCCGAGGTCACTTCGCTAGGCTTGGTGCAGATGACCCGCAAGAGGGTCGGCCAGGGCCTGGTGGAAGCCTTCTCCGAGGAGTGCCCGACCTGCGGCGGTCGCGGCTTCATCCTGCATGACGAGCCCACGGTCTCTTCCAAATTCGACGACCCTTACGCCCTCAAAGGCGGCGACCCCTTCATCCATACCAATAAGCATGGGATGGGCCACGCCGGCGCCGGCGAAGAAATCGAAGGCAACGCTCCCCAGGGATCCACCCCGCAGGTCAAGGCCACTTTGGCCCGGATCGCAGCCGCCGCCGAGGCCGCGGAAGCCGATAAGACCGAGGAGGACTCCGACGGGACCGTCGAAGACAGCTCCAGCGGAAAAGCCGGCAAGCCGGGGACTGGTACCCGGGAGCCTAGCACACAGGAAGCTGACACCCAGGAGGAGGATTAGTCCAGAGCATCGCCTATCTTAAAAGTTCCGTATGCGTCTCGGCGTGTCGCGTCCTAAAACCTCATAAATCCTGTATGAAGGCGGTCGTAATCCCTAGGTGCGTATACAGTAGGTAGCTGGTGTCTGGCGACGCCAGGGGTTTTATGCGCCCAAGCGTCTGCTGGGAAAGATCAATAGCTTAAAACAGGCAAGGTAAGAACTATGTACGCGATTGTAAAAGCTGGCGGCCACCAGGAAAAGGTCGAGGTCGGGGACGAATTCGTCGTCAACCGTCTCGAGGCCAGGAAGGGTGATTCCGTGGAGTTCCCCGTCGCTCTTGTGGTCGACGGTTCCAAGGTCACCATGGCCGCGAAGGATTTGACTAAGATTTCCGTCAAGGCTGAAGTCGTTGACGACGAGGCCAAAGGCGAGAAGATCAGCATCATGAAGTTCAAGAATAAGACGGGCGTTGCGCGTCGCAAGGGCCATCGTCAGAAGCTCACCGTCCTCAAGGTCACCGAGATCGCCTAGCGGTTTCCGGCCACGGTAAGGGATTCGAAAGGATTAGAAAATGGCACATAAGAAAGGCGCTTCCAGCTCCCGTAACGGTCGCGACTCCGGTCCTCAGTACCTCGGTCTGAAGAAGTTCGGTGGCGAAGCGGTAGTTGCAGGCAACATCATCGTCCGTCAGCGCGGCACCAAGTTCCACGCCGGCCATGGCGTGGGCATGGGCAAGGATCACACTTTGTTCGCCCTGCAGGACGGGACCGTGCAGTACGGCATCCGCCGCGATCGCAAGATCGTCGATGTCGTCGCTGAGTAGCCCGCTTGCGATAGGCGGAAAGGCTCCTGGCCGGAGTATGCTCATCCGCTTATGATGACTTAGGGAAGCCGCGTTTTCACGCGGCTTTCTTTGTATGGAGGCGGGGACTGCAAGGCCGGGCAGCCGGTTGGCCCCGCCCGTCACGGAAACGATAGACAACAGATTTTCGAAAGCGAAGGACACTCATGGCGGATTTTGTGGATAGGGTCACGGTCCATGCCAAAGGCGGCGACGGCGGGAACGGGGCCGCCTCCATCAAGCGGGAGAAATACAAGCCTTTGGCTGGCCCGGATGGGGGCGACGGCGGCCGGGGCGGTTCCGTCATCGTGATGGCGGACCCCAACACCACGTCCTTGCTCCACTACCGTTTCGCCCCCCACCGCACGGCCCGGAACGGGACCATGGGCAAGGGGGACGACAAGGACGGGGCCATCGGTCAGGATCTGATCCTTCCTGTGCCGGTGGGGACCGTCGTCTTCGACGTCACCGGCGGTAAGAAACGGGAGGTCCTGGCCGACCTGCAGACCCCGGGCGACCAAGTCGTCGTCGCCAAAGGGGGCCTGGGAGGGCAGGGAAACCGTTCTTTGGCCAACAAGGCCAGGCGCGCCCCCGGTTTCGCCCTTTTGGGGGAACCAGGCCAGGAGAGGGACCTGGTCTTCGAGCTCAAATCCATCGCGGACGTGGCCTTGGTCGGCTATCCCAGCGCCGGCAAATCCAGCCTGGTGGCCGCCATGAGCGCCGCCAAACCGAAGATCGCCGATTATCCTTTCACCACCTTGGTCCCGAACCTGGGCGTGGTCCAGGCTGGAGACAAGGTCTTCACCATGGCCGACGTCCCCGGCCTCATCCCCGGGGCCGCGCAAGGGAAAGGCCTGGGGCTGGAGTTCCTGCGTCACATCGAGCGGACGGAAGTCGTCGCCCATGTGATCGACTGCGCCACGGTGGAAGCTGGCCGCGACCCCCTCTCCGATTATCAGGCTTTGGAGAAGGAGCTCAAACAGTACGAAGACCAGCTGGATCTCCCCCTGGGAGCCATCCCTATCAAAGACCGGCCCCGCCTCATCATCCTCAACAAGGTGGATGTCCCTGAGGCCAAGGAGCTGGCTGAATTCGTCAAACCGGAATTCGAGAAGCGTGGGCTTCCTGTGGCCCTGGTCTCCACGGCGACCCACGAAGGCCTGCGGCGCCTCACCTTCCTCCTGTCGGACATGGTCAGCAAGGTCAAAGAGCGGATTGCCGAACGGAGCCAGGCCAAGCGGGAGGAGCGCGTGCTGATCAAGCCTTTGGAGTCCTCCTCCCGTCCTTACCGCCGCGGCCAGCAAGGCCGACTGGGGGTGGACTTCTTCGTGACCAGGAATGAGGACGAGGAAGGGAACGTCTGGTTCGTGGTCACGGGGGAGAAGCCCGAACGCTGGGTGGTCCAGACCAATTTCGACAACGAGGAGGCCGTCGGCTACCTGGCCGACCGTCTGGCCCGGTTCGGGGTGGAGGACGCCCTCAAGGCCAAGGGGGCCCACATCGGGGACGAAGTCTACATAGGCGAGGGGGATGACGCCATCGGTTTCGATTGGGACCCCACCATTTCCGCCGGGGCCGAGATGCTGGACTCCAGCCCTCAGGCCCAGCGTGGCCATGACGCCCGCATCGACGCTTTGGAGGAGACCCGCACCCATCGCCGGACCAATTCCGAGCGGCGGCGGGAATATCATGAATGGATGGACGCCAAGACCGCCGTGCGCGAAGCCATGGAGAAGGAAAGGGAAGCCGGCCATTGGGCCGATCCTTCCCGGCAGGAAGATCGCCATGACGAACATGGGCTGGACCAGTTCCTGGAAGAAGGGGATAGCGACGGCGGGGAAGACTGATAAGATCGTCCAAGACAGATAAGGCCAGACAAGACCAAACAAAACGGGAAAGGATGGGCATGGCGCAGTTACCTATCGCCGACCGGATCGGCCTCATCGCCCCCAGCATCACTTTGCAGATCAATGACCAGGTGAAGCGGCTCAAAGAGAGCGGGAGCGACGTGATCAGCTTCTGCGTGGGGGAGCCGAATTTCCCCACCCCGCCTGCCATCGCCCAGGTGGCCTCCCAGGCGGCCTTGGACCCGGCCAACCACCGATATACGGCCACCAAAGGCCTGCCCGAGTTCCGTCAGGCCATCGCCGCGAAGACCTTGAGGGATTCCGGCTACCAGGTGGATCCGGAGAACATCGTGGTCACCAATGGGGGCAAGCAGGCCGTCTACGAGGCCTTCCAAGCCGTGGTCAACCCCGGCGACCAGGTGATCGTCCCCGCCCCCTATTGGGTCAGCTACACCGAAGCCATCAAATTGGCCGGGGGAGAGCCGGTGGTCGTGCCTTTCGGGGCCGAGCAGGGTTTCGAGCCCACCGTGGATGGCCTGGAGGCCGCCCGCACGGACAAGACCAAGGCCATCATCCTCAATAGTCCCAGCAACCCGACCGGGGCCGTCTGGTCCGCCCGAACCATGGCTGAGATCGCTTCCTGGGCCAAGGACCACGGCATCTGGGTGATCAGCGACGAAATCTACGAGCACATGGTCTATGACGGGGCCCAGACCGCTTATATTGGCGCGGTCGCCCCGGAGATCCGAGACCAGCTCATCGTCCTCAATGGGTTGGCGAAGACCTACGCCATGACCGGCTGGCGGGTGGGCTGGTTGATCGGGCCTCCCGCCGTCGCCTCCGCCGCTGCTAAGCTGCAGGGGCACATGACTTCGAACGTAAACAACGTCGCCCAAAGGGCTGGGATAGCCGCCCTGGAAGGGGACCTTTCAGCTGTGGCCCGGATGCGCTCCGCCTTTGACATCCGCCGCAAAGCCATGGTCCAGGCCTTGAACGGGCTGCCTGGGGTTTCGTGCGACCTGCCTCGCGGGGCTTTTTACGTCTTCCCGGATGTGACCGGGCTTTTGGGCAGGCCGGTGGGTCCGCGCCGGACCGTCTGCCCTACCAGCGTCGACCTGGCCAAGACCTTGCTGGACCAAGCCTTGATCGCCGCCGTCCCCGGGGAAGGTTTCGGGATGCCCGGCCATATCCGTTTCTCCTGCGCCTTGTCGGACGAAGACCTGGCCGAAGGCATGAGGAGGCTGACGGCCTGGGTGACCGCCGCCGGGGAATAGGGGATGCAAAACCGCCGCCGGGTCGGGAATGCCTTGGTGTGTCGGCCGCCTGGTCCTTAATCCAGTACAACCGGTACAATTGCCAATGCACCTAGGGAAGTGGCGCAATTGGTAGCGCAACGGTCTCCAAAACCGTAGGTTGTGGGTTCGAGTCCCGCCTTCCCTGCTAGAAAGCCATCATCGGCCAAACTCGTGGAATCATGAGGGTCCTCATCGTTTCCATGAACCTGGGCGATGGTGGCAGATTATTATCAGCAAGAAAACCGAATCAGGCGTCCGAACAGGAATGAACGGAAGACTGAGTCAGGAAACAAACCGAAAAGTCAAGCGACGTAAGCGCGACATGAGCAAAGGTAAGGTAGACGATGGCAGAATCCTCGGCTAAGCCAAAACAGGGCAAGAAGCCTAATATCTTCATGCGCATCGGCCTGTTCATCAAGCAGGTGGTCGATGAGATGCGCAAGGTTGTGGCTCCTTCCGGCTTCGAACTCTTCAAGTGGTCGGTGGCCGTCTTCATCTTCGTCCTCCTGCTCATGCTCTTCACCTTCGGCATCGACTATGGCTTGGGCAAGCTCATGCTTTTCCTCTTCGGCTGAGCCCCCTCACACACAAGAAGCGTTACAAGCCCGAACAAGCAGGAAGACACACGGATAACGAAGGAAATCATGGCAGACACTACCGATCTTTTTGATGATGGCTCCAACCACGCCGAGGCTGATATGAACCTGGCCGAGGAGCATGTCGACTTGGCCCAGACCGATCAGGAGGCCGTCGAGGCCGATGAAGCGGCTTTGAAGGAGGCTGAGGACTCTGGGGACGTCGATCGTCAGGAGGCTGACGAAGAGGCCTTGGCCAACGCTGAAGGCAAGCTGAGCGAGGACGTGGACGAGACCGTGTCCGATTTGGCGGGCGCCGATTCCGAGGCGGAAGCGTCCGGCCAGACCGAGCGGGAATCCGAGGAGCAGGACGCCGGAGACAAGGCGGTCGAGGACTTCAAAGACTCCCTCAGCGACCTGGATGGCTACTGGTACGTCCTGCATACCTATTCCGGCTATGAGAAGCGGGTCAAGACCAATGTGGAATCCCGCGTGCAGAACTTCGGTTTGGAAGACAAGGTCTTCCAGGTGGAAATCCCCATGGAGGAAGTGGAGAAGCACACCGAAAAAGGCAAGAAGATCATCACCCGCGTGCGCATCCCCGGCTACGTCCTCATCCGCATGTGGGACGATGACGACGCCCGCCGCATCATCCGTGAGACCGAAGGCGTCACTGGTTTCGTCGGCACCAACCGCGAGGCCGTGCCGCTGAGCCGTCAGGAAGTGGTGGACATGATGGCCCCCATGATTCGCTCCCAGGCCCTGAAGGAGGCCGGCGACCAGCCGAAGGCCGCCAGGCAGCGCAAGGTGGAAGTGGTCTTCAGCCTTGGCGAGACCGTCACTGTGACCGATGGTCCTTTCGCCACCATGACCGGCGTCGTTTCCGACTTGCAGCCCGAGGCCCAGAAGCTGACCGTCCTGGTCAACATCTTCGGCCGTGACACTCCTGTTGAGCTGGGCTTCAGCCAGGTGGAGAAAATCATCTAGGTTGCCTCCGCTGCTTTTGCTGTCTTTATGAGATGGCTTGTCTTTCTGCACCCGCTTGGTTTGATGAAGGATAGTTTGTCTTTATGAGACTGGCAGGCTGACGTAAATCAACCAGTGGCCGTCTTGGAGCCGGGTTCGCATGGTCCCTCCCAACTTTTCGACGATGGCCTGGTGCATTCCCAGTCCCCGTCCTGACCGTTCGGCTTCGGGCAGAGGACGGGTGCCAGAATTCGGCAGGTCGTTGGTCTGCCTGATGAGGATTCTTTCCGGGCCAATCTGGACGAAAAGGTCATAGGAATCATCGCCTGAAGGAGCATGCCGCTGTATATTGGCGAAAATCTCCGTCAGAAGCGAAAGCGTTTCTTCCTGGGCCTCCGGGCTGATTTTCTGCGGGAGGTCGAGTCCATCGGCTATTTCCAGGCTGATATGCCCCCTTTGGCCGCGTTGGCCATGGTGTTCGCGAAGACGGGTAACCAAAGAGCTGATTTCGGCCTCCCACGGACCCTGCCCGGTTTGCGGGCTTTGCCTAGTCTGTGGGCTTTGCCCGGTTTGGAGATTCCGCTTCGTCCGCAGGTCTTGTGAGAGAAGATCGATGATGGTATGGATCTGTTTGAAGGAATCCTTGGTCCGTTCGCTGACGGTTCGCCAATCGGATACATCACTGCCAGGGTTTTCAGTCGGAGAGCCTTCCGCATGCTCATGGGCTATGAGGGAGATATCCGATAGATTGTTGGTCAAAGAGTCGTGTATCCTCAAGGCCAGTTTGTTGCGCGCTTCAACGAGTTGGAGTCGCGCGATCGCCAGTTCCTCCTGGGCTTGGCGCTTTTCCGCTTCCTCCCTTCTGCTTTTTTCGCGGAAGACATAGCCGAGTAAAAGACCTGACCCGCAGAGAGCCACGAATACGAACCAGGAGAAAACATCCACCGGATGAAGAAAGTCTGCGACCAGGGATTGGGCCAAGAAGGCGCTCAGGAGGGCGAGAATCGACTCCCAGACCTTGGCATAATAGGCGAGAACGGATAAAGCGATGATTTCGCCGAGGAGAATGGCAGGGTAGCGGGGCCCCTCAAAGAGCGGCAGAAGGTAAGAAATAGCAAGCATGAGCCAGGAGCCTTGTCTTGGCCAGGCTGGCAGGACGAGAATGGTCAGCATGTAGCAGGAATAAAGAATCCAATAGAACGGATTCGGAGAGGATATTTCCACGCATTCGAAAACAGAGAGGATCAGAGCGGTGACGCTGACGGCGATGAGCCACGAATGGGAAGCGTAACGGAGGCGGAAGGAGGTAGCGAGATTATTCATGCTGAGTCCTCACTGTCGAGCCATCCATACGGAGATAAGGGCCCGGTTGTTGGCGGCCCCCAGCTTGTCGCAGGAGTGCTGGAGATGGGTGCGAACGGTCGTTGGGCTCAGACTTAAACGCTCGCCGATTTCCTGCAAGGAATAGCCTTGGGACCAAAGCTCCACCACCTCCACTTCCCGGGGAGAAAGCTCCCTGGTCTTCGCTTCTTTGATTCTGAGGAAAGAATCGCGCGGGGTCTGGAATCGAATTCCTTCGTAAGAAAGAGGTTGACCAGCAGCGACTCGCCTCACGGCGGTAAGGATGGTCTGGGGGCTGTCTTTATGGATGATTCCTTGAGCCCCGGCATCAAAAGCGGCTTGAGCGTATCTGCCTATGTCGAAGGACGACATCATGAGGATCTTCGTGGTCATGTTATCCCTACGGATGGTTTTGCAGACAGTCAACCCATTGATGTCGGTCATGGAGATATCGGCGAGGAGAAGATCCGGGGGATGATGGCCAGTACAGGCTTGGATCGCCAATTTTCCGTTATCGATGGGATTCAGCACATGAAGATGGGGAGGATGCTTGCTCAGGATGCTTGTGATGATGGCCAGACTGAGTCGGTCGTTATCCATAACAAGGAGGGTCGCCTCATGGTCTTTTTCCATTTTCGCCCTACCTCCCGTCTGAATAGCTGAATTTCCCTTATTCTACAACGCCAGGGAGAAGCCCCGGTCTTTTTTGTCCTCATTTTTGAGGAGGGTGGATTGGGCTCTGATCGCCTTTCGTTTAACCTGATGCTGTGACGCTTGTCTTAGCGGTGATACCTGTGATAACTATCATCTGTATGCCTGCATATCTGTATGCCTGATTGAATCTATGCTCGAGGAAGGAGGAACCCCATGAAGCCGGATGATCTTGATGTAGATAAGAAGCAGAGGATCCAATTTAAGAAGGAATCAGGTAATACTTCCAGGTGCGATTTGTCTGTCCAAAATCTGTCGAAAAAATATGGGAGGGCCAAAAGGTACGCCTTGGAGGACGTGAGCTTCCAGTTGCATCCCGGTTCCATCACCGGTGTCTTGGGACATAACGGGGCTGGGAAATCGACTTTGCTGGGCTCCATCGTCGGGGGAGTCAAAACCCAATCAGGGTGCGTCCTCTATGATGGGCAAGACCTGACCAAAAACCCCAAAAGAGCGCGGGAAATCTGCGCTTTCATGCCTCAATCCTATGTGCCACTGACTGGCGTCAGCCCCAGGGAAGCCTTGACAAGCGTGACGGGGATGCGAGGTTTCTCACGGGAGGAAGGCGAACGTCATGTTTCCGACTTCTTGCAAGCCCTGTCCATCGAAGAATACGCCAATACTCCCGGGGAGAAGTTGTCTGGTGGCTATCATCGGTTGATTTCCCTGGGGATGGCCATGGTGCAGCAAGCTCGGGTCTATCTGCTGGACGAGCCGACCAACGATGTCGATCCCATCCGCAGGAGGCTCTTGTGGAAGATGCTGCGGGACACGGCCGACCGAGGCGCCATCGTTCTGGTGGTCACGCATAATCTGGAGGAAATCCAATCCGTCGCGGACCGCCTCCTTGTCTTCGATGAAGGGCATCTGGTCAAAGCGGCGACCCCTGCCCAGCTGTCCGCCCTGTCCCAAGATACATATTTCAGGGTCAAGGATTCATACCCGGGGGAGAAGCTGAATGCGCTGCCAATCAAACAGATTGAGCGGGCTGGCAACGATATCACTTTCCACTGCGATTCCGCTTTTTCGTCTTTGGTCATATCCGAACTCAGCCGATCCTTCGCGGACGACTATTCGCTCTCGTTTTCCGTGTCCCGGGGGACGATCCAGCACGCGTATGAACAACTCGTGGGGAAGGAGAAGACAGCATGAACCCGAGGAACGAAAAAATATACCGGGATGCTTGGCAGGGCCGAGTTTCGCAAGGGCGTCGAATCTCCCAAGACCGGCGGGTTTCGCAAATCCGTCGCGGGATCATCCGCCAAAGCTCGATCATGCGGTGGAACTTCCTGCGGCATCGCTTTCTCTTCACCTCATACACGATCCTTCAAGCCATGTTCGCGCTCGCTATCATCTTTGGCCTCACTCTGATGCTTGACATGAAGGGGAACTCCGCCGTCGCCAGCGTCAATTCCGGTGTCTGGCAGCTCTGCCTGATCACCATTGGCTGCAATCTGGCACCTCAAACCATGGCGGGGTCAATCAGCGAAGGGTTCATGGATTATCAGCGTAATCTTCCCGTTTCTCGGGTGGGGATTCTTCTGTCTGACTGGATAATCTGGGTCGTCGTGGTGGCTCCGGGGACGGCTGTCGCCATCCTGGCAGGATGGGCGAGATTCGACCTCGCCCCTCATAATATCGGACTTCTGGCCCTGGCCCTTATCGCCAGCATGTTCAGCTGTCTGGCCTTTGGCTATATGGTCGCTTTGTGGTTCAGCCAGGACGTGGTGACGATTCTGGGTCAGGCGATCATGTTTTTGGCCATGCTCTTTTCGCCCATTCTTTACCCGGCCAGCCGGCTGCCTCATCAAATCATCGTCTTCCACAATTGCCTGCCTTTTGTACCCATGCATAGAATCATCATGGCCCTCGCCTTCCCTTGGACCGGCTCTGTTTGCTGGACTGATGCGGCCGTTGTGCTCGCTTGGTTCGTGGCCTGCCTCGCCGTCTGTTTAGGCGGACTTTACAAACGGAAGTGAAACACGGAAAGCGATCGGGAGGGGCGGCTAAGGCAAGGGAGGAGTGGCTAAGGCAAGGGAGGAGCGACTAAGGCGAACGACAAAGGCTGATAGGGCGGGCCTGGTCACTGGTCGAACGGGTTTGGCATAATTGAAAAGCTTCTCCGGGGAGGTCTGCCCGTCAGACTTGCCCGGGGCTCTTGCGGGAGAGGCAAGCGAACGTCTTGCATCGTCTGTACCGCGACAAGAAAGAAGAACCAGATAATGGCTCCTAAGAAAAAAGTCTCAGCTCTGATCAAGCTGCAAATCCCGGCAGGCAAGGCCAACCCTGCGCAGCCACTGGGCCCCGCTTTGGGTTCCCACGGCGTCAACATCATGGACTTCACCAAGGCATATAACGATGCCACGAAGGACAAGATGGGCCAGATCATCCCTGTTGAGATCACCGTTTATGAGGATCGCTCCTTCACCTTCGTGCTGAAGACTCCTCCTGCTGTTTCCCTCCTGCTCAAGGCTGCCGGTATCGAACACGGTACCGCCAACGCCCTGACCACCAAGGTTGGTTCCGTCACCAAGGCACAGGTTCGCGAAATCGCCGAAATCAAGATGCCTGATCTTTCCGCCCGCGACATCGAAGCCGGCATGAAGATCATCGAAGGTACCGCTCGTTCCATGGGCCTGACCGTCACCGAGTAATCAACCAAAGGTTCAAGGAGAATAAACAGATGACTAAGCGTTCCAAGAAGTATCGCGAAGCCGCCGAGATGGTGGATCGCAATAACCTTTACACCGATGAGCAGGCCGTCGCTTTGCTCAAGAGCATGCCCAAGCGCGGTTTCGATGAGACCGTCGAGGCTACTTATGTGCTTAACGTCGATCCCCGCAAGGCTGATCAGCTGATCCGCGGCACCGTCAACCTTCCTCACGGAACTGGTAAGACCGCCCGTGTGCTGGTTTTCGCCCGTGGCCCTCAGGCTACCGCCGCTGTGGAAGCTGGAGCTGATGAAGTTGGCGATGACGAGCTGATTGAGAAGGTCTCCAAGGGCTATCTCGATTTCGACGCCGTTGTGGCCACCCCCGACATGATGGGCAAGGTCGGTCGCCTGGGTCGTGTGCTCGGTCCCCGTGGCCTCATGCCTAACCCCAAGACCGGTACCGTGACTATGGATGTGGCCAAGGCCGTGTCCGACATCAAGGGCGGTCGTATCGAGTTCCGCGTGGACAAGGACGGCAACCTGAGCTTCATCATCGGCAAGCTTTCCTTCGCCGAGAAGGACCTGGTGGAGAACTTCCGTTCCGTAGCTGATGAGATCCGTCGTCTCAAGCCCGCCACCGTCAAGGGCCGCTACATTGAGCGCGTGACCATGGCTTCCACCATGAATCCTGGCGTTCCCATGGATGTGACCCCGCTCGCCTAGCGTGACTCGGATAGGCTAAGGCAGTTTGAGTTTGACCACCGAGAGGATGGTCGCAACTCATTGCCTGGTTGGTGTCTAGTTGGTACATGGGTTGTGCCAGATTATTGCCTGGTAAGGTTCATACCTTGCCGGGCTTTATTTTCGCCTGATTATTTTGATTTCCCCTTCCTCTTTTTCCCACCTATTTCCCTTGTTTTCATCCATGATGGTCTCAATGTTGCCTCATTTTGTCCCCTCGGCGTATACGAAACGCGGTTACAAAAAAACAGGGTTGGAAATGGCGGCCTGTTTTCTGTAACCGCGTTTTGTATACGCCGGAGAGGGGGTGATGGCCTTTGTATGTGGGGGGGATTTAGGTCAGGCTGGAAGGAGGGACACTTTGTAAAAATGTGCCCTTATGGGCGACATGCCGTTCGGTTTGTGTTCGGAAATGTTAATTTGTGTGTTATTATGTTGATATAAACGTTCAATCATTCGACGATGATGGTTACTTAAGCATTTGCATGGGAAGGATAGCGTAATCTTTCCACGTTTGAAAAGGTCCGCCGGCACCGGCGTCCGACGATCCATGCAGGGCTGAGACCTCACAGGGGAGGGCTGTTCATGGCAGCGATAACGACAAGTCCCATCACAGGGGAAGTCCGTGCCAACAAGCACAAGGCTGACTGGCGAGGCTGGAAGTTTATGTGGCCTTTTGCGCTCGTATTTGTTATCGTGTTCATTTTCCCGATCATCTATGCCATCTACATCTCTTTCTTCCAGACCAAGATGATCGGCGGCGAGCAGTTCGTGGGATTCTCCAATTACGTCCGCCTTTTCCATGATCAGGATTTCTGGTCCTCGGTCCGCCGGGTGGCCCTTTTCACCATCGTCCAGGTGCCGATTATGCTCTGCCTTGCCGCCTTGCTGGCTTTGGCCATTGATTCCATGAAGCTGCATGGGACCAAGTTCTTCCGCATCTCCACCTTCCTGCCTTACGCGGTTCCGGCCGTGGTCTCCGCCCTCATGTGGGGCTTCATCTACGGCGCCAAGTATGGTCTGGTCGGTTCCCTCAACTCCTGGTTGGGAACGGACTTTGATGTTTTAGCGCCAAACGTGCTTCTTGTATCAATCGGCAATATCGTTACATGGGAGTTCACCGGCTACAACATGCTCATCTTTTACTCCTCCTTGTCCACCATCCCCCACTCCCTCTACGAGGCGGCCTCCATCGACGGCGCTTCCGAGTGGGACATCGTGAAGAGGATCAAGCTGCCCGAGCTGAAAGGGTCTCTGGCCATCACGGTCATCTTCTCCATCATCGGCTCCTTCCAGCTTTTCAACGAGCCTTCGGTCCTGTCTGCCATGGTCCCTGGCAACGGGATCACCACATATTACACGCCTAACATGTACGCCTACAACCTGAGCTTCTTGGGTGGCCAGTCCAACTACGCCGCCGCCTTGGCCATCGTCATGGCCGTCATCACCATGGTCATCGCTTACGCCGTCCAGCTCAACAGCATGAAGGAGCAGATGAAGTGACCGTTTCCACTTCCGCAGCATCAACAGGTCAGAAGCGAACCAGGACAGGGGAGTCCGCCATGAGTTTCGACGAACAGCAGAAAGCGGCCAGGAAGGCCGAAAAGGCCCGCCAGAAGAGGGTCGCCAGGGACGAGGCAGCCGAGCGCAAGAGGGCGGCGAAGATCGGATTCTCCAATCCGTCCAATCCCCGGCGCAGCGTCGGCCTGACCATCCTGACCGGCATCTTCGCCATCTATTGCATCTTCCCCCTGGTCTGGCTGGTCATCAATTCCACCAAGACCCAGGCGGATTTCGTCTCCACCTTCGGTCTGGGCTTCGGCCATTCCTTCGCCATCTGGGACAACATCGTCACCACCTTCACCTACCAGGGCGGAATCTTCTCTCGCTGGCTGCTCAACACTTTGCTCTACGTGGTGATCGGCGCCGGCGGGGCCACCTTGCTGGCCATCATGGGCGGCTACGCCTTGGCCAAGTTCCGCTTCCCCGGGCGCAAAGCGGTCTTCGCCGTCATCATCGGATCCATCTCCGTTCCGGGCATCGCCCTGGCGGTCCCTCAATTCCTGCTTTTCTCCAAGATCGGCATCACCGACACCCCCTGGGCCATGATCATCCCCAGCTTGATCAGCCCCTTCGGCCTCTATCTGATGTGGATCTTCTCCGAGCAGGCCGTGCCCACCGAGCTGCTGGAAGCCGCCAGGGTGGACGGGGCCAGCGAGATGAGGACCTTCTTCACCATCGCCCTGCCGCTTTTGTCCCCCGGCATCGTGACCACGGCCCTCTTCACCATCGTGGCCACTTGGAACAACTACTTCCTGCCTTTGATCATGCTCAAGGATTCCCAGTGGTATCCTCTGACCATCGGCCTCAACCAGTGGAACAAACAGGCCAATACGGCGGGAGCCCAACCCATACAGAATCTTGTCCTGACCGGATCCTTGCTGACTATCATCCCTCTGATCATCGCTTTCCTGATGCTTCAGAAGTATTGGCAGTCCGGCTTGGCCGCCGGGGCGGTCAAGGAGTAAAGAAGGAGGAAAGGACCAGTTTTCAGGCCGAACGGCCGCAATGCAACCGGATGCCAGGGATGGACGACCATCGCCGGCGTCCATAGGAAATCAAGAAAAGGAACAACAGTGAAGTTTTCTCTCGGTAAGAAGTTGGTCGCCATCGCCGGCGCCGCAGCCATGATGGCTTCTTTCGCCGCCTGCGGGTCGTCTTCATCCGTCAAGGACGAGTCGACCGACCCCAACGCCAAGGTCACCCTCAACGTCTGGGCCTGGGAGCCCACCCTGAAGGGTGTGGTCACTAAATTCGAAAACAAGTACCCCAACATCAAGGTCAAGCTCAACAACGTAGGCACCAACCTGGACGCCTACACCGCTTTGAACAACGCCATCGACGCCGGCAAAGGCGCCCCGGATGTGGCTCAGATGGAGTATTACGCCCTTCCTCAGTACGCCATCAAGGGCGCGCTCAAAGACTTGTCCTCTTTCGGAGCCAGCAAGTACAAGAGCTTCTACACCCCCGGCACCTGGTCTTCCGTCCACTGGCAGGGGAAGATCTACGGGCTTCCTTCTGATTCCGGCCCTATGGCTTTCTTCTACAACAAGGCCGTCTTCGATAAGGCCGGCGTGACCAAGATCCCGACCACCTGGGAAGAGTATTATCAGGCGGCCAAGAAGATCCGCAAGACCGGTTCCTACATCACTTCAGATTCCGGCGACGCTGGTTTCTTCGACTCCATGGTCTGGCTGGCCGGCGGACATCCGTATAAGACCTCCAAAGATGGGCAGAGCGTGACCGTATCCCTCAACAAGGATTCAGGTACTCAGGAGTTCGTCAAGTGGTGGCAGAAGATGATTGACGAAGGTCTGATCAATACGAAGGTCAAAGGTTGGACTGACGATTGGAATCGAGGCCTTGGCGACGGCTCAATCGCTTCGCTTCTTACCGGTGCATGGATGCCGGGGACGCTCGCCGGCTCGGCGCCGCAAGCCTCCGGTAAGTGGCGGGTAGCTTTGATGCCCACAAAGGATGGCAAGCGGACGAACGCCGAAAATGGCGGTTCCACCCTTTCCGTCCTTAGCTCTTCGTCCAAGGCTACAGCTGCGTATAGGTTTGTCGAGTTCTGTAATCACGACCGTGCAGGAATTGATACTCGCCTTGCAGGAGGCGGATTCCCTGCCGACACAGAGACGATGAAAGATGAAAAGTGGCTGAGTTCGAAGACTGTGAATGATTCCATTGGTAGACCATTGGAATATTTTGGCGGACAGGAGTATAACCGTGTTCTTGCGCAGTCCGCTGCGAATGTCGCTACCGGTTACGAGAACCTCCCCTTTGAGGTTTATGCCCGCAAGATTTTTGGAGATGCAGCCGGAGGAGCCTATACCGATAAGTCAGTCACGCTGGAGAAGGGCATCTCCAACTGGCAGACCAAGCTCAATGAGTATGGCAAGCAGCAGGGCTTCACGATGAAGGAATAGGCTTCTCTTTTTTCATATCCTGTAACTATCCTGGCTTTCTTCAGAATCGCTGGGATAGCCGCCCTGGCGGTAGCGTTGTCTCCTTTATTATTTTTCTCATATTCAACTGTTGGGAAAAGGAGACGAAACACCACTGTCAGGGTCTTTTTGCGTTTTCAATGGGAATCTTCACAACAGGGTTGTCGGCAAGGCCTTGCCGAGCGGATTCCCTATAGCGGGTAAAATGGCGGATGTGTGGTTAGCAGTAATGGCAAATGAAAAGTAGGTATGACAGAATGGATTTGGGACAGCCAGGGCGTGACATGGGACAAACGAGATATGATATGAAGTATTCAGGGAATCAGGAGCATGAGAATGGCAGACTGATGGATCATGACATCCCGGAGATTCTGTTGCGGGACGGATATCTGATCCCTCAAATCGGGTTGGGGGTTTTGCGTATTGATGATGAGAGTGTGGCGCATATAGTCGAGGTAGCCTTGGAGGCAGGTTATCGGCATATAGATACGGCCGCAGGATATCATAATGAGGCCGGAGTCGGTCGGGGGCTGGCAAAGGCCGGCTTCGCTGACGGTTCCAATCGCCAGTCTGTATGGATAAGCACTAAGGTGAGTGATTCCCAGCAGGGTTATGACTCTACTCTTCGGGCATTCGATCAGCAGATGGGCAGTCTGGGTTTGGATTATGTGGACATGTATATGATTCATTGGCCGACACCTTTTGATTGGCGCAGTGATTCCACGTGGAAGGCGATGGCGAGACTCCGGCAGGAGGGGAGAATCCGCAGCTTGGGAGTGTGTAATTTCATGCCTTCGGATTTGGATCGGTTATACAATCAGGTAGGGGAGTACCCAATCGTGAATCAAATCGAGTTGCACCCCACTTGGCAGCAAAACGAAGTGCAGACGTATTGCCGGAATCACCTGATAGCGGTGGAAGCGTATTCGCCCATGGCCAGGGGGGCTGATTTATCCGCCGGCGATGGGCTGATTGAGGAGATTGCCCTTTCGAAAGGGGTGTCTCCAGCTCAAATCGTCTTACGTTGGCATCTGGAGAACGGGACCATCATCATCCCCAAGACTGTTCATAAAGAGCGCATGATGGAGAATCTAGACCTGTTCGGCTTCGCCCTCACTCCTCAGGAACATGCGGCCATTGATGGGTTGGATTCCCCACATCGTGTCGGTCATGATCCTGCGACCTTTTCGTATAGCTGAGCAATGGTGGTGAAGAATCCAAAACGGTCGGACGATGGTGAGGGCCGTGATCTTTCAAGGCTGAATCGATCCAAGCGTTTGAGACGTGCCTCTATCGAAGATGTGGCCAGATTGTCTGGGGTATCCCGACAGACTGTCTCCCGGGTGATAAACGAGTCAGGATACGTGGCTGATGCAACTCGGGAAAGGGTCCAGGCCGCCATAGCGCAGCTCGGTTATCAGCCATCCCAGACGGCACGTGCTCTGGCGACTAGTCATACAAGGATGATTGGAGTGATTGCCGGCGGCATCAATTACTATGGTCCGATTTCCACGATTTCCGCTCTGGGGCAAACCGCACGGGAATACGGTTATTCCATCGTTTTGGCGAATGTAGATGAGCGGAAGCTCACTGAAGAGGATTTTCGGTCCGTTGTCACTGGTTTCCGCAGCTTAGGGGTGGAAGCCTATGTGCTGGTTGCTCCTACCGACGCTATGATTCGTGCCATCAAACGGATGGAGTTCTCCGTCCCCTGTGTCATCGTCACCGGATCGGATGGGGCTGAAAATCTTGAAGAGTGGCTAAGGATGAAGGAATCCGTGATGGCTGTGGGAATCGATCAGTGGAATGCCATGCATCGGATTTCGCGGATATGTCTTTCTCAATCCGATACGGTTTATTACTTTTCCGGCCCTCTTGCCTGGCGCGACGCTTATACCCGGCAGAAGGCCATCATTCATGCTTATGAGGATGGGAGGGCTGAAAAGAAGGGGGAATTATTCGTCATTCCTGTGGGGTCTTGGGAGGCTGAAGCAGGCTATGACCAAGCCGTCAAGCTTCTTTCTCACCTTGAGGCGAAGGAGTCTGAGGAGAATCATGACATGGTATGTCTCGTGTGTGCGAATGATCTTCTGGCTTTGGGGGTTTTGAGGGCGATCAGTGAGAAGCCTTGGGCGGACGTTCAAGGGAAGCGGTTGAGGAATCGATACTTTGTCTGCGGTTATGACGACATGCCCGGATCTGATAACGCGCAGCCGCCATTGACAACAGTGCATCCTGATTTCCATGCGTTAGGGGTCCTGGCCATACAGCTTATTCTGAGCCGGCTGGATCCCAGTGATGGCGGTCATCAGGCAAGCGTTGATGCACTGAATGCATCTCAACGGTGCGGAGTCTGGCAGATTCCTGCTTCGGTGGCGGTTCGTCACAGTCTGACACCTGGGCTCTGGGCTGAAAACAACTAAGTTTGCATTTCTTCTTGAATGCATGTACAATAGTTCCCAAGACATGTGTGAGCGCTCACATATCGGTGAAGATCCGCTCTGCTGGTAGGTGAAAAAGTATGGCAATGGAGGCGTCCAGTGGCTTTTCATGTTGCTGAAGACGATGCGAGGGAACTTATTCTTTCGGGCCGGACATATCTTGGGATAGAGCTTGGGTCAACCCGGATCAAATCCGTTTTAATCGATGAGAACTTCCGCATCTTATCGCAAGGATCCCATGATTGGGAGAACAGATTCATCAATGGATTATGGACTTATTCGGAAGAGGATATCTGGTCCGGCTTGCAGGATTCGTATGCCTCTTTAGCGGGCGATGTTAAAAGGCGATTCGGGCTCGCGCTCACTCGGGTGAAAGCCACAGGCTTTTCCGCCATGATGCACGGCTATTTGGCTTTCGATCAAGCAGGCCGTCTTCTTGTTCCCTTCCGCACTTGGCGCAACACCAACACCGGTCAGGCGCATGAGAAACTTTCCCGTCTCTTCCAATACAACATCCCGGAGCGTTGGTCCATCGCCCATCTGTATCAAGCGGTACTTGACGATGAAGAACATGTGGGTCGGGTGGCTTACGTCACTACGCTCGCCGGCTATGTGCATTGGAAGTTGACCGGCAGCAAGGTACTGGGAATCGGTGATGCTTCCGGGATGTTTCCAGTTGACCCACAGATGCATACATGGGAGCAGGGTTTTCTGGAACGGTTCTCTCAGCTTCCTGAAGTCGCAGCGCAGCCATGGGATATCCGCGATATATTGCCTTTTCCTCTGGTCGCGGGCAAGGATGCCGGCAGGCTGACGGAGGAAGGGGCGCTTCTTCTGGACCCGACCGGCGTGCTGCAGGCCGGCATTCCTCTGGCCCCGCCTGAAGGGGACGCCGGGACCGGCATGGTGGCCACCAACACGGTACGGCCACGAAGCGGCAATGTTTCCGCTGGGACTTCCATCTTCGCGACCGTTGTCTTGGAAAGGAAGCTCAGGCATCCGCATCCTGAAGTGGATGTGGTAGCCACCCCCTGCGGGGATTTAGCTGGCATGTCGCATGCGAATAATTTCACTTCCGATCTCAATGCCTGGGTTGGCCTTTTCAAGGAATTCGCACAGTCTGCGGGGCTCCATTTGGATGATAAAAGCCTGTATTCAGTCCTCTTCCGAGCGTCCTTGGTCGGAAAGGACAATCCCGGAACGGACCCGGACGCGGGCGGACTCATGAATTATTGCTTTTATTCCGGCGAGTTCCTGGCGGGCTTGGAGCAAGGCCGTCCTCTCTTCATGCGGAGTCCTCAGGCTCATATGACTTTGGGAAATTTCATGAGGGCGCAACTGTTTTCTGCTTTTAGTCCGGTCAAAATCGGCATGGATGTGATGACGAAAGAAGAAGGCGTGAGGATCGATTGCATGGTAGGGCATGGCGGAATCTTCGCTACTCCTCTTGTGGCCCAAAGGATTTTGGCGGCCGTCTTTCAGTCTCCTATCAAAGTCATGTCTACAGCCGCAGAGGGCGGGGCTTGGGGCATGGCTGTTCTTGCTGCCTATCTGATGCAGAACAAAGGCAGAAAGTTGGAGGATTTCCTTGATGACGTCGTTTTCGCCCACAGCAAGGGGACTACGGAGACGCCCGATCCTGATGACAGTGAGGGATTCAGGGTGTTTTTCCATCGGTTCGTTCGCGGGTTGCCGGTGGAACGAACGGCAATCGAAGCTTTCCCTCTGGAAAGCAGGCGAAAAGGAGATCGGAAAGCCAAAGACGAACAAGCCGAGACCCGGTGAAAGGAAAAATGATGGCACGTTTGAACGATTACCCTGATGAAGTCAAAAAGGAAGTGACCAAAGTCCGGCGGGAGGTGAGCGACTTACACCAGCAACTCATTAAATGGAATCTGGTGGTGTGGACGGCCGGAAATGTGTCTCAGCGTCTGAATAACGCCGATTTGATGGTCATCAAGCCTTCTGGTGTGCGTTATGAGAATCTGACCCCGGAATCCATGGTGGTTTGTGATTTGGATGGCAAAGTGGTGGATGGGAAGGAAGCCCCCTCCTCCGACACTGCTTCCCATGCCTATATCTACCGGCATATGCCGGACGTTTATGGGGTGGCCCACACCCACTCCACTTATGCCACTGCCTGGGGGGCGGTAGGCCGGCAAATCCCCTGTGTCCTTACCATGATGGGGGATGAATTCGGGGGGCCGGTTCCTATCGGCCCTTTCCGGCTGATCGGCTCCGAGGCCATCGGCGAAGGGGTGGTGGAGACCTTGAAAAGGTATCCTAAATCGCCTGCTGTGATCATGCGCAATCATGGTCCATTCACTGTCGGAGACAGCGCCGAGGCGGCCGTCAAAGCGGCCGCGATGACCGAAGAAGTCGCTCGGACGGTTTGGGCCGCCCAGGCGTTGGGAGATCCGATACCGATATCCCAGGAGGATATCGATCGCCTGAACGATCGTTATCAAAACGTGTACGGGCAGCGATGATTCTGATAGGAAAAGCAGAATTGCTTCATCAACAATGACAACAATGATTCAAGCTAATGGCACAAAGGAGCAAATCATGGCAATGATCAATCCCTTCGAGGGGAAAGAGATCTGGTTCGCCGTCGGGTCGCAGGACCTTTATGGTGAGCAGGCGCTGATTCAGGTTGCCCACCAGGCGCAGGACATAGTGAAAGTCCTGAACTCGTCCGCGAGTATCCCGGTTGAGCTGGTTCTCAAACCGACTTTGAAGGACTCGGATTCGATTAAGAATTTTATGATCGAAGCGACAGCGGATCCCTCTTGCATAGGCGTCATCGCCTGGATGCATACTTTCAGTCCGGCTAAGATGTGGATTCGGGGTTTAAATGAATTGCATAAGCCGCTTTTGCAATTGAACACACAGCATCATCTGGAAGTCCCGTGGGATACGATGGATATGGATTTCATGAATTTGAACCAATCGGCTCATGGAGACCGTGAATTCGGCTATATTGTGACCCGTCTCGGCATCCCCCGTAAAATCGTGGTAGGGCATTATACAGATCCCGAAGTCGCCGAAAAGATCGGTACCTGGGCTCGCGCCTGCGTAGGTTGGGAAGCGGCCAATAATATGAAAGTCATGCGATGGGGCGACAATATGCGTAATGTGGCCGTCACAGAAGGTGATAAGACTGAGGCCGAGCGCGTTTTTGGCGTTTCCGTGAACACGTGGCCAGTCAACGAACTTGCCGCATATGTGGATGCCGTAAAGGACGATCAGGTCAAAGGCATCATCGAAGAATACAAAAAGGATTATAATGTTGCCCCCGAGCTTTTAGGCGACCGCTATGAGTCTTTGTTCATCGCCGCAAAGGAAGAAGCCGGCATGCGGAATATGCTCAAAGACGCCGGGGCGACTGCCGCGGTGGATAACTTCGAGGACCTGGGTGCTCTTCGTCAGTTGCCAGGCGTCGGAGCCCAGCGGTTGATGGCTGATGGTTTCGGATTCTCCGCCGAAGGAGACTGGAAGACTTCGGTCCTGGTCCGCATCGGAAACGTCATGGGCTTTGGCCTTGATGGCGGGTGCTCTTTGATGGAGGATTATTCCTATAATTTCGTCCAAGGAAAGGAAAAGATTCTGGGAGCGCATATGCTGGAGGTTTCCCCTTCCTTGAAGACCGATGGGAAACCCAGTTTGGAGATTCATCCTTTGGGCATCGGAGGCAGGGAAGATCCGGTGCGTCTGGTTTTTACCGCGACCCCGAAGAAGGATGCCGTAGTCGTGGCCATGTCCGATGTGGGGGAGCGCTTCCGCATGGTTCTGAACGTGGTAGACGTCGTTCTTCCCGATCATGAGCTCCCTTTGCTCCCCACGGCTCGAGCCTTGTGGAAGCCTCAGCCGGGTTTGAAGACATCGGCACAGTGCTGGCTTTTATCCGGTGCCGCGCATCATACCTGTCTGACCACCACGGTCGGCCGCGAAGCATGGGAAGACTTCGCTCGCATCGCGGCGGTTGAGCTTGCGGTCATTGACCAATCCACGACTCCGGAAAGTTTTGAGAACCAGCTTCGTCTTAATGACGTATATTACCGGTTGAACGAACGTTTCTGACCTTTCTTGTTCCCTCCTTTGACTCCGTTTTCGTGAATCAAATGGAATCAGTATCATTCATCAATATAAATTCGATATCAGACCAAGGCTGAAGCCTTGAAAGCACAGAAATGGATATAATGCGCATGAACAAGTTGAAAGCGCGCTTAATGATTGACGATGATTTTCTTGTAGGTCCCGTGCCGGATCGGCTCTTCGGCTCTTTCGTGGAGCACTTAGGCCGATGCGTGTATACGGGGATTTACGAGCCAGGACATCCAAGCGCTGACGAGAATGGGTTTCGTCGGGATGTCCTTGATCTGGCTCGTGAACTGGGAGTGACCACTATCCGCTATCCAGGCGGGAATTTCGTTTCGGGATACCGGTGGGAAGATGGAGTCGGGCCGGCGGCGCGCCGTCCCCGTCGATTGGATTTGGCATGGCACTCAACAGAGACGAATGAATTCGGCCTGCATGAGATGAATTCATGGTTGCATAAGCTTGGGGACAATGAGTTGATGGAGGCTGTCAACCTTGGCACCAGAGGTTTGGAAGACGCCTTGGACCTGCTGGAATACGCCAATGTCCCAGCTGGTACGCATCTGTCCGAACTTCGAAAGGAAAACGGCGCCGCCGAGCCTTTTGACATCCGGATGTGGTGCTTAGGCAATGAGATGGATGGGCCGTGGCAGTTGGGCCACAAGAATGCGCATGACTATGGCACTCTGGCTGCATCAGTGGCTCGAGGACTCAGACAAATCGACCCCGATCTTGAGCTGGTCGTCTGCGGTTCGTCCGCGCATGGCATGGAAACCTTTGGACAGTGGGAGGCCACTGTTCTCCGGCAGTGCTATAACCTGGTGGACTTCGTTTCCTGCCATGCCTACTATCAACCCCGCGACGGTGACTTGGCGAGTTTCCTGGCTTCAGGTGATGATATGCGCGCTTTCATCAAGGATGTCGGCAGTGTCATAGGATCCGTCAAAGCTGAGCTCAAATCCGACCATGACATCCATATCTCTTTTGATGAATGGAATGTGTGGTATCAAGACGCGGAACCCTCGAAGGTCCCCGAAGGCATTGATAACTGGCCGGTAGCTCCTCGGCTGCTTGAGGATATGTACTCCGCCGCCGATGCCGTCGTCGTTGGCGATTTACTGATTGAGCTGCTTTCGTCCGTGGACCTGGTGCATTCGGCTTCGCTGGCTCAGTTAGTCAATGTTATCGCTCCCATCATGACGGAACCAGGTGGTCCCGCATGGCGGCAGACTATTTTCTATCCTTTCGCCGCTGTAGCTCGGTCGGCGAAAAGGGGGGTTGTCCTTCAGCCGCGTCTGGATTCATGCACGCATGAGACCAATGCTTATGGGCAAGTGAAGACCATCAATGCCGTAGCTGTCCGTGGCTGTAATGGCAACCTTGAGATTTTCGCGACCAATCGGTCTCTGACTGATGACGTTGAATTTACGATTCAGAATTTCGATGAGAACCAGCCGAAGGTCATTCTGGCTTCCACGTTGCATGAAGATGACCTTCATGCAAAGAATACCCTCCGTAAACCGGATCGAGTCACCATGCATACGAATAACACGGTTTCCATCGAAGGAAAGGAGGTCAGCATTACCTTGCCAAAAGCTTCATGGACCCATATCACCATCAAGTAAGGATATGGAAGAAAATCAATCGAAGATTTAAACTCAATGAGGAGTATTTAAATGAAATTCTCAATAATGAAGAAGCTTTGTGCCGGAGTCGCAGCAGTTATAATTTCGTTGTCTTTATCTGCATGTGGACCGAAGAATACGGCCAACGGCAGCGCTGATCCCCATGCTAATGATTCAGCTTCTTGCACGAATAAACTCAAATTCCCCTATGCCGAGAAGGTTGTGGTCTGGGCGTGGTATCCGCAGATGCAGAAATTCGCCGACATCTTCAACTCGAAGCATAAAGATGTCCAGGTCTGCTGGACAAATGCCGGCCAAGGCAGTCCAGAGTACACCAAATTCAATAACGCTATCAAGGCTAAGAAGGGCGCTCCTGATATCATCCAGCTGGAGTATGAAGCAATGCCTCAGTTTGTTGCGGGAGCCCAAAAGCACCTGGTTGATTTAGGCAAATATGGCATGAATAATTTCAAGGACGATTATACGCCGGGTGCATGGAGCGATGTGACAATGGGAGGCGGAGAACAGGTCTATGGAGTTCCGGTAGACCAGGGGCCTTTCGTCATGTATATTAATCAGACAGTTTTTGATAAGTATAATGTGAGAGTACCTACAACATGGTCTGAGTTTGAAGAGGCGGGTAAAGATTTGAAGGCCGCTGGTTATAAAGGTTATCTGACCGATTGGAATCCCAGCGGTACGGCTGTCAACATTTCCCTGTTCGCTCAGACCGGTACTAAGGTCTATAGCTACAAGGCTTCCTCTGCTGACAAGGTTGGTATTAACTTTGACCAACCGGGCGTTAAGAAGGTCTTAAGTTACTGGCAGAAATTAGTCAAGGAAGGCCTCAGCGACACTACGGATGCCAATACCACTGATTGGAATAATCAGATGTTGACCGGGAATTATGCCGCCTACGTTCAAGCTTCTTGGCTGGTGGGGTATCTGAAGGGCCTGAAGAATGACACTTCCCAGAAGTTCCGTGTTTATCCGGCCCCGAAGTGGGATGACTCAACCCCCTATGTTAACCAAGGAGGGTCCGCTTGGGCAGTGACCGATCAAGCCAAAGATACCAAGGTCGCAGCCAAGGTGGCCCGTGAGATTTTTGATTCCGACGAAGCTCAGAAGGTCGCTGTTGAAGAAGCGGGTCTTTTCCCGACTTGGGCTAGAATGCTGGAGTCGGGCACCTTTAAAGGTATGAAAGAATCTTTCTTCGGCGATCAGAAGATCAACGAGATTGAGGGTCCCGCAGCCCAGGCTTACCAGGGGTATGAGTTTTTACCGTTCCAAACGTATGCCTATGATCAGCAGACCAAGGCGTTCACCAAAATAGTGAAAGATGGTGGTAGCCCTGATTCGGGTGTCAAAGATTTGAACGATACCTTAAAGCAATACGCAAAGCAGCAGGGTTTCGCTCTGCGCTAAGTGTCGTGTTAACGGGCCAGCAGTTTTATGTCTGGCTGGCCCACTTCAAGTTCCTTTTTCGAGGTAATCATGACGTTTTCTGTCAGTAAAAAAGCGGAACGTAAAAAAACAACCACCCATAATGCGGCCCGGAGGGACAATATCTGGGGCTGGCTGTTCACCGCTCCATTTGCCATTATTTTTACGTTATTCTTAATTGTTCCTTTGACTTATGCCTTCTATATATCCTTATTTACTTACACTCAGGTCAAGGGCGAATATTTTTCCGGGTTTGCGAATTACGTACGCGTCTTTCATGACCAGACTTTTTGGGCTGGTATGGGAAGAGTGGTCGTTTACACTCTCACCATGGTGCCGATCCAGCTGGGGCTGGCTTTGTTTTTCGCTCTTCTGCTGGATGTGATCAAAAATAAGTTCGCTTCTTTCTCTCGCCTGATCATCTTCCTTCCTTATGCCATTCCTGGCGTGATCGGAGCGTTAATGTGGGGTTTCATGTATTCAAAGAACATGGGTCCTTTTACGACGATCTTCGGGATGCTTGGTCTGCGCACGCCGGACTTTCTGACCAGCAGTGGGATTTTCGGGGCATTGGTCAATGTAGTCACTTGGCAGTGGACCGGTTATTATATGGTAATCCTATATTCAGCTTTGCAATCCATCTCGCACGATATCTATGAATCAGCTCGGTTGGATGGAGCCAGCGAATTTAAAATCGCCACTCAGATTAAAACACCGATGATCTCTGGCTCGATTGTGATGGTTACGATTTTTTCTCTCATCGGTACCCTGCAATTTTACACGGAACCTACAGTTTTGCGTAATCAGGCGCCGACGGCCATACTCCCTGAATATACTCCAAATATGTATGCACAGGCTCTGGCTTTTGGCTATAATCAAACAAATTATTCAGCGACTGTTTCTTTCGCTTTAGGAATTCTCGTTGTAATTTTTAGTGTGATTTTTATGAAGCTTACTCATAAGCAGTCAGGCTTAGGTGATTGAAATGGAACAAACAAAAAGCTTTGTCACGATGAATCATTTTCGGAAGAAGCCGCATGTTTTTGTGATCGTCGTTCTTGGTTTAGCGGTGATTTATTTCTTCTTCCCGGTCTGGTGGTTGGTAGTAGCAGCGACCAAGTCTAATTCCGGGCTCTTTTTCGGATCTGGCGGATCTATGTGGTTCGATAAGAAGTTCGCTTTTTTTGAGAATATCTCTCAATTGTCTTCCTATGGTGATGGGATTTACTGGCGTTGGATAGGCAACTCTTTCCTTTACGCGATGATAGGGGGCCTTCTCAGCACAATCATCTGTGTCATGGCTGGTTATGGTTTTGCAAAGTTTCGTTTCAGAGGCCGTAATACTTACTTCAGCATAGTCCTGGGAGCTTTGATGATTCCTTCCACGGCTCTGGTCATCCCTACTTTTATCCTTATGTCTAACGTAGGCATAGTCAACACTGTGTGGGCCGTCATCCTGCCTTCTCTTCTCAATCCATTCGGCGTCTATCTTATGAGAATTTATTGCACTGAGTCTCTCCCAGACGAAATGATTGAAGCCGCTCGCGTAGATGGGGCGGGGGAGTTGAGGACTTTCTTCCAGGTTTCTCTTCCGATTATGACGCCCGCTGTGACTACGGTCGGGCTTTTGTCAACGGTCGGTTGCTGGAATAATTTCTTCTTGCCCCAGGTGGTGCTGACGAATCAAAGTCTATTCCCCATAACCGTGGGGTTGACTCAATGGCAGGTAAAGTCTCAGGCTGGCGCCGCTTCTGAACAAATCTGGAACTTAGTTACCTCTGGCTCATTCCTGTCTGTTATCCCTATGGTTCTGGCCTTTCTATTCTTACAACGATATTGGGTCGGTGGTCTTACTGCAGGATCTGTGAAGTCTTGATAAGGGGACATCGAAACAAATTGTAATTTTGGGCCCAAAGACCTTTTGGGCCCAAAATTTTTATTACCAATAAAGGACTCTGTCCTTTTTTATTATCAATGAAGGGCTCTACGGCAGTGCAGTGGATAATAACTAGCAAAATTAATATTCATGTGGATTCAGCTGTTTCGACCTTTGATCGGGCAATGGTGCCGGTGAATCGGAGCGAACCAGATGCATCATGTCCAACATGTTCTGGGCATCAAGAAAGCCACACGCCTTTCTGATGATCAAGCTTGATTTTGTTGTTGGTTACATCAAGCAATGTCTCACTCTTCATCCGAATTTTAATAGAAATGATGTTCGGCCATTATGATCGGTTTGACACCGGGAGCCGCTTGCACAGCGTATTGGTTAGAGTTTCTACGGTTCTCCTTTGTGTGTTGCGTGATAGCTCTGTACGCTATAGGGTATGGCTTTTCGATATGTAACTGCTGACTTGAGCGGCATGAATACCCACTATCACCAGAAATCCAGATGCATCGCTTGATGTCTAGAGGGGAGGGTTTCTTCTGTGAGGTCTCCCCTTGTTTTCCGTATGAACCATGAGAAGAGGTGCGATTCCGATGTCTTTCACGATAGTTTCCCCTTATGCTAAAAAGCATCGAGCCCGTTGGGTTTTGGTCTGGTTGGGTGTTCTCGTTCTTGTCATTGGAGGGTGTGTTGTGGGCAAACAGGTTCAGCTGCGGCATGAAATGATTCAAATCGCTCATTCCGAGCAAGCGAGGAAGGAGATCGAGGCGGGGTTGAAGCTTGAGGATCCGCATGCCTTCACTTCTCAAGGCGTGATTCATTCGTATGAAGTTGACGATTCGTCATTGGAACATAATCCTATGGGTGGAATCAACGGTTATCTGATAATCAATGGGGACCGTAAGTCGGATCACGGGGCGAACTTGAATCTTGACAGGTTTTACGTTGATGGCAAGCTCGGCAGCTTACGAGTCATGGTGGATGACGACCCCTGGCTGGATACTCAGATTTTTAAAAAGTATGATCTGAATACGCCCAAGAGCACTCTCCAGTGGGTGTGTACGATGATTGGGGATTACGGTCCCGGATGGATTGAAGAAGTGGAGTCAGGAAGACTGGGGCGCATGGAGTCCGATGGGGAGGGCGGTCAAAGAAGCGTGGATGATACTTTGACCGGCCGGGAGATGCGGCGGCGTTTTGGTTCTGATTGGGCCACGCGGAAGATGAGCCCCCAAAAGGAAGCCGAAGTTGACGATGCTTTGAGAAAGCTTCGTCAACAAGCGGATGAGAGGTATAGGAGAGCTTGCAAAAGATTTGGAATTCAACCGGAGAATGAGGATGAATAAAATCACTGAATATCAACGTCAACAGATAGCTAACCTTGAATATAATAAGGAAGCTTACAAGATGGGAGCAAAGATTCGTATCTATCGAACGCCCGCCGATGGGCAAGCGGGGAAGCCGATGACGAATAAGAACTCCATCGTTGCCGGATCTGTAGCCGATAACGGGCATCGTTGGAGCGGAATGGATTATTCGGTTATTGTCGGTTATTGTAGATAACCCAAGAAATCCACACGTAGTAAGAGTTTTGTTCAGAGGTACGACGCCTGTGGATATACGTGATGTGGTGACGGATATAAGTCAGGCGGTGCCTGAAGTTCGTCGGCGGATGCGGGATGCCGCGGCCAAGTTGCACGAAATCATGGCCAATCCTGCTTATAAAGGATGCAAGATCGAGGTTTACGGGCATTCTTTGGGCTCTATGCAGGCGCAGACGGCTTTGGCTGATTTGGATGACCGGGAGGCTTCACGCATCAGCGGCGCTTGGATGTACGAAGGGCCGAACATGTATTCAAAACTCAACGCGCGCCAGCAAAAAAGGGCACAGTCGTATGGATCCCGGGTGCATAACTATATCGACGCCAGGGATCCCATCATCCAGGCAGGGCGTGCTGGCGGCATGGCGTATGATGATGACGGCAAAGTCGTCGGGCGGGTTCAGCGTATTCAATCCAAGAACATAGGGAATCCTGTGAAACAGCATGTCTGGGGCGGATATGAGTGGACTAAAGATGGTGGACTTGCGCTTGACAGCAAAACCATCAGTCGTATTCGTGATTTGCGACTGCGTAAATTGAGCCGTTACGCGAAAAGTCTCCAAGGCGGGAACCCCCTTTCCTCTTCCCAACGGCTTTTCCTTGATGCGGAACAAGCTTTGGTCCTGGTGGGGGGCGGCAGATGCGAGCGCGGACTCGTTTCAAGCGGGTGTTGAAACCGATTTTTCCAGTGGACTCCGTCGAAAGCTGGTGGCGGAGCTGGACGCCGTTTTCGCCGTTCAACCCCCGGAGATAGTCCAGCAGGCTCAAATGGCCGGGTAGAGCAAGGAGAGCGCTTTATTTGTGTTCGATGAGCATGTGGAAGCGTGTCTGAAGGCTGCACGGCGGGAAGCGGGGAAGACCAGAACGATCGGGCAGGAGACCAGGCGAGGGATTGACCGGCTACTTGAAAAAGACGGGCAGCTTGCTGGTATGATGAAAAGATTCCAGGCGTGGAAGTACTGAAGGGATAGGGGAGATCAATGGGCATAGAAGAGCTGCTGCGCATTCGTCCGGATGAGTATCTCGATGTGGGCATCTGCCCCATCTGTGAATCGAAGCAGGAACATGTGAAGCATATGGAAAAAGAGCTGCGCGAATTTGAAGACCCGATCAACGAGGAGTTAGGGCGTTTGCGCAGCCAGGTGAATTACGCGATCACCTATGTCGCTCAAGCGGCGGATGCGTATGGGGATGAGACCGGTTCCCTGAAGGAACGTTATTATCGTCTTGAAGCGTTCTCCGAGAAGCTGTCCCGGATATATAAGAGGTGCTACTTCTGGTGTGAGGAGCTTCATCATTGTCTGAAGGACTACGAACGCAAACAGCGGGATATGGGAGATGGAACCGAATGGGCGTAAACGGGAAAATACTGGATGTCGATGACGCGATGCAGGAGTTCAAACAGGAGGTCGGCTTTGAATGCGCCCGGGCGATGTCGGGGACTTTGGCGGACGTGGCGAAAACGATCGTCAGGAATTATGTCGAGGCATGGGACAAGCTTTATGACAGCCGTTGCGGCACCGCGGCCCTGGCTTTGAAAGATGTAGCCGGGAAAGTAAGCGGAACCATGAAAGGAAAATTCAGCGAAGCCATTGAAACCGCTTATGCCAAAGAGGCGAAAACGTTCAACGATAAGGAGGCGATGAAATGTTAGCCTACCGCCGGACCCGGCAGATCCCCGTGGAGCCCCGCACCACCAGCTCAGGCTCGTAAATGGCGATGTTGCGTTTGGTCGCCGTCCGGGGGTCGGCCTGCAAGGTGTTGAAACCATTGACCAGGGCCCGGCTCATCAGGTCGACCGGTTGGCGGACGGTGGTCAGGGAGGGGGAGATGTAGTTCATGGCCAGGCTGTCGTCATAGCCGGTGATGGAAATGTCTTCCGGAACGCTCAGGTTCAGGGCGGTGGCGGCTTTGATGGCCCCGAGGGCCAATTGGTCGGACGCGCACATGATGGCCGTGGCCCCGGCCTTGATGAGGGCGGTGGTGGCCATTTGGCCTGACCCGATCCCATAGGTGGTCCAGACGGTCAGGCGGGGGTCATGGTCTATCTTCTTTTCATGGAAGAAGCGTTCGGCCGCCTCGTATTTGCGGATGGAAGGGTAGTGGTCCTTGTCTCCGAAAAGCAGGCCGATCTTGCTGTGCCCGAGGTTGATGAGGTGGGTCAGGGCCATGTTGACGGCGGTCATGTCGTCCGTCTCCACGTAAAAGCCATCGACCTCATGCGCCGAAGCGTTCAGGAAGACCATGGGGATGCGCTGCTTGGCCAAGGTGTAGTAGTGGCTGAGGTCGGCCCCTTTGGTGTCGTATTGGCCGGATAGGAAGATGGCCCCGGAGATGTGGTAGTTGAGGATCTCCTCCATATAAGAGGACTCGTTTCCTCCGTAGAGGGTGTAGGCGCACAACAAAGGGAGGGTATGCTGTTGGGAGAGGAGGACGGAAAGGTTGGTCGCAAAGTTTGCGAAGATGGGGTTGGACATGTCGGGCGTGATGAGGGCGACCTGTTTCATCTCCGTGGCCCTGCTGGCCGAAGGGTTCATGCCCAGCTCTTCCATGGTCTTGAAAATCATGGCTTTCGTCTTGCTGGACACGCCTGGCTTGTTGTTCAGGGTCCGTGAAATCGTCGCCTGGCTCAGGCCGGTTTTTTCCGCGATGTCCGCCAGCGTCGTTGTCATAGCGATGCCTCCTTTTGCACCTCATTATGACTTTCGAAGAAGACAAGAATGAAAGAATTGCAACACGACACGCAAAGTTTGCGTTTAACTTGCGTCAATATTACAATTAATCCTGCTTGAAGCGATTACAACTGGTGTGATCGCATAGTTGGTAAGAATTAATAACGGAGGAGATCGAATGACTCTGAAACGTAATGGATTGAAGATCGCCGCTGGGGCAATAGCCGTTATGACTTTGCTCGCGGGTTGCGGCGGCTCCAATGGCGCCAAGAAGGCTTCCGATGGCAAGCCGATCGTCACCGTGCAGGTGGTCAAGGACGCCCGCACGAAGAAAATGGCCGATCTTCCTTGGACCAAGGACCTCGAGACCCGGTGCGAGTGCCACATTCAGTGGCAGGATGTAGCGGCTTCCTCCTGGGATCAGCAGAAGAAGGCGGCCCTGGCTGCCGGTGAAGTGGCCGACATCACCATCGGCGGTTTCGGTTCCGGCGATATGGGCGAGTATGGCAGCCTCTTCCTGGATTTGAAGCCTGAAATCAAGCATATGAAAAATTTGCAAAAGCTTTTCAAAGCTGAACCTTATGCTCAGGCCATTTCCACCACTGCCGACGGCAAGATCCTCGGCTCCCCGACCGTGGGCCGCACCATTACCGCCCGCACTTCCAACCACATGTTCATCAACAAGCAGTGGCTGGACAAGCTGGGCCTGAAGGTCCCCACCACCTGGGACGAGCTGGAGAAGGTCCTGATCGCCTTCAAGAACCAGGACCCCAATGGCAATGGCAAGCACGATGAGATCCCTCTGGACTTCAACTCCCCGGGGACCGGCGGCTTCGGCCTCTTCCAGCCCAACGTGCTCTTGTCCTCCTTCGGCATCACCGTCCCCAATGGCCCTCTGGGCATGTACGTGAAGGACGGCAAGGTGCAGAACTACCTGACCGACCCCCACTACAAGGAGCTGATCCAGTTCCTGCACAAGCTCTGGGCCGATGGCGTCATTTCTTCCGAGGCCTTCACCCATGACTGGTCCAAGTACACCTCCACCTCCAAGGGTGAAGGCAACGTGGCCAAGGTGGGCATGACCTGGATGTGGACCCCGTCCGACATCTTCGGATCCACCCTGGGACCCCAGTACGTGACCATGCCCGCTCTCAAGGCCCACGCTTCCGACACCAACAAGCTGGTCTGGTCCTACAACGGCGATGACCTGGCTTACCAGGTGGACCGCGCCGTGGTCTCCAAGAAGGTGGCCAACAAGGACGCCGCCCTCAAGATCGTGGACGCCTTCTACGCCCCTGACATGTCCGTCCAGATGCGTTACGGCGCCTTCGGCACCTGCGTCAAGAAGAACGGCCCCAACGACTACACCGTCCTCAAGCCTCAGGACAAGACCAAGAACGCTTCCGACTGGCAGTTCACCAACGCCCTGGCTGATGGCGCTCCCGCCTGGATCGGCGACAACATGAAGCTGAACCTGCCTCCTGAGCACACCGAGTACCGCGCCACCGACGCCGTCTATGACGGGAACTTCAAGAACGTGGACTTCAACAAGGACGTCCTTTACGCCAACATGCCCATGACCACCGAACAGACCCGGAAGATGAACGAGAACAACACCGGCATCACCCAGTCCGCCATGAGCAAGTTCGCCCAGTGGGTCACCAAGGGCGGTGTGGACAAGGAATGGGACTCTTACGTGGCTGGCCTCAAGAAGAACAATCTTGATGAGAACATCAAGATCGAGCAGCAGGTCTATGACCACTTCAAGTCCAACATGGACAAGATCGGCGTGAACCTCAACTCTACCAAGGAATAAGCGAGCGCCATACCTGAGGAAGGTCCCGCCGTCTGGCGCGGCCGGCCTTAGGCGGGGATGCCGGCCCCCGATGCGAAGACGGCTTTTCCCGGCCGCTGGCCCAGCCCCGGCCGGGAATTCATGTTCAAAAACATAAAAGACGTCGCGAGCGTGTCGATCAGGGATTCCAGGACTCACGGATCCGGAACCCCGACGGCTCAATGAGCCGATGGTCCCACGGTCCACGACGAAAAATCAAGACTGAGTACTTACTACTTACTACTCTCATAAGGCTGGAGATCATGACGGACAGTCAAAGACGGAAATTGCCGGACAGCATACGAACCAACGGCGCCACCCCCAATCCCTGGTGGGCCAACGCCGTTGTCTACCAGGTCTACCCCCGTTCCTTCAAGGACAGCAATGGGGATGGTCTGGGAGACCTGAAAGGTATCGAGGAGAAGCTCGACTACCTGGCCCGGCTGGGTGTGGACGTGATCTGGCTTTCCCCCGTTTACAAGTCTCCCCAGGACGACAACGGCTATGACATCGCCGACTACTATCAGATCGACCCCCTTTTCGGGACCTTGGACGATATGGATTCCCTCCTGGCCCAGGCCCACAGGAGGGGGATCAGGGTGGTCATGGACCTGGTGGTCAACCATACGTCCGACGAAAACGAATGGTTCCGCAAGTCCGTCCGCCGCGAACCCGGCTACGAAGACTGGTATTGGTGGGAGCCGGCCAAGGAAGGCCATGAGCCTGGCACCCCCGGGGCCGAACCCAACCTGTGGGGCGGCTCTTTCGGGGGGTCCGCCTGGCAGTATTGCCCACAACGGGGCGAGTACTATCTGCACACCTTCTCCCGCAAACAACCTGACCTCAAGTGGGAGAACCCCCAGGCGCGCCAAGCCGTCTATCGGATGATGAACTGGTGGCTGGATCGGGGGATCGACGGCTTCCGCATGGATGTGATCACCCTTATCTCCAAGAGGATCGACTCCCAAGGCCGTCTGCCCGGAGTGCGGGGCAGCGAGATCGAAGACCTGCCGGCCGGGCCGGAAGGCTATTCCTCCCCCTGGCCCTTCAGCATGGACGGCCCACGTTTGGATGAATATCTCAAGGAGATGCGGTCCGCCGTCTTCGAAGGCCGTCAAGGGTACCTGACCGTGGGGGAGGCCCAAGGCATCTCGCCCGAACGCAACGCCGTCATCACCAGCCCGGACAGCAAAGAGCTGGACATGCTTTTCCTCTTCGACCATCTGGAGATCGACCAGGAAGGGACCAAGTGGAACAGCCATCCCCTCGAGCTGGGCAGACTCAAAGCGGCCATGAAGCGCCAGCAGGAAGCCGTGGCTCAGGCCGGGTGGACCAGCCTCTTCTTCAACAATCACGACCAGCCCCGGGCCCTGTCCCGCTGGGGGCAGACCTCAAGCGGATCCCTGCGGGTCCGGTCGGCCAAGGCCCTGGGCCTCCTCCTCCATATGCACCGGGGGACCCCTTACATTTACGAGGGCGAGGAGATCGGCATGACCAATGCCGGCTTCACCCGTCTGGACCAGTACCGGGACCTGGAATCCATCAACGCCTATCGGCAGAGGGTCCAGGAGGCCGGGCTGCAGACCCCCGAATCCATGCTGGCTTCCCTGGCCAAGGTCAGCCGGGACAATTCCCGCACCCCCATGCAATGGGACTCCAGCGAATACGCCGGTTTCTGCCCGGAAAGTTCCGGGAAGGAACCGTGGCTGGCGGTCAACCCCAACAAGGACCAGATCAACGTGGCCTCCCAGATCGACGACCCCGATTCGGTCTTCTCCTTCTACCGGAAGCTGATCGACCTGCGCCACACCAACCCCGTGGTCTCCTCCGGCTCCTTCTCCATGTTGGACGAAGAAGACGGGAAGATCTACTCCTTCCGCCGTGACTTGGGCGACCGGGAGATCCTGGTCCTGGTCAACATGTCCAACGATTCCACGGCCATCCCCGCCCAGAGCTCCCAGGAGCTCGAACAGCACCAGCAGGCGGCCGCATCCAGGCAGGTCCTCCTTTCCAACCTGTCGGATGAGGCGGCCGCCTCCTGCCTCGACTCCCTCGAACTGGAACCCTGGGCGGCCATGGCCGTCACTTGGGGCGGGGGAGACGGGATAGCCGCGGCCTGACCAGCCGCCCGCTCACAAGGAAAGGGCCGGAGCCGTCACCGGCTTTCGGCCATCGACAAGGCAACCTTCATCGGAACAAGCCGGGAAACCGAAACCGAAAACCTGAGATCGGGAACGGGAACCCGGCAAGCCAGACAACAGAAGAATCCACATTAGGGGGAATCAAGAATGACTCAGTCAGAACAGACTCCGGTCCAACCGGCTCAGTCCGCCCAGAAAACAGAGGCGGGCCAAGCCGTCAGCCATATCAGCCGCCGAGAGCGCAAAAAGAAAGAGGTTCAGGCCGGCGAACCTCATGGCTCCGGCAAGATCACCCGCCACTTCCACCTTTACTGGCAGTTGTGGGTCATGCTCTTGCCGGCCATGGGCTTCACCATCCTCTTCTCGTACGTGCCCATGTACGGCATCCAGCTGGCCTTCCGCGACTATGACCTGGAGAAGGGCCTGACCGGCGGCCGCTGGGTGGGCTTTTACTACTTCCGTCGTTTCTTCAACGACCCCATGTTCGGCCAGATCATCGGGAACACGGTCCGCATCAGTCTGTGGACCCTGGTCATGGGCTTCATCGCCCCCATCATCCTGGCCCTGCTCATCAACCAGATCGGCAATTCCAAGGTGAAGAGCTTCGTGCAGACCATCACCTACATGCCCCACTTCATCTCCACCGTGGTCATGGTCTCCATGATCAACATCTTCCTGGCCCCCGGCAACGGGCTGCTGGGCCGCTTCTTCGGACGGACCAGCATCCTGGGCGACCCCAACGCCTTCACCCCCATCTACTGGATTTCGGAGATCTGGCAGCACACGGGTTGGAACTGCATCATCTACTTGGCCGCCCTCTCCTCCGTGGACATGGCCCTTTACGAGGCCGCCCGGATCGACGGGGCCGGCCGCCTCCAGCTCATCCGTTACGTGGACATCCCCACCATCCTGCCGACGGCCGGCATTCTGCTCATCATGAACATGGGTTCCGTCCTGGGCGTGGGCTTCGAGAAGATCTGGCTGATGCAGAACACCCTGAACGTGTCCGCCTCCGAGGTCATCGCCACCTATACCTACCGGATAGGCATCCTGGACAACCAGTTCTCCTATTCGACGGCTATCGGCCTGTTCAATTCGGTGGTGAACTTCATCTTCCTGATCACCGCCAACATGATCGCAAAGAAGGCCAGCGATGTCAGCATCTTCTAACCTCAACGACAATCCTGTGGATTCCCCGGACCAAGGGCGGCCCGCTCGGGCGCTCCCGGCCCCTATGACACATCAGACCAATCAGGCTCATCAGGAGACGACAAGCATGGAAACAGCGAAGAAGGCCGAACCGGCCAGGAAGATCTCCGGTTCCGCCGAAGACATCCCTTGGAACAAGCACGTCCGTCAGCATAAGACGGTCTCGGACTGGATCGTGGACTCGATCATCGTCATCATCATGGTGGCCATCGTCCTGGCCGTGCTTTACCCGCTCTGGTTCATCGTCATCGCTTCGGTGTCCGACCCCAAGTACGTGGCCACCGGCCAGGTGACCCTGTGGCCCCGGGGCTTCGGATTCAGCGGTTTCGCCCAGATCCTCAAAGACAGCCGCATCTGGATCGGCTACCGAAACACCATCATCTACTCCGTCCTGGGAACGGCGGTCAACCTGATCGTGACCATTCCGGCCGCCTTCGCCCTCTCCCGTCGCGAGTTCAAACCCCGCAGGGTGATCCTCTTCCTTTTCACCTTCACCATGTTCTTCTCCGGCGGCCTCATCCCCAGCTACCTGCTCATGAAGCAGCTGGGCCTGCTCAACTCCATCTGGGTCTTCATCCTGCCCGGGGCCTTCGGGGTCTACAACATGATCATCGCCCGCTCCTTCTTCGAGACCTCCATCCCCGAAGAGCTGCATGATGCCTCCCAGGTGGACGGCCTGTCCTACTTCGGTTACTTCTTCAAGATCGTCCTGCCCCTGTCGTCGGCCATCATCGCGGTCATCGGTCTCTATTGCTTCGTCGGTCACTGGAACGACTACTTCACCGGTTTGATCTACATCCGCAACCAGGACCAGGAGCCTTTGCAGAACGTCCTGCAGATGATCCTCCTGGCCAACCAGACCGACCACGGAACCGTGGGCATGTCCGCCGCCCAGTCCCAGAACCTGGGCGACCAGATCAAATTCGGCATCATCATCGTCTCCACCCTCCCCCTGCTGGTCATCTATCCTTTCTTGCAGAAGTACTTCAACAAAGGCGTCATGATTGGGGCCGTGAAGGGTTAGAATCAGGCAGTCGGGCAAAATCGGGCAGTCGGGGCCGACTGACTCCGGCTGGCCCCGACTGGCCGGGAAAGGGGCAAGGAAATGAAAAAGTTCGCCTTGGGGTATGAACGGTTCTGCCGGGTGGTCCTCATGATCTTCATGGTCCACCTGGCGACCATCGTCCATACGGTCATGGGCCTTGTCCTAGTGGGCTTTTTCCCCTCCGTCTCGGCCAGCTACGCCACCTACCGTACCTGGCTGCTGGACCTGGACCAATCCTGGACGGTCAAAAGGACCTGGACCGTCTTTCATAAGGCCTGGAAGGAGGACCTGAAAAGCGCCAACCTCTTCGGCTGGCCCCAGCTGATCATCGGCCTTTTCCTGGCTTGGGATTATTACCTGGCCAACTTCAACAGCACCGGGACCCTGGGGATCGCCGCCTCCGGCCTGCTTCTGGCGGTCAATGTGGTCTACCTGCTTTTCCTGGTCCTGTCCTGGGCCGTAAGGTCCAACTATGACGAGAAACCGGGGTGGATCATCAAGATGACCTTCAACATGGTCCTGGCCCGGCCGGTCTGCACCCTCGTCCTCGTCTTGGTCATCATCGCCACCCTGGTCGTCTGGTGGAGGTGGTCGGGCTTCCTGGCCGCCTTCGGCATCGCCCTGCCTCTCTTCGCGGTGGTCATGGTGGTCTCTTACCTGGGCAGGCTCAAGGGGATGGACGCCAAGGAACTGAAAGAAAGCCGCGACGAAAGGATGGCTCAATGAAGACGGATCGGAAGGACCAGGCTGGCGTCATCAGCGGGAAGGACCCGGTTAGCGGGGGAGCTTGGCGCTTCTCCTTCCTGACCGAGGCCCTGGTCCGCTGCGAATGGTCGGACTCCGGCGTCTTCGAAGACCGGCCGACCCAGGTGGTGGTGAACCGGGGCTTCGGCTCCCCGGTCCCCATTCGGCTGACTCACCAGCGGGGCAGCGACGGGTAGGATTGGCTGGTCCTTGACACTTCCCGCCTGCACCTGGTCTACGATGGCCGGCCTTTCAGCCCCCAGGGCCTGAGTCTGGTCGTCGGCGGGACCGGGTCCCTGTCCAATACCTGGCATTTCGGAGACGACAAGGACCCGGCCGCTTCCGGTGGAAACCTGGGCGGGACAGCCCGGACCCTCGACGGGGCGGATGGGCCGGTCCCTCTTGGGCAAGGCCTGCTTTCCCGCGACGGCTGGGCGGTCTTGGATGATTCCTCCAGCGGCATCCCCACCCCCGACGGGCTCATGGTCAAGCCGAGGGAAGAGGAGGAGACCGACTTTTACTTCTTCGGCTATGGCCACGATTACACGGAGGCTCTCAGAGACTTCTACCGCCTGACCGGCCCGGTCCCCCTCCTTCCCCGTTTCGCCCTCGGCAATTGGTGGTCCCGCTTCTACCCCTACCAGCAGAAGGAATATCTGGCCCTGATGGACCGGTTCAAGGCCGAGGGGATCCCCTTCACCGTCTCCGTGATCGACATGGACTGGCACCGGGTGTGGGACGTCGACCCCCGGTTCGGCTCCGGCTGGACCGGCTATTCCTGGAACAAGAAGCTTTTCCCCGATCATCAGAGTTTCCTGAGCGACTTGCATGACCGGGGACTCAAGGTGACTTTGAACGTCCACCCCCGTGACGGGATCCGGGCTTTCGAGGACGACTATCCGGTCATGGCCCGGGCCATGGGGGTCGACCCGGCCACCGAGGCCCCGCTGGACTTCGATCTGACGAATCCGGTCTTCGTCACAAACTATTTCGCCCTTCATCATCGGATGGAGGCGGAAGGGGTCGATTTCTGGTGGTTGGATTGGCAGCAGGGGTCCGTCGCCCGGCAGAAGGGGCTGGATCCCTTATGGCTGCTCAACCACCTGCATTACCGGGATTCGGGCCGGGATGGCAGATGGCCTTTGACCTTCTCCCGTTACGCCGGTCCCGGCTCCCACCGGTATCCGATCGGCTTCTCCGGGGATACGGTCATCAGCTGGGATTCCCTGAAATTCCAGCCCTATTTCACGGCCACCGCTTCCAATATCGGCTACGGTTGGTGGAGCCATGACATAGGCGGCCATATGCTGGGGGTCCGAGATGATGAGCTGGAGGCCCGCTGGTACCAGTTCGGCGCTTTCAGCCCCATCAACCGCCTGCATTCCAGCGCCTCCCCTTTTGCGGGCAAGGAGCCGTGGAATTTCCCGGCTGGGATCCGCCAATCCATGGTCGAGTCCCTCCGCCTGCGTCATCGGCTTCTCCCTTACCTTTACAGCATGAATTACCGGTCCCATGAGGAAGGCCGGCCATTGGTCGAGCCGGTCTATTGGGACTACCCGGACAATGGGGAGGCCTACGAGAATCAGGATGAGTATCTTTTCGGGGACCAGCTGATCGTGTCTCCCATCGTGACCCATACGGATCCCCATTCCTTGATGGCTTCGGCTGACGTCTGGCTGCCCCGGGGGCTTTGGTTCGATTTCTTCACAGGCCGCCCCTACCGCGCCGCCTGCGACCCCTCCGGCTCGCCTGTGCCTGGGGGAGCCCCCGGCCGGTCCTTCACGGCCCATCGGCCGCTCGAGGGCATGCCTGTTTTCGCCCCGGCCGGGGGATTGATTCCCCTGCAGGACCTGCACGAGGGCGAGGACTGCAATGACCTGGCGAATCCGACGGCCCTGACCCTCCTCGCCTTCCCCGGAGCGGACGGGTCCTTCACTCTGAGGGAGGATGCCGGCCGGCTGGGCGAGCAGGGGGAGCCCCTGGGCCAGACCAAGACGGTGATCCGGGAGGAATGGGAAGGCCATCGCGGGGACGGCTCGCCTGTGATCGTCATCGGGCCAGCCCAAGCCTGCGACGGCTTTGACGAAGGGGGCGCCCCGCTTCCTTCGCGGCGGTCCTGGACCATCCGCATGCCCGGTCTGGCCCGGCCTGATTGGTTGCAGGAAGGGGTCACGGTCAGGGTGACGGAAGACGCGGGAAACGCGGAAAAAGAAAAAGAGATGACCGTTCCTGCCTCCTATCGGGCGGACAAGCTTCAACTGACCCTGGCCTTGCCCGAGCTTGCCGTCGGGGCGCGGATCGAAGTCATTCTGCCCGGCGCCGTCCATCTGGCCGACAATCCCCTTCGCCCTGACTTCCGGGAGATTCTGGCCCGGGCCCAGATGCCCTACACGGCGAAAGACAAGGCCTGGGAAGCCATCAACCGGGAGGGGGCGGGGGTCATCACGACCTTGCGCACCATCGACGGTTTGCCGGACAGTCTTGTGGCCGCCTTGGAGGAAGTCATCCTGAGGACGACCTGCTGACGATGGTCACCGCCGGCGCTCGCGGCTGGGCGGCTTCGGCGGGGCGGGGCATAATGGCTGTATGACATTTCCTGGGACTGATCCTGAAAGAAGCGGCAAGAAACGCCGGTATTCCGATGATTCGCGCTTGAGGGTGACGGACGCCCCGGCCCCTTCGGCCGCTGATTACGGCTATGGGCAGGCTGGCCCCCGGCCTTCCTCCCAGCCCTTCTCCCAGCCGGACCCTCGGCTTGGCCAGGCGCGTTCCCGCAGGTCGTGGGGGATGCTGGCCCTGCTGATCGCCTTGGCCGTCTTGGTCGGCATCGTCATCGCCCTGGTCATTCCCCGCCTGTCCCCACGCGTGGCCGAATCCACCGGGGCCAATACCCCCACCGGCCAGGCGGCCAACACCTTGCAAAGCCTGACCGTGGTCCCCAAGGAGAAATACGCCTCCGGCTATCAGCGGGACCTGTTCGGCTTCCGTCAGACCGATGACGACGGCAATGGCTGCGACGAACGGGAGGACGTCCTGGCCCGGGACCTGACCGAGGTCCGCTTCCGGTCCCGATACAGCTGCAAGGTCCAGTCCGGGGTCCTCAAAGACCCCTATACCGGTCTGATCATCCACTTCCGCCGCGGGGTACAGACCAGCGCCGAAGTGCAGATCGACCATGTGGTGGCATTGCACAACGCCTGGAATTCAGGGGCCAGCGCCTGGTCCACGGCCAAACGGTACAAGTTCGCCAATGACCCTTACAACCTCCTGGCCGTGCAAGGGGAGGCCAACCAGGAGAAGGGGGACGCTGCGGCCGACTCCTGGCTCCCCAGCAACAAGGCCTACCGCTGCTCCTATGTAGCCAGGCAGATCGGGGTCAAATCCAAATACGGGCTGACGGTCACCCAGGCCGAGAAGGACTCCATGATGTCGGTCCTTTCGTCCTGCCCGGCCCAGAAGCTTCCCTGACCGCGGAGGGCGAGGTTGAGCCGCTCAGGTAGCGTCTACGATAAGGTGGAAGAATGGTCACGATCAAAGAGATAGCCAGGAAAGCCGGATATTCGCCGACGACAGTCTCCCGCCTCCTCAATGGGGACCCCAGGTTATCCCTCCCTCGTTCCACCCAGCAGAAGATCATCAAAGTCAGCGAAGAGCTGGGCTATGTGGCCAGGAATAAGCGGGTGACCTGGCCCCGCGACATCGCCATCCTCGACACCTCATCCTCGGCCGAGACTTTGGAGGATTCGTATTTCGACGCCTTGAAGGAGACGGCCGCCACGGTCATGAAGAAGTACCGGATGCGGTCCACCGTCTTCACCCGGGTGGATGACCTCATCGCCGACGGCAGCGACCTGGACGGTTTCATCTCCATCGAGGCCGCCAATTTCAACGGAGACGAGCTCAACGCCTTGCATGAAGGGATCCCATACGGGGTCTTCCTCGACACCAATCCCGCCCCCACCCTTTTCGATTCCGCCCAGCCCGATTTCAACCAGATCATCCTGGACGCCCTGGACCAGTTCCAGGCCGCGGGCATGAAGAGAATCGGCTTCATCGGCGGCATCGGCCGTATCATGGGCTTCCATGAGTATCCGGAAGACCCGAGGTCCCTGGCCTTCCGCAACTGGACGAATCGTTTGGGAATCGATACCGATCGGGATGGGCTCATCTACGCTTCCGGACCTTTCAGCACCTCCAACGGCCGGGCTCTGGGGGAAAAAGTCGTCGCCGACCTGCGGGGGTCCCTGCCTGACGCTTTCATTGTGGCGGCCGACACTTTGGCCGTGGGCGTTCTGCAGGCTTTCGCCTCGGCTGGAATCCTGGTGCCCCGGGACGTAAGCCTGGTTTCCATCAACGACCTTCCCATCGCCCAGTACACCTCCCCGGCTTTAAGCTCCTATTCGATCGACCAGACCGAGCTGGTGGAGACCGCCGTCTCCCTTTTGGCCGATGGGCTCATGAGGCACCGGGAGGTGAAACAGCACGTCTACCAGACCGCCACGCTTCGGGTGAGGGAAAGCTTCACGCCGATGGCGAAACGATGAGGGAGAATACGGGCGTCGGGGCGACGGGGGTCAGATGGTCTCGATGACCAGGTCCAGGACCAGCCTGCGCCGGGAATCGAGCTGGTATTGGTCATGGACCGGAGACATCCAGGAATCGTCTCCGCCAACCCCCATCTGGGCCGCCAGGGTGCGAAGGAAAACGTGGCCCGATCCGGACGGCAGGTCTTCGCGATGGGTGGCGTTTTCGATTTCCAGGCTGCTGTATGGCAGCAGGCTGGCCGAGAAGGGGAGGGCGGAGGAGCTGACGCGCAGCCCGCGTCCATTCCCGTCCCTGGCTTCCAGCCAGCGCACGCCTTCATGGTTCCCTGTCTCCTGAGGGAGGATGTAAGGGGCGAAGTCTTTTTCCGCGTCCGTCTGGTAGATGCCGAGTCTGCCGCCATGACAGCGGTCGCGGTAGGTCTCGTCGGGCCCTAAGCCGTAGAAACGCAGATGACGATAAGCGGACGGAAGGGTCCACTCCAGGCCGAAGGCGGGTATGGTCGGTTCCTCCTGGCCGGGATGATCCTCCTCATCCCCGTCGAAAGTCAAGGTCAGATGGACGCGCAGGCGGGAATCCACCTGATAGGACGCGGTCACCCTGGTATGGCGGGGGTCGGCCAGCCGATAGGCATAGTCGGCGCGAATGCCGTCTTCGGTCCGGGAGGTTTCCACGGAAGTCACCTTGGCGTAACGGCCGGCTCCGAACCAGACGGATCTTTCGAAGCCGTGGGAGCATCCGCGGTCATTGTCGGTCATGGGACGCCAGGTGAGAATCCGGGGCGTGCGGGTGATGAACTCCCGCCCGTGGTCCTTCAGGGAGACGATTCCGCCCTGGACCCGTGAAAGCAAGGCTTCTTTTCCGTCCTGTGCGATGCCGATGTTCCATCGGCCGATGGCGACGGACGCGGAAGCCTTCTCGTCCGCCCCGACACGCATCTTCCGACGGGCCAGGAGGGTCTGCCCGAAGCAGATCTCATGGCCGGCGTGGGCCCATAAGGTCTCTTCGCCCAAGCAGTAGGTCGCTTCCAGGACCAGCTCCTGAGCCAGGCTGTGGGAAAAGATCTGAGTCCAATCCACCAGTCCGGCTTGTACCGGATCCAAGGTTTTGCTCAGCCTCTTCCTCGCTTCCAGCTGGACCGTTTCCTTCCACGAAGCCACGACCTCGCCGTCGGCCAGCAGATCGTAGCGGATGTAATTGCCGTGGTCGGATAAATCGGTGAAAAGATTATCGTTGATGACCGTGAGACGAACCGATTCGCCGACCGATTCCAGGTTGATCTTCACATTGCTGTAGAGCTGCTTGACCTCCTGGGCTTTGGGGGATGCCGTCCGGTCGGCGAAGACGATTCCATTGCAGGAGAATTCGTAATCACTGGGCCTGTCGTCCCAATCCCCTCCGTATGTCAGCCGGCGGCGGCCATCGGGCAGGGTCTGCCAGAGGGCCTGGTCCAGATAATCCCAGATGAAGCCCCCCTGATAGAGGTCATACTTCTCCAGGGCTGTGTATTCATCCAGGTTACCTGTGGAATTTCCCATGGAATGCGCGTACTCGCAGGAGATGAAAGGCTTGGCCGGGCTCTTTTCCAGGTAGTCTTCGATTTCCCAGGGTTTGGCGTACATGCGGCTTTCCACGTCGGAGATGTCCGCATAGGACCGGTTCCAGACGACCCCTTCATAATGGACGGGGCGGCCCGGATCCGTCCGATGGGCGTAATCGCTCATGGCCTGGAAGACATCCCCCGCATAGGACTCATTGCCCAGGGACCACAGGAGAACGCTGGGGTGATTGCGGTCCCGGCCTATCATGGATGCGATCCGGTCCAGGCAGGCTCCTTTCCACTCAGGTCTGCTGGCCGGCACGTTCGTTTCGGCCGTGAGGACGTCCCCGGGGCTGGACCAGGTCCCATGCGTCTCGATGTTGGCTTCGTCTATCAGGTAGATGCCGTACAGGTCGCACAGCTCGTACCAGCGTGATTGATTGGGGTAGTGGCTGGTTCGGACGGCGTTGATGTTGTGGGCTTTCAGGAAGCGGACGTCCCAGAGCATGTCCTCCTCGGTGACGGCCCGTCCGCGGACGGCGTCGAACTCGTGGCGGTTGACGCCTTTGAAGATGATCCGTTTGCCATTGAGTTTCATGATTTTGTCGGTCGCATCCAGTTCAAAATGGCGGAAGCCGAGTCTTTGGACCGTCTGCTCCACCGGGTTCCCGTCTCGATCGGACAAGGTGATGACCAGGGTGTACAGGTAAGGGTTTTCCCCGCTCCAGGGGGTGATCCCCGGTAGGTCAACGCTCCAGCGGAAGGAATCGCCGCCGGCCTTCCAGACGGATCCGCCTTCCCCGTTGAAGAGCTGGGCTGTGGCCGTCGCCGTCGATGGGTCTCCTCCCACGGTCGTGACGCTGGCCGCGGCGGTCAACATCCCCTTGCCGTCCGCGGGGTCGTAGTCCGCCTTGATCACGAGGTCACTGATATGGCTGGAAGGATGGACGGCGACCTGGACGTCTCGGAAAATTCCATGGAGCCTCCAGAAGTCCTGGTCCTCCAGCCAGCTGGCCGAGCTGAATTCATAACAGGCGACGATGAGGGTGTTGCTTTCCTCTTCCCGCAGGGCGGAGGCGATGCTGAACTCGCTGGGGGTGTAGGAATCCTCAGCGTAACCGATGAAAATCCCATTCAGCCAGACGTAAAAAGCGGTGGACACCCCGTGGAAAGTCAGGGTCACGTCGGAAGGTCCCTCTTTCATCGCCCTGAGCAAGCCGGGGGAGAGGGCGAAGGTCTTCCGGTAAAGGCCGACGTGGTTCCTTTCCATGGGGATGGACGGGGGCAGGCAATCCTGATGGCCGTCCCAGGGATACTGCTGATTGACGTACTGGGGCCGCAGCAGGCCGTTCATCTCCAGGCAGGAGGGGATGGGGATGGTTTTCATGCCACTGAAATCGAAAGCGGGGAGCGAGCCGGCTGGTGCGGAATCCATGGCCGCGTTTATCTCCTGGGCGCTGTGGATGGACACCTCCCACTGGCTGGCGAGGCTTTGAATCAGGAGGGAAGGCAAGCCTGTCGACAGGTTTGCGCGATCGCTGGGGAAAGACCTTACCCGGGCATCGTCCCCTCTGGTGTAAAAATGATCGGAATGCGCTGGAAGACGGTTGACCGCATAGGTTTCCGGGTCGGTCAGCCAGGAACTGCTCGCTGTCGCAGCGGTTGGAATATGCATGATGTGGGGTGTCCTTTCTGGACTGACGTTGTCGTCTGTCGCTTCGGTGCGCAGCCGCAAGTGTTAGTAATGATTTACTTCCCACAGTAATACCAATCCTTGATTTTTTCCACTAAGGAATCGCGGAGAATTTTCAGGACGGGATTTTGCTTTGGAAAATAAGAGATTCACTCGCCGACACGCCTGTAGATAAATAATTTACTTAAAAGTAGTAACGTATTACTTACGCAGGTCGGAGCTGACGCTGCGGCGGTATGCGAAGAATGGACGATACTGCGGAAATGACAACCCACAGGAGAAAGGACTCCTCTCATGCAACCTTCATGGAAAGTGAACAGAAAGCCGGCGGTGCATCCGGATAGACAGCTTTCGGGCCAGGTGCTCGCCCAGAGAACGGCTTACGCTTTCGGTAATCTGGGACAGTCGGCCTTCTACCAGGCCTTATCCACTTATTTCATCGTTTTTGTGACCAACGTTCTTTTCATCCACGCGCCGGCCGCGGAAGCCGCCCGGTATATCGGCGTCATCACCGGACTGATCGTGGCCATCCGCATAGCGGAGGTCTTCATCGATCCCTTGCTGGGGAATCTGATCGACAACACCCGTACCAGGTTCGGCCGTTTCCGCCCCTGGCAGTTCATCGGCGGCCTGGTATCCGCCATCCTCATCTGCCTGATCTACTCCGGTATGGCCGGTCTGGTCAACGTCAACCGCCAGCTCTTCATGGTTCTCTTCGTCATCGTTTTCATCGTCCTGGACGTCTTTTATTCCCTGCGCGATATTTCCTACTGGGGGATGATTCCCGCTTTGTCGGCCGACTCCCACGAACGTGGCGTCTATACGTCCCTGGGGACTTTCACGGGTTCCTTAGGCTACAACGGCATAACCGCCATCGTGGTCCCCGTGGTCGCCTTCTTTTCTTACGTCTTCACCGGATCCCGCAGGGAAAGTCAGGAAGGCTGGGCTTCTTTCGGACTTCTTGTGGCCGTCGTCGGTTTGGTCACCGCCTGGGTGGTCGCTTTCTGCGTCAAAGAAAGCGATAGCGACCTGCGGTCTTCGGACGCCGGCCACGCTTCCCCTCTGGCCGCCTTCAAAGCCCTCGCTTCCAATGACCAGCTTCTGTGGGTCGCCTTGTCCTATCTGCTGTACGCCGTCGCGAACGTGGTCACGGCCGGGGTCCTTTTCTATCTTTTCAAGTTCGTGCTCAACATGCAGTCGTATTTCTGGGTCGCCGGACTGGTCCCCGTCGTCACGGGTTTGATCGTCGCCCCGCTTTTCCCTGTCGCGAATAAGAGGATCCCCCGGCGGTACCTTTTCATCGCCGGCATGGTCATGATGATCGTCGCCTACCTGATCTTCATCCTGGCCCCCAAGAGCCTGCCTCTGATCGTCATCGCCCTCATCCTCTTCTATCTGCCCCAGACAGCCATCCAGATGACGGCCATCCTCTGCCTGACCGATTCCATCGAATACGGGCAGTTGAAGACAGGCCGCCGCAATGAGGCCGTCACCCTTTCGGCGCGGCCCATGCTGGACAAAATCGCCAGGGCCGTCTCCAACGGCATCGTGGGCATGGTCGCTATAGCCGCCGGCATGGTCGGGTCCGCGACGGCCGCCGACATGACGGCAGCCCATATCACCGTCTTCAAGATCTCCGCTTTCTGCGCCCCTCTGGTCTGCATCGTCCTGTCCCTCCTGGTCTTCGTCTTCGCCGTGAAGATTGACGAGAAAAGGCACGCGGCCATCGTGGAAGAGCTCTCGGCCGCCTTGGCCGCCCAGGCCTGATCCGGCCATCCGGGATTTTCTGCAGGGGTGGGGTCCCGGCCAGGGGCCCCGCCCCGTTTCGTGTCCGTGTCCGCCGTGTCTGAATTGTCGGAAGGCTCGGATAGTCTGCGAAGTAGCCAGAGGTAAACAGGGTTCATGATTCCGAAAGGTTCTCCACCCTTTTCCCTCGTTGAAGAGCATGGTGATCGCAAGAAAGGGTTCATCGCGGCTTCTTTCTTCCTTCCCCGCACGATAGGTACGGAAAAAACGAGAGGCGGCTCATGCCTGACGTGAAAATCGACCAGTCACAGGTCCAGGACGTGAAGGATGGTTTCGAGCGCATCCGGACGGCCCTGAGCCTGCGGTCCGACGACAGCATGGACGCCAGCAGCGAGAACATCGGTCAGGCCGATTTGGTCGCAGCCGTGACCGACTTCAACCTCAAGGCCGACAAGATGAAGCGGACGTATGAAAAGAAGACGAAGAGATTCGTCGACTATCTGCAGACGGTTCTGGACGAATCGGACAAGCTGGACTCCGGCCTGGCTTCGTCCGCGGAGTTCCTGGATAGCGAGAAGAACGCACAGAAAGCAGAAGAAGCGTAGGAGGGACCTCCTTCACGTTCAGGTTTAGGATGGATGATTAATCATGAATAAGAATCATGAATGGCACCTGGTAGGCAGGACAGGCAATCCCGTTCCGGGCGACCCACAGGAAGTGGCTCGCATGGCCGCCCGATACGGGGCTTTATCCGCCTCTTTCGAGCGTTTGGCCTCCATAGCCCGCAGACTGCAAGGCGAGGGGGGGCTGAAAGGCAAGTGGGCGAACGCCTTGTTCAGCCAGGCGGATTCCTCCCTTGGCAAAGATTTCCCCTCGTGGGCCGCCGCCTTCGCCCAGGCGAAGTCGGAGCTGGCGGCCTGGTCCCAGGAGCTGGATGGCTTCCAGACCGGGGTCGACAAGGCGATGAGGATGGCCGAAGACGCCTCGGTGGACATGCAAAGGGCCAGCCGCTATGCCGGCGAAGCCGAAGAGGCGCTTTCCCAAGTCCAGGGCAAGGCCTGCCTGGCCCGTCTGAATCCCCTCTCCACCGAGGCTGAGAAACTGCTGGCCCATAGGACCGTGGAGACGGCCGAGGACGATCTCGCCGCATACCAGGCCAAGGCGCGCGAGGCCCAGGAGGCCATTGGCCAGCAAAAGACCACGATCGACGCCTTGATTGAGGAATACAACCAGACCGGCAAAAGGCACGCCGCTGTCCTGACCGGCACGGACATGCCGGGGATCCGCGAACTTGAATCCTTCCCCTATGCCTGGGCCTGGGGGACCATCGAAGATGACCTGAAGACCTCGTCCGTGGCCTTGTCCATCGGATCCCTGCTTTTTCCTGGAATCGGCTGGTTCGCAGGAAAGGGAAGGGGAGGCGCCCGGAGTCAGGGGTTGTGGAGCCTGACGAAGGCGATGGGGTCGGAAGCCCCCTCTTCCGAATTCCTCTGTGAGTCCGCTTTCTCCCTCCTGACCGTCCTTCCTGATCCTGGCGAAAAGGGCGTCCCCGCCAGGGCGAAGGTCCAGGCGGCTTCCTTCGGCCTTCCCAAGGACCGGGCCGCTTACGGTGCCAGCGAGGGAATCTCCGCCGCTTTCGGCCTGGGGTCCGAGCACGCTTCAGGGGCGGACCAGGAGCATTTGGCCCATGGAACGGATGACCAAGACCTGGTCCCGGCTCAGGCTCCCGCCGATTCCGTCTTCGGCGGCGGGTTCAGGATCTTCTCCGAGGCGGGCGACCTTTCCCTTTCCCCCGACCAGGCGGAGGGCTTGTGGTCCCAGGCCGCGGACAGCGTCCGCAGATGCCGGGTCCCTGGCAGGGGGCAGGGGGCGCAGGACTCCGTCAGGGTCTCCGGTCATGATCCTTCGCAACTGGATCGCTACGTCGAAAGGATGAAGAGGCAGCTGCCCTCCTGCTGAAGGCAAAGCTGCCGCCATTCGCCTTTTGACCGTTTCCTGCATCTGAATTCCGATAATCCTTTCCGATAATCCTTTGGGGGAGATAAAATCGGGGGTACTGAAAATCCCTGTGGGGGGAACAGCGTTCAAGGAAAAACAGAAGGATGACGGATAGGTAGAATCCCATGACTGCAATCGGAGACATCATACATGGCAGATATCGCCTGGTTTCAGTCATCGGACGAGGGGGGATGTCCACCGTCTACCTGGCCATCGACACCAAGCTGGGCATGCAGTGGACGGTCAAGGAGATTTTGGATTCCACCGACGCCGTGGCCCAGGAGGTCATCCGGCACAGCCTTCTGACCGAGATGGAGATGCTCAAAGAGCTCGACCACCCCTCCATCCCCCGCATCGTCGACGTCTTCGAAGACCGGGGCTCCCTCTTCGTCGTCAGGGATTACGTGGACGGCAGCTCCCTGTCCTCCCTCCTGTCCAAGAAGCAGTCCTTTTCCGAACAGGAAGTGGTGGACTGGGGGATCCAGCTGTGCGACGTCCTCGATTACATGCATCGGCAGGACCCCCCTGTGGTCTACAGGGATATGAAGCCTTCGAACGTCATGATCACCCGCGACGGTTTCGTCCGTCTCATCGATTTCGGCATCGCCTGCAAGGTGGATGACAGGACCAAACGGGTGGTGGTCGGCGACGAGCGCAGCCTGGGGACCCCGGGATACGCGGCCCCGGAGCAGCTGGGGCCCAACCCCGTCATCAACCCCCAGAATGACGTCTACGGCCTGGGTGCCACCCTTTACGTCCTCCTGACCGGGGTCAACCCCCGCAAAGAGGGGATCCGGTCCATCAGGGAGAGGCATCCGGAGATCTCCGTCGGCCTGGACAACATCATCCATGCGGCAACCCAACGGGACCCCCGCAAAAGGTTCGCCGACTGCGCCCTTTTCGCTTACGCCCTGCGTCATTTCAAAGAGCAGGATTCCCATTACGTCCGCGGGCTGAAGGCCAAGAGGGCGGTCTTCGTCGGGGTCGTCGTCGCCGCCGTCATGAGTTTCGTCGTTTCCGGAGGCTTCCAGATCGCCGCCAGGGTCGCGCGGAACAACGACTTCGATCATTGGATGACCGTGGCCTCCGTGGCCCCGGACCAGAAGACCGAAGAGAAGTCCTACCTGAAGGCGGCCAGGATCCAGCCTTCCAGCACCCAGCCTTACGAGAACCTGATCGCCACCTACAGCAGCAACACCGTCTTCACCCCTCGTGAAGAGAAGCTGCTGGTGGGAGCCATCACCGAGAACTCCTCGGCCTTGCAGCAGAGCCCGGTCGCCTGGGCCAAACTCTCCTATGACCTGGGGAAGCTCTACTGGTACTACTACCAGCCTGCCGCCATCGCCTCCCTTCCAGCCGATCAGCGGGCCAAGGCCATGGAAAAAGCGGACACCCAGCGCGAGCGCATCATCCTGGCCGGGCATTGGATGCAGAAGGCGGCGGCCGTCGAGCCCTTCGAGGACAGGGACAGCGCCAGCATCTATGCGGATATCGCCAGCTTCTCTTCCACCATCACCCCCCTGATCGATCAGGGGGAGGACGTGCATGTCTATAAACCTTATTTCCAACTCCTGCAGCGGCTGGTCTTCACTTCCCGGAAAGACGTGGGCAAGGTGACCAAGCTGGAATCGGCCAACTTGGTGGCCCACGCCCTCATCACTTACGGGCGTGATTTCCGGGCCAACGGCGTCGGCAAGGGGGAGATGAAGACCCTGCTCATCGAGGCGGAGACCCTGGCCCGTTCCGTTTCCACCAGCAATAAGGACCTGGTCGAAAGGCAGAAGGCGGTCATCTCCAATTTGGGCAGGGCCCGGCAGGGCGTGACCGACGCCTTCATCGACGTCAACGGCCATCAGGGTCAGGATCAGTAGGAGGCCAGGATGCTTGTCTTCAGTAATCTTTCCGTCGTTTTCCTAGGGCTGGGGATCCTTCTGTCGATCCTGGCCATCGTCCTCTTCTTCGTCTACCGGATACCGCAGATCCAGAAGGTGCTGTCCGGCCGGGCGGCGAACGAGGAGATCGACGCCCTCAGGGAATCCCGGGCCGGCACCTGGGCCAACCCCATCCCTCTGTCCGCCGGGGATTACCGGACCCTCATCGTGCAGGACGAGACGCCTTTAGGGGTCCCGGCCGGTTATACGGGAACGGACCCTTCGGACCTCGCCTTTTCGGCCGGTCCGGCTGGGCAGGCCGAAGAGCCGACTCGGTGGGAAGGGGAGGCCGGGCCCTCCGCCATCGAGGCGGGGACGGAGGCGAACCAAGGGAAGCATGAGCCGGAGCCGCCGGATATCACCCGGTTGGATGCGGGCGGCGATCCCCAGCCCGCTTCCCCCTATGCGGATATCACCCGGTTGGCTGACGACGATTCCCCGAGGAAGGACCTTGGCCTTCAGCAAGATATGATCGAAGGCGAGCAGAAAGAAAAGACAAAGGAATGATGATGACAGAGAATAAGAGGAAAGCCGCAGGCCGAGGCAGATGGGTGGCCTGGGTCTTCGCCCTGATCGTGTCCGTCCTTTTCGTGGTCGGGGCCCTGTTGGCCCAAGGGGACGCCATGGCCGCCCCCAGTCCCGTCGATTCCAGCTCGCCCGGCGGCCCGGCCCCCAGCCCGTCGTCAAACGGATCCGGGTCCGGTTCCAGCTCCGGCTCCGGCTCTGCGGGAGTCAAGAAGGACTGTCTCCGGTCCCTTCATGTCTCCTTCGACATCGGCTCCCTGTCCAAGAAGTATCCTTCTTTGTTGACCGACTATAAGCTGTCCGGTCGGACCCTGGCCGATTCCACCCTGGTCCTCCCGGTCTCCGCCCTTCTGCAGGACGACCCTCTGGCCATCACCATCTCGGCCGATGAATCCTGCAAAATCACCGCTCCGAGCCTTCCCGCAGGAGCGGAGCTGAAGGAGAGGAAGGACCGGCCAGAGGCAGGGAAGACCCCGGCCGGAAGCAAGGAATACCAGCTTGTCTTCGAACAGGCGGGGGAGTTCAGCCCCGCCGCCATCAGCCTTCATGCGGCCCAGGAGGGCGATGCCGGGTCCGACCTGAAGCTGGGGGCCGCCCCCGGAGGCAAGGACGGGCTTCCTTCGGCCATCTACCTGGACCAGGGCATGCAGGTCAAGATCAACGGGGATCTGCATCAGGCCGCCGCTTCCTCAGCCGCCCACCTGCCTCTCCGTCATGTCGATTCCTTGAGGCTGGAGCCGGGTGAGGCCGGCCAGTCTCAGGCGGCCGCGGACTCAGAACGGAAGGCTTTCCGGGCCCGTTTGACCATCATCAAGGAGTCCTTGAAAAACGCGGGGGAGACCAGGAAAATCAATCTTCTGACCGCCTCCTACCAGGGGAAGGCCGGGATTCCGACCAAGCGGGGGATCTGCCCGGTCGACGCCCAGACCCAGGTCTCGGACTCTTTGAACTGTCTGGCCGCGAGCGAGGCTGAAACGTCATCCTGGCTGGGGCATGACGGTCTCTACCGGCTGACCGCCGCCCAGGGCCTTCCCCAGCAGGCGAACGACCAGTCCAAAGAGGCCCCGGTCAGCTCCGCCGCTTCTCTGACTGGTTGGAAGGACTCCGACGGCCTGAGCATCGACATCGATTCCCTTCCTCCGTCCGTGGAGAAGATCGCCGTGACGGGGAAGACGACCGACCGCGGGGGTTGGCTGGTCGCGACCGGCCCGGTCACCGTCGCCTTCTCCGGTCTGGCTGACGACTCAGGCAGCGGGATCGATTGGTCCTCTTCGGCCATCCGTCTGGTCTCCTGCCCTTCATCCAAGGCCGTCGACTGCCAGAAGGCGGCCGATTACCGGCCAGCCGGAGCGGACAAGGCCATCAGCCTGACAATCGACAAAGACAGGAAGACGGCCTCCTTCACGATTTCGAAGGACAACGAAAGAATCGACCTGACCCAGGCCTCCTTCCTCATTCAAGACAAAGAGGGGAACGCCTTCTGCACCGGGCCTTTGTCCCGCTTCGCCCCCGCCGCCGTGGCCGCAGGCCAGTCAGGACAGGCGGGCGGCGCTCACGCAGGACAGGCGGAAGCCCGTAGCCGGAGTGCCGGGGAGGCCAACGCCCTGTTCGGCAAGAAGGGCCTCGTCATCGATTCCGTGGCCCCGGACCTGGTCATCAACGCCACCGGGGGAGAGGCCGTCAAAGGCAAGTATTACGGCTACCGCAGGGTCTTCACCGTCACCGTGACCGATTCGACCTTCGACCTCCTCCAAGAGGTGTCCCCCGACCAGGTCATCGTCACTTATCGGTTCGACTCCCGCGGATCTCACCTGACCGCCTCCGACTTCCAAGCGGTTCCGGGCCAGGCGGGGAAGTACCAGGCCACCTTCGAGGCCGGTCGGGAAGGGGGCTGGTCCTACCTGGCCCAGTTCGCCGATCTGGGAGGCCGCCTCAGCGACAAACTGATGGACTCCTTCGTCGTCATCCTCTCCCGTCCCCAAGCGACCCTCTCCTTCGACAACAACGACGTCCGCACCGGCAAATACTTCAATAAGGCAAGGACTGCGACCATCTTCCTCCATGACCGTTACCCCGACTTGGACGCCTCCCAGGCCACGATCTCCATCATCTCCCACGACGGCAAGATCAGCAGCCGGACCGTCTCCCTGAAATGGGAGGCCGTCGATGGGCAAGGGCCGACCGACCCCCATAACCAGTCATGGAAGGCCCAGATCCCCTTCGACCACGACGGGGATTACCGTCTGGAGGTCTCCCTCTTCGATTTGGCGGGCAACCAGGTCCGCGCAGGGGACGAGTCCGACTTCGTCATCGACACCACCAGCCCTGAAATCAAGCTGGACCAGGTGAAAGACAAGACCGCCTACGCCGGCGATCTGGCGCCCAGCATCTCCTATGCCGACCAGTACGCCGACATGAGCAAGGCCACCTTCACTCTGACCGGGGCCCGCCGCGGCCTGGTGAAGACCATCGAAGGGGTCAAAGAGAAGGAGACGGACGAGGATAAACTCGTCTCCTTGCCCGATTTCAGCCATCAGGCTCAGACGGACGACGTCTACACCTTGGAAGCCAGACTGACCGACTTCGCGGGGAATACGACCACGAAGGATGTCACCTTCTCCGTCAACCGTTTCGGGTCCACCTACATGCTCATGTCCGGGACCAAGATCATCCGGGGCCGCTACCTGCGTGAAGCCCCGACGGTCAGCCTGGCTGAGATCAACGTGAGCGGTCTCAAGCCCGGCACCCAGAGTGTCAGCATCCTCCACGACACGTCAGTCCAGACCTTGTCCGCCCACGATCTGACCACTACCACCTCGCCGGACGCCGGTTGGAGCAGGACCACCTACCAGATCGACCGGTCCCACTTCACCGGCAACGGCTACTACCGGGTCGTCGTCAGGTCGGTCGACCAGGCCGGCAACGTCTCGACCAACACCATGGACAAGAAGGACGAAGATCGGCGGGCGGCCGCGACGGTGCAGTTCGCGGTCGATACGGTCGACCCCTACGCGGTGGCGACGAACATCAGCGGGGACAGCGTCTACCAAGGGTCGTCCAAGCAGGTGTACCTGACCGGATCCGACAACGTCAGGCTCAAGGAGATTCAGGTGGATGTGAACGGGAAGGCCTACGCTCGTTTCTCGGCTGACGCCCTGTCCAAGGGGGAGGACGCCTCCTTCACCCTGCCCGCCAGCGACCAGGCCTATACGATCGTCGTCAGGTCGGCCGACCAGGCCGGCAACGTCTCCTCCACCAGGTACGAGAACGTGACTGTCACCAGGAATTACGGGGGCTACCTGTCCCATCACGGAGGGGTCCTCCTGGCCTTGATTCTGGCCTGCTCGGCCTTGGTCATCGCCTTGATCGTGGCCTTGGTCGCCCTCTATCGCCGCAGGAAGGTCCTGGCCTACCGCCGTAATCCCTTCCTTTACACCCGCTAGTTGATTATCCGCCGTCTCGGCGGTCCTAGGCCGGATGTGGAATCCGCTAGGCCGCCGGATAGCTGGGCCATCGTCCCCTGAGTCAAGCGAGTCAAGTATCCTTCTAATAAGAAAGCTCACGAAAGCGCTGAAAAGCGCAGGAAACTGCCGCATGACCTCCGGTGGACGGCCGGTCATACGGGAGCGCGGGCGAGCCGTTGAACGAAGAGGAGCAAAATCGTATGGCACAGACGTTGTCATCGCCGGATTTTGAACTGATGTTCCTTCCGCCCGACAGTTGGGTGGAAGTCGCGCTTGACCCTGCTCGCCGTTCGGTCCAGATCGCCGCTCTGGCGAAGACCCTCGAACGGCTCCTGCCGGAAGGGGCTTCCCCGGCTTCGTATATCTCTTTGCGCAAAGGCATGGAGAAGGTCTTCTCCGACGCCTATTCCTCCGGCGTCCGTTACGCCATCATGCCCCGCATCCGCACGGATGGGACCGTGGGCATGCTGTCCCTGTACAACATCGCCATCCTGCCCGCCGCCAGTCTGGAGGAGGACGAAGAGGAGGCCCGGACCCGGATCTACCAGTCGGTGATCAAAGAGCGGGAAGGGTTCCTCGAAGGGGAATCCAGCCAGATCTCCCTGGTGGAGAACCCCTCTTTGGGGACGGGGGTCCAGGTGGAATCCCTGGAATACTCCCAGACGGCCAAAGGCAAGAACACCGCCCACCAGGTCGCCATCTTCCGGACCTTCTTCCCGGTGAAGAACCAGACCGTAGTGGCCACCGGCGTCTGTTTCCAGCCGGAACTCCAAGAGGTCCTTTTCCACTTCTTCGAACTGATGACGTCCACCTTGTCCTTGCGGCAGACGGAAAAAGGTCGATCCAACGAAACCAGGCCGGCTAAGGCCGATCAGGCCGAGAAAAAGCCCGGCGGGGAAGAAAGACGGGCCGGATGATGGCCACCGCCGATTCGGGCCTGCTGGACGATGACCGCTTCATCGCGGATCTTCGGGCTTTGTTGGAGAAGTATGAGGCCGTCTTCTCCCCTCAAACCCTCCGTTTCTCCCTCAATACGGTCAAGGACGAGTGCGTGGACCTTTCGGGGAGGCTTTTCGGCCCGACCAGTTTCAGCCTCCTGATTCTGACCGACCTGAGCGATACCAGCGAGACCGCCACCCCGCACATGTCCTCTTTTCTGGAAGACTGCATCCAGGTGGCCGAAGGCCGAGGCGGGGTAGGCCTGCTTTACCGGCTGATCTACGTGTCCTCGACCAGGGATGACGGAGTGGTCCCGATAGGCTCTCTTGACGGTTCCGACGGCCTCTTGGTCCCCATGGCCGCCGACGGGGAGTACTCGGCCGATTACGCGGACAACGTCTGCCGTCTGGCCGCCCACATCTTCCTTTCCTATGGGCGAAGGACCATGAGGGTCCAAACGATTACAGCCGATTTGCTCAACGGCCGCTTCCAGGACGCCTTGGCCGGCATGGAAAGCCAGGCGGGGATCAGGTTCGTCGCTGATGCCGCTGCGGGTGGGTCCAGCTATGAGGATGCGGATGAAGCTATGGATGAGGCCATGGGCGGGATTCCGGGTGGGATCCCGGACGATCTTCCCCCCATCCCCGTGGCGGGCTTGGATTCCCTGGGGATGATGGACGATGAGGATGATGAGATGATCCCGCGTCGGATACGCCAGGCCGCGCAAAAGGGGGAGCAAGACAGGGGACAAGAAGGGGATGGGCCTGAAATAGCCGAAGAGGGGGCGGAGGGTTCCGATTCCCGGGTTGAGCAGGATGAAGAACAGTCGGATTCAACCCCGGCCTACCCTCTGAACGAGAGCGCTCGCCGCCTTCCTTACCGTGAAACCAGCCTTTTCTATCTTGACACTTTGGACAAGGTCCGTTCCCACCTGGACGTCCTTTTCGGGATCCAGCCGCCGGAAGACGACCTGATCGTCCCGGGGCCGGCGGAAGCCTACGGGGAACTGGCCTCGAACCTGGAGGAGCTGGTCTACGAGATGGACCATAACTGGGATGATGGCAGTTACGTCTTCGATCAGCTCGCCAGTATCATCGGCTTTCGCATGGCCGGGAACATCCTGGCCGACCAGGAGAACGGCGAAGAGGCCCTTCGGCAAGCCCTGGACGTGTGCGACCAAATGGTCAAAGAGGAAGGGGTCATGATCCTGCCTTCCTTCCTCACCGAAGTGGCCCAGCGCCTGGTCCCTGCCACGGCCCGGTATCGGTCTGACGACAACGCCCGGATCATGGGGTCCGCTTTCGCCGATGTGGCGGGCCTGATTCTCCACTGGATCCCCAATCCGCAGGATGCCATGGATTGGGCTCTGCTTCTCCTGGATGGGGAGATCGACGCTTTTCAACGGACGGTTTCCCGCCGGTCTTCGGATGCTGGTTCTGGTGATTCTGGTCAGAGGGACCACAAGGGAGGAGAACGCCCATGATTTCCTTGAAAAGACTTTTCGATCGGATCTTTTTCCGCAATCGGCGGGGCCAGGTGTCGGGGCTTTCCTCCACCCGGGCGGAAATCCCCAGGTTGCCGCCGATTTCGTCGCCTGAGCAGCTGGCCCGTCCGATGGGGGCGGATATCACCGACCGGATGATGGCGGTCGGCCGGCCCTTTCCTCAAGCGGTCGGGAACCCCCTGAAAGGCGTAGAAAGGGACTCCCTGCTGGATTCGGCGGAACCGGTCGCGAAATCAGTGGTGAAGCCGGTCGCCCAGCCGGTCTCTCCATCGGCCGCGCCCCTGGGTCATCAGTCAGTAGTTCCGCTAATCAACAACCAGCAGGCCCCCGCCCCGGCCAGGATTCCCCTGCCCGTCCCGGAACCCCAGCGTCCCGCCCCGGCCTATCAGATCCTCTTCTCCGATGGCCGCCTGATCAGGATCGACCCCCGGGAAGGGGCCGTGATCTATCAAATCGGCCGGTCCCTGCCCGAGCACCTGCCCGAAGGAGTCCATCCCATGCCTGTGGATGACGGCACCGGTCTCATCTCCCGGTCCCATTTCCTTTTGGGCTACTCCCGGGAAGGCGTGCTGTGGGTACAGGACCTTCATTCGTCGAACGGGACCCGGATCGTCGATACGTTGACGGAGGAAAGATGGAAGGTCCCTTCCGAAAGTCGGGTCAGGGTGAAGCCGTCGCAAAGGGTGGAGTTCGGCCACTCGTCTTTGACGATCTCCCTGGAGGAAGAACCCCTGTGAGCAAAGAGAAACCGATGAACGAAAAGGAAGAGGGATCCCGATGAAAGTGAGAATGAAGCGGGGCCTTTTGCGCTGCCGGTCCCATCCTTTCCTGGCGGTGTACTGCCACCCGGAGGATGGGGTGGACCTGGCCGCCGCCCAGTGGATGGCTTTGCAGACTCTGCCATTCCTGCTTCCCAGCAGGTTCGAGGACAAAGGATCGTCCTGCGCCTTCTTCTATGACCTGACCGGGAGGCAGGAGGTGGCCGTGGACGGGATCGCCGCTTCCTTCCCCTTTCCCTTTATGACCGTGGTCAAGACCTTCTGCCAACTGGCCGAAGCCTGCTAGGAGCATCAGCTTCCTTTGCGGTACGTGGTCTGGAGCAGGCAGTACGGCCCGTCGGCCAAGCTGGGGCGGCACGAAGGGGGAGGGCCGGCTGGGGAAAGGCTGGGCTTCCTCTATCTTCCCGTTCAGAAAGACCTCTTCACGGGTCATTCCCTGCAATCCACCCCTTGGAAAGGGTTGGGCCAGTGGACGACTGCGCTCGCGGGGCATCGGGGGCGGCGGGATTGAGCCAGGCCGAGGGGAAGATCGCCTCGGCGGTGGAGGATTTTCGCGCTTCCCTGGCAAGGGGCAGGAGGATGCATCCTAGGGACTTGGAAAAGGTGGAGATGGACTTCTTCGCCTTGCTGCGGGGCCTGTTGTGACCGGCTTCCCAGCCGCTTCCTTTGCGGCGTGTGGCGCGCGGCATGAGGGAAATCCCGGGGCGAATGAACGAATTTCCGTGGAAAATCGTCGAAAATTCGTGAAATTCTCTAAAAAACACGCTGCGACACGCCGAGGATTTGTAATTCTCCAAGATTGCTTGTACATTATTTCTTGTCAGCACTGCTGACCAGGTTTTAGCCTGATAACTGAACCCTTCTTCTCTCTTCTCTCTCAGCCCCGGCGTTTTGCGTCGGGGCTCTTAATTTTCCGGCCTCATCCGGCCTATCCTGGTTTGATTATTTTTTCAAGGAATCTTCGGCATATACGTCAATCTTCCGAACCAAGAAAGCCAAAGCCAAGGAATCATCCCTGTTCCAGAACCTATCATCCGTGTTTTCGGGGGATCGCCCGGATTGTTCCTGAATGGGAAGAAGTGGTATACTGAAGGGGCTTATTTCCGAGGTTGTAACTCTATTGAGGCAAGACTTGAGTTGGCATATCTTTATGCCCGCCCAGGTCTTTTTTTATTGTCCGAAACCTCGGCGGGAAGGGGAATCGGTGATGATTCCTTGCAAACAGAGAGGAGTGGTCATGGCCGCTCGAGAAAAAACACAGGAAATGGTGCATAACCCCAACGTTTCGGCCGGGGTGCCGTTGAACAGCGCCTTCATTTTCATTTTCGGGGCTTTGGGAGGGATGCTCTTCGGCTTCGATACGGGAATCATCTCCGGGGCCTCCCCGCTCATCGAATCCAACTTCCGCTTGTCCGTCTCGCAGACCGGCTTCATCACCTCATCCGTTTTGATCGGTTCCTGCATCGGGGCCCTGTCCATCGGGTCCTTGTCCGACCGGTTCGGACGGAAGAAACTGCTCATCGTCTCCGCCATCCTCTTCATTCTGGGGTCCAGCCTCTGCGCTTGCTCCACCGGATTCCTGATGATGGTCTGCGCCCGGATCATTCTCGGTCTGGCCGTCGGGGCGGCTTCGGCCCTGACCCCCGCCTACCTGGCTGAGCTGGCCCCCAAGGAAAGGAGGGGGTCCCTCTCGACCATGTTCCAGCTGATGATCACTCTGGGCATCCTGCTGGCCTACGCGTCCAACCTGGGATTCCTCCACCACAACATCGGCGGCATCCGGGATTGGCGCTGGATGTTGGGTTCGGCCTTGATCCCGACCGTCCTCCTGTTGATCGGCGGCATCCTTCTGCCTGAATCCCCGCGCTATCTGGTCAGCAAGGGGGATGAGAAGGACGCTTTCAAAGTTCTGACCCTGCTGCGCAAGGACGTCGACCAGACCCAGGTCCAGATGGAGCTGGACGAGATCAAGAAAGTGGCTTCGCAGGACACCAGGGGCGGGGTCCGGGAGCTTTTCCGCATCGCCCGTCCGGCTTTGGTGACCGCCATCGGCATCATGCTTTTCCAGCAGCTGGTGGGGATCAACTCCGTCATTTACTTTCTCCCGCAGGTCTTCATCAAAGGCTTCCACTTCCCTGAAGGGGACGCCATCTGGGTTTCGGTGGGCATCGGCGTGGTGAATTTCGTGGCGACCGTCGTGGCGACGCTCATCATGGACAGGTTTCCCCGCAAACGTCTGCTGATTTTCGGGTCCATGGTCATGACCGTCTCCCTGGCCATCCTGGCCCTCATGAATTTCTTGGGGGATGTATCGAAGATGGCCATTCCCACCATGGTCCTCATCGCCTTTTACATCCTCGGCTTCGCCCTCTCCTGGGGGCCGATCGCCTGGGTGTTGATCGGGGAGATCTTCCCCTTGAGCGTGCGCGGCATCGGCAGCTCGTTCGGATCCGCGGCGAACTGGTTGGGCAACTTCATCGTCTCCCAGTTCTTCCTGGTCCTGCTCGCCGCCTTCCATAACAACGTCGGTGGGCCCTTCGCCATCTTCGACGTCTTCGCAGCCCTGTCCATCCCCTTCGTCATCCATTTCGTCCCGGAGACCCGGGGCAAGTCCTTGGAGGAAATCGAAGCGGAAATGGCGCATAAGCAGGCGAAGAAGAACGATTCCCGGGAAGGGGCGACGGAAGCGATCTGACCCAGGGACCCGTTCCACCCACCTCGCGATACGATCTTTCCGGTACAATGTAAAGGCGCATGGTCCTCTGATTGATTCTGCAAGGATGGATGATGAAGACAAGCAAATACTCCGGCGGGGTCCGCTTCGCCGCGGCTTTCTGCCTTATCTGCCTGACGGGCGTCCTCGGGGCCTGCGGCGATAACGCGGTTTCCTCCTATCTGACCAAGGACATGTGGATGGAGGCGGCTGAAGCCCCTCGCCTGACCGGTGAATTCGCCGGGGCGGGGGCCTCCTCGCAGAAATCGGCCGTGGACGCGTGGATCGTCGGTTTCTCCGGAGCCCAGCCCCAGACCAAAATCTCCTACGACCCTTCCGGATCCGGGGCCGGGGTCAACACCTTCCTCATGGGTGCCGCCGCCTGGGCCGGGACCGACGCCCCTCTGAACGACAGCCAGATCGCCTCCTCCAAAACCGTCTGCCAAGGCAAAACCGCCTTCGACCTGCCTGTGTATGTATCCCCCATAGCGGTGGCCTACAACCTGTCCGATTATGGTCTCAACGGCGGGAAGACCCACCTGAAGCTGAAACCCCGGACCGTGGCCAAGATCTTCTCCGGGGCCATCACCCGGTGGAACGACCCGGAGATCGCCTCTCAGAACCCTTCCCTGGCCTCCCGCCTGCCCGCCTTGGACATCACCCCCATCTGGCGCTCGGATAAGTCCGGAACGACCAAGGTCTTCCAAGACTACCTTCACGCGGCCGCCGGAAAGGACTGGCCTTACCGGCCTTCGGAGACCTGGCCGAACGAGGTGGGTCAGGGGGCCAAAGGCACTTCGGGCGTGGTCCTCACCTCCAGCCAGGCCCAGGGGACGATCGGCTACGCCGACGCCGCCCAGGTCTCCGGTCTGGGGACCGTGGCCCTGGGGGTGGGGGAGGCCTACGTGCCTTTCTCCGCCCAGGCGACGGCCCGGTTGATCGCCCGATCCCCCCGGAACAAGAAAGCCTCCCAAGCTGGCCGCTATGTGATCGATGTGGATTACGCCACCACGGACCCCCGCTCCTACCCTCTGGCCTTGGTCAGTTATGACGTCGCCTGCCCGGCCTACAAGAACCCGGCCCAAGGGGAATTCGTCAAACAGTGGCTCACTTACGAGGTCTCCTCCCAAGGGCAGCGTACGGCCGCCGCCAACGCCGGGGCCGTGGAACTCCCGGAGACCTTGAGGGCCCAGCTCCTGACCTCCATCGACTCCATCTCCGGCTTAAGCCGGATCACGCCGGCGGCGGATGAAAGAACCACTACCGGCGGCAGGGAGGGACGGTCATGACTTCCCCTCTTCCCAAAGCCTTGCATGAGAGCGCGCCGAAACCGAGCAAGAAGGGGGACGCCATCTTCCGCGCCTTCGCCATGGGATCCGGCATCCTCATCCTGGGCATCCTGGCGGCCGTCACCGTCTTCCTCTTCATCCAAGCCGCCCCCGCCTTCTTCGGGGATCGCCGCCAGGCGACTGAGACCATCTCCTCCTTCTGCGGAGGGCGGACCGGGAACTTCTGGGCCTTCGTCGGCCCCTTGGTCTTCGGAACCGTCATTTCGTCCGCCCTGGCCTTGTTGCTGGCCTTCTTCGTGGCCGTCGGCATAGCCCTTTTCATCTCCCATTACGCCCCCAGGAGACTCTCCTCCCTCCTGTCCTATGTGGTCGACCTCCTGGCCGCCATTCCTTCGGTGGTCTACGGTTTATGGGGGGCCTTGGTCCTTGTGCCCCACATCTATCCGGTCTGGAAGACGATCAACAGGCTGTTGGGGTGGATCCCCCTTTTCGGGCCTCAAGTCTCCAACCCGCCCCGGTCCATCGCCACGGTCGCCGTGGTCCTGGCGGTCATGATCCTGCCCATCATCACCTCCATGGCCCGCGACATCTTCCAGCAGGCCCCGGTCCTGCAACAGGAGGCCGCCTTGGCCTTGGGGGCGACCAAATGGGAGACCATCAAACTGGCCGTCCTGCCTTTCGGCAAGTCCGGCCTGGTATCCGCCTCCATGCTGGGCCTGGGCAGGGCTTTGGGGGAGACCATGGCCGTGCTCATGATCCTGTCTCCCGGCCGCACGTACGGGATCGACATCCTCAGGGCCTCCTCCCACCAAACCATCGCGGCCAACATAGCCGCTCAATTCCCCGAAGCGGACAACGTCGGCGTCTCCACCCTCATCGCCACCGGCCTGGTCCTTTTCATCATCACATTCCTGGTGAATTTCCTGGCTCGCAGGGCTACGGCGAAAACCATAGGGGCGGGATCTTCGCCGGCCAAGGGCAAAGGCAAAGGCGGCAAGGCAAGCGAGAAGGGGCAGGGGGCCGAAATAGCCGGTAAAGCCGATAAGACCGGTGCCGACCAAGCCGCCGCCCCCATTTCCTCCGTCCCTAAGCCCGATTTCGACAAATTCACGCCGACCAGGTCCTCCTTGGCTGGTCGCAAGCGGTTCGACCGGCTGATGACCGTCCTCATCTACACGGCCTTCATCATCGCCCTCATCCCCCTCGTCTCCGTCTTATGGACCACCGTCTCCCAGGGGGCCGGCCGTTTCAACTGGTACTTCCTGACCCATAACATGCGGGGGGTGGTCGGCGGCCTGTACCCCTACGGAGGCATCCTCCACGCCATGGTCGGTACTTTGGAGATCACCCTGGCCGCCATGGTCATCTCCCTCCCCATCGGAGTCATGACTTCAGTCTACTTGGTCGAATACTCCCATGGAGGCCATCTGGCCCGGGCCATCTCCTTCTTCGTGGACGTGATGAGCGGCATCCCCTCCATCGTGGCCGGCCTGTTCGCCTATTCCTTCTTCTCCATCCTTCTGGGCCCCGGGACGGTCAATGGGCTCGTGGGCGCGGTCGCCTTGAGCATCCTCATGATTCCCACCGTGGTCCGCTCTACCCAGGAGATGCTGCAGATCGTCCCCACGGACCTGCGCGAAGCCTCGTACGCCTTGGGCGTGACCCGGTCCAGGACCATCGTCCGCGTGGTCCTGCGGACGGCCTTACCCGGAATCATCTCCGGGGCCATCCTGGCCATAGCCCGGGTGATAGGGGAGACGGCCCCTTTGCTGATCGCCGCCGGCTTCATCTCTTCGACCAACGCCAACCTCTTCTCCGGCAGGATGACCACCTTGCCTGTCTACGTCTACAATGAGTACTCGCAGGGCCTGGCCACCTGCCTGGTCGACGCCCGAGGGGCCGTGCCCCCCACCTGCGTTGCCTCCATCCGGATGGAGAGGGCCTGGGCGGCTGCTTTGGCCTTGATCCTCCTCGTCCTGGTCCTCAACGCCATCGGCCGGCTGGTGGCCAGGGCCTTCGCCCCCAAAGGGTCGGCCAAGTCATGAAAGTCGAGATGCGGATGAAGCGGATGAAGCCGGCGAAGGAAGCGGCGACGGATAAGCAGAAAGGATCCTCATGGGTCAGCGAATGGATGTGAATCACCTGAACGTCTACTATGGAAAATTCCATGCCGTGGACGACGTGAACATGGTCCTGGAGGCCAACAAGGTGACGGCTTTCATCGGTCCCTCGGGCTGTGGCAAGTCCACCGTCCTGCGGACCCTCAACCGCATGCATGAGACCCTGCCCGGGGCCTACTGCACCGGCGAGATCCTCCTGGAAGGCAAGAACCTGTATGGGCCCAACGTGGACCCGGTGGAGGTCCGCCGGAACGTGGGCATGGTCTTCCAAAGGCCCAACCCTTTCCCCACCATGTCCATCAGGGAGAACGTCCTGGCCGGCCTGCGGCTCAATAACCGCAGGATTTCCCAGGCGGACGCCGACGAGCTGGTCGAATGGGCCCTGCGGGGGGCCAACCTCTGGAACGAGGTCAAAGACCGTCTGGATTCCCCGGGGATCGGCCTGTCCGGCGGCCAGCAGCAGCGGCTCTGCATCGCCCGCGCGGTGGCCGTGCACCCCCAGGTCCTGCTTATGGACGAACCCTGCTCCGCCTTGGACCCCATCTCCACTCTGGCCGTGGAAGACCTGATCGCCGAGCTCAAGGACGAATACACGATCGTCATCGTCACCCATAACATGCAGCAGGCGGCCCGCATCTCGGACACCACCGCCTTCTTCAACACCCAGGGGTCGGACAAACCCGGCCACCTGGTGGAGATGACGGATACGGCCACCATGTTCTCCCATCCTTCCAGCAAGGAAACGGAAGGATACATCTCCGGCCACTTCGGCTGACCGGCAAATCTCATCATGCGGACCCAGAGCCCCGGAATGCGGACTTTGGACCCTTCTTCATCAGAGTGCGGTATTATCCTTTCAACTGTTCGGCCTGGCGTTACGCTTCCGGCAAATGCTCGCGCGTAGCGGAAGGGGAGAGCGGATAGGACAGGTCAGCCTGCCTATCCCGACAGTCTGTGAAGGAAATCATGGAGAAATTTTTCAAACTGAAAGAAAACGGCACCACGGCGTCCACTGAGATCCTCGCCGGTCTCACCACCTTCTTCGCGATGGCTTACATCGTCGCCGTCAACCCCAACGTCCTCGGCCAAGCCGGCATGCCTTGGGGCGCCGTCTTCCTGGCCACTATCATCGCCTCCATCATCGGCACTTTGATCATGGGCCTGTTCGCCAACGTGCCTTACGCCCTGGCCCCAGGCGTCGGCCTCAACGCCTTCTTCACCTTCACGGTGGTCAAAGGCCTGGGCTTCACCTGGCAGCAAGCCATGTCCATGGTCTTCATCTGCGGCCTGATCAACATCATCATCACAGCGACCAAACTGCGCAAGCTCATCATCCAGTCCATCCCTCCCATGCTCCAGCACGCCATCTCCGGCGGCATCGGCATCTTCATCGCCTACATCGGCCTGGTGGACATCGGCATCATCAAATTCACTCCTGACAAGACTGCTGCGGCCGGGGCCAACATCGGCCTGGCCCGTCTGGATACGTCCAGCCTCTGTCTCTTCCTGATCGGCCTTTTCCTCTGCATCGTCCTGACCGTCATCAAGCTGCCCGGCAAGTGGGCCGTCGTCAACAAAGGGGCCTTCATCATCGCCATGCTGGCGACCACCCTGATCGGCATCCCCATGGGCGTGACCACCATGTCCCACAGCGTCAACCTCATGCAGGCCGTCCACCAGCTTCCGCAGACCTTCATGGTCATCTTCACCCCGGCCGGCTTCCCCTCCCTGTTCGCCGGGAACGCCGCCCGCATCCCGCTGGCTCTGGTGACCATCTTCGCCTTCTCCCTGTCCGACATCTTCGACACCATCGGGACCTTCATCGGGACCGGCCGTCGGGCCGGCATCTTCTCCCAGCAGGACGAGGACGCCATGGAGAAAGGCACGGGCTTCAGTTCCAAGATGGATAAGGCCATGTTCGCCGATTCCACCGCCACCGCCATCGGCTCCCTGATCGGCACCTCCAACACCACCACCTTCGTGGAATCCGCGGCCGGCATCGCCGCGGGCGGCCGCACCGGCCTCACGTCCGTCGTGGTCTCCATCTGCTTCCTCATCTCCGCCATCCTGTCTCCTGTCGTCTCCGCCATCCCCACCGCGGCCACCGCCCCGGTCCTGGTCCTGGTCGGCTGCATGATGATGAGCTCTTTCGGCGAAATCGATTGGACGGATCTGTCGGTGGCCATCCCCGCCTTCTTCTCCTCCATCTTCATGGCCCTGTCCTACTCCATCTCCTACGGTATCGCTGCCGGTTTCGTCACCTACTGCATCACCAAGGTGGTCAAGCGCGAGGCCAAGGAAGTGCATCCCATCGTCTGGGGGGTGGCCTTCCTCTTCATCCTGGACCTGACCTTGCAAGCCGTGGTCAAGTTCTGATTTTGCCTCGTTCTTGATTGAGGACACTTCGCCCGGTCGCTTCGGCTGCCGGGCTTTTTTCGTCGGATCTGGGTGGGTTCGATAACTATATATGGCGGTCAGGGGCTGGACAAATCTCAAATTAGGGGATGGGAGGAAGAAGAGAGGGAAGGGATGTTAAGGGACTTTGCTAGGATGTGAAAAGTTGTTCACATAACCGCTTCGCAAGAGAGCTTAAAGGAGCTTCATGGCTGGACGTCATATTGAAAGCAAGGAATCCCCCCTCAAACGCGTGACCCGTAAGCAGTGGATGGTCGTCGTGGCCGTCCTCGCCGCCTTGGCCATGATCGTCTCCGGGTCGGCTTTCGCCGCCAGCCGGAAGTCCTCGTCCGCAGCCGCCGCCGGCATCACCGAGTATTCGGTCAATGACTTGAAGAACGGCCAGGACGTGTCCCGCAGCGACATCCGCCAGGCTTTGGCCGAAGGGCGTAACGGGTCGAACAAGGACACCACCTATGTGTCCGTCTCCATCAACGGCCGCAAGCGTCTGGTGGCCGGCAGCAATTTCACCACGGTCAAATCCGTCCTGGAAGCCGGCAACATCACCTTGGGCTCCGACGAGAAGGTCAGTCCCTCCCTCAACTCCAAGGTGACCGAAGCGACCCAGATCATCATCTCCTCCACCAACTCGGAAATCCAGACCGTGGAGCAGTCCATTCCTTTCAACACCATCAAGAAGAACGACCCCACCTTGGCCCAGGGGACCACGAAAGTGCAGACCGAGGGCAAAGAAGGGACCATGGAGATCACCAACCTGGTGACCAAGAACGGGACCAAGACCCTTTCCTCCAACACCATCTCCGAATACGTGAAGACCGTTCCCACCAACAAGATCATCCTGGTGGGAACCAAGCAGCCCGAGGCCCCCAAGGTCTCGACCAACTCCAATTCCAACTCTTCCTCTTCCGGATCCAACTCCGCCCCCAAGGCTTCCTCCAACAATTACGGCACGACTTTGGCCCAGGGCGATTATCAGTCTTACGCCCACAGCCAAGTGCTCGCCCGGAAGTGGGGCGAGGACCAGTTCACCTGCTTGGTCCTCCTCTGGCAGCGTGAATCCGGCTGGCGCGTGAACGCCGCCAATCCATCCGGCGCCTATGGCATCCCCCAGGCCCTGCCCGGCAGCAAGATGGGTCCCGGCTGGCAGACCGACGCCAAGGTCCAGATCGACTGGGGTCTCAGCTACATCGCCGGCCGCTATGGCACCCCCTGCGGGGCTTGGGGCCATTCCAACGCCACTGGCTGGTATTAAAGCTGAAACGAAGGTAGGAGCGGGAAACTGCGACTAGACCGGCCGCGAAAAGGCCATGAAAAAATCCCCCGGAGCGTGAGGCCCCAGGGGATTTCTTTATTCGTTTCTGTTCGTTGCCGTCAAGCCGTCTGAATCCGATCGATCCGTCCATGCGATTCGTTCGACCGTCCGGCTACATCGGCATCGGCCCTGGCGGACTGGTTTTATTGGCTCTATTGGATTTATTGGGCTTGAGCCTGGGAGAGGTCCAGCTCCTTGGCCTTCTGGATCAGCTGGTCCAAATCGGTCTGACGCAAGGCGCCCGCCTCTTTGTAGATCTGCTGGCCGTTCTTGAAGATGGCCAGGGTGGGGACGGCTTGGATGCCGGCGGCCGCGGCCAGGTCCTGGTTCTGGTCGATGTCCACCTTGCCGAAGACGGCGTCGGGGTTCTCCTGACTGGCCTTGTCGTAGATGGGGCCGAAAGCCTTGCAGGGGCCGCACCAGGTGGCCCAGAAGTCAATGAAGACCAGGTCGTTCTTCTTGATGGTCTCGTCGATGTTCGCGGAAGTCAGTTCTGTTGTCGCCATGATGACGCCTTTCTCGGTAGTCGCAAAGATAAGGCTAGCTTATCGGTTCGCAGGGAAATCCGGAGGAAGGAAATCCCGCTTGCTCAAGGGACAACTGGATCCCGGAGGGAATAATTCCCCGGCCCGGTCGTCCTGTTCGCTCACGGCTTGCGGGGTGGCCGTCCGCACGTAGGCGTTGTCGGAATCGTCTTGAATCGCTGTTGAGATCGCCCCGGTTTTCGCCCCGGCTGGCATAATAGGTATATGCCAGTTTTGAATGATGAAGTTCCCGACCCCGACGACTTCGACGCCGACCACCCCCGGGGCGATTTCAACATGACCCCGGACGATTTCATCCGCTCAGGGTCCGGCTCCAACCCGCCCGGATGGCTGGATAAGGCCACCATCGACGATATGAGGTCCAAAACCCCCATCCCTTATGTGATCGTGGTCCCGGTGCATACGGACGATTTGGGCCGCATCCGCCAGGTGGGGACCCTCTTATGCGCCAACGATGAGAGCGACGTGGCCTTGCGCCGCACCCTCATTTCGGGGCGGGTCCTCTACCACGAGTCCATCCGCGAAGCCATAGCCCGCAACATCTCCAAGGACTTGGGGGATCTGACCTTGGCCTCTTTGCCGCCCACCGTACAACCTTTCACGGTGGCCCAGTTCTTTCCCACGCCGGGCTTCTCCGACTATTACGACCCCCGGCAGCACGCCATCGCCCTTTGCTACATCGTGCCCATCGCCGGGGAGGTGGAGCCGCAAGAAGAGACTTTGGACGTGGAATGGACCGACGCTTCCCGGGCTTTGGACCCGGAGTTCCTCTCCCAGCTGTCTTATGGGATGGATCACATCCTGGTCCAGGCCCTGGCCGGCAGCGGCATGCTTTAGGCCGGATGCTTGTCTGAGGACGGGCGGCCGGCAGGATGGGGAAAGGCGGGGAGCGACAAAAATGACAGGAAAACGATAAGGAATCGACAGGAAATCGATGGAAAATAAGGCAGAAAACAGGGCAGGTAATTTGATGGATGATTTGATGGAGCAGACGATGGACAGCGAGGATTTTCCGGAAACAGAAAAGGGGACCAGGTCTGGTCGTCGTAACGACCGGGCTGAGGAGGTCATCAAGGCCATGCCGGAGGACTTCGAAATCGTCACGACAGTCTACCGGGATTCGCCCAGTTCCCACGTCTCCTCTCAGGTCCCTCTGGTCCTTCTGCACGCCTTCCCGGTCGATCACCGGGTATGGGACAGATGCGCCGATCGTCTGGTGACCTTGTCGGAAGAGGAGGGACGGGCTTACCCCATCCTGGCTCCTGACATGCCGGGGGCAGGCATGAGCCCTGTGCCCTCCGACGACCTGACCGGCCCGGTCAATCCCGATGGGTCCTACGCTCAAGCCGCCGACCGCCTGGCAGTTTCCTTCGTACACGCCGTGCAGGCCTTGGGCTACCGGAAGGCCGTTTGGGCGGGCATCTCCATGGGAGGATACCTGGCTTTGGCCATCCAAAGGCTTTTCCCCCAGACGGTGGCCGGTCTGATCCTTCTGGATACCCGAGCCGACCGGGACCTTCCCCAAGGCCTGACCCGACGCCTGTCCGTGGCCGACGACGCGTTGAAGAACCATTCGGTGGCCAGCGTCATGCATTTCGCTCAGCCCCAGGAGGGGGACTCGACTTTCAAGCGATCGGAAGAGTTCCTCTCCGCCTTCACCTCCTGGATCGACCAGCAATCCCCGGCGGGGGTGGCTTGGCGGCAACGTATGGCTGCGGGTCGCCAGGACGAAACCCCCACTTTAGCCCAGGTGACGGCCCCGGCGGCCGTGGTCAGCGGGCTGTTGGACCGGTCCAGCAACCCATCGGTCATGAAGCCCCTGGCCGCTGCCATGGGCAAGACCACGGTGGATTTCCACCCGATTCCCGACGCCGGCCATTTCACCTGCTTCGAGAAGCCGGACCAGGTGGCCCAAGTCTTGGACGGGACCATGGCCCGGGTCTTGGAAGAACGAAAATAGGGCAAGGATGAAGCCCTGACGATGCGCACGCCGGGGAGCGGTTATGATGAACCTATGCGGCTATGATAGGGAGATACCGGCGCGGCCGTGAAGCAAGAGGCAAGGGGAAGCCGTGAAGCAAGGGGATGACGATACGGACGAAGTCGCGGATTGATGACAGGAGAAACCATGAATGAGAGCGATTTGATGGACGACCTCAACGAGGCGGGCCGGATCGACGAGGTTGACGAGGCCGATGAAGCGGACCAGGTCGATGAAGCCGACGAGATCGGTGAAACCGGGGGATCCGATGGATTTGAACAGGCTGAGGGCGTCAACCAGCTGAATGTGGACATCCCCGACGACCTGCTTTACTCGGAAGACCATGTCTGGCTGGATACGTCGGTCAGCCCGGCCGTCCTGGGGATCACCGCCTACGCGGCCGGACAGCTGGGAGACTTGGTCTACATCGACTTGCCGGAACCGGGGGACCAGGTCCGGGCCGGGGACGAAGTGGTCGAATTGGAATCCTCCAAGGCCATCTCCCATGCCATCATGCCGGCTGACGGCACCATCCGCTATGTCAACCATGCCGCCGCCGACGACCCGGAAGTGGTCAACTCCGACCCTTATGGGGAGGGATGGCTGCTCAAGATCGAACTGGATGACGAAGACCCTGACCTTCTCGACGGTGATCATTATGCCAAACTCATCTCCTCTGGGGACTGAAAAGCCTCAGGAAGGCCAGGACTTCCGCCAGCGGCTGGAGCCGGCCTCGGTCAGGAAGGCCAAACTTTCCCGCCTGCGTCAGGACGCCTTGAAGACGGACCAGGAATTCGCCCAAGAGGAAAGGGCGGCCGACCAGGAACCCCCTGCCGACACGATGGAGACCATCCCCATCATCGTCAAACGGACGGAAACGGCCGTTGACTCCCTCTCCCAGACCGAAAGGCGGAAGGACAGGTCCTTCCCCCTGCAGACCATCCGCACGGTCGTCACTTGGGGATTCGGCTTCTGGCAGACCGTCGGCCGGTCCGTGGCCAGGCGGGTGGGCTGGACCCCTCGCGTGGCTCCCTACGTGGGCTACGGGACCACGAAATATGTGCGCCTCATCTGCCGGACCGTCCTGGGCATGAAGCACCTGGCCCCTGCGGACACCGTGTCTTTGGGCATCCGCAACATGCTCATGCTCCCGGCCCCCCGCACCCTGGTGCGGATGAAGATCGACGACGCCCCGGTGCACACGGCCCAAATCGGCAGCTCCGAGCTTTTCAACCCTCTGGATGGATCCGCCGATCTGGGCAGCAATTCCATCGTCTCCGACGCCCATGGCTACCTGGACCTGATCGCCAAACGGGAGCTGACGCCGGGGGAGCACGTGGCCTCTTACAAGGTCCGTGGCCGTAAGGCGGTACAGGCCCCGGTCTACATCTACCCGGCCGATACGCGCGTGGGAATCATCTCCGACGTGGATGACACCATCCTGGTCTCGCAGGTTCCCAGCCTGCTCAAGGCCGTCTACAACTTCTTCCTGGTCAGCCCCCATTCCCGCGCCTCCGTGCCCGGCATGGCCGTCTTCTACACCAAGCTCAAGGAGCTCTTCCCCCGGGCCCCCTTCTTCTACCTGTCGACCTCACCCTGGAACGTGGAGACCACCATCCGTTCCTTCATCTCCCGGTTCGGCTTCCCGGACGGCCCCCTCCTCCTGCGCGACTTCGACCCCCGCCCCAAGACCTTCATCCCGGGCGGGGTCCAGCATAAGCTGGAATTCGTGGAACAGCTGATGAGCGACTTCCCCCGGATGAAGTTCATCCTCCTGGGGGATGACGGGCAGAAGGACCCGGCCACCTACGCCCGGCTGACCCGCATGTTTCCGGGCCGTATCCTGGCCATCGGCATCCGTCAGCTGAGCAGGAAGGAAGCCGGCCTGTCCCAGAAATTCCAAGCCCCTTCGGGGGCCACCGAGGACCTGCTGGCCGAGGTGCCCATTTTTTACGGGCCCACGGGGATCAGCCTCATGAAATCCATGCTCCCTTACCTGCAGAAATATGTGGAGGAAAGGGACAAATGATCAGGGAAGACGGCATAAGGGAGGCACGATGACCAGCGACGAAAAGATGGGCGGGATGGCGGACCAGGCCGAGCGGGCCACCCCTCCGATCCCTGCCCGGTCCCCTCAGGTCCGGCGCATGCACGGGGACGAGTTCGTGGACCAGTACGAATGGCTGCGGAAAAAGGAATCGCCCCAGGTCCAGGAATACGTGGCCGGGCAGAACGCCTATGCCAATCATCGCCTGGCCGGCCTCAAACCTTTGGCCGCCACCCTCTTCCAGGAGCTGAAGGACCATGTGCAGGAGGACGACATGTCCGTGCCCGTCCGTCTTTACGGCTACTGGTACTTCAGCCGCACCCAGGAGGGGAAGGAGTACGGGACCTCCTGCCGGGTGCCGGTCAGATCCACCGATGATTGGGACCCGCCGGTCATCCAGCCCGGGGACACGACCCCCTTGCCGGGGGAGGAGGTGGTCTTCGATGCCAACAAGGAGGCCGAAGGGCAGGACTTCTTCCGGTCGGGCGGCATCGATTTGAGCGATGACGGCCGGTGGATGATCTACCTGGTTGATACGACCGGCGATGAAAGGTATACCTGCCGCATGCGGGACCTGACCACGGGCCGACAGCTGGACGACGTCCTGGAAGGAATCAGCGCCAACGCCTGCCTGACCCCAGACGGGGCCTGGATCTTCTACACCCGGGTGGACGAGGCTTGGAGGCCCTGCTCCATCTGGCGGCATAAGGTGGGCACCCCCGCTTCTGACGATGTTGAGGTCTACCACGAAGGCGACGAACGTTTCTGGTGCTCGGTCGGCCTTTCCTTCGACGAATCCTTGATCGTCATCGAGACCGGTTCCAAGACCACCAACGAAGTGCTCTTCCTGGACGTGGAGAATCCCGAAGGGGCTTTCATGCCTTTCATCTCCCGCAAAGACGAGGTTGAGTATGACGTCGCTTTCGCCAAATTCGAGAATGTCCGCGGGATTCTCGCGAGCAAAGGCCGGGAGGACCTGGTCTCGGTGGTGAGCACGGACCAGGAGGGGAACATCCCCGTGGCCGTGGTGACCCATAACGTCAACACCCCCAATTTCGAGGTGGACCTGATCAACATGGCTTCGACCCCGGCCCCTTACCGGCTGGGGGATGGGGTCTGCATCGCCCGTGGGTCGGATTACGGCTGCGAGAAGGCCTCCGACGACCATCGTCGCCTGCCGGTGACCACCCCCTGGAACGATCCGGTCAACCCCGAGATCCTCCAAGGAGGGGTAGGGCTTTCGGTCGGAGGAATCGGGATTTACAAGGATTTCGTCGACTTCTCCTACCGGGAAGGCGGTCTCCTGCACATCGCCGTGGAGACCAAGGAAGAGGCCTTGATGGATTACCTGCTGGCCCGGCCGTGGAATCTGACCGAGCTGAAGGGGGAAGACCCGCAGGCCGTGTATTCCATCGGATTCGGGGGCAACCCTTCCTATGAGGCCCCGGCCGTGCGCTATTCGCTCAGCTCTTACACCCATCCGGGCCAGCTGCGTTCTTACAATCCGGCCACCGGGGAAGACAAGCTGCTCAAAGAGGCGACTGTCAGGAATTACCGGCAGGAGGATTACGCCGAACGGAGGATATGGGTCAAGGCCCGCGACGGGCAGCTGATCCCTGTCGCCCTCATTTGGAAGAAGGGTCTGGTTCCGGCCATGGACCGGGCCTGCGGGTCGGACGGCCGACCTCTGGCTTGCGGCAGGACCGACTCTGTCATTGAGGCCCCCAACCTGGACCAGGCCGCCCGGGCCGCGGCCGCGGTCTGGCGTAAAGAGGGCAAGACCTCGACCGATTTGGTCCCGAAAAACGAGGTTCCTGAGGTCCTTGAAATCTCTGAAGTCTCCGAAGGCTCTGGGGCCTCTGAGCTCCCCGAGGATGGGTCCTCTCCTTGCCTCATCACCGCTTACGGCTCGTACGGGTCCAGCTCGGACCCAGCCTTTGGCATCGCCCGCCTCGGCTTCCTGGACCGGGGAGTGCTGCGCGTGGAGGCCCAGGTCCGCGGCGGCGGAGAGCTGGGCAGGGCCTGGTACGAGCAGGGGCGACGGCTCAAGAAAGTCAATACTTTCAACGATTTCGTGGATGTGACCGCCGCCTTGCAGTCCCAAGGTTGGATCAGCCCGGCGACCACGGTGGCGAACGGGGGATCCGCCGGCGGCCTCCTTATGGGGGCGGTCGCTAATCAGGCTCCTTTCCTTTACTCGGGAATCGAGGCCGATGTGCCTTTTGTGGACGCCCTCAACTCCATCCTCGACCCCTCCCTGCCTCTGACTGTGACCGAATGGGACGAGTGGGGAGACCCCCTCCACGACCCTCAGGTCTATCGCTATATGAAGGCCTACACCCCCTACGAGAACGTGATGACCGCCCAGGAACGGCGGGCGGCCTTCGGCACGGATCATTTCCCTCAGATCTACATCACTACTTCCATGAACGACACCCGGGTCCTGTATGTGGAGCCGCTCAAGTGGCTCTCCCGCCTGCAGGAGCCGGAAGTTGGGGCCGACGCCTTCGCCTCCATCGAAGTGGTGGCCGGCCATGGCGGGGTCAGTGGGCGCTATAAGGTCTGGGAGGAAGTGTCCCGCGAGAACTCCTGGTGCCTGAGCCGGATGGGCATTGAGAAATAAATGAAGACTTTTCGGGGCGATTTCAAGGAGCCCGGTGGCAAACTGGTCTCCGTGGTCCTTCTTGGGGGTGACCATTATGGGCCCGGCTCCGGCGACCTTTCCTGGGAAAGCAGGATCGAGGGGGATTTCTTCATCGAGGGGACGGATGAGCCTGACTCCGTTCTGGCTGATTTGGCCGGAATTCTGGATGCCCGGGTCTTGGATGAAAGACTACTTGAGCCGCATCGTCAGTCTGACAGGCTTGAAAGGCTCGCCGCGGACGATGTTCACCAGGGGGATGATTTGCGCGATTCCCTCCAGACCCGGATGGATCATTGGCGGTCCCAAGGGGTCCTTTTCCTGGGTCTGACAGCGGAAGGGATCTGTCAGGCCTGTGAACGCGCTCGCCAGGCGGCTCAAGGAATCACTGGAGAGAGATCGAAGTCGAGGTTGCTGAAGCAGCCGGAACGATTGCGGATGTCAGCGCAGCCAGGGCCGTCAGAACAGCCAAGACGGCCAAAAGAGGATGTTTCCGGCGTGTCAACCGGACTGGACCCGCGCTGGTTGAAGCTGCCTTTGACCGTCATCCCTCCCGACAAGGCCTGGGATGCCCCTCACCAGATGGCCCTGGACCAAGCCTTGGCTGAATCCGTGGCCTCCAATCGAATCGGACCCTGTCTGCGTTTGTGGGAATGGTCCGAAAACGCCGTGGTCATCGGCCTCCATCAGTCCCTCTCCGGCTCCGTCCATACAAAGCTGGCCCAGGAGAAGGGTTTCAAGGTTGTCCGCCGTCTGACCGGGGGCGGGAGCATGTTCATCCAGCCGGGGAATACCATCACTTACTCCCTCTATCTTCCCTTTGATTTTGCCCAAGGAATGACCGTGGCTCAGTCTTACCGCCTCTGTGATTCCTGGCTGGTGGAAGCCTTGAAATCCTTGGGCTTGTACCTCTTCTACCAAGGAATCAATGATCTGGCCTCAGCCAAGGGGAAGATCGGGGGAGCGGCCCAAAGACGGTTCCGGCCGGTGGATGGTGGCCCGGGCTGCATCCTCCACCATGTGACCATGGCTTACGACATGGACGCCAATCTCATGACCCAGGTGTTGAAGATCTCCCAGGAGAAAAGCGCGGACAAGGCGGTCAAATCAGCCGCCAAACGAGTGGACCCTTTGAAATCCCAAACTGGCCTGAGCAGGCAGGAGATCATGGCCGCCTTGCGGGACTACCTTCTGAAGCGGCTGCCTCAGGCGAGGATTGGTTCCATTGGGTCGGCGGAAAAAGAAAAAGCCGACGAACTGAGCCGGCTCAGATACGAAGACCCCTCGTGGACGGCGCGCATCCCTTGAAACTTGCCTCAATAAGCAGAAGGAGGCGGCCTCGATAAAAGGGAACCCTAGGCTAAGCCGGTGGCGAACCGGGCGAGTCTACGAGAGTCGGCGGGGGTGGTCTCCGGAAACTTCCCAGCCCAAGGAGATCAAAGTTTTGCGATCGGCCTTATCCAAACGCTGGCAATCCAAGGCCTGGATGATGTCGGGCCGGATGCGGGAGGTCTTCTCCAAAGCCTGGTCCCGGCGGAAGCGGTCCACTTTGGCGTGGTCCCCGCTGAGAAGGATCGGGGGGACGTCCATGCCTCGCCACTGGGAAGGCTTGGTGTACTGGTCGTGCTCCAAAAGGCCGTCGGATCCGGTGTAGGACTCCTCCACAATGGAGTCCGAGTTGCCCATGAAGCCGGGAATCAGGCGGGTGATGGCCTCAATCATCACGCTGACCGCCACCTCGCCCCCGTTGAGCACGTAATCGCCGATGGAATATTCACGCACGTTCAGCCCCCGTTTCCGGTAGTAGAGGGGAAGGCGGGCGTCATAACCCTCGTAGCGGCCGCAGCCGAAAAGCAGGTGCTCCGCCCGGGAAAGCTCGGTGGCGTCCTTCTGGCTGAAAAGAGGAGCGGATGGATTGGGCAGGATGAGGATGGGGGCGGGGCTCTGCTGGTTCTTCTGGCCTTCTTGGCCCTGCCGACTCTCCTGGCTTTCTTCAGCCGGGGAGTCCAGAAGGTCGTCCAGGCATTCGGCCCAGACTTCCGGCTTCATGACCATGCCGGCCCCGCCTCCGACCGGAGTGTCGTCCACGGAATGGTGGACGTCATGGGCCCAGTCGCGCAGGTTATGGGTGCGCACCTGGATGATGCCCTTGTCTTGCGCCTTGCCGAGCAGGCTGAGGCTGAGGGAATCGAAATACTCGGGGAAGACCGAGACGATGTCAATGAGCATGGTGTTCGCTTTCATGGATTTCTCTGATTTCGCGGATTTTATGGTCTCGTAGATTCCAGGATCTCGCGGGTCTCGTGTGTTTCACAGGTCGAAGAGACCGGCAGGGGGGTCGATCAGGATATAGCCTTCATCCGGGTCGACGATGGGGACCAGCTCTTCCACGAAAGGCAGGAGGACCTTCCTCCCGTCGGTCAGTTCGATTTGGAGCAGGGTCTGGGGGGAGTCCAGGTCCAGGTCGCTGGCGTGGCCGATCAGATGAGCTTCCACCCCGTCATAGTCGGCCGCCTTGGCCGCCGCTGAATCGTCCACTTGCAGGATTTCCAGGCCGATCAGTTGGTCGGGATACCAATCATCGTCCTGGCTGGGATCATCCTCGGCGGAGCCGGCGTCGGGACCGGTCACGGGACCTGACGTGAGACCGACGTCGGATGCCGAGCCGGATGCGGGGACGAACCCATCTGCCTCGGCCTTGGCGTCGATGTAAAGGGTCAGGCTGTTGAGGGCCTCGGCCGCGGTCCTGTCGGGGACCTGGTCGAATTTGAGGATCCAACGCTGTTTGAAATTCCGGGACTTCTCCACGGTGAAAGTCCGTCCGTCCTTGCTGATCAGCCGGGACCCGGCCGAAAAGCGCCTGCCGGGGTCGTCGGTGAAGGCTCGCACGTTCACTTCGCCTTTGAGCCCTTGGGCCCGGCCGATGCGGCAGACCCGCAGAAGTTCCCTGTCGTCATTCATACCCCCATGCTACAGAATCCTCGTGATAGGGCGATGATCGGGCGTCCGCGAAATCCATCGCCTCCCGTATAATGTCAGTGTTATCGCGTCCGAGGGAGCCCTCAATCTGCCTGAGGACGTGGGTTCATGCGGAAGGGTTCCTTATGCCCCACATAAGGAGTGCTCCCGCGCCCTAAAGATACAAGGAGCGCCATTTTGGCAACACGTATTCGTTTGAAGCGCATGGGTAGGAAGTTCTATGCTTTCTATCGCGTGGTAGTGGTCGATCAGCGTAAGAAGCGCGACGGCAAGGTTATTGAGGAGATCGGCATCTACGATCCCAACAAGCAGCCTTCCCTGATTCAGATTAAATCTGACCGCGCTCAGTACTGGCTCGGCGTGGGCGCACAGCCCTCCGATCCCGTGCACAAGCTGCTCGAGATCACCGGTGACTGGCAGAAGTTCAAGGGACTTCCTGGTGCCGAAGGCACTTTGAAGGTCGCTGAATCCGGTCCCGACGCCGAAGCTCGCGTGAAGGCCGCCGAGGACAAGGCCCAGAAGCTGAAGGCCGCCAAGTCCGAAGCTGAAGCCAAGGCCAAGGCCAAGGCTGAAAAGGAAGCGGAAGAGTCTGCTGCGCAAGCCGCCGATGAGTCCGCTGAGGCTACCGAGGAAAAGGCTGAGTAACCATGGTGACTGAAGCGGTCGAACACCTGATTCGCAATATCGTTGATTTTCCCGATGACGTGTCGGTGAAGTCCTTCCAGAACGCCCGCGGCGAGCTGATTCGCGTGCGAGTGAATCCGGAAGACATCGGTCGCGTGATCGGCCGTCATGGCCGCACCGCCACAGCGATCCGCACCGTGGTCCAGGCGATAGCCGACCACAACGTGCGGGTGGACATCATGGACGTGCGCCGCTAAGCTTCAAAAAGTCTCAGAAAGCCCCACTACTTCTTCTGTTTCAACCTTCAGAGATGTAGTGGGGCTTTTGAATCTCCTGATAACTAAATGATTGACCAACTGAATGAGCACGATATTCCCGTTGGAATTGCGGATTCTTCGATGAATGCTTAGCCGGAAGAGAGAAGATAATGAATTTATGGCTTGGCTCTCATTGATAGTTTAACTTTACAGAGTTTATAACAGCGCGTTTTCATAGTGAAGATTGAATTGTGGTGAGGAAGCTTTAATAAATAACTATAACAGTCTAAAATACAGAGGCATGGATTCCGCTCCATTAAAGCAGATGCAAAGGAGAAAATACCTAGCAACATCTTTTAGTATATAAGCATCAATTGATTCCTCGGCCATGTGCTGTATTGGGGCAAGTCATTGTGATGGATTATCACCAAACTTACCATTCAGGTTTGAATTGTAAAAGAATATTTAAATATTCGTGATTATATACGGCGTGTTGCATTTGAAAAAAAAAAAAGAGTTTGCTTAAGATGTATGCAATATTAATAAAGACGGTGGTAAAAATGCGTTATCGTGTCGGCGGTCGTTAAATGACGCAAAGCAATCGCAGGGTGCCTCCAAGGAATCCTCGAAGGCACCCAATTTTAACAATTATTTTGTGAGGGATCAAGATGACTAAAATTAAGAGGACGCTTCAGCCCTATGCTGAAGATAAGAAAATTTACTTTGGATTTGGCAATTCCAGTCTTACGCGTGAAATCGCTGACACCCCAAGAAATCGATTTTTACTTCTTTCAAATAACCTTGAGAGGGATGCAAGGGCTGAAGAGCTTGAGAAGTTTAAAAGTATGGGATTGGTAACAGATAATGAATATACGGATACGCGTTACTTGCGAAATATAAATTTTTTTGAATGGATCGATGAAAGTCGCAATATTTCTCCATCGAAGTATCAACAGAGGCTTTTTGATAGCTCTGTATTAATTGTGGGAATTGGAGGGATCGGCGGAACGATTGCGGAATCATTGACACGATTAGGTGTTGGAAAGATTACTCTTGTTGATTTCGATGTCGTTGATGAGTCAAACCTCACGCGCCAAACGGTTTATGGGACCAGCGATATAAAACTCCCTAAAATTGAATCTGCACTAAGGTATCTTGAATCTATAGGGAATACCAAAATTTCTATTCTAAATAAAAAGATTATATCGGAAGCGGATTTGGAAGAGATATATCAAAACGGTGACTTTGACCTTGCTATTTGTGGCGCCGATACACCACAAGAGATTGACTATTGGTTTGATGATTTATCGGAGCAGAATAGGATACCGTTTATTGCAGGGTCATATGCGTCAACTGTAATAAATTATGCGTGCATAATTCCTGGAACTACTCTTAACCTGAGAACATTTTACGCTGAGAATCGAATTACAGATGATCACCTTATCCCCGATGAGATAAAGACAAGTGTGATTGCGCCAGTCACACTTATGGCCGCAGGTCTTATCAGTTATAAGGTTTTTGCGATGCTTACGGGACTTAACAATGATTGGAATTGCATACAAATCGATATATTGACGTGGGGAGTGGAGAAATATGATATCAATCGTAGCGCGAGTGCATGATTTCCCTTATAATTTCCGCCAGCTCATCCTAGGGAAGAGCTTTCTCAATATTGCGGATAGCTTTTATGCGATAGCGGTCTCTGTTGGGCTGGTTGCGGTTTATCATATTACTGCGGGTTCGCTGTCAACTTTTACGTTGGTTGCGCTACTGCCGGCTATGTTTGGATTCCTCTTCGGGCATGCGATTGACAGGATTGAGCATAAGAAAAACTGGCTGGTTGCATGTCAAAGTATTTATGTGGTTTTAGTCGTGCTTATTGCGGCATGCTTGTACATGCGCGTACCTGTCGCTGTGCTGTGTATGGTGAATTTTCTTTTCTATTGCGTGAGCACGGTTATAGGGGCTCTTGACACGAGTATCGTGCCGCAGGCATTAGATGACGATGAAGATCTTATTGAGAAATCCGTAGATATTCAGTATTTTACGGGCAATATTCTCAATATTGCGTCGAATTTTTGCAGCATCATTACTTCTTGGCGTGGTTACGTATTTCGTTGTGCTCAATGTGAGCATTCCGTTCTTTGTGGCGGGGATTTTTTTCTTCTGGAGGATGAAAATTTCAGCTACGCAAATCGGCAGAAAATCTGAGGAAAAGCACGATTCCACTAGTAAGGTGGGCGTGTCTGCATTTACGTTTAAGGACCATCTTATCGATTCAGTCCGTTACTTCTCTGCTCAGCGTGTGCCATCAGCAATCATCGTGTGTGAAGCTTTTCTCAGTGGCGCCCTGGATGTTTTGATTGCACTTGCTCCTCTTTATCTCGTCAGCATTTATGTGGATGTGAAATGGCTTGGCTTAGTGCTTGCCATACAGCAGGGAGCTGATTTGGTTGGGTCGCTGTGTGCGCCTTTAATTAAAATCAAACCCACACACTTCTTCTGCTGGGATTATATCATTTCTGGGGCCGCGCTACTTATGGTTTTTATTGTGCCGTGGATCCCAGCGAAGGTCCTTGCCTTCACTATGGGCTTTGTTATTATTGGCATCTCAGGGAATTACTTCAGCAAAATGCTTTTCAGCTTGTATGACCATAATCGCTTGGGAAGCGTGGATACCATTATTCGTGCACTTTACGCTTGTTTTGGTATCGTCTTCCTACTCGTGCCGAACCTTTATAGTAATATCACCGTGTTAGGAATCATTTTCAACGCACTCACGATTGTATTCGGAGTGATTCTTGCTGTTCGCATATATGTCATAAGGGGATAAGCTATTTTTATCGAATACCATAGAGGATGTTGAGACTTATGCCAGTAAATTCAATGAGAGCGAGTCGAAACCTGAGCCGTTGATATTTCAATCCAAAAAATGAGCCGAAAGGTCAAATCATGGTTAATAAGAAAAGGGAACTCGTGCTTGCCCTGGCCGTCATAATCCTTGAGCTTATAGGCGGCATGCAGTCCTATCTTAATCAGATGATTCTTCCGATCATGTCCGCTGACTTGGGAGCCCGGCACCTTTATGGCTTGATCACTGGGGTGTCATCCATCGTCGCCATGCTTGGACTTCCCTTTGGGGCCGCCCTATTGCAACGGTACCAGCTTCCCCGTCTGCTTCTGGTCATGACTTTGATCCTATGCGCCGGGGCCATCGTCTCCGCGACCGCGCCGAATATCGGTTTATATTTATCAGGGCTTGTCATTCGTGGCTTCGCCGGCTCGGCCCTGGCCATGACTTCGATCGGGGCGGTCGCTTTAGGCCTGTCTGGTCGGGCACGACAGCTGACTCTGGCCTTCTCTTCGGCCAGCTGGGTGATCTCATCCCTGGTCGGCCCCACTTACGCCGCCTGGGTCACGCATCTCCTCTCCTGGCGGTGGGCCATGCTCCTGTACCTGCCTTTCCTCCTCATCGCCCGTTTCATTGTCGCCGCGAACCTGAGATCCCGACAGAAAACGAAGAAGGCCCCGCTTCCATTTTCCGCCGCCCTCGGCGCTGGCTTGGGAATCTTTCTGACCATCGTCCCCCTGCAGGGAATCGGCAAGTATCTTCTCGGTCTGTTGGGATTGGCGATTCTTGGCTGGGTGACCGTGTACCTGATGCCGGCAGGAACTTTCTGGCAGGCCGCTCCCCGCAAACGGGCCCTGGCCGGGATGTTCTTTTTGACGGCTTCATATTTTTCGGCGAACGAGCTGGTGACTTTGACCGCCCACGACCTTTTCCATGCGAATTCCGCCCAAATGGGATGGATCGAGCTTGCCGGCGGCTTGGGATGGGCCGTCATGGGCTTGCTTTGCGGACTGAAGCCGGCGTCGACGGCCAGGGTCTATCGGCTGCGGGCCGGCATCGGGGTGGGGGTCCTGGCCTTGTGCGGTCTTTTGACCGTCGGCCTCGTCCTGTCCTCTTTGCCGGCAGCCCAAGCGAGGATTGCGGTGATTTGCCTGTGGACCGCCTGTGGAATCGGCATGGGGATCACTTATATTGACACCATGAATGTTTTTTTCGAAGAGCCGGAAGTGGATGACTCGATCACCATCGAGCAGATGGCCAGCGCCTCCATCATGGTGGAGGCGCTGGCCAGCGCCATTTTCATTCCCCTGACCACGTCCCTGCCGGCTTTCGCCTTCCAGAAAAAGGTCGTCGGCCAGGTCGGTCAACCCCCCCATGTGGCGCATTCCGGCAGCCTCTTCTATGGGGCAGCCTGGGGTCTGGTGGCGGTTCTCGCGGTCATCGCCTGGCTCTACCTTCATCGCTCAGGGCCGCGGGCCCGCGAAAAGACCGTCGCCTGACGGGGGTGGTCTCGCCGCCTGAAGACTAAACCTCTAAAGCCAGGGTCCCGATCAAAGCCTTGTGGTCGGTGTGGGGGATGGCCACGGTTTTGAGGGAAGTCGCATGGATTCCACCTGCGTAAAGCACATGGTCTATCTCGATTAAAGCGGGGAAGAGGGGCCAGGAAGCGGGGAAGCTGAGATTCATTCCCTTATGCAGCTGATAACCCGAGTCGGTCAGGCCGGCCTTGAGCACGTCCCTCAGGGCTGTGTGGTGGAGGTTGGAGTTGAGGTCCCCCATGACCACTTGGGAGGTCACTTGCGTGCGGTTGGCAAGGAGGGGGTTATTAAGCCGGCCGAAAGCGCCCAGAGAACTCAGGCTCTGCTGCCAGGCCTGACCGCCACGGCCGGGGGACATGGGGTGGGCCGAGGCGAAGAGAACAGGCTGATTGCCAACGAAGATGGTGGCAGTGGGAACATTGGAAGATGCGATGGGCAGGGAGGCGGGGTGAGACTCCACCGGGGCCTGGCGGGTCCAGATGGCGTTGAAGCCGCCGTTGTCGTTCTCCCCGGATTCGCCGAGCTGGGAGTAAGGAAGCCGGGCGGTCAGACCATCCTGATCCAGCCGCTTGACCAGGTCTTCGGTCACTTCCTGCATGCAGAGCACGTCCACATGGTTTTGCTCCACGGCGTGGACGATGCTGGAGGCGTCGGCCCGTCCATAGCGGCCGTTGAGGGTCATGACGGTCACCGAGGCCGTCTGGCCCGCCGCTTGCTTTGGGGAAGCGGCGCTGTTTTGCGCCGGCATGGAGAAAATCGTGCTGACCTGTCGGGGCAAGGGGGTGACATATCCGATCGACCAGACCAGGTTGATGGCTATCAGAATCAGACTCACCAGACTTTGCCAGAAAGACCGATGACTGACGGCCACGAAGAAGAGGATGACCAGCGGAACAATCAGCAGGCTGATCAAAGCCGTCACATCCGGAATGGGTCGGTACCGCTCGTATTGAGTCGGCAGGAAATGCAGGCTCATCCAGACGGCTATGAGAACGAGGAGAATCCAAACGATCACGGGGCTCCTTTTCTTGCCGCTTTTGTGCTTCCTCAAAGTGTTCTTCGAATTCTGAGAAGGGTTTTCCTGGGACATTGAGACCATGGAAACCATCCCCCTTTCTTGCTGAGTGGATGAAACCGGCCGAAGCCGACCGGAGTCAGCCAGAGAGCCGGTCTGAAATCCTGTCTGGAAGCAGGTCTGATCTGGTCTGAACCGGTCTGAAATCCGATTAGTTCAGACCGGGGATGTTAAGCCCGCCCAGCTGGTCGCCCAGTTGGCTCAGATCGACCTTATCCAGGTCGATGTCGTTGGGGATCCCAGCGGGAAGGGCGGGATTCTGCGGCTTCTTCATGAAGGCGGACGCGCTGGACCGGCCGCCCAGCTTCTGCCTCAAAGCCCGCTCTTCGGCCTCCCTCTTCATAGGGTTGCCGGAGACGCCGGATTTCCTGCCTTTCTTCTTATTCTTCCTGGCCTTGCGGGGGGAATTGCCGCCGGGCATGCCGGGAAGTCCCATGCCGCCTTTGTTGGTCATGCGTTTCATCATTTTGGCGGCCTGCTCGAAGCGTTGCAGAAGACCATTGACCGTGGCCACGGTCACGCCGGAACCATAAGCGATGCGGGCGCGGCGGGAGCCATCGATGATTTCCGGGTGGCGGCGCTCCTGGGGGGTCATGGAATGGATGATGGCTTCGGTGCGGTCCACCTCGCGCTCATCGAACTGGTCGATGGCCTGGCGGTATTGGGACATGCCAGGAATCATGCCCAGCAGTTTCTTCATGGACCCCAGCTGACGGACCTGCTGGAGCTGGGCCAGGAAATCATCCAGACTGAAGCTGCCTTCGGCCATCTTTTCGGCCGCCTGCCGGGCTTCTTCCTCGTCAAACTGCTTCTGGGCCTTCTCGATCAGGGTGAGGATGTCACCCATATCCAGGATGCGGGAGGCCATGCGGTCGGGGTGGAAGACCTCGAAATCCTTGAGTCCTTCGCCTGTGGAGGAGAAGAGGATGGGCTTGCCGGTGACGGAGGCCACAGACAAGGCGGCACCGCCTCGGGCGTCGCCATCCAGTTTGGACAGGACCACGCCAGTGAAATCGACGCCTTCATCGAAAGCCTTGGCTGTGCGGACCGCGTCCTGACCGATCATGGCATCGATGACGAAGAGGATTTCGTTGGGGTGGACGGCGTCGCGGATATCGCGTGCCTGTTTCATCAGTTCTTCGTCCACGCCCAAGCGGCCGGCGGTATCGATGATGACCGCGTCATACAGCTTCTGCTTGGCCACTTCGATGGAGCCGCGGGCCACTTTGACCGGGTCCCCGGTCGCTTGGCCGGGGGAGACCACGTCGGAGGAAGAGGATTGGACGCCGAGCTCAGGGGCGTAAACAGGCACGCCAGCCCGTTCGCCTACCACCTGCAGCTGGGTGACGGCGTTGGGTCGTTGCAGGTCGGCCGCGACCAGCAGGGGGGTGTGACCCAGGTCTTTGAGCCAGTAACCCAGCTTGCCGGCCAGGGTGGTCTTACCGGCGCCTTGCAGACCTGCCAGCATGATGATGGTGGGCGGATTCTTGGCGAAATTGAGCGGCCGGTCCACTCCTGCGCCCAGGATTTGGGTCAGTTCGTCATTGACGATGGAGACCACCTGCTGGGCCGGGTTGAGGGCCTTGTTGACTTCTTCGCCCAGGGCCCGTTCCCGCACGCGGGCGGTGAAGGACTTGACCACGTCCAAGGAGACGTCGGCGTCCAGCAGGGCGCGGCGGATCTCGCGGATGGTGCCGTCAATGTCGGATTCGGTGAGCTTGCCTTTGGAACGCAGGTTCTTGAAAGCTCCGGTCAAACGGTCGGTAAGTGAGGAAAATGCTGCCATAATGTCCTATTCTAAAGCTTCTGGGGGATAGCTAGGGGGATTGTCTTTGAGATGTGCGCTTAGGATTCATGGAATTTCCAGCTGGACCCTTGGGGGCCATCTTCAATGCTGATGCCGGCTGCGGCCAGGGAATTGCGGATGGCGTCGGCCCTGGCGAAGTCTTTCGCCTTGCGGGCGGCCTGCCGCTGATCCAGCTGGGAGCGGATGAGGCTGTCCAAAACCTTGCTGGTCTGGGAGCTGGAAGCGCCGGAGGTCTTATCTGCCTGGGCGGAGTCCTCAGCTTGAGCGGGGAAGCCGTCCCCTCCTGGCAGCCACTGGGGGTCCAGGGGGTCAAGGCCGAAGACGTCCAGCATGGCCCGCACCAGGAGCAGGCTTTCTTTCAGCAAGGTGATCGCCTGATCCCGCTCGGAGCCTTCCGGCAGGGTGGCCAGGTCGTTCATGGTCGTGTTCCCGTAGCGGATGGAGCTGAAGACGGCAGCCAGGGCGGTGGAGACGTTGAAGTCATCGTTCATGGCCGCGATGAAATCCTGGGGAAGCTGGTCTGCCGGGTAAGATGTCACTTCCTGGCGACTGGGCTGGCCGACCGCCGCTCCGGCGTGATCCAGGAAGTTGCTGATGCGGGAGTAAGCGCTTTGGGCTTCCGCTATGGTCTGCTGGCTCCATTCCAGCATGGACCGGTATTGGACGGTTGCCAAGGCGTAACGGACCATCCAGGGGGTGCATTGGCTGAGCACGACCGGGATGGAGAGGCCATTGCCCAAGGATTTGCTCATCTTTTCACCCTTTTGGGTGACCCAGGCCGAGTGCATCCAGTAATGGGCGAAACCCCAGCCCGCCGCGCGGGATTGGGCCATCTCGTTTTCGTGGTGGGGGAAACGCAAATCCAGGCCGCCTCCGTGAATGTCGAACTCATCGCCCAGGTAGCGGTGGCTCATGGCCGAGCACTCCAGGTGCCAGCCCGGCCGGCCGGTCCCGAAGGGGGTCCGCCAACGGGCGGTCAGGGGGTCGGAATCCTTGGAGGCCTTCCAGAGGGCGAAATCGCGGGGGTCATGCTTTTCTTCCGACAAGTCGGCCTCATCGGCCGGGTTGTACTTGTCTTCTCCGGCCGCGTCCACGGAGGGGCCCATGGCGTCGGCGATGCGGGCGGATTCGTCGCCAGTCGCCTGAGTGCCGGCCTGTTGATGGGTCAGTTCGCCGTAATGGGGCCAGGAGGGGACGTCAAAGTAGACATTGCCGGAAGGCGAGCCGTCAGGGTTGGGAATGAGGTAGGCGTGGCCGCGGTCTATCAGCCGCTGGACCAGGTCCACCATGTCGGTGACGTGCCCGGTCGCTCGCGGCTCGTAAGTAGGGGTGAGGACGCCCAAAACGCGGTAGGCCTGGGAGAATTCCTGCTCGTAGTAGTAGGCCCGGGCCCACCAGTTCTGTCCGTCGGCGGCGGCCTTGTCCAGGATCTTGTCATCGATGTCGGTCACGTTGCGCACGAAAGTGACCTCGTAGCCCAGCTTCATGAACCAGCGGCGGATCACGTCAAAGGAAACCCCGGCCCTCACATGCCCCACATGCGGGGAAGCCTGGACAGTGGCCCCGCACACGTACATGGTCACCTTGCCCGGCGTGACCGGCCGAAAATCCATGACCTTATGATGCGCGGTGTCGTATATGCGCACCCCGCTCGCCGCCTGAGTCAGCTGGCCCTTCGGCTCAATATGCATTCCGTTTTCCGTGGTTGCCATATTTCCTGTTCCCATGATTCCAAAAGGTTCTGTCTAGGGCAGATTTTAGCGCATGACTGTTACTGGGAGGTTGAACTAGCCCTGTGGGAAGAGGAAAATTTACAAAGGGAATCGGCTCAAGCTAAGAGGCGAAGGCAGTTGACTAGATACTGCATATCTGATTGTGTTGAGGGTCTTCTTCCAATCCTTTGCAACGGGTATGGTTACGATTATGAGCACTCCAGTCACAGATGATGTAATCCCTTCCATTAAAACAGTTTTTGATGCCGTCGAATATATCAAGCAAAACGCGAAGACGGAGCATCAAAAGGGAATGCTGTGGGAAAGAGTTTCACGCTGGTACTTGCGGAATGACCCCGAAATGCAACAGTTCATCGGAAGGGTTTGGAAAGCCACAGACCCTGACTGCCCGATTGCTTACAAGACTGATACCGGTGTGGATATCATCGCTGAAGATACGCAGAATGAGGGGAAATATTGGGCGATTCAGTGCAAAGCATACGATGTGGAACACGAATTTACTTGGGAGGAGCTCAGCACTTTTATTGCCTCCGTAGCAACTGATTCCCGCTATACGGGTTGTATGTTGCTTTCCACAGCAACGAATATATCGAATCAGCTCGCCGAGAATTTTATGCGGATGAGGAAAAACAAGGGGTTGGAAACTCACATCATTGGCTTGCAGACCATGAGTGAGTCAAATCTTGATTGGTCGAATTTATTCACAGACAGAAAAGCTGAGACGCAGACTTTTGACCCCCGTCCTCACCAGATCAAAGCGATTAACCAAATCAACGCGGCCTTCGAAAAGCATGATCGCTGCAAGGCGATTATGGCTTGTGGAACTGGGAAAACATTGATGTCTTTGCGGCTGGCAGAAGAAAGGGCTAAGGGAGGTTTGATCCTCTTCGCTGCTCCTTCGATTGCTTTGGTCTCGCAGGCAATGCGAGAGTGGACGAATCAGGCACGCTGCAAGATGAGGGCTTTGGTTGTATGCTCTGACGCGAAAGCGTCCAAGCAAGCCAAAGACAATGATGATATCCTTGACAGTCTTCTTGATTTGAATTACCCGGCAAATACCGATGCCCAGTCTTTACTCCAGCGATATCAAACGATTCGGCGAAAAAGCCCGGATTCAACGGTTGTGGTGTTTGTCACTTATCAGAGTATGCAGGTTATTCAGGATGCTCAAGATCTTGGTCTGCCGGAATTCGATCTTGCCATTTGCGATGAGGCTCACAGAACCACTGGTATTCGCACTGTTGATATGAGGCAATCAGATGTATCGGCCTTCCAAATAGTCAATGATGGAGACCGCATCCGTGCTTCCAAGCGTTTGTATATGACGGCGACTCCGAAGATTTATGGTGAATCAGTCAAGCAAAAGGCGAAAGCCGCTGAAGCAGTTCTCTGTGATATGGACGATGAGAGTGTTTATGGGCCGGTTGCGGCCAGTATCTCTTTCGCTACTGCCGTTGAGCAAAAGCTGCTTTGCGACTATCGTGTCGTCGTTTTGGCAGTGAACGAGGATGGTATTCCATCATCCATTCAGCAGATTATTTCGAATGGAGGAGAGCTTCCTCTTGATGATGCTGCGAAGATCATTGGCACTTATAAGGGCTTGGCGACCCATGGCGTTGAAGCGCAGGCCAGGCTGAACCAGCTGGAAGATTCCCACGAGTTGACTCCTGATTTTCTTTTAATCAATAAGGTAGAGTTGAATAACGACTCTTCTGCTGAGCAGGAAACGTCTGGAATCATAGAAGGCCAGGACATCCAACCTTTGCATAGAGCTGTTGGTTTCTGCTCAACGATTAAAGAATCGAAGAGAATGGATGAGGTCTTCGCGAATGTTGTCAGACATTATCAGGAAGCGAGCGGTGACACCCTGAAACTGAACTGTGAGCTTCAGCATGTTGATGGCTCGATGAATTCATCAGAGCGTTCAGAAAAGTTGAACTGGCTTGCCGGCGGTAAGGATGAGAACGAGTGCCGAATCCTCACCAATGCGCGTTGCCTTGCTGAGGGTGTGGATGTGCCTTCTCTGGATGCGGTAATCTTCTTTGCTCCTAAGAAGAGCGAAGTCGATGTCGTCCAAGCGGTTGGTCGCGCTATGCGTACTTTTATCAATTCGCAAACGGGGGAATCAAAAGAGCTCGGATACATCATTCTTCCAGTCGCGATTCCTGAAGGCATGTCTCCTGAGGATGCTTTGAGCAGGTCCAAAACCTTTGATGTGGTCTGGAAGGTGCTTCAGGGTTTGCGTTCGCATGATGAGCGTATGGACGCTTATGTGAATTCCATCCCCTTTCGCACATCCAAGTTGAAGAATCAGGATGGTCGAGGAAGTCATAAGATTGGGGTGCCGAATCCCCATGAGAATGAGAACCAGGATGACGGCATCCAAGGGCAATTTGCGCTCTCCTACGGATCCGATGAACTCGAGAGAGCCGTTTATGCGAAGGCTGTAGAGAAATGCGGCACGCGGATTTACTGGGATGAGTGGGCGGATGATGTTGCCGGCATCGCTCAGCGGCATATTGAGCAGATTCAGACCGCTTTAGATAACAATCAGCAAGTGCATGAAGATTTTGCCACCTTCTTGAAAGGACTTCAAAACACTCTGAATCCTGGCATCACCGAAAAGGATGCTGTGGAGATGATTGCTCAGCATATTGTCACTCTTCCTGTTTTTGATGCATTGTTTGGCGATTATACTTTTGCGAAATCGAATCCGGTCTCTGTTGCTATTGAAAACTTCCTGGCTACTCTGAAGGTCCATGGTGTCACGGGCTTGGACGCCTCCAGTGAGCCGACTTTGCAGGACCTGTATGATTCCGTGCGTAGACGTGCTCAGGTTGCACGCACGGATTCAAACCGTCAAGAGCTCATCAAAGACCTTTATAACGATTTCTTTAGCAAGGCATTCAAAGCGACTTCTCAGAAGCTCGGCATCGTATATACGCCTATGCAGATTGTGGATTATATGCTTCATGTCACGGACAGGGTTCTCAAAAGGGAATTCGGTTGCGGACTCGCTGAGGAGGGAGTCCACATTCTTGATCCTTTCGCCGGAACCGGCTCGTATATGGCGGAGCTGATTTCCGATCCTGAACTTATTCCCGTGGATAAGCTTGAGCATAAGTACAAGTATGAGCTGCACTCGAACGAGATTCTTCTGCTTGCTTATTACATCATGGTTGTCAACATTGAATACGCTTATCATGCTCGAATGGACGGAGCTTATGAACCTTTCACCGGAGCAGTGCTCACCGATACTTTCCAAATGAGCGAAGATGAGGACACTCTCGATGACAGGATGTTTATTGGAAACTCCGAACGAGTGACGGAACAACAACGTGCTCCCATCCATGTCATTATTGGAAACCCTCCTTATTCCGCAGGTCAGAAATCAGCGAACGATAATAATGCAAATGAGCATTATCCTCGCTTGGAAAACCGTATTCGTGAAACCTATTCCGATAGTGTTAAGACGGTCAATAAGAATTCTCTAATGGATTCTTACATTGAGGCTTTCCGGTGGGCATCGGATCGTATTCAAAATGAGGGAGTGGTATGCTTCGTATCGAATGCGGGGTGGCTACGTTCAGAAGCCGGAGCTGGTGTTCGCCGTTGCTTCGTTGAAGAATTTAGCAGCATTTACGTTTTTGACTTGCTTGGTAATCAGAGGACACAAGGCGAAGAATCGAAACGACAAGGTGGCAAAGTCTTTGGATCTGGATCTCGCGCTCCAATTGCTATAGCACTGCTGGTGAAAAATCCTCGTTCCTCTGAGCGCGGAGCGATTCACTATTTCAGCGTTGGGGAGTATAAGACTCAAGAACAGAAGCTGGCTTCTCTGGTCTCTTTTAGGGAACATGATCCTGAGTGGATAACACTTTCACCTGATAGAGAAGGCAACTGGCTAGATCACGGTGATGATCACTTTGATTCGCTTGCTCCTCTTGGATTAGCTAACAAACCCAATCAATCTCCCTCAGGTTTATTTTCTCTCTATTCAAGAGGATATGAAACTGATCGAGATGCATGGATGTATAATTTCTCTTCTGATGCTACAATCTCAAACGCTGGAAGCTTGATTAATACATATTCTTTGGAGCTGATGAGTACTGGTGGTGATGATAGAAAAGCTACGCAAGACAAGACAAAAATTTCTTGGTCGAGAACTTTAAGAAAGAAGTTTCAGAATTCGATTAGCTTGGTCTTGGAGCGTGGTGCGACATGCATAGCGCTATATCGACCATTTATAAAAAAGTTTGCGTATTATGGAGAAAATTTAGCAGATTATCCAGGGCAGCAGCGGTCATTCTTCCCCCTGATTGCTCCGCACAAGACGATAAATAACTTTGTAATTATGCTTCCGGGGAAAAGTAACTCGGGTTTCAATTGCTTAATATGTGATTGTGTCCCGGACCTAAACTGTTTAAACGCTGGAACGCAGTGTTTTCCTCTCTACTGGTATGAAAAAGTGGAATCTGTGCAGCTCATCCCCAGCAATGAAGTCAAAATCAAGGATGCCTGGGGAAATGTCTATATTCGACATGATGGGATAACCGATCGAACCCTTCGAATCTTTAGAGAGGCGTATAAAACAGCGTATCCCGAAGAAAATCGAGGGGCGGACTCAAGTGTAATCTCCAAGGAGGATATCTTCTATTACATTTATGGTATTCTGCACTCTCCGATTTACAGAGAGAAATATAAGTTCAACTTGCTGAGAGACCTTCCTCGTGTGCCTTTTGTCCGTCAATTTAAACGTTTCTCAGAGGCCGGCCGTAGTTTGGCTAAACTGCATCTGGCTTATGAAGAAGCAGAGCCATGGCCAGGTCTTGAATATTCTGCTCTCCCAATTGATTTGGGCCGGGTGGAGAAACTTCGCTGGAGCAAAAAAGATGATTATACGAAGCTGATTTACAACTCGAGAATGACAATTTCCAATATTCCTGAGGAAGCAAATACTTATAAGGTGAATGGAAAGAGCCCGCTTGAATGGATGGTGCGTTTCTACCAGGTCAGCCAAGATAAGGCTAGCGGCATCATCAACGATCCTAACGAGTATAGCGATGATCCACTTTACATTTTCAACCTCATTGGGAAGCTCGTGACCGTTTCCATGCGTACTAACGAAATCGTTGCAGGGCTGCCGAGTATCTCTGAAATTGAAAAGCCTATAGATTGGCCGAGGGAATGGGAGGAGTAGACATGTCTGATAAGAGCCTCAACATTCAACAATTTAGGAAGCTTGCGATAACCAAGCATCTTAATTTTCTTATCGGTTCGGGTGTCTCTACGCCCGCTGTTCCACTTATGAGTTGGGTGAAATACGATTCAAAAGGAGCGATTCCCGAGGAAGACGAGATTCGACGTAACAAAGAATTAGTTCGGCGAATTCGAATAATAAGTTACCTAGCTTTAGCTAATACAGCTGGAGGGAAATGCAAAGGTGATTCAGAATTATGGAGGTGCGTCGGCAATATTGATGCAGAAAAAAATCAAACGGATTTGCAACCCTCTGATCCGCATAAAATTCTTGGGGAGACAATACACGAGTATAAACGATTTTTCCAGATGATTATTAGGCTGCTTAACCTAAGTAATGCTCGGGAGACGCCTCGTAGCGCAACCATTTTTACTACGAATTATGATTTACTTTTAGAAACTGCTATAGACGAATGTTTGGCAGAGAATAATTTCGTCTTTAATGATGGAGCGCGGGGATATTTCAATCGTTACTTGGATAGTTCTAATTTTAACCAGGTCGTTTCATATCGAGGGCTCAACGATAACTATACTGATGAGCTTCCATCTATTACATTGATCAAGCCTCATGGTTCAGTAAACTGGGAGAAAGGAGGGTATAGCGAAGAGCAAATCGCAGTTCGGAATAGGGTTGTGAATTCGCCTGTTATTGTTCCTCCGAATGGTCACGAAGGTGAGGCCACTTTTCTCAGTAACCATTTTCATGATATGTTGCGTGTTTTCCAACTCGAGTTGGATAAACCACAGTCTGTACTATTTGTGATTGGCTTCTCTTTTCAAGATGATCATATAGCTCGCATGTTGCGAAGAGCTCTTGATAATCGTGAGCTCAAAGTAGTGATTTTCGGTTATAGTGATCAGGACCGTCATGTGATTTTGCAGAATATTTTCCACGACTCTCATCATCCAGCTAGCTATCCAAACTTCCAAATAATTACCCCTTCAGATTTCAATGATGAAGAAACGGAGGAGAAAGAGGGTTCTGCGAATCCGGTAAAGAAAGTGCGAAAGATTGATCTTGAATTTGTAACGGATATGCTCCAGTCCGCCTCCTTGAAAGAGCTAAGGAGCGCAGAATGATGGGTGAGCATCCTAAGCCTTTAGGTGTTGTTGTCGGCGTTGACGGAACGAAATGCCAAGTCGGCATGTATAACATGTCCAATGATTCCGAGTTCCTGTGGGACGGCGAACTATTGATGGGACCGCGAGTTGGCGCCTTCCTAACGATTTTGCAAAATGATATCAAGATTATTGCATCTGTTTCATCTGAAAAAGTGATGGATCAGCAGAACAGTGTAAAAAGTAAAGAGTTCGACAATCGGTATAGTAAAAATTCCATTAATCGAATCATTGAGCTCAAAAAGCAGGGAGTTATTGAAAATGGACATTTCCATTTAACCTCTCGATACGAGCCGATGGTTGGAAATGTTGTTGCGCTAACAACCCAAGAGGAGCTTAACGCGATTTATTCGGTCGATGAAGGAGAGCCTACAATCATCATCGGCGAATCTGTGCGCGAAGGAAAACGTGTGGAATTGCCCATCAATAAATTCTTTGCTTCGCACATTGGCATTTTTGGTAATACCGGTAGTGGTAAATCAAATACGCTGCACAAGCTCTACCTGGAGTTATTCAAATCTCAATATCGCGATGAGATATTTAAAAAATCTCGTTTCTTCGTTATTGATTTTAATGGCGAGTACACGAGCGGGCAATTTGGAGTTTCACCGAAATCCCAAAAAATTTTTGATATCAATACTAGGAATCCTGGGGAGGGGGCTCCTCTCCCAATTAAAAAAGAGTGCATACTTGATCCAGATATCTTGGCTATCCTCTTCGATGCCAGGCCTGCAACGCAGCTCCCCTTTCTCCGCAGGGCGATAGAGCAATATCGGAAAATCAGTTCTAGCGAGCAGTTCGCTCGGCTTGAAATTGGCTTGCTGATATCTTTATTTAAAGATTATAAAGACATTAAGCTTTCCTCTGGGTTAGTCGAAAGCTGGTTTAAGATTGCCAATGATTTGAATTCAGACATTCACAGGATTGATGGTAATCAGTCATCATATGAATTAGATTATGGGAAAGTAAACTTTTCAATTAAGGATCAAGGAAATCAGGACATTCCGATTTTTTCCAATGGCAAGATTTCTAATCAGTTGCGAATTGATTTTTATGAAGAAAAGCTGAAAACTGCTTACAGTAAACTTGACAATGAAATTGAACGACTCAGATATTTCCTCCAATTCCAGAGAATTTTTGATGAAGCATTTAAATCACTTATGCCTGAATACATAAATCCTTTATTCAGGAGGATTGATGTTGCTCTTGCTGATCTCAAACCTGTTGTAGAGATTGTAGATAACATCGAATCGGAATTTGCGACTCTTAACATCCTCAGCCTAGCTCATGCTAATCGAAATATTAAACGACTTATGCCAATGCTGCTAGCGAAAATGATCTACGATGAGCAAAAAGAGGCAGTTGCGAACAATGGCGGTAACGTTTGTTGCACGAAGCATCTTATTGTTGATGAGGCACATAACATTCTCAGCGCATCCTCACAAAGTGAGGGTGATAGTTGGCAAAGCTATCGGCTATCTGTTTTCGAGGAAATTATTAAGGAAGGGCGTAAATTCGGATTTTTTCTAACACTTGCGAGCCAAAGGCCAGCTGATATTTCTCCGACAATTATTTCTCAGATTCATAATTTTTTCATTCATCGCTTAGTGAATGATACTGATTTGCGTATGCTTGAGAATACCATGCCCACACTTGATCGAAATTCATATAGCCAGATTTCCAGCCTTGGACAGGGCGAAGCCATTGTTACCGGTACTGCGGTGCAGGTTCCGATTCTTTTGCATGTGGACAGAGAAGAGCAAGTTACTAGGCCGAACAGTGATGATGTATGTCTTACTAGGGACATCTGGTCTGGGCGAGACGATGCAATGGTTGATGATGAAACTTGCGATGACAGTGCAGAAGGTAATGCTTAGGATTCTACGCGTGATGATTATTCAAATGACCAATTTGATGGAGGAAGGGGATGGGCTGCAAGCGAGGATTGGTAACCCCGGCGAAAAGCTGTCCCTACCCCAGCTCCTTCCCATTCAAGAAGTCCAAAGCATGCATGATGGTGATGCCGTCGACGGACCCCGCATCTGACCAGCTGTTGGTGATGAGGAAACGCTGATGGCCGGTCGGTATGGCGAGGAGATTGTCCGTCTCGCGCTGGCTGTTCTCCGGAATATGGTCGGCTATCTGCAGATAGGCCGTTTGATCCGGCTTCTCGGCGACGAAATCAATCTCTTTCCCATCCAGCTGGCCAACGCTGACAGTGTATCCGCGCCTTCTCAGCTCCAGATAGACCAGGTTCTCCAAACGGGAACCGTAGTTCCGTCCACGCCGGGCGATTTGCGAATGGACGAATCCCAGGTCAACCGTGTAATACTTGGCTGAACGAGCAAGGAATTCCTTGCCTCGGATGTTGTAGCGAGGCGCTGGGTAGAAGAGAAAGGCGTTTTCCAGCAAATCCATATAGGAATCGATGGTGTTGTTGGAAGCCTTCTGTCCGCTGGTGCGAAGGGTATTGGCTATCTTGTTGGTATTCACCAGATTGCCGATATTGTCCAGCAGGAAAAGAGCGACCTTCTGCAGAATCTGCGGCTCCCTGACCGTTGCCCTGCTGATCACATCGCGTAAGACGATGCTGTTGTAAATGCCTTTCAAAGCGTCGTCTTTCAGGTTGGGAGAGGACTGCAAGGCGATGGAAGGGAAGCCTCCGTATTCCAGATAGTCGGTCAGATAATCCTCATCGTGTTCGTGCGAGATGGGGGAGAAGGCCTTGAACTCGGTGAAGGACAAAGGCAGTATGGGGATTTCCACATAGCGGCCGGCCAGATAAGTCGCCAGCTCTCCGGAGAGAAGGGAAGCGTTGGACCCGGTCAGATAGATGTCGCAAGGGCAAAGAAGACGAAGACCATTGACGATCTTTTGCCAACCGGACACCTCCTGGATTTCGTCAAAGAGGAAATAATAAGGATGGCTGTTCTCGGTGTTCTGCTGAATCTGTTCGCGCAGAAAGTTGTATAGGTCCTTCCCCTCAAGAAGTGCGAAGTTCTCCGGATCCTCAAAGCTCAGATAAATGATATGGCTGCCGGGAACCCCCTGATTTTGAAGGTGTTCCTTGAGCAGCAAGAGCAGGTAGCTTTTGCCGCTGCGGCGGACACCGGTGATGACTTTGATGAAGTCGGTGTTCAGATATGAGGTCAGTTTATCCATGTAGAGGGGACGATTGAGAAGACGAGGGGACGGTTGGTTCTGCCGGTCCGTAGCTTGGCTTGTGGATGGTACCATGATTTTCCTCCCCCACGTTTTTGAACTTTCAGGATGAAGTTGAACGTGAATTTTCAGCGTACTGAAAGTATAGCAGAAAAATAGGAAAACTTTCAGTTAACTGAAAGTTTTTGGGAAAATCGGGTTTATTTTCAGTTAACTGAAAGTTCCAATCAGCTAGCATCCTTGAATTTATCCAAAACGTCCTGTGTATAACGTTCCCGGCTATGCCGGATGAAAGCAGCCAGCTCGTCAGGATGCGAAAGGGTCCAAGAGGAAAGGGCGTGAATATACGAGTCCTTTTCATCATCAAAGATGACCGGCGGGGTCAAACCCAGGCGAAGGCATTCCTTAAAGAGGAGCAGGCGGCCGATGCGGCCGTTGCCATCGGAGAAAGGATGGATCCGCTCAAAAGTCGCATGGAATTCGGCAAGAGCTGAATCGATTCCGGCTTCATCGACAGGCAGGCCTTGTCCGAGTCGGAAGACCTCTTCCATCTCCTCCTTTACTTTGTCGGGAGGGGCCGTCCGCACCGGATTAAAGAAGCCGATTTGATTCGTGAATTTCTTATAGCCGCCTATGTTCCACAGCTGATTCTTATCCGCCTGGCTCGTTCCGCTTTTCAGCAGACGATGCAAAGCGCAAACGAAGTCGTGGCTGAGCGGGCCTTGGCAATGGTCAAGCATGTAGTCAAAAGTCTTGAAGTGGTTCTTCGTCTCAATCAGATCGTCCAATTTGAGAGGCTTCTCGCCGGTGGGAGTGACGGAACCGGTGTCGTAAAGCTGCTGAGTCTGTATGGGCGAAAGCGTTGACCCCTCAAGATGATTGGAATTGTAAGTCATGACGATGGTCGTCCAATAATAGAGGCCGTGGCTGGCTTGCGCGTCTCGCTCGGCCAAAAGCCGTTCGCCTAAAGTCAACTGGTCCATGGTAGTTCCTCATATCGTCGTTCTATACCTCATCTTATACCAGCTGATGCGCGTATTCTCCTCTCGCTGGGGAATTGCAGCAGACATGTTAGACGCGAGTGACACAATGGAGGCATGGAGAAATCTCAGGTCATCATTTTTCAGCATGCCGAGTGGGAAAAGCCGGGCCGTATAGCCGACGCCTTGGAGGACAGCGGGATCGATTATCAGATCCTTTTCGTAGCCCAAGATAAAAAACCCGCTTTGCCGGACTTGGATTCGATCAGCGGGCTGGTCTTGATGGGCGGCCCCATGGGGGCTCAGGATTTCGACAAATACCCGGGCCTGAAGGCGGAAGGCAAATACACCAAAGCGGCGGTCGGCGTGGGGGTGCCCACTTTGGGCGTTTGCCTGGGGCATCAGATTTTGGCCACGGCCCTGGGGGCCAAGCTCAAAAGCGGGGGCAAGACCGAGATGGGCTTCAGCCCGGTCGAGCGGGAGTCGCGAGATTCCTTCCTCCCTCTAGGCAAAGAGCCGGTCAACGTCCTGCACTGGCACAGCGACTTGGTCTCCTGCCCTGAAGAGGGAACCATCCTGGCCTCCACCAAAGGGACCAGGAATCAGGCCTTTCGTTATGGCCCGGCTTTGGGTCTGCAATTCCACCTCGAGGTGGACCACACCTTGCTGGAAGAGTGGCTTTCCACGGAAATCATGATCGATGGGCTGAAGAAATCCCAGGTGAAGCAGATTCGTTCTGATTACGACCGTTTCGCTCCCGAGATTCGGCCCTTGGCTGACACCGTTTTCCGCGGTTTCGCCGCCCGCTGCGTCTCCTTTGGCAGGGACCGGCTGTAGCCTTGCGGTTTACGGACTAGGCGACGGATTTTGACCGCTGACTAGAGATTTTTGATTTTTTGACCAGAGACTTTTTATGATTTTGACTTTGTGAGGATGGCCCATGCCGACTTTTGACATTGGATTTGAACATGTCTCCCTTTCCTACGCCACCAAGGATATTTTCGATGACGTGACCATGGGGGTCAACGAAGGGGACCGGATTGGAATCGTCGGCCATAACGGGGATGGCAAGTCCACTCTGCTCCATTTGTTGTCGGGGGAGCAGACGCCGGACTCCGGCCGCGTGTCCCGGCGTGGCGGGCTGACTTTGGGCATTCTCAACCAGACCGATGACCTGGATGATTCCGCCACCGTCCGCCAAGCCGCCTTGGAAGGGCGGGAGGACTACGAGTGGGCGGCCAACCCCCAGTCCCGGGAGATCGTGGAGACCCTGCTGACGGGAGTCTCCCTGGAAAGCACTGTTTCCAGTCTGTCCGGAGGGCAGAGGCGGCGGGTGGACCTGGCCCGGCTCCTCCTGCATGATTGGGACATCCTTCTTCTGGATGAGCCCACCAACCATTTGGACCTAGCCGGCATCCACTGGCTGGCTCGGCATCTGAAGAACCGCTGGTCCTCAGAGGCCGGCGCCCTTCTGGTGGTCACCCACGACCGCTGGTTCCTGGACGATGTCTGCAGCCATATGTGGGAAGTGCATGACGGGGGCATCGATCCTTTTGACGGCGGCTATAGCGCCTACATCGAGCAGCGGGTCGAGCGCGACCGGCAGGCTGACGTGAACGAGACCAAACGCCGCAACCTGGCCCGCAAGGAGCTGGCCTGGTTGACCCGAGGCGCTCGTGCCCGCTCCACCAAACAGAAGTTCCACGTCAAGGCCGCCCGTGAGCTCATCGCCGACGTGCCTCCCGTGCGCAACACCTTGGAACTGAAGCAGATGGCCACCTCCCGCTTGGGCAAAGACGTGGTCGAACTGACCGATGTCAGCCAGATCTATCCCTTGCAGCCGGGCCAGGAGCCGGGGCTGGGCGATGACATCGTGACCGTGGAAGTCACCCGGGATCGGGGTGAGGCCGGGGCTCAAGCCGAGGAAGCCCGAGTTGCCGACGCCGAGGCCGCCGATACCCAAGCCGCCGAAGAAGTCACCGTCACCGGCAAAAGAGTCCTCAATCATGTCACCTGGATCATCGGCCCCGGAGACCGCTTCGGCATAGTCGGCTCCAACGGGGTGGGCAAATCCACCCTGCTCAAAATCATCGACGGCAGCCTCCGGCCCACCCTGGGTCGGGTGAAAATCGGCAAGACCGTCAAATTCGCCGTCCTCTCCCAGCGCCTGGATGAGCTGGAAGAGCTGGGCAAATACAAGGTGAAGGAAGTCCTCAGCCGCTATAAGCCCACTTATCTCGTGGATGGCAAGAAGACCACCCCCGGCCAGTTGATGGAACGGCTGGGCTTCTCTTCGGCCCAGCTCATGACCCCGATCAAAGACCTGTCCGGCGGGCAAAAGCGCCGCATGCAGCTCCTACTCATCCTGCTGGACGAACCCAACGTTCTCATCATGGATGAGCCGGGCAATGACTTGGATACGGATATGCTGGCCGTCATGGAGGACGTTCTGGACTCCTGGCCCGGCACCTTGATTGTCGTTTCCCATGATTCCTACCTTTTGGAGCGCGTGACGGACCAGCAGTTCGCCATCATCGACGAGCAGATCCAGCATCTGCCTGGCGGCGTCAACGACTACTTTGACCTGCTGGACTGGGGTTATGTCCGGCCCGGATCGGGCCAAATGAGCCTGTCCGCATCCGTCGGCGCCCCGGCCATGACCTCCTCCAGGAACTCCTTGTCCTCGGGATCTTCAAATTCGTCGACCTCTTCGACTTCCGCAGGCCCTTCGGAATTTTCGGCTTCTGGCGCCGCTTCCGCTTCTTCGATATCCGGATCCAACGCCTCTTCGCAGACCGACAGCAAAGAGACGCGTATGGCCAAGCGGGAGGCGGCCAAGAAATCCCGGTCCTTGGAAAGGAAACTGGACCGGCTGAATCAAGACAAAGATGGGCTGGAAGCCGCCATGGCCACGCATGATTCCAGCGATTTCGTCGGCCTGAACGAACTCAATACCCAACTGCAAGACCTCAGCCGGCGCATCGAGAGCCTGGAAGAGGAGTGGATTCAGGCTCAGGAAATCATGGAAGGCTGATGGCTGACGCAGGTCGTCGACTGCCTCCATCGTCTCATCTCCGTTTTTCTATCGCCTTGCCGAAACCGACTTGCAGTAATTGCTTTGCCAGAGCCGCCTGGTCGAAACCGCCTTGACGGGATCGCCTGCCATAGCCCTTTCAAACTTGCCATCAAATGTAAGTCTATTCACTATCAGACGGACATCCTCAGCCCGGTCTTTTTCACAGGTTGGCGGCAGTCACTAAGGTAGCTACTTAAGGAAACGAAGGGAAGCTTATGACTGAGATGACCGCGCATCAAAATCAAGTTAACCAGAAGGGTTCCACTGAGCCTGCCTTCCGAGCGGGGCGCGAGCGGCAGCCGGAAGAGCAAAAGACCCCTCGGCGGGGAAGGGGGATCCCAGACGCGAATCGCGCGGCGATGTCTCTTCCTCCCCTTCATATCACATCCGAAATCGGCAAACTCGAGGCCGTCCTTTTGCATCGGCCCGGCCGGGAGGTGGAGAACATCACCCCGGACCTGATGGACCGCCTCCTCTTCGATGACATCCCTTATCTGCCTATCGCCCAGAAGGAGCATGACACCTTCGCCCAGACCTTGCGCGACCTGGGGGTGGAAGTTGTCTATCTGGAGGACCTTTTCAGCCAGGCTTTGGAGGACGAGGCCGTCCATGAAAGCTACGTGAAGGACATCCTGGCTGAATCCCACTACCGCGAAGGCTATGTGCACGACGCCCTGGCCGACTTCCTGCTCAATCTGACCCCGGTGGAGATGACCGAGCGGGTGATGGCCGGGGTCCGCAAAGACGAGGTCCGCGTGGCGATCAAGTCTTTGGAGGAGGAAGCGGAAAACGGAAGCTACCCCTTCCTGCTGGAGCCCATGCCGAATCTCTACTTCACCCGCGACCCAGCGGCGGTGATCGGCGATGGGGCCTTGGTCAACCACATGGCCTTCCACGCCCGCAAACGCGAGTCCCTTTTTATGGAATACATCCTCCGTTATCACCCCCGATTCGCCGGGCAGCAGGAGGACGCGGACGGGGGCGTGCCGATTTGGCGCGACCGCTACGTGCATGGGCGGATCGAAGGCGGCGACGTGTTGGTCCTCAATGACCACGTGGTCGCCATCGGCGTTTCCGAGCGGACTTCGGCCAACGCCATCGAAGACGTGGCCCGGGCCCTTTTCGGCCGTACCGATTATGACACGGTCATCGCCATCAGCATCCCCCGAGGCCATGCCACCATGCATCTGGACACGGTTTTCACCATGATCAACCGGGACCAGTTCACCGTGCACCCTTCCATCATGGACAAAAACGGCAGCATGGACCTCTATGTTCTGCACCCGGCCGCCGGGGTGGCGCAGGACGGCGAAATCCGCTCGGGGCAGTCCAGCTACGGGGATGGGTCCGTGGAGATCACCCATCGCAACGACCTGCATGCGGTCTTAAAGAAGGCCTTGGGACTGACCGAGGTCGACCTGATCCCGACGGGGAACGGGGATCCGGTCGTCGCCCCACGCGAGCAGTGGAACGACGCGTCCAACACCTTCGCCGTCGCCCCAGGGCAAGTCGTCACTTACAACCGCAACTATGTGTCCAACGAGCTCCTGCGGGAGCATGGGGTCTGCGTCCATGAGATCGAGTCCTCCGAACTCTCCCGCGGCCGCGGCGGCCCCCGGTGCATGACCATGCCTTTGGTTCGCCAGGATGTGGACTGAATCGGCTCAGTAATAATCGATGATAATCTATAATAATCGTAAAATAAAAATCATAAATGTGAGGAAAAATTATGGGAACCATCTCTTCGGACTCTCTTTCATCCCCCGGATCCGCCCCGGCAACGCACGATGCGGAATCCGCTCAAATCCCTCCAGCTATGGAACCGGCATCGGTCTCTCAGACTTCTCATCCTGCCGAATCCGTTCTTAATCCTTCTGCGAAGGTGAGCGATAACGTCTTCCAAGGCCGCAGCTTCCTCGCCTGCAAGGATTTCACCCCAGCCGAAATCATGTATCTGGTGGACTTTGCCTTCCATCTGAAGAAGCTGAAGAAAACCGGGGTACCGCATAAATATCTGGAAGGCAAAAGCGTGGCCCTGCTTTTCGAAAAGACCTCCACCCGCACCCGGTCCTCTTTCGTGGTCGCCTGCAATGATTTGGGTGCATATCCCGAATTCATGGGGACCGATAGCACCCAGTTGGGCAAGAAGGAATCCGTGGAGGACACGGCCAAGGTGATGGGACGCATGTTCGATGGGATCGAATACCGCGGTTTTAAGCACAGCGATGTGGAGACCCTGGCCCGCTTCGCCGGTGTGCCGGTCTGGAACGGCTTGACCGACGAATGGCACCCCACCCAGATGATCGCGGACTTTATGACCATCAAGGAGAAATTCGGCCATCTCAAAGGCCTGACCCTGACTTTCGTAGGGGATGGTCGCAACAACATGGCCAACAGCCTTTTGGTCGCCGGAACTATGGTCGGCATGAACGTGCGGATCCTCGCGCCCAAGCAACTGCAGCCGGACGAGTCGGTCGTGCGAATCGCCAGCGGATTCGCCCGGCAAACCGGGGGGCGGTTCCTGATCACCGACGATATCGATCAAGGCGTGGCCGGCGCGAATGTCATTTATACCGACGTATGGGTTTCCATGGGGGAGAACAACTGGAAGGAGCGCGTGTCTCTGCTGACTCCTTACCGGGTGACCATGGAGATGATGCGCCGGACTGGCACCCCAGACGACAAGCTCATTTTCCTCCACTGCCTGCCGGCCTTCCACGACACCGAGACCAGTTATGGCAGGGAAATCGCGGAAAAATACGGCATCGAGGAGATGGAGGTGACCGACGAGGTGTTCCGCTCCTCTTATGCCTGGCAATTCGACCAGGCCGAGAACCGCATGCACTCCATCAAGGCCATCATGGCCGCGACTTTGGGCAATCTCTTCATTCCGCAGGGGGCTGTGGACGGCTGCCTGGAGTAGGTGGCTGGTGCCTGTTTGGCTGGGGCCTAGCGCGGACACCAGGAGTAGTGCCTTGCGTGAGTCCCGGCGTATGTACCCGGAGCCTGACAATGAGTAGGCGCCTAGTGTCTGACAATGAGTAGGCGCCTGCCTTGCCAAGTGCCGCTGAACGACTTTTCTTGAGTGATTTTACTCGGCCGTCTGCTCCGACTGGGCTAAAAGCCTCCAAGCTTTTTCGGCCGCATCCAGCTGTGCCTTGCGCTTGCTGGACCCGTGGCCGACCGAGATTTCCTGCCTGCCGCTGGTCTTTCCTGCATCATCCGCAACAGAGCTTTCAGGGTTTTCTGAATGAGCCTTATTCCCCGCAGAAGCCATATTTTCCGCAGTAGCTGTGCTCTTCCCCTGAGCCGTATCCGCATCTGGCTCCTTGACCAGGAAAAGATGGGCCGTGAATTCCAGCCGGTTGCTGGGGCCGCCGACCTCCATCTGATAATTGACCTCACCTAAATCAAGCTCATGAGCCTTGACCACGATGGCCGTCTTCCAATCCAAAGCCGGCCCTTCGGCTGTGTAATAATGCAGATTATCGTCTAAAAGCCTATGGATGACCTTGCGCGCGGTCTCAATTCCGTACTCGACGAAAATCGCGCCGAAAAGGGACTCGACGATGTCGCAAAGAATGGAATCCTTGTCCGCGCCGCCGTCGCGGCGCTCGCCAATGCCCAGCAGAATCATGGGGCTGATCTTGAGCTTGTCCCGGGCGATTTCAGCCAATGACTCTTCAGACACGACTTTGGAGCGGATTTTCGACATCTGGCCCTCCGTATAATTCGGGTGGGCCTTATACAGGGTTTCCGTGGCGACGAGTTCCAGGACGGCGTCGCCGAGGAATTCCAGGCGTTCGTAATTACGGGTTCCGGGGTGCTCGTTGGCGAAAGACCGGTGGGTCAGCGCCTCGATGAGCAGGTCCGGGCTGATGGATACGCCGAGTTCGTCGAAAAGCTCCTGGGCCAACTGGGATGGCGTTTCCGAGGAGGGGTTCTCTTTCTTCGTGTTTGTCATGGTCTCCAGTCTAGGGTGGGCCCGCCACAATCATGTTTTTCCCGGTTGCTTTCGGTCGATCCTAGTGGCGTCCGGTTGCGCTGTGGACTAATTCAAAGTATAAAAAATGAGTGGTTTAAAAGGCGGGGTCGGTTTTTCAACTTTGAGTTAGTACACGCCCGAGGCGACACACACCCGTGGTGGGACACGATCGGTCGCACACGACCGAGTCGGCATGTGTCTAGGGTGGCGCACGGCCAGGGGTAGTGCACGACCGGGGTGGCATACGACCGGTCGCTCTAGTCAACAGCCGACATGGGGCACGTGGATTACGGTGAAGTTTAGGCGGCTCAGGGCTGCCTCCGCCTGGGGGAAAGCGAAACGGCAAAGTCGGTGAAAGTGACTAAAATCCGAATTCTGTAGGGCGGCCTTGGGTCGTCGGAATCGCTGGAATGATAAGAATGATAAAGGGGTCATTATGTCGTACGTCTCGCAGAATCCCGTGCGCGATACCATCAACCGCGTCAGCACGGCGGCATTTTCGTTCGCTTACAAAAATGTGGTCAAGCCGCACATTTTCAACCAGTCCCCGGACGCCGCGCACGACGAGATGATCCGGTTCTGCCAGGTTTCGCGCCGGATCCCACCCCTCATGTGGACCTTGCGGCAGATGCTCGATTATACGGACCCGCTTCTGGAGACGACCGTGATGGGGGTGGATTTCGCTAACCCGTTCGGCCTGTCCGCCGGGCTTGACAAGAATTGCGACCTCCCGGTCGTGCTGGACAACGCCGGCTTCGGTTTCGAAACGGTGGGGTCGACCACGGCCCGCCCCTGCGAGGGGAACCCGCGGCCTTGGTTCCATCGTCTGCCTGAGTACGCTTCCATGATGATCCACGTGGGTCTGGCCAATGATGGGTCCGAGGCCGTGGTTGAGCGGGCCGCCCGCGAGGCCGGGCGGGCGCGAGCGATGAAGCTCTCGGTCTCTTTGGCGCGGACGAACGATGACCTCTGCGGCGATATCGACGAAGGAATCGAAGATTACAAGACTTCCCTTCTACGGGCCGCCGACCGGACGCATATGGTGGAGATCAACATCTCTTGCCCGAACACCCGCAAAGGGGAGCCTTTCACGCAGGCGGGGAATCTGGACCGGCTTTTCACCGAGCTGGACAAGGTGGACCACAGCCAGCCCCTTCTGGTCAAGATGCCGCAAAGCCTGCCCTGGCCCCGGTTCAAGGAATTGCTGGATGTTTTGGTCGAGCACAAGGTGGATGGCGTGACCATCGCCAATCTGCGCAAGGACCGCACCGGGCTGGAGGTGCCCCCTGAGTGGGAGGGAAGCCTGTCAGGTCTGCCCTGTGTCGGTCCCAGCAACAAGCTGATCGCGCGGACTTACCGCGATTATGGGGACAGGATGGCCATCGCCGGCGTCGGTGGCGTTTTCACTCCGCAGCAGGCTTATGACAAGATCAAGGCGGGCTCCAGTCTGATCATGTTCATCAGCTCTTTGATGTATCGCGGACCGCAGAACATCACCACTTTGAAGCGCGGTCTGGCGGACTTGCTCCGGGCCGATGGCTATCAGTCGGTCTCCCAGGCGGTAGGGGCTGACATTCGTTAGAAGTTTTCGCTTGCAGTCGCGGCCGCGGCCGCAGTCGCAGCTGCGGCCGCTCTGGCGCTCTCCAGGTATCCAACAGACATTAGCTAGGTATCCGCTAGGTACGCGCCGACTGGGTATCGGCTAGGTATCCGACAGGCACCTGCTAGCCTCGGGTCGGTCAGACGCCACTCCTCCGATCTTCAGCGACTGGTGCCGTAGGCCCCGCGCACGTACTGCGGCGGATAAGGCGCCTGATACCGGTCCAGGCCCAGCTTGTCGGCGGCCCGCAGCGGCCAGTAGGGGTCACGCAAGGCGGCCCGGCCGATTTCCACCACGTCGGCTCGGCCCTCGGCCAGGATTTTCTCCGCCTGCTTGGGCTTGGTGATCAGGCCAACGGTGGTCACGGGGATTTCCACTTTCGAGCGGATTTCCTGGGCGAAGGGGACTTGGTAGTTCGGCCCCGCGGGAATCGACACGCCGGAGAGCATGCCGCCGCTGGAAACGTCGATCAGGTCGATTCCCCTCTCTTTCAAGGCTTTGCCCAGTTCCACGCTTTGGTAGACATCCCAGCCGCCGTCGGCCCAGTCGGTGGCGGACAGCCGCACGATGACGGGCAGGTCGTCAGGCCAGACCCCGCGGACGGCCTCGGCCACTTCCAAGGCGAAGCGGATGCGGTTGATGAAGGGGCCGCCGTATTCGTCGGTCCGATTGTTGATGAGGGGATCCAGGAATTGGGAGATGAGGTATCCGTGGGCCCCGTGGATCTCCACCATCTGGAAGCCCGCAGCCCGGGCCCGCAGGGCGGCTTGACGGAAGTCCTCCACGATTTGGTGGATTTCCTCCGTGGTCAGGCCGCGGGAGGGGGCGAAATTCTTGTTGTAGGGAGTATCGGTGACTCCCACGGTCTGCCAGCCGCCTTCGTCCCCGGGCACGGAAGCGTTGATATGGTCCAGGCTGAAACAGCCGGAGGAGCCTTTCCGCCCAGCGTGGTTGAGCTGGATGGCGGGTACCGCGCCGGCTTGGCGGATCCCTTCGGCGATCCAGGACCAGGCCCCGATTTGGTCGTCGTTCCACAGGCCTAGGTCGCACGGGGAGATGCGGCCTTCCGGGCTGACGGCCGTCGCCTCGGTGATGATGGCCCCGAATCCACCCAGAGCGCGGGATACGTAATGCTGATAGTGGAAGGAGGTCGGCTTGCCGTCGTGGGCGAAGGCCGAATAGGTGTCCATCGGGGGCAGCCAGATGCGGTTGCGGAAGGTCAGGCCCCGCAGGGTCAGCGGCTGGAAGAGGTGGGGGAGGGCCGGAGTTTCGGCCGCGCTTGTCTCGGCGGCAGCGGTCTTTTCGGAGACTGCTCCGTTCTCGCCGGCGCTTGAGTCCAAGGCCTTGGCGGACTTTTTCCCTGCCCCGTTCTTGTTCTTCTTCGACTTTGCCATCCGGACCTCCTTGAACGAATCATTCCCCGATGTCCCCCTGTCGGCTGCCGGCGGTTCACGAATGATGGACCTTATCCTCGAGAGACGGGTGGATTGGTTGGTTGCTTTTATTTTATCTGACACCTGGTGCAAAACACTTGGTGCAAATGTACGCGAGTGTAAATGCGCCTGTCTGTGCGGTCTTATCCGAAGATGGCGTTTCCGTGTTTGATGAGGATGAGGGCGATGAGGATGGCGAGCCAGACCACATCCACCAAAAGGTCGATGTTGAGCCGATAATAGGCGGGGATGGCCTTGGGCCTTCCGGAGGGCAGGTTTTGCACGGTCAGGCTGGCATGGGTGAGGGCCATGAATTGGATGGTTGTGGCGAACATCAGTCCCAGGCACCAGGGGCAGAGGGCGTTGATCACGTAAAGGGACTGGGAGAAGAGCCAATAAGCGTACATCAGGGCCGCCAGGCTCCCCAGCCAAGTGCAGATGGCGAACCAGCGGGGAACGGCCACGCGAGCCAGACCGATGACGGCGATGGTCACGAAAACGGATTCGGCCGCGATGCCGAAGAAGGCGTTGGGAAAGCTGAGACCGCCGAATTCGATGAATTCCGCCTGCCAGCTTTCGGCCACGGTGGAGCAGGAAACCGCCGCGTTGACGTCGCAGGAGAGTTTTTGGCCCGGGTGACGGGCCAGCTCCAGGGTCTCAGCGGACAGGGCGAAAGAGACGATCAAGGCCGCGATGCTGGCCAGGAGTGCGATCAGGTAGGTCCAAATGGGGCCATGGCGTCGGCCGGTTCGTTGCCGATTCTCTGTGGTGCTCATGGTCATTCATTATAGACCCGGTTCGCTGGTTGGATTCCGCTGATTGGATTTTGTTGACCTGATTCTGTTGGCAGGATTTAGCTGGCCAAGTTCCGCTGGTTGGATTCCACTGACCCGGTCCGCTGACCGCCGGCCGCCTTAAGATGAGGGGTATGACCGAAGGCGTAAAGAATAAGAACGAGGAGGCCTCCCCCGAACAGGCGGCGGTGGCCGATGGCTGGGACCTGCATTGCCATACGACTTTCTCCGATGGGACGGTCACCCCCCAAGGCATGCTGGATCAGGCCTCCCGGCTGGGCTTGGCCGGGGTCGCGGTGACCGATCACGACACCACGGCCAGCTGGGTCCCCGCCAAGGAGTCCGCCCTCGACCTGCCTTTCCCCCTCATCCGCGGCACGGAGATCACCTCCCAGTGGGGCAAAACCAGCGTGCATCTGCTGGCTTATCTCTATGATTGCCAGGATCAGGCCATACTGGACCTGTTCGCCTACACCCGCGAAAGAAGGCAGGAGCGGGCCAAGGAGATGGTCAAGCGGATCTCCCGCGATTATCCGATTTCCTGGGAGGACGTCCAGGCCCAGATCAAGTCCGGTTCCCAGACCACGGTCGGTCGCCCCCATATAGCCGACGCCCTGGTCGCCGCAGGGGTCTATCCCACCCGGTCCGCCGCCTTCGCCGGCGTCATCTCCTCCCGTAGCCCCTATTACATCCCGGTCTATTCGCCCGATGTGGAGACGGTGGTGAAGACCGTCAAACAGGCCGGGGGAGTGGCGGTGGTCGCCCATCCCGCCGCCGTCAGCCGCAACAAGGTCCTCCTGCCCGACGAGGAGATCGAGCGCCTGACCGATCTGGGGCTGGACGGTCTGGAAGTGCGGCATCGGGATAATCCTCCCGACCAGCAGGAAAGGCTGAACCGTCTGGCCGGACGACTGCATCTGCTGGTCACCGGCGGATCCGACTGGCATGGTCAAGGCAAACCGAACCGTTTGGGGGAGAATCTGACCGACCCCGAGACGGTCGCGGAAATCATCAGGAGAGGGCGGATCCGGGTCCTGGCTTAAGGGGACGACAGGCCCGAAAGGCCGGGATTCCAACGGTTCAGGCTCCAATCTAACCGCCAGGGGTGGTGGATATCCGAGGATCATATTAGAATGTGAAGAGAGATTGACCGAAAGTCAGCCAATCTCCTCTGAAGATGAAGTCGCTCCTCACGGAGTGAAGATGGTTAAGGAGGATTCTGTTTTATGGCAGGTCAAATTCGAATTACCCCGGATCAGATGCGTTCTCGCGCGGGTGAATACCGCAACGAGGCGAACAAGATTCAAGATGTTATCTCCAAGATGGACTCGTTGCTGAACCAGCTCCAGTCCGAATGGGAAGGTCAGTCCGCTCAGGCTTATGCTCAGAAGTTCGCTGAGCTGCGCCCCGGCTTCGTGAAGGCCGAGGACCTGACCAATGACATTGCCAAGAGCCTGGACGCGACCGCCCAGTCTCTCGAGTCCACCGATCAGAACATCGCCAGCCAGTTCCGCAGCTAGTCGGAGCTCCTGCGGGAGCTCCTTGCGGCCGGGTCGTGCGGGATGCCGGGTCGCGTAAGGTCAGGGAAGCGATTCCCGGATTTTGCTCCGGTCTTCGGCTCTTTCGCGAAAGGCGATGAAAGACAAGGGTAGGGCGACGCCATCGATTGGTTTCGGTGGTCTTCGCCCTACTCTTCTCTTCTTTTCCTCTGATTTTCTTTTTTACTTCTCCGGGTCCCCGGAGTTTTCCTTTTACCTGCGGATTCTCCGCTTCGGTCGGGTAAAGACGGCCCGACTCAGGCGAAGAGAAGGGACGGACATTCGGCATGGAGTCCACGGCGCTCATCACCATTTACGATTCCGGGGGAGAGACCACGATACGGCTTGTCTTGGGGGCGGAAGGGGTTCTGCCCCTGTCCCTTTCCTCCCGTGGTCGTGGTTCCCTGCCTCAACCTGAGCCGACGGGCGGGCGAGGGCCTTCTTCCGATGAAGGGCAGACCAGGGCGGTCGGCATCCAGCAGGTCTCCGTCCCCGGCCAGGGGATGGTCCAAACCAATCGGGCAGGTGCGGCCGCCGAAGGCGGTGAAAGCACCCTGGCCAGCGGGGTCGAAACCGGTATCGGGACCAGGACCGAGACCGTCGCGAAAATCCGGGTGAACAAGAGCGGGGCCGTTCTTTCGGCCATGTCCGGCTACACGGTGCGCCCCCTGCCTATGGGGGAGACCCCAACGGACGGAAAATCCGCCGCCTCCTTCCCCCTCGACGTCAGCAGGCAATCCTTCTATCGGATTGAACCGGCCGGAAGGCACTCCGCGGGGGAGGAGGCCCCGGACCGTCGCTCCTGTCTGCTCTATATCCGCCCGTCCGAACCAGGGGCGAAGCGGTACGGGAAGATCGCCTTCGGCTCGCGCCGAATCGTGTCCTTCGGGTCGGCCCCTCAGACGGATTTCCGCTATCAACACCCGCTGGTCTCACCGGTGAGCTTCACCCTGCAAGCCCAGGGGCCCGCCTTCGCCTTGCAGACCCAGGCGGCCGCGGACTTGGTCACCGTCAATGGAAAACCGGTCCCCCATCAGACGGCCGTCAGATTATCCGTGGGGGACGTGGTCTCCCTTTTGGATATGCGGATCGGCATCGGCAGCCGTTTCATCAGCATCAATCATCCCGCCCAACTGGCCATTTCGGACCAAAACCCCGATTTGCGGCCCCTGACCCATGAAGGCATCCTCGCCACCAGCCCCATCGTCTCCTCTCAGGATGGGTCGGCCGCGACTGGGCGGCATGGGCAGGCCGACTCCGAGGGGGAGGAGGCCGCAGGCGACCAGGGGGATTTCTTCCCCGCCCCCCGGCTGATGAGGACCATCCATCGCCGGAATTTCACTTTGGACCCGCCCCCCGCCAAAGAGGGGGAGAAGACCTCCCCGGCCATCATGCAGCTGGGACCCTCCTTCCTCATGGGAATCGCCTCGGTCTTCATGGTCTTCTCCAGCGTATCCCGGCTTCAGTCCGGAGACAGCATCATGACCGTCATGCCTACCATCGCCATGGCCGTGGCCATGGTGGCCGGCATGGTCATCTGGCCGATCATCAGCAATTTCTATGACAAACACCGCCGTAAACGCGACGAAGAGAAGCGCGTCAACCGTTATTCCGATTACCTGAACCGGGTGGAGATGGAGATGCGCAAGGAAAGCAGGGTCCAGGCGGACATCCTGCGGGAGAATCGGGTCTCTCCCGTCACCGTCATGCAAAGGGCTCTGGACCAGTCTCCTGAGCTGATGAACCGGGGGCCGGCCCATGCCGACTTCATGGAATTGCGCCTGGGGATTGGCCAGGAGGAGTTGCAGGCGGACCTGCGCTACCCTGAAGAACGGTTCACCCTGGACAGCGACATCCTGGCCGACCGGGTGGCCCGCATGCGCAAGAACAAGCCTGTGGTCTCCTCGGTCCCCCTGGCCATCGATCTGAAAAAGGACCGGGTCTCGGGCCTGGTTGGCCCGCAAGCCCTTCTCTGGCCGGTCATGCGGGGCCTGATCGTCCAATTGAGCGGCCTGTATTCCTACAATGAGGTGAAGATCATCTGCATCGTCAACCCCCAGGACGAAGGGGAGTGGGGCTTCGTCCGCCGCTTGCCCCATGTCTTCAGCGACGACAGGCAGACCCGCCTGATCGCCTCCACCCCGGAGGACATGATCCAGATCGACCGCTTCCTGCAGAAGCTCTACGATGAACGCTCCTCTCAACACCTGATGAACGGGCAGACCTACCCCGGAACCCAGTACGTCGTCTTCTGCGCGGACAGGGAGCTCCTCTCCCGTTCCCCCGCCTTGGACAAGTGGTCCCAAGGCGGCAAGAGCCTGGGCGTTTCCCTGATTTTCAGCGGCCGGAGCATCCGCGACCTGCCCAATGCCTGCACTTCGGTCATCACCGTCGCCGATCCGGAGTCCTCCCTGCCCTCCACCTATGTTCGCAGGGACGACGTGGAAGGCAGCAGCCAGAGTTTCGCCTGCGACATCATGGTTTCGGTGGACGACGCCGAACGTTACGCTTCGGCCTTGAGCGGCGTCCGCCTGAAGAAGTCCCAGACCGAAATCGCCAACAGCTTCCCCAGCTCCCTCAGCTATATGGGCATGCAGAAGGTGGGGAACACGTCCGACCTCAACATCGCCGGCCGCTGGCGGGAGCATGACGCCAGCCGCACCCTGGCCACCCAGATCGGGGTGGACGCGCAGGGCCAGCCTTTCATCCTGGATCTGCATGAGGATTCGCATGGCCCCCACGGGCTCATCGCCGGCACCACCGGCTCCGGCAAGTCCGAGCTGATCATCACTTACATCCTGTCTTTGTCCCTTGACTACGCCCCGGATGAGGTCTCCTTCGTCCTCATCGACTATAAAGGCGGCGGTCTGGCCGGGGCCTTCGACAACAGCCGTTACCGTCTGCCCCATCTGGCTGGGACCATCACCAACCTGGATGGGTCGGCCATCAACCGGTCCCTGGTAGCCATTCAGAGCGAGCTCAAACGTCGGCAGCTGCTTTTCAACCAGGCCAGGGAGGTCACCGGGGAACCGACCATGGACATCTATAAATACCTGTCCTACTTCCGTCAGGGGATAGTCACCACCCCCATGCCCCACCTGTTCATCGTGGCGGACGAGTTCGCCGAGCTGAAACAGCAGGAGCCGGAGTTCATGGCGGAGCTCATTTCCGCGGCCCGCATCGGCCGATCCCTGGGCGTCCACCTGATTCTGGCCACTCAGAAGCCGTCCGGCGTGGTCAATGACCAGATCTGGAGCAACTCCCGCTTCAAGATCTCACTCAAAGTGGCCGATGGGGGCGATTCCAAAGAGATGATCCGCCGACCGGACGCGGCTGAGCTCAAGAACCCCGGGCGTTTCTACCTCCTGGTCGGCTACAACGACTACTTCGCACAAGGGCAGAGCGCCTACACCGGCACCCGTTACATCCCCCAGGAGGAATTCCAGGAGCGGCATGACGATATGGTCTCTTTGATCGGGAACACGGCCGAACCTCTGGCCGTCCTCCGTCTCCCCTCCCGGAAAGAGGAGTCCAAGCAGACTGAGCTGGACGCCGTTTTGGACAAAATCTGTGAGACGGCCGACGACCTTGGCATCCATTCCCGGTCCCTCTGGCTGGAGCCCCTGCCTGACCGGATGACGGTGGATGACTTCCGCCGCCGCTTCCCCCACCGGACCGTTGACGACCCGACGACCGTGGTCTGCCAGATCGGCATCGTGGATGACCCCTCCCGGCAGGACCAGCACCCCCTTTCCCTCGATTTCGCCGCCATCGACAGCCTGATCGTCTACGGGCAGACCTCTTTCGGAACGGAGAGCGTGGTGTCCGCCATCTTCGACGTTCTGATTCGGGATTATGGTCCTGACGCCGTCAACCTTTACGCCTTCGACATGGGCGATGGCGGTCTGGCCTCCTTCGAGAAGGCCCCCCAGGTCGGTGGGGTGGCCCTGATCGACGATAAAGAGCGGGTCTCCAGCCTCATGAATTACCTGTCCCGGGTCATCCGAAACCGCCGTCTCCTCCTGTCCTCTTTGGGGGAAAGGTACGAGGATTACCTGGCTGAGCACCGGCAAGGGGACTCGACCCCGCCCATGCAGCGGATCATCGTGGCTTTGACGAACATGGTCGCCTTCACCGAGGCTTACCCCCAGTTCGCTGACAGGCTGGTCGACCTGGTGCACGAAGGCCCCCGGTACGGGGTGCATTTCGTGGTCACCTCGTCCGGTTTCAACCAGGTCAACTGGCGGCTTCGCGCCCTTTTCGGCCTTTCCATCGTGACCGCCTTCGCCAGCGAGGACGAATACGGCTCCCTGCTCGGCAGCATGTCAGGAACGGTCCCTCCCCGCCATTACCTGCGCGGCCTTCTGATGGAGAAGGGCGAGAAGCATGAGTTCCAGGTGGCGGACGCCGGTTCCAACCACGAAATCCGCGAACGGTGCCAGCAGCTGGAGGGGTCCTGGGACGGACTCCGGGCGGCCCCTATCCCTCACCTGCCCGCTGTCGTCTCCCCCGGCGTCTTCCTCACCTCAGGGGCGGACCTTTCCCCTCGCCGGATTCCTCTGGGATTCGACAAACAGCAGGTCAGCCCTTTCCTGGCCGACGGATCCAAAGCCCCGGCCTTCATCGTCACCGGGAACGATTCCGAGGCCCTGGCGGACTTCGGCAAAGGGCTTTGCGCCCTCTACCGTTCCCTGTCGGTCAAAGACGGCCGTCAGGTGCTGGTCGTCGACCCAATCAAGATCATCGGACAGCGGTCGATGCGGCAGGCTTCCGGCCTTGGCGGCGAAACATCCGATCCGTCGGGTTTCCAGGTGGCGAACGAAATGAAGGATATCAACGAGAAGATCGCCAAGGTTCTGGACGGTGGCCTGTCGCCTTCGGCCATCGTCTTCACCGACATCATCCAGACCTTGGACAGGCTGTCGTCGGAGACGTCCGGGAAACTCAAGTCCTACATCGAAGGGAACGAATACCGGGACACGACCAATCTGATCGTTCTCATGGAAAGATGGCGTGTGGAAAGCGTCTATGAACCCTGGATGAAAGCCTTGAGGGCCAACCCGCAGGGGCTGTGGATCGGGGAGGGGATCAAACAGCAGTCGGTCTTCCCGAATTCGAACATGCCTTCCGAGATGAACCAGGCCCAGACCCAGACCGATGGATGGGTCTTCTACCGGGGGGACAGGCGGCCCTTGAGGGTCCTGCATCTGCCCACCGAGAATGCGGCCCCAGCGGTCCCTGGCCGGCCTGAGGGCATGGAGGAGGAATCATGAATGAACGGGTCATCATGAACGTTTTCGTTCCGGCAACGGGGAAGGAGGCGGAATTCCTCATACCGGTCGACATGACCGTGCAGGATTCGCTTCTGCTCATCTGCGAGATCCTCGCCTCCACCCAACCTGACCTCTACCAGGCCGACGGCCAGGCCGACCTGGTCATCCGGGAGCAATCCCCCTGGCAGGGGGCCATGCTGAATCCGCGGGATACTTACCGGCACTTGATGAGGCTGGGCATGATTTCCCCGGGAGCGAAACTGGCCCTCCTTTAGGCCTGCCGACGGATGGATACAGGGTCTCCATCGGATAGGCATTGACTCCAGATGAAGATCGATTTGGCTTTAGCTCGAGGTAAAATCAAAACGAGCTTGAAAAGATAGAGAAAGGGTCCTTATGGCCGATAATCAAGACAAACAGGCGCAAATCGACTCGCTGACCACGAGCAGGAACAACTTGCAATCGCAAGCATCTGAATTGCAAGGGCAGGTCAACGTTCTAAGCGGCAAGATCGCGGAGCTTAAGGCGAAGCTTGCCAAGGCGAAGACTTTTGACAGCGATGTCGATTCGTCTTTCAAACAGAAGCAGTCCGACCTGGAAACGCAGCTTAACTCCAGTGCGAGTCTTCTGAACGAAGCCGTCGATGACAATGAAATCGGGGATGCTCTGAAGAAATTCAACAAGGATACGGACAGCAAAGTTTCGACCGTTCATGACAAGGTCAAGACGCTCATCGATCGTCTTTCTCAAGAAATAGAGAGGCTTCAAGGGCAGTTGTCCAGCGCGCAGAAATCTTTGGATAGCACGAATTCCCAGCTGGATTCGACCGCTTCCCAGTTACAGGATCTTCAGAATTCATGAACCGATGCGTCCGCCCTTCCATCCTGACATAAAAGGGTCGGGGCATGCGGAGTCAAAGAGAAAATAATTTCACGAATCGAACTTGGAGGTGAAAAATGGCTGATTCCACGAAAAAGGGGGAAATCAAGATCGAACCGGATAAAGTGAAAACTGCCGGTGAGGATTTCAAAAAGAAGGGAGGAACGGTCCACGATTTAGGAAACAAAGCCAGGGAGTGGTCCGATGATATGCAATGGGGAGAGGGGGCGGCGCATGATGCCATCCTTAACCGCTTCACGCAAATCACCACCGCTGCGGATGGCATCAAAACCGGTCTGGAGACATATGGCACCAACCTTGATCAGACTGCGACCACCCTGGAAGGTGTGGATTGCGAAGTTTCCACTGATTATAAGACAGGGGGCGCCTCCAGCGCTGATGATTCGTTCAATGAAAAAGATGGGGCGAGTCTTGTACGAGGGCATAGGTCGAGTCATTCAACGACGATTTACGCCGAAAACAATGGCGATGAAACCACCGTCGGGGCAGAGCATGAGGAGTCCTATCATCATGTGGATGGCGACGGTTCGACTTCAACCCATGATAAGACTTCGGTCTCGGCCAGCTCTTCCAGCACCCGTACCACGGCCTCTGCCTCTCATCAGTCCTCAATGTCTTCAACCCGGAAACATTAACGAGTCGTTCCAGCCGCTCAGGCGGCAGGGGAGCCCGGGAAAGTCATCCCCTGCGAAAAGGAAGTTATAAGGAGGCAAAAACATGTTCCGTATCGATGTGGATGGTCTGAAAAACGCGGCGGACGCCGCCAAAACGACCAAAGGCGATTTTGAAAACGAATTTGATGGGGCCAGAAAGGCGAATTTCGATGTCTTGGACGGACAAAGCGGCGTATGGGCCCAAGGCGCCGAAAAATCGTATAATCTGGTGGATGTGTCGATGACGGCTTTTAAAAGTGCTTTCGACTCATTCTCTTCATCTTTGGCAGAGGCGTCTTCGGATGCGTCTGACTCGCTGAAACCCAAATACAAAGAACTGTTCGCGGAGGTCGGGTCCTCCCCGAGCAACGATCAGCGGATCAGCTGCAATCCGGACAGCAATTTCGGCAGCAGCATCTCCGATGCCGCGCAGAAAGCGCAAGACATGGCCAAAGAGGCATCCGACCTGATTTCACACGCTTCTGACCTCGACAATGAATGCGGAGAAAGGGACGCGATTATCTCGAGTTTGAATGAGGTCAAGTCCTATACGAATGACGAAGCTGAAAAATTCAACAATGTCAAGACGAAGTGGGACACCTTATCCCAGGCCGTGAAGGCATTCGACAACACCTATTCCTCGAAATTCTCCGGTGACTTCGTGACCGCTGACATGGAAAGACAGGCTAAGACAGCGTCAGCCCAGGCGATTGTCCAGCATTTCCTCCTTTCCGGCGACAGCGCCCAGTCCTCAGACGTGAACACGAATTATGCGGATGGCTCAAGTGGCGTCACATTCGAGATCGGCGATGATGGGGAGATGAAGATCGGTGGAGATGTTTCCAAGGCATATCATCTTCTTAATGCCAGCGGCAGCGTTGATAAGAATCTGACGATTCTTGGCATCAGCGGCGAAGGTAAGATGAGCGGAAGCGTCGACGTCGGAGCCGGGGCCAGCGCCAGCGGCAGCGTTAACCAGTATGGGGCTAACGGCGAGGTTTCCGCTTATGCTGGTGTCAAGGCCACTGGTGACGCCAGCCTTGAATTCGGCAAGAATCTTCCCTTCGGAGGGGCAGGGGTGTCCGCCCATGGAGAGGCCTTCGCCGGAGCGGAGGGAACTGGCAAAGTCCAGGCTGGCTACAATCCCGATGATGATTCCTACGGGTTGAATGCCAGCGGAGAAGTTTTCGCCGGCGCGAAGGCGGAAGGGAATGTCAGCGGGCATGCTGGGCCTTTCTCCGTCTCCGCCGATGCTTCGGTCAGAGCCGGGGCTGGTGTGGGAGGCGAGGCCGGCGTGAATTTCAAGGACGGAAAGTTGAGCGTCAACTTTGGCGGGAACGCTACCGCCGGAGTCGGGGCCGGCTTCCATGTATCCGGTTCCGTCGATGTCAAATCGATCGTCGATGGAGGGGCGGACCTCGTCCACCATCTCTTCAGCTGAAAAACGGCCGTCTGCCTGAAAGCGCCGCCACCTGTTGCAAAACCGACCATTCCCGTATAATCAGATAAAATAAATTGGAGGTTCATTATGTTAACTTTTCCCGATGAGATGACCGTCGCGACCCCGCGCTTCTCTTTTGACGTCCCTCAAGGTTGGGAGGTGACGCATGTCGATCATGTCCTTTTCTGCCTGATCCGACAGCGTGAGGATTCTTTCTCTCCGAATTTGGTGGTTTCGCATGACAGGCGGGTCGCTTCCATCACTTCCGAAGAAATTATGGCGGAGATGGATGCCTATGTGGGGTCTTTGCAGAATGTCAAGGTCACCGCTCGGAAAGGTGGAAAAGACCAGAACGGACAGGAATGGGACGTCATGGAATACGTTTACGACCATCAGGTAGGCCAGTTGGCTTGCTGCTTGGCCGTTCTGACGTCCTGGCACGATGGTGTGGCCGATTCCTATCAATTCCAGGCTTCAGCTGCCGGTCCCAGCGCCGCTGACGATTTGAAGGACGTGCATCAGGTCATCACTTCCGTGCGCCTGTTGGAGGACTAGAATCACGGCTGACGAGGTAAAGATGACCGCTCAGTGCTACAGTGGCCAGAGTAAGTCGAAATAGAAAGAAACGGGGTTCATGAATGAACAGTAAACCATTCAAACGTATTTCAGTCGTCGTCGCTTCCTTGGCTCTCATGACAGGTCTGGCCGCCTGCGGTTCCTCCCAGTCGACTGCCCCATCGGCGAACAAAGCCACTTCCTCCGTCACTGCCCCCCAGGGCTGGAAGCAGTTCACGTCCAAGGATCTGGGCTATTCCGTCTATTTCCCGGGCGTTCCGGAGAAGGACACCTATAAGGATCCCACCGGCGCTTATGCCCGCTATTCGACGGTCAATGACAAGGATCACATCAACTACGCTGTGTCCGTCACCAAATTCACCCGGAAGCAAGTCGAAGACTCCAAGGGGTTCAATGACGCGCAGAAACGTAAGGTCTTGACCAATGTCGCTCGTCTTCTGCAGATTGACAAGTATTCCTTCACCACCGTGGACGGGCATATGGCCATTTCCTACACCGGTCACGATAGCGAGGACTCCTCGGTGATCATGCGTCGAGAGGTCGTTTACTCGTCCGCTGGCATCTATGGCCTCGAATCCTTTGGAACTTCCAGCTCGGAATACAAGCAGTTCGTCGATACCTTCCGTCTCCTGGACGCCGACCGTTCCTAGAAGATAGAAGAGAGCTTTTCGACCAATGCCCGATGGCGGCACGGCCCCGATTGAGCAGGAAAGACATGATACGGTCGTCCCATCAGGTCCCGGAAAAACTGAGATGAAGTTTGCGAGCTGCAGTGGAAAGCTGTGGAAAGAAAAAGAGGTTTGATATGAAAAGGTCTTTCAGGCGGATTTCCGCTGTCATAGCAACGATGGCTTTCATGACTGGTTTGGCCGCCTGCGGTTCCTCCCAAGAATCGAAGGGAGGCTCACAACCAGATTCCTCCGCTTCCTCGACTCTCATCCCGCATGGATGGAAAAAATTCACATTCAAGTTGATGGGGTATTCCGTCTGCTTCCCTGGTACCCCGGAAAAGGATACCTATAAGGATAACGGCGGATCCTATGTACGTTACTCGACTGTGGACAAGAATGACAACATCAACTATGCGGTGTCCGCCAGCCAGTTTTCCTCCAAGCAGACCGAGGAGTCGAAGGAATTCAGCGAATCGCAAAGGCGCAAGGTCTTGTCTAATTACGCCCATCTCATGGGGGTGAAAGAAGGGGAATACACTTTTACCACGGTCGATGGGCATACAGCCATCACTTATATGGGCCATGCCTCGGAGGATTCCTCTGTCATCCTGCGCAGAACCGTGGTCTTCTCTCCGGCTGGATTCTATGGATTGGAAGCTTTTGGCGTTCCCCAAAAGGAATACAAGCAGTTCGTCGATACCTTCCAGCTTTCCGAAGATACGCAAGAATGAAAGGATGGCTTCCATGATTTTCGCCACTGGCTCTACCTACTCCCAGGGGACGCCCGCCCCGGATTGGATGGCTCCCGTCATGGGGGTCGTGATCGGTCTGGCCATCATCGCCGGAATCGTCGCCGCCATCTTCGGCATCAAGGCCCATATCCAGGGAAACGATGTGCGCAGAAGCCTGGGGGCCGCCCAGGCCCAGAAAGCGGCCCAGGCCTTCGGCGGCGTGTTCTACACCAACGTCGGCGCGGCTTTGAGCGGCAGCTACGAACAGGTCAGGGACGCCCACGCCCCGGCCACCCATTTCCTGGCCCTGGAAGATCATTTCGAGGAGCACTGCCAGCGGAAAGAGGTCTGGATCCCCCTTTCCTACGGTCCCTTCGCCTCCGGCAAGAACCGCTATCTGCTCAATTACGTGCGCATCCAGCGCCCTTATGGGTCTTTGGCCGCCTACCTTTTCCGCTATGACGACCCCGTCGTCGATTGGCATCAGGCGGCCGTCTGCGACATCTTCCCCGGGCCGGACCAGTCCGCCCAGGCCCAGGCGCTGATGGCCCGCGACCATCAAATCCTGGCCAACACCCTCCAGGGGATGGTGGGCCTGCGAAGCCTGTACACCGATGAAGTCGTGGACTCCCACCAGATCATGATGATGAACGACTACATGCCCACGAAGGTCAACGACCTTTACAAGGCCTTGCTTTCCCTGGGATAGGCCCAATCCGGCCTTCCACTTTCGGTTTTCGGCCTTCCCCTTCCACCCGCCGTCTTCGTCGCGCCGGGTGGATTTTTGTTTTCATTTGAGATAAAATGCAAGTGAGTCCGGAAAAGAAAAGAGAAAGGGTCCTTATGGCAGGAAACCAGGAAACGCAATCACAGATCGATGATCTGACGGGAGCAAGAAACGACTTGCAGTCCCAAGTGTCCGATTTGCAAGGACAAATCAACAGCCTGAACTCCAGAATCGCCGATTTGCAGGCCAAGCTGGCCACAGCCCGGACTTTCCATTCCGATTTTTCCTCCTCCGCCCAAAAAGACGGGGCGGATCTCGATTTGAGCCTCGATACCAGCGCCGACCTGTTGCAGATATGAACTAATCTCCGCTAGAAGGAGACGTAGTAAAAAGCGAGAGCGTGTATCGGAATCCTTGGATTTCGATACACGCTCTCTTTAGATTTAGGGGCCAAGAAAGCTCGTTGCAGTAGACCAGACATATAATTTATAATTGACGCATAGGTTATATTCGAGAGAAAGAAATTAACACCAAATGAAATAGTAGGATGTTGATTCATCGGCAGGTCCTTACTTCGGGAGGGGTAAAGGGTGAAGAATATAGTTTATGTGGAGAATGAATGTTTTGTTGGTGTCACTAAAGAAGGACTAAAATTTTCAAATATCAAGACAAAGGAAAAGAAATATCTGACCTTTGATGATATTAGTACATTGGTGTTTGATAATAGAAAGTGTTATCTATCGGAGCGAGTGATTGAATATTGCATTCTCAATCACATTCGGATTTTATTCTGTGACCGAAGCCACTCTCCTTTAGAAATGATCGAGACCACCTACAATCAGGAACACCGCTATGAACGCTTGAAAAAGCAACTAACCTTAACTAGTAAGGTGAAGAAGCGGATCTGGCGAAAGATTGTAATTCAAAAGATTGAAAACCAAGCTCGTTGTTTGGAACTAAACGAGGCTAATGCAGATGACGTCGCATTAGTTCGCTCTGTTTCAAATACCGTTGTTGATGGTGATGAGCATAATGGGGAAGCCGTCGCAGCAAAAAACTACTTCAAGGTCTTATTTGGTCAGTCCTTTAAACGGGGACGAACGAAGGATATTCAAAATGCAAGTTTAAACTATGGCTATGCAATCATCCGTGCAGAAATTAGGCGGCTGTTGGTGATGAAGGGATTTGAACCAAGCTTTGGGATTCACCATGAATCGACTGCGAACCCGTACAATCTCGCTGATGATGTGATTGAAACCTACCGTCCGTTTGTTGATAACTACATTACAAAGAATATTCTTCTTAGTGAAGACAACGAGTTCGATGCTGAGGAACGGAGATTGCTTGTCAGAATTCTTCTTGAAAAGTGTGTCATTAATGGGCAAGTAATGCATTTAAGTGATGCAATTCATCTGACCGTTGATACCTTAACTACCTGCATTGAAAACAATAGTTCAGGGAACCTGAATCTCCCTTCGTTTATCGAAGGGGGGATTCAATATGATTTTGTTATTGAGTTTTGACCTTTCACGCAATACTAAGGCTGAGCGTAAACAAGCTACTAAGTACCGGAAGCGCTTGGTTGAGCTAGGATTCATGATGAAGCAATTTAGCCTTTACGAACGAGAAGTAGTTTCTAAACAGACAAAGCAGAGGCTAATTGAGATTTTGAAGAGCAAAATTCCTGATACCGGATTGATAACTCTCTATCAATTATCCAATGCTGTTAATGATCAACAAATTACTATTTTAGGTGACAATGCTATCTTGAAGTCGGTTGGGAAACCGCAATTGATAGTTATTTAATTTCAAAGTGAGGGGTAACTATGCGAGTCTGGGCGAAGGTGATTAAGACGGACATCACGACCTTTAGCTCGATTAACATTGCCCACGCCGTTTTTGGGTTTCGGCAGATGGGCGCTGAAATCGTTGAATACGAGAATTTGGATCAAATTTATGGTCAAGCCACCAAGGACGATTTGGTGTTGGACTACGTTTTCCAAAGTCAGGAGATCTTCCACAAGTTTGGCGTGACTCCGGATCTGCCCGATTATTCGCCGGTACTTAAGCCGTATTTGGGGCGCAAAAATCTGGAAGGATACATTTGCCAGTGAAGCATTTCTCGACAATAAAATCAAAGATTGATCTAGCAGAACAGCCTGCCGCATATTTAGACTCGATAATGTCACGATACTCATCTAATTTACTACGGCGCCTGTGGCGTTGATGATTATAACTTGGATCTTGGCCATTTAAGGCCCGTAAATATGCAGCCTTTACTGTTCGTGGATCAGCACCATATTGTCGAGCAATAGCCGTGTAGTTTGGTTTTATGTCTTCTATCACGAAATGTTTCATCCTTTCGTAAACGTCGTTGCGCATACTCTTCACTTCCTCATCAAATAGATAAGGTGAGTATACAAAAAATGTAGGAAAACCGACAATTTTAAACCGTCGATTTCCTACATTTTAATTCCGCCATCTACAAGTTCTACTTTTCGACTTTCGATTAACTTACACAAATCGTCTTCCAATAAATAATTTAGAAGATCATTTCCTATTCTTCCTCCAAGGTGGAAATTTCGCTCCGAGAAATCTAAGCAACAGGGTACGGTGGTTTGATTTACTTTACAAAACTCGCTGAATATATTTTTCCCTTTTTCAGTAAGAGAATAGTTAACTTTATCAGAAGTAAAGATTAGATATTTAAGCTCAGCATACCTAAAAATAGTGACACCTAGTTTTCCACCAAGATGATGTAAACAGGTTCTTGCAATTCCTAAATTACTAATGGTATTTCTACTATCCAACATGTTATTACTGGCATTACCTAATTTCGTTACATTGTAGCTCATTTTATTTTTGTAATACCATCTACCGTAAAAATGTAATGAAATAATAGTTTTATCACACTGAAGTTGACTTATTACTTCTTCTCTGCTTAAATGGCAGACTTTTGACAGTTCATTAACAGTCAACCATTTATTACAGGTAAGTGCACTATTTACAACTCTCATTTGTTATCATCTCTCATAAAATCTAAAAAATTAGGAACTAACTCAAATATTCTATTTGTTATTTGATAAAGAACGAACTTTTTTTGTTTTGTGGTTCTTAGTAAATTTGCTTCTTTTAATATTTGTAAATGCCTGGATACAGTCGAGGTACCTAGTGATAAAAGCTGTGACAGTCCTTGTGTAGTACAAGGTGACTTCGAAACGGTTTTCAAGATCTGAAGTCTGGTTGGTTCACTAAGAGCCTTAAAAGTTAATAATAGTTCTTTTGGTGTATAAATTAGATCTGCTCTTTTTTGTAGTCCGTAAGTAATGACCACTCCATTTTTAAATGTATCAACGAATAGATGAGGCCAAGTAAAAAAACTTGGTATGAGCATAATTGTGTCAGTATCTTTAAGATCAATTTCTCTCTCAAAAGGCTTATTAATAATTAAAGTATCATTTTTCCAGTGCATACGGGCTACTTGCAATTCATCTATAGTACTTCGAATACCATGAATATTAATTGAGTTCGCCCGTATCTTGATTTCCTGAAATAACAGTTTTTTAATATTATCTTTTTCCCAAACCGCAGAAAAAACATTGTCATTATACTTAACGATAAATTTAAAAAAACGGTTAATGACAGTTTGCGGGTTACCACTAAGGTCTTTTATAAGTAATGGATTCCGTTTAATAGAAAAATCCTGCCATTCAAGACCTTTAGCTAAATTTGGAATAAACGTGTTACTTCTATCGTGATTTAAGGTGGATAACTCATTAATTAGTCCATTTACATTACTTTGCCTACTAAGAAAAGCGCGAAGCATGGATAGTTCATCCTTTAGATTACTAGCATTGTATTGAAAATTACAAAGTACAGTGGGAGGAACACCTAATTCATATACAGGACTAAAGTAGTACAAATTATCAATATCCTCTTTATCCAATTGTTCCATTGTCTTTAAGGCCCAATCTACAACCAACCCATGATGCCTAGGATTCATCAAGACATGAAGACTTCTAAGAAGTTCATTCAGTGGTGAATAAACAAACTGAAATCTTTGAGTTAGTGTCTCGTCTGTTACAGTAGAGTATTTACTAAAGTTTATCCTAATAGTCATTTTGTCCTCTTTGATTCGATATTTCTTGAATCGATTGATTGTTAATTAGATTTATATTAGCATAATTAGCACAATCTAACAAGGAGGATTAATAGAATGATTCACGCCAAAAAGCACTTAAAATACACAGCAATCCCAAACGAAGAGATGTATTGGGAAAGGGGAAATCGTAGTTTGGGTTGGCTCGGTGACACCAAACAGGAACAACATAATAAACAAGAAAAATCGAAAAATATTGTAATTGGAATAGGAGGACAACTTGCACAACGGTTGGTTCGAATAGGTATTCGAAATCTAAAATTTGCAGACCCAGATACATTTGATATTTCAAATGTGAATAGGCAAATGGGTGCTGATCTGCAACATATTGGAAAAAATAAGGCAGAAGTTGTTGCAGAAATGACTTACAGCTTGAATCATGATGTAAATATAGACTTTCATTCTTTCTTGGAGAATACGCTATGAATATAAGAACTAAAGAAAATTTAGTCGTTATAGTTGCTGGCATAGGAATGTTATTATCAACATTAGATACAGGGATTATCAATGTTGCACTACCATTTTTTAAATCTTACTTTGAAACTACAGCAGACATTGCTGCTATTGCAGTTACGGGTTATACTATTAGCCTTGCTGTTTTTATTCTTCCTTTTGGACTACTTAGTGATAAATTTGGTAAACTATCGTTCTCGTATATTGGACTGATAATTTTTGGGCTTAGCTCATTACTTTGCGGACTTTCAGCTAATATTCAAATGTTAATTATGTTTCGAATTTTCCAAGGTATTGGTGCAGCTGCATTACAAGCAACATCAGCCTCTTTAATTACTACCTTAGTTTCTGCTGAAAAATCCAGTTCTGCTATCGGAGTTTTAGGAATTATGATTGGTGTCGGACCTGTACTTGGTCCTTCATTAGGTGGATTGCTACTATCATTAAATAGTTGGAGAGGAATATTCTGGTTAAACATTCCGTTCGTCCTTCTGGGACTCATTTGTAATCACAAATTAATTACAGAGATCTCTGAGAATAAATACGCTAAACACATTGATTACCCTGGAAGTCTTACTAATGGACTATTTGTGATACTGCTTATTAGTGGATTGTCATTGCTAAGCTCACATAGTATTATTGGGATAGCATTAATAATTGCTAGTTTAATAGCTGTAATTATCTTGTTTAAAGTAGAAAGAAATAAAGAAACTCCTGTTGTCAATGTAATAAATCTTATTCAGAATAAATCACTACTGGTATATCTATATGAAACGATTGCCTTTGGCTTTGCTTCAGCCATAATCTTTCTTATGCCACCTTATTTGTTTGAAACTGTCTTTAAATTAAATTCAGGATTGACGGGTATACTGGTACTAGGTGCACCTATAGGTCTAGTTTTATTTTCTAGAATATCTAGTGCACATAATAATGGTTTGAAAGATAATTCCTTTTCTAAAGTCGGATTATCTATTATTCTTTGTTCATTACTACTCTTGAGCCTATATCAAACATCTTTACCATATATTTTAGTTACAATATGTTTGTTTATTTATGGTGTGGGTGGTGGCTATTTCCAACCGGCGAACATATCTGTAATTATGAAAACTACTGATATCACTTCACAGGGTAGTATTGGGTCACTCCAACGAATGGTTCAAAATGTTGCTATTGCTATGGGTACAGCAACAGGTTCAGTATTTTTAAACATGTGGTCTCATGAACTAGTAACAGCTATTAAACTTGGTTGGATTACTGCAGGATGCTTAATTATGATTGCAATAGCTCTAGATTTTGCCCTAAATAAAAATAGTTTCAAATAACTCTAAGACTAACAAAAACACCTGTCACACGCGACAGGCACTGATTTGTTTTGCTGAAATGTTAATGGACTTAATCAGTTTTTTTAGTTGCTTCTTAGAAAGTAGCAACAATACAAGTACGATGATGCTGATGCATAAATCAAGTCAGTCGATTACTTATCCGAACCGGTGGGACATCTGAAAAGATGCCCTTTTTATGTTCAAATTCTGATTGAACTATTAGGAGGAATTAAATGAAACGCTGCTTTCCGAAAAACGATGATGCTCCACTCCTTACGAAGTATCATGACCACGAATGGGGTAAGCTGAACCTCAACGAGAATTACTTATATGAGATGATGGTTCTAGAATCCTTTCAATCGGGACTTAGTTGGCAATTAGTCTTGGATAAGCGAGAAAATTTTCGACAAGCCTTTGCAGGCTTTAATGTGGAGCGGGTTGCAAGATTTACCAGTAATCAACGTAAACAATTACTGAAAAAACGAGGAATCATTCGTAATCAGCGAAAAATTGATGCCGCCATTAATAATGCTCGTGTAATGACTAAAATGCACCGTGAAGGGCACCAATTGTGTACAGTACTAACAACCCTAATTCCACAGCCAATCATTAACCACCCTCAACAGTTTACTGACATACCGACCCAAAATAGACTATCTCGAAACCTAGCAAAAGAGTTTAAAGAAATAGGTTTTCAATTTATGGGGCCAGTAACAACCTACTCCTTTCTTGAAGCGGTAGGCCTAATTAACGATCATATCGAAGACTGTCCTTTTAAGTACACTACTACGTAATCTGCAAAAATTACACTCTACCCTTTACTAATAGGACTCTCTTTTAAGATTTAGAGATATTAAACTCATTAACGGTTTCACGATAGGTATGATTGGCCAAGTATTTTAATGCTGCTTTATAAGTTGGAGTTGGGACCAAGGTCGATAAAATTTTGAAAACTAATAGTGAAGGTAAGGGTTATGACGCAGCCGGTAAAATGGCCCAAAATATCTTTGGAAAGCGAGCGAGTGCATAGTTATGTTTAACCAATCTTACAAACAAATATCAGGGTATATTCAAAGAAAGGATATAAATGAAACTTTAAAATTCTCCTATTCTAATTTTTTTACAAAATTTGGTGTGTTTATCTTAGCTATAGGTTTCGTTATTATGCTATACGTTATTGGTATTGGGCCTGCGCAAGGAAACTGGGGAGAAACAGGGAACCGGGTCGCTAGCATACTGATAAATATCATGGGGCCACTTGTGAAAATATCTGACTTGATCTTTTTCCTGATGCTATTGGCGTGGGTTATTATGCCATATTACAATCGAGGCGTTGCATCAGTGCAAGGGTCTTTAATCGGATTAGTTTGGAGTATAACGACATTTTTTTCAATTTCCTCAATAATTACATTAGTTCTTGTAATAGTACAAGGATGGATTTCCTTTTTTGTTCAACTTTTTATTATTTTTATGTATCTTTGCGTATCGACTTATATATGGATTATGAAAATACATGGTAAAGAAACAAGAATTAGTAATTTAAAAGCGACCATTACCACATTAGCACTGATGCTAATTATTAATATTGTAATGGCGACATACTCAGTTATTGTGAAACATTTAAACTTTGAATTAACATTAGGTTCTGCATCGGTAATACTATATATACTATTAATTTTCTTGCTTTTCTATCAATTAGATAGAGTTTATAAATTGATTTACATCCAGAAATACAATCGTCAATTTAGAGTTGCATACAAAATACCAGATAAAAAATGGTGGTTTACGGCCAAAAGGGCAGTGAAACATCCACGGGTATATCCGCCAGTAGAGGAGGGAACAAAGGAACCGACACCAAAGGAGGAAAATAAGCATGGATGATAACGAATCTAATTTTTCGTATAAAACCTATTTATGGGGAATTATCGGATGCATAATCTTTGCTTTGATTTACACACCACTAGTTTGGCTACCAACCATAAGAGTTCGGTCCCAAACTGGTGAAGGACTTAATAGCACTGGCTTTTGGATCATTAATTGTAACGGTGTCGGACGCGGTGAAAAGCCGCAAGCCCGAGATCGATGACAAGTTCCTCAGCGTTCGGGATGAGAATTTTTCGGTCCTGGACGGTCAAAGCGGGGTCTGGGCTCAGGAAGCGGAAAATGATTATTGCCGGGTAGATGTGGGTCTGACCAGTTACAGGGAGGCGTACGGGATCTTTTCGGAGGATCTGGACAGGGCCGTCCAGTATGCCATGGACTCCTTGCAGGTCAAGTATAAGGACCTTTTCGCCCAGGTCGGTTGCAGCCCGCAGAACGAGAACAGGATTCAATGCGATCCGGACAGTAACGTCGGAGCGAATCTGGGGGACACCGCGGACAAGGCCGATCTGTTCCGATCGGATACGGATGTTTTCGCGTCCCGAGCGAGCGAACTCGACAACGAGTGCGGGGAAAGAGATACAATCATCGGCAGTCTGAATGACATGAGCCGCTTTATCTCCGCCCAGGTGAACGCCTGTCATGATATGCAGGATAAATGGAATTCCTTAAGCCAGGCGGTCAAAGAATTTGACGGGACCTACTCATCAAAATTCTCGGGTGACTTCGTCAGCCAGCAAATCGCCGACCAGGCCCGGCATGAGACGGCTCAGGCGATCATCCAGCATTCATTCTTCGACGTCGACGCAGCAGCGGACGGCGATATCCGTACGAATTACACGGATAAAGAGAATTCCATCGAGGCGACCATCGATGATGATGGAAAGGTCAAAATCGGAGGGGACTTTGTAAGGGATCACCATCTGGTCAATGCGCAGGGCGAGGTCCAGGCCGGCATGACGATCCTGGGCCTGCGGTCGCAGGCGTCCGCCAGCGGAGAAGTGGACGTCGGGGCCGGGGTGGAAGGCGAGTTCGGAACGAACGGCTTTGGTGTATACGGCGAAGGGTCGGCCCACGCCGAAGCGAAAGCTTCCGGTGACCTTGGCCAAGATATCGGCGTGAACCTGCCCTTTGGCGGGTTCGGGACCAATCTTCATGGCGCCGCCGCCGACGCAGGCGTCACTTATCAGGATGGGAAAGTGAATGTTGATTTAAGCGCGGATGCGGCGCTCGGTCTGGGATTCGGAGGAGCGTATCAGCTTCCATCGATGTACGGTCCATAGCCCAAGAGGGGGTGAATTTCGTTAATAAGCTCATTCCCTAAAGGGAAACCAAGGGGAATCGTCTCCGATTCCGGTCGTCATCGGGGCTTCGGGGTAAGCAGGTGCTAAAGTGGCTGACGATAGACGAAACAGGAAAGAACAAGGGCAGGAGGTGAGAGCCCGGTGAAATTCCATATGATCAAAAAGTGGCGGTCCCCTGTCCGCACCCTGCGTGTCACCCTCACCGGGCGGGAGGCCTTCGATTATGAGATGGCAGAATGGCTCCGTCAGCGTCCGTCCCCCCTCCTGCCCGACTTCACCTATCGGCTGAAAGGCGATTCGGCCGTCCTTTTTTACGACCTGACGGGAAGCATGAAACTGCCTTCCTTCCTCAAAGCCAGGATTTCCCTGGCCCAGTACAGCCAGATCATCACCTCCATCGCCGACGTCACCGATGCCTGCACTGCGGCTTCGGTCCCCGCCGAATGCATCGTCTGGGACAGGAAGCGCATCTTCGTGCGTCCCAGCCTGTCCGCCATCCTTTACATCGTTCTGCCCATCAGGAACATGGCCCCGCCCAAGACCAGCGCCAACACCCTGATGATGTTCCTGAGCGACCCCAGGAAAGTCCACTTCCCCTCCCAGGGATTGGAAGGGGCGAGGTCGGATTACGCCGGAGTAAAGCAGGCCGGGCTGCGGCAGGACCAGGCTTCGGCCAGCCTGGGGGTCGTGCGGGATTACGTCCGTCGGCATCCGATCTTCTCTTCCATCACCATGCGGGATTGGATGCTCCAGAAAGGCGTGATCGACCGCGATTTCGCGCCGGCTCCTTCAACGTCCGCCCCTTCCGCTTTCCCCTCTCAGCCAGGAACGGCTCCGATGGCCCCGACGCCGCCGGCGGCGACCTCTGTAACTTCGCCGACCCCGGCGACTCCTTTGACGTCGGCGACCGGAAACGGACCGACCTGGGGCAGGACACTTCCCGCCCGACCGACCAGGGGGATTCAGCAAAGCTGGGACCCGGTCCAGGCCGTTTTCTCCGGACGAGCAGGACAGACCGGACAAATAAGCCAGGCTCACCAGGCTGGCTCAGGCGCCCCTGTCGTTCCTTCCCCTCTTTCCTCGAACCGATTCGGGGCCAGCCTGTCCGACGCATCCGTCCAGGCTGGGTCCCCCGCTGCCGTCTCCTTCTTCGTGACCCGGCTGCGTGATGACAAAACCGTGCATCTGTCCCAGAAGAGGGCCAGCATCGGTCGCTCGGCGACGGCCGACATCCACATGGGCGGGGACCCGTCCATCAGCCGCGTCCACGCCTTCCTCGAATACAAAGGAGACAGCATGTTCGACCTGGTGGACAACCATGCCCCCAACGGGACCTTCGTCAACGGGTCCCGCCTTCCTTCCGGGGGACGGGCCGTCTTGAAAAGCGGGGACGTCTTCTCCCTGTCGGATGTGGAATTCCAGATCATGGTAGCGGTCGACTGAGTGTGGGACCATGGCAAGAGACGAACGAAGGACAACGGCCAGGGGACAAGCGGTGAAGAACGATTCGAAGAGACGCGAGGATTCATATGGCGAAAGACGATGAAATCATCTCCGGTCGGTACCGGATCATCGGCCAGATCGGCTCCGGTGGCATGTCCACCGTCTACCTGGCCATGGACCAGTCGCTGAAAAAGCAGTGGGCTGTCAAAGAGATCAAACGCGTGGACGACGAAGGCCAGCGCGAAGTCATCAACCGGAGCCTGGTCGAGGAAGCCAACCTGATCAAAGACCTGGACCATCCGGCCATCCCCCGCATCGTCGACCTCATCTCCGAAGAGGGCACCCTCTACGTGGTCATGGACTACATCGAAGGCCAGACCTTGCGCGACTTGTGCAAACAGCACGGGGCGCGTTCGGAGAAGGAGGTGGTCGACTGGGGGATCCAGCTGTGTGGGGTCCTCAACTACCTTCACCGGCAGGACCCGTCCATCGTCTTCTGCGACCTCAAACCGTCCAACGTCATGGTCAAGCCGGACGGGACGGTCATGCTCATCGACTTCGGCATCGCCCATCATGCCGGCCGAGCCCCGCAAGGGTTGTCTTTGGGGACCCCCGGCTATGAGTCCCCGGAGCAGCAGGAGGATCCGGTCTCCGTGGACAGGCGGTCCGACGTCTATTCCTTGGGTAAGACCCTGCATTTCCTCCTGACTTTGGCCGACCCCACCCAGCCGGCGCTGCCGATTCGCCAATACCGGCCCGAGCTGTCGGCCGGCCTGGAGAAGGTGATTGATAAGGCCATCTCCCCCCGGCCACAGGACCGCTACCAGGACTGCGCCCAGTTCGCCTACGCCTTGCGCAACTACCGCCAGGAGGACGACGCTTACTTGGACAAACAGAGGAAGAAGTGGAGGTGGTTCCTGGCCGCCTTGATCGCGACCATGGTCTGCCTGGCTCTGGGTCTGGGCTGCCTCTTGGGGGAGAACGTCAGCAGGAACAACAGTTTCGACTACTGGATGTCCATAGCCAAACAGGAGCCTTCGGACAGCAAGGCCGAGGACTACTTCATCAAGGCGAGTTCCCTGAGGCCTTCGTCCATTGAACCATATGAAGGCCTTCTGGGCAGGTATCGCAACGATCATCGTTTCACCGACAAAGAGGTCCATCAGCTGACCGACCAGATCCAGACGAATGAGATCTCCTTGCGGTCCGACCGGAAGCAGTGGGCCCGGCTGACCTATGACACCGGTCTGCTTTATTGGTATTTCTATAGTTCCCAGGATTCCCAAGACTCGTCGGCCTCTCAGGGTTCGTCGGATTCCCAGGACTCCCAAGGCAAGGACGACGACCTGTCCCGCCAGTACGAACGGATCCGGTATGCGGAGCAGTGGATGAAGGAGGCGGCTTCCGTCCCCGACTTCGCCCAACACCGGTCCGCCCAGATTTACGCCGACATAGCGGAGTTCAACAGTCAGGTCGTTTCCCAGATCGCCCAGGGGACTCCGGCCGGCAAGTTCCGCTCCTATTTCGCCACCGTGAAGGATCTGGTCGATTACGTCCAGAACGACGATGACGAAGTCATGAGGCTGAACGTGGCCCAGTTCGTCCAAGACGTCTTGCGGGCCTATCCCCGGAAATTCAAGGCTGATGGGATCAGCAGGATCGATATGGTCTCCCTGGCCGACCGCTGCCTGGCCATAGCGAGGACGACCAGCACCACCAGCTCTTCGACCGATCGGATCAGGAAGACGGTGATGGACCAGTCGGGCGCGACCCGGCAGGCGATCGATGACGGATTCGTGGATGCAAAGAAGGTGAGCGACTGATGAAACCGGAAACCTGGCATACCATAGCGGTGGTCTTTTTCTGCCTGGCGGCGGTCCTCCTTTTGGCGACCGTCCTCCTCTTCTTCCTTTTGAAGATTCCGGCCGTCCATGATTTCCTGACGGGAAAGACGGCGGAGAAGGAGATCTCCCGCCTGCGTCACTCCCGTTACGAATTGTGGAGGTCTCAAGAGACCGGCGGGTCCTGGGATTCGGGGCAGGCCAGCGCCTCCGCCCCCGGTCAGGGGGAATCGGACCGGATCGATATCCGCCTTTCCCCGTCTTCGTCCCCGTTCTCTTATGCCGCTAAGCCCACCGATTCCGTCTATTCGGCGGCCCCGCAAGCCCAGGTCGAAGCCAGGGGAGAGGATGAGAAGAGCGAAGCCCAGACGGTCATTCGCCAGGTCCCCCTCTCTTCCCTTAACCAAAGGCGGGGGGATGAATCGGAAACGATGATCAGGCCCCAGGCGGACGAATCGCAGACCCTTATCCGCCAGCGCGGCAGACACGTGGACCCACAAGAGCTGAGCGAAAAGGATGGGTCGGAGGATAAATCAGGAGAAGAACAATGAGGAATCCGAATCAGAACCAGCAAGCCGGAACCGGCCGTCATCTGACCGCCCATGACGCGGCCAAACGCAGGATCATCCTGGTCCTGGCCCTTATGGCCGGCCTGATCGTCTGCCTGGGGGCCTTCATCCCCCTCCTGGCGCCCGGAGCCCGGTCCTTTGCCGCCCCTACCGCACCCGGTTTCAGCCAATTGACCTCGACCTTGTCCCGGAAGGGGGAGGCGGCCGGCCCCTACCTCCTGTCCGACCCCCATGGCGACTCCGACTCCCAGCAGGAGGCGGACTTGACCCTGACCGTCTCCGATGCGGATGAAGACACCTCCTTGACGGTGACCTATAAGAGGACCGTCGTGGACGACCAAGGGCATAAGAAGACCTTGCCTGAAGAAACCAAGGAGATGGAGGAGGGCCGGACGGCCTTCCCCGGACCTGTGACGCCTCCGGCGGCCGGCGGCCAGAGGAAGTATACGGTGACCTTGGACCAGGAAGGCCTTTATCCCTTCTCGGACATGACCTTCACCCTCTCTTACCGCGATAGGGAAAGCGGCCAGGAGAAAGAGCTGACCAAGACTTTGGCCGACCTGGTCCGCCCCGCCCAAGGAGGGACGGACGCCCCCCAGGGATCGGCCGTCGCCCTGCCGGAGATCTTCAAGACGAAAGGCCTGACCACCCTCCTGCTGACCAAAGGGGAGGGGAAGGCCCTGTCCCTGATCGGCCAAGGCGATGACCCGATCGAAGACCGGAGCGTCATCAACGGGAAAGGGCTGCAGGCGGCCCGGATGACCCTGTCTTACGACAACCCCTATTTCGTCCACTTGGATGACCTGCGTCAGGCCTGGGAGAAGGGCCACGAGCTGACCCTCACCCGCCAGGACGCCTCCGGCGGCCGGCCCGGGGCAAGCGGCCAAGGAGGGACGGCCGACAGCAATAAGGCCTCGGTCTCCCTGAAAGACATGAAGGCCACCCATTCCCCAGGCCAAGGCTATCGTTACTCTTATGACCTGTCCCCACTGGCGTCGAAGCTGGGTCAGAACCTGACCGATGGCAACTACGTCCTCTCTTATGTTGAGGCCGGCCAGGCCAAGGCCTGGGAGAAGGTCGACTTCCAGCTGGACAGGCAGAAACCGGCCCTCAAGGTCCAAGTGCCGCAGGTCCCCAAGGAAGAGAAGAGGAAGGAGGCGCAGGTACGTCTGTCCAAACAGGTCACCATCGACGGGAAGAAGGAGGACGTCCTGGTCACCTCCACCCATCCGGTCATCACCCTCACCATCACGGACCCGGTCGGTTTGGCCCCCTCCAGCCTGCATGTGACCGCCAAGCGGTCGGCCTCGATGGGGGACCTGAACTCCCGGACCGTGGATTTGAGCAGGCAGGCCAAACTGGTCTCTTCGGAGCCGACCAAGCTGACTTACGAGGTCACCTTGGAAGAGAGCGGCCTGTATCGGCTCGCCGACATGACCGTCTCCATCCAGGACCGGGCCGGGAACTTCCTGTCCGACGACGGATCGGCCGTCAGCCTGCTGACCGGCTTGAGCGACAAGCCTTATGACGCCATCCTGGTCGATCTTCCCCAGCCTGGGGACGACGCTTTGATCCCCGCCCTGTCCGTGGAAGCGGCCAATGAGAAGGTGGGGGTGAAAAAGACCGATAAAAGGACTTACTTCCGCGGGGATGTGGTGGAGAAGGTGAGCCTGCGCAGCCCTTGGCTGGAGATCTATCAGAAGATTCCCGGATTCACCATCGATCTGGTCACCATCAAAGATTCCCCCACGGCGGAGACGACCTCCTTGCCCTTGTCCCGCTTCGCTTTCGACCGGAAGGAGAAGACCACCACGGCCACCTTCCGCCGGACCGTCGCCGTGGAAGGGAACTACCAGCTTTCCCTGAAGGTCCTGGGCAAGACCGGGGAACCGGTGCTTTTCACCATAGACAAGACGGCCCCGACCATCTCCTCCCTGACCCTCTCCCCGCAGGGGAAGGTCTCGTGGGGGTGGATCTTCTCTTCGCGGAAGGTCACCATCAGCCTGGACGGCCTGGATGACATGGTTTCCGGCCTGGACCCCTCTTCCGTCCATTTCGCCCTGTACAACAAGCGGCCTGCCGGTCCGAATGCTCCGGCTTTGACGGTCACGCCTGGCCGGGGGAACGATAGGGGGAGCGCTGATTCCTCTTCCGACCGAGCCGCCAAGGACCAGACCGGCAAGGACCAGGCGGGGAAGATCTCCTTCACCGTCGACGGGAACGGAACCCGGCTGACTTTCGCCGACACCGTCATCACCTTCAGCGACCTGGCCGGGAACACGACCAAGGTGACCCTGTCCGACTTCTTCAAAGACGCCCAGGGGAAGGCCAAGTACCGGTCCAACATAGCCGATAAGGGGGTACAGGGCCTAGCCATCGACCAGGATCGGCCGCAGATCACCCTGTCTTACGACAACAACGCCGTCCACCAAGAGAAGTTCTTCTCCGCCGCTCGCACGGCCACCTTCCGCTTGACCGATTCCTCCTTCGATCTGATCCGCCGGAACGACCAGCAGAGGGTCATCGTCGCCGTCTCCCATGACGGGTCGACCCGGGGGCTGAGAGCCAAGGACTTCTCGCCTGTTCACGGCGAACCCGGGGTCTGGTTCGCCCAGGTCACCTGCGATGCCGATGGGGACTGGATCCTTCTCGCCCACATGACCGACCCCGTCGGCCAGACCAGCGACCTGGTCAGGTCCAGCTTCACCATCGACATGACCAAACCGGTCATCAACCTGACCTTCGACAACAACGATTCGGCCAATGGCAACTATTACAAAGCCAACAGGACGGCCACCATCACCGTCTTCGACCGCAACGCGGACCTGTCCGCCACCCAGATCATGGTCACAGCCAAGGATTCCCACGGGAAGCCGGTCCCAGCCCCCGCCCCTAGCGCCTGGACGGTCTCCAGCGCCGGCAGCCAAAGCCGGATCCGCAACGAGAAGACATGGAAGGCCACGGTCGCCTTCACGGGGGAGTGCCGTTACTCCATCTCCGTGCGTTCCGCCGACAAGGCTGGCAACGTGGCCGAATCCGTGAAAGAGTCCGAATTCATCATCGATAAGACCCTTCCCGACCTGTCCATCACCGATGTGGCCGATCAGACAGCCTATGCCGGGGCCATCGCCCCCCGCATCGACTCTTCGGACGCCAACCTCGACGACTATGCGACCACCTACACTCTCAAGGCCGCCCATAACAAGGATTCGGCCGTGGACCTCATGCCGAAGGTCGACCGGACGGCGACCAGCCAGAACGTGGCTTACGGGGACTTCCCCCATAAGCTTCCCTATGACGACTATTACACCTTGACCGCGGTGGCCAAGGACAAGGCCGGCAATGTGATCAAGAAGACCATTTCCTTCTCGGTCAACCGTTTCGGCTCGGTCTACTCCTTCGACCCGGCCACGCAAGGCATCCGGGGCCGGTACCTGAAGAAGGGCCAGCAGGTGGTCGTCCGCGAGACGAACGTGAGCGGGCTGAAAGCCTCCTCCCTCCACGCCGAGATGGTCAAAGGGGCCCGGACCATCCCCCTGGACCGCAGTCAGTACACGGTCAAGACCAGCGACGACAAAGGGTGGTCCCTGACCACTTACAGCTTCCCGGCCGCCCTCTTCCGCGACGACGGTTATTACCGGCTGCAGCTGACTTCCGTGGACAAGGCCGGCAACCTGGCTCAGAACACCATGGAGGGCAAAGGGCAGGACCGCAAGTCCGCGGCTGAGGTGAACTTCGCCGTCGACTCCCGTCGACCGGACGCCTCCCTGTCGGGCGTCTCCTCGGGCGGGGTCTATTACGCCCCCTCCAAAGGCCTGTCTCTCTTCGCCCGGGACAACATGAAGGTCCAGAAAGTGGAGCTTTACCGGGATGGGAAGCAGGTCGGGTCCTGGGATCAAGGGAGCGATTCCCCGACTCCGCCCCAGCACACGATTCAGGCGGACGGGCGTCCCCATACCTACGTCCTTAAAGTCTACGACGCCGCCGGGAACGCCTCCACCGCCCACCTTTCCCGGGTGATGGTCGCCTCCAATTGGTGGCAGTACATCCGTTCGGTGCCCTCCCTCTTCAACCGCTTCCTGGCGGCCTGCATCTTCTCCTTGGCCCTCCTGGCCGGGCTCGGCTTCCTCCTGGCCCGCCTGCGCAAGGTGAGGAAGGCCCGGCATAACCCCTTCGCGCATCGCTGACGCCGGTCGGGTCGGAGCGGAACAGAAGAGATCGGAAATAGATCAGATCAGATTCGAACGAAGCGGAACGGAACGAATCAGATCAGAGCCTTGGGCTCTCCGAATGAGGGTCCAAGGCTTTTCTTTTCGCAAGTATAAATATATTTTTTCTCGGCTATTCGCTCTTTTCTTGATTCCTTGTCGGTGATGGAACCTTGTCCGCTTCCTTCGCGTCTTGCCTTTGGCCGGGGCATGCCGTGTTTCCTCCAAGTTGACAGAGTGATTTTCTGTGCTTATGATTGCGGTAACGTTTTCGCAATGGAATCGCAATGAAAGCTTTACTATCGCGAATACGTTTGCGTACTCATATCGGTTTCGGAGATGAAGCCGGTTTGACGGCACAGGCATCTCGCAGTCGTGATTCCCTGCGCCAGGCATAAGACAAGACGGATGGAAGCATCGGACCAGGAAGGACCGGATCGCCCCATCCCTTCGGCAGAGGGCCCTCGCGGGCATCCTCCTATGGTACCTTTTATAGAAGGGAGGTGTCATGGCATACGTGACGATACGCGATGTAGCATTGCGATCCGGAACGTCCATTTCGACAGTTTCGCGCGCTTTGAACAACAGCGGCCGCATTTCCCCGGCGACCAAAGCCGCCATCGAGCAAGCCGCTCGCGAGCTCGGTTATATCCCCGACTCCCGGGCCAAAGCGATGCGGTCCACCAAGACCAGCCTGGTCGCTCTGCTCGTTCCCGATATCCGCAATCCCTACTTCGCCGATCTCGCGTATGCGATCCAAGACACGTTATTCGACGCAGGTTACTGCACGTCCATCGGCACTTCTTCCGAGAACGGCGAAAAGCAGGACGCTTACATCACCAGTATGCTTTCCCAGCACGTCGATGGGGCCATCATCGTCCCTCGAGGGGGAGCGACCCCGGCCATGAGGGCGATTGTGGAAAAGAACGTCCCCATGGTCTTCGTCGACCGTCATGTGAGCGATATGCATGAAGTCCCCGTCGTGGATTCCGACCCGGCCCCGGGCCTGTCCCAAGCCTTGAACGACCTTCATGACCGTGGCTTCACCCGTGTGGGTTATATCTCCGGGCCCATCCTCGATTCGCCTACTTTCCAGGAAAGGGAGGCGGCCTTCAGGACCATCGCCGGCACCCTTTTCCGGGAAGACGGGATTTTTGTGGAATCGACCAGCTTCGGCCACGTTTCATGCGCGTCCGTCATGAGGAAGATGCGCTCCTGGGGCGTCCAAGCGGTGATTTTCGGCTATTCCCAAGACGCCATCCAAGCGATTTCCTTGATGGGGTCCCGCGGCTTCGTCATCGGCAAAGACATCTCCCTCATCTCTTTCGATGATTTGGAGATGTTCACCTTGACGACCCCCCGGATTTCCGTCATCTCCCAACAGGTGCAGAAAATCGGGTCCCTGGGGGCCAAGCTCCTCCTCGACCGCGTGGAGAAGCGGGGCCGGGCCGAATCCCAGAGGGTCAAGACCCTTTACATCCCACGGGAATCGGTGGCCGCGGCCCTGTAGCCCTTTCGCTTCAGGCCAGGACGCGCAGGACGCGCAGGCTGATAAGTTCGAATAACGAGTCATTCACGATACTCATTTTCCATAGGGAATTCATTCAGAAACGTATCGAACGAAAGCGAAACAATGACTCAAATATCTCTTAGAGGCGTTTCCAAGATCTTCGGGAACACCATGGTGGTGGATGATGTCTCAGTGACGGTGAACCCTTCGCAAGTCCACGTGCTCCTTGGGGAGAACGGGGCCGGGAAATCGACCGTCATCAAGATGATGAGCGGCATCTACCAGCCGGACAAAGGGCATATCGAGATCGACGGGAAAGAGACCCGGATCCCCGATGTGAACGCCGCCCGGGACTTGGGCATAGCCGTCATCCACCAGGAGCTCAACCTGGTCCCGCAGCTGTCCATCATGGAGAACCTCTTCCTGGGGCATCTGCCGACGCATGGAGGATTCGTCGACCGGGCGGCCATGCGCAAGCAGGCCAAGCGGGCTTTGGCCCGCATCGGTCTCGAGGAAGACGTGGACAAGCCAATGGGCGAACTGGGCGTCGCCCGCCAGCAGATGGTGGAAATCGCCAAAGCCCTGATGCAGAACGCATCCGTCCTCATCCTGGACGAGCCGACCGCCGCCTTGACCCGCAAGGAATGCGAGCAGCTTTTCCTCATCATGGAGGAACTCAAGAAGCAAGGCGTGGCCATGGTCTTCATCTCCCATCACATGGATGAGATCCAACGCATCGGGGACGTCGTCACCGTCCTGCGTGACGGCAAGTACATCGCCACCGTCCCTGCCAGCACACCGGAGCCTGAGTTGGTCAAACTCATGGTCGGCCGGCAGATCGAGAACCAGTATCCCCACGCCAAGCACGAACCAGGCGAAGTCCTGCTTTCGGTGAAAGACCTGACCCGGGCCGGGGCCATCGACCATGTCTCCTTCGAGGTCAGGGCCGGGGAAGTGGTCGGACTGGCCGGTTTGGTCGGGGCCGGGCGGACGGAAGTCATCCGGGCAATCTTCGGGGCCGATCCTTACGATTCGGGTTCCGTCTTCGTGGGCGGAAAAAAGCTACCCATGGCGGACATCTCCCGCAGCATCGCCGCCGGGATGGGCCTGGTTCCGGAAGACCGTCGGTCCCAGGGCCTGATCCTGGAAGCCTCGGTCGCCGACAACCTGGGCCTGGCCACCCTGCTGCCCACTTCCCACGCCGGTTTCGCCGACCTCAAAGGTCAGCGGGCCAGGGAAAAGAAGGTGGCGGACCAGCTGCGTATCCGCATGGCCAGCATCGACCAAACGGCCGGATCCTTGTCGGGCGGCAACCAGCAGAAGATCGTCTTCGGCAAGTGGACCACCTCCCAGGCCAAGGTCCTGCTTCTGGACGAACCCACCCGAGGGGTGGACGTAGGCGCCCGCGTGGAGATCTACGAGCTCATCGACGCGGTCGTCTCCCAAGGAGGGGCCGTTCTCATGGCTTCTTCGGATTTGCCGGAAGTGCTCGGCATGTCGGACCGGATCCTGGTCATGAGCAATGGAAGGCTCAGTGGGCAGATGCCGGCCGATCAGGCCACTCAGGAAAAGATCATGGCTTTGGCCGTCTCCCATATGGACGGCGAGGAAAAGAACGAGGCCGATGGCCATGACGACAAGATGAATTCTCAGGAAAGGGACAATTAAGATGACTTTTTCTACTTCTCAGACGCGGACTGGAAACTCCGTCGGCGCCAACATTCGTACTTTCATCGCCCGCAACGGGGCTTTGGTGGGATTGGTCCTCCTCTGCCTCGTCCTGGCGTTCGCCACTCCGGCCTTTTTGACAGGAGCCAACCTGCTGAACGTGGGCATCCAGGCCTCCACCATCGCCATCTTGGCTTTCGGCGAGACCTTCGCCATCGTGGCCGCGGGGATCGACCTGTCCGTGGGGGCCGTGGCGGCCTTCTCCAGCATGGTCGTCGCCTACACCGGGGCCTCTCTGGGCATGCCCGCCTGGCTGACCGTGATCGTGGGCGTCCTGGCCGGCGCCTTCTTCGGCGCTCTGTCCGGCATCGCCAACGCCTTCCTCAAACTCCCCTCCTTCATCGCCACCCTCGCCACCATGTCCATCGCCCGAGGCCTGACCTTGGTCATCTCCGACGGCCGGCCCATCTCCACCTCCGGCTTGGTCAACTTCTTCGGTAGCACGGTGCTCGGCATCCCTGTGCCGATCGTCACCATGATCATCATGGGGGTCATTGCGGCGGTGATCTTGAATTTCACCAGCATCGGACGTTCCATCTACGCCGTTGGCGGCAACATGGAGGCCTCGCGCCTGTCCGGCATCCACGTCCATAAGACCCAGATCATCGTCTTCGTCCTCTCCGGCATCTTCGCCGCCGTGGCGGGCCTGGTCATCGCCGGCCGTCTGCATTCGGTCCAGCCTCAAGCCGCCAGTGGTTATGAGATGGACGCCATCGCCTCCACCGTCATCGGCGGGGCCTCCCTGTCCGGCGGCAAGGGGAAGATCTCCGGCACTTTCGTTGGCGCCATCCTTCTGGCCGTCATCCGCAATGGCTTGAACATCCTCAACGTATCCTCCTTCTGGCAGCAAGTGGTCATCGGCCTGGTCATCGCCATCGCCGTGAGCATCGACACCCTGCGGCGCAAGCAGGACACCCACTGAGTCTCCGTTCGCAAAAGCCAAGCAAATAAATTAATCCAAGCAAACAAACAAAACCCAGGAAAACAAACAGAATCAAGTTCATTCCTGGTCGGTGGAAAGTCCGCCCGACCGGGAGGAAAGGAATCATCATGAACTCGACATTCTCAAAGATCACCCGGACCGCTTTGGCCTTGGTCTGCTCGGCCACCCTGATGGCAGGCATGGGAGCCTGCGGGGTCGGCGGTTCCGCGGCGGGTGGGGACAAGGTCTCCATCCTCATCTCCACCCTCAATAACCCCTTCTTCGTCGACCTGCGCGACGGCGCTCAGCAGGAGGCGAAGAAGCTGGGCATCAACCTGCAGGTCTCCGACGCGCAGAACGACTCCACCACCCAGCAGAACCAGGCCCAGAACGCCCAATCCCAAGGGGCTAAGGCAGTCATCATCAACCCGGTGGATTCCGACGCCGCCGCGCCCGCCGTGGCGAGCCTGTTGGGGGCCAAGGTCCCAGTGGTGAGCGTGGACCGTTCCGTGACCGGGGAGGACGTGAACGCCCACATCGCCTCCGATAACGTCGCCGGCGGCGCCCAGGCGGCCCGGGAACTGGCCAAAGGCCTAGGCGGCAAGGGCAAGGTCATCATCCTCCAGGGGACTCCCGGCGCCGCTTCCACCCGTGACCGCGGCAAGGGCTTCAAGGACGAGATCAAGAAGTATCCCGGGATCAAGGTCGTGGCCGAACAGACCGCGAACTTCGACCGGGCCGAAGCCTTGAACGTCACGTCCAACCTCATGCAGTCCAACCCTGACGCGGTCGGCCTCTACGCGGAGAACGACGAGATGGCCCTGGGAGCCGTCCAGGCCTTGGGTTCCAAGGCTGGGAAGGACGTGAAGGTCTTCGGCTTCGATGGGACCGACGATGGTCTCAAGGCCGTCAAGAAAGGGACCATGCTGGGGACCATCGCCCAACAGCCGAAGGTCTTGGGCAAGAAGGCCGTCGACGCCGCCTACAAGCTCATCAAGGGCCAGTCGGTCGAGAAAAAGCAGGCCATCGCCGTCAAGACCGTGACCAAGGAGAACGCGGCCGAGTTTTAGGCGACGCGAAAGGAGTGATCAATGCTGACTCATGGAATTCTGAACGCCCAGCTATCGCATGCCTTGGCCACTTTGCGCCACAAAGACCGGTTCGTGGTCTCCGACTGCGGACTGCCCGTCCCTGAAGGGGTCGAGGTGATCGACCTGGCCCTGGTCTTCGGGGTCCCGCGGTTCGAAGACGTCCTGGATGCGATCAAAGGGGAGCTCGTCCTGGAAAACGGGCTCATGGCCAGCGAAGCGCAGGGGACCGAGCCGGAGGAGTGGGTCACATCCCGCTTCGACCTGCCTGTCTCCTATGTTCCCCATGACGGGGAAGACGGGTTCAAGTCCCGCCTGAAGGGTGTGAAGTTCGTCATAAGGACGGGGGAAACGACCTCCTATGCGAACGTCATCTTCCAGTGTGGGGTACCCTTCTAAAGGAAGAGCAAAAAGCGAAAGGGGAGGGCCGCCGCGTCGGCCTTCATACGCCGGATGGCGGCCTTCCCCGCGAACCATGAGGAGACATCATGAACGCAGACGAAGAGAACCGTTCCCGCCTGTCCGGCCTGTTCGAGCGGGTGGCGGCGGCGAAGGACCGGCGGATAGCCGTGATGGGGTCCATGAACGTGGATTACACTGTGGTGACCGAGCGTCTGCCCCAGCCTGGGGAGACCGTGACCGGAGGCCCTTTGCAGGTTCTGCCGGGGGGCAAATCGGCCAATCAGGCGGCCGCGGCCGGCCGTCTGGGAGCCGGGGTGACCATGCTGGGCATGGTCGGTAGTGACGATTCCGGCGCTTTCCTGATCGACCAGCTCAAAGACGCGAGGGTGGATACTTCCTCCATCGCCGCCATGGAGGGGCCGAGCGGTTCCACGGTCATCACTGTGGACGCCGCCGGGGAGAACACCATCGTCTATTCGGCCGGGGCCAACGCCCAAGTCTCCGTTGACTACGTGACATCCCACAGTCAGGCCATCCAGTCGGCCGCGGTTCTGGGCCTGTGCCTGGAGAGCCCTTTGGACGCGGTGATCGCCGCCGCCACGGTGGCCCATAAGGCGGGGATCCCGGTCCTGTTGAATGATTCTCCTTTCCTGGCCGATCTTCCGGCCGACCTGATCGCCAACACCGACATCCTTCTGGTCAACGAGCACGAGGTGGCCCAGCTGCTGGGGATCGATGTGGACGGCTCCCGCACCGACATCGCCTACTGGCGACCGGTGGGGGAAAAGTTGCAGGGCTTCGGCTACTCTCAGGCCATCGTCACCCTGGGTTCCCATGGGGCCGTGGTCCTGGACGGGGACAGGCTCAGCCATGTGCCTGCCTTGTCTGTGGAAGCGGTGGACACCACCGGTTGCGGCGACTCCTTCATGGGCAGCGTCCTGGCCGGCACGTGCGCGGGCCTGAGCTTGGAAGACAGCGCTTTCATGGCTTCGTATGTGGCCGCCGACGCCGCCTGCGGCATGGGGGCGCAGGCATCGTACGGCAGCGCCTGGCAGGTCTTGGAGTACTTCTTCCCGGAAAGCCGCTGAGGGTCTTCTCGCTGGGGAGAAGGAATTCTTCCCAGCGGGCCGCTGAAATTTCCCGACGAGGGAGCTCTCGGCGAGGCATAGTCAAGGTAAGCGAGTGAAGGAACCTTCTGATATGCGATGTGGGGATGGCCGGTTGGTCATCCCCACATCGCATGGTCATCCATCTATTCATTTATGCATGCTTCGATGCTCTGGTAATCAGAGGGGCCTGAGTCCCTCGGAAGCTCGAATCCGGAGCACAGATAAGTGCTGATAATTTAGGGTTCTTGATAGGGCTCTTGACGCTTTCAAGAGCGCCGAACCAAGGTTTTAACCCAGAGCGCCGAACCCCACCGGATGGCTGGTCTCGGAACCGATGACGGCATAGCCGATGGCCTTGGTGGGAATCAGGATCTTACGGCCTTTGTTGTCCTGCAATTCAGCCAGGCGATCTTCCGAAGCCGCCTCGGAGATGGCTCCGGCGACCTCTTCGGCGCTGGCGTCCGTCGTGAAAGTCACGGGACGGGCCACGTTCATTATGCCGATTTCAACATCCATTTTTACCTCTTTCCCCAGTCGGGTCTTTTCTGAAATTTTTCTTGTCCGTCTTCGCCTGCGGGGACATCCCGCCGGCTCCGATCGCGATCTGGGACCTGCTGTCGCCAACAGATTCCGTCAGCCTGTCCTCGCCGATTATTATATCGTCATGATTCGCAACGATTCGCAGTGGCTGCGATGACCTTAACGATTGCAATGATAGAGGTCATCGAGACCGGACTTCCTATTGTAGATGGTCTTCTTCGGATTTCTTCTGAGAGACGAAGGCCTCGGTGGCTATGTCGTCCGGATCATCGTCAATCTTGAAGGCCGCGGAATCGGACTCAGCCTGTGCTTCGTCCATTCTCCGGCGATAAGCCTCGAAGAGGGGGCCGGAAGGAGGATTGGAGGAGGAGGCGGGCTCGCGCGATTCCTCTCCGTTGGCCCCATCGGTCTCCTCTTTGACCTTCTGGAAGGCCAGGGTTTCCTCATCATCAGAGGCCCCCGCGCTATCAGGACGATTGGTGGAAGTGCGGTCGGATGAGATATTCTGGCCGCCTTGCCCTTCCCCCTGGTGGAGGGCGGAGTCCGGAGTGGAGACGAAATTGAAATCTTCGGCCTTGCCTGGGGTCGATGACCAGTTCACGACTTGGGTTTGCGGATCGGAATCATAATTTTCCGGGAGCTGATCCTCCGGGGTCTGGGGAGGAAGAGGGATCCGGGACCCAGCAGGGTTGGCCTGACCCCCATCCTGGTTCAGTCGGACCGACTTCGGCGGGTTGGCCACGGTTCGGGAGACGGTGCTGTCGTTGAGCCTGTTTTCTCCGGAACGCATTCCTTGGTCCGCGACGAAACGGGCATGGTCGCCGGGCTGGGCGTGGCGGACGCTTCTTTTGACGGGGCTCTTGCCCCCCTGCGTGGAATCTCCCAGCAGGTCGCCGACTGTCAAGGTGGTGGGATGGGCGGACTTGCCGACCCCCTCGGGGTTGATGGTGAAAATCTGATGAGCCAAAGACTCCACCTGCGATTTGAACCGCATGATCTTCTGGGTATCGGCCTTTTCCAGAGCGCGGATGAAATCCCCCACCTGGGACATTTGCACCCACAGGCCGGCGCGGAGCATGATCATGTCATCCATCCGGTTGCCCATGATGCGGGCGTAAGCGGAGAGGGCGGCGTTGCGGCGGGATTGATCCAGCTTGGTGAAGATCCAAGCCAAATCCCGGGCCGGGTCGTTGATCTGCATGTTCTCCCAATGCCGGATGCCGGAAATGCCGGTGCTGGTGAAGATGATATCCCCATCATTGAAGCCGCCGTGCACCGGGGTCGCTCTGAAATTCCACAGGTTCTCGTGGGAGATGATGGAGGTCCAGTTATCCAGGATTTCCGGGGGGATATGCCCCGCAGCGCGAAGGTTGACGATCCACGTCTCCAGCTGATGGTGGATGGTCGCCGCCGGGAAGGCGGGGTAGTGTGCATTGACCAAGAACTTGCCCCGCAGACGGTGGATGGCGCCGATGGACGTTCCGGTCGCGGCGCATTGAGTCTCTGTCAAACGCGACAGGGGAAAGGCATCGCCGGGGATATGAGGCATGATCAGCACGGCCGTCTGGCCGGTGGGGCCGTCTTCCTGGTCTCCTGGGGTGAAATTCTCCAGATGATCCATACGAAAACCAAGCACGGAAGGCTCATGGGTATGGTCCAAAACGTAAGCCGCGCGGGCGCGATCCTTCAGGCGTTTCTTCCCCTCGTCGCTTGAGGAGACGCTGACGTCGTATTCTTCGCCGGTCACGTCGGTGATGATCGCCGTCGTGATGTCTTCCAAGTCACCGCTTTCGGCGAACTGCTCGGACCTCCTGGTGGTGGCTACCGTCAGGGCGGGCATGGCAGCGGAGGCGAGGGCTGCGATTTCAAAGCTGGAACGTTGACTCACTCTTTTACCTTAATACATGGGGACTACGGTTTCATGCGGAAATCGGGTGGGGGATGTCCTCCACATTTCCACCTTCAAAGGTGGTGGATAAGTTCCACGATTTCGTGGAAAGCTGTGGATAACATACCCCATCGGATTCGGTCTGTGGCTTTGCCAGAATGGAAGCATGAACGACATCTTATCCGGTTTGGATCCTTCCCAGCGCCAGGCGGCGATGGCGGTGGAAGGACCGGTGCGCATCATCGCCGGCGCCGGAGCTGGGAAGACCAGAACGATCATGCGCCGGATTGCTTATGCCTGCCGGTCGGGAGCCTGGCGGGAAGAGCGCGCCTTGGCGGTGACCTTTTCGGTCAAAGCCGCTGGAGAGATGCAGGAGCGCCTGCGGAAGTTGGGAATCCAAGGAGTGCAGGCGGCCACTTTCCATTCAGCCGCCCTTGGCCAGCTCCGCCAAGCGTGGGGAGACCTCAGCGACGCCCCCTTCCCCCAGGTGAGCGATAACCTCAGGGACTTGGTCATCCGCTCGATGGCCAAGGTCACCGGAGAAAGCGATTTCCAAGACATCGACATCTCTGACGTCCAGGCGGAGATTGACCGGATGAAAGTCGGCCTGATCCTTCCCGCCGAATACGGCAGACTTTGTCAGGAGACCGGCCGCACCCCTCCCGCGGGTCTGGACCAGACGGCCATGAAGGCCGTGATGGACGCCTACGAGGAGGAGAAGGTCTTTCACGGGGTCATGGATTTCAACGATATCCTCCTTCTCTTGTGCCATGTTCTGGAAAAGGAGCCGGATCAGGCCGCCCGCATCCGCAAGGGGATCGGGTGGCTGACGGTCGACGAATACCAGGATGTTTCCCCTCTGCAACACCGGCTGATGACTTTGTGGTTGGGAGAGAACCGCAATGTCTGCGTGGTCGGTGACGCCGCCCAAACCATCTATTCGTTCGCCGGAGCGACCAGTTACTACCTGAATCGTTTCGATTGGGAGTTCGCTCCCTTGACGGCGGATATCAGCCTGAACCGCGATTATCGGTCTACGCCGACCATCGTCGCCCAGGCCAACGCGCTTTTGGAGAAATCCCCCTTGAGGGATGATTACCTTCATCTTGCCTCCGGTCGCGAGCCAGGAAGAAAAGTCCTGAAAACGCGTTATTCCAGCGATGTCCATGAGGCTCGGGGGATAGCGGGAAAGATCAAGAGGTTGATGGCGTCCGGCGCGAAAGCAGGAGACATCGCTGTCCTCATGCGGATCAACAACCAAAGCCGCCTCCTTTCCTCCGTCTTCAAAGAGGAAGGCATCCCTTTCCGGGTGAGGCGGGACTCCGGCTGGGATAGCCAAACCAGCCATGATTCCTTGTTGAACGCGGACGGAACCGTTGGGCAGGTGACCCTGTCGACCATTCACGCCTCTAAGGGCTTGGAATGGCCCTATGTCTTCATCATGGGATGCAGCGACGGACTCATCCCTTACGCCACGAACATGACCGACCAAGGGTTGGAGGAAGAGAGGCGGTTGCTGTACGTGGGAGTCACGCGGGCGGAGGATTTCCTGGAGATCTCCTACTCGCAAGGCATGAGAAAGGAGGGGGAACAGGATTCTTGGCAGACTCTGAAGCGGTATCCCAGTCGTTTTCTCCGCTAGGCTTGAGGTTCGTGCGGTTGGTAAGGGTCCTCGGCTGATGGAGGGATGTTGCCGCCCTTCCCGTCATCCCCGCCTTCCCTTCCTTCTCCGTTTTCTTGTCTGTCTTCGTCCTTCATCTCGTCCGCATCATCCGAGGGTGATCCCTGTTCGGAGGCGAGGAGTTTGGCCAATTCCTCGTCCCAGTCGATGGGTTCTTCGGAATCAAGGGATTGGGAAAGATCGGATGAATCGTCGGGCTTAGCGTATCCATCGGCTATAACGGAATCCGTGGATTCGACGGAATCGGAGGTCTCTGCGGAACCGGCGGCATCGGAGGAAATCTCGTCCGATTCGTCCGGGTTGGCTTTCTGATCTGGCTGGGGAGAGGAAGACCCATCCTGGTTTTCCGGTTCGGTCGTTTCTCCATCTTCGGCTTGGGCGAGCAGGTCTTGCAGATCTTGGTCGAATTCGGCGGAATCCTTGGACTGCTCTTGGCTGCGGGTCAAAGCGTCTTCGGCCATGATGGGGAGCAGGTCAGGGTGACTCCAGCGATGGTCGCGGGCATCCGAGCCTTCGGCCAAGGTTATCGTCTCCCAGAGCTCGGCCGCGTCGCGCATCTTCTTTGGACGCAGTTCCAAACCAAGCAGGATGTTAAAGGTCTCTTCGGTTGCTCCGCCCATGGCGCGCTCGCGGCGCTGCATCTCGCGCAGCTGCTCCAAGTGGGGGATATGGGCCATACCGGCCCGCCAGACGACGCAATCGACCCAACCTTCCACCAAGGCCAAAAGGGTCTCCAGGCTATGCAGGGCCTCTTGCTGCTCGGGGGTTTCGCTCATGCCCACCTTGCTCAGGTCGACCGCCCCGGACAGTGAATCCGGGTTCATCTCCTGGGCCTGACGGATCTGGTCTTCCATAGCATCCAAGTCGATGGTGATTCCACGGGCGTATTTGTCGATGAGGGTGTCGAATTGAGGCATCAACCAGGGGACGTTGCTGAAGAGACGGGCATGGGCTTCTTCAACCAAAGCCAGATATTCCAGGACTTCGGCCGATGGGACTTTGAGCTCGGTCGCATAGGAGTCCACGTTTTCGGGGATCAGGGCCCCGGCGGGGTTGTCCAATAAGGCGATGCCTTGGTCGAAGCCTCCCCGGATGCTATGGGCCATGTGTCCGGCCGCGCGCCCCAGCTGCATGGCGTAAGAGGTGTTGCCAAGAACGGTGATGAGCTTGGCTGGGTCTTTGAGGTTGTCCGGGAAGGAGATGGGAACCGGTCCGGCGAAAATCCCCGCGATTTCGCCCTGAATCTCGCCGCCGAACCGATCCGAGACGACCGCCGCCATGGCCGCATTCATGGCTTGCGCCACAGGGGCCGAGAAACGGGCCCACGTGGGGAGGGCCTTATCCACCCATTGGTCACGGGTGAGCACGTCGACCGTGCCGGTTGGCGGATTGAAGTCGGTCACGGCATCCAGCCAGAGATTGGCCTGGGAGACGGCCGAGCGGACCCGGGCTCCTTGTACTGCTGAGGTTTCTCGGATCGTTTCGCCTTGAACGGCCATATCATGCCCGATCGAGGCGGCCATCTTCACGTTGATCGGCCCTTGGGACAGGACGTCGTCAAGGCCTTCTGCCGAGCCCAGATTGCTCTTGTTGAAGGCTTCCATGAGGGTATGGACTTCGGAAGGGTCGGGCAGGCCGCCTGGCGCGTTGAGCATCTGATCGCGCACTTCGCTGGGCAGCTGTGAGAGCTGCTGCCAGGCCATCTCGCCTTGGTAGGGGCCGAAGGAGTCGATCAGCCACTTATGGAGTTCGTCTTCAGACATGGGAACCATCCTTTGCGCCATCAAGCGTTGTACTTCAGGCATTGAATAAGCGTCCGTTTCCATCATTATAGCCGAAGAGAACAACGAAAGTCCAAAACTTGAGCCGAGAGATATCAACTTTTTACAAATTTCGCTGAACGAGTATCCTGTATCCAAGAATCAGAGAGCTCAGACCGATGCGACAGAGATAGATAGAGGGCGGGTCGAAGCCGGTGGATTCTCTCTCGTTCCCTTGCCATCACTAAACTGAAGTCCATGACGACGAAATCCCCGAAACCTCGTGCACGCCGAGCCCGCTTCATCGGCTGGCTCACCATCATCCTGGCCCTGGCCCTTCTTTTCGCGCCCCAAGCCGCTTACACGGTGGAGATGCCTGGACCCACCGGAGACGTCTTAGGCGCGGTCTCCTCGAAGGCGAAGGCTCCGAAGATGATCGAGGTATCGGGGGCGAAATCCTTCAAAGACCCGGGCAAACTCCTGCTGACGACGGTCAGCGCCTTCGGGGTCCCGGGGTATCCGGCGACCAACGCCCAGGTGTTGTGGGCCTGGTTCCAAAAAGATACGATCGTGGTTCCGCAGGAACTGGAATATCCGGTCAATCAGACGGCTGACGATTACAAGCAGGAGACGAACAAGCAGATGTCCGGAGCCCAAGAGGCGGCGCAGACCCAGGCCCTGGCCTTCCTGAAGAGGCGGGGGATCGCGGTCGACCGGGCGAAGGTCTCCATGCATGTGGATGACATCGGCGGCCCCTCGGCTGGGATGATGTATACGCTCGGGACCATAGACAAATTCACGTCCGTCAACGAGACCGGAGGCAAGGTGATCGCCGGAACCGGGACCATGGAGAAGAATGGGAAGATCGGGCCGATTGGCGGCATCCGTCTGAAGATGGTGGGGGCCATGCGCGACGGGGCCCGCTGGTTCATCGCTCCGACAAGCAATTGCAACGAAGTCACCGGCCATATACCGTCTGGTCTCCACGTGGTGGCCGTTTCCAACCTGGATCAGGCTTATGACGCTTTGGTCGCCATCGGCCAGGGGAAGACGGACGGGCTGAAATCCTGCCCTGTCAGCTGATTTTGACTTGCTGGCTTTCCCTCGGGCCGTCAGGGTCTCTTCTGGCCCCTTCGGCGCCTTTCAGGGTTGAAGAGAGGTCGGAGACGCCTATTTCCAATATTTCTGTTATGCTGAGGCATGTGTCCAATACAGAAATGTCGGAAAATGCAGCGAAGGAATTAGGATTCCAGCCCGGGGACGTGGTCCAAGAGTGGCTGTGGGATGATGATGTCGATGATTCCATCCGTCAGTCCATTGAGGGCTTGACCGGTGAGGACCTGGTCGACGAGGAGTACGACTCCAGCGTCGATGGCGTGGTCGTCTGGTGGCGCGATGGAGACGATGAGGACGAGCTCTCCGACACCATCATGGATGCGGGCGCCTTGCTCGAAGGGGAAGGACCTTTCTGGGTGATCACCCCCAAGCCCGGCCGACAGGGGGCCGCCGGTCCTAATACCGTGCAGAACGCCTCTAAGAACGCTGGCATGAACGCCGCCACCCCCGTCACTTTGAGCGAGGATTGGAACGGGATTCAACTGCGGGCCTTCGGCCACGGCCACTGAGTTTCGTTTTCCTCCGGACATCCATTGATTTACCTTGCCATCGGTAAGGAAGCAGGCTTTCGCGCTGGTTTGTCATCATCAGAGAAATCGTTTGAGCGGCAGGGGAATCGTTTGAGCTGCGTCGCCGGCTATACGTCATTCATGACAATGCACTGATGGAATTCCACGGGGAATTGTCTGGGCGACACATCGGCAAAAGTTGGGCAAAGAGATGTTTCCTTGGATGTGTGATGGTCTGAAGGCCACTGTTTTCAAGGATTCTTCATCTGGAATCGAAGTGGGCGATGAGGGGCTCGAACCCCCGACATCCACCGTGTAAAGGTGGCGCTCTAGCCAACTGAGCTAATCGCCCGATGTGAAGAAAGCTTACCTTAGCGCGCAGACGAAGGATCCCTGCAAATCCAGGTTCCCGCAGCGCGGTTCGTGCTAGTTCCGTGTATAAATCCCCGATTTTCCTTCCTGGTCTTTCCCTGATTTGTAGTCTGATTAGCAGACTGTCCGTCGCTTTCGGGCATGGACGCCGCCTTGGCGTCAAGACCCCTGCAGGGGCGTGGTTACGCTAGGCGATGCCCAACGGCGGCAAGAGGTCGGCAGATGCGACAAGGCCAAATCAGACTGGTCGGGAGGTTTCAATGGCAGACAAGGCTTCGGATAAGGCGCAGGACCGCGGTGGGAAGCTCCCCTTGGCGAAGAAGAACGCCTGGGGCTACGATACCGAGCAGGTGGATGAGTTCCTTTCCCGCGCCCATCAGCTTTATGAGGCTCCTCAACCCCAACTCAAGCAGGAGGACATCCAGAACGTCCTTTTCACCTTGGTTCGAGGCGGTTACGACATCGACGCCGTCGACCGCGCCTTGCTCCGGTTGGAACAGGCCGCTGTGGACAAGCAGACCTCCTACCAGATCGCCAACCAAGGCCGCGTCGCCTGGCGCACCGAGACCGTGCAGCTCGCCCAAACCCTCATGCCCCGCGCCTTGGCGGACGATGGGGAGCGCTTCGCCGACGGTCAGGGGAAGGAGCCTTCTTACGATCGCAAGCAGGTCGATAGTTTCGTGGTCAACGTCATGACCAGGATCTGCGACGAATTGGGCATTCCCTACCGGAAAGCGGTCTCTTCCAGCAATTTCGATTCCGATGAGGACTTCGTCCCCCGCTACATCTCCACCGTGCTTTTCACGCAGCGCAAGGGGGACAAAGGCTATGACGAAGGCCAGGTGGACCTTTACCTGAACCGCGTCTCCCAGGTGGTCTCCCGGATCGTCTCTTTCAGCCGTCTGGAAGGGGTACCGGTCAAATCCACCATGGAGGGCGGGCAGAAATCCGACCGGCTTGGCGGATCGGCACAGGAGCAGGCTGATTATCAGGCGGTCGCTTCCATGGAGGAATCCCTTTTCCCGCAGAACCAGGCCTCGTCCCCGGCGCAAGGGTCTCAGCGGCCTCACGAGCAGCAGGAACAGCAAGACGGTCAGGGGCAGAAGGGGAGTAGCCCAGTTGCCCCGGAACGGGTTCCTGTCACCCCGTCCAATAATTCCAACGATGAAGAGGAACCGGTCCGTCTGAGCCCCTATGAAGGCGCCATGCCGATTTCCTTCGCCCCGAGCGCCAGTCAGCGGGTCCCTGCGGGGGTGCAGGTTCCCCACGGAGGGGAGGGGGACTCCCAAGCCGCTCCGGCAGGCGAGGACCCCTTCGCCCAGCTGGATCTTTCCGCCGAGCGAGAGGCGAATTATCAGATGCCTGATTTGGTCTTCCCCTCCACGCAAGACGCGGGAGAAGCGCAGGAGTCCGCGCGGCAGGAAGGGCAGGGTTCTTCTGGATTTCCTGGATCTTCTGATTCCCCTGATTCCGCCGACTCTCCTGATTCCTCCGCCGCTGGCGATTCCCAAGGCGACCAGGAGAATCAGCCCGGTCTGTGAGACAGGCTGGAGCTGCTTCTTCCCAGTGGTCTTCCCGCCCTCGCCGGATTCTTCTTTCCCGTCGGATTCCCCGTGACGATTCATGTTCATCGAGCGGCGTTCTTGGGCCCAGGCCCATTAATCCCCGCTTTGGTTAAGATAAGAACGTGCAAGGAAATTCAGGGGTAAAGAAAGCCGGACGTCAACCGGCCTGGCTGGAGCGTGCCCTGGTCAACCGACCAGACGGCTCATGGACCCTGACCAAACATCTTCTGGTCATCATCCCCATGTTCGCCTTGCTGTCCGGAATCCTCATCGGAACCTCCTACCTGACCCGCGTCCCCTGGGTTTACAGCCCCATCAACCAGACCATCTCCACCAGCGCCCGCAGCACGGCCATCACCTTCCAAGCGAACCCGGGGCAAGCCCTCCCTCGTCGAGGGACCTACCAGGTCGGCTCGGAAGAACGCTCTTTGACCATCGTCTCCTCCCAAGGGGCAAAGCAGCGGATCCGCATGACCTTGCGCTATCCGGTCGATTCCCAAGGAAGGCGGATCAGCTCCCAACAGACCGTCTACGGGTCCGCAGGCTTGCCAGCCCTGACCTTCCTCCATGGAGCTGGCACCGGCTATCACACCGATTTCCGCGACGTGGCCCAGGACTACAGCTCGGCCGGGTTCGTCACCGCGACCATAGACAAGCCGATGTGGGATACGACCGACATCAGCAGGGATTACCCCGCATCCGCGGTCGCCTACTCCCATGTGATCGATTACCTGGCCGCCCTGCCAGGGGTCAACCCCCATCAGGTGGGAATGTACGCCACGTCGGAAGGGGCCTGGATCTCCCAGATAGTCGAACGGATCAATAAGCGGGTGGCCTTCCAAGCCCTCTTGAGCCCCCTGGTGGCCAACCCCCGCCAAGCCATGGGGTACTTGGTCGTCCAGGACATGTCCATCCTGCACGCCCATCCGGGCTACTCCGCTTTGGCCGAACGGGTGGACAGCATGGATGGGGGGATCACCCGCATCCACAATTTCGATTTCCGCTTCGAAGACCCTTCCTTCCCCCGGTCCTATCATCTGCCGACTCTGGTGACGTACGGGAGCAAGGATGTGCTGACCGCGCAAATCAGCGGGGTCACCCGCATCATGGAGCTGGCCCACAAAAACGGCAACTGGAACGTGACCGTCCGCAACTATCCGGTGGGCAACCATGTCCTGCGGCTGGGCAACGAGGCCAATGGGGGCACCGTCCTCGCGGACCATTACGAGGATGACATGGTCGATTGGGCGGTGGGCACCGTCCTCGGGCTCAGACAGACCAGCCCGCGCATCGCCGGAGCCCAGCTTTACCAGACGATCCCTCTCTACAACGGGGCCAAAGGAAGCAAGCCCCTGACCATCTGCGTCCTGCTGACCGGCTTCCTCTCCGTCCTCCTGCTGGTCGTCTTCGCCATCTTCTGTCTGATCGTTTGTCTGATCAAGCTGGTCCGGGTCCTGCGGAAAGACAGGCGTCCCGTCCTGGGGCTCAACCGGCGGCTGAGGAGGATCATCGTGACGAATACGATCGTCTCTTTCGCCTGCGTGGTCCTCTTCGCCCTCGGTCTGGCCCAGGTGGTGGCCGGCATCGTCAACCTGGTCTGGGGGGCCGCTCCCGACTATTCCTCCTTCGCCTATTGGTCCTGGATCGTCAGCCAGGTCATGGCTTTCGCCGTCGTGGTCTCCATGAGCTCCGTCTTCTCCGGCCTGGCTGAGATAGCCGATAAAAAGACCCGCCAGCTCATGAGGAAACGGCCGGTCAGCCGGGTTGTCGCGGACAAGAATCTGGGTCTGGTCTTCTTCTGGATGGGGATCGGCACCATGTTCGTCACTCTGCTTTTCCTGGCCTGTCTGGGCCTTTTCGCGTTCTAAGGCAGGGGGTGAGCGGATGCCGACTTATCGCGATCAAGGGCTGGTCCTGCGGGCCATCAAGCTGGGAGAGACGGACAGGATCATCACCATCCTCACCTCCCGTCATGGCAAGATTCGGGCGGTTGCCAGAGGGGTGCGGCGGACCAGGTCCCGCTTCGGCTCCCGGCTGGAGCCTTTCATGCGCGATGATCTCCTCATAGCCCAGGGAAGGAAGGAGCTGGATACGGTCAGCCAGGCCGTGGTCATCTCCGCTTACGCCCCTAAGATCGTGGCCGATTACGAGGCTTATCTTTCCGCCAGCGTGATTGTGGAAGCGGTGGATAAAGTCGTCTCCGACCTGCGGGAAGGCAGCGAATCCGCTCATCGTCAGTATCTCCTGGCCGTGGGCGCTTTGGCTGCTTTGGCCGCCGGGAAAAGGCCGCCGGCTTTGGTGGAGAACTCCTTCCTCCTGCGTTCGGTCAGTCTGGCCGGGTGGACCCCCCGCCTGGATTCCTGCCTGGTCTGCGGCCGCCAGACCGATCTGACTTATTTCTCCGTGGAATCGGGCGGGGTCATGTGCAAGGACGACCACGTCCCTGGTTCCCGCAGGCTGAGCCCCCAGGCCCTCTTTCAGCTGCGGGCCTTGCTGATGGGGGACTGGAAGGCCTTGGAAGCGCAGACTTCGCCCGAGGGCCGCCTCGCCGCCGAAGTCGGGGAAATAGTAGAGGAATGGTCACAATATTATCTGGAAAGGCCTTTGCGTGCCACTCATTTGCTACATTGATGGCATGAGTTTCGATCTCGTCGATTACACCTCTTTGAGCCTGCCTGCGGCCCCTTTCTCCGATCCCTCCATCATCCCCCATTTCCCCTCCGGCAAAGTGCCCAAACATGTGGGGGTCATCATGGACGGCAACGGGCGTTGGGCCCAACAGAGGGGTCTGGTCCGCACCGAAGGCCACAAGGCGGCGGAACCGGTGGTTTTCGACACCATCGCCGGGGCCATCGAGGCCGGGGTCCGTTATCTGAGCCTTTATACCTTCTCCACCGAGAACTGGAAACGGTCCCCGTCGGAAGTTCGCTTTCTCATGGGTTTTTCCCGTGACATCATCCACCGGCGGGTCGATCAGATGAACGACTGGGGTGTCAGGGTCCGCTGGTCAGGCCGTCGGCCCCGGCTGTGGAAATCCGTCATCGAAGAGCTGGAAACGGCCATGGAGAAGACCAGGAAAAACAAGACCATCGACGTGGTCTTCTGCATCAATTACGGCGGCAGGGCGGAGATAGCCGACGCGGCCGCCCAGATCGCCAGAGAAGTGGCCGCAGGCAAAATCAAGGGGGACCGGGTGACGGAGAAGATGATCTCCGAACACCTCTATAACCCCGACATCCCTGACTGCGACTTGGTCATCCGCACGTCCGGCGAGCAGAGGACCAGCAACTTCCTGCCATGGGAGGCCGCCTACGCGGAGTTGGATTTCGTCCCTGAGCTGTGGCCGGACTGCGGGCGGCAGGTGCTCTGGCGGTCCATCGACCACTATACCAACCGGGACCGTCGCTTCGGCGGAGTGAAAAAACCGGTGGGGAAGTGACCGCCAGGCCTCCTCCCTCGGCTAAGATGGGGCCTATGATACAAGGCGTTCGTATAGGCAGGCGGGAATTCGCGGATGAAGGGAAGTCCAATATCCACGAATTCGACTACTGGCATCAGGACCACAAGGTCAATCCCAAGCACAGGCGCTCTTTGGTGGATTTCTACCTGTCGGGAGTCAAGGTCGAGATCAAGGCTGGAGATGCTGATGATGCCAAGGCTTCACCGGTCGGCGGCTTGGGGGTGGAGATCGAACATCTGCCGGTGAGGTCGGCCGATAATCCCTTGGGACTTCCAGCCGGCCAGGCGGTCACGTTCGCGGAGCCTCATGGCATAGCCCAAGTCCTGCAGGACCTGCGTCCCCTCTTCGACCCAGCCAGGGAATTCCATGATGAGGGATATCTGCTCGGCCTGGCCAAAAAAGGCTACGCCTTGTCCTTGGAACCGGGCGGCCAGGTGGAATGCTCCTTGGATGTGGCCGCCAACGGCGATCAAGTGGTGGAGTCTTACTCGCTTTTCCGGGCCGATATCGACCCCGTTCTCAAGAAGCACGGTATCGAACTGCTTACCTACGGCTATCAGCCTCATACCCTTTGCCGCAGGATTCCCATCATCCCTAAGGCCCGCTACCACTGTATGGACCAGTTCTTCGGGCGGCTCGGCTCCTTCGGTCCGAATATGATGCGGGCCTCGGCATCCACCCAGGTGAGCATCGATTATTACAGTCAGGAAGACGCCATCGAGAAGCTCCGCCTGGGAACCGCCCTGGGGCCGATCAGCGCTTACTTCTACCGCAATTCGCCTTTCTTTGAAGGGAGGAGGAACCCTTACCCCCTTCTCCGCCAGCATTTCTGGGAGTCGATCGACCCCAACCGCGCCGGCATCCTCCCTGGCCTGTACGATGATGGCTTCGATTTCGAGCGGGCGGCCGATGATATCCTGGCAGCCCCTCTCATGGTGGCCGATCTGACCCACACCCCTGAAGCCGCCATAAGCGGCAAGGAGGAAGACGGGCTGGTCTCCATGGAGACCTATGCCAACGCGGCCGAAATCTATCCGGACCGGGAGCTCAATCCTTACGAGATCAACCGCATCATCTCGACCCACTTCAACGACGTGAGGCTCAAGAACTTCCTGGAGCTTCGGCCCTGGGACTCTTTGCCCATCGACCGTGTGCGGACTCTGTCCGACCAGGTCTCCGCCCTCTTCTATGACCGTTCCCATCTGGAGCGGGCGGCCTCCTTCTTTCGCGGGGTTCGGGCCGTGGATGTGGAAGAGGCCAAAATCTCCTTGCAGGCTCACGGTGACAAGGCCCGGCCTTATGGCGAGGATCTGGATTTCTGGCGCGGCTTCCTGACGTTCTGACGGCGCTAGGACGATTTATGCGGTTTTCTGGCCGGTTGTGGGACGGGATGGGTCAATCGCAGGATGGGGAGGGCGAGGAATCCCATGCTCGGCGTTTCTCGTAAAGGAGCCGTTCCTTTTCATCGTCCATCTGGTGCAAGGCTTTGTTGTGACTTTCCGTATAGTCATCGAGAGACCGGATGAAAGAGGAAATCGATTCTTCCACATGAGCGCAGGCATCATCGGCGAAGGAGAAGGAGAGCATGCCGTCGTTCGCTTGATCCTGAACGGCGAGCAGCTCTTTCTTCGCGGCGGCAAGGAGCTCCTCGCAGGTCTGTTTGACTTTCCTGGCTTCTTTGCGGGAGTGGGCCATCTTCGTGTCGATTTCATCGATTTTTCTGCTTAATTCATTTTGCGTTTCTTCGAGATCGTCGTATGGCTGGCCGCCATGAGCCGAATCATCGTAAGGCTGGTTGTCATCGTCGGAAAACACGGGACTCCCTTTCACCGAAATCTTTGAGCGTTCGTCCTGTCGCTTTCATGCAGGGTTTTATCGATGGAGATGATCTTCTTCGCCTCATTGGTGATGCAGTCGTTCCATTTTTCGAGAACACCACGCGCCATGGCGGTGAGGCTGTCGTAATCCATGTTTCCAGGAACGGGAGCGAGGGAAGCCAATTCGCTTGTCTGTGACTTTGCGTAGCCGGAAGCCCCTTTTTTGAGGGCGTCAGCGGCCTGTTGGGCTGCGGAGGGATCTGTTTGCAAATCTGTGTCATTCATGATGGAACGATACATAGTCATAGGAATCCTTTCAGTTCATTTTCTTATCGGTTTTGGTCGCTTCCAGGGGTCGTCCTCGAGGAGGGGGATGGGGCCGGCAGGCCGGAAGCGGAATGGTCATTCATCTATTAGTGTCCTTGATGGAATAGAGTTGTTGTAGGTCGGTACTTGTGTAGTAATCGAAATTGGAATGGTGACCGTGGACTGTTTCTCCTGCTTTGTGCCCGTTGAAGTCGTGTTTGTAGGTGAGGTGGGCGTTCTGCTGGCACCAGGCGATGAAGGCGGGTGCGTTGTCGTGGGGGTTGTGGTGGGGGTGGAGTGTGTTGTTTTTCCAGTTTTTGCCGTAGTGGTCGTTGATTTGGCGGAGGCTGGTGGTGTGGTGGGGGTGGAGTGTGTTGTAGGTGTGGATGGCGTGGGTGAGGGGTGTGGTGGCTTCGGGTCGGGTGATGGTGGTTGGCCAGGCGTCGGGGTTTTTCTGCCGGGTGACGGCGTCGGGTGGGTTGGTGAAGGCGGCGTGGCGCAGGTCGTGGCTGATTTCGTTGGTGTAGGCGCGGATCATGGTTTCGGCGGCGTGTTGGGGTTCGAGTCGTGTCTGGTGGATGTGGTCGTTGATGGCCAGGGCGGCGAGGCAGGCGGCCAGGGCCAGCAGGGCCAGCAGGGCCAGCCTCCGTCTCCTCCACCAGGAGGAAGACGGGGCCGGCAGGCCGGAAGCGGAATGGTCGTTCATCTATTAGTGTCCTTCGGGCTGAGCTTCAAAATCAAATTGGTAGTCTTCGACAGAGTGTGCTTTTGCGAAGCGTTTTTGGATGAAATCATAATTTGAGAAGGTATCATTTTTGACGGTGTCTCCTTTGTGGTGGTGGGTTCCGTCGGGGTCGGTGGTGTCGTGTTTGTAGGTGAGGTGGGCGTTCTGCTGGCACCAGGCGATGAAGGCGGGTGCGTTGTCGTGGGGGTTGTGGTGGGGGTGGAGTGTGTTGTTTTTCCAGTTTTTGCCGTAGTGGTCGTTGATTTGGCGGAGGCTGGTGGTGTGGTGGGGGTGGAGTGTGTTGTAGGTGTGGATGGCGTGGGTGAGGGGTGTGGTGGCTTCGGGTCGGGTGATGGTGGTTGGCCAGGCGTCGGGGTTTTTCTGCCGGGTGACGGCGTCGGGTGGGTTGGTGAAGGCGGCGTGGCGCAGGTCGTGGCTGATTTCGTTGGTGTAGGCGCGGATCATGGTTTCGGCGGCGTGTTGGGGTTCGAGTCGTGTCTGGTGGATGTGGTCGTTGATGGCCAGGGCGGCGAGGCAGGCGGCCAGGGCCAGCAGGGCCAGCAGGGCCAGCCTCCGTCTCCTCCACCAGGAGGAAGACGGGGCCGGCAGGCCGGAAGCGGAATGGTCGTTCATCTATTAGTGTCCTTCGGGCTGAGCTTCAAAATCAAATTGGTAGTCTTCGACAGAGTGTGCTTTTGCGAAGCGTTTTTGGATGAAATCATAATTTGAGAAGGTATCATTTTTGACGGTGTCTCCTTTGTGGTGGTGGGTTCCGTCGGGGTCGGTGGTGTCGTGTTTGTAGGTGAGGTGGGCGTTCTGCTGGCACCAGGCGATGAAGGCCGATATCTCATCGTCGTTGATTCCCGGCGATGAAGGATTCACCAGTATATGCAGATCTTTCAGCAGCTTGTTTTTCGTCAGGGAAGGCAACTGACCTTTGCTCCTGGCGGCTGCCAGCCATGCGTCATAAGCCTTCTCAAGGGACTTTTCGTGTTCGTGAGAGAAGATGAAGGTGCTGGAATCCGGTGAAGAGTAGTCACGGTAGCCCTGGGGCTTGTCGTTTCGGTAGGTGAAGGGATTGACGTCGGAATATTTGAGCTGTACGCTGCTCCCATCCTTGAACAGAGGGTTGTCGTGGTCCATGCGTTTTTCGTAAAGGGACAGGCTGCGTTCAATCCGTTCTTGCTCTTTCTCCCCCATCTGCTGAAGGATGGCTTTGAATACGTCCGCCGCGGTGGAGAAACCGACGATGGGGATGGAAGAGAAGAGGGCACCCTCCATCCGCTGAAGGCCTTTGACAATAGCGGCTTGGGCGGCCGCGGTGAGGATGACGTAATCGGAGCCGGTTTCGCCGTCGACGGCTACGTCTTTTTGCAGGAGGGAGAGCATGTTCGCCACATCTTGCGGATTGCCTGTGATGGTGACGGTCGTTGTGTAGACGGAATAATCAGGGGGTCCAAAAGGGATGATATGAGTGACATGCGGTGAATCAATGCGGAAAACAAGAAGCCGGGCCGTCGTCGCCACATGATGGTCTTTCGATATTCCGTCAACCGGCGCATACTTGATGACGTTGACATGCACTTGCGGGCCGTTGACATCCTCGGACCAGATGGCTTTCAGACCTTTCTTTATCTCCCTGGTCACGGGTGCGGCTATGGCCGAATCAAGCAGGCCTTTCACCATGGCGATGTCGCCCCAGCGGATGGCGGTTTTTGGATCTTCCAGACTGTTGCTCAAAGGGTTGTCCGCCAGGTAGTCCCTCGCCTTGTCCCGCATACGCTTCATGAAGGATGAAGCCTTGAAGCCGTAACCTTTGATACGCAAATCTAAGCCATTGCCGTAGGGGCACTTCGAATGGCCGGGCATATTCACCGTCATCTGGCCGGTCGGCGCATACGACGCTGAGATTGCCTTCTCCAAGGCGGAGATTCCCTTCGGCCCGTCTTCGGACATGTCCGTCAAGGTCTTCATGGCGGTTTCGACGGTCTCATCGCTGACGATGTAACTGGGCAGGATGCTCAGCGCGCGCCAGAGGTCTGTGTTCGCCTTTCCGGAACCATGGGAGTAGAGTTCCTCCTTCGTGATTTTTCCGTCTTTCATCGCTTTCTGATAAGCTTTGAGCTCGGCGCCTTTCAGATAGTGCGAGGCGAAGGTGATCTCGACTTTCCGCGCTTCGCGTTCAAAATGGGACAGCCACGTCATATCCACAGGAGATCCGGAGACCATCTGGACCTCGGATGTCTTCACGGAATTCATGATGGTCCGCAGTGCCTGAGCTTCCTGGTAAAAGGAGGCGGACTTTCTTGTATATTCCTCGACGAGCCTGATCTTCCGTTCGAGTTCTGCCGCCCGCTGATCCAATGATTTTATCATCGTGTGGCATAATCTGATCCCTTGTTCCCGGACCAGGGGAAGGAGAGGATCCTTCGCATCAATTTTGCTGATGGCGGTAAGACGCTCTCCCCATGCGCGTTCTTCGGTATCCGCGGCTTGTATCGCTTTCCTGAGTTTATCCGTATCAACCGAGCCATCAGATTCCGAAGGCTCCAATTTGCCGGCGGCGGTCCTGTTCTTCCGGTCGCCATTGGCTAAGGCTTCGAAAAAGGCTTTCTGGGCGGCGGCGAATTGGGACTGCTCGTACAATTCCTTGTTCAAAGCTTTATAAGCCTTGCTTTTCAAACCATAGGAGTCGAAATCAAAGGAAGAGAGACGAGTGACCCACGCCTGGGCATCGCTGGCTTTCCCTTCCCAAAATCTGGCGTCGCGGTCCAGACTCGTCTTCAAAGCAGGTATGTTTATTCTCACTGACGCACGTTCCCCTCATGTTTTCTCTTCGGGACCGTCTCCAGCATAGTGGGCCTGGAAGACAGTCGTTGGAGCCCATCGGCATCATGGCCAGTCAGGATGAGAGGGGGACCTGTGGGGGTACCGCTTCCCAGGGTTTCTTCGATGCCCGGCCTTGCGGCTGTGAGCCGTCATCCATACGGCAGCCGGGCTATCATAGGGGTCGTATAATGTAGGGGAATCGATGGCCGTGTGCGAGCCTGACAAGGCGCACGCGGGACGATTGTGGACTGAGACCAAAGGATTTACCGTGGCAGAATCGAAACTTGAAGCAGTCACCCAACTGGCCAAACGCCGGGGGTTCGTCTTCCCCGCCGGGGAGATTTACGGCGGCACCCGCTCGGCCTGGGACTACGGCCCTCTGGGCGTGGCCCTCAAAGACAACATCAAGCATGAATGGTGGCGGTCCATGGTGACCACCCGCGGCGACGTGGTGGGGGTGGACACTTCCGTCATCCTTCCGTCCGAAGTCTGGGTCGCCTCTGGCCACGTCAAGGTCTTCAACGATCCTTTGGTGGAGTGCCTTAACTGCCACAAGCGTTTCAGGGCGGATCACCTGGAGGAGCATTTCGAGGCCAAACACGGCCGTCAGCCTTCCGGCATGCTCGAGATCCCCTGCCCCGCCTGCGGAACCGTGGGCAAGTGGACCGAGCCCCGCGATTTCAACATGATGCTGCGCACCCACCTGGGGCCGGTCGAGGACGAAAACTCCCTCCATTACCTGCGGCCCGAAACCGCCCAGGGCATCTTCGTGGACTTCGCCCAAGTCCTGGGGACCTCCCGCCAGAAGCCGCCTTTCGGCATCGCCAACATGGGCAAGAGCTTCCGCAACGAAATCACCCCGGGGAACTTCATCTTCCGCACCCGTGAGTTCGAGCAGATGGAGATGGAGTTCTTCGTCAAGCCCGGAGAGGACGAGGAGTGGCATCAGTACTGGATCGACGCCCGCCGCGCCTGGTACATCGACCTGGGAGTCAACCCTGACAATCTTCGCCTTTATGAGCACCCTAAGGAGAAGCTCTCCCATTACTCCAAGCGGACGGTTGACATCGAGTACAAGTTCGGTTTCCAGGGCTCCGATTGGGGCGAGCTGGAAGGCATCGCCAACCGGACCGATTACGACTTGTCCGCCCACTCCCGGCATTCGGGCAAAGACCTGTCCTACTTCGACCCGGCTTCCGGCGAGCGTTACGTCCCTTACGTGATTGAGCCAGCCGCCGGTTTGACTCGGTCCCTCATGGCCTTCCTGGTGGATGCCTACGATGTGGATGAGGCTCCCAACACCAAGGGCGGGGTGGACACCCGTACAGTCCTCCGCCTGGATCCCCGCCTGTCCCCGGTCAAGGCCGCGGTTCTGCCTCTGTCCAAGCAGCCTGACCTGCAGAACATCGCCCACCGGCTGGCTGACGAGCTGCGCGAGGATGATTGGGACATCGACTACGATGAGGCCGGCGCCATCGGTCGCCGTTACCGTCGTCAGGATGAGATCGGCACCCCCTTGTGCGTGACCGTGGACTTCGACACTGTGGACGACCAGGCCGTGACCATCCGCGAGCGCGACAGCATGAAGCAGGAACGCGTGGCCCTGGGCCGGGTGGCCGATTACGTCGGGTCTTTCATCAGGGACAAGCGCAATTCCTATCCTCGCACTCCGCAGGCGGTCGCTGAGGCGAAGGCGGACGAAAGGGGATGATTCCTCTGTGACTGACAGCCCTGAGAGCACCCGCGGGAGCGGGAGCCCATGTCCATCTTCGCCTTTGGCCCAGGCCTTGCCCGGCTTCATGCTGGGGGAGCATGAGGTCAAGAACCCGGTGATCCTGTCTCCCATGGCCGGGGTGACCAATTGGCCCTTCCGCCTGTTGTGCGAGGGCTATGGTCCTGACGGTCTTTACGTGGCCGAGATGATCACCGCCCGTGCCTTGACGGCCCGCAACCCCAAGGCCTTCCGCCTCTGCCGCTTCGCCCCTTCTGAGAAGTTCCGCTCCTTGCAGCTGTACGGGGTCAATCCTCTCGTCGTGGAAGAGGCGGCCAAGATGGTGGTGGACGGTGACATGGCCGACCATGTGGATCTCAATTTCGGCTGCCCGGTCCCTAAGGTGACCCGGCGCGGGGGAGGGTCGGCCCTGCCTTGGAAGACGGACCTCCTGCAGGACCTCATCCATCGGGTGGTGGCCGTCTGTCAGCCCGTCGGAATCCCCGTCACCGCCAAAATTCGGGTGGGGGTCGACGACGAGCATGAGACCATGATCGAGGCGGCCAAAATCATCGAAGGGGAAGGTTGCGCCTTCGTCACCCTCCACGCCCGCACCACGGCCCAGTATTACGGGGGCCACTCCGATTGGTCCCGCATCGCCCAGCTCAAGGAAGCCGTGTCCATTCCCGTCATCGGGAACGGCGACATCTGGACGGCCGAAGACGCCATGGCCATGGCCAGGCAGACCGGCTGCGACGGGGTGGCCATCGGCCGCGGCTGCCAGGGCCGCCCCTGGCTTTTCGGCGATATCAGGAACGCATTCGAGGGAAGGAACGAGCGGTTCGACCCGAGTCTGGCCCAGGTGGGGCAGACCATCGTGAAACACGCCCACTTTCTGACCGAGTTCTACGAGGGGGACGAAAATATGGCCGTGCATGACCTGCGCAAGCACATCGCCTGGTACCTCAAAGGTTTCCCGGTGGGGGGCAAGACCAGGGCCGCCTTCATGTCCTGCGAGACGATCGCCCAGGTGGAGGAGAGGCTCTCCCTCTTGGACCAGAACGCCCACCTGCCCGCTTCCCTGGCTGATAAGCCCCGGGGCCGCACCCGTTACGCCAAGAAAGTCCATCTGCCTTATGGATGGCTGGATTCGCGCCGTTTGACCGAGGAGGAAAAGAAGGCGGTCTACGAAGGCGGCGCTGACATCGAAGACGCTTCCTACTGACGGATCGAGCCTCCGCTTCGGGGTTCAACGCCTCCAAAGACGAAGAGGGTTTGACCCCGGCTGAGGCCAATAAAATCAAGTCCTTACAAAATCTCCATCTTTTCACGTTCCAGACACACAAAATTCACTAAATGTCTATATTTTTTGGAAGTATCATATATGTCATTAGTTTTTTGCGTTAGAGTTGGGTGTAGAAAAACGCGATACGACAGGAGCAGGCATGAGCGATCTCGATCTGAATGAAGAGCTGAGCAGCAAAGCCATCGAAGAGCTCGGCAGCAAGACGATTATCAAGGTCGTTGGCGTCGGCGGCGGCGGCGGCAACGCGGTCAACCGCATGATCGACGAAGGCATCAGCGGAGTGGAATTCGTAGCCATCAACACCGATATGAAGGACCTGGCCAAGAGCGACGCCGATATCCGCATCGCCTTGACCGATTCCTCCAGCCGCGGCCTCGGCGCCGGAGCCGACCCCGAACGCGGAGCCAAGGCCGCCCAAGACCACCAGTCAGAAATCGAGCAGGTCCTCAAAGGGGCGGATATGGTCTTCGTGACCGCAGGCGAAGGCGGCGGCACCGGAACCGGGGCCAGCCCCATCGTGGCCCGGGCCGCCCGTCAGCAGGGGTCGGTCACCATCGGCGTGGTCACCAAGCCTTTCAGCTTCGAAGGCGGTCGCCGCATGGCCTCCGCCGAAGACGGCATTGACAAGCTCCGCAAGGAAGTGGACGCCCTCATCGTCATCCCCAACGACCGCCTGCGCGAGATGGACACCCAGGACCTCAACATCCGCGAAGTCTTCCAACTGGCCGACTCCTCCCTTATGGCCGGAGTCCGTTGCATCACCGACCTGATCAACTCCACCAACCCCATGATCAACGTGGACTTCCAGGACGTGAGCACCGTCCTGAGCAACGCCGGGACCGCCATGTTCGGCATCGGTTCCGCCCGTGGGGAAGACCGGGCGGTCCAGGCAGCCGAGAAGGCCATCAACTCCCCCCTGATCGACACCCCCATCGATGGGGCCACCAGCATGCTGGTCAACATCGCCGGTCCGACGGACATGGGCTTCCGCGAGTTCGAAGCCGCCGCCGACCTCATCTCCAAGTACGCCGCGGATGGCGCCACCATCATCACCGGTATCGTCAATGACGATTCCTACGGCGATGAAGTGGTGGTCTCCGTCATCGCCACCGGCTTCGAAGGCAGCCCGCGTGTCACTGCTTCCACCCAGGCCTCCCAGCCCGCCGGCAAGCTGATCGCCGAACCGGCAGCCGAGCCCGTGGCGGACAGCACGTCCGAACAGTTCGTCGTCCGCCCGGCCCAGAGGGACGAAACCGGGGAGCGCCCGGTGGTTCCTCCCGCTTCGACCGCCTCCCAAGCCGCTCCGGCTCCTCAGACTTCCCAGCCCGCTCCCGCCGCTCCGGAGCAAGCCTCCCAGCCTGTCCGTCCATCCCGTCCCGTCCAGCCCGAGATCCCCGAACCCGATCCCGCCGGCGACCTGGACATCCCCGATTTCCTCCGCTGAGGCCGCGGTTCCAGTCATTCTTAAGAATCCTTAGGGAGCAAGCTCGTGAAAGGAGTTGAACATGGCGAATCCATTCAAGGGGGCTATGTCTTTTTTCGGCCTGTCAAGCGCCGAGGAAGAGGATCAGGATCTGGCCGAATACGACCAGAAGCAAGGCGAGGGCGACTCCACTTTCGATGAAGACGCCAACGTGGCCCCCGGCCCCGCTTTCACCAGCCGCGAAGGCTCTTCTTCCTCCCTCCTTTCTCCCAGCCCAAGCCCGAGGTCGCGTATGAACCGCATCACCACCATCCATCCCAAGACTTACGAAGAGGCCCAGTTGGTCGGCCGGGCCCTGCGTGACGGCGTCCCCGTCGTCCTCAACCTGACCGGGGTGCCGGAGGCGGTCGCTTACCGAATCGTGGATTTCTCCGCCGGCGTGGTCTTCGGAGTGCGTGGCTCCATCGAACGCGTGACCCCGCGGGTCTTCCTCCTGTCTCCCGCCCAAGTGAACATCAAGGTGGAAGAAGTCGCCCAAGATAATGGGACCGCCGGCCTCTTCGACTAAGGCTGGTACTATTCTGGCATGATCCTTTTGCAGATTTCGCATATCGTGCGCATCCTGCTGAGCGCTTACTTGGCTGTGCTGACCGTGCGCATGATCCTGGATTGGGTGGCCTTCCTGACCCACTGGCAGCCCGGCCGCGTCCTGTACCCGCTGGTCAACGCCGTCTACACCCTGACCACGCCGCCCATTCGCTGGATCGGGAAAATCATCCCACCCCTGCGTTTGGGGGCGGTGGCTCTGGATATGGGCTTCATGGTCCTCTATCTGCTGATTTCCCTTTTGATCGGCTTCCTTCCGTAGAGAATCAAGGGAATCATGAGAAGCTGGAGAGGGAAGCGGAAGGGAAGGCTTCTTCCCCTCCGGCCTTTTACTCCAATCATGATAGGATGAAACGGATATTCCACCGGACGATTGCAAATCGGAGTTTATTATGGCACTTTTGACACCAGGCGACATTCGCAGTAAGAAGATTCCGCTTGCAAGCCGCTTCAAGCAGGGCTATGACCTGGACGCCGTGGACGATTTCCTTGAGGAGTGCGCTCAGACGGTGGATGAGCTCGGCAAGCAGCAGTCCAAGACCCAGACGCGGTATACGGAATCAGACGATGACGTTGTGAATTCCGACTTACCCCCGCTCTTTAGCTAGGGCGACGATACCTCAGCCGTGATAGGATGAAGAAGGTATTTTACCAAGCGATTACAAATCGGAGTTTATTATGGCACTTTTGACACCAGGCGATATTCGCAGTAAGAAGATTCCGCTTGCAAGCCGCTTCAACAAGGGCTATGACCTGGACACCGTGGACGACTTCCTTGAGGAATGCGCTCAGACGGTGGATGAGCTCGGCAAGCAGTATAAGACGCAGACCCAGTCCTTGGGACCGGATGTCGCCGCTTTGAACACCAAGGTGTCTCAGTTGGTCGGCGAGAACGCGAAGCTGCGTAACGAGCTCAGCTCCGCCCAGGAGAAGCTGCAGCAGAGTGCCAGCGAGGCCCAGTCCTCGAGGTCCTCCCAGGAGTCCGAGGAAGCCGCAGCCGCCAAGGAAGAGCTGAAGGCGGCCAATGAGAAGGTGGAGGCCCTGTCCTCCCAAGCCGAGCAGGCGAAGGCTCAGATGGACACCCTGAGAGGTCAGAACGACCAGCTCAAGTCCCAGGTGGACCAGCTCAATGAACAGCTCAACCAGTTGACGGCCCAGGCCGCTCAGGGCGACTCTTCGGCCGAAGCTCTACAGCAGCAGATCGCCAGTCTCAAGTCCGAACGCGACGATTATCTCGCCCGCGGCGAAAAGCTGAGCCAGGAGCTGCAGGCCTCTCAGGTCTCCCTCCAGGATTCGGCCAGGAAGCTGGAAGAATCCCAGGTCCAGGCCCAAGCCCAGTCCCAGCAGGTGCTGGCCTTGCAGCAGAAGCTGCAGGAAGTCGGCAACGAACTCAGCGCCTCCCAGCAGCGCGAGGAGGCCTTGCGCCAGCAGGTGGCCGCCAATGAGCCGAGCAGCGAGACAGGCAGTCTGGAGAAGATCGCCGCCGCCGGAGACGAGAAGCAGGCGACTTCCGAGAAGGCGGCCCAGATGTTGGCCATGGCAATGGAATTGCACGACAAGTATGTGAACAAGGGCAAGGATGAGGCCGCCCAGCTGGTCAACCAGGGACACGACGAGTACAACCAAGCCGTCGCCGAGGCCAACGCCTACTCCACCAGGACCCGTAATGACGCCGACCAGTATTCCAAGGACACCCATAGCTCCGCAGACGCTTACGCGGCTCAGACCCGTAACGAGGCTGACCAATATTCCACCAAGACCCGTAACGAGGCCGATCAGTACGCCAAAGACACGCATGACGCCGTGGACGCCTACTCGGCCAAGACCCGCAACGACGCCGATAACTATTCCGCCGTCACCCGGTCCGAAGCCGATGAATATGCCAAACAACAGCGGGCCGACGGCGAGTCCTACGCGGCTCAAGTTCGACAGAACGCCGACGCCTACGACAACAAGACCCGTGGCGATGCCGACATGTATTCTCGTCAGGTCAAGGACAAGCTTTACGCCGACTCCAAGGTCATCGAAGGCAACATCGACAACCTCAAGCAGTTCGAGTCCGATTACCGCAGCCGCCTGACCAGCTTCCTCGGTCAGTTGGCCAATCAGATCAACAACTCCGACAATTTCCAGCAGCCCGGCCAGGAGCAGAGCCAGGCGGAAGCCTCGGGACAGCAGAACTAAAGAGCAAACAGCAGTCGTGACCCGGCGAAACCCGCCGCTTGTCTGGGTGGCTACCAACGGATAAGATGGGGTCATGACGAATAAGAGCTCAGGACGATGGCACAGCCGTACAGGCTGTTCCATCGTCTTTTTCTGTCTGGTGATCATCGGCCTTGTCTTCGACCAAATCACCAAACGTTTGGCCGTCCGCTCTTTGGGCGACGGAAGGGTGGTGCCGATCCTCGACGGACGCCTGCAACTGGAGCTTTACCATAATCCCGGGGCCTCCTTGGGCTTGGGGTCGTCGGCGACCTGGCTCATCTCCCTGCTGGCTTTGGCCACTTCGGTCCTCATGCTCTGGGCCGGTCTGACCACGGATCATCTGGGTTGGATCCTGACCCTTGGCCTGGCTTTCGCCGGGGCGGACGGGAATCTGATTGACCGGATCATCTACGCCAACGGCTTCCTCAATGGCAAAGTGATCGACTTCATCAACTACGGCTGGTCCATCGGCAACGTGGCCGACATCTTCCTGACCGTGGCCGCGGTCGGCTTCATCCTGCTCCTGCTTACGCAGACTCCCATCCAAGGTTCCGGGGACGAAGACGAAGGCTCCGATTCGGAAGATGGCCAGTCGGATTCGACGGATTCGGCAGGAGTGGTGAGCCCGATGGACTCGGCAGACCCCACGGACTTGACCGATTTCGCGGTTTCTGAGGCGACCGGTGCCTGACGGGCTGGGGGCGGTCCGTTCCTTTGAGATGGGGGAGGACTCCTTCGGCTTGCGGTTCGACCAGGCCTTGTCCCGGATTCTTGGCCTCTCCCGTTCCCAGGCGGCCCGTCTGATCGCGGATGGCCAAGCCCGGGTGGAAGGTCGGTCCGTTCCGAAATCAGGCCAGATTCTTCCTGGGGACTTCATCCTGGTTTCCTCCGCAGGCTCAACTGCAGGCCCAAGCGGGGTCCGGATTTTCACCGGGTCCCAGACTTCCAAGGATGAGAAGGCGGCCGGGCCGAATCAGGCGGAGGCTTCCCTTCCCATCGTTTATGAGGATGACGACCTTGTGGTCGTCGACAAACCGGCCGGCATGGCTTCCCACCCGGCGGCCGGTTGGGCCGGGCCCACCGTCGTCGAAGCTCTGCAAGCCTTGGACAAGGACCTGAGCCGGGTGGATTCCGACATCCGTCCTGGGATCGTCTCCCGCCTGGACGCAGGGACCAGCGGCCTCATGCTGGTCTGCAAGAGTGACCGGGCCTTCGTGGCCATGAAAGAGCAATTCGCCCGGCACCAAGTCAAGAAGACCTATCAAACTTTGGTCCAAGGGCATATAGCCCAAGACCGAGCGACCGTGGAGGCCCCCATAGCCAGGCAGACGGGGGCCTCCTCCTTCCGCTTCGCCATCAGCCCGGACGGCAAGCCGGCCATCACCCATTGGGATGTGTTGGAGCGCTTGCCAGGGGCGACCCTCCTGTCCATCAACCTGGAAACCGGCCGGACCCATCAGATCCGGGTGCATCTGTCTTCTTTGGGTCATCCCCTCATTGGCGACACCCTCTACGGGGCCAACCCCCGGCTGGCGGAAGAGTTGGGGCTCAACCGGCAATGGCTGCATTCGATCAGACTGGAGTTCACCCACCCGGTCGGCGGGCGGACGATCCACCTAGAATCGCCCTTGCCTGATGATTTGAGCCACGCCCTGGAGGTCTTGAGGGGGTCGGGGAACACTCCGAGCGCCTGCTGAAAAGCGGGCCCAGGCCCTTATCCGCCAGCGAAACCGGACCAGAGCCTTGACTAAATTGGAACCATGACCCGAGTAGCTGATTCCTCCTTCGTTCACCTGCACAATCACACTGATTACTCCACTCTGGATGGGGCCGTGCCTGTGAAGAAGATGGTCGCGGTGGCCAAAGACCTGGGGCAGAAAGCTGTGGGCATTACCGACCACGGGAATATGCACGGGGCTTACGAGATGTGGCGGACGGCCGTGGACGCCGGAATCAAGCCCATCATCGGAATCGAAGCCTACATCACCCCGGGAACGGCCCGAGGGGACAAGACCCGCGTCCATTGGGGAACCAAAGAGCAACATTCGGACGACGTGTCCGCCAACGGTTCCTATACCCATATGACCATGTGGGCCCAGGACGACACAGGCCTGGTCAACCTGCTCAAGGCTTCGTCCGTGGCCAATCTGGAAGGTCTCATGGGCAAGAACCCGCGCATGGACCGGGACATCCTGCAGACCTATCATCAAGGGATCATCGCCACCACCGGCTGCCCTTCGGGGGCCGTGCAGACCCGCCTGCGCCTGGGTCAATACAAGGAGGCCCTGCGCGAGGCCGGCGAGCTTCAGGACATCTTCGGCAAAGAGAACTTCTACGTGGAGATCATGGACCACGGTCTGGAAATCGAGACCAGGGTGACTCAAGACCTTCTGCGGATCGCCAAGGAAATCGGGGCTCCCCTGGTGGCCACCAACGATTGCCACTATGGTCTGGAGTCCGACGCGGCCGCCCAGGACGCCCTGCTTTGCATCAATTCTGGCTCCCGCTTGACGGATTCTGACCGTTTCCGTTTCAACGGTTCCGGTTACTTCCTCAAGTCCGCCCAACAGATGAGGGACCTCTTCAAGGAATTCCCGCAGGCCTGCGACAACACCCTGGAGATCGCCGAACGCTGCAACGTCATGTTCGACGATTACGAAGACGGCGCCTTCATGCCGGAATTCGACTGCCCCGAAGGGTGGGACGCCACCTCCCTCTTCCTGCACGACGTGGAGCAGGGTCTGGAGAAGCGTTACCCGGCCGGGGTCCCCGAGGACGTGGCCAAACAGGCCGATTACGAATGCGGGGTCATCTGCCAGATGCAGTTCTGCGGCTACTTCCTGGTGGTGGCCGATTACATCAACTGGGCCAAGACGCACGGGGTGATGGTCGGCCCCGGCCGTGGGTCGGCCGCAGGAAGCATGGTGGCCTACGCCATGGGGATCACCGAACTGGACCCTATCAAACACGGTCTGATCTTCGAACGCTTCCTCAACCCGGAGCGCGTCTCCCTGCCCGATATCGACGTGGACTTCGACCCGGCCGGCCGTGAAAAGGTCCTGCGGTACGTGACCGAAAAATACGGATCCGACAAGGTGGCCCAATGCGTCACCTACGGGACCATCAAGACCAAGCAGGCTCTGAAGGATTCGGCCCGCATCATGGACTACGATTTCCAGATGGGGGAGACCATGACCAAGGCCTTGCCTGGGGCCGTGGGAGGCAAGGACATCAGCCTCCATGACATCTTCGACCTTACGGCCAAACGCTATCCGGAGGCCCAGGAATTCCGCGACCTTTACAACGAGAATCCTGACGTGCAGAAGATCACTGAAGAGGCCAAGGGCATCGAAGGCCTGATCCGTCAGACCGGCGTGCACGCCTGCGCCACCATCATGGCCTCCCAGCCCATCACCAACACCTCCCCTTTGATGAAACGCACCGATGGGACCGTCACCACCACCTTCGAATACCATACCTGCGAAACCCTGGGCCTGGTGAAGATGGACTTCCTGGGGCTGGCCAACCTGACGGTCATCAAGGAGGCCATCAAGAACATCCATGACAACGGCAAAGGGGACATCGACCTGGAGAAGATCCCCATCGATGACAAGGCCACCTATGACCTGCTCTCCTCCGGCCACACCCTGGGCGTTTTTCAGCTTGATTCCGACGGCATGCAGAGCCTGCTGAAACAGCTCAAGCCGGATAACTTCAACGATATCTCCGCTTTGATCGCCCTTTACCGACCCGGCCCTATGGATGTGGACTCCCACAACAACTACGCCAAACGCAAGAACGGTTTGCAGGAGATCACCCCCATCCACCCCGAGCTGGAGAAGCCCCTGGCTCAGGTTTTGGATGAGACTTACGGCCTGATCGTCTATCAGGAGCAGGTGCAGTCCGCCGCCCGCATCCTGGCCGGTTATTCCCTGGGCCGGGCCGATGTGCTCCGCCGGGCCATGGGCAAGAAGAAGCCCGAGGTCCTGGCCAAGGAGAAGATCCCCTTCTTCGCGGGGATGAAGGAGCACGGCTACTCGGAAGAGGCCGCCCAGGCCGTGTGGGACGTGCTGGTGCCTTTCGCCGGCTACGCTTTCAACAAGGCCCATTCGGCCGCATACGGACTGGTCTCCTATTGGACCGCCTACCTGAAGACCCATTATCCGGTGGAATTCATGGCCGCCCTGCTTCAAGGAGAACGCAGCAACAAGGACAAGACCGCCCTCTACCTGGGCGAATGCCGACGGATGAACATCAAGGTCCTGCCGCCGGATGTGAACGAATCCGTCGGACATTATTCCGCTGTGGGCAAGGACATCCGTTTCGGCCTGGGGGCCGTGCGCAACGTGGGCGATAAGGTGGTGGACGCCATCGTGGCCGAACGCGACAAGGCCGGCGGCAAAGGCAAGTTCGTCAACTTCCTGGATTGGATCAACCGGATGCCGGTGGAAGTGCTCAACAAGCGCACGGTCGAGTCCCTGATCAAAGGCGGGGCCTTCGACTCGATCGATCCCAACCGGCGAGCCCTTTTCACCATCCATCAGACGGCCATCGACCAGGTGATCCCCCTCAAACGCAAGGAGGCGGAAGGCCAGTTCGACCTTTTCGCCGATTCGGAGGAGGATGATTCGGCCTCAGCGGCCGCCTTGGGCGACGCCAACATCTCCGTGCCTCCCATCGATGAGTGGGACAAGAAAACCAAGCTCAATTTCGAGCGGGAGATGCTGGGCCTTTACGTGTCCGATCATCCTTTGAGCGGTCTGGCCTCGGTCCTGGCCTCCCTGAGCGATATGTCCATCGCCCAGCTGCTGAACCGGGCGGCGACCATGCCGGAGAAGGCACAGATCACCATCGCCGGCCTGGTCACCGGCGTGGACAGACGCGTCTCTAAGGCCGGAAAGCCTTGGGCCATCGTCACCCTGGAAGATCTGGAAGGCAGCATCCAGGCCCTCTTCTTCGGGAAGTCCTACACGGAGAATCAGGACAAGCTCCTGGTCGATCAGGTCATTCAGGTCAAAGGAAGCGTCTCAGTTCGCGACGATGGAATCAGCATCTACGGCCGCGAGGTGGATGTGCCCAATGTGGAGTCGGCCGATGTGCAGCCGGTCCTCATCTCCCTGCCCGAGCAGGCCTTGGAGATGCCGCGGATGCGGAGGCTGTCGGCCGTCCTGGCCAATCACCCGGGCTTCTGCGAAGTCCGTCTGCTGGTGCAGCATCCGGATAAGAAGATTTCCACGATTTATTTGGGAGATGGTTTCCGGGTGGCCCGGGACACCTCGCTTTTCGGGGAGATCAAGACGATTTTCGGGCCTCGCTGCATCGAGTCCTGATGAAGGATTCCCTAATTGACAAAGCAAGCAGTCGCAACCCGAAGGATGGCCAGGGAAAGCTGAAGGCCTTCCCAGCGGAATGCATTCCTTTGCATTTATTTGTAGATGGGTGCGAGTATACCGGATGACCGGTATGAAACGAGGGGAACAACGAATAGCGGGCTAAGAAAGAAAAGAGGAGGACATGAAAATCCAGATTCCTGCACTGAAAACCGAGCTTTCTTCCGAAATCATCTCTTTGGAGCAAAAGGCCTCTGAATGCCGGGAGTGGATGACCAGGATCTCGACATTCGATTTATCTTCATACGGCTTGGACGGCGAAGGGTTCGAGGCCGAGACGAAGAAGATCCGTTCCCAAGCCGAATACTTGCGGGCCTTTTTCCTCCAGGACGCCGTCCGCCGGGGCGATGAAAAGAATCAGACGGAATTGAATAAGCTGGATTCCTCTGAGTCAGATGGATCCGTAGATACGGAGCACCTGAAATCCGTGATCGAGAAGGCATCGACGATGATCCGGCTCGCGGAAGAATTCCGGGATGCGGGGAATAACGGTCTGAACCCTCTGAGCTGGGCGACGACCTTATTGTCGAATAAGGCGATCTCTTCTCTGAATGCCATGGTGGCCGAATGCCGGATGAAAATCGCGAAGGTAAGAGAGTACGCAACGGCTTCATCAGGGTTTTATACGGAGGCTTCCGCGATTTCCGCGCTCGCGGCGAAAGCGAATTCCTCTCTGAATGAGGTGGCAAAAGGGGAATCCATCATCGATGAATCCTGGAAGAAAGATCTGGATGGCCGCTGGGGAAAATGGATTGAGCGCAATCCTGATGAAATGAAGAAATATATGACAGCCGATCAGAAGAAAGCTTTCGATCAGGCTCGTAAAAACGGGTGGGACAAATCCGACTTTTATACGAAGGACGGTCCCAATAAAGACCTCTGGCAGGGGATGGCCCGGGTCCCCGGGTGGTTCCTCTCCGAAAAGATGACCGCCGCCGCCACCGACGCGCAAGAGGAAATGGTTCATAAGCAGGATGTCATTGGTTTGCAGAAGATCTCTTCCTGGATGTTCGTACCGATGCATGACAAGAGGGAAGTCTCGTATACTTATCGGCTGGACGCGAGTCCGAGCACGAACGTCAAAGTCTACGGGTTCAGGAAAAGCGATCTTCTTCAAAAGATGATGGAGGAATCGGATTGGCGCCTATCCCGGACGCCTGTTCCAAGCGCTCATGATTCTTCTGCTCGTAAAGCGAAATGGGCGGATTTGACAGCATCAAACACCCTTCTGCATATGGAAAATCGCATCAAACCCATGGCTGGCGCTCAGGGAGTCTATGGGAGGTCCCCGGATGGGCTGGAGATTCGGGTAGGTCTCTCTCGCAGCGACGACGGGAAATCCACCGCGCGGTTGATGCTTCTGGCGGTCGAGCCTTCGATGTCCACAAGGGGCCTGACATCGCTCGTGCCGAATATCTGTCAGAATCAAGCCGGTCTTTCAGGGAAACCGGCTGACGTCGCTGTCATGGCTCATGATTTGCAAAACAAAAATGGGCTGGATGGGTATAATTTCTGGTATGACGCCGGTGGAAAGATATTGCAGGACTCCATGAAGGAGATTTTCTCGGCTGGCGTTGAAGGGATTCCTTTTTTCGGGCCGGGGATCTCGGTCGCGAAGTTCATCGGCGACGAGATCGCAGGAGTCACGGATGACTTCAGCGAGAGGGAACGCGCCGACCGTCTGAACATGTTGAGCAAAGCGGGCAAAAGCATGGCCGAGAGCGATCTCTTTGGGGGAATCGGCTATTCAATGATTTTCGATGGTTCTTCGGGTGCGCATGAAGAGGATTACACCCATCCCGATAATCGCTTTTTCGCCGATCCCACGGTTCAGACTCATCTAAGGGAAGCGGTTGCCGCCTACAATGCGGCGACCGGGCTGCATTTCACTCTTGCGCAATTCAACAAGGATATATCCCATAACGCCTTTGCTCTTTTTGACATTCATGACCACAAGAAATTCCTGGAGACGAAGAGGTTCCTTGACTGGTGCAATGAGAAGGTTGATTTGGTGTATCCATCAGATATAAGGGACGATGATGGAATGATTATTCATAAAAAAGGTGAAGAATATGATCGCTCTATCAGTCGTTATGACTATCTAGCTCATAAAAATGATTATCGTTTTTTAGCATTAAAAAAGTAGGTTTTTATGGTTTCTGTAGATAACCGTGGGAAGGTAGATGTGGTTTTTTCGAGGGGTCGTGGTCGTTGGTTGCGGTTGGTTATCGCTGTTGTGTTGGTGGTCGTTGTGTTGGTTGGCGGCGTGTGGTGGGGTGTGGCTCGTCACCGGCGTCAGCAGGCGGAGAGGGAGTGTGCTTTCTCTAGTGAGATGAATGATGATTACTGGGGGTTGATAGTCGGTTTGCGGGGAAGTGGTTTTCGCAGGCCGCTTGTGGAGGATGGGCGGTGTTTTGATCCGGGTGAGTGGTTTGATGATGCCGTTGTGCCGTCGGCTCGGAGGAACATGGCTATGGCGATTGCTGTGTATAATCGGTCGCATCCGTCGGATCGGGTGACGGTGGAGGGTGTTGGCGCGTTTTTCGGCCGTGAGTGGGCGGGGCATGTCGCTCGTGGTGACCAGCGTCGTGGGCCCGAGGTGAGGTTCCTTGACTGGTGCAATGAAAAAGCTGACCTTGTCTACCTAAATGATGAAGAATATGAAATCGACGGCAGGAAGATTGTCCATAAACGGGGTGAAAACTCTGGCTTTTCGTTTAGCCGTTATGATTATTTGGTTAACAAAGACGATGCTTTCAAAAATCTTCGCATGAAGGAGTAGTGGTCATGGTCTCTGTAGATGACCGTGGGGAGGTAGATGTGGTTATGGAGAATAATATGAATGGGAAAATGCGTGAATTGTCGCGCCTTCACGACGACCACGTGGCGCTGATGCGTGACCTTGCCGAAAAGGAGGAGGGTTCCCGTCAAAAGAGGCTTCAGCTGTCACAAGCCCAATCGGAGCTGTCCTCTTACGTGCGAGGCGTCATGCGATTCATCGAGGAACAGATCCAGACAGGCCTTGTCTCGGATAAGTTCTACCAGGAAATAACGGAATTGCAATCCCAACTTACGCAATTCACTCACGAGGCGGAAGAGGAGGAGCATTCGTTGGAAAAAGAGAGGACGCGGATTCAGGAGGAAATGGAAGAGGCTGAAAGGGCTTACGGCCGAAAAGTCAGGGAAGTGGATGAGAGGACAGAAGGGGGTCGCAACGATGACGAAGGCGATCAAAACAGAATCGGCCGCGGCCCAGACCGCGGGGGATGCCTTAGGGAAAGGCGTCGGGGAGTTCTCGCGGATTAAAATCGGCAGATTCTCCGGCTTGGCCCCAGTGACGGGGAATCAGGAGCATGATGGGGCGGTCAGCCGTTCCCTGCTGGCTTTCCTGACTTCGTGGGAAAGCGTCATGAAGAAGGACGGTAAGGATATTCTCGCGGCTGACCAGGCTTTGCATCAGGCTGATAAAAGGGCCGCTCTCCGTTGAACGGCCCCTGTGCGCGATCCTCCTCCATCTTCTTCGACAGATGATCAACCCCCCTCGGGGAAGCCTTGAAACATCCCCAAGGGGACTAAATCCCAAGTCTGCCTTAGTACCGTGTGACCGCATAGCGGAGGATGTTGCTCCTGTTCAGGATGCCGACCATGCGGCCCTGATCCATCACCGGGACTTTCTTCAGATGCCGTTGGACCATGACTTGGCAGATATGAGGCATGCTGTCGTTCGCATCTGCGGTGATTACATGTTTGGTGGAGATCCGGTCCACGGGCAGGGAGAGGAGTTCGTCGAGCTTCTTGTCGAAACTTTCGCCATTGCTTTCGATCACCGCCGCATAGAAGCTGGTGAACTGGGGGTGCTGCTCGGCCAAGGTGGACAGGACGTCGCCATCGGAGACGAAGCCGACCAGTTCGCCTTGCTCATTGACGACAGGCGCTCCGGAGATCTTCTTTTCGGTGAAAAGGCGCATGGCGTCCAAGGCCGTGGCGGTGGCGGGCAGAGTGTAGACCTCGGCCTTCATCATCAGTTGCCGGATGCCGGATTCGGCCGCCGGCTCTACGGTTTCATCGGCCGGATGAGCCCCGGCGGATACAGTTGCGGCCTTGCCGGAGCGGATGAAGAAAGTCAGGACGAAGCCGATGAGAGCTAAAGCCACCGTGAAAGCGAAGCCCCAGCGGGCCCCGCCGCAGAAAGCCTGGGCGCTGCCTTGAGGGTGCCCGGACGCCTTTTCCCCGGCGACCAGGAGACTGGTGGCGAATGCGGTCGCCACGGCACCCAGGACCTGTTGGAGGGTGTTGAGGATGGTGCTCCCATCCGTAGAGAGCTCATGCGGCAGGGAGTTGAGCGCATGTGTCTGGCTGGGGCTCATGGCCAGGGGCACGCCCACCATGAGGATGATGTGGCAGATGATCACATAGGCCAAAGGGGTTTGCGGGGAGACGGTCAGAAGCATGATAGTCCCCACTAGGGAAAGGCCGAAACCGATGGTGGCGGGAATGCGGGCTCCGATGGCGTCGAAAAGCCGTCCGGCGATCATGGAAACCAGGGCGTTGACGATTCCTCCCGGTAGCATGACGATCCCGGTCAGGGCCACGGCCAGGCGCATGCCGTTCTGGTAGTACTGGGGCAAGATGTACATGGCGGACAGGGTGATGCCGAAGTTGACCATCATGAGTACAGCTCCCACGCGGAATCCGGGGATGGCGAAGGCCTTGAGGTTGAGGATGGGGGTCGTGGTCTGCAGCTGACGGAAGGAATACCAAGCCACGGCGGCGAGACCGACGATCAGGGAGATGACCACCGGGACGGAGAGCCAGCCGTAGAGGCTGGCCATGGACCCCGCCGAATCCGATGACGGACAGGAGGCTGGACAGCCCATCGAAGCGAGGGCGGGTCAACTGATAAGGATTGATCATGAATCGGGCGGCGAAAACCATGCCGACGGCCAGAATGATCACGAAAGAGAAGAAGATCCATCGCCAGGAAAGGGCTCCGACCAGGAAGCCAGCCAAGGTCGGCCCGATGGCGGGGGCGAACATGATGACCAGGGCGGTCACCCCCATGGCGGCGCCCAGCCTCTGGGGAGGCATGACCTCCATGACCATGGCGAACATCATAGGCAGGATGAGGCCGGTCCCGATCCCCTGGATGGCCCGCCCAGTCAAAGCGAGGGGGAAGGAGGGGGCGAAGCCGGAGATGAGGGCTCCCAGAAGGAAGGCCCCCAAGGCGACCAGGGTCAGGCTTTTGGTCTTGAACCACTTCATGAGGATGCTGGAGAAAGGCAGGACGATGCCGATGACCAGCATATAGCCGATGACCAGCCATTGGGTGAGGGAGGCTTCCACCCGGAAGGCTTTGGACAATTGCGGAAGGGCGATGTTCAGGGCGGTCTCGCTGTACATGCCGGTGAAACCGCCTAGATACAGGCCCATGAGGGTCAGGTAGGGGTGCTTGGCTTGTGGCCGCGGGCGGCCAGACCGGGAGGCCTGTTCGCTGGATGATGGTCGTGTGGTTGGGGACGCTGATGAGGATGGAATCGTCACGCTGGTGATCTCCTTGTATGAAAAATGGGGCCTCGGGAAACTGAAAACCAGTGAGGCCTTGGCAAGGTTAGGGGAATTTCTCCCTTTTCCATAAGCGCCTATTGCAAAATCTTCACATTTGATTGATGATGGAGAAGGACCGGGAACCGACGCCTGCGACAGGCGGAAAGGTAGAATAGGGGAAAGCGCGATAGCGGAAAATAAAATATCGGTGGAAACAGGATAGGCGGATTTAGGAGGCTTAGCGCACATGTATCTGGAAAAGATCAATGGTCCCGCGGATGTGAAGAAGCTGGACTCGGCCCAGCTCAAAGCTTTGGCCCAGGAGATGCGAGAGGCCATGCTGGCCCGGGCCTCGGTCCATGGCGGACATTTCGGTCCGGATTTCGGCATCGTGGAAGCCACCATCGCCTTGCATTACGTCTTCAATTCTCCTGCAGATAAGCTGATCTTCGACATCAGCCACCAGACCTATCCTCATAAGATGCTGACCGGCCGCAAGGAAGCCTATCTGGATCCGGCCCATTACGATGACGTGTCCGGCTTCAGCTCCCCGGCCGAGTCTCCCCACGATTTCTTCGAGCTGGGCCATACCTCGACCTCCATCTCTTTGGCGGTCGGCATGGCCAAAGCCCGGGACCTGGCGGCCGCCGCCGACGGTCAGGTCGGCCCGGCCGACAATATCGTGGCCTTGATGGGGGATGGGTCCTTATCGGGCGGGGAAGGCTTGGAAGGACTGAACACGGCCGCCGAGCTGAAAAGCAACTTCATCATCGTCATCAACGACAATCAATGGTCCATCGCCGAAAACCATGGCGGACTCTACCGTAGCCTCGCCCATCTGCGGGAAAGCAAGGGGCAGGCCAGCGACAACCTCTTCGCGGCCATGGGCTTCGATTATCGTTATGTGGATGAAGGCAATGACGTCAATGCCCTGATTCAGGCCTTCCGAGAGGTGAAAGACATCGACCATCCGGTGGTCGTGCATATCCGCACGGTCAAAGGCCTGGGCTACCGGCCGGCCATGGAGCATGAAGAGGACTGGCATTGGCATGGGCCTTTCGACATAGCCAGCGGCCAGTCCCCCGTCTACTCGGGGGAGGATTACGCGCGGCTGACAGGCGAGTATCTGATGGAGAGGGCGGCCAAGGACCCCCGCCTTCTGGTCGTCGCCTCCGGGGTGCCGGCTTCCCTGGGCTTGGACGCCCGGATGCGGGCCCAGCTGGGCGATCATTACATCGACGTGGGAATCGCGGAGCAGACCGCGGTGGCTGTCGCTTCCGGCGCTGCCAAAGGTGGGGCCCATGTTGTCTACGGTACTGAAGCGACCTTCATCCAAAGGGCTTATGACCAGCTTTTCCAAGACCTGTCCATCAACCAGAATCCGGCGACCATCCTGGTCTTTGACGCCTCCCTTTACGGCATGAACGACATCACCCATGTGGGCTTCTACGACATCGCCATGATGTCGAACATCCCCGGCCTGGTCATGCTGGCCCCAGCCACTTGGGAGGAATACAAGGCCATGTTGGACTGGTCCATCGATCAAACCGACCATCCGGCCATCATCCGGGTGCCGGCCTTGGCTCCTCGACATGAAGACCCTTCCCAAGTGCGAACGGACTACTCCCAGCTGGGCAAGGCGCGGGTCATCAGCCAAGGCGAGGACTCCCAAGTCGCCGTGGTCGCCATGGGTGATTTTCTTCCTCTCGGCCGGCAGGTCTGCCAGGAGCTGGAGTCGAAAGGGGTCGCGGCCAGCCTGATCGACCCGGTTTTCCTCTCTCACCTAGACCAGGGGCTGCTGGAACGGATCGCCGCGAAAAAGGAGCTGACCGTGGTCCTGGAAGATGGCAGCCAGGAAGGGGGATTCGGGGCCAAAGTGGCTTCGGCCTTGGCCCCTTCCGGGACCAAGGTCTTGTCCCGCGGTTTCGCCAAGCGATTCTACGACCGCTACCGGCCGGAAGACGTGCTCGCCGCCAATCGGCTGGAGCCCGGGCAGGTGGTCGCTGACATCATGGCGGCCTTGGCATGAGGCTCGCCTCCGTGAGAGGGGTCAACTTGGGCAATTGGCTGGTCTTGGAGAAATGGATGGAACCGTCCCTTTTCCGTGGGGCGGGCGGGGCCGAGGATGAACACGCCTTGGCCCATGCCTTGCCGCCCGACCAGCTGGCCCAACGCTTGAAGGCCCATCGGGACGCTTATATGCAGGAAGAGGATTTCGCTTTTCTTGCCGGTCAAGGAGTGGACTCCGTCCGCCTGCCCGTTCCCTTCTTCGTCTTCGGCGATCGCCCTCCTTACCTCGGATGCATCGAATACGTGGACCGGGCCTTCGCCTGGGCCGGGAGGCATGGTCTCACCGTCCTCCTGGACCTGCATACCGTTCCCGGCAGCCAAAATGGTTTCGACAACGGTGGGCAGGCCGGCGTCAAAGACTGGGCCCGGCATCCGGAGGAAGTCTCCTTCGCCCTAGATGTCCTCGACCGTCTCGCCTTCCGGTATCGGGACAATCCGGCCTTGCTGGGGATCGAAGTCCTGAACGAGCCGGTCCTGCCCCTCTCCTTCCTGCGCAGGTTCTACGCGACCGCCTACCGCAGATTAAGGCGGATCCTTCCGCCAAAGAAGGCGGTCGTCTTCCATGACAGCTTCAATTTCCTGGGGACGGCCTCCTTCTTCCTGTTCGATCGGCGTTTCCGGAGCATGAGGAACGTGTATCTGGATACGCATTTTTATCCGACTTTCGCCGAACAAGGGATCGAGAAGGCCCTGGAGGCGGTCGCCCTCTTCGGCCGCCGAAACAGGCAAAGGCTTTCCCACAGGTCTCAGGTGAAAAAGCGGAAGCCGACCAACCGTGGGTGGCTCATGAGCCGCTTGGATGAAGGTTATCAGCCCCATCGGTCCCACAGGAAGGCCTTCTACCGAGGCACCATTGGGGGGCAAAAGAGGCTGATCTCCTTGGTCGATCGTTTCGTCCCCGTCATCGTGGGGGAGTGGTGCGCCGAAAGCGCCATAGGGAAGAAGGAGACTGAGACTGGGGGATCAGGAGAACCGGATTTCTCCACCGGCTTGGTCCATCTGCATAGGCAGGCCTTTCCCCGTCGATACTTCTGGAGCTACCAGACGGAAAGGGCCCCGGAAAGAAGACGGAGACTGGAAGGGGATTGGCGGGCTTTCTGGGACTGGCGCTGGTGCCGGGAAAAGGGGATTCTGTCCGACATCTGAAAATCGCCTGTGACGGTCCTGACCAATCCAGTATTCGGCCCTGCCTATAATTATGGCCTATTGACACCGAAATCCCTAGAAAGGACAGTCATGGCAGAATTGACAGTCGACCAGACGAGGAAGATGGAAACCTCCTTCGCGTCCGATAAGAAGAACCTCTTGGCCCAAAGGGCGGCGGCCACCAACGGCCTGCTTAAGGCGGCCGAAGACCAGTTCGTCCTGGCCCGCAACAAGAACCCTTACTCCACCGACCTCACCTCCGACGGGGTGACCAATCAGAAGCATTCCGGCCGCTGCTGGATGTTCGCCGGCCTCAACGTCCTTCGCTTCCTGCTGGGCAAGAAGCTGAACGTGGAGAACTTCGAGCTGTCGCAGAACTTCCTGTATTTCTATGACAAGCTGGAGAAGGCCAACTATTTCTACGACAAGATCATCGCCTCCGCCCAGGCCGACATCCTCGACCGCAAGGTGGATGCCCTCATGTCCGAGCCGGAAGGCGACGGCGGTTGGTGGCAGTACGTGGTCAACCTGGTCAAGAAATACGGCGTCCTGCCCAAGACCTACATGCCGGAGACCGCCAACACCGAGAACTCCGAAGTCATGAACGCCCTCCTCAACCGCAAGCTGCGTCAGGACGGCCTCCGCCTGCGCGAGCTGGTGCGCGGCGGCGCCTCCGAGTCCGAAGTGGAAACCGAGCGCTCCCGGATGCTGGAAGGAATCAATTCCATCGTCTCCGTCTCTTTAGGGGTCCCTCCTCGCGAATTCCGCTTCCAGTATCAGGACAAGGACAAGAAATACCACGACGAAGGCCTGATGACCCCCAAGGACTTCTTCGACAAGTACATCGGGGTGGACCTGGATGATTACGTGGCCTTGGACCACTATCATCTGGAGGGTCTGCTCAGCATGCACAAGCATTACAGCAACGACCTCGCCGGCGACATGGTCGGCGCCCCTGACCCCCACTGGATCAACACCCCCGTCGAAGAGATGAAAGCTGCGGCCATCAAGCAGTTGCAGGACGGGGAGCCGATCTGGTTCGCCTGCGACGTCGGTCAGGATTCCGACCGCAAGGCTGGGGTCATGGCCACCGATCTGTACGATATGGCGACCTTGGTGAGCGTCGATTTCACTATGGACAAGGGTCGGCGCGTGGTTTCGCATGAGTCCATGGCCACCCACGCCATGACCCTGGTCGGCGTGGACGTGATCGACGGGAAGAGCGTCCGCTGGAAGGTGGAGAACTCCTGGGGCGACGAGAACGGCGAAAAGGGCTACTACGTCATGACCGACGATTGGTTCGACCAGTTCACCTTCGAAGTGATCATCAACAAGAAGTACCTGAGCGAGGACCTGGTCCAGCTTTACCAGACCGAGCCTGAGGTCCTGCCTTTCTACTTCCCCATGTGATCCGGTAAAGCCGGCGTGATCCGGCGAATCTGATGGATCCGGTAGATTTGCCAAAGCCAGAGCGATCCGCCACCAATCGATGAACCCGCCTCAAATGACAGTGACGGCTCCTTGCATCATCCGCAGGGAGCCGCCACTTTTATTATGCTTACGCCGTCTGGCCGTATTAGCCCTTCACTCGCCGTGGGACCTATCGAACTTGGGTCAGCCGCCCTTCGGACAAGGTGAACAGGCGGTCGGCATAGGCCAGGGTGGTCGGCCTGTGGGAGACGAAGAGGTAGGTCTTCCCTTCCTGATGAGCCATGAGGGCTTGCATGAGTTCGGCTTCGAGCAAGGCGTCCATGTTGCTGGTCGGCTCGTCGAAGAACATGAGCTGGGCCTGGGAGAGGAAGGCCCGGGCGATGGAGACCCGCTGCCGCTGTCCGTCGGAGAGCTGGGCCCCGTCATGGTCCAAGGGGGTGTCCAACCCGTCGGGCAATTGGTCGATGAGCTCGTCCAAGCAAGCGGAGCGGGCGGCCTCGCGGATCTCCTCGTCGCTGGCGTCGGGTTTGGCTATGGCGATGTTCTCGCGCAGGGTCCGGTCGAAGATGAAGACGTTCTGCCCGGACAGGGTCTGCACCTGACGCAGTCTGGATGTGTTCACCCGGTCGATGGGGGTCCCGTTGACCGTCAGCTCGCCGCCGGAGATCGGGCGGAAACGCATGAGGAGGTCGATCAGGGTGGTCTTGCCCGACCCGTTGGGGCCCTGGATGGCAACGGATTCACCGGCTTTCAGGTCCAGGTCCACCGAGGTCAGGACCGGCCCGAGACCTTCCCCTTCCTTGGCCGGGCTGGCCGCCGCCGGAGGTTGGGGGTAGGAGTAGGAAACCCTCTGGGCCCGTTCGGACTGGAATCCATCCAGATTGATCCCGTCCTTGACCGGAGCGGCTTGCGGCTTTTGGTCGAAAAGGGCGAAGACGCGGCGGGCCGACGCCATCGTGGGCTGCAGACCGGCACCCAGCCGGGAGACGGAGATGATGGAGGGGAAGGAGGTGGCGAAGCCGACCACGGCCATGAGGCAGCCGATCGGGTTGACAGTCCCCGCCATGGCCAGCAGGCCGGCCCGCAAGGAGAAGGCGGCGAGCAGGATCAGGCTGATGACGTCCGCCAAAGATACGTTGAGCAGGCGGTAACCGGTGGCGGCCGACCGTTCGGACATCATCTTCCTGCCCTCTTGCATCACGTCCTCATAGGCCCGCGGAGTGGCGTTGAACTGCAGCAAAGTGTTTTTCCCGTCCAGATAGTCAAGGATCTTGGTGTGCATACGGCCTTGGGCTTGACGCTCGGCGTAGGCTTTCCCGGCGGTTTCGGAGGCGAAACAGGAGGGGAGGAGGAGGCCGAGGATGAGATAGGAGACGAAGGCCATCAGGCCGAGGAAGGGGTTAATGCAAGCGAGGAGGATGGTCATGATCAGACCGTTGCCCACGGCGATCATCAAAGGGGAGAGGGTATGGGCGTAAAAGACTTCCAAAAGTTCGATGTCTTCGGTCAGGACGGCCACGAGGTTGCCTCTGCCTTGACCTGTCAGGCCGGCGGGGGATAGGGTCCTCACATGGTTGAAGGCCGCCACCCGGACGTCCCGCAGGATGCTGAAAGCGGATTCGTGGTTGAAGTACTGTTCCCGGTAGGAGAAGGAGCCGCGGGCCAGGGCCGACGCCGCGGCCAAGATGCCGGTGACGATGCTGACTGTGCGCGACCCGGTGAACCCGCTGTAGACGGATGCCGTCGCCAGCATGACCGAAGCGGTGGAAAGCAGGTGCCCGATCAGCCCGGTCAGGGCGGCGATCGCGACCGTCTTGCGGTGGGATCCCAGGAAGGAAGCCATGCGTTTGGCCGTAGACCAAGTGGAGACGGTTATAGCGGTGGAGGCAGTCGTAGCGTGAGAAGTGGGCGCGGTGGTGGCGGGGTCCGTCGCGGATGCGGGGGAGGAGGTATCGGACTGTGGCTTCCGCTCAGAATCATCCGGTTGGGACTCGGATCCTGACGCCTCCCGGCCGGCCTGTTCGACGGCGCTTTGTTCCCGCCACAAAGAGGCGAAAAGCCCGCTGATGGTCATCAGGTGGTCGAAGTCGCCCTCTTCGGCGATGCGGCCCTGGTCCAAGACCAGGATGCGGTCCGCATGGCGGATGTTGGCCAGGCGGTGGGTCACGTCGATCAGGCAGACCGAGTGGGACAGGTCCAGGAGGAGCCGGTCCAAGGCCTCGTCGTGGGCTTGGTCGACGGCGCTGGTGGCTTCGTCCAGGATGTAGACGGAGGCTTCCTGCAGCAGGCCTCGCGCGATGCACAGGCGTTGCCTTTGGCCGCCTGAGAAGTTGGACCCGCCTGCGGTCACCGGGGCCTGAAGCCCGCCCCGGCCCTCCAGCTCGGTCCACATATCCACCCGTTTCAGGACCTGGACCATCCGTTCCCGGCTGACGCCGTGCCCTCCCAAATCGAGGTTGGACTCGATGGTTCCGGTGAAAAGCTTGTCAGTTCCATGGATGGCGACCACCTGGTGGGCCAAGCGGTCGTGGGCGAAGGAGGAGATCTCCCGGCCGTCAAGGAGTGCCGAGCCCTCGTAGTCCGGCGATTGTCCGGAAAGGATTTTGATCAGGGTGGATTTGCCCGAGCCCGACTTCCCTGCGATTCCGATGAAGCCATGCCGGGGGAAGGTCTGGCTGATGGAGTGGAGGGCGGTGAAACCGTTTGCATAGGTCAGGGTCAGGTCGGATAGGGTCAGCAGCGGGCCACTTGCTGTTTTGCTGCGATTATTCGCTGGAGCGGAGTCTGTCGCCGGAACCTGGCCGTTTTGGAAGGAATCGCGGGCGTCCACGATTTGCTTGCCCAGTTTCATGGCCTTGGCCGCGTCGTGGACCAGGTAGATGAGCCCCCGCTCCGGGATGAAAAGACGGCCGCCGATGACGGCTACGAGGATGCCGTGGAAAACGGCCAAGGGCAGGGTGGGGCCGGCGACGGACCGTGGAGAGGTGAAAACGGTTGCTGCAACGGCTGCAATGACGCTGATGGCAATGGCGATGTCCGCCCCGATCAGGCTGCGGAGCTGGCCTTGGAGGATCTTCATGGTGATGCGGCGGAAGCCTTCCGATTCCTCGGCTATACGCTTGGACTCCTGCTGGTCGGCCCCGAAGATGGTCAGAGTCCCCAGACCGCGGCTGGCTTGCTCGAAGTGGATGCCAACCTTGTCATACTTGAGCAGATGGGCGGACAGGTATTTGAGATTGGAAGCCCGCATCATGTTGGCCCCTAAAGGCAGCAGGACCATGCCCACGGTCACGATGATCCCGGCCCAGAGGTTGATGGGGGCCAGGAAGGCCAGGGAGATGACCAGCATGAAGAGGACCTGCATGACGGTGGGGATGAAATCGCTGAAATAGGAGCAGATGGTCTTGATTCCTTCGGTGGACAGCATGGCCAAGGTCTGGTTGGGTTTGTCCCCTCGCTTTTCATCCTTGATGGCCGTATCCTGGGGGACTAGGAAGGACCTGACCAGATCGGAAGTCAGGGCCTTGGCGATGGATTCGTCATTGATTCGGACCAGAAGGTCGGCCCCGATGGAGAGGAGGAGGCGGGCAAGGATGACCAAGGTGGCCGCTCCCACCGTTCCCCAAGCGGACGAGGCGCCCCAGCCATCGAAATACCGCAGCAGGTGGCTGAGGGAGGCGGTCCACAGGTTCATCGGGACGGTCAGTCCGCTGGCGAAAGAAATCAGCTGGACGGCGAAGAGAACGATGAGAAGGTCCAGAAGCAAAGCCAAAGAGCTCGAAAGTCCGATGGTCGCCGATCGGCCGAGGGAGACCCCCGGCAAATGGAGGAATTCTTTTTTGATCATGCTTGTCCTTCCGCAAGGCTGCCAGGTGGCGGTCCGGACGGCTGAGCCGGCCGAGCGCTTGTAATTCCTAGGAATCATCGTCCATGGAAGACGGGATTTATTCCTTTCAGCATAAACCGAGCCCGTCACCGGAACAAGCACGCTAGGCCTGGGGCTATGATGTGAAGTCATAAGCGGCGGCCATAAGCGTGGGAAAGCCTTATCCGCCGAAAATCGAATCGCAAAGGGAACGGCGAAAATGACGGCGGGATGATGCCATCCGGGCCGGGAATCCGGGGAATTCATCAAGCGTCAAAGGGGGTGTGGCTGATATGGCTGAACAAAATGGGACTGCCTCAGGGAAGGATCAGAAGGATCAGGAGGGGAAGGGATTCGAAGCGGTCGCGCGGGCGGTGGACCTCTACAAGGTCTACGGAAAATCCGCCGATACCCGAGTCGTCGCCTTGGACCATCTGGATGTGGATTTCGAAAAAGGCAAGATGACGGCCATCATGGGGCCGTCGGGATCGGGGAAGTCGACCCTCATGCATTGCATGGCCGGTCTGGACACGCCGACTTCGGGCCAGGTCCTGGTCGAGGGGCTGGAGGTGTCCTCCATGAACCAGAAGCAACTGACCCAGTTGCGTCGCGACCACATCGGCTTCATCTTCCAGAGCTTCAACCTGGTCCCCACCCTGACCGCCCAGGAGAACATCCTCCTTCCCCTGCAAATCGGCCATAAAAAGATCGATTGGGATTGGTTCCATGAGGTGGTCAAAGTGGTTGGTCTGGAGAACAGGTTGAATCACAGACCCAGCCAGCTTTCCGGCGGTCAACAGCAAAGGGTCGCCTGCGCCCGGGCCATCATGGCCAGGCCCAGCGTCATCTTCGCGGATGAGCCGACCGGCAACCTGGACTCCCGCTCTTCCAAGGAAGTGCTGACCTTCCTCAAGGATTCGGTCGAACGGACCGGGCAGACCATCATCATGGTCACGCATGACCCCAAAGCGGCCTCGTACGCCAACCGGATCCTGGTCCTGGCCGATGGCCGCATCACCGACGATATGGACGAGCCCAGCTATGAGCGGATCCTGGACGTCTTCGCGTCCGGCGAAGAGGACTAGGAGGGGCCATGTTCACCATCGGCCTGCGCGACGCGCGTTCGCATTTCTCCCGTTTCCTCATGTCAATCATCGCCATCGCCTTGGGCGTGGCCTTCGTGGTGGGCTCCTTCTCCTTCAGGAACATGCTGGAAGACCAGATGAACGCCGCCTTCGCCGCTTCATCCGAAGGGGACGTCTACATCCGCGGCGCTCGGAAGCAAAGCGGGGTCTCGGCTTCCCCGCTGCTGGACCACAACAGCATCAAAACCGGCCTCATCAAAGATGTGGCCAAGGTCTCGGGGGTCAAATCCGCCGTCCGCATGATCACCCTCAATAACTCTGCCTTGGTCGATAAGTCGGGTAACGCCGTCAGCTTGGGCGGGACGGGGACGGTGACGACCGTCTCCATGGCGGAAAACGCCTCCTGGCGGTCCACGATCTTCCTCAAAGGCACCTATCCCCGTGGGTACGGCGAAATCGCTTTGCTGGACGAGACGGCCAAGACGGCCAGGCTCTCCGTCGGGGATAAGACCACTTTCGTCTATCCCAGCGGTCCCCGCAAGGTCAAGATCAGCGGCGTCTTCTCCCTCAAGCAAGTGGCTCAGGGGACCTATTACGTGGGCATCGACCCGGCGGTGGCCGAAAGGGAGAACGCCTATATGACCATGGGGACGGCGAAGACGGCCGGAACCAAGCCTTCTTCGGCTTCAGCTTCAGCATCTTCCGGATCGGCTTCGATCCCTTCCAGGTCAACCCCTTCCAGTCCGGCCAATCAATCCGCCAGCGGCAACGGCAGCCCTTCCGGTCAGGCCGGCGGGCAGACCAGTGGACAGGGGATGGCGGCCTCCCGCCTGCCCGCGACCGCCATGAGCCCACAAGCGGCCCAAGCCCTCAAAGCCCGTCAGGAAGCCGAACTCAAGGCCCGGCAAGAGGCGATCCGCAAAGCCCAGAAGGCTGCTGAAGAGAAGATGATCGCCCAAGCCAACGAAGTCACCACCTCCATCACCGTCTATGGGAAAGCCAACCATGGCAGGCCCCTGACCCATGATCAGCAAGTCGCCTTGGCGAAGCGAATCAACAAGGTGCTGGAGGCCAACCCTCTCAGCCGAGGGAAATGCGAGGCCCGGGCCATCACCGGCGACACCCTGCGGCAGGAGCAGAAAGACAACACCAACACCACGATGGGCTTCCTCCAGCCCATGATTCTGATCTTCGCCTTCATCGCCCTTTTCGTCGGCGCTTTCATCATCGCCAACACCTTCTCCATGATCGTGCGCGAGTCAATGCGGGGCTACGCTTTGCTTCGTTCGGTCGGGGCCAGCCCTTCCCAAGTCTTCATGACCGTCATCGTCCAGGCCTTGCTGATGGGGCTGATCGGCTCGGTCATCGGGGTCTTCCTGGGGTGGGGGTTCATGGCCCTCATCGCCTGGGGCTTGTCCAAGACCGGGTCGGCCATGGGCGGATTCACCATGCCGGGGCTGAACGCCGTCATTCTGGGGATCGTCGTCGGCATCCTGGTCTCCCTGATCGGAGCGGCCTTGCCTGCCCGCCGCGCGGCATACGCCCCACCCATCCAGGCCATGAACGAGACCGTGAACCCGCAGAAACCGACCCGGCTGAGAGGCTGGATAGGCCTGGCCATGCTGGCCGTCGGCCTCTTCTTCTGGTGGCTGACTGTGGCCTTGGCCGACCATAAGGGCACAAGCGGGGCGGGTCCCACCGTGATCCCCGCTTTGAATACGATGTCCAGCAACACCACCTTGGCAGTTGGCTCCGTCCTGGTCATCATTGCCGTCATCGTCATCACCCCCTCCCTGGTCATCCCTGCCCAAAGGGTCCTCGGCTTCCTGCCTGCCCTTCCCTTCCCGGTCTCCGGAAAGCTGGCGGCCCGCAACCTGGATAGGTCCAAGAGGCGCACGGCCAACACGGCAGCTGCGCTTTTCGTCAGTCTGGCCATCGTGGCGGCCATCGGCACTTTGACGGCCAGCCTGACCGCCTCCACCGCCGGCCTGGTGGACAATGGTCTGAAGGCGACCTTCCTCATCCGCTCCCAGACCACGGGTCTGCCCAACGGGGTGGAGAAGGACGTCGAATCGGTCACAGGGGTCAAATCCGTCCTGCCCTTGGAGATGATCCCCCGGCTCAAATACAACGGGAAGCAGTTGACGGCTGTCACCGTGGCCGTCAAGCCCAACTTCTTCACCGACGTCTTCGAATCCCACATGACCTCCGGCGTCTCCGTCCCGGCCGCCCGCAAAGGGGAGATCATCGTCGGCAAGACCATCGCGGACGACAACAAATGGAAGGTGGGACAGACGGTGACCATCAGCTCCCCGGATGCCAGTCTGAAGGCCAAGATCGGGGGCATCACCGATTCGGCCATGCAGAGCCAGGTGGTCTTCCTGCCGCAGTCGCTGAAAGGGAAGCTGCTCAAGAGCTACAGCGGCTACACTTACATCCTCTATGCCACCATCAAAGCCGGGGCCAGCCCTGAAGAGCGCAAGGCCGTGCAAAACCGCTTACGCAAGGCCGTGAAGAAGTATTACGTGGTCTCGGTCCTGGACAAAGACGGGATCAAATCCACCGCCGCCCTCATGATCAACAGCATCATGATCATCGTGGACGCCCTGCTGGCCCTGTCCATCATCATCGCCATCTTCGGCGTGGTCAACACCATGGCCTTGTCCATCCTGGAGAGGACCCGGGAAATCGGCCTTTTGCGGGCCATCGGGACCAGCAGGGGGCAAGTGCGGGGCATGATCGCCATCGAAGCCATCATGATCTCCATCCTGGGGACCGTTTTGGGACTGGCCGTCGGGGTCGCGGCGGGGTGCGTCATCCAAAAGACGTACAGTTCCAGCGGTTTGGCCACTTTGAGCATCCCCTGGTGGCAGATTGGCTTCTTCCTGGTCCTGTCCATCTTCGTCGGCCTCATCGCCAGCCTGTCTCCGGCCCGCAAAGCCCTGCAGGTGCCGGTGTTGGATGCGGTCAGCGATGAATGATTTTTCGGGCCTTTCGGGTCTGCAGGTGGCCGATGGGTGTCCCGCGGATGATAAGGTGAGCCTATGCGCATAATCGTAACTGAATGTTCCGCCCGTTATTCCGGCCGCCTCAACGCCTCCCTGCCGACGGCGAGACGGGTCATCTTGGTGAAAGCGGACCAGAGCTGCCTCATTTTCTCCGAGCTGGGGTCCTATAAACCGCTCAATTGGATGGTGGCTCCCTGCACTTTGCGCGAATTCGGCCCGGATAGTCCACGTTTCGTGTCCGCCTGCCTTGATATGGAGATCGGGTACGCTGACGACTTGGTCCATGAGGAAGAAGATGAGGACGATAACGAAGATAAGAATGAGAATAACAATAACGACGAAAACGGAATCAACGAGGGAATCGAAAACCCGGATAACGACGATGCTGGGATTGGGGCCGCATCAACTATGGAAGATGAGGCAGAGACTAACGAGACGGACGAGACGGATGGGTTGGATAAAGCGGACGAGTCTGACGAGACAGAAGAGACGGACAAGTCACAAGAGACCGGAACGATGTCTGCTGATCTGAATCAGGTCCCCCAGGAATTCATCCATGTTTCGGCCGACAAGGGTCCTGACACCCTCCTCATCGCACTCTGGCGGATTTTCAGCGACCAGGAGTTCGACCTGGGACAGGATCCGGGTCTGACCAAGGATGGGGTGGAAGACCACCTCCAGCGTTTTCTGGCCGAGCAGATTGAGCGGATTGGGCCGGGCTCCCGGCTCGTCCGCAGGGAATTCCCCACGCCGATCGGCCCTGTGGACATCATGGCCGTTGACGCCGAAGGGGCGCATGTGGCGATTGAAATCAAAAGGCATGGTGGAATCGATGGAGTGGAACAGTTGACCCGGTATGTGGAGCTGTTGAACCGCGACTCTACCTTGACCCCGGTCCGGGGGATTTTCGCAGCCCAGACCATCACCCCTCAGGCCCGCACTTTGGCCGAAGACCGGGGGTTCGAATGCCTAGTCCTGGATTATGAGGATATGAAAGAGCAGGATTCGGACGAAATCATGCTCTTCTGATAAGAATTTCTTACCGGAGCGGTCGCTGCTTACAAAGAGCCACCGTTTACTGGGAGTTGCCGTCCGCTGGGAGCTGCTTCTGATCAGGCGGCTATCGCTCGTCGGATAGTCGCCTTTCGCTGGGAGTCATCGCCTTCCTAGCGTCGCTTGAGTCCCATCACAACCGCTGATGAACCCGTGCCGATAGGCCCTCTAGGCTGATAAGCCCGCCGGTCATGGCGCCGGTCGAGCTGCTGTCAAGGTGTCGATCAAGCTATCAATCAATCTGCCAATCAAGTCTCATCAAATCCGATCAAACACAAACCGCAAAAGAAAAAGAGCGGGAGAAAAATCCCCCGCTCTTCCTCAGTCCATTCGGACATGGCCGGAATATCGCTATCAATCAGTTCACTGCCAGAATATCAACCACAAAGACCAGGGTCGAGTTCGCCGGAATCCCCGTCTGGGCAGTGGAACCGTAGCCTTGGTCGGGAGGAACGATGATGAGGATCTGGGATCCGACCTTCTTGCCGGCCAAGCCATCACGCCATCCTTTGATGACGCCGGAGAGGCTGAAACTGATGGGGTATCCACGCTTCCAAGAGCTGTCGAAAGGCTTGGACGCGTCTCCGCCCAGAACCCACCCCTTGTATTGGACGGTCACGGAATCGCTGGACTTGACCGTAGCCCCATTGCCCTGCAGAAGGGTCTGAGAGACCAGCTTTCCGTTGGACTTATACGAGGTGAGGCCTGAAATCGACGGTTCACCCTTCTTCCCCAAAGTCACCTTGGGCAAGGCCGGGTCAATCGTGGAGACTTTGCTGCCTGTTGCTCGCAGGTCCATGTGCCGGGCGTCGGTCAGGGTGAGGGCCAAGAGGTAGTCTTCCTGGTTGGCGGAAGAGGTGGCGTTGGAGGAGGAATCCGAAGTGACTCCCAGAACGACCGTCGAATTGACGGTCATGCCTTTGAAGAGCTTATAGAACCCTTTTTGGACGGATTTTTCGCTCAGATAGGTCGAGCAGACCCCCGTCTTGCCGGCCTCCCAGGTGGAATTGATCTGTTTGCCGGTCTTAGGATTATAGACGATCTGCTGCAGGCAGAGCATGTCCCCGTCTTTCGCCGCTCGTCCCTTCCCCTTCTGGACGGTCTGATAGGTGAAGTTTTCCACCGTATAGGGGGTCTTGAAGGTGATGGTGGGTTTTTGCCCCAACTCGCCTTTGGCTGTGAAAGGTTTGTCGGTCAGCTGGAGGAAAGAGTCCTTGGTGCCGGCTTTTGGGGCGGATGAGCCGCAAGCGGACAGGCTCAGGCACATGGCCAAGGCGCAGACCAGAGCGATGACGACGAAAAGGAGGGATCGAAAAGTATGATTCGTGGAATTTCTCATGGGTTATACTCTACTTCCTGGCCGCTACCGGGGCTTCTTGGCCGCTATCGGGAAGAGGGCTGTTTTTTAAGGACGGAAGGAGAGGATTAAGACGGAAGGAGGGGAGAGTGAAGACACTTGTCATGAAGGCGTTCACTATGAGTCACCATATGGGTATTTACGATGGAAGCATATACAAAAAGGTCCCGGGCGTGAACCCGGAACCTTCCAGCTGTGATTAACGTCTTTGTTAGCTGAAGACTTCTAAAAAGCTTGTATGCCTTTGCCTGATGCGCTTTTACGGAGCTTAGGCAACGGCCTTCTTCAGCAAAGAGCCGGCCTGGAGCTTGACCCCATAACCTGCGGGGATGTTGATGGTTTCGCCAGTGCGGGGGTTGCGGCCGGTACGGGCGGCGCGCTTCACGCGAGAAGCGGAAAGAACACCGGTCAGGCGCAGACCTTCACCGGATTTGAGGGACTCAACGAGAACTTCCTGGAAAGCGTTGACAGCAGCTTCAGACTGAGCCTTGGTCAGGCTGGTCTTCTGAGCGATCTTTGCAACGAGATCAGACTTGTTGTATGCCATAGTGGTTATACATCCTTCTTGACTAAGGAGTTCAGCGGAATTGCTCAACTCGTTACAAACCCGATATTACCTTAACTTCACGAGAAAATCGGCCAAAAAGGGCAGAATGTCGCGGTTTTTTGAAAAAGAATAGTGAAAACTACCTGTTTGTAATTTGATTTGACTTCATCTTGGCGCTGAATCGGGCCATGAGAGGGGATTTTCAGGACGGAACCCACTGGTGGAGTGCATCTTCCGGCTCGAACCGAATCGTGTCCGAAATCAAAGCAGACTCGTTCGAACTCGAATCAAACCATGTGCAAACTCAGATCAAATCCTGCGCAAACACAAATCGGATCATGCCCGAACTCAAATCAGATCATGCTTGTTCAACCATTGCATGGCGGCGGCCCCGAAGGGAATACGGGCCCAGTAACTCATGATCCGGTAAAGCAAGGTGGCCGACAGGGCGATGGCCGATGGGACCCCGATGCCGGAGAAGGCCAGGGTCAAAGCCGCCTCCACGGCTCCCAAGCCGCCGGGAGTGGGGACAGCGGAGCCGACCGTGTTGGCCAGCAGGAAGATGAAGGTCGTCTCGATTGGGTTGTTGGTGTATCCGAAAGCCATGAGAGAGGCCCAGAAGGCGAGGCCGAGGCTGGCGTTTTGCAGCAGCGAGCCGACCACGCAGATGAGGAGCTTCTTCGGCTGGGTGATAAGGGTGGCAAGTTCGTGGCCATACGAGCGGACGATAGGGAAGACCTTTTTGACGAAAAGCTGGCGAAGGGGTTTGATGGCCATGATGATGGACAGAAGGAGGGCCACCACGCCCAAAGTGATGGAGATGGTGCTGGTGGGGATGGCCCCGGACAGGGTGTTGCGGCCGGTGAAGATGCCGATGACGATCATCAGCAGGACCGTCGCCGCTACCTGCACCGCCACGACCGCGCTCATGATGGCGGTGGCTCGGGTGCTCTTATACCCGGCTTTACGCAGATATTGCAGGTTCATGAATGCGGGGCCCACGCCGGCCGGCATGGTGATGGCGGTGAAGCCTTGGGCGACTTGGGACAGGAAGAGAGGAACCAGATGGAGCTTGTCCCGGTCGACGAAGACCCCCACCGAGATGGACGTGGCCACGGAGGTGATGACCGCCCCCAGAAGGAAGGAGACGACCGCCCACCACGGATTGGCATGGGTGATGGTGGAGACCATGTCGGCCGGCTTCATCTGGGTGAAGATGACCACGACCGCGACAATCAGCAGAACCAGGCCGACGAAGTTGCGGACGTTGAAGCGGGCGATGGTGACGGTTTCCGTGTTGTCCGCCTCGTCTTCAGGGATGAGCCCGTTGATGGTGGTCCTCAGGTCTTTCAGAAGGTGGCGCGTCCAACCTTCCGCCTGCCGGGTTTCCAAGGGAATCGCGGCCCTCTGGATGAAGGCGGTGAGGTTGTAGACGTAGTCCTTTCCCCAAGCTTCGACCGCGCATTTCACGGTCCGCTCGACGCCGAGCTTGACGGCGAAAACGGTGAGCAGCTGGGCCCGGTCCAGACTGACGTTGCTGGAGACACTGGCGAAATCGCCATTCTCCCAACCGGCGAGGATGACTTGGCCGTCCTTGTCCCGCACGATGCTGGCCGGAGTGATCCGCCGGTGGGTGTAGCCGCGTTTGTTGGCCTTGGCCAAGTAATCCATGGCGTAGACCACGTCCTCGTCCGTGATGGTCTCCCAATCGCATTCATGCAGGGGACAATCCTTATAGAAGATGATGATTCCGGATTCTTGGGCGTCGGTGACCGCGTAAGGATGGATGGTCGACAGCCCGATGTTCCTCAGGCCCAAGAGCATGTCGATGTGATGGTGGCAGGCGTTGCGGACTGTGCGGTCATGGCGGGTGGAGAGGTCCGACAGCTGGAACCATTGCAAAAGCTGGCGCAGATAACCAGCCGAGTGACGACGTTCGTCCAGGATGGAAACGGTGAAGTGTTGGCCATCGGCGTCGACCGCGTCGTAAAGGCGGGAGTTGACGATGAGGTCATCAGCCAGACTGGCGGTTTGATGGGAAACACGCACGGAGGCATCCGGCCGGTCCAAAGTATTGGGGTGGCTGCGCAGGAAATGGATGTCAAGCCCGACCTCCCGCAAGGCCTCCACGACGCCTTTGCCCCAGACGCCCACGTTGAGAGTCCCGATGGCGAACCGGATGACGAGGCCGATGGCCCGGCCAAGGAGGAGGGCGACGACCAGGCTGGAGAGGGTGTCCGCGGACAGCATGACCAGCAAGGCGCCGAGTGTGAAAGTGATCGTCCAACCAAGGCGGACCATGGACCGCGCTTTTCTGGGTCCGGCGGACGTCAGGAAGGCGGCGATGCCGGCGATCAAACCAGGCAACAGGCCGTCGATGGATTGGAGCTCGTTGAACAGGGGCGGGTAGTGGATCAAGGAAATCAGCTCGGCTACGCCGAAAGTGATGCTGACTCCCAGGATGAGGGAGAGGGAACAAGTGGCCAGTTGGATCCATTCGCGGTTGATGGAAAGCTGGATGAGCACCATGATGATGACGGCGACGGTCACGAACTGCTGCAGGAAGGAAACGGACCCCACGTACAGCCAATTGGTGACGATGACGCCGAAGGTATGTACATCGTGTTCGACCCCGCGGGTGACCCCCTGCAAGCCGATGGCGGCGACCAGGAAGAGGATGGCGCCCAGGATGCTGCCTGCGGCTCCCAGGAGATCGTTGAGGTCGTGCACGCGTTTGGGTGGGGTGTCGATAATGTGGGTCATGGGCAGGGAGACCGTGTCCATGACTTCCAGGTCATCGGATTCGTCTGAGCCGGATGAGTCGTTTGGGTTGGACGACCCGTTTAGGTTGGACGACCCCTTACCAGCGGCGGGAAAACCGGTCGCGTGGTTCCTACGCGTCGTCTCCATGTCCGTCGTCGGATCCGGTTCTTGGCCTTGTTCGGTCATATCCTTCGGCTCCTGTGCCTTGTGAGTGTCCATTGCTTCTGTTCGTTTCCGATTCTTTGTTCTTTTGTCCGCTGCTTGCTCGCTGCTTGTCCGTTAGGTAGTCGTTCGGCGGCCGCTGCTTGTTCGCTCGTTGTTCGGCTCCGTTGGCCTTCACCTTCGCCGACTTTTCGTCTCGGTCTTTCTTCGGCCACCTTTCTTTACCGGCCTTCCCTCATTGACCTGCCTTTGTCGATTGACTTTCCTTCCCGCGAACCTCTCTGAAGGCGACCAGGTCGGCCGCCAACCCCACATAGGTTCGGGGAGTCAGGGCCGCCAAGCGTTGTGAAGTCTCCGGGTCGAAGTTCAAGGTCGCAATGAAGGATTCGACGTCCGCCTGGTTGATCCTTTTCCCGCGCATGAGCTCTTTCACCCGTTCGTAGGGGTTACCCATCCCCTCGCGACCTTCCAATGCGGCGGCGCGCATGGCCGTCTGGATGGGTTCGCCCAAGACCTCCCAGTTGCTTTCGAGTTCGGCCTCCATGGTGCTTTCGTCGGGGTGGATGGAGTCCAGACCGCCGGTGAGATTGTAGAGGGCCAAAAGGTTGTATCCGAATGCGGTCCCGATGTTGCGTTGCGCGGTCGAATCCGTCAGATCCCGTTGCCAACGGGTCTCCACCAAAGTCGCGCTGAGGGAGTCGAAGAGGGCGCAGGAAAGTTCCAGATTGGCCTCGGCGTTCTCAAAGCGGATGGGGTTGACCTTATGCGGCATGGTGCTGGAACCGGTCGCCCCTTTGACGGGGACCTGCGCGAAGACGCCTCGGGAGATGTACATCCAGATGTCCACGGCGAGGTTGTGAAGGATGTGATTGATATGGCTCATGGTGGAGTAGAGCTCCGCCTGCCAATCGTGGGATTCGATCTGCGTGGTCAGGGGGTTCCACGTCAGGTGGAGACGGTCTTCCACGAAAGAGCGGCTGACGGAAATCCAATCCACCTGGGGGAGGGCGACGCTATGGGCGCCGAAGGTCCCGGTCGCTCCGTTGATCTTGCCCAAATATTCCTGGCCATCGACCTTCGCCAGCTGACGGTTGAGTCGGTAGACATAGACTGCCAGTTCCTTCCCCAAGGTGGTTGGGGTGGCCGGTTGCCCATGCGTCAGGCTCAACAGGGGAGTGGAGGCGAACTTCTGGGAAGCCGAGTCCAATTTGTCGAGCAGCTCCTGGATGCGGGGGTGCCAGACCTTCTCCACCGCTTGCTTGAGGCACAGGGCGTATGACAGGTTGTTGATGTCCTCGCTGGTGCAGGAGAAATGGACGAGAGGCTTCAGACGGGGAAGTTGGCTGCTTTCTCCGAGGGATTGCGCTGCGGCGTCGAGTCGACGGTCGATGTAGTATTCCACGGCTTTGACGTCATGATGGGTCACCGCTTCGATCTCGGCGAGCTCCTCTATGCCCTCAGCGCCGAAATCCTCTGGAATGGCATGCAAATAGGCGATTTCTTCGGCCGTCAAAGGACTGACGCCGGGAATCCGGGAATCCGCATCGGCGTCATGGGAGCCATTCGCCAAGTGGATCATCCACTCGACCTCCACGACCATCCGCTCCCGGTTGAGGGCGGCTTCGCTCAGATATTCGACGAGGGGGAGGGTCTGAGCCTGATAGCGGCCATCGAGGGGGCTCAAGGCCAGGCCAGGGGTGATTTCTGCAAGTTCCATACCTCTAGGTTACGGCATGCCTTGGAAGGTCAATGTCCCATCCGACCTTGGAAATAGTACTCTTTGTCCATGGCCCCACGAATCGTTTCCTTGAAATGCTCGTCATGCTTTTTCACCTCCTCGTTATGCAGGTTTTCCGCGTCTTTCCATGCCGTTCTTTGATAGTTCATGCCATGAGTCAGTTCTTTCCCCTTTCCTGCGCCCGGGACCGGCGTTCCTTCGCGGTTCCGTCCAGGGCCATCCATGCTTGATCCACGGACGGTGAGACGACGGGGCCCATGCTGATTCGCCCTCCCATCCAAGCTGGAAATCAACTCGTCGTCCACTTCTATGCTGGTGGACCAAGTGTGATTCGGCAAAGGATGTCCCGCGATGGGAGAACCGGCGGTGATGATGTGTTCCACCCGGAATTCCTGGACAGGATCCCCGGCTATGGTCGCGGCGATGATGCCGCCTTGCGAATGACCGACGATAACCACCGGGTCGGACGAGCCGATCCCCGCTTGGCGCATGGCCGCCGCCACATAACGGGCGCTGTCGGCGTTCCAACGTTTTCTTGCTTCGTCGCTCATCAATTCGACGTTTTGCGGCCATCCGAAGGGGGAGTCGGCTTTTCCATCGGTTCCAGGAAGAGTGACAAGCCATCGATGCCGCCCTGTTTCGTCCGTGAAGCGTTGAATCGCTATCGTCCCATACGAAGTTCCCATGGATCCGCTAGCCAGCCGCTCCTGGTTGGCCAGACAGTCGGAGATGTTCGACGGCTTGCGCAAGTCGCTTTGAGGGGTGACCTGGGTGACGGTGAGTTTATCCCCCTGGATGTAGTCATTCAAGGGCTGACTTATTCCTGAGATCAACCCTGCCGCTTTATTGACGTCTCCTCCTGCGGTCAGACTCGCGGCCAGGCCGGTCATGAATCCTTCATGGGTGGCCGCTTCGTCGGTAATGATGCGGGCTGGGGACCAAGGTTCGCCTTTCCTCAATGAGTGGTAGACGCAGGACAGACCGCCCATCAACCCGAAGCCGACTAAGGCGGCGGGAGGACTGAGGATGGTGGTCCCTGCGATGACCATGCGCATGAAGGCCCGGCTCGTCTCCTCAGCGTGGGAATAAAGGGTGTAGGCCCGCGTCATACGGTCCGCCAGGTTCGACATATGCGAAGCAAGGGTTTCCAAAAGGGTCGCGTTGGCATCGCAGGTAGAGACGATTTTGTCCAAAGGAAGGTTGGTATGCCGATTCGCCTCAGGGAACGACCGGGGAAACGGTAGGGATTGGGGCTGGGAGATGACAGGGTGGAAGCGAAGACCAGGCAGCAGGTTTGGATACAGGGGGCATCTAACCAGCATCGAGGTTCGACTTCCTACCAGAAAACGGGCCCGGGACCATTCTTGTGCCGATGATCGCAGCTTCTTAGCCGACTGGCGGAAAGAACTCACCAGGTCGATGACGAGTTGCAGATTCACGGAAACAGTGGATGAATCCCCGTAAATGGACGATTTCATATAAGCTTGGGGCATGATTTCTCCTTTCCTTCTGAGCCTTCATCCGGGGCTGCATGGGTGGTTCGAGAATCTCTCTTTGCTGGACTGGGGGCTGATCGGATCATTTGATTGGTTGGCTGGTCAGAGTGAAACTGGCCAGGTCAACTGACCATACGGCGGGTTCGCATCATTGCGTTTTGGACGGAGACGGTCTGCGAGGACAGAGAATGGATCTCCGACCGGTAGAATTCCCCTGAACTGCCTGTCCACTCGGCCGCATACGCCTTGCTGAGGCAATCGCTGAGGGAAGCGAGCAGCTTTTGATCGACTCGTGAACGATCCGATACGTGAAGTGCCAGTTCTTCCCCAGCACGTACGCAGACGCAGTCAATGGGACTGGATGCGTCAGGCGGAGTCGGGAGCCTTGGGGAGGTGCCGGATGGGATGGGGAGCCCCGGTAACCCGGGATGCGGGCTCGGCTTGCTGCTTCCTTGCGATTGCGGCTGTGCGCGTCCAGATTGCGCGGGAGGACTGGTCCCCGGACCTGGGAAGGGCGATTGCCCTGGCGATAGTAGATTGGGGGAAGGCCTGTCCGGCAAAGGTCGGTTCGGCGGCGATAAGGCTGGAGGCGCCGTGGGCGATGGCGAGGATGTCGGTGACCCTGACAGTGAGGGAAGTGAAGGTGTGTATGTCATGCATCGATGATGACACATCCATTGAGAAGAGGGAACCCTTTCGCACCAATGTGGTCGAATGTGAATAACACGCTTCATCATGGACTTGACAAAGGGGAGTCTTTATGCATAAAAAGGAACCGCTTGCAGGAGACAAGCGGGTCCTTTTCGTCCATCCTTTCCGGAGAAAAGCTCACCAAGGTTTCGATGCCGTCGAGGAATCGTTCTTTTTCTGCGGCTGATTGATTTTCTGCGGCTGGATGGAGTTCTTCCTTAGAAGCTTCTCCGCCTTTTCCCGGTTCTCCTTTTCCTGCTCTTGAGAGGAACCGCCTTGGGAAGAGCCTGGCTTCGACTGGTTGGAGCTTCTGCCTTGGGCCGTGGATTGGTTGCGGCTTTCGCTGGCGGTCTTTGTCGCCTCCCGAATCGCTTTGGTCAGGTTGCGGGATGTGCGGGCGTCCGCTGACACGGCCCCTCGCAGAGAGGGATGTTCCGCCCAAGCCCGGCCTTGCAGGTTGGAGAAGGAAGAATCAGTGGAGACTTGGCGCTTTTCCAATCGCGTGAGTTTGGAGACGTGTTGGTCCCCAACCGTCGTTGACTTCAGAATGGAGTTGAAGGAGGCGATGTTCTCCTGCAGATTCGCGTCAGCATGGTTATAGGAAGAAGTGAGAGAGATGTTGGCAGCTGCGACAAAGAGGGCAAGGAGGGAGAAGACCCCGAGGACTCCGATGACGATTCTGGTGGCCAAAGGCATACGGACCTGCGGCTTCCTCTCCCAGCGTCCATTCGGAGAGGAGGAGTGGTTGTGGGCGGCCTTTTTGATGTTTTCCACCGTGATGTTCGCCGCGGTGGGGGTGGAAGATGGTCTGTCGGATTTCTTGGTCATAGCAGCCTCCTTGATGTGACGATCCAGGCCCCGGCTTCCCAAGCGAAAATCAGGAAGAAGGCGATGACCAGGGGCCAAATCAGGGGGATCGGGTGTTTATATTTTCGGGTGACTGGTTGGATCCGGAATCTGCCGGATTTTTGCTTGATATCTGCTAAACTGATTTTTTTGGTCGTCCCCGTATGCATGTAGGTCCCGGAGATCTCATCGGCTATGGCTTTGAGATTCGCCTCGTTCAGGCTGGAGAGGCCATCTTGCTTGGTTGCTGGATCCTTCACCCATGAGTTGGTTTCGTTCTGGGAGGCCAGGTCTTTGACCGTCAGCCCCAGTTTCGTATTCGGGATTTTTCCGCCTTGCCGGGAGCCGACGCCAATCACTTCGCCGGTGGTCACGTATTTGCGTAAGACCGAGAAAGTGCTGCGGACCTGGCCGTTGGTCGTCTCCCCGTCTGAGATGTAATAGAGGATGATGGTGTCATGAGGATGGGCAGCCAGAGTGGACTTCATCGAAGTGATCAAGGTGTTCAAAGGGGTGTCCAGGCCGGATCCTTGGGAAATCGCCGTCGGCTCGGTGCGCAGGGTATCAGCCCATTGCGTGATGGCATGGGAGTCCGGGGTCAAAGGCAGATCGGCGTTGCTGGTGCTGTCGAAATGAATGGCGCTGAAGCTGGCGTCAGGGTAGAGGCGGACGATGTCTTTGACGGCCTTACTGGCAGCTTCCAGACGTGAGATGGTGTCAGGACTGGCGTAGTTCGCGTCGCGGACGGCCATGGAGCCGGTGGTATCGACCGCGATGAAGACATCGGTGGCGTTGACGGCTCGGGTCGTCACTTGGCTTCTCAGACTGGGCGTCATGACCGTGGCTGCGAGCAGGAGGCAAAGAAGGCTGCGTCGGATGATGGAACCGACCGTCGCGTCCGTGAACCGTGCTTGGGCGGATTCGGGTTTCCCGTCTTGCGCTTGATCGGATCGACTTCGCTCTTGACCTCGGACATCGCGGAAATCGCGGATGTAAGAGACGATTTCGAAAATAGCCAAACCGATCAGAACCAGCGCTATGAGGGAGGAGACCACCCACCCGAAGAGAGGATGAAGGATGAGATTCATCGGCGTAACCTCCTAGCGAGGGCAAGGTAAATGAACAAGATGAGCATCAGCAGGGCGACCCACAAACCTGGACTGTCGACCAAATCGGTTTGTTTGCTTGTCTGGGACAGGCCGGAATTGGTCTTCTCAATGGCCCTGACGACGGCGTTCAGGTCGGTCGTTTTATTCATATCGATGTAGACGCCGTCACCGTTGGAGACCAAACGGCGCATGGAGGTCGCCTCCACCGAACCGCTCTTGGATGCGGGACCGATATAGAGCCCGTCCACCGCTATGTCGGAGGAGCGAGTGAGGCGCATGGCTTCATCCAAGGAATAGACCCCTTTGCCGCTTTGGATGTTGTCGGTGGCCAGGATGATGGATCCGGCCCTGGCCGCTCGGGCGCGTGCGGCCGCCGACGCCTTCCCCGGGGTGCCGTTGGCGTTCACGGAGAATTGGGGAAGCTGCAAGGCGCAGGAAACCAGTCCGTCTCCGATCAAAGAGGAGGTGTTGGCTATGTTTTTCGTGCCTTCGAGCCAATCCTGGATTTTCTTGTATTCGGCGTCGGACATCTTGTTGAAATCGGCGGACGAGACCTTCTTGAGGATCCGGAAGGCGTTTTCCAACTGGCTTTTGACGACGGTGTAGTCATCGGTGAGGGGGAAGACCGTCTTGGATGTGGAATCGAAGATGCTCAATCCGATCCGTTCCCCCTGCAATTGATCGACCAAGGTGAGGTAGGCGGCGATGATTTGACGGTCATAAGCCAGGGTTGATCCCGAAACGTCAAGGCAAAGGACGATATCACGTTGGCTGCCTGTATTGGCTTCTTTATCGATGCGGGAGGGGCGGCCCATCAGGAAGGAGACAAGGATTCCCAAGACGATGAGGGCGATTCCGGCCCATCGGGTCAGGGTCTGATAGAGGTGAAAACGGGCGGAGGCCTTCTCCGGTTTGAGGTCATCGCTGACGGTCCAGCTGTAAGCGTCAATGCGGTTCTGCCGCTTGACCCGGCCTATGGCAGACTGAGTGTTGGAAGGGCTTCCGGTTTTTGTGGAAGTCGGCGTCTCCCCTTGGGTTTTTTCCTGAGCTTCCTCCTGAGCATCTTCTTGGGAATCTTCCTGAGCGCGAAGCCGTGTCATATCCGTCACAGGGCGATGAGGATATTTGTGGGCGGCCCAAAGTCTGACGAAGACGACCAGGAGGAGCAGGCCGATGGCGGAAAGAAAGGCCAAAAGCGGCCAGCGTAGAGAGAATCCGGTGCTCATTCGCCCCACCTTTCCACCAGAGAGGAGACCCATTTCGTCGCTTCCTCCACGGTCGCGCTGCGGGCGGAGGCATTCCAATCATCGCTGGCGAATTCCGGCGGGTAAAGGGCCTCGATCGTTTGTCGCAAAGAGTCGAAGTCCCCCTTATGCTTAGGGTCGACGGAGGTCTCCTGACGCATTTCCGCCAAGGTGTGCTTGGTCATATCCTTGCCGAGCTTCGCGGAGGCGAACTGACGGGCGAGAGTTGAAAGGCGTTGGTACGCCTGTTTTTCAGTCAGCAAACCACGATTGAAGTCTTTCTGAACGGAATTGATCCGGGTCTTCCACTCGGAGGTCGACCGCTTAGGGGCGCGCCGCTGGTCAGAGGAAGCGACTGGTTTGCGTTTCATTCCGCCAATGAGGATGACGGCCAGGGCGGAGATCGCGATCAAGGCGCATAACACCACGATCGCGATGAGTATACCAGGGGATTTTTGCCCAGCGGCCTGCTGGTTGAATTGCTGTGTAGCGGAGATGATCATAAGGATGAGGGCTCCTTCCGCCCCTGATTTCGGGGCCGGGTCTGCCTATGTCTTCTTTCCTCCTTCGCCTTTGGCGGGGCTGGCGTGGAGGGGAGAGAGGGGAGGGCGGAGGCGGCGAGAACATTCATGTTTCCAGCCCTGGTCAAAGCCGACGCTATATGGGTGATGAATTGGTCGAACATCGTCTGACTGGAACCGCCATGCAGAAGGGCCGCCCCCGCCTTCGCCAGACGTTGTTCCAAGAGCTTGGCCGTGAATTCCCTTCTCTCCTGGACCTCGGATTCCATCTGCGCAGTCCGCATGAAAGCGGGAATCCGCCGACTGGAGGTGGCGTCGATGACATGACGGAAGCGGGCTGAAGTCGAGAAGGGATTCAAAGTCTCGACGGTCGAAACGATAAGCGGATGCGTTTGCGAGAGGATGGCCAAGCTATCAATCGTCTTCTGCGTCCAAGCGGTGCTGGCCGTGGCGATGATGAGCAGAGAGTGACGGTCATGGATTCTTTTGGCATAGTCGAGCAGCGAAACCAAGTCACGGGATTTGGTCAGTTGACGGTTGGCGATTTGGTCGGTGAGGGCGTCGAAAGCCAGATACCCACCAGTCAGAGGGATACGCGTGATTTGGGCTGAATCACCGAGGACCACGGAAAGCTCATCGCCCCGCCGCAGGGAGAGGGTGGCGAACATACGCAAAGAGTTCAAAGCCACTTCCAGCTGAGTCTCGCCACTGTCGCAGGTGCCCAGCATCTCCGCCCCTGTGTCCAAGAGCATCCACACCCTACTGGTGACGTTCTGCTCTTTGTCGGCGATCATGGGTCTGCCGGCGCGGGCGCTGGCTTTCCAATCGATGGAACGGGCTTCATCCCCGGAACTATAGGGGCGTAAATCCAAGAATTCATAGCCGGTCCCCCGACGGATCGACCGATGTTCGCCCTCGAGCATTCCCAAAGCCCTCTTGACCGTCGGCAGGCTGAGTCGTCCACCGAGGGCTTCGATCTTGCGGCGAATCTGGTCTCCGGTGAGAGGCTCGTCTTGTCTCCGCTCTATTTGTATGACCATAGGTTGATGCTTTCTGATTCCTTGAATCCGTACTCGGGCCTTTGCGAGCATGGGGCCGTTTCCCTGCTAGGGCCGAATTCCTCATGCCCTTAATCCCCATATCCCAGTATTCCCATTCCCCGTATTCCAAATTCCAGAGTGCTCCAAATCCCAGAGGACCGGTGGGGATTTCCTGGTTGTATGGGCCGTCGATGCTTCCGGTATCCCGACTTGCTAGGCCGGAATACCGCAAGCATCGACTACCGTGCTGGAAGGCGTTAGGGAACGGGGACCGTCTCGATGATGGAATCGATGATCTGGTCGCTGGTGACTCCATCGGCCAAGGCTTCGAAAGTCATCAAAATGCGATGGCGGAGGACGTCATGCGCGTAGGCTTTCACATCTTCCGGAATGACGTAGTCCCGACCGGTCAGAAGAGCTTGGGCTTGGGCCACCCGCATGAGGGCGATGGAGGCTCGGGGGCTGGCACCGAGGCGGACGAGGGTCGCCAAGCCATTGATCGGCCGACTGCCTGCGCCGCGGCTGGTGGTGACTATATCGACGATATAGTCCTTGATGGCGTCCGAGACATGCACCTTGCGGGAGCACTGCCGCAGGTAGGCGATGTCAGACAGGGAGAGGGTGTTGTCAGGGTCGCTTTCCGCGCTGGGCACATCGCTCGTCTGGCCGGAGAGGAGGGTCAGCATGTCCACTTCTTGCTGGCTGCTGGGGTAAGTCATCACCGTTTTCATGGTGAAACGATCCATCTGCGCCTCAGGTAGAGTATAGGTTCCTTCTTCCTCGATGGGATTCTGCGTGGCGATGACCATGAAAGGGTCGGGCAGGGCGATGCGTTCCCCGCCGATGGTGGTGGCGCCTTCCGCCATCGCTTCCAGCATGGCTGACTGGGTTTTCGCGGAAGAGCGGTTGATTTCATCCAAAAGGACGATGTTGGCGTTGATGGGGCCTACCTGGGTGATCATCTTCTGGGAGCCGAAATCGAAGATCTGAGTGCCCATCAAATCCGCCGGCATCAGGTCGGGGGTGCACTGAATTCTCTTGAAGGTGCCCGATACACACGAAGCGAGGATTTTGGCGGCGGTCGTCTTGGCCAATCCTGGGACCGATTCGATGAGGATATGCCCGCCTGCCACCAGGGTGACAATCAGGGATTCCCGTAGTTGGTCTTGTCCGACAAGGCCTTGAGAGAAGCGTTTACGGATCCGGTTCGCCAATTCCTTGCTATGCGCTGCGGCCTCAGGGCTGAGAGGAGAGTTCTGGGAGTTCTGATTTTCAGAGTCCTCGTGAGGAGCCTGTTGAGAAGAGAATAAATCCATAAGGGCAATTTTATCGGCTTACATTGACTGGAAGCTGAGAATCTGCGGAAGAATGCCTAGGGAAGGCGCCAATCGATCGGACTGGTCCCCATCTCTTCCAAATAGGCGTTCGTCCTGGAGAAAGGCCGCGACCCAAAGAATCCCCTGCTGGCAGAGAGAGGACTGGGATGAGGGGATTTGATGATTTTCGCATTCGTCAGAAGGCTCTCGAGGGATTGGGCGTTCCGTCCCCAAAGGATGGCGACGAGAGGCAGGGGCCGGCCGCTTTCGTCATGACGCGAATTCAGAGCCTTGATCGCCTGTTCGGTGATTTTCTCCCAACCTTTGCCTTGATGACTGTTCGGCGCTCCGGCGCGTACGGTCAGGGACCTGTTCAGAAGCATGACCCCTTGAACGACCCAAGGTGTCAAGTCGCCGTTGGAGGGACGGGGAAGCCCCAGGTCATCCATCATCTCCTGATAGATGTTCCGCAGGCTGGCGGGAATGGGATCGACGTCAGGGGCGACGCAAAAACTCAGTCCCACTGGATGACCGGGCGTGGGATAGGGGTCTTGCCCCACGATGAGGACTTTCACTTGGTCAAGAGGGAGCTGGAAGGCGCGGAAGATATTGTTGCTCGAAGGCAGGGTGGGGTGGTGGGAAGCGTGTTCCGCGCGCAGAAAATCCCCCATGCGACGGATATCTCCCTCCACAGGTTCCAGGGCGGTGGCCCAGGAGGGGTCCATGATTTCTGACAGTGGTTTCCGAATTGGTTCCATGCCTTTCACTTTAGTCATTTTGCAAACATATTGTGCTATTTTCCGAGTCGGAAGCTGGTGGTGAGAGCCGGGGTCTACACTTCAGACTTGTAATATTGAGGAGGAACCATGGCATCCGACAATCGCGATAAGGCATCCATCGAGGATGAATTCACGCAAGCCGCTGGTACGCCCGGTGGAGCCCACAGAGGACGCAAGAGCCTGGGAGTGCGGCTGCGTCCCTATCTCATCGTGCTCGTCATAGCCATCTGTCTGGCCCTGCTCCTGTGGGCCTGGTTGTCCGGCGCCATAGGAGGCGCCCGTACCCCCTCCACCGCTAAATCCGCGACCACTTCCGTCACTCAATCGGCGAAGAAGTCCACGGATTCGCAAGCGACCCAAACGAAGGAAACGCCAGGGAGTAAGGCGTCCCCATCCACCGCCAAGTCATCCAGCCCCTCCTCGGATCAGAGCTCGTCCTCCAGCACAGCCGTTCGCAAGGATACGCAGATCATCGTCTACAATGGCGGGTTCACCGCTGGGCTGGCTGGCAAGAACAGGGACATCCTTACCCAGGCAGGCTTCACCAATGTCTCTGCGAACAATCCGAATGACCGCAGCACCCTCCCTGAGCGGGCGACCGTTTGGTACCGTGGCGAAGAGAATAAGGCGACGGCTGAGGAAGTCGCCAAGACCTTGGGAATCTCCAATGTCGAGGAGGCTACAGGGATCGCGGCTCCCGTCGTCGCAGTCGTGAAGTGAGCATAGTGGCCGTGGAATGAGCAGGGAACTGGGATGTGAGAGATGCCTCTCTTCCATTCTTCAATCCCCATCATTTGATTCCTTGTTGATTCTTATTCATCTGATTCCAAGCATCTGATGTCTTTCGTCCCGCTGGCTTTTCGCCACCGGGACTTTCTGATTTCCTCCCTACCTCCCCTCCTATGGATTGCCTTGGATCGCTTCATTGGCGTCTTGTCGCCATTGCGCCGTGAGCGACCCAAAAGGTTTCATCGATTTCGATGAGGATACTTAGAATGGCAGGGGATGGTCAAAGTGGCGACCGCCGCGCGTGATACCTATTTCAAGGAGGTTATATGGTTTATCGCATGATTTTCAACCAAGAAGCTTATTTTGGTCGTGGCGCGATCAAGAACATCCCCGAGGTGGCCAAGACCCATGGATTCCATAAGGCGTTCATCGTGTCCGACCCCACCCTCGCCGACTCTAGGGTGGGGACGGTCAAGAAGGTCACCGACGTCTTGGAAGAGGGAGGGATCAAGTTCGAGGTTTTCACGAACGTGAAGCCGAACCCTCCTGTGGAGTGTATCCAAGACGGGGCGTCTAAATTCAAGACCTCAGGGGCCGACTTCCTGATTGGCTTGGGAGGAGGCTCCCCTCAGGATACCTGCAAGGGAATCGGCATCATCGCCGCAAACCCTGAGTTCGCCGATGTCTTGTCTTTGGAAGGCGTCGCTGACACGAAGAATCCCTCGATCCCGATTTTCGGCGTCCCCACCACAGCCGGCACGGCTTCGGAGACGACCATCAACTATGTGGTGACGGATACCGCGAATAAGCGTAAATTCGTCGCTGTGGATCCGCATGATATCCCGGTGCGCGCTTTCGTCGATCCGGATTTGACCGACGGCATGCCTCGAGGACTGAAGGTGGCCACAGGCCTGGACGCTCTCACCCATGCCATCGAAGGCTTCGTCACTCCCGGGGCTTGGGCTTTGTCCGACGCCCTGTCGATGAAGACCATCGAAATGATCGCCGATAATTTGGAGAAATCCGTCGCAGGCGATAAGGAGGCGGGCGAGGGTATGGCCTATGCTTCCTATATCACCGGCATGGCTTATTCGAACGTCGGTCTTGGACTCGTTCATGGCATGGCCCATCCTTTGGGCGGCCGTTTAGACGTGGCGCATGGAGTGGCCAATGGTATCCTGCTGGCTACCGTGATGGAATACAATAAGGATTACACGGGGGAGAAGTATCGCGATATCGCTCGCGCCTTCCATGTTGAGGACGCTTATACCGGCGACTTGGATAAGGTTCGCGAAGAGGCCGTTCAGGCCGTTCGCAATTTGACCGTCAATCTTGGCAATCCTACCAAGATTTCCGAAGTCGGCGCTACGGAGGCGGATTTGAAACCCTTGGCTCATGACGCCTTCCGGGATGTTTGCACCCCGGGCAATCCACGCCAAGCGACGGAAGAGGATATCCTCGGTCTTTATACATCCTTGATGTAGAAAAGATCTTTTAATGTAGAAAAAATCTGATCGGGTGTGAAGACATGAAGACATAAAAATATGAAGCATTCTTCGTCTTCCGTCTGATTTGCGAACCGATGGATAAAATTCGCGGGAAGCTTTGATAAAAAAGGCTCTTCGGAATCCGGTCACCAGGTTTCGGAGGGCCTTACTATAAGTATCACTTTAGGTATTGTTATAAGTATTTATTAAGCATGAGATCTCCGCAATCTTCGATGATGATTCGGGAAGTCTCGAGACGGGGGCGAAGAGGGGCGCATAAGAGGCTGTATCCTGTTTTCCATGGTGATTGATACATTGAGAGCATGAGGATTATATGTCATTAATTATAAAACGAGCTTGATGCAGAGCTTGTGCTGAGTATGCGACGCTTGAAGGTGGAACGCGCAGCGGATTATGGTCATCTTTTGGGGGATGCATCCCTAGTCAGAGTCGTGCGGTAAGTCCTTTTTAAAATTGAGACCGTCCTTTGGAATCCTTCCATCAGCATTATGAATTTTGATTATAGATTGTGACATCAATATCTGGATTCCTTTGGCACTTCAGCCACCGTTCCGAATAAGCTCACGGTCTCCCGAACGATTGAATGATGAAAATCCGAAGCGATGAAACCAAATGGTGGGATGAGGCTGCAGTGAAAGACGATGAGACCATCACAACGATGAAAAACAAAAAGGGAATCGAGGATACCATGACGGACAAGGACGCTAAGAAAGATATGAAAGATACGAAGAATACGATGGTAAATAATCCGCCGGTTGACGATGAAAAGATTGGGATGGCTGCAGGCATCGGTTCCGGTGCTCATGACGGGATTCGTCCCAATGATGGCTTGGAAGATAACGTATTGGAGGATGACGGTTTGAAGAATCCGGAATCCGCGGATGAGAAAGACCCGGGCGATTCCTTTAGGCCGCCTTCTGCGACAATTGTCAGTCAGTTAAAGTCAATTGTCCGCAGCTGTGGGTGGAGCCTTTCTCAGAGTTGGCAGAACGCTCCTTTGGCCTTGGTCAGCATGGCCATCGTCTCCGTGGTCATTGGCGCTGTCCCAGGATTGGAAACATATGTCGTTGGCCGGCTGACGGGATCTCTGATAAGCCGTCAAGACGGGCGAGGCCTTTTCTGGGCTTTCATGACCGGTCTCCTGGTCGCTATGAGTCTGGGATCAAGCCTTTTTCTCCAGTCAGCCAACATGTTCTTACGGGATCGTCTGACCGGCGCTGGCTACCGTATGGTGAACAATGCCATCGCTGAGGTGAATCCAGCCCGTCTGACAGGGGAAAGGATCGCGGAACGCGCTCGGCAGGCTCGTGAGGCGATTTCGATGGGATCCGTTACGGCCCAACCCGGTGTCGTCGCCTCGCTGGCTTCAGCCATTGTTTCATGCGTTTCCTTGATGATCCCCATCTGGCATATCAGCCCGCTTTCGGCCATATTGGTGATTCTTTGCCTTTTTCCCATCGCTTTCGCCGCCATGGTGGAGGCGAAGGCGGAAGTGCGCATCTGGCCGTTGATCGTCAAAGGTAACCGAAGAGCGGAGTATTGCGAAAACCAAATCACTTTCGAACAACAGGCTCATGAACTCGCCCAGTTGCAGGGCAGGCAGTACGTCGCCGAGCTGGCGAATCGCAAGAGGAAGGATTCGATGGAGAAATATCTGCTTTTGGACCGGATTTTCTTTTTCGGAATCCTCGGGGCTTGCTTGGTTGAAGCTTTCCTGGTCGTGGGTACCCTGCTTTCCCTCATCGATTCGAAGGCCGGGGCAGCCGTCGTCTCCGGTGTTCTGATCGGCGTGATCACTGGCATGATCAGTATGTCCAATCTGGGGTACTATTTGGGGAGCATGGCCAAAGACTCCGTATCCATCGAGGCCTTTATCGATTTCTTGAAAATCGCGAATGAGCCTAGGCAAATGAAGGATATGGAAGAGGACACGGCCGAAGCTCCTTCCTACAGGCCAGGAAAGGAATGGGGCCTTTCCAACATGGTCCAAGTCAAGCCTCGACTCGACGATGACCGATTGAAGGGGCAAAGCCCTGATGGACTCCTTCCGGCTTTGCGGGTCTCCGGTTTGAAGGTGACTTATCCTGAGAAGGATCATCCGGCGGTGGAAGGTGTGAACATCGAAGCTCGCCTCGGTGAGACCATCGCCTTGGTGGGGCGCAATGGCGCCGGAAAGACGACGACTCTGCAGTCAATCTTAGGCGTCGTGCCGGCAGAATCAGGGAAAGTGCTTCTCGATGGGTTCGACATGACCTCCCACGATTTCTCTGACCGAATTCGGCATTTCGCCGTCATGCCTCAGGAATACAACAGGTTCGAATTCACCGTCCGGGACAACCTCCAGCTTGGGATGGAAGCGGGCAGCGTCGCGGACGACCGCATCTGGGATGCGCTCAGAGCCGTTGGAGAGGACAAAGTCATCCGCGCTCTACCTCAAGGATTGGATACACAGTTGGGGGCAGAATGGGGAGGAGTCGGCCTATCAGGTGGTGAATGGCAAAGGCTGGCGCTTGCCCGCATGCTTTTGAGACCGGCTCCGATCCGTATTCTTGACGAGCCGACGAGCAATGTGGACTCCCAGTCGGAAGAGGTCATTTATTCGACGCTGGCGCACGACTCACGCGCGCATGCGACCGTCTTGGTCTCTCATCGGGCTTGGACCTTGCAGAAGGTCGACCGGATTTATGTCTTCAAAGAAGGTCATGTGGTGGAAACGGGGACTTATCAGGAGCTGATCCGTCCGGGCACGTATTTCTCGCAGCTTTTCAATTACCAGTTGAAGGCCGGCGAGTAAGCAGGAGAGTGAAAGCCACGGCAGGCGAGTGAAAGGTGGATACCTGTATGGAGACCCGTATTGACTGCAGGTGGGTCTCCGTACAGGTACCATCATCTGATTCGGGAGCGCAAGAGGGGCAGAAGGAAATAGTCTGATGGGGGATTCCGCTACTATGGAGACCATGTTGGTTGAATACGGTACGCAGAAGTTGTATTACGGTTTTCCCGTTTTCATCCTCGGATATGAAGATGATAAACATGGGATGAACATCACGACCTGCACTTCCTCTTATTCTTTGCGCAATACGGTCAGTGTCGGAATGCTTTCGACCTCGAACGCCGCCCATCAAATGAAAGAATCCGGACGGTTCTCGATGAACGTCATCGACGAAGGCATGATGGCCGTCGCTGAATTCGCAGGAATAAAGCGCGGCGGAACCAATAAGGCGGGTAGACCGGGAACGGATAAGCTGCAAGAATCCGGAGTCGACTTCCAGGCCATGGAAGGCTTGCCAGTCCTTTCCCGCGCCCGCATCGTACTCTTGTGCGATGTCGTGGAGGTCCACGAATTCGATCAGGTGACCCATTTCACCGCATCGATTTCGAAAAGGTTGATTGATGATTCATTGCTCGACGAAAAAGGGCATTTCATTTACCGCGATTTTAACCCCGTGATTTACGAGGGTGACACCCGTCGTCGCATGTATCGGTTCATTGAGAATGGGGAAGAGGGACACGAGGATATCCTTCCTTTCGGCTCGTACGCCCGCGCCGCTCGGGGAAGGAAAGGCGAAAACCAGGAAGACTGATACGACTGGCTAAACAAGGATCCAAGCAGGATCAGTGATATCGAGAGAGCAGCTTGACGAGATTGAGGTAGTGGGCGCGACGAAGCCGAGAAGGTGAGGGAATCGAAGCTTGGCCTTATGAGAAAAGGATACCGAATAACGCCGTGCTGTACAAAAAATGCCAAATAATGCTGGGAGCTTATCTTTCAGGCGTTTCTTCCAAAAAGTTGGCAGTCGACCGGGGAGAGTGCTAATCTCATATTTAGCACTCGAGGCATGAGAGTGATAATTCGATAGCTGACGATCGGATTTAACCTTCTGCGCGGGTGATGACGTAAAAGCCATTGTTCAAGCAAAAAGAGGATAGTATGGCAAAGATTATCAAGTATGACGAGGAAGCCCGCCAAGGCATGTTGGAAGGCTTGGATGAGCTCGCCAACACCGTGAAAGTGACGCTGGGACCCAAGGGGCGTAATGTCGTTCTGGACAAGTCCTATGGCGCTCCCACCATCACCAACGATGGCGTTTCCATCGCCAAGGAGATCGATCTGGAGGATCCCTACCAGCGTATCGGCGCCGAGCTGGTGAAGGAGGTCGCCAAGAAGACCGATGACGTTGCCGGCGACGGCACCACCACCGCAACCGTTCTGGCCCAGGCTCTGGTTCATGAAGGTTTGAAGAACGTGACCTCTGGCTCGAACCCCATCGCTTTGCGTCGCGGAATTGAAAAGGCCTCCCAGACCATCGTCAAGAATCTGCTGGAGAACGCCAAGCCTGTCGAGACCAAAGACCAGATTGCGGCTACTGCGACCATCTCGGCCGGAGATCCCGAAGTCGGCGAAAAAATCGCCGAGGCCTTGGACAAGGTTGGCCAGGATGGCGTTGTCACCGTTGAGGACAACAATAAATTCGGCCTGGATCTCGATTTCACGGAAGGCATGCGCTTCGACAAGGGGTATATTTCCCCCTATTTCGTCACCAACGCCGACGATCAGACCGCGGTTTTGGAGGATCCTTACATCTTGCTGACCTCCGGCAAGGTTTCCAGTCAGCAGGACATCGTTCACATCGCCGACTTGGTCATCAAATCCGGCAAGCCCTTGCTGATCGTCGCTGAGGATGTCGACGGGGAGGCCCTGCCTACCTTGGTCCTCAACAAGATCCGTGGAACTTTCAACACGGTCGCTGTGAAGGCCCCCGGCTTCGGCGATCGTCGTAAGGCTATGCTGCAGGATATGGCGATCCTCACCGGTGCCCAAGTAGTGTCCGATGAGCTCGGTCTCAAGCTGGATTCGATTGATGACACCGTGCTCGGTCATGCTGCGAAGGTTATCGTCTCCAAGGACGAGACCACCATTGTATCGGGCGCTGGTTCGAAGGAAGATATCGCCGCTCGCGTCGCCCAGATTCGTTCCGAGATCGAAGCTTCTGATTCCGATTACGATCGCGAGAAGCTCCAGGAGCGTTTGGCCAAGCTCGCCGGTGGTGTCGCCGTCATCAAGGTTGGCGCTGCTACCGAAGTCGAAGCCAAGGAACGCAAGCATCGTATCGAGGATGCAGTCCGTAACGCAAAAGCCGCCATTGAGGAAGGATTGCTTCCTGGTGGTGGTGTCGCCTTGGTGCAGGCAGCCGGCGAGGCTGAAAAGAGCGTCAAGCTGGATGGCGATGAGGCTACGGGAGCCGATATCGTCTTCCGCGCCATCGAAGCCCCGCTCAAGCAAATCGCTGAAAACGCAGGCTTGTCTGGCGAAGTGGTGATTGACAAAGTTCGGACCCTTCCTGCTGGTTCTGGTCTGAATGCCGCTACCGGTGAGTACGAAGACCTGATGAAGGCCGGCGTGACCGACCCTGTGAAGGTGACTCGTTCCGCTCTGCAGAATGCCGCTTCCATCGCCGGGCTTTTCCTGACCACTGAAGCTGTGGTGGCGAACAAGCCAGAGCCTCCGGCCCCTGCCGCGGCTCAGCCTGATATGGGGTACTAAAGCGATTCCCATATCGTGAGGGTCTTCCAAGCCCCAAGACATTGAAGAAAATGCTCCTGGCGTACGGAGGCGCTTGCCCGACCAAGATGTGGCAAAGTTCTTCAGTGTCTATTGAGGCTTAAGGAGACAAAGAAAAAGGTCGATCAAGACATGCTCTTGGTCGACCTTTTTTCGTTCCGCTGTTTATGATCGGCATATGCTGGGAGTGGCGTGGATATCTGGATTGGTGCCTAAACCGGAAGCGACGGTGAGGCCCGTATTCGGGGGATATATTTGATTCAGGAGAAAAGGCTGGATATCGAACTATATGAGGTTAAGATTTCTGCACGAGGCAAGGTTCGAAGACAAAAGAGCATGCTGCCGCCTAGCGATAACTGAGAGATCCAGACGTATGATCTGGTTGATGGTTGGAGAGAAGTTAAAGCTAGGCGGTAGATGCTAGGGAACACAGATTCTTCAGTTTTCTTAGGACCTATGTTTAATGGGCGAAGAGCATCTGCGCATTCGTTTCAGCCTGTGCGTAAGTGGCGGATGCTTTGCTCATCGCCTGCTGGATGTTTTGCAGGGACTGTTCCATTTGTTGCTGTGCCGCGCGCCATTGCTCGATAAGGCCCGAGAATGAACTGGCTGCACTGCCATGCCAGACGCTTTGCAGGTCTTGCAGATTGGCGTACATGGTCCTTGTCGCATCCCGGATGCTTGTCACCGAAGTATTGACGGCGGCGCTGGCCGATTGGAGCCGGTCTGAGTCAACTCGATACGTTGCCATCATGACCTCCTTTCTTTTATTCGTTGCTGATGATGTCGCGATAGGAAGGACTTCCACCAGTGTGATCAGGGCTAGTGTCAATTCTCTTATCTTTATCTGTTGAGGCCCATCAGATATAAAAACGATAGAAGAGGATCACCGGTAAGAGCAAGCGAAAAAAGCAATGTGGTCGAATGTGAACAACACGCTTCATCTGGGGTGTGTTATCCACAATTAGAGGAAGTCGTTTCCCGTCAATACCCATCCTCTGATATTCGTCTTCTCACACACCTTTCGATATTCGCTTTTTCATCTTTGTCACTCTTTGCGCCTCCTTCATCCTTTCTGCCCCATCTCACCCTTCTTCGTTCTTCAATGTTCACCCCTGAATCCATCCTTGAACGAATTCAAAAAGAGATGAAGCCAGTAGAGTTCGAGAAGCTTTTTAAGAGTCCCCAAGGTACCTCTTCTTTCGGCTTTTTCCCAGAAAACTCCCAGCCCGGTTCGTAAAATGGGTACCATGACGAATAATTCTGAAGCAACGATTGTGGTCGTAGATGATGAACCCTCCATTCGGGAGCTGGTGTCAGCCAGCCTCCATTTCTCGGGTTTCGAAGTGAAAACCGCCGCGAGCGGTACAGAGGCGATTGACGTCATCACCAAAACGGATCCGGATTTGATCGTTTTAGATGTCATGCTCCCCGATATCGACGGGTTCACGGTCACTCGGCGGATTCGGCAGCAGGGGATCGAAGCTCCGGTACTTTTCCTTACGGCCCGTGATGACACCCAAGATAAGGTCATGGGTCTGACGGTCGGTGGAGACGATTACGTGACCAAGCCATTCAGCCTGGAAGAGGTCGTCGCGAGAATTCGGGCGATTCTCCGCCGGACTCAGGAACAAGTCGAAGACGATCCGATCATCCGGGTGGCTGACTTGGAAATCAACGAGGACTCGCATGACGTGACCAGGCATGGCCAGCTTGTGGAGTTGAGCCCCACGGAGTACAAACTTCTGCGGTATCTGATGGATAACGAGGGGCGTGTTCTCAGCAAGGCTCAGATTTTGGACCATGTCTGGCAATATGACTGGGGCGGGGATGCCGCGATCGTCGAGTCGTACATTTCTTATTTGCGTAAGAAAATCGATGGAATCACCTATCGTGATGAGGACGGGACCGAGCATAAAGTGACGCCAATCATCCAGACAAAGCGGGGGATCGGTTACATAATCCGCGAGCCCCGATAGAAGACAGGGCGACGACATGGCAGGCGTGCTCGCTCATGAATCGGACCGGTCGGACGTTCCAACATTTGATTACTTGGACCTTTGGTCGCAAAGGTGGACATCCGGCCTAAGAGAAGGCTCCAGGTTTGAGGCTCCAGACTAAGGACGAAAGATGACTAGTGAACCTTTCAAACAATCACGTTCGGAGGAAGAATCGTCTTCGGATAAGGTGAGAACCACCCAAGCCGCTGGAGCGTCAGATGCGTCTTCGGCGTCTCGACTCAATCTGGAAACAGAGAGTGAAGCCGGTCGGGAAGGCAGTCAAAAGCCTGAGCGAGAAAACCAACGGACTCAGCATGACCGGAATTCCCAAGGAGAATCCCAGGCTCAGCAGAAGAAACAGACCAAGCAGGTGAAACAATCCCAGCACGCCCAGCAGACCCAGTCTTCGCAGCGGGATCAAAAATCGCAAACATGGTGGGGTCGTTTCGGAGCTTGGCGGGATCGCCATAAACTTCGCTTGGATTACGTCCCTTTGACCGCGCGTTTGGTCAACATCGTCTTCATCATTCTGCTGATCGCTGGCGTCTTCATGACCATCGCGGCCCAACAACTCGTTTTCGGCGCCCTGATGAGTCAAACCAATACGCAGCTCCACCAGCAGGCGACATCCATCCGCAGCAATGTGGCCATGCTTCAGAAACAAGTCGCCCAGAGGAGCGATATTCTTAATTTCTCCCTCAATTCCGGTGGTTCAACGGGGCAGAAGAACGGCTCATCCGGCATCGGGCGGGAGGGGAGCGCGCCTGGCGCTGCGTCGGGGAACGATGATACGACCCAGGCTTTGAGGGATTTTCTTGATGCCCAGGAGACCAATATCCAGCCGGAGTATTTTCTCCAGATCCGGGATGCGAAGAACAACGTCCTCGCCACCCCCTTCACTGCCGTCATCGGGGACAATCTGATCGCCGTTCCCTCCTTGCCGGTTTCAGGGAAGACAAGTCCGGCTATAGTGGTCGACGGCAGCCCGGTCACCGTTCCTTCCCGGGTGAAGGTAATCAGCAAAAACTATACGGCAGAGAGTTACAATGCGGCGTCGGCCAATTGGCAGGTCATGGCGATCAGCATCAGGGATGCGGATTCCGGCAAGATGCAGTACATCGTCTATGTGGCGAAGTCGCTTTACTGGGTGAATGACGCGACTAATAAAGTGGTGCGTTATTTCAGCTTGGTCAGCCTCGCCGTGATAGTATGCGGGGCCGTCCTGTCTTTGGTGTCGATCCGGCGGGCTTTGCTGCCTTTGAAACGGATCGAGAAAACCGCCGCTCAAATCGCGGCCGGAGATTTGACGAAACGTGTCCCCCAAGCTCCGGTGAACACGGAGATCGGCTCCCTCTCCGCCTCTTTGAACTCCATGCTCTCTCGCATCGAGTCCAGCTTCAAAGGCCAAGAAGAGACCACGGAGCAGATGAAACGGTTCGTCTCCGACGCCAGCCACGAATTGAGGACCCCGCTCGCGGCCATCCATGGTTATGCCGAACTCTACAAGATGCAAAGGCAGACCCCGGGGGCTCAAGAGAGGGCTGACGAAGTGATTGATCGAATCGAGGCTTCGTCCACCCGCATGACTTCCCTTGTGGAATCCCTCTTGTCTTTGGCTCGGATGGATGAAGGGCGTGGTATCGATCTGGCCCAGAGGGTCCGGGTGGATCAGCTGGTGGAGGAGTCGGCTGAGGACCTGCATGCTTTGGACCCCCAGCGGAAAATCACGATTGGCCGTGTGGCGATTGACCAGAACGCCATGCTCAATGAGATCGCCGCCGTCACCGCTCAGAGGCAGAAGGGCGCGGCCGCGCAGGAAATCGAGTCGGAATCGGAGCATCAGAAGGGGCGGCGGCGCTCGGGAAGACAGGACAAGAACAGGTCGGATAAAAACAGGCTGGATAAGGGCCGGCAAGACAAGGCCGGGTATGACAAGACCCTGCAGGATGATATGAACGTTTGGGAGACCGCCAGGCAGGATCGGTCCCGGCAGACTATGGATGAGCCGACCCTCGTAGGCACGGATCGCCTGCGGGTCGTGGAGCCTGCTCCGGCGGAGATCACCATAGGCGGGGATCCGACTCGTCTGCGCCAAGTGCTGACCAATATCATCGGCAATATCCATCGATATACACCGGCCGATTCGCCGGTGGAAATCGGCGTATCCGTGGTCAAGGCCGTCACCAGCACCGGCGATCTCAGCAAATTCAAGCCTGTGGAAGAGACCCTCAACGCCTTCTTGGAAGATGTCGCCATCGCCAGGAAGACCCAGGCCGGCCGCGAATTCGTGATCATCCGCATCAGCGACCATGGTCCGGGAGTGGCTCCGGACAAGATACCCAAGATCTTCGAACGTTTCTACACGACTGACCCCTCCCGGGCGAGGCAAAAAGGTGGAAGCGGCTTGGGCATGTCCATCGCTTTGGCGGTGGTCAAGGCCCATCATGGTTTCATTTGCGCCAGCACGACCGATGGGGGAGGGCTGAGCTTCGCCATAGTCATCCCCGCCTCGCAGACCAGGGTTTTCCTTGACCGGAACGACCGGCTGGAACAGGGTACGTCCGTCGTCGACGCCCGGAAAAACCGGAAGGCGCAGAAGAAGCGGAAGAAGTTGGAGAAGCAAGAGGAAGAGAGTATCACCCAGATAGTCTACGGGGGACAGTCCTGCCGAGCCGATTAACCTGGGTGGATTAACCAGCTGCGTGGTTGCCTATAGCTGGCTGCCTAGTTGCCTATAGCCGGTATCTACAGTCGGTTGTCTGGTTGCCTATGATTGGCTGCTTGGTTGTTATCGGTCCCTTGCTGTTTATGGATTGACGAGGCAGCTGGGCTCTCGGCTTTGGAGGTCGGGCGGATAGACCCTTGTAGAATCCGCGAATCCATCCGGGTCAAAATGCGCTCGATGTAAAAAGTAAAGATATGAACGAACCAAGAGCGAGGTTCATCTCGGGTGAAATCCCTTCGAGGCGAGATCCCGCGGGGGCGAGAACCGCTAGGGGAGATACCGCGCATGGGGTGATACACGCCAGAGGCGAATATAGGTTCGGACTTGTAAAATGGATGAGACTCTTTGAAATGTGTGAGGTGGATAAATGCCCGCGGGTGAGATTCGTTGGTTCGATGCGAAAAAAGGTTATGGTTTCATCACCAGTGACGATGGGGAAGACGTCTTCATGCCGAAGACGGCTCTGCCGGCTGGCGTGACGACTTTGCGCAAAGGCGCCAAGGTCGAGTTCTCCCGTGTCGATAGCCGGCGCGGGCCTCAGGCGATGGACGTGGTCGTCCTTGGTCCGACCCCTTCTTTGGTGAAGGCGACTCGCCCGAAGGCCGATGACATGGCCATCATCGTGGAGGACTTGATCAAGCTCTTGGATTCAGCCGGGAATTCCCTTCGCCGCGGCCGTTACCCCTCGAGCCAGGAGTCGCACAAGCTGGCGACTATGTTGCGGGCCGTCGCGGATAACTTCGACGTACAGGAATAGCGTACAGTAATTACGTACAGGAACAGGATTCATGGGACAGGAACCGAATATCGAAGAAAATGAGGAGGTCCGTCAGCAGGACCCCCAGGAGCTCGCCCGTCGTGTGGCCTTGGAGGCTGCGGAAAGGCAGGAAGACGTCGGCCCCTTCCTCACCGCTCGTGATATGGGGGAGAATGTCTTTGATTATCGGTTCGTTTCCGATATCAAAGGGTATGAAGGCTGGCAGTGGTCGGTGACCCTTTACCATGATCCCGAGCTGGGGTCGTGGACCGTCGACGAAGCGTCTTTGCTCCCCACGGACCAATCCTTGCTGGCTCCTGACTGGATTCCTTGGAAAGACCGCATCAAGCCGGAGGATTTATCCCCCACCGACGTCTTGGGGACTCAGGCGGACGACCCTCGCATGGAGGATGGTTTGGGCTCGGGGGAGGTTTCCGAGGAGGAAGGCGATCAAGCTTCGGGACAGGCGGAAAGTCAGGTTTCGGACCAGGAAGAGGACCGGGCCGAAGCCGTGGAGTCGTTCATGCTTTCCCGGCGTCATGTGATGACGGCCCAGGCGAGGGAAGAGACCGCCCACCGTTGGTACAATGGGCCTCATGGTCCGAAATCCTTGTCGACCCAGGCGGCGGAAGGCAATGTGTGCGAGACGTGCGCTTTCTTCATCCCCCTCCAAGGCCAGCTGGGATCCATGTTCGGCGTCTGCGCCAATAAATGGAGTCAGGATGACGGGCGGGTGGTCTCTCTGGACCATGGCTGCGGCGGCCATTCGGAGATCGAACCTCCCGAGCCGACCGAGCTGTGGGTGCAATCGGACCTTCGTCTTGACGATTCCACCGATATAGAAGTGGTCCCCCAAGTCCGCCGGGACGAGAACGATGAGGTGGAAATCATCGAGGAATCGGAAACCGAAGATGAGGACTCTCAAAACCAAAGCGAAGAGTCCCAGGACGAGACCTCCACGGAGACGGTTGGGGAAGCCTCCTCTGAAAAGACCGACGATTCGGCGGCGGATGATGAGACGAACGCGTCATCATCAAAGACTGAAGCCTGACGGGATCGACGATCTGGTCACCTGGATCAATGGACCAATGAGCCAATGGTCCGATGAATCGATGAGCCAATGGATCAATGCACGATGGTCACCGTGCAATGGGCGCTATCCAGCAGTTGCCGGCTGACGGACCCCAGAACCATGGCATCCAAGCCATGAAGCCCGCGGGAACCGACGATCAAACGATTGGCGTAACGGGACGCGCGCAGAAGCCCTTTGACCGGATTGATGTGGAAGGCGTGGGGATGGACAGCGATCGCCGGGTCCAGATGGGCGCGACCCACTTCGCTTTTGACGAATTCCTGGGCATAACCTTCCGCCTCCTCCTTGGAGGGGACCGCATGGGTGCGGTCGGCCAACTCCGCCAAGCTCTTCATCCGCCAACAATACAAGACATGAAGAGGCCGGCCGCTCGCCTGGGCTTCTTCGGCCGCGAAAGCCAATGCCCGTTGGGAGACGGGCGATCCGTCGATTCCGACGACGATTGGCATAACCGTATTCCCCAACATCTGGGATTCGGCCGCCAATTCATCGACAAGCTGGGGGTCGGAGCCGTTTGGAGAGAGGGCGTTCTCAATGGATTCCTCTTCATCGACTTCCGGGACCGCGTCAACGCGAACGATGGTCACGGGTACCGACGATTTCTCCACCAGAGAGTCGGACATGGAGCCCAGGAACCAGCGGGCCAGGCGATTCAGGGAACGGCGCCCCACGACGATCTGCTGGGCGTTCTTGCCGAGGGTGAGCAGGGCCGTGGACCCGGCCGCATGCACTGAAGTGAGGGTGAGCTTATCCCGGTCGAATTCGATTCCCGCGCTCGCCTTGGTCGCCCATTCATCCAGCTCCATGGTGATCAGTTTGTGGATTTTGGCCCATTCGGCGTCAGTCTCCGGGCGCTCTCCCATATCCCATGAATGGGTCCAACCATAGACCGCATTCACCTTCTGTCCGGTCGTGACCGCTTCCTGCAGGGCCCAATGAAGGGCAGCGAAGGACTCGTCCGATCCGTCAACCCCTGCAACGATATCCGCTAGTTCCATGGTCCCTCGTTTCCTATGCTCTGTTGATTTTCCGTTTGTTCTCTGAAACTCCCTGAGGCCTTCTTAAGTTTTCCGAAGCTGCCCGGAACCTTCGGGCGTCTTCCGGAACCTCCCGCTGGTCTCCTTTTAGGGGATTCTCATGGGAGGCCTTGTTTTCCAGTCTAGTCGATTTGGTCAAAGACATGCATGAGTCCTTATAGCTTTCATAGGTTTTACTCACACGAGTGGCCCGCTTCGCAACTTGTGATGAGAGGGCAACTTGCGATAGGAAGGATAGGGATGGCAGAGAGGAAAATCTTGAGCCGGGTCGGCGCAACTTTTTGCGTCAAGGGCTGAATCGGCAAGAGGGAGGGAAGAAGTATCCCAATGAATCGGTATAGTTGGGTGTAGTTATTTTCGTGACTGAATGAGGAAATAATTTATGTTTGAACGTTTTACCGATAGGGCCCGCCGGGTCATCGTGCTTGCTCAGGAAGAGGCGCGAGCCTTGAAGCACAATTATATTGGCACTGAGCACCTCCTGCTCGGCCTCATCCGTGAGGGTGAAGGCGTGGCCGCCAAGTCCCTGGCCTCCAAAGGCGTGGAGCTTGACGCCGCCCGCCAACAGGTGGAAGAGATGATCGGCAAGGGCTCCGCGGCCCCTACAGGCCACATTCCCTTCACCCCTCATGCCAGACAGGTCTTGGAGCTGTCCTTGCGGGAGGCCCTGCAACTGGGGCATTCCTATATTGGCACGGAACATATCCTTTTGGGTCTCATCCACGAAGGCGAAGGGGTAGGGACCCAGGTCCTAGTCAAGATGGGGGTGGACATCGCCAATCTGCGCACCACCGTCATCGATTCCATTCGCGATACCAGCGCCGGCTCTTCTACCGGTCAGATGGCAAATTCCGGCGGTGTGGCCGATAAGACCAACCGGTCCGGATCCTCTCTTCTGGACCAGTTCGGCCGTAACCTGGCCCAGGAAGCGAAAGATGGCAAACTCGATCCGGTCATCGGGCGGAGCAATGAAATCGAACGCGTCATGGTCGTGTTGTCCCGCCGCACTAAGAACAATCCTGTGCTGATCGGCGAACCTGGCGTAGGTAAGACCGCCGTGGTAGAAGGCTTGGCCGAGAAAATCGTGGCGGATGACGTTCCGGAGACCTTGAAAGACAAGCAGATCTACGCTTTGGACCTGGGCTCCATGATCGCCGGCTCCCGGTACCGGGGGGATTTCGAAGAACGCCTGAAGAAGGTGCTCAAAGAGATCCAGGTCCGTGGTGACGTGGTCCTCTTCATCGACGAGATCCATACCATCGTTGGCGCCGGTTCCGCGGATGGGGCCATGGGCGCTTCGGACATGCTCAAGCCCATGCTGGCTCGCGGCGAGCTGCAGACCATCGGCGCCACCACGACCGAAGAGTATCGCAAGTACATCGAGAAGGACGCCGCTTTGGAGCGCCGTTTCCAGCCCATCCAGGTTGCGGAACCAACCATCGCGGAGACCATCGAGATTCTGAAAGGCCTGCGCAAGAAGTACGAAGACCATCATCATGTGACCATCACCGACGAAGCCATCCAGGCCGCCGCTGAGCTGTCTTCCCGGTATATCCAGGACAGGCATCTGCCCGACAAGGCCATCGACTTGATCGATGAGGCTGGCGCCCGCCTGCGCATCAAGAGGCTGACGGCCCCCAGCGCCTTGAAGGAGCTGGATATGAAGGTGGCCAAGGTCAAGGCCGACAAGGATCAGGCCATCGCCGACCAGGACTTCGAGAAGGCCGCGTCTTTGCGCGACGCCCAGGAGAAGCTGGAGCAGGAACGCAAGGATAAGGAGAAGTCTTGGCGCGAAGGGGAGTCCGACGTTTCCATGGTGGTGACCGAAGACACCATCGCCCATGTGATTTCCTCCTCCACCGGCATCCCGGTCTTCAAGCTGACCGAGACCGAATCCAAGAAGCTTTTGGGCATGGAGGACGCCTTGCACAAGCGGGTCATCGGCCAGGATGAAGCCGTTTCAGCCTTGGCCCGGTCCATCCGCCGCGCCCGCGTGGGGCTGAAGGATCCCAAGCGTCCTTCCGGTTCCTTCATCTTCGCCGGACCTACCGGCGTGGGTAAGACGGAGCTGGCCAAGGCCTTGGCCGAGTATCTCTTTGATGATGAGGACGCCCTCATCCGCGTGGACATGTCCGAATTCGGCGAGAAGTATTCCACCTCCCGCCTCTTCGGCGCCCCTCCCGGATACGTGGGTTATGAGGAAGGCGGCGAGCTGACCGAGAAGGTCCGCCGCAAGCCCTTCTCCGTCATCCTTTTCGACGAAATCGAGAAGGCCCACCCCGACATCTTCAACACCCTCCTGCAGGTCTTGGACGATGGTCATTTGACCGACGGTCAAGGTCGCAAGGTGGACTTCAAGAACACGATCATCATCATGACCACCAACCTGGGCACCAGCAAGATCTCCCAGGCCCAGAACACCGGTTTCAACCTGGGTGGGCAGACGGAGACCTCCTACCAGCGCATGAAAGACCAGGTCCAGTCAGAGTTGAAGGGGCAGTTCCGTCCGGAATTCCTCAACCGCCTGGATGACATCATCGTCTTCAAGCAGCTGACAGAGCCGCAGGTCCGCCAAATCGTAGACTTGGATGTGAAGGCTTTGAATGACCGGCTCTTCGAACGCCATATGACCGTGGAATTGACCGACAAGGCCAAAGACCTCCTGGCCGAGAAGGGCTTCGATCCGCTTCTGGGCGCCCGTCCTTTGCGGCGCGTCATCCAGCGGGATATCGAAGACGCCATCTCCGAGAAGATTCTTTTGGGCGACCTCAAGGAGAATCAGGAGATCGTGGTCGACGCCGAAGGCGAAGGCATCCTTGGGGAATTCACTTTCACCAGCAAGCCTTACGACCAGGCCCTCGCCGCCCAAGACCATGACGGGCAGGGCCAGGGCGATGCCGAACAGGCTCAGCGAGAACCCGACCAGACCGTGGACGAGGTGGATGAGGGAGCCATGCCGGCGGTCAACTAAGCAGCTGAGAAGACGGCATTCGGCTGCGGGATCCTTTGCCTGTGATCCTCCGTCTGAGGGGTTCCGGCTCGCGATTGTCGGGTTCACCGGCAGGCATCGGCAATTGGCTTAAGATCATTGGCTCCCGTTGGTTAATGGTCGCTAGCTTGAGTCAGCCGAATGAGAACGAAAACAGGACCCGGGGATGATTCCTCGGGCCCTGTTTTTCTTATTTTCCAGTCTTCCCCTTCCGCCTCAGTCGTCCTGGCGGACCATGCGGGCGGAGACCTGGCGGGAAGCGATTCGGGAAGCCATGCCGCCGAAGATGACTAGGGCGACGCTAGCGGCGACCATGAGCAGATAGGAAGGCAGGAAAGTGGGGGAGACCATCGTCTGCATTCCGGCGGTACTCAGGAGCAGAAGGCCCAGGATGGTGCAGATGATGGTGACCATGAGCAGGGGGGTGACGGTTTCCACCCGCCGGGCCTTGTCCAGCACCTTGCGGTCGGCCCCTTCCATGGACAGGCTCAGATATTGGTCGGCCTGGTCGTAGACCATGGCGCTTTGGGTGACCATGGCGGAGACGGAGGCGAGGATGGAGACGAAGGCCAGGGTCAGTCGTCCGCCGGTCCCGATGTCAAGCATGTAGATCTGCATCGCCTGGTCGTAGGAAGGTTTATTGCTTCCTCCGGCCGAGGTCACTTCGGCGGCAGCCGCGATGGCGCAGACGAACACGGCGAGTCCGACTCCGGCACTGGACCTCCAGGCTCGTTTGGGGTCGTCGATGAGGCGACGCAGGCCAATCAGCCATGAAGCGTTGATGGGGTGGAGGACGAGAAGTTTGGCGAAAAGCGAGATGAAGAGAGGGGCGATGAGGTTGATGACACCGACGATGATGGAGACCCCGGCGACGGCGATCAGGACTTTCCCGAGCATATCTTGGCCGCCACCGGCCCGGCTGGTGAAGATGAAGACGACGAAGGCGAGGAGGACGGCCCCCACGGCGATGCGGGCTTTGCTCATCTGCGGGTTGCCGACCCTCATGCTGGTCCCCAGGGGGCTGATGTTCACCTTGCGCAAGGAGACCAGGGCGGAGAGCATGCAGATGAGGGTGATGGCGACGACCGCGGCGATCATGATGGGGAAGCCGACCCAGAGCTGGCTGAAGCTGAAGGGGAGTCCTTGGAAGACGATGAGGCGGACGAGGGGTATGCAGGCCAGGTAAAGCAGGCAGCCGAGCAGGGAACCGATCAGGGCCTGCCGGGCGCTTTCCATGACGGTCAGGAGGGTGGTCTGGGCCTGCGTCGCCCCCGCCAGACGCAAGGTGGACAGGCGGCGGTCCCTTCGGCGCAGGGTCAGCCGGGCCGCATGGGCGGAGAGGGTGGCCAAGGGGGCGATGATCAGGGCTATGGCGATGCCGGCGTAGATGATGTAGGAGCTGGCCATCTCTTGGGTAATCGGGTTCGTGAAAAGGGTCTTGGCTTCCTGCGACCGGATGACGAAGGCATGGAAGCCTCCGATGACGGTGAGGAAGATCCCCATGGAGACGGTGAAGGCGAGGATGGCCAAGGCGTTGATGCGGCGGTCGTCTTTGGAAGAGCGCATGAGGCTGTTGGCCAGACGGAAGCTGATCAGGGAAGACCCTGAGGATGATTGTTTTTGTTCGGTGTTCATGGTGGCTGCTTTGCTCGATTGGGTGGTGTTCGGTTGGCTGATATTCTATTGGTTTATAGCCAGTTGGTTGATGATCTCTTGGTTGTGCTCTGCTTTGCTTGGTCTGTGGCGTCCGGTTCATGGACGACTGGTCGCGCCTGGCCTGGTCTCCCGCTTTCCGCTACAGGTTGAGGATTCGGCCGTCCTGCATGTGGATGGTGGTTTGGCAGGCATGGGCTACGTGAGGGTCGTGGGTGACCATGATCAGGCTGGCCCCGGTCCTGGAGCACCAGGAAGTGAGCAGGCTGATGATGCTTTCCCCGGTCGCTTGGTCCAAGGCCCCGGTTGGTTCGTCGGCGAAGACGATGGACGGTTTGATGACCAGGGCCCGGGCGATGGAGACCCTCTGCCTCTGGCCGCCGCTCATCTCGCCCGGGCGGTGTTTGGCTAGGGTCTGCAGGCCGAGCAGGTCCAGCCAGTTCAGTGCCGTCTTCATGGCTTTTCCGTAGCTGATCCCGTCCAACATGAGAGGGAGGGCCACGTTTTCCTGGGCGCTCATCTCTTCGATCAGCTGGCCCGATTGGAAGACGAAGCCGAAGTCCGACCGGCGCAGTTTGGTGCGGTAAGAGTCGGACTCTTTGGCTAGGTCCCGGCCTTTGTAAAGGACGGTTCCCTGGGTGGGAGGGAGGATGCCGGCCAGCACGTGGAGGAGGGTGGACTTGCCGGAGCCCGAAGGGCCCATGATGGAGAGGCTGCTTCCGGGCAGGATGTCCAGGTTGACGTGGGAGAGGGCCTGGACCGACCCGTTCAGAGAGTCGGCGTCCGAGGCGGGCGAAACGCCTTCACCCTTGCCGTCCATACTCTTGCCGTCCTTGCCTTTGCCCTTGCTTTCCGATTCCAGATGGTATTGCACGGAGACGTTGCGGGCCATGAGGACCGGGGCCATGTCTTGATTGATGTTCATGTCTGCACCTTTCTTGTCGTGAGATTTTCACGATACTTCGGCGAGGTCTTCGCCCTTGTCGCGCCGCGGCTGACCTTTCGTGGATATCCGCTCGCGAGCTGTTTGCATGCTTTCAGTCTAGAAGGGTCTTGCAGGCGAATCTATGGGGGTTTACCCTGAAAATTCCCTTAAGGGGTAGAGGATTCTTAGCCTTATAAGGGAGGGGGGGGAGTATGCGAGGGACGGACGGAGAGGGGGCCGACACGCCATCAATGTCGCAAGAAATCAGCAATAATAAAGATAATTTACAAAAATTCTTGCAAATTTGCAGAGATATTTCCGTTTTCTCAGATTCTGACAGAAAAGCTCATTACAATGGCCCTTCGTGAGTACACATAGCGAAGTGGCTATGACTGTGGCCACACATATGAAGAAAACAGTCAAAAAATCCCTGGTTTTCCTGGTATCACTGGGTCTCGCAGGCGGCATGGCCTCCCTGGCCAACCCCGCCTCGGCCGTCGCCGCCTCGAAAGCCCCCACGTCCGTCGCGGCCCCCGTGGCGGCTCAGTCCAGCCCGACCAAGCCGAAAGTGGCCGACACCCCCACCCTCAAGACCTGGTGGCATGCCGGCGCCTTCAAAAGCGCCGGCCCGGCCATCGCCGCCAAGCAGGTCAGACAGTCGCCCTTCTACTCGGCCAGGGTCATTGAAGCCGGAAAGCCGCGGAAGGTCTATGATTCCTTCACCTATCTGAGCGTCCCCCGCAACGGGAAAGGCAATGACCGGAAGCCCGGCTATACCTCCACCGATGGGGCCGAATTCGCTTCCGACGCCCACATGACCATGTCCTGGACCAGCTTCGAATACAGCGAGGACACCTGGGTGAACGTCAGCCTGACCACCGGCCAGAGGGTCTCCTCCGTCGACCAGGTGACCATCCGTCCGCGCAGCCTCGCCTTCAAAAAGAAGCTGGTCGACGACCACACGGTGGCCATCAAGGTCCCCGCCTCCCGGACCGGCTACCGCTTCTCCGTGGAATTCGCGCCCCAGGTGCGCATGGTCTACGCCGACGCCAAAGACGGCCTGACCATCAAAAAGGCAGAAGGCAAACGCCGGGTGGAATCCGAGCCGCAGAACGCCATGCTCGTCTTCGCCCAGCCCCTCGTCGCTTCCTCCTCCACCCTCATCCCGGCGGACAAAGGCAAGACCCTCTATCTCAAGCCGGGGCAGGTCCCCAACCTGGACGACACCAAGGCCCAGGTCCTCTACTTCAAGCCCGGCACTTACTGGATGGGATCCCAATACAGCGCCCTGCTCCCCGCCAACGTCAAGTGGATCTACCTGGCTCCTGGGGCCTACGTCAAAGGCGCTTTCCGCTTCCGGGGCGGTCAGCAGAGGCTTTACAAGGTGACCGGTTACGGCGTCCTTTCCGGCGAACAGTACGTCTACGAGGCCGATACCGAAGGCGGCTACGACCATCGGGCGGCGAACAAGGACAACTGCCACTCCTCCTGCGTGAAGATGCTCCAGTTCGAATCCACCAAAGGGCTTGAACAGAAGCTGACCTTGCAGGGGGTGACCATCAAGGAGCCTCCTTACCATTCCTTCGTGGTCTATGGGGATGAGGACTCCTTCAAGATGGACGTGAGCGACTATCAGCAGGTCGGCAGCTGGTATTGGCAGACCGATGGCCTGGAGCTTTACAAGGGGTCCCGGATGCGGCACACCTTCTTCCATTCCAATGACGACGTGCTCAAGCTGTATCACTCGGACGTGAGCGTGAGGGACACGGTCATCTGGAAGAACGAGAACGGCCCGGTCATCCAATGGGGCTGGTCCCCCCGCAACATCGACGGGATCACCGTCGACGGGACCTCCATCATCCATAACCGCATGTATTTCAACTCCGTGGGCTACAACACCTGCATCTTCAACTCCTCCTCCCATTGGGAGGATATGAACTCCACCACCAAGGCCGACCCGTCGACCACCATCAGGAACCTGACTTTCACCAACACGACCGTGGAAGGCATGACCAACTGCGCCATCAGGATCTACGCCCTGTCGAACACGCAGAACGTCCGCATCAAGAATTTCCATGTGGACGCCTGGAACGGCCAGCCGTACACCTTGCAGCAGAACGTGCTCAAACTGTTCACGAACCCGCAGGGCAAGGCCGTGACTCTGGGCGGGCCGGAGAAAGGGGCCAAAGGTCTGATCCTGGAAAACTACACGGTAGGCGATGAGACCATCCGCAAGGCCGGGGACAACTGGGCCATCGCGGAACCAGGCCGGATCAACTTCGACCCGGCCACCTGGGACATGTGGGACGCCGTGGCTTCCAAGGAGCCGTCCGGCCAGGTCCCCAGCCTGACCGTGAAAGGTCTGACCGACGGATCCGTGGTCGCCTCGAGGACGGTCCATGTGTCCGGCACCACCAACGCCGGCAAAGTCGTGGCGGACGTCAACGGCAAGAAGACGGAGCTGCCGGTCTCCCAAGGCTCTTACGCCGGGGACCTCACCCTGAACCTGGTGGAGAACCGGGTGAGGATCACCGCTTACGGGGATAAAGGGGCCAGCGCCTCGCAGAGATACTCCCTGACCGCTTACGGCAACCTGGTCGGCTCCTTGAAGGACCCTCAGGGTGATGATGACGGCGACGGCGACTACATCTATCCGACCGACGGGGCCTTCAACAAGGGCAGCTTCGACCTGACAGGGGTCAAGGTCTACCGGGACGGGGACAAGATCTGCCTGGTCGCCTCCATGGCCGGGGACGTGCGCAATCCCTGGTCCGCGAACCAGATGAGCACGCAAAGGCTCAATTATTATCTGTCCGACACGGCCGTGGCCGCCGCTCCCGGCGACCAGGCCGCCACGACCACCCCGCTCCTTCCCGGCACCAATACCAACGCGGCCGGAGCCTGGCGGTACGCCGTGGTCGTGGACGGCCGCAACGCCGACTCCCAGTATGGCCCTGGCGTTTACGACAAAGACGGCAGGAAGCTGGGCGGGATCGACCTGGACGTGGTCGGCGGCAGGCAGGTCGTCGCCTCCTTTGACGCCTCCCTGCTGGGGGCTTTCGACCTGGCCAAGGCCGGCTATCAGGTCTCCATGTACTCCTCTTCCGAGGATGGCGAAGGGGTGGGCAACGTGCGCCCCGTCTATTCGCTGGATTGCCACAAAGGGGTCACCTGCCCGGCCGGCACCGGAGACTACCGCTTCGGCGGCGGCCGGGGAGAAGTCTCCGACAAGTCTCCTTTCGACACCGACCTGACCGACAGCAACGCCATCGATGCCGTCACCGGGTCCACCGACCAGCATGCGGTCATGAAGCCGGTCGAAGGCGGGCCAGTCCTGCCTTACGTGGCATTGGACAAGTAGATCGGACAAAGCAGGCGGATAGCCTTCGCCTTCTGTTCTGCATCAGGCAAAAGAACCGTCTGACCGGACTCCGGGGTGAAATCGCCCGAGCCCGGCCGGGCGGTTCTTTTCGATTCCGGCCTCGCCGCAAACCGCTCACCAGCCCGGCTTGACACGTCAAGACCGCGGATGCGGTAGAGTTTCTACTAGAGGCATCGCTGGATGCAGCGTTGAGGATGGTGGCAGATGGCAAACAATCTCCTGCATGAGATCTCGGATGACGACGTCTCCGAGGATGAATCGGATGAAGTCTCCCCTCGGAGCCTGGGACTGCGCCGCCAGCTTTATACCATGCTGTATGGGCGGAACAAAGTGGCCGTGCTTTACGGCCAGGTGATGACGGCGATCATCGCCATCTGCCTGGTCCCCTTGTGTTTCAAGCAGACCTGGACCATCTTCTCAGTCATCGAGATCAGCTGCACGGTCATCTTCATCATCGATTACGTCGCGCGCTGGGTCACGGCCGACCTGCGTCTGGGCAAAGGCAGGGTCTCCTTTTTCATCTATCCTTTCACCCCCATGGCCATCATCGACCTCCTGTCCATCCTGCCCACCTTCCTGGGCCTGGACTCCGTCTGGCGCTCGCTGAAGGTCCTGCGCCTGTTCAGGACCATCCGCGCCTTCAAATTCATCCGCTATTCCAAGAGCATGCGGGCCTTGGCCAGGGTCCTGCTCAAGCAGAGGGAATCCCTGATCGCCGTCTTTTTGTTCGCCATGGGCTATGTTCTGGTGACCGCCCTGATCATCTTCAACGTGGAGCCGCAGACCTTCCATACCTTCTTTGATGCTTTGTATTGGGCCGTCGTCAGCCTGACGACCGTGGGTTATGGGGACCTGTATCCGACCACGGATGTGGGCAAAGCCATAGCCATGATCTCCTCTATCATGGGAGTGGTCGTCGTGGCCATGCCTTCCGGCATCATCACCGCTGGCTTGGTGGACGAGCTGAAAAAGGAATCCCATCGCATGCTTTAGGCCCGCGACCCCTACTGGCGGTAGGTGCTGAGGAAGTCGGCCAGCTTTTCCCCGGCCGCGGTCAGGGTCCGCCGGTGGGACAGGTAGACGATGCGGAAATGATCGGGCTTCGGCCAGTTGAATCCGGTCCCCTGCACCACCAGCACCTGCTTTTGGAAGAGGAAGTCATAAGCGAACTGCATGTCGTCACGAATGTTGAACTTCTTCAGATCCAGCTTGGGGAAGATGTAAAAGGCGGATTGGGGTTTGACCACGCTGACGCCGGGGATCTCCTTGAGGATGTCGTAGATGCAATCCCTTTGCTCGTGGATCCGTCCGCCCGGGCGCAGGTATTCCTCCACGCTTTGATAGCCGCCCAAGGCGGTTTGCACGATGGATTGGGCCGGCACGTTGGAACAGAGGCGCATGTTGGAAAGCATGTTGATCCCCTCCATATAGTCCCGGCCCAGGCTCTTGTTGCCGGAGATGACCATCCAGCCCACGCGGAAACCGGCCACCATGTGGGACTTGGACAGGCCGGAGAAAGTGACGCAGAAAAGGTCGGGGGCCAGGGAGGCGATGGATACGTGTTCGGCCCCATCCATGGTCAGACGGTCATAGATCTCATCGCAGAAGATCATGAGCCCATGCTTGCGGGCCAGGTCGACGATCTGCTCCAGAACCTCCTTGGGATAGACGGCCCCGGTGGGATTATTGGGGTTGATGACCACGATGGCCTTGGTCTTGTCGGTGATCTTCCTCTCCATGTCGGCTATGTCCGGGTACCAGTCGGACTGCTCGTCGCACAGGTAATGGATGACTTTCCCTCCGGACAAGGTGGCGCAGGCCGTCCAGAGCGGGTAGTCGGGGGCGGGGATGAGGATCTCGTCACCGTCATCCAAAAGGGCTTGCATGGCTAGGTTGATCAGTTCGCTGACCCCGTTGCCGGTATAGATGTCTTTGATGTCCAGGTTGGGGATTTTCTTCAGCTGACAGTATTGCATGATGGCTTTGCGGGCGGAGAAGAGGCCACGGGAATCCGAGTAGCCTTCGCTTTCAGTCAGATTGCTCATCATGTCGTGAATGACCTCGTCGGGGGCGGTGAAGCCGAAAGTCGCCGGATTGCCGATGTTGAGCTTGAGGATCTTCTTGCCGGCCTCTTCCATACGGGCGGCCTCCTGCACGACCGGCCCGCGGACGTCATAGAGAACATTGTCAAGCTTGGAAGATTTCTGGAATTGCCGCATCGTCGCCTCGGTCCTCGTCGTGCTTTCGCGCATTCTCATGCTTGTGATAAATCTCAGGATACCAGGAGGACGGCAGAGAATCGATTATGCTGGCGAAGGAAGGGAGGGTCTTCGGGCTTGAATTGGGCGAGCGGACCTGTATGATGGCGAGCCATGGAACATTACAGCTTCACCAATGTCATCATCGGTTTCGGTAAAGGCGGCAAGACCCTGGCTAAGTTTTTGGCCGGCAGGGGAGAGGAGGTCCTGGTCATCGAGAGATCCGACCAAATGTATGGGGGCACCTGCATCAACGTAGGCTGCCTGCCTTCCAAGAATCTGATCCTCAACGGGCAGAAAGGTCTTCCTTTCGACCAGGCCACGGTCAAGCGCGAGCGGATGACCGAGCAGCTGAGGGCCAAGAATTACCATATGGTGGCCGACGAAGAGACCGCCACCGTCATGAACGGGACAGCCTCCTTCTTGGATGATCATACCCTGGCCGTAAAGTTGGCGAATGGGAAAGACCTGCAGGTGACCGGGGAGCGGATCTTCATCAACACCGGAGCCCGGCCGAACATCCCGGCCGGAGTGGAGCTGGGGCCGAGGATCGTCACTTCCAAAGAAGCCATGGAGCTGCCGACCAACCCCGCCAGTCTGGCCATCGTCGGCGGCGGCCACATCGGTCTGGAATTCGCCGGCATGTTCTCCAGCTATGGGTCCCGGGTGACCGTTTTCGACCATCATCAGCGGCTTCTGATGGATCAGGATGAGGACGTGGCCGCTTTGGTGACGAAGGACTTGATTGACTTGGGAATTACAATCGTCAAAACCAAGCCTTCCTCCATCGTGGATGATGGTTCCCAGGTCCAGGTGACTTATCGGAATGAGGCTGGCGAGTCTGTATCCGCCTCCTTTGACGCCGTCCTTCTGGCAACCGGCCGCAGGCCCAATACCGAAGGGTTGGGCCTGGAGAATACGGGCATCGCGGTGACTCAGAGAGGGGCCATCGCCGTGGACGAGCATCTGCGGACCAGCGTGGACGGCGTCTGGGCCTTGGGGGACGTGAACGGAGGCCCCCAGTTCACCTACATCTCTTTGGACGACTTCCGCATCATCCGCGACCAGCTTGCGGGCGAAGGGAAGAGGACCACGACCGACCGGTTCGCCGTCCCCTCTTCCACCTTCCTCACCCCGCCTTTGGCCCATGTGGGAATGACCGAAAACCAGATCCGTCAATCCGGTTTGGAAGCGGGCAAGGACTACCTGGTTTTCTCCCTTCCTGCGGCGGCCGTTCCCAAGGCTCGCGTCATGGAGAATCAGAGGGGCATCTACAAGATCCTCGTGGACAAGTCCAGTCATGAGATTCTTGGCGCCACCATCTACGCCAATGAGGCCCATGAAATCATCAATATCATCGCCTTGGCAATGAAAGGTCATCTCGCCTACGAGCTCCTGCGGGACATGATCTACACCCATCCGACCATGGCTGAGGCCTTGAACGACGTTCTGGCCAAGCCGGCGGAATCAAAATAAAAGAATAAAAACCACAATAAGAGAAATACAAAAGATGAGATGAAACAGTGCCCTGGATGCGATTCGAACGCACGACACCCGCTTTAGGAGAGCGGTGCTCTATCCCCTGAGCTACCAGGGCACGGGTCTTCGCCTTCCGCTTGTCCAAGTCGCCTTGTCAAGGCTCGTCGGCGAACACCATCCTCTATGATACATGCCCCCGCTACCTTGCGACGGGGAGGCTGTCGTCACTGTCGTCGGGAGCTGCATAAAATGGGGATCCGCTCAAGAGAACGACCCGGGGAGGTCTTTATGGAATTGTGTGATCTGTATTCGAAAGACCGGGTCCGGCTTGGACGGACCATGGTCCGTGGGGACGCCCAGCCGCAAGGGACTTTCCGCATCATCGTCCATTCCTGTCTTTTCAATTCCAAGGGGCTGATGCTGGTCCAGAAAAGGCAGGGCACAAAGGAATCCTGGTCCAACCTATAGGATATGACGGCCAGCGGCAGCGCCATAGCCGGAGAGACCAGTCAAGAAGCCATGGGACGGGAGCTCTTCGAGGAGCTGGGAATCCGGCATGATTTCAGATACGATCCTCCTTTGCTGACCGTCACGGAAAACGGTTGCTTCGATGACATCTATCTCTTCAAAGCCGACTGCGACCTGGATCGGCTTGTTTTGCAGGCGGAAGAGGTGCAAGAGGTCTCTTGGGCGGATGCTGACGGGATCAAGAGGATGGTGGTCGATGGGTCTTTCATCCCTTACCCGGCAAGTTTCATCGACTGCTTTTTCATTACGCCAGGAATGGGACGAACCCTGAAGGCGTGATTTTTATTCCTGAGGCTTCTTGATGGCTGCTTTTTGGCGCCTCCTGATTCTTTGACCCCTTCGTGTACCGCAAGAGAGAGAAATTATCGAAATACGATAAAGATATATTGAAATTCGATAAATTTTGTGATATCATGACTGTGTCAACCGATCAAGCCTTAGCAGGAGTGTGAAATGAACGCAAATCCGAAAACGAAAGTCTTCCGTTTTCTACGGGTAGCCATCGTCGTCATCGCCGTTCTTTGTCTACTGTTCTTCTTCCTCGTCCTTCCTTGGGCGGGTCAGGCCATCAAAGCGGAGAACCCGGAGTTCTCATGGGCCTTCTGGCCGTGTCTCCTTTACGCTTGGTGCGTTTCCATCCCCATCTTCCTCGCCCTCTGGCAAAGCTGGCGGATCAGCGGAAGTCTTACCGAACCTTTGAAGGCCTTCACGGCCGGCACTTGCCGACGCCTGCGCCTGATCGCCCGTCTCGCTTACGCTGACGCGGCCATCATCTTCCTGGGCGCGCTCCTGCTGGCCATTCCCAACGCCGCGCAACCCTTCTTCGGCTATGTCATGGTCCCCTTGGGCATCCTGGCCAGTCTGGTCATCGGGGTCATCTTCCAGGCGCTGAGCCACGTGACCGCCCAAGCTACGGGTCTGCGGGACGAAAGCGAGCTGACGGTCTGATGATTGTCTGCACTCTTGATGTCATGTTGGCCAAACGGAAGATGAGCCTGACCGAACTGTCGCAAAAGGTGGGGATCACTTTGCCCAACCTGTCCATCCTGAAGACCGGCAAAGCCAAAGCCATCCGGTTCGAGACCCTGGCCAAGCTGTGCCAGGCCTTGGAATGCCAGCCGGGTGACCTTTTCGGGTTCCAAGTGGAGGGGCCTGATGGAACCGGTCTGGTCCAAGCCTGATTTCAGTCTTTGATCACCAGATATTGGCCAATCCCCTCGCGCTGGGGATGAAGAAGATTGAAGGGGGAGTCGCCGGGATGACCAAGCGCGATTCCTACAGCCAAGGCCTGGTCATCCGGGATGGAGAATTCCGTCCGAATCTCCTGAGGGTAACGGACGAATTCATAAGCGGGGATGGAATCAAGGCCTTTGTCTTTCGCCGCCAGCATGAGCGACTGGCCGAATGCCCCCAGATCATAGGCGGGCCAGAGGTTGTCCACGCGAGGGGCGGTCAGATAGGCGACGGCAGGCGCCCGGAAAAGCCCGGTTTCCGCCTGAGCCCATGCCTCCGGGTCTATCCGATGGGCCTCTTGCAGGGCGGCCAGGGTTTGGCGGAAGTCAGCCATGTGGCGAGCCGATTCCTGCCCCCACTGGTCACGATGCATGATGGGCCAATCCGCTTGCGAGGGGTCTCCCTTTTCCACATGGCGCATGTGGGACTCTTTGATGCGGTCCAAGGTCGCGCCCATGGCCACGTAAACATGCCAGGGCTGGGCGTTCACCCAGCTGGGGGCGTGACCGGCCAAACGGACGATTTCCCTGATGGTTTCAGGGCTGACGGGCTTAGGAGAGAAATCACGCACCGAATGGCGCGCTTTCATGACATCTGTAAATTCCATATCCTTATTATGACTCGCTCCTGCCGACGAGTTGAGGGTGATTTCCGCTTGCATCCCGTCTTTTATTCTCTCTGGGTGGAATTCTGTGGTTGCATCAAAGCCGAAAATCTGAGCGGAAGATGGGCCTGAGGAATTCGTGGGCGGAAAAGCGCCGCAGGGACCCTCCTCTACGGGTTTGATTGATGAGAGGGAGAAGCCTCCGGGCTTGCGCTGGTCAGAGTCAGCGAATCGGCGATTGAGGCGAACTCGAACATGGCGTTCCGCGAATCCGGGATCGGGCAGACCATATTGATCAGAGCCTCCTTCTGGCTGGCGACGCCGATGGGAAAAACCAGAAGGACCCCATACCATTCCTTGTCCGGAGAGGCGAAAGAGTACCGCATCTGGCCAAGAGCGGAACCCATGTCATCCTTCAGAGGGCGGAAGGCCAGGTCATAATCCTTGAAAAGCGGCAGGGAACGGGTGAAGAGAATGTGATAGGAATTCAAGCGTTCGCTCAGTTCAGCCTTTCCCCACTCCTTGCCCGTCTCCAGGCAGTGGAGGAAGGTCTCCGGGCATCTCCCGCTTCGATAGAAGACGCTGGAGGAAGACTCGTCCGGCGTGTCGGAGAAGACTCCGCTCTTCTGGTCGGGTTCCAGGTTGTCGTTGCCAGGGGATCGCGTGACTCCTGGCAACGGAGGGAGGTCCTGGTCCCACACCGAATAATTCTCCGGTAAATCTATGGTGATTCTATCGTGGAAAAGGGTCGTTTTCATCATGCGTTCCTTTCTGTATAAGTCCGCTCTGTATAAGTCCGCGCTTGCGAGGAGGCGGGTTTTCCGTTGTGTTTCCTCTATTTGAGGATTTTTAGTGGCCAGGTAATTCGGGGTTGTTTCCAATAGGAAAATGTGAGTTTGCGTTTTCCTGTGTTGCAGTTGTAGATGGTGGTGGTCATGTCCCAGGGGCCGGTGTGGCCGGTGATGTAATAAAGGAAGCCGTAGACGTTGGGGACGCCACCTATTATCGCTAAGTACGCCTCCATGCTGGCTGTCTCGTCCATCCATATGTCGATCCGTTTGTAGTCGGGGCTGACTTTGTAATGGTATTTCGGGTTGTCGTTGAGGAAGGGGGCGGAGACCGTCGAGAGGAATTCCTTGCCGTTGCGGATCATCCGTGTGCGTTGGGCTGGGGTCACTTCCATGATCACCGCCCCGTTTTTCGTGGGGTACGATCTCTTCGTTTTCACGCTTAGCATAGTGTGAAATGTCTTTGCGAATTGTTTAGGCGTGAGTTTTACCTGGCGGATGAAGCTGGCGTCGAAGGTGATGGTGACCAGTTGTTGGGCTGGCCGGGCGGCATGGTCGTGGGCGTGCCGGACGCCGTAGGTGATGCCCCCGGCGAGGATGAGGGTGAAAACGATGACGATCGCCCAGACGAATCTTGGAATCGTATTACGCCATCGTGGAGTGTTTCTGTCTTTTTCCATTATCGGTGCTTTCTGGGTCTTGCTGATTTCTGAAATAGTCTGCTAATGTGTGCATATATATTTTTATGCAGCGATAAGCGCGAGGTAGGGCGCGTAATGGGCCAAAATCGCGATGAAGCCTATAACGGTCCCAGTCATGACTACGCCCTGGGTCACGGCTTGGGCGGTTTCGGGATCGACATCTACCTCCGGGAGCGTTATTTCGGGCATTGTTATTCGTGGAATGGAAGGCATTGTCAGCATGATGGGAAATGGTGCGGGGACGGGAGACGCCGGCACTGGTATTTTGCCCCAGCCGGACTGATGGACGCTGGCTTCGATTTTCGTTTCGCTGCTGATGTTTGTCTTATCGAGGTCCGTCGAAACCTTATAGCTGAAATGGACTGATTGTTTAGGTATATTACCACCGCGCGTAATCGTATAGGTAGTATTTTTATTCGATAAACTTAAACTCTCTTCGAACGTTCCATCCGTTCCCGAGGAAGTGGAACTACTCGTTGTCCAACCGCCGGCAAGCTGGGGATCGGTTCCCTCGGGATAGTTTTGGAGGGGAACATCTGGTCCTTCGGAGTCCGCGTGCAGGCCGTCTTCGTCCCAGCTGAGACTTCCCTTGCCGAATTTCAGGTTCTTCATGGCGAGAATGTCCATCTTTTGGCGGGAGATCGTCCGTGAGACGTAAGGCTTGTCTTTGTCTCCGGTCACGGAAACGGTGTATGTCAGTTGAAGGTTCGGGCCGAGGGGGATGGTCCACGAGCCTTCAGCCGAGGACAGGTTCGTGGATTGCAGCCAGACGGGAAGAAGGTCATCCATGAAGCTTTTCTGCCCCTGCTGGTCCATTTTCCCGAAGTCCTGGGCGGTCAGGCCTTTGTCGGCCAGCTTGTTGAGCAGAATCTCGTTTTTCTGGTATCGGGAGAAATCATCTTGCATCCTGCTGACGCCAGCCGGGGTGAAAGAGCCATTCGACGGACTGACGGTCCCCGCCAGTTCCTTCAGCAGACGGGTGAGGGAAAGCAGGTCGGTCCTGACGGCGGCAAGACGGGAGGCGTAAGCGTCGTTGTCGGCGTTCACCGTTTTCCATATCTTCTCAATCGTCTGGCGGGAGGTGTTGTTCTGATCGATGATCCTTTTATGATAATCCTGGATATCAATGGCCGTCCCATGCATATACGCCTGCTTGAGGTTATCGTTCTCCTCGACGCCATTCGGCTCATTGTCGCCGCACCAATCCCAGAAACGTTTATACCAGGGCGCGTCGGCGGGGACGGTGACCTCTTTGACAACGGCTAAAAGGCGTTTTTTCGTGGCGGCTGTGAAATCTCGCGTCGGCATCATCTGACACCTCCGAATCCCTGCGCGGCGTTCGCGTCCGCGCCTTTCATGCTGTTCAGGACATTCTGATAAAAAGCGGCTGAATTGCTGACCAGGGTGAGCAGCGCCGCGCGCGCACCGTCGAAATCCTCCTCCAGCAGGAGGGCGGTCTTTTGCGCGGAACCAGTGCCCTCGCCTTTATCCGTCTTCTTCACAGTCGTTCGCAATGAACTTTCCAATTTTCTCAGTTTCGCGACCTGACTGGCCAGTTCTTTTCCATCGATGTTGATCTGGGTCACAAGTCCTTCTTCTTGTAGGGAATCCTTGTCTTTTCAGTAGAGATATTGGTCGTCGTGGTCCACCTGGAGAACGAAGCCGTCGCAGATCTTCTTCCCCCGGCTTCCGGCGCCATCCAACTTGCCCTTGATTTGTTTGGCGAGAGCGATGAACTGGGTGGTCGCATCATGGACTTCTCCGCTCGTCACCGCATGATCGGCGATATCCTGAAGAATGGTCAGATAGCTGCCGAAAGCCTCCTCCAGCCGCCTCCCCTGAGTGGAACAATTCTTACCCGCCTGTGTGAAAACCTCATCCTTGATGACGAGTTCGGGGTCTTCTCCTGAGACGCTCATCCTTCCTGCTCCAATCTGTCTATCCGCTGGCGAAGATGGTTCTCATCCGCCCGCAGGGTATCAATTCAACCTGGTCAGATGACTTATACGCAGCCGAGTCTCTTCAATATCGTCAGCGAGCTTCTTCAAAGTATGGGTGAAGCTGTCGGAAGCGGCGAAAGCGGAATTCCCGTTGACGACGCTTTCCATACGCTGACAATAGCCCACCGCGATACGGCTGTCGACTCCCGAGGATTTCAAGGCGAATAAAACCGACCGACGTTGGTCCTGGGCCGACTCGAACCCCTTCCTCCAGCCGTCGATCTCCTCTTGGAGGTCAAGAAGCCGCAGGAGACGTTTCTTCGCTTCGGACAGTGCGGCCCCGCGTCGGTTGACGGCATTGCCCGGATCGGTGGCCTGCGCCTGAAGGGCGTTGATGTAAGCGATTGATTCCATGTTCTCCTTTCTCTACTTGCAACGGTCATCATGCATCAACGTTGAATCGTAATCAGATGGGAGGATATCGATCTCACGCTTGTTCCATATTGCCCTGGGTCCCGGCGGAAGCGCCTGCGGCCACCTGGTCGGCCTGGGCGGCGTCGAGTTTGGCACGGACGTCGTCGAGCAAGGTTTGCGCTCGCTTGGCCAGGGCCTCCCCCAACTCCCACTGGTGAACGGAGTCCTCCAGATCCAGGCCGCCGGTTTCCAATGTCTGGACGACCTGGACCAGTCGATCGCGGGCTTGCTCGTAAGACAGGGAAGCGATCGCCTTGGTCTCCTCCTCGGTCAGGGAGGAGGAAACATCCTGCCGCTTGCCGGTCTCTTCCGATTCGGCGCTTGTCTTTGCCATGATCATATTCCTTTGCTTGTCTGTTTATCAGGTTATGCGGGGCGGTGGATAGGGGGCTGTCGCCCCTTGCTCTTCTCGTCTTCCTTATCCTTGGCGTTTCTTCGCTTCCGTCGGCGCTGGTCGCGTCTGGTCGACGGTCGTCGAAGCCTTCCCCCTGTGCAAGGTCAGGATCAGCTTCTGACCTACCGTCAAAAGGGCGGCATCCGAGACGACGTGGCCCTGGTCGTCCTGGACCACCGCATAGCCGCGGTTCAGGGTCGCCTGGGGGCTCAAGGCGGTCAGGCTGGCGTGGAGTTTTTCAATCCGGAAAGAGGCGTCATCCGTCAGGCGACGGACGGCCACATCCAGGCGGCGGACCGCGTCGTCGACCAGAAGCTGGGGACGCTCCACGATACTGCCTGGCCGGGTGAGACTGGGCCGGTTCTTGTAAGCGTCGATGCGCTGTTGTTCGGATGCCAGACGATAGGTCAGACGTTCTCTGATTCTTCTTTGCGCCTCGGCTACCAAGGCCAGCTGTTCCATCACGTCCGGCACCACGCGCTTGGCCGCGTCGGTGGGGGTGGAGGCCCGCATATCCGCCGCCAGGTCGATCAAGGTCCAGTCATCCTCATGCCCGATGGCGGAAACCAGGGGGGTGACGCAGGCCGCCGCAGCCCGGACGACCCCTTCATCGGAAAACCCGATCAGGTCTTCGAAAGCGCCGCCGCCGCGGGCCACGATGATCACGTCGATCGTCGGGTCGGCGTCCAGCTTCCGAATGGCCGCGATCACTTCCTCAGGACAATGCTCTCCTTGCACATGCACGTGTTCGATGGTGAACTCAATGGTCGGCCAGCGCAGTTTGGCATTGGTGACCACGTCCCCCTCGGCCCGGGCCTGGGGGGCGCAGATGAGGCCGATCCGACGGGGGAACTCGGGCAAAGGGACCTTGTTCGCCTCATCGAAAAGGCCTTCCCCTTTGAGCTTTTTACGGAGCTCCTCGATCTGCTGACGGAGGTCCCCCTTGCCCACCCGGCGGATGTCATCCCCGATGAGGCTGAGACTGGTCCTTTTCATCCAGATCTCAGGACGGCCATGGACGACCACCTTGTCCCCCTGGACGAACTGAGCGGCCTGATAGGCGAAGTTCCGCCAGCCGGAGACCTGAACGGTCACCTCTTCGGTGTTGTCGCGCAAAGTCATGTAAACCGAGCCAGCCCGGCGGGTATTGATTTCTTGGATCTGCCCTTCCACCCAGGTGGCCGGCCAGTTTTCCACAGCCTGATGCCATTTTTGGCTCAAATGGGCCACGGACCAGGGATTGTCCGGGGTGGTGTCGCGGGAAAGGGCCGGCTCCTGCTGGGGGCCTTGCCCCATGGTCGTATCCGAATTCAACATATCTTCATTTTAGCGATTCAGGCCTACGACCCGGTTAGACATCGGGCTGGAGATAATTCAGGGCTGACGGCCGCAGGCGGGAGGCCGCCGCTTTCAGCTTTCAGATGGAAAACGACACGCACAGGGGCTTTTCCGGCCGAATCCGCGGGTCCACAGGGGCAATCCCTTCGATAGTATAAGGGCAAAGGAGGCGTCATGACCGCAATTCGCATTGGCATGGATGTTGGATCGACCACCGTCAAAGCCGTCGTGCTCGACCAAGGCTACGGCTTCGACGCCGAAGGCCAGCGCATCCATCAGCCTTTCAGCCAGGACGACCCTCAGGTCCTTTTCGCCGATTACCGCCGGCATCACGCCAATGTGAGGGCGACCGCCCAAGAGCTCCTGACCGATATCCATCAGACCCTGGCCGCGGCCGGACGGGGGGAGGAGCCGGTCCAACTGGCCATCACCGGGTCAGGGGGCATCAGCCTGGCCGACCATATCCATGTCCCTTTCATCCAGGAAGTCATCTCCGAGACCGACGCCATCGAAGAGGCCTACCCCCAGGCTGACGTGATCATCGAACTGGGCGGGGAAGACGCCAAGATCACTTACCTCAAGCCGACCCCTGAACAGAGGATGAACGGTTCCTGCGCAGGAGGCACCGGGGCTTTCATCGACCAGACCGCCACCTTGCTCGACACCGACGCCGAAGGGCTCAACAATCTGGCCAAAGACCATAAGGTCCTTTATCCCATCGCCTCCCGTTGCGGGGTCTTCGCCAAATCCGACCTCCAGCCCCTCATCAACGATGGGGCCGCCAAACCGGATCTGGCCGCTTCCATCTTCGCCGCCGTGGCCACCCAGACCATCGCCGGCCTGGCCAATGGACGCCCGGTCAAAGGGACCGTGGTCTTCCTCGGCGGCCCCCTCTTCTTCATGAGCGAACTGCGGGCGGCCTTCCAACGGCTGCTCTCTGACCGGGTGGACGACTTCATCACCCCCGAATCCGCCCATCTGTACGTGGCTTATGGGGCTGCCCTGGCCGCCTCCAACCCCGACTCGGCCGACATCCCGGCCGCCGCCAAGAAATGGCATGAAGAAAGCGGGCTTGACATCTTCGCCCCCCGGACTTGCAGGCAGCTTTTGGACGACATCGACAATCTGAAAAACCTGCCTTCGGAGAACCGGACCATGAGGCCCCTTTTCCTGACTCCGCAGGAGAGAGAGGAATTCGGCCGCCGGCATGGCAAAGAGCATGTGGTCGTAGGGACCTTGGAAGGAGCTCAAGGCCCGCATTTCCTAGGGATCGATGCCGGATCCACCACCATCAAGGCCACCCTGATCAACGATGACCAGGAAATCGTCTGGTCCTCTTACGGGGCCAACGAAGGGTCCCCCTTGCTGGCGGCGGCGAACATCATCAAGGAAATCGAAAAAGTCCTGCCGGCCGAGGCCTACATCGCCCGTTCCTGCACCACCGGCTACGGGGAAGGGCTGATCAAGGCCGGATTGCATTGCGACGAGGGGGTCGTGGAGACCATGGCCCACTACCGTGGGGCCGAGATCGTCAGCCCCGGGGTCACCTCGGTCATCGACATCGGCGGGCAGGATATGAAATACCTGTCCATCGACGACGGGGTGATCGAATCCATCTCCGTCAATGAGGCTTGCTCGGCCGGTTGCGGTTCCTTCCTGCAGACCTTCGCCCAGTCCATGGACCTGACCATCGACGAATTCACCCAAGCCGCCTTGCGCTCCCAGGCCCCGGTCGACCTGGGCTCCCGCTGCACGGTCTTCATGAACTCCTCGGTCAAACAGGCCCAGAAGGAAGGGGCCAGCATCGAAGACATAGCCGCCGGGCTGTGCTATTCCGTGGTTCGCAACGCCCTCTACAAGGTGATCAAACTGAGGGACACCAATGACCTAGGGGATACCGTGGTGGTCCAAGGAGGCACCTTCCTGAACGACGCCGTCCTGCGGGCCTTCGAACTCTTGACCGGCCGTCAGGTGGAAAGGCCCAACATCGCCGGGCTCATGGGGGCCTATGGTTGCGCTCTGACCGCCCGCATGCATTACGACGAGGACGAAGCCTCCGGAAGCGGCGAAGCGGATGGCGGCCAGCCGGCCAGGACCTCCATGCTGTCCGGAGACCAGCTGGACCAGCTGAGCATGACCACGGAGAGGGATGTCTGCAATCTCTGCCAGAACAAGTGCAAGCTGACCATCACCACCTTCCAGGACGGGTCCCGCTATGTGACCGGCAACCGGTGCGAACGCGGGGGAGACAAGAACAAAAAGCGCTCGCCCCTGCCCAACATGTATGACTACAAGTACAAGCGGGTCTTCGGCTACCGTCGCCTGTCCGACAAAAAAGCCACCCGCGGGGCCATCGGCATTCCCCGGGTGCTCAACATGTATGAGAACTATCCCTTCTGGTTCACCCTCCTGACTAGTCTGGGATTCAAAGTCGAGCTTTCCCGCAGGTCCAGCCACGAGCTCTTCCAGAAGGGGATCGATTCCATCGCTTCGGAGAACATCTGTTATCCGGCCAAGCTGGCCCACGGCCATATGAAGGACCTGCTGGACAAAGGCATCACCACCATCTTCTACCCGTGCGTCTTCTTCGAAGAGGAGCTGGCCCCCGACCAAGACAACAAGTTCAATTGCCCGATCGTGGCCAATTATCCCGGAGTTATCGGGGCCAACATGGAGGAGCTGAGGGACCCGGCCATCCGCTACATGCATCCCTACTTCAACATGGCCAATCCCGACAAGATGGTGGACCGGATCGTGGAGGAGTTCGCCTGGGCCCAGGTCAGCCGGGAAGAGGCGGAGAAGGCCGTGGCCGCCGCCTACGCCGAAGACAAGATCTTCAAGCATGACGTGCGGATGGAAGGCCTGCGGGCCCTGACCTATATGAAAGAGCACGGCCTGAGGGGGATCGTCCTGGCGGGGCGGCCTTATCATGTGGACCCGGAGATCAACCACGGCATCCCCGAAGCCATCTGCACCATGGGGATGGTGGTTCTGACCGAGGATTCCGTCTCCTGGCTGGAGCCGGGACGGAAACTGAACTTGACCCCCTTCATCGGCGAAGAGGAGGCAAACCCCCGGCTTCATACCAAGGACGGCTTCCGCCAGGTGGATGACGGGTATGACCCTTACAACCTGCGGGGGGCCAAACTCATCTCCGATGGGCAGGCGGCCCTGGGATTGGCTTCGCGGCCTGCCGGACTTGGGTCAGCTGGACTCGGGTCGACCGGCCAGGCGACTTTGCAAGGTCGATCCAAGACCGCTTCCGGCGACTATGCCACCGTGGCCGAATATGATGACCCCCTCCAGGAGGCTTTCGATTCCTCCCATCAGGTCTACGCCGACAGCCAGGGAAGTCGGCCTCCTTTGCGGGTCATGAACCAGTGGGCCTATCACGCCCGGCTTTACGCGGCCGCCCGCTTCGTCTCCCAGTATCCCAGTCTGGAATTGGTCCAGCTCAACTCCTTCGGCTGCGGGCTTGACGCCATCACCACCGATCAGGTGCAGGAGGTCCTCGGGGAGAAGGAAGACGTCTACACCGTCCTCAAGATCGACGAAGTGAGCAACCTGGGCGCGGCCAAGATCCGCCTGCGGTCCCTCAAGGCCGCCGTAGAGGAAAGGGCCAAACGGGCCTCCGGGGCCACGACGACCACCGGTTTCCACCGGACGGTCCGCAAAGGCGCCACCATGTCCAAATACGCCAGAATCGTCCCCTTCACCAAAAAGATGAAGAAGACCCATACCATCCTCCTGCCTCAGATGTCGCCCGTCCATTTCGGCCTTCTGGAATCGGTCTTCCGTTCCGGGGGCTACAAGGCGGAGCTGCTGGAACACGCCTCCAAAGCCGATATCGAGTTCGGCCTGAAATACGTGAACAACGACGCCTGCTATCCCTCCATCCTGGTGGTCGGTCAGCTGGTCAACGCCATCGCCGAAGGCCGGTATGACCCCGACCATGTGGCCCTGGCCATCACCCAGACCGGAGGCATGTGCCGGGCCACCAACTATTATGGCTTAATCCGCAAGGCCCTGGTGGATGCCGGCTACCCTCAGGTCCCGGTCATCGCCATCTCCACTCAGGGGTTCGTGGACAACCCCGGTTTCAGCATCACCCCCGCCTTGCTGCACCGGGCGGTCAAGGCCCTCTATCTGGGGGATCTGCTCATGAAAGTCCTCTACCGGACCCGGCCTTACGAACAGGAGGCGGGGTCGGCGGACCGGCTCTACGCCCGCTGGGATGCGATCGGCCGCGAGACTCTGGAACATCACGGTTTTTCCACGACCGCGAAGAAACATTACGGCAGGCCCTATCTGACTTACAGCCAACTATGCCGGGGCATCGTCCGGGCCTTCGACTCCCTGCCTTTGCGCCGCATCCCCCGCAAGCCCCGGGTCGGCGTGGTCGGCGAGATCCTGGTCAAATACCAGCCGGACGCCAACAACAACGTGGTCAGGGTGATCGAGTCCCAGGACTGCGAGGCCGTGGTCCCCGGCATGATGGAGTTCATGACCCAGACCATGTACTCCTATACATGGAACCAGCGGGTTCTGGGGCAGGACTTCAAGGCCGTCCCCGTGCGCAAACTGGCCCGTTTTCTGGCGGAGAAATACCGGAACGTGGTGGAGAAGGCGCTCGCACTCTCCCATGGCAAGTTCTCCCTGGACGCGACCATCCCTGAGCTTATGGAGAAGGCCCAGACGGTCACTTCCATCGGCGTCCAAGCGGGGGAGGGGTGGCTTCTTTCCGCGGAGATGGTGGACTTGATCGAGACCGGGACCCCCAACATCATCTGCGCCCAGCCTTTCGCCTGCCTGCCCAACCATGTGACCGGCCGGGGGATGTTCCACGAGATCCGTCGGCAGCATCCGGAAGCCAACATCGTCTCCATCGACTACGATCCCGGTTCTTCCGAGGCCAACCAGCTCAACCGCATCAAGCTGATGATCGCCGCGGGGAAGAAATCGGCGAAGAAGGCCAAAATGGCCGAACCGCTTGGTGAGGGAGCCTTTGCTAAGGTGGGACTATGAACGAGGCAGATGACATCAACGAGACGAACGGCTCGGACGACATGGGTGGCTCGAACGGTCCGAATGATTCAAAGGGCCCGAAGGGATTGAACGGTTCGAACGACCAAGGCAAGATGAACGAGGGTAACCGCCAAAGAAAGGGCGAAGAGAGGGAAGACGAATTGTCGGACGAAGAGATCGACAAGGCCTTGTCCGACTTCGAAAGCGAGTTCGCCTCCTTCTCGGCGCACGACGGTTCTTCGGGTCAGGACTTGGGCGATGATTGGGGTCAGGACTTGGGTGACGGCTTGGATCAGGACTTGGACCAGCTGGAGGATTTCGATGAGCAGCTGCAGGGGATCTTAGGCAATAAGGCCAAAGTCGCCCTTCTCATCACCCAGTTGCGGTCCGCCCGCTTTCTCGCCGCCTTGTGCAAGCTTTCCCAGATTTCGGCTCTCTGTCTTGACTCTCCACAGGGGGCCTGCGCCATTCTGACCGACTTGGACGGCGATCGGCCCGAACAGGCCGCCAAACAGTTGACATCCATGGTCAACGGATTCGGCTTGGTCTTGGCCGTCAATCGGGCGGACAAGGTGGACATGCACTTGTGGACCGGAGGGCAGGAAGGCGACTCCTTCGCCCCTCCTCTGGTGCTGTCTTCCACCGCCCTCTTCGTCGAAGACCTGCTGACCGGGTCCCTCTCCCTGAAGGACTTGCAGGAGCAGGGGGCGGATCTGATCGATAGCGGGAAGATGAGCCAGGTGGAGGCCTACGAGGTCATCGGCGAATTCCTTAAGTGAATTAGCGGATTTCAATGAATTTCTGTAGATTACCATGAATCTCTGTAAATTTAAGTGAAACTACCTGCCGCCTTGGCCGCCCGTTTCATCTTTCGTCGCTTCAAGCCTTCTTTGAGCCGCCCCTTCCGGTAGAATGTGAAAACGATAGTGCCCATTTCTACCTGAAAAGGAGAGAAGTATGACCAACCAGTATCCCGATCCCGCCCCGACGGGCCAGCCTCAGCCCCAACCGATGGGACAAGCCGGTCCGATGGATCAACCTCGGCCCCAGCCGGCGCTGGGTCAGCCCAATCCGGCCTGGCAGTCTCAGCCTGAGCAGCCCAACCCCATGAATCCGATGGGTCAGCCACAACAGCCCCAGCCGGCGGCCGACGTCGACGTCACCGATATGATCCTGCCCAAGACCAATAACGGTTTCTACGATTCCCTCGGCATGGCGGATTCCCGGTATTTCGTTCTTGGCGGCATGCGGCAGAACTTGTTGAAGCTGATCGCCTATGCCGGAGCCCTGCTCGTTCTGATCGGGGTCTTTCTGCCGGCGGTCACCGTGAAAGCCAACATCGGTACCACGGAGAGCATGTCCGTGTCTTTGATCAAGTCAAAGGATGGGATCGACTTAGGTATCGTCATCCTGATTCTTGCCGTGGTCGCGGTTGTCTTCACGGTCCTGCGTAAGAAGATCTTCACCACCATCGCCTTCGCCACGTCCATCGCGGCCTTGGTCATGACCGTCATCTGCATGGCGGTTGAGGCGAATCAGATTTCCCAAGCCAAGTCGGCCCTCTCCGCTTACGGGGCTCTGGCCTCGGCTGCTGTGAGCGTCGTTTCCGGTCCTGGCCCTTGGATCACCCTGCTGGGATGCCTCGACATGGTCGTCGCCACTCTTGGTTTGTTCCTTTTGGATGGTCAGAAGCGCAAGGCCCTGGGGCTCCTGGGTTCTTTGCCGACTTTCTCCACCCGGCAGGCGTCGAATCAGCAGCCCGCCTTCCAACAGGCTTCTTTCCAGCAGGCCTCCTACCAACCGGCGCAGAACCAGCAGGCATTTGCCCGGCAAGCGTCTGATCCGCAGGCGCAGAGCCAGCCGAATGCCTTCCAGCAGCAGACTCCTTTTATGGGAGAGACCCCGGAGTTCAACGCTTCCGAGGCCGCCACCCCTGCGCCAGGCGCTTCCGGCCCGCTCTGCCCCCAGTGTGGAGCCCCTGTCAAGTCTGACTCCAATTTCTGCACCTCCTGCGGCGCCTCTCTGAAGGCCTGAACGAATCAGACGGGTCTTCACGAAGAGGGCCCCGATGGAGCCGGACATGAATCATGAAGCGATCATTCAGGCGGCCAAAGACTATGTGACCGCGCTGTTTTCGCAGGATTTCAGCGGTCACGACGTCGGCCACACCATGCGGGTCTATAGGATGGCGACGTCCCTGGCCCGATGCGAAGGGGCCGACCTGTTCACGGTCCAGCTGGCCGCCCTGCTTCATGACGCCGATGACATCAAACTATCCCCTCAGACCTATGAGAACAAGGACCATGCGGTCTCTTTCCTCCTGGGGCAAGGGGTCGATCGGGGCTCGATCCGTGGCATCTGCCATATCATAGACCAGGTTTCCTTCAAAGGGACAGGCGGGGTCATCCCCGACAGTTTGGAAGGCGAATGCGTCCAAGACGCGGACCGGTTGGACGCTCTGGGTGCCATCGGCATCGGCCGGGCCTTCGCCTACGGGGGCAGCCGCCACCGGCCCATGTACGACCCTGACATCCAACCCCGTCTTCATATGGATGAAGAGGAATACCGGTCGAACGAATCCACGACCATCAACCATTTCCATGAGAAGCTCTTCAAGCTTCGTGCCTTGATGAACACGCAAGCGGCGAAGAGGATGGCCGCCAAAAGGGAACGTTTCATGCGGGATTTCGTCGACGAGTTCCTGCTGGAATGGGATGGTGAGCGGTAGGCCCAGCCTGCGCTATGCTAGGACTATGAACGCGCAGCAAGAATTCGTCCTTCGCTCGGTCGAGGAAAACGACATCCGCTTCGTCCGCCTTTGGTTCACGGACGTACTCGGCCAGCTCAAGTCGGTGGCCATAGCCCCGGCGGAGTTGGAAGATGCCTTGGAAGAAGGGATCGGTTTCGACGGGTCCGCCGTGGAAGGCCTCACCCGCGTATCCGAAGACGACATGCTGGTCAAACCCGACGCCTCCACCTTCCAGATCCTCCCCATGGAAGGGGCCGACAAGGCCGGCCTGACGGCCCGGATGTTCTGCGACGTGCTCACCCCTGAAGGAGAACCCAGCCTGGGCGATTCCCGCCATGTGCTGAAGATGGCCCTGGATAAGGCCAAAGAGAAGGGTTTCAGCTTCTACTGCCATCCGGAAATCGAATTCTATCTTTTCGAGCAGCAATCCGACTGGACCAGACCCCCGGTCCCCATCGACGAAGGGGGATATTTCGATCAAGTCCCTCGGTCCTCCAGTATGGATTTCCGCCGGGCCGCCGTCAGCCAGTTGGAACAGTTGGGGATTCCGGTCGAATTCTCCCACCATGAAGCGGGGCCGGGCCAGAACGAGATCGACCTGCGTCATGCGGACGCCTTGGAGACCGCCGACAACGTCATGACCTTCAAAACCTTGGTCAAAGAGATCTCCTTGGACCGGGGGATCTACGCCTCCTTCATGCCTAAGCCTCTGGTCGACCAGCCCGGGTCCGGCATGCACACCCATCTTTCCCTGTTCGAGGGGGATTCCAACGCCTTCTATGAAGCCGGCGAAGAGTTCAACATGTCCCGGACGGCCCGGCAGTTCGCTGCCGGCATCCTCTACCATGCCCAGGAGATCACCGCGGTCATGAACCAGTATGTGAATTCCTACAAGCGGCTCTGGGGAGGGGCGGAAGCCCCGTCCTACGTCTGCTGGGGGCACAACAACCGGTCCGCCCTCCTGCGGATTCCCCAGTACAAGCCCGGCAAGACCGACTCCGCTCGGATCGAGTTCAGGGCTTTGGATCCCACCTGCAATCCTTATCTGGCTTTCGCCCTCCTGCTAGCCTGCGGGGTGGACGGGATCGACAAGCAGATGGAATTGGAGGAGCCGACCACCGATGACGTCTGGGACCTGACCGACGGGGAACGCATGGCCATGGGCATCCAGCCTTTGCCCGGATCTTTGGATTCGGCCTTGAAGCAGATGGAGAAGTCCGACTTCGTGGCCCAGATATTGGGAGAGCACGTCTTCGAGTACTTCCTGCGTAACAAGCACGCCGAATGGAGGCAGTACCGCCAACAGGTGACCCAGTACGAGCTGGCCCAATATCTGCCCCGGCTTTAGGAATCCTAGCTGGCCAAAGCCTTCTTCATCCTCTGCAGGCTGATTGGATGCGGGGTCCCCAATTCCTGGGCCCACAGGGAAATCCGGAATTCCTCATACATCCAGCGAATCCTGACCTCGGTTTTCACAGCCTGGTCATGCTGCGGCCCAGCCGGGGTCTTCCCGGTCAGGGCGTGGGTCCGATCGACCAGCCCATGAGCCTCTTCCGCCTCCCAAGCCCATTGCACATCCCGGGAAGCGTTGGCTTTGGCCTTCTGCAGACGCATGAGGTCGGCTTGGCAATAGACGTCGATTCGGGACAGGTTCTCGGCCGGGGTCTCGGCTATATAGCCGGGATGGACCAGGCTGGCCAGATGCTCCTTGATCGATTGCTGCACGGACAGCAAGTGCAGACTGACCGTCCCCGTCACCGCCTTTTCCGCTTGGGCGTAAGACTCCAGGCCTTTGATCACATCTTTGGCCACCGAGTAAACCGTATCCTCATAAATATCGGTGACGGAGGAGATCCTTTCCTCCAGCTGGGCGTCCGAGGAGACCGAATCCACCTGGGGCAGGAGCCGCTTGATGGCGGCCATTTGGAGGTCCGCCACCAGGTCAGCCGTGGACTTGTAAGGGGCGGAGGCCAGCATGAGGGCTTCCTTGCCCAACCAGCGGGAAGAGATCCGCTCCGCTGGCAGTTCCAGCTTTTTCGCCGCTGTCTCCCAGAGCATGACGGCCTTGGGTTTGGAGGAGGCTCCCGCCTGGGTCAGCATGGTCGCCTTGGCCACGTGTTTGCCTTGGGCTCCAGCCTTGAGGGCTTGTCTCTCCACTTCTTTGCGGGCTGACGCTTGGGCCGCTTGGGCGAAACGCAGCTGCAGCTCTTTCAGGTCTTTGGATTCCCCCAGAACCTGGGCCCGGGAAGCGCTGGAGGATGAGAAAAAGGCTCGCTCGGCTTGTCCCTGGCCTTTGCGATTCAGGCGGTCGCCTTGCCTGTGGCCCTTGGAATCTTTCTCCACGCTGAAAGTCATGCGGACGAAATCAGGCAGGCGATTCCTCTGCTCCTGGTTGAAGTCCTGAGGATGAATATCGGCTCCGGCTACAGCGATGGCGGCCTGAGTGAAGGCATGGGTGAAGTCGGAATCCTCCGGGAGGGAATCCTCATGGTCCAGGAGCCAGGTCTTGATCTTCGCCGCCGTGTCGGGGGCGGGGATGAGCTGGACCCGGATGGATTTGGGCAAGGATTTGATGGTGGCGATGATCAGGTCGTCCAGCAGACCGGGCACGTTCCAGGAGAACTCTTCCGGTCGCAGGCGGGACAAGGCTGACAGGGGGATGTGGACGGTGACCCCATCCTTGTCTGAATGAGGGTCGTACAGGTAGGTCAAAGGCAGGTCAATCTGGCTTCCATCAGTCCCGCTGGCATGCCAGATATTGGGGTAATCCTCCAGACGGAAGTCGCTGAGCGAGTTGGAGGAAAGCCGGTCCACGGCATCGGCCGAGAAATCCAGAAGGTGGGGATAGGTCCCATGCTCCTTCTTCCACCAGGAGCCCAAGGCGGCCAGAGTGGTCACCGATTCAGGTAGGCGGGAGTCATAGAAATCAAAGAGGTCATCATCGGTGATGGTCCGGGCGATCCGGCGGGTCCGGTGCGATTCCTCATCGGATTCCCGCAGGACGTTCAAGTTGCCACTCACGAAGGAATCATAAGGAAAACGCTGACGGATGTCGCCTTCCACCAGGCCTTGGCGGATCAGGAATTCGCGGGCCTGGGCGGGGTTGACCGAGGCCCATTGCACCGGCCGGTTCTGGACGATGGGCAGGCCGTAAAGAAGCACGGTCGATTGGGCTATGGCCGCCCCGGCCGTCGCCGACCAATGAGGTTCGGCGTAAGTGGTCCTGGTCAGGTCCTTTCCTAATTCCTCCGCCCACTCGGGTTGGATGGCGGCCGCGGTCCGAGCCCACAGGCGGGAGGTCTCCACCAATTCTCCGGCCATCACCCAGGCCGGGGTGGATTTGAAAACCGTGGAAGCAGGGAAGATGGAGAAGCGGATTCCCCGAGAGCCTTGATAATTGTTCTTCGACGCCTTTTGCGCCCGCTTGATGGCCCTGGCCCTTTGCGCCCCGGACAAGCCGGAGAAGTCGGAAGCCTTGGGCTCCCTGACCACCTGCATGCCGAGCGAACTCAAAAGACCGGCCAACATGGATTGATGGACGCCGTCAGCGTCCCAGGAACAACAAAGGCTATGGGCGGCCTGCTGGTTGTCGGGCAGTTGGCGGATTTCCAGGTCAGGCCGGCTGATGGGGTAGGGGTCGTCCAAGGTCCACCGCATGTCTTTGCAAACGGACCGCAGTTGGCTGTAAAGGTCTTTCCACTGGCGCATTCGTAGGAAGTTCATGTACTCGTTCTTGCATTTGCGGCGTAGGGCGGAGTTGCTCAGGTCTCCATCCGCCTGGAAGAAGGCGTCCCAGATATTGAGCATGGTGAGGAAATCGCTGGAAGGATTAGCATAACGGTTATGCAAGCGGTCGGCCTCGTCCGCCTTCTCTTCCGGCCTCTCCCGAGGGTCCTGCAGACTGAGGAAGGCGACGATCACGAGGACGGAGGCTAAAGTCCTAGGGCTGATCCGGGAGGCTTGGATGATCATGCGGCCCAGGCGGACGTCGATGGGTATCCGGGCCAGGCGGCGGCCGATGCCGGTCAGCCGGATATCCCCCCGCTTGCGTCTGATGGCCCCCAGTTCGGCCAGCTCATTGAAACCGTCGGTGACCGACCTCATGTCGGGAGGGTCGATGAAGCCGAAATCGGTGATGTCCTGGGCCGTATGGGCTACTCCTATCGAGAGCATCTGCAAGACCACGGCCCCTAGGGAAGTGCGCTGGATCTCCGGGTCGGTGAAACGGGGCCGGGACTCGTAATCGGCCTGGGAATAAAGGCGGATGGCGATGCCGTCGGCCACGCGGCCGCATCGGCCCGCCCTCTGGTCGGCGCTGGCCTGGGAGATGGCCTCCACCGGCAGCCTCTGGACCTTGGCCGCCTTGGAATAACGGGAGATACGGGCGAAACCGGGATCCACCACGAAGCGGATGCCGGGAACGGTCAAGGAAGTCTCGGCCACATTGGTGGCGATAATGATCCTTTGCCGGCTGTGCTCTTCGAAGACCTTGTGCTGCTCCTTGGCGCTCAGACGGGCGTAAAGGGGGACGATCTCCAAGGAATCAGGCCGGCGGGGGTCGGTTCTTTTGGGCCCCAGGGCCTGGGAGATGGCATCCGCGTACTCGTGGATATCGCGCTCGCCGGAAGCGAAGACCAGGATGTCACGGGGGCCCCGCTCCCGGGCGGACAAGACCACCAGCTCCATGCAGGACCGGGCGACGGCGGCAGGAACGTCCGAAGGGTCCGCAGCGGAATCGGCGAAACCGGGGACCAACTGCATCAGGGCGGGGAAGCCGCCGGTCGGTTCATAAACGATCTCCACCGGATAAGTCCGCCCGCTGACCTCGATAACCGGCACTTCCTTGCCGATGACCTGGCTGAAATGGTCCTGGAATTTCTGGGAATCAATGGTAGCCGAGGTGATGATCAGCTTCAGGTCCCGCCTTTTATGCAGGAGCTGGCTCAGATATCCCAAAAGGAAGTCGATGTTGAGACTGCGTTCATGGGCCTCATCGATCATGATGGTATCGTAGGCGGTCAAAAGCGGGTCTCGCTGGATGTGAGCCAAAAGGATGCCATCGGTCGCCACGCACAGCCGAGTGGAAGCCGAACTTTCATCGGTGAAACGCACCCGGTAGCCGATTTCCCCGCCCAGTTTGGTCTCCATCTCGTCCGCTATGCGCTCGGCCACGGTTCGGGCGGCCAGTCGGCGGGGCTGGGTGAGCATGATCTGCTTGCCGTGGGTGCCCCGGCCCAGTTCCAGCAGCATTTTGGGGATCTGGGTTGTTTTTCCGGAGCCGGTTTGACCGCTGACGATGACCACCTGGCTGGACCGAATGGCGGCCATGATGTGCTCGCGGGCTTCGCTGACCGGCAGCTCGGAAGGGTAGGAGAAGACCAGACTCATGCCTGCGCCTCCGCGGATTCTTCCGATCTTTCGTCGGCTACTGGTCCGCCGGCAGCCTTATTGGCTGATTCCCCAGCTGTCATCCCTGGTGTATTCGTCTCGGAAGACCGATGGACCTCGATTACCCGGTATCCTTTGGCTGAAGCTTTTTTCCTGACCGAAAAATGGTCGTCGAGATGCTGGGCCAGCCAGGGGACCAGGGAATCCGCTCCCAGATTCTTCTGAACGACCAGATAGGCGTAACCTCCCTCAGCCAAGCGGGTCAGGTAAGTCGACAGCAGGGCGTGGAGTTCCTCCTTGCCTACCCGGATGGGAGGGTTGGACCAGATCAGGTCGAACCGGGCCTCTTCCCAGGCCTGTCCGTAGTCCGCTGCCAGGCTCTCGGCCGTCCCAGCCTGCACCGAAGCCACGTGATTGCGACGGGCGTTGGCCTTGGTCAACTCGACGGCCCTTTCGTTCACATCCAAGGCCCAGACCGTGGCCTGGGGGTATTCGCGGGCCAGGGCCAGGGAAATCGGACCCCAGCCGCAACCCAGGTCCAAGCAGTTTTTCACCCGGTGACCTTCGGCCTCGTCCGCGGCCCTACCGGGCACTTCCTTCAAAAGGACCCTGGTCCCCAAATCCAGCCGATGGGAGGAAAAGACCCCATGGGATGTCTCCACGGTCGTGGGGATCCCCTGAATGTCTACCTCGATGACCTGGCGGCTGTCCTCTGAGGAAGGCTGGGCGGAAAAGTATTGGTCTGCCATGGGGTCCCCCTAAAATCGATAGCAGAAAGTCTTCATATCCGTCGTCATTATATCCGTCAAGCAGCGAAAAGCACCGATTCCATGGGAGGTGACAATGTCTCAGACCTGCTTCCTCAGCTATTACCCTTCCCCGCTCGGCACTTTGGCCCTCGCCTCCGACGGCCAGGCGGTAACGGGGATTTGGTTCAAAAAACAGAAATACTTCGCCTCTGGGGTGAACCTTGATGACCCCGGTTCCTACCAGGAAGTGGGGCTTGACCGTTTGCCGGTGTTCATCCAGACCAAGACCTGGCTGGATTCCTATTTCGCCGGTCATGATCCGGGGCCGATCCCCCCGGTGAAAGTCAGCGGCACCCCTTTCCAAGAGGCCGTCTGGCGGATTCTCAGGGAGATTCCCTACGGGCGGACGACCACTTACGGGCGGATCGCGGACCGGCTGGCCAAGGAGGAAGGGAAGGAGCATATGTCCGCGCAGGCGGTCGGTTTCGCCGTCGGGCATAACAAGGTCTCCCTCCTCATTCCCTGCCACCGCGTTTTGGGGGCCGGAGGAAAGCTGACCGGTTATGCGGCCGGGCTGGATGTCAAAGAGAGGTTGCTGGCCTTAGAGAAGGCAGGATCCGCGGGTTCACCTGATACCACTGATGCCCTAATTTGAGCACGGAACCTTCCTGCTGGGCCTGGCCCATCTTCCGGGAGAGGGTCTCCGGGCTGGTGCCCAGATATGAAGCCAGCTCGGCCAGGCTGAAAGACAGATGGACCCGGGAGGACCTCTCTTGACGGCCCAGGTCGGCGAAATAGGCCCTGATCCGGTCCTCCACCCGGGGGAGGGTCAGATAATGGATCTGTCTTTGCAGGCGGTCGTCCCGGTCCAGGGTGAATCGGAGCAGCTGATAGGCAAGCTCTGACTGGGAGACCAACAGCTGGTGGAAGGCGTCGGCCGGGATGGTGCAGACGACGGTGTCCGACCTAGCTTCCAGGAAGATGTCCTCGTTGCGATGGCCGAAAAGCCAATCTTGGCCGGTGAAGTCCCCGCCTTCCATGACTCCTTGGAACTCTGTGGCCCCGTCGGAATTCAGGCGGTTGATGTGAACCCGGCCATGCTCAACGATGACCAGTTGGCTGGGACAGCCAGGGCGGAGGACGACTTCACCTTTGGCGAAATGCCTGCGATGGACCAGGTTTTCGATTCGTTCCTGATCCTCCCATGGGAGCTGTTTGAAGAGGGGGACCAGCTGCACGCACAGGTGGGGCCGCCCTGCCTGACCTGGGTCGTGGGCATGGTCATGATCGGTTTCCGTGTTCATCGCGCTCCTTTGCCTGTGTTCTTTTGCCTGTGTTTCTTCGCTTGCCGGCCCTCTTACCTTCCGCCTTCAGACTTCAGCCTTCCAGCCTATCGTCTTCCACCCGTCTCACTCGTCTCACCTGTCAATCAGTCTAATCCTCATCATCTTCCTCATCGTCCTCTTCCTGGTAAAGGCCTTCCCGTACCTCATGCCCCAGGAATTTCTGCCCTCGGGCGATCTGCTCTTTCAGCCAGGAGTCAAGCTCCTCCATCAGCCTGACTTGCCCGAAATGCCCTTCCTTCCTCGCCAGCTTCTCCGCCCTCTCCACGAACAGGAGCTGGGTGTCGAAGTCTTTGATCAAGCCGAAGAGCTGGTCCTGCCCCTGCGCGTATTTGCCGGCCGCCGATTGCTCCACCATGCTGAATTGCAGGAACTCGTCCGTGGTGGTGGGGATTAGGTCCCCCTCGGAGAAGAGGGAATCGTTGATCTTGATCAGGAATGCCGCTTCGGCCTTTTGCCATTGAGAGGCCACTTCCTCCAGGAAAAAGGAGGTGGGGCCGCCGGCGAAAAGACGGGCCTGCTCGATCTTGAGCAGGTGGATGACCAGGTTGGAGTTGACATGGCCGATCATGGCCCCGGCGGAAGGCAGATGGTGCTCTTTCTCGCTGCGGGCCCTTTCCTCCTCGTAGGCGGCCTCGATCGTTTGCGGGGCTTTTTGCGCTTTTGCCATCGTTCAGTTCCTTTCCTTGTTGATTTCTTGTTGATTTCTCTTGATTTTGGTGGTCGTTTGTTTATTGTTTGTTTATTGGTTTTTGGTGGTTGTTGATGGTTCCTGGTGGTTCCTTGGAATCCCATGCTTTCCTGGCTTGTGGTTTTACGATTCCTTGACCCTGACCTTGTCGACCGTATAGCCCAGTTGGGTGATGACGGACGTCAGGTCTTGGACGGAAGTCATATGATCCTCCACGTGCGCCTTGACTTTGCCGGCGTTGAAGAGGACCTTCACCTCGCTGACTCCTGGCCGCCCTTCGACGGCTTTTTGGATTTTGGTCATGCAGGAGGGGCAGGTCATCCCGCTCAGACTCACTGTGATTTCTTCCATGGCGACCATCCTCGCTTTCTTGTTTTCTGGTTTTGCCTGTTTTGCTTGCCGGCCGCGTTTTTCGGTTCGTGACCGGGAACAGGATCATTGTCTCCCTTTTCCCCAGCCGAATAATTGACATCGGTCAATTATTCGAAAATTTTCCGGCTCATGCCCGGATGAGCCGCAAGGCGTTCAGAATGACCGCCAGGATGCTGATTTCATGGATCAACATGCCCGAGGCCATATGGATGTACCCTGCGAAAAGACCGACCAGGAGCAGGACCACGGTCAGGACGGCGATCGCGATGTTCTCCCGCATGTTGGCCATGGTCTTCCGGGCGTAGAAGAGGGTCGAGACCAATTGGGAGAAGCGGGATTTGACCAGGACGATGTCCGACACCTCGATGGCCACCTGGGTACCGCTGCCGATGGCGATCCCTACATCGGCCCGGGTCAAAGCCGGACTGTCATTGATCCCATCGCCCACGAAGGCCACGCGGTGCCCACGTCTTTGCAGGTCCTGAATGAAGTCATCCTTATCCTGGGGAAGGAAGCCCCCCTTCATCTGGTCGATGGGCAGGCCGGCGGCCGTGGCCTCCACGTTCTCTTGACGGTCTCCGGACAGGAGGATCAACTGGGATCTCCTCGCCATGGACTTCAACTCGGTCAGGGTTCGCAAGGCGTCAGGTCGCAGGGGATTGGAAATCCCCAAGGCATAGGTCAGGCGTCCTTTGCGGGCCATGAGCACATGGGTGCTGGTGGCCGGCAGGTCAGCCGCGGACAGGTCGATGTGATTTTCCCGCATCAACCGTTCATTGCCGACCAGGATCCTTTCCTCTCCTATCAGGGCCTCCAAACCTCGGCCTTCGACCACCCGGCTGCGTTCGACCGGCAGAAGAGCCATCCTTTCCCCGACCTGCTTTTCCTGGGCATAGGCCTGGATGGCCTGGGCCAAAGGGTGGTCGGATTCGTGCTCGACGCTGGCCAGAAGGCGCAGGTTCTCTTGTGGGACTCCGGCGAGGTTCCGCTCCTCGGTGACCGCCGGCCGGCCTTGGGCGAGGGTTCCCGTCTTGTCGAAAACGAAGGAGTCGACCCGGGAAAGCTGGGCGAAGACGTTGGATCCTTTGGCCAGGATCCCTTGTTTCGCCGCCCGGCCGATTCCGGCCACGGTGGAAACCGGGACCCCGATGACCAGGGCTCCGGGGCAGCCCAAGACCAGGATGGTGATGGCCAGCCGGATGTTTTTGCTGACCAGTCCGGTGATCAAGGCGATGAGGAGGACCAGGGGAGTGTAGTACTGGGAGAAGCGGTCGATGAAGCGTTGGGCTTCGGTTTTACTGTCCTGCGCCTCCTCCACCAACTTGATCAGTTGACAGAAAGTGGTATCTTCGCCGACCTTTTGGGCTCGCAGGGCCACGGTTCCGCTGACCAGGAGGGTGCCGGCGAAAACCTGATCCCCCTTCCGTTTATGGCTGGGGTTAGGCTCTCCGGTTATGCTGGACTCATCCACATGGCCTTCGCCATCCAGAACGACCCCATCGACCGGGACCTGGCCCCCGGTTTTGACCAGGAGGTAATCGCCCTGGTCTATGTCGTCGATATCCACTTCGATGGGGTCCCGGTCGACTGGGGAGATGATTTTCAAAGCCGTCTTTGGGGCCATGGCGACCAGGTCCTTGATGGACTGCCGGGTCTTTTCGAGCGTCGCCTCCTCCAAGAGATCTCCTAGGGAAAAGAGCCAGACGACGATTCCAGCCTCGCTGTATTCCCCGATGATGATGGCTCCGATGACGGCGATGGAGACCAATAGCTCGATGGAGATCACCTTGTATCTGAGCGAGCTGATGGCTCTCAGAAGCAGGGGGATGCCGCCGGCTGCGGCGGCCAGGATCATTCCGGCCGTAAAAAGCCAAGGGATATGGGCGACCTTTCCTATCAGGGCCAAGGCCAGGAGGATGGTCATCAGGATCAGGTCGTGTTTTTTGTGCCCGTTGAAGAAATTCTGCACAGTAGCCATCGGATGCTCCTTGTTCGTCGTCGGCCCCCGCTGCTGCGGAGGTCTGATATTGGCAGGGTAGGGGAAAGGGAGAGGGAAGTAATTGACGCCCATCAATTTCATGGGACTTTCTTTTTGCTTTCTGTTTTTTGATTTCTGATCTCTGTTTTTCTGGCATCCAGATGAGTCGCTTTCTTTTCATTCCCTTTTTATTCCTTCCCTTCCCTTCCATTCCCCATTCCTTTCTCCTTTTCTTTCCCTCCTCTCCTTGGAGGAAGCCGAATTCTTACGCTTGTGGACATCCCCAGCGAAAACATCCCTGAGAGACTGGTAGAATGGCGGGAAATAGCGGGAAACCAGAAATTCGAGGTTGAATGGCAGGAAAGACGGGAAAGCAGGCTTATAAGTCAAAAGCGAGCTATAAAAGCGTGAGGAAGGCCGGCGGGCGTCATCGGGCCGACCGGATCCTGGATGAAGACAAGACCAAGGCCAGTGATAATGATCAGGCGTCTCAGATCAACGGCCAAGCGTTGAGGGGCAATGATCGGACATTCGTCGATCAGGTATCTCAAGGAAAAGGAACCGAATCCGAGGGATCGCTCGGAGGCGGGATTCTGTCAGGCTCTTCCGAAGTCCTGATTTCCGATGATCGACAGGCCGGGGCCTCGGCCCGATCCGACTTCGCCCGTAAGGTCAACGGGGAGATCGGCGACGATGGCGAGGCCTGGGAAGAGCGCGAAAGCCGCAATCAGCTGAGGCATATCACCGGCTTGGGCGAACTCCAGGACGTGACCGAAGTCGAATACCGGCAGGTCCGTTTGGAGAAAGTCGTCCTGGTGGGAGTCTGGTCCAGCAAGGAGACCACTTTCGCCCAGGCGGAAGAGTCTTTGCGCGAGCTGGCCGCCTTGGCCCAGACCGCGGGGGCGCAGGTGATGGACGGGGTTCTCCAGCATCGCTTCAAACCGGACTCGGCCACTTACGTCGGCAAGGGCAAGGCCAACGAAATCGCCTCCATCGTGGCCGCCACCGAAGCGGACACCATCGTGGTCGACGCTGACCTGCCCCCTTCCCAACGCCGCGCCTTGGAGGATGTGACCAAGGTGAAGGTGGTGGACCGCACCGCCGTCATCCTGGACATCTTCGCCCAGCATGCCACTTCCCGCGAAGGCAAGGCCCAGGTGGAGCTGGCCCAGCTGGAATACATGCTGCCCCGTCTGCGTGGTTGGGGCGCCGCCCTCTCCCGGCAGGCCGGCGGTCAGGCGGCCGGGGTCAACGGAGGCATCGGCTCCCGTGGCCCGGGCGAAACCCAGATTGAGCTGGACCGACGAATCATCCGCACCCGCATGGCCCGGCTGCGCAAGCAAATCGCCCAGATGGCCCCCTCGCGTGAAATCAAACGAGGTTCCCGCCGCCGTAACGCCCTGCCCACCGTGGCCGTGGTCGGCTACACCAACGCGGGCAAATCCTCCCTGATCAACCGCCTGACCGGTTCCCATGAGCTGGTGGAGAACGCCCTCTTCGCCACCTTGGACACGGCCGTCCGCCAGAGTGAAACGGCGGAGAACCGTCGCTTCATGTATGTGGACACGGTCGGCTTCGTCCGCCGTCTGCCCACCCAACTGATCGAGGCCTTCAAATCCACCTTGGAGGAGGCGGCCGACGCTTCCCTCATCATCCATGTGGTTGACGCCTCTCACCCCGACCCCTTCGCCCAGATCGACGCGGTCAACGCTGTCCTGTCCGATGTGCCTGGGGTGGCCGGCATCCCCAGCCTGATGGTCTTCAATAAGATCGACCGCATCGATGCCGCCACCTTGGAGCGCCTGCGGAATCTGGCCCCGGAGGCCCATTTCGTTTCCGCCGCCACCGGCCAGGGGCTGGAGGAGCTCAAGGCTGCCGTGGAAGCGGGGCTGCCCAAGCCCGACGTGCATGTGGACGCCCTCGTGCCTTACACGGCCGGCTCCCTCATCTCCCAAGTTCGTGAGTTTGGGCACATCGACCAAATCGACTATGAGGAGGAAGGCATCCACCTGGTGGCGGATGTGGATGACCGCCTGGCCGTCCACCTGATCGCCGCCAGCGAGGATTTGGCCTCTGAACGGGGATCTGATCGGGCCGTCGACCAGCCTGTTCACCAGCCTGCCGGCCAGCTTGATTCCGCTTCGACATCCCCTCGGCCCCGCCCTGTCGCGGACCAAAATCGTCAAATCCAGCCGTTATAATGGGACCTGGTTCCAGCGTTGCACCCATGAAATCCTCTCGCTTGCGGATTGGTCAATTATGGTCTGCAGCCAAGGAATTCCAGGGTTCATGCGCGAAAACATCCTAGATCTAAAGAGGTAATTGTGGAAAAGACTTTACGCCGTCCTACCAAGCTCGCCATCATCGGTGCAGGTGCCGTTGGCTCTACCACCGCTTTCGCCGCCGCCCAAGCTGGCGTGGCCCGCGAAATCGTGCTTGAGGACATCGCCAAGCAGCATGTGGAGGCCGAAGTCCTCGACATGCAGCACGGCTCCAGCTTCTATCCGACCGTCTCCTTCGAAGGTTCCGATGACGTGGAGATCTGCCGCGATGCCGATATCGTGGTCATCACCGCCGGCGCTCGCCAGAAGCCTGGTCAGACTCGTTTGGAGTTGGCCGGCGCCACCATCAACATCATGAAGTCCATCATCCCCAGCGTGGTCAACGTGGCCCCTAACGCCATCTACATGCTGATCACCAACCCTGTGGACATCGTCACCTACGTCTCCCTCAAGCTTTCCGGCTTGCCCAGCAACCAGATGTTCGGATCCGGCACCAATCTGGATTCCGCTCGTCTGCGTTTCCTGATTGGTCAGCAGACCGGTGTCAACGTGAAGAACGTGCACGCCTACATCGCCGGTGAACACGGCGATTCCGAGGTCCCACTCTGGTCTTCCGCCACCATCGGTGGCGTTCCTATGATGGATTGGAAGCCAATGGAAGGCCACAATCCTTTGACCGCCGAAGTGCGTGAAAAGATTCACCAGGAAGTGAAGAACGCCGCTTACAAGATCATCGAGGGCAAGGGCAACACCAACTACGCCATCGCCATGTCCGCCGTGGACATCATCAAGGCCATCCTGCAGGATTCCAACCGTATCCTGCCCGTGAGCTCCTTGCTGGAGGATTTCCACAGCATCTCCGATGTCTGCATGTCCGTCCCCACCCTGCTCAACCGCAACGGCGTCAATACCCACCTGAACACCCCGGTGTCCGATGAAGAGCTGGCCGCCCTCAAACGTTCGGCTGAGACCCTGCGCAACACCGCTCGTGAGTTCGGCTTCTAAATTCAAGTTCCGATCTCATCGATTTTCAAGGCCTGGGAGCAATCCTGGGCCTTTTTGTTTGTTTGTTTGATGGCTGGGGCCCTGGGTGGTTGGGACTTTGGGTCTTGTTGGGTGTTTTAATCCCTGAATGGTTTGGCCTTTGGGCGGTTAAAATCCTCTGCCGCCATATACGAAACGAGGTTACAGAAAAGAAGGGTTGAAAACAGCGGCCTGTTTTTTATAACCTCGTTTCGTATACGCCGGCTTGCACCTATCTGATCTGTCTGACCTTTTCCTCTGAATCCCCTTGCCTATCTCCATCATCCTTCTTCCATCAATATTCCCCAATTTGACAATCAGACATTGCATTTCATCCCTTTGCCTGCCAAAACCTTGCATTTCATTCCCCTCGCTTAGCAATAAGGCAGGACCTTACCTCATTGTGATGCCTTCTTCCAATGTCGGGAATCACTGAGCTCCTGATAAGATCGGGGATTCAGACTTGGCAGACCAGCTTCGCCACGGTTCAGGGCCCGGCGCACCTGCATGACGAAGGTCCGTCGTCCCTGAGGGGATTGAATCATGGAATGCTCAATGAAAAGAACTTTCCATCCGCGCGAAATCAGGGCATTCTGTCTTTTCAAATCCTCACTTATCTGTTCATGATGATGAGTGCCGTTATATTCAATGCCAACCTTGTGCTCAGGATAAGCCAAATCCACGAGGAAAGAGGTCCCATCGCCAATCCGATAATTCACCTGGGGAAGAGGCAGCCCCGAAGAGAGCAGAATCAAGCGCAGCAAGGTCTCGTAAGGCGAATCGGTGCCGGGCTCCATAAGGTTCAGCGCCCGCCAGCATTTCTTTTTGCCACGAAAAGCAGGGCTAGCCTTAAGAAACGCGCGGATCCGGTCTTTGCTCGAACATCGCAAGCGACGGTCCCTGCAGATCATCGCGTCGCCAAGAAGCACAAGCCGCGGCAGTTCGAAGGTCGCTGCTAGTTGGGCGAAAACCGCTTCAGGCGATGAAGTCGTCATGTCGCCGAGTGCAATCAGGGAGCTCGGTTCGCTGACCGGTGGCCAGATATGGGTATAGACACCCACCAGATGATACAAGTTCGCGCGCGAGGGAACACAGGCATGTGCCTGCTTGCGTCCGTCTGCTATGGGCGGCCACTCGGGTTGGAAATCGTCAGGTTCAAGCGGCTGATTGGATTTTGCGGGGGAAAGATCAGGGATGGTAATGCTCTCGACTTCCGGCAGTCCAAGTAGCCGGGCCGCAGACAAATGGCTGGGAATCACCAGATGCGAAGTCCTTTTTTGGATAGCGGTCAGGCGCTGCATTTCCTGATGATGCCGGGCCCAGGCTGCATGACGCATCAGGGCGGATGCCGGCGGCTCTTTTCCGAAAAACACCATGCTTCCAGCTAATCGCAGGCCCAGGCTCATTGCAAGGGTGACTTTGAAAATGTGGATAAGTCTGTGGAAAGGAAAGAGAGTCTGTGGGGACAAGGTTGAAGGATGGGTAATAATGCGGTGATTATTTAATGGATGATTATTTTTTGATGAGCCTTTGATGATTTTTGGTTGATTCTTAACGGCGTATACGAAACGAGGTTACAGAAAAGAAGGGTTGAAAATAGGGGCCTGTTTTTTATAACCTCATTTCGTATACGCCATAGGGGGGGGGAATGGGAGGGGGAATAGGAAAATAAATTCCTTGACAATGCCAATGATTTATCTGTGTCTGGCTATCATGAGGATGTTCCTAGCTCGGAAAATCAGGAATTCCAAGCAAGCAAGGATGGAAAGAGGCCGGATGAATCAGGCAGATCAGACAGGCAAGACCGGCAAGGTAATTCAGGCAAACCAGGAAGGCGTAAGTCCAGATGAAGTCTTGAAGGAAATCAAGGAGCGGCCGACCCGGCGGTGGAATTGGGCCCGTCGGGTTCTTCTTGCCTTGTTGGCGGTCGTTCTCGTTGCGCTGGCTGGAATGGGCGTATGGCTGGCTGACTATTACCATGCGGACGGGGTCTATGACCGGGTCGCGCAGCAGGCTGTTTCCTTGGAAGTCGCGCAGAATAAGTCGGAAATCGTGGTCGGCGACCGCAAAGCTCAGACGGGGATTGTCTTTTATCCGGGAGCTAAGGTCGACCCGGCGGCCTATATGCCTTTGATGCTTCGCCTAGCTAAGCAGGGGTATTACTGCGTGATTGTCAAGATGCCGGTCAATCTGGCGGTTCTCAAAGCTGGGGCCGCCGACTCGGTCATAGCACGGCATCGGTCCGTCTCCCGCTGGTGGATCGCCGGCCATTCCATGGGTGGAGCCATGGCCGCTCAGTACGCGTCCAAGCATACGGACCAGCTCCAAGGGGTCATACTTCTGGCAGCCTATAGTACGCAGGACATTTCGCGGACGAAACTGGCCGTATTGACCATCTATGGCAGCAAGGATGGTGTTCTTAACAGGGCGCATCTGGCCAAGTATAAAAAGAATCTTCCGGTAACTTCCCAGCAAACCGTGGAAATTCCGGGAGGCAACCACGCCCGGTTCGGCGATTATGGTCTGCAAAAGGCGATGGTACGGCTACCATCTCCCGGGCTAATCAGCAAAGCCAGACAGCAGCGGCAATCGTCGGATTCATTCGCGAGTATCAGGTGACGAACGGCAGGTAGAGCCGGCATCCTACCGTAAGCTACTATCCATATACGATGTATTTGAAGAAAAAGTCGGTCAGTTCTAGGGATTGGACTAACTTCGTTTTTGTTATAAGGCATAACCGTATCGATATAGGGTATGACCCGGTGAAGGAGTTTTGCATTGGCAGGAGCGGAAGAACCAATCATTGACCAAGCCCGGATTCAGGTTTATTGGGAGGATTTCTGCGCCAAACACGGGCTTGATTCCGAAAAGATTCCTCAGCCGGAAGCCTTCGCTTTTGGTTTGGGATCCGAAATGGAAGATTATCTGGCTGCTTTGGTCAAACGGGGAATCAAAACCGCGACTACCAGCGCTTATGAGCTTTACCAGCCGGATGAGCATCTTCCTCAAGTCGGGGAGTACAATATCATCCTTGATTCGAAGGGGGATCCGGTCTGTGTTACGCAGACCATGGTCGTGGAGGTCATACCTTTCAATCGGATCTCGCAGGAACATGCCTGGCATGAAGGGGAAGGGGACCGGTCTTACGACTACTGGTATCAGGTCCACCTGGATTTTTTCAAGGAAGAATATAAAAATGAAGGCAAGGGGTTGGTCTTTCATGAAGACGCCCCTTGCCTTTGCGAGGTTTTCCAGAAAATCGACTAATCCACTACCACATACGATTTAATGGTCTTGCGGTCGGCCATGTCTTTATAAGCCTGGTTGATCTGATCCAAGCTGTAGGTCTGGGTGAAGACCCGGCCGGGATTGATCTCCCCATCGAGGACGGCCTTGAGCAGGAGCTGCTTGTCGTAGGTGGTCACGCTGGCTGAGCCGCTGGCCATGGCGATGTTGTGGATGAAGTTGTTGACCAGATTCACTCCGCCGAAGTGGGGGACGCCTACATAGCCCACATGGCCGCCGCCATGAACCACGCCCAGAGCCTGCTGGAGAGAGGCCTCCTTACCCACGCATTCCAAAGCGGCGTCAGCCTCGCCTTCCCAGGATCTCGCGGACCTTGGCTATGCCTTCTTCGCCTCGCTCGGCCACCACGGCGGTCGCCCCGGACTCCAAGGCCAGCTTCTGCCGGTTTTCATGACGGCTCATGAGGACTATCTGGGAGGCCCCGCGCATCTTGGCCGCGATGACGGCGCATTGGCCAACGGCCCCGTCCCCGATGACCACGACTTTGTCGCCCTTCTTCACTTCGGCGCAGCGGGCCGCATGGTAGCCGGTCGCCATCACATCAGCCAGGGTCAGCAAGGACTTGAGCATCCCTTCGGTGTAATCCTCAGGCTTGCCCGGCACTTTGACCAGAGCCCAGTTGGCGTAGTGGAAACGCAGGTACTGGGATTGGAAGCCGTTGCTGCAGTTGGTAGGGGCGGGATGATTGTCGCAGGTCCCATCGAAGCCGTCCCGGCAAGCCTGGCATTGGCCGCAACCATGGGTGAAGGGGGCGATGACGAAATCGCCGGGCTTGACAGTGGTGATCTTCTCGCCGGTCTCTTCCACGATTCCAATCGCCTCGTGGCCACCGTTGATGGAATGGGCCTCCTTCTGGTCTCCTTCCTTGTAAGACCACAGACCGGACCCACAGACGCAGGTGCGGATGACGCGGATGATCACATCATCGGGGTTCTGGATGGTTGGTTTGTCGACATCGGCCAGGCTCATGCGGCCGGCCTCCTCAAAATAAGCAGCTTTTATGAAATCTATTCTATCGTTTCTCTTCGGATGGCCGCGGCCATTTACGCCAAGGGCTGGCGGCCGTTTATAATATTCCCATGCCTATCTCTTCGGAAATCCTTGCCAATCCCCGCTCCCAGCGCATCCGCCACATCGCTGACCTTGCTAGGGCTAAGAACAGAAAGAAATACGGTCGCTTTCTGGTGGAAGGGCCGCAAGGGGTCCGGGAGGCGATCGGTTGCAAGCCCGGCCAGGTTCTGGACCTTTATTGCGATCAGGACTTCCTCCAGTTCCAGGAATCCCAGGCTGATTCAGTAGTGGGAGATCTGGCGTACAAGGCTGATGACAGAGGGATTCATGTGCATGTCTGCTCGGCTGAGGTCATGGATGCGATCAGCAAGGATTGCCAGGGAATCGCGGCTGTAGTCAGGAAGGGAGCCGTAGACGATCAGCCTCCTACTGGGGATGGCTTTCGTCAGAGTAGCAGCGATGATGGAGATCATGGTAAAGCCAGAAGCAAAGACGAGAACAAAGGCATAGGCAACGGTAAGGGCATAGGCAAAGATAAGGGCGAAAATAGAAGCAAGAACAGAGGCTTCTACGCAGCTTGCTGGCAGCTGAGGGACCCAGGCAACGCAGGGACCATCATCCGATTGGCTGATGCCGCTGGCCTGGATGGGGTCATTTTGGTCGATGATTGCGTGGACGAGACCAATCCGAAAGTGGTCCGGTCCACGGCCGGCTCCCTTTTCCACCTTCCGATCATTCGTATGGGCATCGATGATTTCTTCGCTTTCGCCCAAGAACACGGAGCCACGGTGGTTGCGGCCGACGCTTATGGGACGGACCAGGTCCCGGTGAAAGAACTGCCCGCCTTCCTGGACGAATGGCGGCGGACCGGACAGGATCAGGAAAAGGCTGGTTCCGCCCCGACCATCGTTCTTTTCGGCAATGAGGCCCGCGGCCTGGACGATCCCCTGATCAACCGCTGCCAAGAGGCGGTGAGGATCCCCCTGTATGGGAAGGCCGAATCCTTGAATGTGGCCATGAGCGCCGCGGTGATCCTTTATTCCCTGGCCATGGCGGACTGACCGCAGCCAACTGGAGTCGGCGCTTTGATTTTCCAGTCTTTCCGCCATGATCCGCGGTCGCCTATGTCTTAACACGTGGGGATAATCGAAGTCAGAAGTGTGACACGATGGCGTCAGCATGCAGGTCGGAAGACCGAATGGCTGGCGCTTTGCGTTTTCACCGGGTTACACAGGCAGATGAACAGTTGATAGTGATTATGGTGAAAGGGGCCCCGTGGCAGACGAATTCGCCTTCGACGCAGACTCAGTCAGTTCCGCAGTCCAGGAAGGCATCGAGAAGGTCCAAGCCGCAACGAATCTGGACGAATTGAAAGCCGTCCGTGGCCAGTATGCCGGAGGCGACTCCGTCTTGGCCAAGTCCAGCAAGGCCATTGGGTCTTTGCCGACCGACCAGAAGAAGGAATCGGGCAAGCTCATGGGCAAGCTCCGCGCCGACTTCGGCCGCGCTTACGACGCTAAAGAGGTCGAGCTCAAGGCTCAGGAAGAGGCCCGGCAGCTGGCCGCCGAGACCGTGGACATGACCCAGCCGGTCCGCCGCCATCCTCTGGGGGCCCGGCACCCCTTGCCCAAGCTTTTGGAGGACGTCCAGGACTTCTTCGTCTCCATGGGCTGGCAAATCGCCGAAGGACCGGAAGTGGAAACCGAATGGCATGACTTCGACGCTTTGAACTTCGGGCCTGACCATCCTGCCCGCCAGATGCAGGACACCTTCTACATCAAAGGCAACCAGGCCAAAGATTCCGCCGGTTTCGTCGGTTCCAACATGGTCATGCGCACCCATACCTCACCCGTGCAGGCTCGCGCTATGCTGGACAGGGGAGTGCCACTTTACATCGCCTGCCCCGGCCGCGTTTACCGGACCGATGAGCTGGACGCCACCCATACCCCGGTCTTCCACCAGTGCGAGGCCCTGGCTGTGGATAAGAACCTGACCATGGCTGACCTCAAGGGTGTTCTCGATAAGCTGGCCGTGGCCATGTTCGGCCCTGAAGCCAAGACCCGCCTGCGTCCCTCCTACTTCCCCTTCACCGAGCCCAGCGCTGAGATGGACCTCTGGTTCCCCGACAAGAAGGGCGGCCCCGGTTGGATCGAATGGGGCGGCTGCGGCATGGTCAACCCTAAGGTCCTCCAGTCGGCCGGGATCGACTCCACCGTCTACTCCGGCTTCGCTTTCGGCGTCGGCATGGAACGCACCCTCCTGCTTCGGCATGACATCAACGATATGCACGACCTGGTGGAAGGGGACCAGCGCTTCAGCCAGCAGTTCGTCATGGGCGAGTAGCCGATTCCGCCTGCGGGACATTGGCCGGGATGGCCATTCCCGTCCTCGCCCGAAGAGACTTTAAGAAACAAGAAACATAGGAAACACTCACAGGAACGTCAAGGAAAGTAGTTGATATGCCACTGATTGATATGGGCTGGCTGCGTGAGCACGTGGCAGTGCCCGAAGACGAGACTTACGAACAGCTGGCCGCGGACTTGGTCAAGGTCGGTCTGGAAGAGGAAGCCATCCATCATGGCGAGGTCATCGGGCCGATCGTGGTCGGTCACGTGGTCGACTTGGTCAAGGAGGAGCAGAAGAACGGGAAGATCATCTCCTGGTGCCAGGTGGATGTAGGCTCTTACAACGTGGAGGACGAATCCGGAAAGAAGGTCCCCCGGGGGATCGTCTGCGGGGCCCCCAACATCGCCAAAGACGAGCTGGTCGTGGTGACCCTGCCGGGTGCCGTTCTGCCAGGCGATTTCAAGATCGAGCCCCGCAAGACCTACGGCCACCTGTCTGACGGCATGTGCGCCTCCGCCCGTGAACTGGGCCTGGGCGATGACCACAGCGGCATCATCCTGCTGAAGAATTATGGCCTGTCCAAAGAGCAGGTGGAGGATCTCAAGCCGGGCGACGACCTGATGGGCCTCTTGGGCCTAGGGGAGCCGGTCCTGGAGATCAACATCACCCCCGATCGCGGCTATGCCTTCTCCTACCGGGGGGTGGCCCGGGAGTTCCATCATTCCACCGGAGCCGTTTTCACGGACCCTGTGGATACCCTCAACGAGCGCGCCCCCAAGCTGGGCCATTCCACGGCCGGCATGGGGGACATCGAGGTCATCGTTCAGGACGATAACCCTATCCGTGGTCAGATTGGCTGCGACCGCTATTACGCCCGACGCGTCGATGGCTTGGACAATACAGTGAAGAGCCCCCGATGGATGGCCCACCGCCTTCAGCGTTCCGGCATGCGGTCCCTGTCCCCTCTGGTGGATGTGACCAATTACGTCATGCTTGATCTGGGGCAGCCTTTGCATGCCTACGACGCTGACAAAATCGCCCCTCCCATCGTGGTTCGGCGGGCCGTGGAAGGGGAGAAGCTGGTCACCCTCGATGGGAAGAGCCACGACTTGAGCGTGGAAGACCTGCTGATCACCGATTCCCCCGATGGGGTCCAAGGGTCCCGGATCCTGGGCATCGCCGGTGTGATGGGCGGCCAGTACGGGGAAGTGACCGAGGAGACCAGGAATGTCCTCCTGGAGTCGGCCCATTTCGACCCGGTTTCCATCGCCCGTTCCGCCCGCCGACATAAGATCCCCTCCGAGGCCTCCCGCCGTTTCGAACGCGGGGTCGATTATCGGCTGCAGGCCGCGGCCGCCGAAGAAGCGGCGGAATTGATGAGTTCCATCGCCGGTGGCAAGGCCAGCCCCACCCCGGTCGACTATGACTGGACGGTCCATGTTCCTTCCATCCGTTTCAAGACGTCCGAAGTCAAGCGTTTGACTGGCCTGGACCTGTCCGTCAGCCAGATCACGGAAATTCTGACCGACATCGGCTGCCAGTGGGGTGGTGGCGGTAACGGGGAACTGGTGGTTAACCCGCCCAGCTGGCGTCCTGACCTGGCCTATCCCTGCGATTTGGTGGAAGAGGTGGCCCGCCTGTATGGCTATGACCGGATTCCCGTGCGCGTGCCGCAGATCGCCGTCGAAGGGGCCGTCGGTCTCACCGCAGATCAGACCCGGCGCCGGTGGGTGGCCGATACCTTGGCTGAGTACGGTCTGACGGAGATCTGGTCCTACCCCTTCGTGGGAGAGCAGGATTTTCAGGACTTCGCCCTGGAAGCCGAGCAGGTGGAACCGATCAGCGTGCAGCTGGCCAATCCCCTGGCCGGGGACCGACCTTTCCTGAGGCGGGATCTCTTGTTGACTTTGGCCCACACGGTGCAGAGGAACATCCGTCGGGGGAACCCGAACGTCCGTCTGTATGAGCTGGGGCACGTCTTCGATTGGGATCCCCAGGCGCCCGCCATTCCGGCCTTGCCTGGCGGCCAGCGCCCCACCGATGAGCAGCTGGATGCCTTGAACGCCGGCTTGCCCGAGCAGCCCGAGCACGTGGCGGCCATCCTCACGGGCGAGGCCGAGGACGCCGGTTGGTTGGGCGAGTCCCGTCCGGTCGATTGGACCGACGCCGTGGAAGCCGTTCGTCGCCTGAGTGACCGGCTTGGGGCTGATTTGCGGCTGGACCAGCCCGCGGCCGATCAGGTCCCCGCCAGCTGGCACCCGGGCCGCTTCGCCTACGTGACTTTGGCCGATGGGACCCAGGTGGGCCAGGTGGGTGAGCTGCATCCGAGGGTCAACGAGAACCTGGGCTTCCCCGCCCATTCCGCCGCCTTCGAAGTCGACTTGACGGCCATCTTCCAAGCGGTCAAGTACACGCCTTTGCAGGCCAAGCCGATTTCCTCCTATCCGCCGGTCCATCAGGACCTGGCCTTCACCGTTTCCTTCTCCGTCACCGCCAGCCAGGTGGAAGAGGCCATCCGCCAGGCGGCCGGCCCGGCTTTGGAGTCCCTGGAACTCTTCGACGTCTATCAAGGCGATCAGGTGGGAGAAGGGGAGAAGTCCCTGGCTTACTCCATCACCTTCCGTTCTCCGGACAAAACTCTGACCTCCGATGAGGTGGACGCTTTGCGGTCCTCCGTCGTCTCGGCCGTTCAAGACGGTGTGGGGGCTCAGCTGCGGGCGTAAGCCTTCCGCGGATCTCCCCTCATCCTGGCTGAAAGTTGTTGGGTGAGGACCAAACCCTGGGTTTTTGGCCCGGGGTTTTCGATTTCCTGGGGTCTTCTGATTGGTTTGATCTTTGCTGTCGGCCTCCTGATCTGCTTTTGGGCTGATTTCATGGTCGGTTTCCCCTCGGATTTCTCCGCTGAATCCTTGGCCGACTTTCTGGTCGACTTGCGAAAAATGCATAAAGCGTGTATATTAATGTCGTTATGCATGATGTGCATATAGATAACGATAAGAGGATCAGCATGAGCGTTTTTTGGATGGAGCAAGATCCGACCTCTCAAGCCGGAGGGAGCCAGCGTCCCGCGCCGGCGCAACCCGAAGCCGGACAGGCCGGTGAACCCGCTTACGGGCAGATGGCCAGCAAGTATCCCGGTTGGGACCCTTACGTTTACGGCCGTCCGGACGAAGACTCCTCCTCTCAGCCGAAAGGCAAGGGGCCTGAGTCCACGCCTTCCTCCCCGATGCCCGCCATTGGCTCTGGTCCAGGTTCTGCGAACGGACTCGACTCCGGCCAGGGGCAAAGACCCGGCGCTCACGCCTCCGATCAGAATCGGAACGCGGGCCAAGGCGGCCCCTTCGATCCCAGGCAAGTCCCCACCTTCACCAATCGTCGGGGTCAACAGATTCCGGTGACTGAGCTGGACCCGGATAACCCCGATTACAATCCGCTTTACGGACGGTGGTCGGCCATGGCCATCTGGTCCCTGGTCCTCACCATCCTCAATCTACAGCCGCTAGGAGTCTTCCTGGCGCTGATCGCCATTCCCCGCATCCGGCATTTTCATATGAAAGGCCTGGCCATCGCCATCATCTCCATTGTCCTTCTGGTCGTGGAGATGGTCCTCCTTTTCCTATGGATCCGCAACGGTCATACCATCGATGATATTTATGCCTGGTATGACACCCTGCTCAACCAGATGAGGCAATCGGACTGAGTCCATCCTTTCCGAGGGCATATCCCTCATTCCAGGGCAGGGGACCGAACGGCAAAAGCAGACTGACAAAACCAACATACAAAACAAAAACAACCAAGACAAATACAAAACAACATAGGAGGCAATCATGCTCCAAGGAGATACCCGCCCATCCACCCGAGTCGCCCGCCGCGACGCCATCGAGCGCATCCTCAATTCCCAGGATGTCAATTCCCAGCAGCAGCTCCAGGTCTTGCTGTCCCAGCAGGGGATCGACGTGACCCAGGCCACGTTGAGCCGTGACTTGGACGAGATGAAGGCCATCAAGATCCGCCATGACGACGGGTCCGTGGCTTACGCCCTGCCCACCCAGGACGAAATCAAGCGCTTCGCCCGGAAGTCGGAGTCCGAATCCGCTTACGCCCTCATCTCCGCCGGCAAGAAGGCCCTCGGCCCCGATAGCTTCAGCCGGAGCGAGCAGCGCCTGTCCCGCGTGATCAACGGCCTGGTCACCTCCGTGGATTTCGCCAACAACCTGATCGTGGTGAAGACCTCCGAAGGGGCCGCTGAATACGTGGGGTCCGCCATCGACCGCCAGATCCTGTCCGATATCCTCGGCACCATCGCCGGCGATGACACGGTCATGCTGGTGGCCCGCAACGAAGAGGCCGCCCGCAACCGCAGCCTGTGGATCCTGGCTTTGGCCTCAGGGGAAAACGCCAGGAAGTTCAACTGATCCCTTCGATTCCTTTTCCCGTTCGGCCGGCTGGTTGATTGGGTCCTTGGTTCGGTTTTCCCATCGTAGAGCCGCTTGCGGTCGTTTGATCCGGTCCTGCCTTCGCGCAGGGCCGGTTTTTCTTTAAGTAAAAAGAAGGGCTGAAAGGCCGGGGAGGGAGGAGGAAAGTAGGGGTCGGGTATTACGATACTGAATGCTGTATATATTTAAGTACCTTGAGAAAGCAAGGTGATCGATGGAACGCATCGTATTGGCATATTCCGGTGGTTTGGACACATCTGTGGCCATTCCTTTCCTGCAGGACCGCACTGGCAAGGAGGTGGTGGCAGTCAGCCTGGACCTGGGTCAGGGAGGGGAATCCCTGGAGACCATCCGCCAGCGAGCCTTGGCCTGCGGGGCCGTGGAAGCCCATGTGCTGGACGCCCGCGATGAGTTCGCATCCGACTACTGCATGCCCGCCCTGAAGGCGAACGCCATGTACCAAGGAGCCTATCCGTTGGTCTCCGCCATCTCCCGGCCTTTGATAGCCAAGCATCTGGTAGACGCAGCCCACCGGTTCGGGGCCGACACCATCGCTCATGGCTGCACCGGCAAGGGGAACGATCAGGTCCGTTTCGAGGTCTCCATCCGCTCCTTGGACCCGTCGCTGAAAGCGGTCAGCCCGATTCGGGACCTGTCTTTGACCAGGGACGTGGAAATCGGGTATGCCAAACAGCGCGACCTGCCCATCGTCCAGACCCGGAAAAGCCCTTATTCGATCGACCAGAACGTCTGGGGGAGGGCCATCGAGACTGGGTATCTGGAAGATCCGTGGAACGCCCCAACCAAAGACGTCTACGCCTACACCGATGACCCGGCCTTCCCCCCGGTCCCCGATGAAGTGACCATCACCTTCCGGGCGGGGATTCCGGTGGAGATCGACGGACGCGCGGTTACCCCACTGGAGGCCGTGCAGGAGATGAACCGGAGGGCCGGGGCCCAGGGAATCGGCCGGATCGACATCATGGAGGACCGGCTGGTGGGGATCAAATCCCGCGAGCTGTATGAGGCCCCGGGGGCCATCGCCTTGATCACCGCCCATGAAGACCTGGAGAATTTCTGTCTGGAGCGGGAGCAGCATCGGATCAAGCGGGACGTCGACAAACGTTGGTCCGAGCTGGTCTACGACGCCCAATGGTATTCGCCGGCCGTCCATTCCCTGAACGCCTTCATCGAAGACAGTCAACGGTATGTGAACGGGCGGATTCGCATAGTCCTGCATGGGGGCAGGGCGGTCGTCGTCGGCCGCCAATCCGATAGTTCCTTGTACGACTACGCCCTGGCCACTTACGAATCCGGCGATCGTTTCGACCAAAGCGCAGCCACCGGTTTCATCGAGCTTTACGGCCTGCCTTCCCGGGTGGCCGCGGCCAGGGACCAGCGTTGCGATCGTTCTGATCAAGAGGGAAAGGATGAGTGAGAAGATGACGGGCGAAATAGGCGGAATGGGCGAGAAGGATGAAATGGGCGAGAAGCCGGTGGGCTTTGAAGCCCCGGACTCAGACTTAGCCTCGGACTCAGCTTCAGCCTCGCAGGACCGCTCTGGGAAAGAAGCAGGACAGGACGACCATCTGGCCTTGTGGGGAGGACGGTTCGCATCCGGCCCTTCCGAAGCCTTGTCCGCTTTGAGCAAATCCACCCAGTTCGATTGGCGTTTGGCCGATGACGACATCGCCGGCTCCCGGGCCCATGCTCGCGCTTTGGCCGCCGTCGGCTTGCTCACGCCTTCGGAGCTCGAACGGATGGAAAAGGCCTTGGATCGGCTGCAGGATCTGGTCGATTCCGGGGCCTTCCGGCCTGATGAGGGGGACGAGGACGAGGCCACCGCTTTGGAGAGGGGCCTCTTGCTCCTTGTCGGCGAGGAGCTGGGCGGGAAGCTCCGGGCAGGCCGTTCCCGCAACGACCAAATAGCCACCCTGATCCGCATGTGGCTGCGTCGCCATGCCAGGACCATAGCCGCCCAGCTGCTGTGTTTGATCGAGGCGATCATGGACCAATCCCGCCGGGCAGGCCAGGCGGTCATGCCCGGGCGGACCCATATGCAGCACGCCCAGCCGGTCCTGGTCGCCCATCAACTCATGGCCCATGCCTGGCCCCTGATCCGGGACATCGGTCGCCTGGCTGACTGGGATGGACGGGCGGACGCCTCTCCCTACGGGTCCGGGGCCTTGGCCGGAAACACCCTGGGCCTGGATCCCCAGGCGGTGGCGGCTGAGCTGGGCTTCTCCCGGGTGGTCGAGAACTCCATCGACGGGACTTCCTCCCGGGACCTGGTGGCGGAGTTTTCTTTCGTCGCCGCCATGATCGGGGTCGACCTGTCCCGGTTCGCCGAAGAGATCATCATCTGGAACAGCCAGGAGTTCGCTTTCGTCACTTTGGATGATTCCTATTCCACCGGATCGTCCATCATGCCCCAGAAGAAGAATCCGGACATAGCCGAACTCGCCCGCGGCAAGGCTGGTCGGCTCATTGGGGACCTGACCGGTCTTTTGGCCACTTTGAAGGGCCTGCCCACGGCTTATGCCCGGGATTTGCAGGAGGACAAGGAGGCAGTTTTCGACCAGGTGGACACCATGGAAGTCCTCCTGCCGGCCTTCACCGGCATGGTGGCCACCATGAGGCTGAACTATCGGCGGATGGATGGGGAGGCCCCGACCGGTTTCGCCTTGGCCACCGACATAGCCGAATGGCTGGTCAAGCAGGGAATCCCCTTCCGCCAGGCGCACGCCCTTTCGGGGACTTGCGTGAAGACGGCCGAGAAAAGAGGGGTCGAGCTGTGGGACCTGACGGATGACGACTATGCGCGGATTTTCTCCGGCTTCCTTCCGGCAGATCTGGCCCCTCAAGTGAAGACGATCCTCACCGTCCAAGGCTCGGTCGCGGCCCGGCAAGGGCAGGGGGGCACGGCTCCCGCCCGGGTGAAGGAACAGATGGACGAGGCGGCCCATGCCTTGAAGGACTTGTCCTCTTTCGCTTGCAGCGACTGCGACGGACCGGCCTTCCGCCTTCCGTCGCAGCCTCCGCCATGCCCTCCATTCTCGTCTCCATTAGATTCCCAATCACCGTCAGATTATCCGTCTCCAGCAGACCCTCGAGCCTAGCCTGAACGGCCTGCCTTTCAGTCCTCAGCCGCTTGTGATTCCTTCTGTGACTCCTTGGAATCGCGGACCAAGGCCTCCATCAGTTCTTCGTCCCGGCGAGCCACGGTCTTAGCCCCTTCCTGGCCGGACCAGGCGTAGAAGCCTTGTCCGGTCTTGTTCCCCAGATGCCCTTCCTTGACTTTTTCGGCCAGGAGGGCAGGGGTGTCTACGCCGTTGTCCATGTCCTTGAACAGGTAGGAGCTGACGGCAGCGAAGACGTCCAGTCCGCCCAAATCGGCGCTGGCGATGGGGCCGAGGATGCTCCAGCGGCGGCCAAGGGAGTATTTGACGATGGCGTCCACGTCCTCGGCTGAGGCGACGCCCTCCTCCACTATGTGGAAGGCCTCCCGCAGGACGGCCATCTGAATGCGGTTGCCTACGAACCCTAGGGACTCCTTGTTCAACCGGGTCGGTTTCTTGCCGATGGCCTTCAAAAGGCCCAGCGTGGCGTCGACGGCCTTGGGCGAAGTCTTCCCGCCTGGGACCACTTCGACCAAAGGCATGAGGTGAGCGGGATTCCAGTAATGGGCCACCAGGAAACGCTCGGGATGGGCGAGGACGGACGCGATTTTCGTCGGGCTCAGACCGGACGTGTTGGTGGCGAAGATGGCGTCGGTGGGGGCGGCCTCTTCCGCCTTGAGCCAGACCTCATGCTTAACGTCCATGTTCTCTGCCACGGATTCGGTCACGTAACCGACTCCGGCCAGGGCCTCGTGGTAATCGGTGAAGGGGCTGACGCGGGAGAGCACGTCGTCCACGTCTTCACCTTCTTTCAGAAGCCCATGGGAGGCGAATTCCAAGGCGTCCGCCCGGATCAGGTCCAGCCCGTGGTCCAGAAGCCGGTCCGACTGGTCGACCAGATGGACCTGGTAACCGTGAACGGCGAATTCCAAGGCGATGGCGTGCCCCATCGTCCCCGATCCAATGGCCCCGACGGTGGTCATATCTTCAATTCGCATGATTTCTCCTTTGAAAACTGCCGGATGGCTCCGCCGCGGTCCTGCGCCTGTCGGAACCATCATAAGAAGCACTTTCCATCTTACTCCTGCCACCCCTGACGCCTGTGCGCAGCCTGGTTTTCCCCACCGGCTTGAGCGGGCGGCCTGTCTTCATGCTTTGGCAAACTGAGAGGGTATGCGTATGTATGCTTGTGCCCGCAAATGAAAAGTGTCTGCTGGAAAACGGCTTATGTTGGCTCGTGATACGTGGAATTCATACCGAATGGAGGCTAGCCGCGATGGTTCAGGTGAGGAGTTTCAAGGACGCGGGCTTTGACTCGGTCCTTGACGAAATCGAGTGGCGGGGACTGGTGAATCAGTCGACCGACCGCGAACGACTGGCGGCTGCCCTCAACGGGGACCCCATCACCTTTTACGCCGGTTTCGACCCCACCGCGGCTTCCTTGCATATCGGCAACCTGGTCCAACTCCTGCTCATGAGGCACCTGCAGGAAGCCGGGCATCATCCCATCGCCGTCATCGGCGGCGCGACCGGCCTCATCGGGGATCCCCGCCAATCAGGGGAGCGGGTGCTCAATCCCAAAGACGTCGTTTCCCAATGGTCCCAGCGTCTCAAGGCTCAAGTGGATCGTTTCCTGGACGCCGGAGGAGGCAATCCGGTCCGTTTCGTCAACAATCTGGACTGGACCGAATCCATGTCCGTGATCGACTTCCTGCGGGACGTCGGCAAGAACTTCCGCCTCGGGACCATGCTGGCCAAGGACGTGGTGGCCCGCCGTCTCGATTCCGAGGAAGGGATCTCCTTCACCGAGTTCTCCTACCAGGTTCTGCAGGGCAATGATTACCTGCATCTGTTCGACGAATACGGGGTGACCTTGCAGACCGGTGGAGCCGACCAATGGGGCAACCTGACCTCCGGCTTGGACCTGATCCGCAAGGTTCGGGGGACCGCGGTGAACGTCATGACCACTCCGATCATCACCGATTCCCAAGGCAAGAAGTTCGGCAAATCCGAAGGCGGGGCCATCTGGCTCGACCCGACCATGCTTTCTCCTTATCGTTTATACCAGTTCTGGTTCAACCAGCCTGATGACCAGGTGGTGAAGCTCTTGAAGTACTTCACCTTCCTGCCGAAAGAGGAGATCAAGCGTTTGGCTTCGCAAGTGGAAACCAATCCCGGAGCCCGCGAGGCGCAGAAGGTCTTGGCTTGGGAAGTCACCTCCTTCGTACATGGGGACGAGGCCGCCCAGGCCGCCATCGACGCGGCCGCCGCCCTTTTCGGACGCGGTGACGTGACTTTGGAGTCCATCGACGAACAGACCCTGGAATCCGCTTTGGATGGGATCAAGGTGGCCGATGACAAGGGGCAGAGGGTCTTCGCCCCTGCCCAGGTCGGGGAACGGGTCATGGAGGCGTCGGTCAAGGCCGGGCTTTTCAAATCCTTGTCGGAAGCGCGCAAGGCCATCACTTCCGGTGGGCTTTACCTCAATAATCAGCGTGTGACCGATATCAATCAGGAACTGAAGGAAGAGGACTTCCTTCATCATCGTTTCGCTCTTATCCGTCGGGGTAAGAGGACTTTAGGAGTCGTGGAGGCTTAAGATATGGCAGAAAATCATTCCGGATCCCGTGGCGGCAACCGTTCGGGTAATCGTGGAGGGAACTCTCGGGGAGGATTCCACGGAGGGAACCGGTCCGGCCGACCCGGCCAAGGGGGCAATGGCGGCGGTCACGGCCACTATGGCCATTTTGGGCACTCCGACCATTCCAATCATACCGATCATTTCGGCAAAGGCGGGCAGCGCGGGTTCAAGCGGTATGACCATAACGACCATAAAAACCGTTATGATCGTGACCGTTCCGACCGTTCGGACCGTTATGACCGCTCGGACAGGGGCTTCCGTCCTCGCCGCCATGACGACGAGGGCCGTCGGGGCTACGGGGATCGGCGCGACGGCCGGCGTGGCAATCGTTTCGATGACCGTCGCGACGGCGACCGCAGGGATGACCGCCGGGCCGAGCGTCGCGGCAACCATTACGAGGACCGTCCCGGCCGTCCTTTCGACAAGCGCGAACGGGGCAATCACCAAGGCCGTCAATCTTCGTCCAACTATGACAACGGCCGTCGCAATTCCGACGGGACCGTCTCCTATCCTTCCCAGAACCCTTATACCGACCGTCGCCCCGGAGAGCCCAAGATGCCCGCCGGCATGGAGTGGTCCATGCTTTCCAAGGAGGAGAAGGAGCGTCTGCGCGGGCTGAGCAAGGAGCATGCGGAGAACATCGGTCTGCATATGCTGGCCGCTTTCGCTCTGGAGGAATCCGACCCCGAAGCCGCCTTGGACCATGCCAAGTGGATCGCCAAGCAGGCTTCCCGCATCGACATGACCCGGGAGACCCTGGCCCTCATCGCCTATCGCATGGGTGACTACCGTCTGGCTTTGCGCGAATTCCGCACCGCCTTCCGTATGAATGGGTACGGGGACTATCTGCCTTTCATGGCCGATTGCGAGCGTGGTTTGGGCAATCCCAAGAAGGCCATCGAAATCGCGACCTCCGAAGACGCCCGTTACCTGCAAGGGGAATCCAAGGCCGAGCTTTTCCTGGTCTACGCCGGGGCTCTGGCCGATTTGGGCAAGTACGACGAGGCCATCAAGGTCGCCCACACTTTGGCCCATGCGCAGGGAGTCGGCGGCGCTTATCGGATGCGGGCCGTCCAGGCGGAGCAGTATTTCAACGAAGAGGCCGGCGATGAGGAAGCGGCGACGGCTTTGGACCCCCTGCTGGACAGTTTGGAGGCCAGATACGCCGACGATGAGAATGACGAGGTTCCCGAAGAGGACGTCGTCGACAACGATATGGAGAGCATCACCGACGACATGCTCCGGGGCATGGGTATCGATCCTGAGGACTTCTACGCCCATCATGATGAGGATGATGAGCCCGAGCCTGAGCCCGAAGCCGGCTCCGAAACCTTAGCTGAGCCTGAAGCTTCGACTGAGTCGGAGAATCCGGTTGAGCCCGAAGCGTCCGCGGAATCCGATGCTGAGACCTCAGCTGAGCCTGCGACCGAAGTCTCACCCGAAGCCGGACCTGAGACCGAGGTCAACAATCAGGAACAGGGCCAGGAGCAGACCGCCTCAAGCCCCGAGAGCTAAAAAGGCGACAAGATCCGACAGGGCAACATACATCTATGAAGGAGTGATATGGCTGAGGAAGAATTCACTGGACCGGGCATCATTCACGGAAGCGAGCGCCCCCTCAGCCAGGCCTATCAGCTGGCTTTGCTCGACTTGGACGGAGTGGTTTACCGGGGGGCCGATCCTGTGGAAAACGCGGCCGCCGGCATCGACCAGGCCAAAGATCTAGGGATGAAGATTGCCTATACGACCAACAACCCTTCCCGCTTCCCCTCGGTCGTGGCCGATCAAATCCGCTCTTTCGGGCTGGAATTGGAGGATTCCGACGTGATCACCTCCGCTATCGTCTCCGCCCATATGATGGAGGAGGCGTTGGAGCCGGGGTCCACCGTTCTGGTCATCGGGGCCGAGCATCTCAGGGATGAACTGGAGAAGGTCGGCTTCAAAGTGACCGATCTGGCCGCCGACCATCCTCAAGCGGTGATCCAGTCATGGTATCCGACCATCTCCTGGCAGGAGCTTTCCCAAGCGACGTACGCCATCCAGAGCGGGGCCCGCTATTTCGCGACCAACCGGGATCTGACCATCCCCAGGGAAGGTGGAATCGCCCCCGGGAATGGGGCCATGCTTTTACCGGTCATCGCGGCCAGCGGCAAAGAGCCGGAAGCGTCCGCAGGCAAGCCGGAGCCTTTCATGTATGACATCGCTTTGACCATGTTCAGCGACACCGACAGGCCCTTGGACCGCCAGATCTGCCTGCCTGTGGGGGACAGGTTGGACACCGATATCGAGGCTGCCAACCGCGGCGGTTATGACGGGGCCGTCGTCCTGACCGGGGTCGCCGATCCGAGACAGATCATCCTGGCCGCGCCCATCAACCGTCCGGTCTTCGTCTGCGCCGATCTGGAGGGTTTGAATGACCCGCAGCCCGAAGTGAGGGTCAGCCGCGAGAACGGCCGCCTCCTTTTCACCTGCCGGCAGGCTAAGGCTTGGGTGGATTCCGAATCCCCAACGATCCCGGCCCGGCTGCACGTGGTTGAGTCCGGGTCCCCGGCGAAGAAATCGGGGAATGAGCCGGCCAAGGAACTTGATTCCCTCGACGCCTTGCGCGCCGCCGCTTCCGCCGCCTGGCATGCGCTGGATTCCGGTTTGGATCCGACCGATTTCCGTCTTCCCGCTTTCGCGGCGAAACTCCACTAGAGGTGGACTAAACGTGGCTCAATCGAAATCCGATAGGAAGGAGGACATGACGATGTCCCAGATGAGTCCCTCACCGGCCGACGAACGGAAGAATCGACTGGAAGAAGTCGGGCTTTCCGGCCCGGAAGCCAGATTCGGGCAAGACCAGGAGCCATCCCTCTACTCACATTTTCCCTCTTTGAACAAGCCGGCCGACGCCGATTTCTCCCGTGTGATCGCCGACTATCAGGAGGCATTGGAAACCCTTCAGGATCAGTTGAACAGCCAGGCTTCGTAAGCCTCATCCCATGAAGACCGACTATACCAGTCAGATCAGGTTAGACCGGGCCTTGGTGGAACAGGGCCTGGCCCCTTCCCGCACCAAAGCCCAGGAATTAATCTCCCGCGGGGATGTCTTCGTCAACCACCTTCCCGCCGGCAAGGCCTCACGGCTCATCGGCCCCGAAGACCGCCTCCAAGTCCTGTATAAAGGGAAGGAATACGTTTCCCGCGGGGCATGGAAACTCCTTGGTGCCTTTGACGCCTTCCAACCCGAAGGACTGATTCTTCCTCAAGGCTTGGATTGCCTCGATATAGGCGCCTCCACCGGCGGTTTCATTCAAGTCCTTCTGGAGAAAGGGGCCAGGCGGGTGATTGCCTTGGATGTGGGGCATGGGCAGCTGGATCCCCGGGTCTCTCAGGACCAGCGGGTGACCGATTTCAGTGGCGTCAACTTCCGCCAGGTGGCCACCCAGGACCTGCCCTTCTTGCCTTCTTACGCGGTTTCCGACGTCTCCTTCATCTCCCTGACCTTCATCATCCCGCCTTTGGCCGGCCTTGCCCAAGCCTTCCTCCAAGCGAATCCCGGGCGGACTTTCACAGCCATCCTTTTGGTCAAGCCCCAGTTCGAAGTGGGCAAGGGGAACCTCGGCAAGGGTGGGATCGTCACGGACGACCTCCTTCGGGAGAAAGCGGTCGAGAGGGTCATCACCTGCGCTGGAGAGAATGGTTTTCAAGTGCGTTCCTGCCGTCCTTCTCCCATCACCGGCACTCATGGAAACGAGGAATTCCTCCTCTGGCTGACCAGATGATGGTCTCGTGATTTCCGGCGAAGAAGGCTTGTGGATAAGTCAAAGCGGCTTGTGGAAAGCTGTGAATAACATGCCTGACCGGCGTCGGGGTCTACTCATACATTCTCCCGTCTAAACTGAGCGGTAAAGGATAAGTCAGATTCATCGGCGGTAAAGGAGGGCCAATGACAAAAGCACGATCGGCGATAGTCGTCACCCACCAGCGTTTTGCCCTGTCCTCGCCCATCGTCAGCCAGGTGGTGGAAGCCCTGCGCTCGTATGGCTTCCGCGTGCAGGTGCAGGCCAGCGATACCCTGTATTCTTTCGGGCAGGGGGTTCCTACGGTGGATGAGACAACGGAGATCGTCGTGGTCCTGGGGGGAGACGGGACCATCCTCAAGGCGGTGGAGCTGGTCAAGGGGACGGATGTCCCCGTGATCGGTATCAATCTGGGCCATGTGGGCTTTTTGGCTGAGTTCGAAAGCTTCGAAATCGAAACCGCCATGAAACGGATCGCCGAAAAGGATTACACCATCGACGACCGTATGATCGCCGATGTGGAGCTATGGGAGCCGGACCAGTCGGAGCTTTTGAAGGACTGGGCTTTGAACGATATGGTGATTTATCACGGCCCTCATAGCCCGATGATCCAGGTGGGGGTCACCGTGGATGATGTCGCCGTCAGCTCTTTCGGATGCGATGGCCTTATCGTCTCCACTCCGACCGGCTCGACGGCTTACGCTTTCTCCGCCGGAGGCCCGATCGTGTGGCCAGGGGTGAAGGCTTTGGAAATGATTCCCATCGCCGCCCATGCCCTGTTCACCCGGCCTCTGATCATCGGATCCGAATCGACCTTCGGAATCTCCGTCTTGGAAACCCGGCAGGATGACGCCGTCATCACCTGTGATGGCAGGCGGGCCCATCCGGTTCCGGTCGGTTCGAGGGTGGTCGTCCGCCAGTCGAAGGACACCTTGCACCTGGCCCGCTTGTCCGACGCCCGTTTCACCGACCGGTTGGTGACGAAATTCAACCTTCCCGTGGTCGGCTGGCATGAGCAAGCCCAAAAGCGTCTGGATTCCAAGAACCTGGATTCCAGGGGGAAGACCTCCGAGGAAAGGAAGATGGCCGAAAACGGAAGTGAGAACGACCAAGCCCATAATCAGGCCATCGTGGACGCTTTGAGCGAGATGACCCCTCGCCGGGATTATCGTCGGACCTTCGCCACTGGGAAGGAGGATGAATGCTAGAAGAATTGGAGATTCAATCCTTAGGGCCGATTCATCAGGCCGTCCTCCGTCCTCAACCCGGCATGACAGCCATCACCGGGGAGACGGGGGCTGGAAAGTCCATGCTTTTGAGCGCCATCCAGCTTTTATCCGGTTCTGACGCCCAATCCCAGCGCGTGGCTCCAGGCGCGGACCATGCCTGGGTACAAGGGATTTTCGATGTAGCCGGAGAAGAAGACGTCCAATCTCTGGCCGCCCGAGCCGGTTCTCCCTGCGATGAGGGGGAGCTCTTCGTCTCTCGGACAGTCCCCGCCCAAGGCCGTTCCCGCTGTTATGCCAATGGGAAAACGGTCCCGCGGTCCTTGCTGGAGCAACTGAGCTCCTTCACCGTGACCATCCACGGGCAAGCCGAGCAGCTCAAACTGGCTTCGTCCGCCCATCAGCGCGCTTTTTTGGACCGGTGCTGCGGCGACGACCAGGAATTGGCGGATTATCAAACCGCTTACCAGGCGGTAAGGAAGGCTGACGAGAAGCTGGAACACCTGGTTCAAGAGCAGTCGCAAATCCAAGCCCAGGCGGATTATCTGCGGGAATCCATCGACCGCATCGACAAGATCGGCCCCCAACGCGGCGAAGACGATGCTTTGCGTGAGCAGCGCACCCGGATTGAAAGCGCGGCTGATATCTCCCAAGCGGTTCAAAGGGCTTTGATGGCTCTGGACTCATCCCAGGAAGGGGGAGACCAAGCCAGCGCGGCGGACCTCTTGGAGCAGGCTGTACGCGTCCTGGAAAGCTCCGCCGCCCGGGACCTGTTCGTCAACCAGATTTCCGATTTGAATTCAGCCTTGGAAAGCGTGCAGGAAATCATCCTTTCCCTCTCCAGCCAGGTCGCGGACGAAGGCAGTCCGGAAGAACTGGATGGAATCAACGGTCGGATCCATGATTTGGAGGAGTTGACCCGACGGTGGGGGCCGAAAATCGATGACGTCCTGGCTTGGAAACAGCAGGCCGAGTTTGATTTGGAGGACCTGGACGCGTCTCCCGAGCATATCGACGAGCTGAGAAAGCAAAGGAAGGACTTGGTCGTGGACGCGGTCAAGAAGGCGAAGAGCCTTTCCTCCCGACGTTCGCAGGCGGCTGCGGTCCTGTCCGACAGGGTGAACCAGGAGCTGGCTTCCCTGGCCATGGCCGGCTCCCGCCTGGATATTCTGGTGGAGCATGTGGATGAGCTGAACCCCTGGGGGAGCGACCGCATCTCCTTCCTCTTCACTCCCTTCCCCGGCTCGCCCAGGCTTCCCATGGGGAAAAGCGCTTCCGGCGGCGAATTAAGCCGGCTGATGCTGGCCTTGGAGTTGGTCGCCTTCGAGATGAGTAGGTCCAACCAAGGGGTAGGGAAGAGAGAGGGCCAGGCGAGCTATAGACCGACCCTCATTTTCGACGAGATTGACGCCGGGGTCGGAGGTAAGAGCGCCGTCGAATTGGGCAAACGTCTGGCCCTGCTTTCCCAGGACGCTCAGGTGATTGTGGTCACTCATCTGGCTCAGGTCGCTTCCTGGGCGGATAGGCAATATGTGGTCGTCAAACAAGGCGGCCCCGCCTTTGACTCGGAGAATACGGACACCGTGGAAACCGTGGTGAAACCGGTGGAAGGCGAGGCCAGGGTCGAAGAGATAGCCCGCATGCTTTCCGGCACGGCCACGGAGACATCCTTGGACCATGCGCGGGAGCTATTGGACTCATCCCGGGTGAATGCGCAGACGGACAGGGGCGGGCGGAAGTCCGCCAGCAATCGGAAATGACGAAAGGAGCGGAGGCATCATGGCATACGCGGCGAAAGACATAGAACAATCAGAGCGGGTGCGCCCGCGGACCTGGCTGAGGATCGTGTCCGAAAGGCTCAGCACCGTCCGTTACATCTTCGTGGTGACCATCGAAGACCAGCTGCCCACGGTCAATGAGCGGGCGGCTTTGGAGTATGCCGACGCCGTTCTGCTCGGCTGGCCCCAGGGGGAATCCAAGGATGTGCGGGACATACCGGAAGAAGAGCTGGCCGCAGTCTCCGCGGACATCGCTTCGGTGGAATCCTGCATCGACCTTTTCCGCCAAGGGGAGAAAGACTCCGATGCCGACCGCATGGCCGATCTGCTGAAGGAGATCAGCCAATACGTGGCTCACGTGCGCAAAGCCTACCAACCCGACTTCCTCCTGCCCACCTACGAGGAGATCAAGAGTTACGTGGAAAAGGAGTGGCAGGACGATATGGACAAAATCGAATCCGATGCCCAGGAATACCTGGATTCCCAAGAACAAGGAATGGCGGGGGAGGTCTTGGCCAAGGCCCAGGAAGAGGAGTCGGCCCCTCAGGATGAGGCCGCCGCCCAGCAAGGGAAAAGTGCGGACAAAGACCGGTAAGGTAAGACGTAAGGCCGCCGAACACAGTCGAAGGAAGGCGAGAGGCAAAAAAAGGACCATGGTGAGGGCTACAGAGGATTTTCAACAACCGGTGAGCTACGCGCAAAGGAGCATGTCCGATCTGAGCGAGGTGCTCGGCGTCAGGCACCGGCGGCGTTTATCGGCCCGGGGGAACAACCATGAAGTCCCCCGCGTGGGGATCATGGGCGGGACCTTCGACCCCATCCACAACGGACACTTGGTTGCCGCCTCGGAAGTGGCCTGGGTCTATGACTTGGACGAGGTCATCTTCGTCCCCACCGGCAGACCGATCTTCAAATTGAACGCGGACGTGACCAATGCCGAAGACCGTTATCTCATGACCGTCATCGCCACGGCCTCCAACCCGCAATTCGTGGTCTCCCGGGTCGATATCGACCGCCCCGGCGTCACTTACACCATCGATACCTTGCGGGACATCCGGCGGATCCGCCCCCAGGCCGACCTCTTCTTCATTACCGGGGCCGACGCCTTGGCCGAAATCATGAAATGGAAGGACGCGGACAAGATGTGGAACCTGGCCCATTTCGTCGGCGTCTCCCGTCCGGGATACACGATCGACTTGGAGAACACGGGCGTGCCCCAGGCGGCGGTGGATCTGATGGAAATCCCCGCCCTGTCCATCTCGTCCACCGACATTCGGCAACGGGCGAAAAACGGGGAACCGGTCTGGTACCTGGTTCCGGACGGGGTGGTCCAATACATTGGAAAGCATGGTCTTTACCGGTCTTAAGAACCGCAACGCAGAGGGGAACCTTGTGACCTCTGCCTGTTATCATGAAAGAGTTCCAAGCTCGGCAATAAATTTGGAGACATGGTGAGCACAGTTCTCGAAGGTAATCCAGACAAGAATCTCATTTTGGTCACAGGCAGGGCCAACCCCAAGCTCGCTCAGGACGTAGCAAAGTATTTGGGTGTTGATGTTTTGGAAACCACTGCCTATGATTTCGCGAACGGGGAAATGTACGTCCGCTACACGGAGTCGGTGCGAGGGGCGGACGTCTTCGTCATGCAAAGTCACACCGATCCCATCAACAAGTGGATCATGGAACAGCTCATTATGATCGACGCCCTCAAGCGGGCGTCCGCCCGATCCATCACCGCCGTCTGCCCCATGCTCGGATACGCTCGCCAAGATAAGAAGCACCGCGGTCGCGAACCCATCACCTGCCGTCTCATCTTCGATCTTTTCAAAACCGCCGGGGCCGACCGCGTGATGTCCGTGGACCTTCACGCCGCGCAATCCCAAGGCTTCTTCGATGGCCCGGTCGACCACCTGCAGGCCATGCCGGTCTTGGTCGAATACGTGCGCACCCGCGTCCCTCTGGACAACGTCGCCGTCGTGTCCCCCGACGCCGGTCGCATCAAGGTGGCCGAACAGTGGTCCCAGCGTTTGGGTGGCTGCCCCCTGGCCTTCGTCCACAAGACCCGCGACATCACCCGGCCCAACCATACGGTCGCCAACCGAGTCGTGGGCGACGTGGCCGGCAAGGATTGCGTCCTGGTGGATGACCTGATCGACACCGGCGGCACCATCGCCGAGGCGACCAAGATCGTCTTGGAAGCCGGGGCGAAGTCGGTCATCGTCGTGGCCACGCATGGGGTCCTGTCCAATCCCGCCGTGGAACGTCTGAAGAACTGCGGCGCCTGCGAAGTGGTCTTGACCGACACGGTCCCCATCCCGGAAGAGAAGCGGTGGGACGGCTTGACCGTCTTGTCCATCGCCCCCCTCTTGGCAGGTGCCATGAAGGCCATTTTCAACGATGGCTCCGTGGCCGAACTCTTCGCCAATTATCCCAAGTATCACGGCGACGAGATTCCTTTGGCCTACCCTCGCAGCGTCTGCAAATAATCAGAAAGTATCCGCAGATAAGCGCCCCCCCTACAACATCCGCTGAAGACACGTGTTCGAGCCGTGAAAGTAAACGGGGTATGCCATAATAGAGACTTGAGTGCGCAAGCGCTCAATTCCTCCATGGTGTAATGGCAGCACACGGGTCTTTGGAACCCTTAGTCTTGGTTCGAGTCCAGGTGGAGGAACCCCAAGGATTTGCGTAGTCGGTGGCGGCTGCGCATTTTCTTTTTGCAGCCCCTTCTTTCCTCTTTCGGTTTTCTTCCGAAGGAACTCGCGGGATGACACCTTGCGGAAAAGAATCACGCGGGATGGAACCGCGCAGGAAAGAAGCCAGAGGAAACTAAGGGGTCCAAGGGAACCGAGGAAGACAAAGAAAAGCTAGGGGGGGGACGGAGAACGAAGGAAGACAAGGCGACAATCAGGCGTAGGCGCGACCGCGTCGAGCCGGATATGAACTGAGTGAAGTAAGATTGACGAAGGTCGGAAGAGACCGGAACAGGTCAGGGAATGGCATCGCGAATGCTTTCGGCATCGCGGAAAGGAGAAACCCCATGGCAAAGTTGGATTGCGCGATCATCCTCGCGGCGGGAGAAGGAACCCGGATGAAGTCGGACACCCCTAAAGTGCTGCATGAATTCGCCGGAAAGACCTTCCTGCAAAGGGTGATGGCCAGCGTTTCCCAGCTCCATCCCCAATCCGAGGCGGTCGTGGTCCGTTATCAGGCCCAGCGGGTGGCCGAAGCCGCTTCCAGCTATCAGGACGATGCAATCATCGTCAACCAAGATGAGATCTCAGGAACAGGCCGGGCCGTCCAGTGCGCCGTCTTCGAACTGGAGAAGCGCAACGCTTTCCAAGGGACCGTCCTCATCGCCGCCTCCGACATGCCCCTGTTGGATACCGCCACTCTGAGCCAGCTTCTGGAAGCGCATGAGTCCAACGGGGATGCGGCGACCGTCCTGACCACCAGTCTGGAGAATCCTTTCGGCTATGGCCGTATCATCCGTGATCCCGACGGCAACCTTTTGCGCATCGTCGAACAGAAGGACGCCAATGCCAGCGAACTTGCCGTGCACGAGGTGAACACCTCCGTCTACGCCTTCGACGCCAAGATCCTTTCCCAGGCCATCGCCGGCTTGACGACAGATAACGCACAAGGGGAGTTCTACCTGACTGACGCCTTGGAAACCGCCCGCCACATCGGTCACGTGGGGGTCTTCCAAGCCCCTGACTACCTGGCCGTGGAGGGCGTGAACGATCGGGTCCAGCTGGCCCGCCTGCTGAAGGCCCATAACGTGCGTGTTTGCGAGGAGTGGATGCGGGCCGGGGTCACCATCCAAGACCCGGACACCACCTGGATCGATGACGAGGTAACCATTGAGCCTGACGCCGTCATCCTGCCCGGTTCCTACCTGCAAGGAAAGACCAAGGTTGGCGCCCATGCGGTCATCGGGCCCGACACCACTTTGATCGATGCCGAAGTCGAGGGGGAGGCCCACGTGGAAAGATCCCGGGTGGAGAGCTCCCACATCGGTCGCAAGGCCACCATCGGTCCTTGGACTTATCTGCGCCCCGGCAACCATCTGGGCGAAGAGACCAAAGCCGGAGCTTACGTGGAAATGAAGAAGGCCACCATCGACAAGGGAACTAAGGTCCCCCATCTGAGCTACGTGGGCGACGCCCATATCCATGACCACACCAACGTCGGCGGAGGCACCATCACGGCCAATTATGACGGGGTTCACAAGAACCGGACGGAAATCGGGTCGAACGTCCATATCGGCGCCGGCAACATGCTGGTGGCCCCGGTGACCGTGGGAGACAACGTCACTTCCGGCGCTGGCAGCGTCATCCGGCACGACGTGCCTGACAACGCCATGGTCTACTCTGAGAATTCCCAGCGCATGGTGGAGGAGTGGAAGCCGGCTTGGGAGCGGACGGGAGCCAGGTCCGACGATTCCACGGATGATTCCGAGGGTGATTTCATGGATGACCGCACTGACAACCGCTCTCGCGACTCCAGGCCGAGTAACGAGTAAGCAGAACGAAACAGAACGGAACACAATAAAGGAGACTTCATGCCAGCAGTTCAGGATTCCATCGACGCCGTCCGCATCGCCGCGGCCGCGGCTGACCGTATGAAAGGCGAGGACATCGTCGCCTTCGATGTGACCGAGCCATTGGCTATCACCGACATCTTCCTCCTCGTCACCGGAGACAACCCCCGTCAGGTTCTGGCCATAGCCGAAGAGATCGAGAAGGACATGCACGTCAAACTGGGCCGTGACCCCCGTGAACGCGAAGGCGTCAGCGAAGGCCAGTGGGTCCTGCAGGATTACGGGGACTTCGTCATCCATGTGATGGACCGCGAATCCCGCGCCTTCTATGATTTGGACCGCCTGTGGAAGGATTGCCCTCGCATCGACCTCCAACTGCCTGAGAGCCCAGCCCCAAACGAGGCCGCGGAAGCGGACCAAGGATCAGAAGGCGCAGCGAAATGACAGACACGCGCGAACACGTCCATTCCATTTTCCTGGTCCGGCATGGTCAGACCTCCTATAACGCCCAGCATCGTTTTCAGGGGCAGATCGACATCCCTCTGAACGAGATCGGGCGCTGGCAGGTGAAGCAGACAGCCGCCGAGTTGACCCGCTTGTATGTGGGCTCCAACGGAGACAACACTTTTGATGTTCAGGCCGGCAATACGGTGGACTTCGGCGCGCAAAGCAACGTCGCCATCAACGGGGATGGGGAGAGGGTCGAGTCCTTCGCCTCCGCTTCGTCGCCGGCTTCCGCATCGTCTGCTCCCCCCTCTTCCTCGTGCGCAGTCCAAGGAGAGCTTGGGCAAAGCCAGGGTTCCCAACGGCGACAGATCGTTCTGACTTCCACCCTCAGCCGAGCCCAAGAGACGGCCCATACTTTCGCGGATCCGCTTGGCCTTGACGTTCACATCGACCCCCGTGTGGCCGAGCGCAATTTCGGCGATTGGGAAGGCATGTCCATGAGCGAGGTCCGGGAGCAATTCCCCGACGACTTCGCCTCCTGGCAGCGGTTCGAAGGCGGGGAGCTTCGTCATGGGGCGGAGACCAAGGAAGCGGTCGGCCTGCGGGGATTGGCGGCCATCAATGACTGGGCCTATCAGGCTGGCAAGGACACCGATCTTTTCATTTTCTCCCACGGGGCTTGGATCAATCAGACCTTGCAAACCGTTCTGGGAATGACGACCATCTATCCGGATTTCGCTTCCCTGGTTTCCATGCGCAACGCCTTCTGGGTCAAGCTCTCCAGCCTGGATCTGCCGGATGGATCCGTCCGCTGGCGTTTGGAGGAATACGAGCACGGTCCTGTGGCCGCCTATATCACGGATTGGAATAATCCTGATCTGGCTTCCGTTTGACTATTTGACTGTGGCGTGACCTTTTAAGGAGGCAGGGTGCGAGGATTCCTGAGGCTGTGTACGGTTTCCCTTCTGTTAATGTCTTTGATTTTCAGCAGGTTTTTCCTGTCACCTCCCCAGTCTGAAGGGGAGGCTTTTGCGGCGGAGCAAACGGTCACTCCTATGCACAATCATTGTCCATCATGGTTATGGCCGTTTTGCCGGGTTCCCTTCACAGGGAAATAAATCGTCATGCGCAAGTCGTCATCGTCGCTCCATGACTTCACCGTGCCGTTGAGCTTGGAGACCCGCTGTCGGATGTTCTTCAGTCCTGACTCATGCTGGAGGACTTTTTCCCGTCCCTTTTCTATACGATTGGAAGAGTAAATAGCGATTCCTTCCCGTGAGATAGTCACCGATACGAGGTAGACCCCCTCGGGCGCAGCGTATTTTTTGATATTCGTATAAATCTCGCGAAGGGTCAGCCTCATCTCATGATGAAGGCTTTTTGGAAGAAGGATGTCGTTTTCGCCTTGTATGAGCGAGTGTCCTTTCATCCCTATCGTCTGCGCCTTGAGATCTTCAGCCTCAAGGAATTTCCGGATCGTTTCCTTGCCGTATCGTCTGGCTGCGTTTGCGGCCTGCCCGGTATCGGCAACCGACTCTTTTAAAGGCTTGTCATCGTCGATGATGTCAATGATCTGATGGATTTCCTGCACTGACTGCATAGCCAGCTTATGAATGAGGGCATTGCCCTGCGCCGATACGGTGGGATCCGTTTCCTTTTGATTCTGATAGGAGCATAAGGCGATGTCCGTCAGCGTACCAGCGAGAGCGTCATGAAGTTCGGCCACCAGGTCGTCTTTCCATTCCCGGCTGTCCTGTTCGGCTCTCTCCCTTTCCAGTTCCAGGATTCGGACACGCTGGTTTTGGATGAGATTGAAAGAACGCAATCCGATGCCGATGAAGGTGAAAAAGAAGAAAAGGGATGTCACGCTGACGACTCCCAGGAATGTGTATGATGTATCCCGATAAATCGCATAGGAAAGGAATTGCAGACCGGAAAACGAGAATGCAAGCAAAAGAGCGTAGCGGACCCGCAGAACGAGACCAGCGTACAGGAGCGTAAGCCACACTCCCCAGTATTCGATCGTCGATACGAATGGAGCCAGGGCGCTTACCGTGAGGAAAAAGGCGTAAAGCCATAGAACGGATTTCGGGAAACGATTCAACAGGACGATAAAAGCGCATTGCAGTGTCAGATTCACGCACGACAGAAGAGTGACATCGCCTCCGTAGAAGAATCCTGAGACGATCAAAAGAAGGGACACCGCAGTGATGCTCAGCAAGGCTATCTGAACGGCCTTGGGGTAACGGCGGATTTCCGGGCTCATCATTCGTCCCTCTCCTTCAGCCATATCACCGCCGCCTCGGTGAGATTCCCCGCATGGAGTTTCTCCCTTGCATGCTGCGCATGATTTCTGATGGTCGATGGTTTCACCGAGAGGATAGAGGCGATTTGTTTGAGGGACTTTCCTTTGATGGTATAATAGAGGATTCGCTTTTCCTCTTGTGACAGAAGCTCCTTGTTTGTCGTCCTTTCTTTTATCAGATGTCTGATCGAGTCCTGTGGTGAATAGAAATCATAAAAAATTGTTGCGGATTGATTCTCGGCAATCTGCGGATTCTGGGCGGTCGCCTGATCATGAAACAAACCACTGATGGACTCGCGCAAGAGATCGATATCTTCTTTCCCAATGATTCCCTGTGCTCCTGCGGATTTTGCCTCAAACCAATATTTTTTAAGGGGGAATGCCGTGATAAGGAGAATGGGGATGTCGATAGCACGGCGTCGGATGTTTTTACAGAGAGTGATCCCGGTCGTATCGGTGAGGGAAACATCTACCAGAAGGAGATCTGGTTCATGCCGATCTTCAAGAAGGTGTTTGAGCGCGGCCTTTCCTGCTATGCAAGCCCATGCGATGCGGTATTCATCACAAAAGCCAAGGACTATTTCAGACAACATCTTCAGGGAAAGGATATCGTTATCAACGATGGCGATCCGCCTTCCCACCTTATTTTCAGACAAGCTTCTCATGCTCTTTTTAATCTCCTTGGTGGCATCATGGAGTAAAAGCTCGATGACATCCTGAGAAGACGGTAGCACACAAGTCTGAAATGCGTGGATTCTCCCTTGGGGAGCGGGACAATCGTCCTTGTTGGTGGCGTAGGAGACCAATGATGGGTACCGTTGGCAGGGAGGGAGAAATATGAGATGAGTGTTCATTTTATTCAAAGGAGATAAAATGGAAAAAGTAAAACGGGGTCTGATGACCGTCCTGGCTTCAATGGCGATGGTAACCGCATTCGCTGTGCCGACTGTCGCCTTTGCTTCCGGAGCTGATGGCGGGAATTTCGGTTGCTCGATTTCCGGGGTGCCAGGATGGGGATATGTGAATTCCACGTATTACCATCCATCACGCAAACATTATGCGACCGCTCAAGGCAAAGGTCGTCAAACGGTCTGGGCGAACGCCAGAGGCACCGCCAATGCTCGTACCGGTAGGAATTTCAGCGGCAATAAATGCTGGTATGGCTTTTAAGCCCGGCCAGTATCTGCCATACTGTTAAACTCGGAAAGAAAGGCGATGGGTCAGCCCGCTTTCTTAGAATGAGTTACGATGGGTGTAAGAAAGCGGACTGGGTCATCGCCCGTCCTGCCTGCTCATGAAAAAGGATCTTTTCAGATGCATAGAATCTCTCAAATAACCTGGGTCATCGCCCTGATCTTCGGTGTTTTCTTCGCTTATCAGGCTTTCATCGTCATGGATCAGAACCAGCCGTTTGGCACGGAGAGCTCCTTCCACATCAGCCAGGTGGACTCGAAACGCGGTGTCGCCCTCAAAGCCTTGGAAGATGTGGCTCGGAGTCAGAGAGCCAATATCTACAAGGTCCAATCCAACATGACCTCCTCTTTCAACAGGAACGAGCTCTACGCTTTCGTCGGCGACCAGGCCGCTTTCGCCCGGGCCGGTTCCTATGAATATCCTTCCTTCTCCTCCCTCTCCGGCAGCTACAGGATCCGTCCGGCTTCCAGCCTGACTTTCCAGGACATCCGCGGCGAGTATAAAACCAACGTGGGCGGCGGGCGATTGGCCGCGATTCTCCAAGCCCTTTCGGAGAAAGGGGTCATGGCGGAAAACGATGGATATCCGCCAGCGGTCGGCTTCGCGAATTTCTTCGCTTTCGGCATGGCGGAAAGCAATTCCGGCGCCTTCATCCTCGCCCTGCTCCTGGCCATCATCCTTTCCCTGGCTTTTTCCTGCTCCAGGCACAGGAAGGCGTACGCTCTGAAAGAGCTTCATGGATACGGTAAAGGACGGATCGTCGGCCAGGAAGTTCGTGACCTGCTTCTTTTCTCCGGGAAAGCCATGAGAATCATCTTTCTGGCGTTGACCGTGCTTTTGGGGGTTGCCAATCATTTCCATCAATATTGGCGTTTCCTTTCGCTTCTGATCATCACTTGGGCGGTCTTGCTGGCCGTCGGCCTTCTGGCTATGGCGGTTCTGAGCCGAATCTTCATTGGAGGGATCAGGATCGTCCCCGTGATGAAGAATCAAAACAGCACGGAAATCAACTTCGCTGTCGGTTTCGCCACCCAGATTGTGATTGTCGCTTTGATTTTCGGGGCTTTATCCGGTTCCCTGGTCCGTCTCAACGCCATCCAGCAGGCGAGCCAGGAACTGCAGGCCTGGCGGAAAGCCGGTCCCCTTTACGTCACCAGCATCTCCACCGCTTTGCCGCAGAAGCAGATGTTCCGAGACGGTCGGGCTTTCCGCCAGGTGACCGATGAACTGGAGATCAGGGGACAGGCCTTGCTGGCGGTCTCTCATGTGGAAAATAATCCGGACGCCATCAGGACGGGGGAACGGAGCTATTACTCGGGCAATTATCGCTCGCTTTTCATCAATGACACCTATCTGAAGACGAACCCCATCCACGACCTGACGGGCAAAAAGATATCCTTCTCTGATTTCCGTCGTAATCAGGTCCTCCTCATCGTTCCTCAGACATTTTCCGGCGACCTGGACGCTTTGAAGAAGAATTACCGGGCTGATCTGAAAGATTGGTGTCAGACTTCGGAGGAAGGCGCCGGCGAGAATAAAGAGAATAAAGGGTGCGATCCGCAGATCTCTCTGGTCCGCGCCAAGGCGGGGCAATCGTATTTCCTCTATAACGGAACCGGGGTGGGGCTGCCGGCTGAAGGGCAGAGCGACAATACGAGCCGGATTTCCAGCCTCAAAGACCCTGTGGCGGCGGTGGTGAACGTCAACTCCCACCTGATAGCCCCGGAGATACTGATCTCCTATGCCTCAAGCAGCAGCATCCTCTTCACCGACCCCCACGCCTTAAGCTCCCGGCTGGATAAGGCCGGTATCCTGGGCGACTTCGCCGGAATCAACAATGCGGCCGACATCGTCGCCTATTCCATTCAGCTTTCCCGCAGAGAACAGCTGATGGATATCCTGGGGGTCATCCTGGGGCTTTCGGTTTTCGTGATGGCCATCGCGGTCCTGGTCAGCGCTTATTGCGAGCTGAAGAAGAAGCAGAACTTCGTCCAACTGATCCATGGGTATCCCTTTGGCCGCCGGCATGCGGCCATCATGGTGACGGGCCTGCTGGTGACCGTGGCGGCCTTGGTCTTCGCATCGTTCATCGGCCATATGAAGGGGGCGGATAACGCGGTTCTGGCCGTTGTGATCCTGCTCCTGCAAGTCGGCATGACCATCGGCATGCTCGACTTCTTCGAGAGCCGGGTCCATGCCAGCATGATCAAGGAAAGCTAGGACCGGGGAAAGCTAGAGCCAGGAAACTCAAGACATCGTCAAGGACAAAAGACATCATCGAAGATATCATCAGCGAAACGGAGGAATCATCATGGATAATTCGAATACGAATGGTTCGGATTCTCAAGCGCAGAAAGCGGCCATCACCGTCTTGGACGCCAGCAAGAGCTTTGGCCGTCATGTCTTATGGAGGGATTGGTCTTTCAGCGTCCCCTCCGGCTCGATGACCGCCGTGACCGGGCCTTCGGGAGCCGGCAAGACGACTTTGATCAATTGCCTAGGGCTCCTGGAAGACTTCAACCAGGGAACCCTCTACTATGGGGACAAGCTGGTTCTGGAAGTCGATTCCGGAGTCGGAGTCGATGGAAAGGCAGGAAAGAAGGGGAAGGCAGGAAAGGCGGCAGAGGCTGGGAAGACAGGGAAAACTGGGAAGACAGGGAAGACGAGCGAAGGCGGGAAACTGTCCGCCCAAGACCGCCGGGCCTTCTTCAAAGACACGCTCGGTTTCCTTTTCCAGAATTATGGGCTGGTCGACTCCTGGACCGTCCGGCAGAATCTGGAAGTCCCTCTGAAGATGCGCAAGGGTTTGGCGCGTAAGGATTATCCTTCCGTCTGCCGGGACGTTTTGAAACGCGTGGGCCTGGAAGGAATGGAAAAAGAGAAGATCTACACCTTGTCCGGCGGGGAGCAGCAGCGAGTGGCCCTTGCCCGCCTCATGCTGAAGAAACCGACGATCATCCTGGCCGATGAACCTACATCGTCCTTGGATGCCGCCAACAGCCGCATGGTCATGGAGGTCTTGCGGGAGTTCGCCGACCAGGGGGCGACGGTCCTCATCTCCACCCATGGCCAGGAGGCCATCGACGCCTGTGACGGGACCCTGCGGATTCCCGGCCATGAGGAAGCCGTGGTTTAAGGCCGTCCTTTTGCTTGACCTCCTCGGCTGAAGATCCCCTTTCGGATTTCAATCCCTTTTCGCTGCCTGTCCGCGTTACCGCTATCGTCTATCGGCAGCCAGCCTGCTTTTCAGCTCGGACAGGCTCTCCTCCTCAGCCCGGTTTGCGGCTTGATCGCTGGCTTGGTCTTCGATGGGCGACCTGCTCAAATCCACCTGGTCCAGGGGGATGAGCTTGGTGTGGTTCTTGAACTTGTAAGCCAGGAAGAGGATCAAAAAGAGGGGGACGGACATGTAGGTGATGCCGATGGCTCGCCAGTCCCAGACGGCGAAAGAGTGCAGGTCCTGGCCGATGATGACCAGGATGCACAGGATCAGGGCCAGCAAAGGACCGAAGGGGAAGAGCTTGGCCCTGTAACGCAGTTCGCTCAAACGATGCCCTTGCCTGAGGAAGGCCCTGCGGAAACGGTAATGGGAGATGGCTATGCCGGCCCAGGCTATGAAACCGGTCAGGCCGCTGGCTGCGACCAGGAAGGTGTAGATCTCTTCGCCGAAAATGCTGGACAGGAAGGCCATGAAGGCCACGAAGGTCGTCCCCAGCAAGGCCGGCACCGGAATCCCGTGGAAGTTGACCATGCCGAAAATCCCCGGGGCCTGCTTCTCCTTGGCCAAGGCGTAAAGCATGCGGGTAGAGGCGTACATGCCTGAGTTCGCCGCGGACAGGACGGAGGTGAAGACCACCGCGTTCATCACCCCGGCGGCCGCCGCCAAGCCGGCCCGTTGGAAGACGAGGGTGAAGGGGGAGATGGAGATGTCGGACGCGCTCGAGCCGAGCAGGTTGGGTGAAGTGTAAGGAATCAGGCAGGCGATGACGAAGATGGAAAGGATGTAGAAGAGGAGGATCCGCCAAAAGACCTGTTTGATGGCTTTAGGGATGCTTTTCTCCGGATTAGCCGATTCCCCCGCCGTGATCCCGATCAGTTCCGTCCCCTGGAAGGAGAAACCGGCGATGGCGAAAGCTCCGAGGACGGCGGGGAATCCGCCCACGAAAGGGGCCTTTCGGTAGGTGAAGTTGGTCAGCAGAGGGGCCTTGCCTCCGATGATGCCGATGATGGTCAAGAGGCCGATGGTCAGGAAAACCAGGACGGTGATTACTTTGACCAGGGCCAGCCAGTATTCGGTCTCGCCGAAAGCCCGCACGGCCAGGATGTTGATGAGGAAGATGAGGGACAGGACCACCAGAGAGAAGACCCAGAGGGGGACTTGGGGGAACCAGTAGCGCAGGACGATGGAGCTGGTGGTGGTGTCGACCGCCACGGTGATGGCCCAGTTGAACCAGTAGTTCCAGCCCATGGCGAAACCGAGAGCGGGGTCCACGAAGCGGCTGGCGTAGATGGCGAAGGAGCCGGTCGTCGGCAGGTAAGTGGCCATTTCACCCAGGGAGGTCATGAGGAAGTAGACCATGATGCCGATGGCCGCGTAGGCGACCAAGGCCCCGCCCGGCCCGGCCGAGTGGATGGTTTCGCCGGATGCGATGAAGAGGCCCGTGCCGATGCTTCCGCCCAAGGCGATCATGGAGACGTGGCGGGTGCGCAGATTGCGCTTGACTGTGCGCGAGGCTGTGCGCGAGTCTGTGGGCGTAGCATGGCCTCCGCCCGCGGGTTGCACTCCGGTCTGGCTGCTGCCGACGCTTACTTGGCTCTGTTGTTCTGTCTGCATGGCATCCTCCGACTGGTGACCGTCTTACCGGCCGTCCTGTGTGTCTTTGTGCGTCTGTGTGCAGATCAGAGGCGAATGCCTAGGTGATAAGAATCATCGAAAGCGCTCCACCGTCGCAAATCGGACGACGGTGACAGTCCTTGGCTTGTTCAGTCAAGGCCCAACCGGGGGAGGGGGCGGCCCCGCTCCGGTTTCGGCGTGATCCCCTTTCCTCTTCCGTGGTGCCGTCCATCTGCTTAAGCTGCGAAAGAGTACTGATGTTTCACGCGACCTCTGGTCGATGGGTCTATTATGACCATTTGGGGCGGACAGGGGAATCTTCAAGGCACTTATCGTTGGAATCATTGGCGACCCGCCGCGACAGGCCGAAAGCTTGCGAAATTCCATGGCCCGTGTATAGTAGTCAATTGTTCCTCGGGGCTATGGCGCAGCTGGTAGCGCATCTCCATGGCATGGAGGGGGTCGGGGGTTCGAATCCCCCTAGCTCCACGAGCGGGCGAAGGCTGGAAAACATTGAAATACCAACGTTTTCCGGCCTTTCCCATACCCGCCAAAAACGCCTCGAAACACGGAAAAAGCACAAAAAAAGCACAGAAACAGCGCATACTCACCCCACGGAACGCACCAACCCATCCATGCCGGACGCCACCTCATCCAAATCCGAATCAAACAAGTCAGCGTACACGTCCAACGTCATAGCCGCCGACGCATGACCCAACATGCGCTGAACCACCTTCACGTTAGCCCCCGCCGCCACCATCAAAGACGCCGCCGTATGCCTCAAATCATGCAACCGCATCGCGCAGGCAGGCCAGCCTCCTCATCCCACGAATCAGGCACCCCCACCGGCCCGGAAGAAGCCTCCTTTTCGGAAGCGGGAAGCTCCCCCCCAATCCGGCTTCACACCATCACCCTCATCAGCCCACCAAGGCGAACCGTCAGCCATCATCACATCCCCTTAGCCTGAGCCAACAAACCCATATACTCAGCCGTCGCAGTCGCACTCCGCAACCCACGACCATCCGACAAATCAGGAACCGGCTGAGAAGCCACAGACACCGCTCCACCGGAATCCACATCCAGTGTCTCCACAGAATCCGAGTCGCCGCCCCTCATGCGAGGCGTCAAAATCGGGGCGGGACGGTCAGCCATCTCCGGCACATACCCCACCAGCACACTCTCAGGAATATCACCCTCCGCCGCATCTGGGTCCGGCGTCACATGCCCGCCAACACGCTCAGCCAACATGTCGCCATAATCCACGCCACCCGTGGAGGCCTCGAAGAAAGCCTTCCACACGAACGCACCCTGACCCTCCAGCTCAGCCACGCCCACACCCTTATCGACACCCTCCTCGACAATGTTACGGGGAACGGTAGGCGCACCCTTCGGGTCCTTCAACACCTGATTACGCAACGTGTCACCCGGATTCGCACCCAATAGGAGACGATTCTGAAGATTCGCCTTAATCTTCGGGTCCAAACCCGACTGCATCGTAAACGACTGGGCGGCGAACAGCCAGCAGATGCCAGCGAAACGAGCGGTCTGCGTAATCTTCAACAAGCACTGGCTGATAGCCGAAGCAATCGAAATATCGTACTTGTTCTGCAACACCACCGGACTATCCTTGTCACCCGGCACCTTGGCGGGCGGCACAGCGTACTGGCTAATCTCGTCGCACACGAGCAGGCTCAGCGGGTACTCTGCCTTCACAGAATCGGGCAACTTCCACCAGTTCGCTACACCGTTATCCTTCAACACCTTGGCCCTGATTTTCACTTCCTCCAGCAGGTAGCGCAGGACGGTGAGCGTGCTCTCCGGCCCAGCACAGCCCCAGCCATATTTGGCGACATATGGCTTGAATGGCCCATAATTCACAGATTCTCCTTGAGTGTCGCACACATACAGGCGGCCGCCAGCGGCAAGGAAACTGAAGATGACGTTATCAATCACCACGCTCTTACCGCCGCCGGACTGACCGCCCACGCCGACACCGGCCGCATTCTCCCAATCCAAGCAGAGCGGCTCGCCCCGCTTCTCGCCCAGATTAGGGAGCTTCCACCCAATCACGCTCTGGCGAAGCTCAGGGTGGGCTATGACATTCTCCGGCATGGGAATCATCTTCGGGAACGTGGGAGGCTTCGCCGGAATCACCGTGATGATGTTCCGCTCCGTATCCACCGTGAAATACCAGCCGTACGCCCCCACCGTCTCCACAGCCTCCTGGAAAGGGGTCTTATAGCGGCTGGCACGGTAGGCGAACCCGTCAGGCAGTTTCACCATCCAGCCGTGAGCCTGCGTGGCGAACACACGCACCTCCCACGGATGCAGGTTCAAAGCGGCGGCGAACAGGCGGCGAGCATACAAGGTCTCAGGCGACAAGCGTTGCATCCGAACATAGCCGCTCGTCATATCCACGCTGATGACGCTCAAACCGGGATTCTTCGCCTCCATGGAATCCACCTGCTTATCCACGTTCCTCAAACCCGTAGCGTCAATCCGGTACGTTTTGACGGTCTCCCCGTCACTGTCGCTCACCGTCAACTGGTTCTTCGGAAGAAGAAGCGCACGATTATGCCCATTCTCCACACGGTACACGCCGTACCCTGGGAGAACCTTGGCGACGTTCCGCTCCAACTGCGCCATATGGTCAGGGTTTGCGGGATTGAACCCGTCAGGAAGTTTCAATGATTTCATCTCGGTCATAACGGCCGCTCCTTTCAACTGTTAAATGTTCCATTCCATGGCCTGCTCGCCAACCTCGTCGATTTCGACGCTATCGACATCAGGCTCATCCACTTGCATGGATTGTTCATCCGGCGTAGTCTTGTCCGCAATCTCGCCGTAATGCTCCGCACCGGCGGGAAGCCACGGGGAAATATCCGCCTTCACCACGTCCGGCAGGTCGGCCACCAGAGGGATAAGAGCCTCCTGGTCACCATCCCAATAGGATTGCACGGCCGTCAACGCACCCTGCACATCCTCATACACGCCACGGCCGGCAGGGACGCCGTCCACCCCGGCCAACCCCTTCTGCATACGATTCGCCTCCTTGAGGCGAGTCTGAGACACGACCCCCGCCAAAGAGTCCGAGCCGAGAAGGAACCGGCCAAGACTCCGGTAGAAGGCGTTCACGTTCGGAACCTTCCGCATGTCATCACGGCTCAACCGTTGCGACCCCAACACCATGTGCACGCCCAGGCTACGACCCTGCACAGCGATATCAGCCATGCGGCCGGCGGTCACCGTGATGGACCGCACCCGGTTCTTCGTGTCGGCGTTCCGGTTGGCGATATCCATGTCATTCGTCGGATTCGCAATCGTCTTGTCATCCATGCCCGCCAGATACGAGTTGAACTCGTCGAACACGAGAAGAATCCTCTGCGGCCGCACCTCGTCGGGAAGGTCCTTGATATGGCCGACGCCATGCTTGGCGTTCAGACGGCTCCGCTCCATCATCCGCTCATGCACCCAGCCGACCGCCGCCTCAGCGTCATCCATGCTCACCGCCCACGCCACGGTCAGCCTCTTCGCCCAAAGGTCGAAGTCGGCGGCGTGCTTCATCGGGTCGCAAATCACCACCTGCCAGCCGTCCAACAAGGCTTGGAGCACCATGACACGGGTGACGGAACTCTTACCCGTGCCCGTCTTGCCCATGACGCTCAAGTGGGGCGTGTGAGCCAAATCCCAGGCCACCGGATTCCCCATGTCATCCACGCCGAACCGCATGCCAGACACGTCACGGGGGAGGGGCACGGTGGCGGGAAGCGGGTTCCGGTCGCACAGAATCATGTCCCACAAGTCCGCACCATGCTCATCGCCACGGGGGAGAAGCCGCCCATACTGGTATCCGGCGGACACAAGGAACTTGTCCAACAGGGCGTCCACGTTGCTCATGCTCTTACCCAAGGGGAGACGGAACCGGGCCTTCAACACACGGGAGCCGACCCTCAGCGGGTTCAGGCTCTCAATCATCGGACCCGACCCGTCCTTGGCTGTCAATCCGACCGCAGCCCACGCATCCGCCAACCACAACCGGATGAACCGGCTCTGGTCACGTTTGAACCATCGGGCGTCATCGGCGGTCACATACGGCTTGTCCATCAGCCACAGGGCGCACCGGTCAACGCCCACCTGCTCCATGACCGCAACCTTGCACCCAAGCGTGCTTTTCAACTGGGGGAGAATCTTCCTCACATCCCCGCTGGTCGCCCCATCGTAGGCCAACACGACACGCCAAATCGGCTTACCCACCCCCATGAGAGTGGGCATCCCCACCGCAACACGGCCTTTCAGAAGACGGCACACGGTCATATACAACCAGGACTGGAAAATCATCCTCTTGGCGAGCGTAGCCGAATCGAACAGCGCATAGCCGAGGCTCACGTTCCCATCGACCGTCACCTGAACAGCTTGACCCTGCGCCTTCACCAAGCCGACGAACACCCCATCCGGGTCGATGGCGTTCACGTCACAGCGAGCGTAATCGGACAGTTCCCCGCCCTGCGGGACCTGAAGCGGCGTCACCGTCACCTTTAGCCCGTCCTCGCTCAGCGTCTGCTCCAAGCTGGCTTCAGGATACGGGGGCGACAGCTTCGACGGCAGGATGCTCTTCCAAGCGTCCATCAGCGTCTTCACCCTGCGCCCTGCCTGAACGACGGGACGGGTCTTATCATCCAGTTCCACACCGTCCTTGGCGTACAAGTGGAACTTCTCATCCACGTCCGCATACACGGGCAGGCTCAGGATGCTGACGGGGCTGGTCGAATCATCCGCCAGCCAGTCACGGCTGACGATATGCATGTCAACCGTCGCCCCCACGGGGAACGTCAACTCCACCTTCCACGCCACATCACTATCAGGGTTCTTCGCCACGCTCACCGTCTTGGTCAACGGGGCCGCCCGCCTCCACAAGTCCGCCGTACGCTGGTAGGCGATGTCCGTCACCAGGCTCGCCAGCCGATAGTCTACCGGCTTGCCGATGTCCGGGATGGCCTTCACATCCCTGCCCAACACGAGACGCACGCACTGCGGGTCGATGCCCGTATCCAAGCCGTGAACCCTCGCCTGAAGCAGGAGGCACAGGTTATAGCCAGCGGACTTGGCCAACGGTTTAATGGCCTGCGACCCGTCCTTCACCGCCTTCACCGTCCCCATGGGAAGCTTCACCCGTATCACCGTCAACGGGTCCTGCCCGCCGATACTGTCCGCCTGCACGACGTAAGCGGACTCGAAGCTCTTCTCCAACGGCATGCCTTTCCCCGTCCACGAGTCGATGAGCTTCTGAGCGTCCACAATGCGCTTCCACCCGGCCGTCTGCCGTTTCCTATCCGACAGGTAGACGAGAAGGCAGGAGGCTAGTGCGCCGACGGTGAGAATGAACGGGAGGGGGATTCCCCGACCCTGCCACCACAGGACGGCCGCCATGACCACGGTCAAGCCGAGAACCGTCAGCACCGTCCTCCGCCACCCTTTGGCCGCCTTCCGGGCGAAGCTGCGCACGCTCACCCCAGGGCAGGGATGCGCATGGTCCACCCGCCGGTCCGTCTTGAACCGCCAGCCTGCGCCGACCACCATCATCGCCGCCACGTTCAGCAACCACGCCCAGCCGTAGGGGGAGCGGATGGACAGGAGCACTCCGAGAAGAGGGAACGTGAATCCGCTCACCCTCCACGTCAGCCAGCCAGCCGGTTTCCTCACACCATTCCAGAAGTTCCTGTACCTGTAATAGGCGGCCAGCTTCCGTTTGTCCGGCTGGTCCGTCCTCCTCGCCGGTGTCGGATACTTGGCCGCCGCTCCACGCACGATAAGGGCGAGGAGAAGAATCAGGGCGGACGGCAACCCGAACCACCAGGCGAGCGTAGACAACACCACGCCGACCACGGTTATCAGCGGGGCGGGGTTGTCGGGTTCAGTGCGGCGTGTGGAGGAAACCATCAATAAGGCCTTTCACGAAACGGGGCCGGACACGCATCCGACCCCTCTCAACAATCTTTTTTCCTGACTACTCGTACAGCAGGCCGTTCAAAACGGACAGGTCCACGCCCTCATCCAGTTTGGAAGCCAATCGCACCGCATCCTTGGAGGCGACGCCGCAAGCCGAACCGAACTGCCTGTCCGGGTGCAGGAGGTTCAGCACACGGTAGAGGCTGGAAGCCGTCCTGCCGTCACGGCTGAACAGGACGGTGAGTTCAGCCACCCGGCTCATCTGGTCCAAACCGTTCAGCGAGTCGAAGGTTTTCACGATGTCCCGCACCTTCTCCCTGTTCTTCTTACCGGTGAGGGCTAACGCCAGGGTCTCGGGTTTCTCGCTCCGGGAGCCGGTGATGTTCTGCACGGCTTTCACCATCCCGTCCTTTTGGAGGGTTTGGAAGATTTGGTAGAGGCGGGTGACGCTCTGCTCGGTTTGGCGGGGGAGGGTGCGCTTCACGTTTTTCCTACCCATGGTCTCGGATTCGTCCCCTGTCTCCTCGCTGGCTTCTTCCGGCTGTTCGACCGTCTCCGCCACAGGTTGCTCGACGGGCTCGGGGGCGGTTTCCTGCTCCGTCTGCTCCACGTTCTCCGTTCCGGTCTGCATGTTTTCGGTTTCGTTTTGCACGGGTTCACCCTGCGCCCAGCTTGGTGTCGAGTCCCAGATGCTCATAGCATTCTCCTTGCGTTTTTCCACTGTTCGCCCCCGCCGTTTTTCACGGGGGAGTGGCCTGTCTGGCCTCTGTCTCAAGTATAGCATGACCGTGCTATCACGGTTTCGCGGGGTAGAGATACGCCGGGCTTTCTTGCTAACGGTATAATGCTGTTATGATACTATCAGCTAACGGAAGGAAATGGAAAACGAAAATGAGCGCCCGCCCCCTCATCGCCATCAAAACCGACAAAGGCTACAAAGCGATTTACAACCACTTCGACGGCGACAGCCTCTACCCCATCCTCACCGAAAACTACACGGACGAAAACAAGGTGAAGGCCCTCATCGCCCTCGGTGACATCAGCTTCCTCGGCGAGGAAATCGGGCCCGCACCCATCACCCAAGAACGCAGTTTCAACGCCTTACACTCCGACTACTTCAGGGGCCTCAGCAAAGAGGAACAGGAGAAGGAACAAGCCGAATACTACCATCACACGCTCGCCTAGGACGAGACCGTGGCGAAACCGGGACGGAAGCCCGCACCGTCAAATCACTCAGGGAGCTCATCAAGGAAGAGGAATACACATACGTGTTCGACCCCCATTCTGGCGAGTGGGACGAATACGAATACGAGGACGGGGACCTCATCCGCTAACCAGAGAAAAAGGAATACGATTATGAAAATCAAAGACCTCATCAGCAAACTCAACTCATACGACCCGGACCTCGAACTGGAGGATTTGAGCGAACTTAACGGGTATCCGAGAGAGGAATGGTGCTTCCCCCTCCTCGACGCCGAAGAACTCCTCCGCCACCTTGACAAGATGCTTGAAGTGAAATCCAAATATCATCCCGCCTTCCTCGACCTGTCCTACGGGGAGTTCCGCTCAAGGTACGCTATCCCTTCCGGCGATGCGGTGTCTACACGTATTGCGTGCGGAGTGAGGACGATTCAGACGGCAATTGGAGAAGCTGCATCAGCTATCTGGAGCAGAAGCGTCTCATCTGGTTCGCATCTTTTCCTTTGAGCAGCACATATCCATTTATCTCAAGTCCAATGACGACTTTCTCTGCTCCATCGGCGTTCTCGATCTCTCCGGAAAGATAGTCATCGATATCTGCGGCGACGGAACCGGGGGCGTATTCGATTTGTTGTACTAGTGATTGGAGGCTGTTCGATGGGGTGGTTTCGTATTGTGTGCACGATGAGGGGCATGAGCGGTGACGAGTTGCGGAGCGTCGCTTCGACGAGTGTTCCCCTGTTGTGTGGGTGCACGCTCCTGCTGGTGCGCTCTCATGGGGGAGTGGTCGACGAGTATATCCGTGGGGAGCGGGTGAAAGTGGAGCGTATGGGGAGTGTGATCGGCTTCACGGTGGAGGAGACGGATGAGCTTCTCCTGCCAGACGGATTGCGGCTGATGCGCGCCTCGTCCCGCTTCGTTCGAGGCTGAATCATGTGAGTAGTGTGAAGGAGCTTCGGGAGAATGCGACGTAATCCCGGCAGGGGTTGGAGGCTACTCTCGAGGAGGATTCGTATGCGGCGGCCACATTCCGTCACGCCGGCTGGGCGGAGAATCGGCGTATCCGTGACTGGGTGGGGCGCGCACGCTTTCATGCCTCTCCTGTCGGATGTTGCCTCCCACCCGTCATGTCACCGACTCGGGTTACCTGTGAACATGGGGCGTGGCTGCAGGGTTGACGCGTCGGCACTGGCCCGCAGGAGGCAGGATGTGGTGTGCTTGTCGACTTTGGAAGTGGCTCACCGGATGCGTCGTGCGACTACGGTGGGTGCCATCACTGTCAACGGTTTTCCAAGACGGAGATGGGCAAGACTTTGGCCGGTTCTTCCGCCGCCGTGACCATGGGGCCAGCTTCCCCTACGGCCTCTGCTCCCGCTCCTGCGCCCAGTGTCGTCCCTATCACGCCACAGGCGGCGCAGAAAGCCATGAATGATGCCAGCCACATGCATGGCATGGCGCAAACCGAGTATGCGGAGGTGAAGGAATCGCAGAGGGTTCTCGATGACCAGATTTCCCACTTCACGCCGGATGAGTTCGCTCTCCAAATAGGTGGAACGCCTGAACGGGTAGCCGCACAGTTCGAGCAGGACCATAGGCTGGCTGGCGAGAAGGTCGGCTCCACGCAACGGGTGCAGAGCATGGTGGAGAAGGATATGCATGACGTGATTTCTCATGCTTCGCAGAATGATAAGGAGGCTGGACGATGAGTGATGTTGTCGGTCAGGGATTGGGCGTGTTCGGTTCCTGCGTCGCCACGCCCATCGGGGCGGCGCTCCTGCTGGCCCTCCTCGTCATCGGAGCGTTGAAGCTCATCCACCGCTCTTCTAGGGGCCTGTCCATCGCCCTGCCGATTGGTGGGGGCCGTGTTCGGCCTGTGGGTCATTGGCGGCGTCATGGAAGCAATGGGTGTGCTGGTCAGGTGGGCGGCGGCTTAAATTTGCCGCATGATAGTGGCGTTTCTCAAAAGGGTCCTCTTGGAGGTTTTCAACATCACCGTGTGAGCGCACCACGCCGATATAGTCCTATGCCGGAGGGGTTCTGATAGTATGGTACTGACGGTACAGCGAAAGGATGGTGCGTGATGGTGCAGGGCAAATCGAAGAAGCCGGTGAGATTCGTCCCCAAGGATGGGTTGGACCATAAGGTGACGTTCCGGGTGTCCGCTGAGGAGTTGAAGCGGGTTCGGATTTACTGTATAGAGCATTCGGTGAGCAGTCAGGAACTTCTCCATAACCTGATGGTTGATTTCCTTGATGGGAAGCTGGATTGGCCGCAGGGCTGATGGGTTTTCCTTTTATGGGGGCCGCTTTGGTGTGCCCCCACTTTTTATGCCCGTGATAGCACTATCGGGGTATGATGGGGGTATATTATCCCAGTTACTCGGAAAGGTGTTTGAGCATGGTTCGCAGGAAGAAAGAGGACGAGAACCCGTTCGATGACGTGGACGGGTCGAGGAATCTTGAGCTGGAGGCGTTGAAAATCAAGAGGCGGGGCACGAACCCGTGGAAGATTCTTATCGTGGGGTGCGTCGTCGCCACCGCTTTGAGTTTCCTTATTTCCGCTCAGGCGACGCAGAGTGCGCAGGATGCGGCTTCCTCCGCCTTGTCGGCTCAGACGGTGGATAAGAGCGGGCCGGGTAAGGGTGTGGCGTTGCGGGCGGTGAACTCGTATCTGAGGTCGGAGCAGAAGCCGTTCCCGAAAGGTGTGGAGGATTTGTCGTGGGATAGTGCGGCGAAGGTGTCCTCCGGTAAGGATGGTGAGGGGAAGATGGTGGATTACTGGTCGCACAGGTTCACGTTCGTCGCCCTGCCTGACAGGGTGACAAGGAAGGTGGCACAACTGGTGTCCGTGTCGGATGGCGTCACCCAGGCCGTCGGCTCCCCCTCCCTGCTCCCCCTTGGATGCGGGGAGTGTGAGTGCGGGTCAGGTTGCGGCTCCGGCGAACTATACGGCCATCCAACAGTCGGACACGTTGAAGAACGTGGTGGATTCGTGGGCGGAGGCTTACGTGGGGGGTGACCGGTCGAAGCTGACGGTGCTGGTCGCCGACCCGTCCGGTGGTTCGTCTCACGTGGTGGATTGGGAGCCTGCAGGTGTTTTGACAGGTTTGAAACCGTATGCGAATGCGTTGGATCCTTCCGTTGCGGCTCGGTCCTCGTTCGATTCTGATTCTGGTTCTTCCCCGTCCGCCGGTTCTTCTTTCGATTCCGATTTTTCTGATGAGGGGGTGAGTGATACAACTCGAAATGGCAAGGATGATAAGACGACACCTTTTGGCGACTGGATTAAAAACTAGCCGGAGCAGGTGTGTGTTCTGATTCTGGTTTTGGCCGGGGTGAACATTCTCAGCGCTCTTTTCATGGGGGATTTGCTGTGAGCGGTCGCAGCGGACGTGGGGTAAGAGCGCCGGAAAGTACGTTGGTTACACGCTTGTAGCAGCGTTGACGATAACCGTCGTGGTTGTTTCCGGCGGTTGGAAGACGTTCAGCGACGCTCTCGGCTTCGGCAGGGGGTGTCGGATGTGAGCCAAGGGACCGGCCCCGCCCGTTCGACCTGTCCAGGCAGGCGGAGAAGGGCAGGCGGACTCTCGATGGCGCCTCTCGCTAATTGCCCACCGACATAACAGCAGGGGTGACGGCGAGGGAAGTGAAAGTCATGCTCAGCACGGTGGACGCCGCCACGATACGCTTATTGAACACCACCCTGGGGAAGGGTAACCCCCCGCTTCCAACCTTTGGAGGAGGGGACGTGGCATGCCGCCATACTGGTGAAGGAGTTTGCCAGACATGAGAAATATGTGCGGTTGGATGGGGGAGCGGTGCTTCTTGAAGATGATTTCCTGTGGCTTCGTATATGGAAGGATGAGACAAGGAGGGGATGAGGAGGTGGGTCGCCTGTTCCTCATAGCGCCTTATATTTCTCTCGGCTTGAGTGTTCTTCTGTTCATTGCTGCATCATGCTCACCTTCCAGCGAACCTCCATGCACAAAAGAATGGCTCCATGGTTTTTTCATGCACCGTGAGAGCCTTTCCCGTGCGCTCCGGAGGGTTAGCGGACGATGCTGCCCATCCCTTCCCTAATCGAGTTCGAACAGGCTTTTCTGCGTGGCGGTCAGGGGATGGCGTTCTTCCGGATGCAGGTCCATTTCCTTGTTAGTTTCGGCGAGCATGAAGTCACAGTCCTCGTTCATCTCCTCCCACAGGAGGTCCCATTGGTTGTGATATGCGTAGCCGAGGGTTACTGAGTCACACATCTGGTTGTAGTAGGTGAGTCTGTTGGCGTTCTTGAGGAGGCTAGTGAAGGCTATATTGTTCATTCTGTTTTCCTTTCTGATTGATGGTTCTGTCATAGAACCATCTTGGGAGACTAGGAAGGTAGGCGTGTCGCACACACGCCACGCCAGGACAGCGCTAGAAACGCCGGAACAAGCAGAAAACAGACCGACATGCTAGCATAAAACCGTTTTCCTTTTCTTTCGTGATTGGTTGAAATAGAAAACAAGGCCAACCACCCCCCGTGGCTGGCCGTTTCCATATTCACCCCACAACCGTGTAAGGCCCAGTCGGACAATCCGACCTGCGCCACACGCCTCGTATCTACAGTAGCGTAATGCTCCATCTTCACGTCAGTCAAACCGGCCAACCTACCGACGCCACTATTACCCCTATCGTGGGAGACCCGGTGATGCTCATGGGCAAGCCGACGGCAGGGAAGACATAAACCAATCTTGGGGAGACGATCACGCAGGGGAAACCGTGTTCGCCAAGCAGCATGTGAAAATCACCGCCCGCTACAAGACGGTCGCTGGACCGCCCGTCACGTTGAGTGAACAGAACGAATTATCCGGATTCACCATGGACGCCGACGTGTTGGACGTGACCGCCAGCTTCGGCCCTGATGGGGGCCGTATCCTCAGCGTGATCGTGAATGGTAAGCAGTACAAGGCCATCGTGAACTTCACTCCCGCCGACCCGGTGGCTCAGAAGGCGACCGAAGCGCCGTTCTCCAGCAAGGATACGGGTCTGAAGTCCGCCGGATACACGGTGAACGGCGTGTACAAGTCGCAAACCGGCTCCACGTGGCAGGTTCCGCAGGGCGGGACGTTCTCCTATGAGCCGATGGCGGGCCAGCCGTCTGGTGAAGGGCATGACCTACGAGTACACGGTGAGCGTGCTCGCCCCCGACGGGCATACGTTCGCCCGCCACCATTACACGGTCACCTACATCACCCCCGCCACGCACTCCGCACGGCTGACGGGAATCAAGGTGAACGGGAAGACCATCAGCGGCTTCGACCCCGCCCGCCTCTCCTACGATGTGAACGTGGTGAACGTGAACAAGTGGACGGTCGCCCCCCCCAGTGCGATAAGACGCTTGGCGTGACGGTGGTCACGTCCAAGGACGGCAGGACGGCGACCATCACGGTCACGTCCGCCGACGGGCTGGTGAAGACCGTGTACACGGTGCACGCCCACGGTGTCGCCTCCGATGGTGGGGCTGGGGCGGATGATACTGGCGTGACCGTGGACGTGGGGGCGGCTCCCGTGGCGGGCATGCGGCTTGGCCGGTGACCCTCATGGCCCTCACTCTTCGGGGTGGGGCCTTCTCTTATGCCCCGCCCGTGTCGGCGAATGGGACCGTAGTGTTATAGTGGTTGTGTCATAGTGTTTCCCCGTTGATTGGAGTGGTGATGGCCGACAGGAGTTACTATCAGGATAAGACGTCGCATGTGAGCTTCTACCTGAACAAGGATTTGTACAGGTGGCTTCAAATCGAGTCCGCCCGCCGTGGCATGAACTACTCGAATTTCCTGACTTACTGTATTTCGGAGGAGAAGAAGCGTGCGGAGCGGAGGCGTGACACGCTGGACTAAGGTAGACCCATGATGGTGCTGTAATGGGTCTTGTTACATAACCAATCACGCATAAAGGAAAATCGCCATGAATCCATTGGTGGAGTACGAGGCGACCTTCACGGACGGGACGAGTTTCAGCCTGTCCCAGACCCAAGCCGTGGAACGGGTCCTCTGCGACCAGTCGGTGCAACAGTACTGCGGGTTCGACGGCAAGGACGTCACGGACAACCTCCAGTACGATATCCTCGCCATCTTCCACCCTCATGGACGCCGACAAGTTCGAGGCTTTCCTCAGTGCGATACTCTCCTACCAGAGGGGAGTGGACGTGGAATCCATGCGCCGCATAGACCGCGCCCCCAATCAGTCACGAAAGGACACGCCATGAGTTTCGGCGAAACGCAGATCACCGTCATCGGACGGTTGACCAAAGACCCCGAGCTTCGTACCACCGGCAATGGGGGGGGATGATAAACCTGACCATCGTCTCGAATGTCGCCGAATCCCTGTCCGAGGGGATGAAGGTCATCGCCCAAGGTATGCTCATCAGCCGCAAGTGGACCGATAAGCAGGGTCGGAACCGGGAGAGGGTCGAGTTGAAGCTGACCGACATCGGCCCCTGTTTGTCCGACGATTAGGTACAGGCGCAGAAAATCGCCCACCAGCCCCCGGGGCGGCTATCGGCCTTGGTGGTTTCGCGCCCGCTCACGGCTTTCAGCCTCCCACGCAGAATCAGGGTTACCGGCAGAACGGTTTCGTCCAACCTCAAGGGTGGGCGGGTGACGGTTTCGACGCCGTACCCGAGTTTTGACCCCTGTCGCAAAAAACAGCGCAATCAAGCCGCCTTAACATTCCTGCGCGAACGGTGCGCTGGGGCGGGTATTTTCGTCTTCACTACTGGCATTGCAGGGCAAAGCACGCATCGGAAACTCGATCCTGATGAGTTTCGCGCCTTCGCCTTGATTGATGATTATGCGCCTTTGATCTTCATCAACCATAATGACAGCTCCGCCGCCCGCCTCTTTTCCCTCGCTCACGAACTGGTTCACCTTTGGCTCGGTAAAAGCGAACTTTATAATGTCTCCTATTTGATGAATTCCAGTACTACCAAAATGGAGGCCTACTGCAACAAGGTCGCTTCGGAGATTCTCATTCCTGATGAGATCTTTTTGCAACGATGGGCTAGTGATAGGGCTGATGGTCTTCAAGAATTCGAAAGGCTCGTTGAGTATTTCTGCGCTTCTCCTCTTGCGATAGCTCGTCGTGCCTTTGACCATGGTTTCATTGGTCAGCAGGATTATGATTGCGTGGCCGCAGAGCAGCAAGAGCGATGGGAGCAAGTTTCCCGTGAACGCGCTTCAGCCGGAGGCGGGGACTTCTACCGGACGAATCTGTCCCGCATCGATTCTCGTTTCTTGGAACGGCTCGCCAGCAGCGTGGCTGAAGGAAGGACCACATATTCCCAGGCATCTCATCTGATGGGGATGAAATGGACCACTTTGGCGGAGCTCGCGCATAGGGCTTAGTGAAAAAGCGGCGTCATTATCAACTATATCAACGCTAAGGCTCGAGAAGCGTTCGAGGAACGTCTACAAAGAATCCTGGGAACCCCTATGTCCAAAAGGCAGGAAAATCATTCAGTATCGATTGTTTTTCTTCCTTCAACCTTGATAAGATGAAAAAGCAATCTCCCATGAATGAGGAAAGAGGAGGAAATCCTGTTGGGAAATAGCTCTTTTTATCGTCATGATCGATCATCATCGCCTCATCGGCGTCATCTCGTGTGATTCCTGATGGATTCCATGCCAGCCGTCATCGGCAGGACATCAAAGGAAACCACAAAGGAATCATAGAGAAACCATAGAGGAATCAGACTCGTGACTCACCGCGCTCGCCACATCCCGGTTCGGAGCACAATCGACGGGAAGAAAAGAAGGAGGAGGCTTCTCCTGCTCCTTGTCGCCCTCCTCTGCGTTTTCGGCCTGATTCTTTGCGGGGGATTCCGTCTGTATGACCACGAGGAGAGAAGTGGGCTGGCGGTGGACGATTGCAGGAAAAGCCTCTCTTTCCTTACCTACCAACGTCAGACTTACGAAGTCCTCATCGGGAGCGCGCGAGTGAGGGATGCCGCCGCTTTGACCGCTTCCGAGGTGACGGATCCGCAGACGGTCGCGCGGTTGAAGGAATCCTTGAAGGAGTCACCTGGAAAGGGTAAGGAGTGCGAAGTCGGGGCCAGCCCTGCTTACTTGAAGGATGCCGCGGCTTTCAACGCCCGGATTTCCCGCTGGTATCGGTCCTATGCCAGGCGGATTGATGACGAAGTGGCGGCGGTGAAGAAGTCCCACCAAGACAAGGTTCTGCAGGGCTCTCGGGCCGATTTATCCAGGATTCTCGCCGAAGCCCGTCGGGTCTACTCATCGTCGGATGGCAAGGTCGCCGACGAATCTACACGTGCGACCCTCAAAAAATGCATGGATGAGGCCGAAAAGGATGGCACATCCAAGGATCCCATCCGTCTTCGCTCGGATGTGGCTGGCCTGCGAAAGGCGATTGATGGGGTAGCGGCCAGCGTCCAGGCCAAAACCGCAGCGGAAGCGAAGGCGAAGTCGAAAGCTGGGGCCGATTCCCGGGATCCTTCCCAGCAGGCCGGCGGGGATCAGGGAGTCTCTGCAGACCAAGGGAAGTCTTCCGGGGGAAGGAATGCGCCAGGAAAGAGGAGAAGGGGGAGCGGACAGGGTCGGTCCCATCCCGCTCCTTCTTCCCCTGCGCGTCCGGCTCCGGCCCCCGCCCCCAAGCCAGGTCCTTCCCCGGGCCCTGGGCCTTCTCCTGGGCAGCCGAAGCCCCAGCCCGAGCCATCCCCCAATCCACCTGCTCCCGGCGGTGGTGAAGGCGGCGGGGATGACGATGACGACCCCTGGCCTGGCCATGGCTGGCCGGGCTGGCCTCCTTCTCTCCGTCATCCTTGGCCCCCGCGGCACCGGTATCCGTGGCCCCTGCGGTATCCCTGGCCTCATGACTGAACCTCATGGTTGAAGACGCCACGCGCCTGGCTTCCTTGCCCCGATGGGAGGATAGGATATGCCCAGAACAAACCACGAAAGATGTGAAAGGCGGCTCACAATGATGTCCACAGGAACGGCGAAGAAAATCATCATGGATTGCGACCCCGGGCACGACGACGCCATGGCTCTTATCCTGGCCGTGGGCAATCCGGCGATCGACCTGGTGGGGGTCACCACCGTCGGCGGCAACCAGAGCTTGGATAAGGTCACTTATAACGTCCGTTCCGTCCTGGAGATGGTCGGGGCCACTGACATCCCCGTCCACGCCGGCTGCGGGCAGCCCTTGGTTAGGCCTTTATCCGTCGCGGCTTATGTGCATGGCGAAACGGGTCTGGACGGGGTCGAGCTTCCTGAGCCTAGCCGCCCTCTGGAGCCTGGGCACGCCGTCAACTGGATCATCGACACCATCATGAAAAGCAAGCCTCAAACCATCACCTTGGTTCCCACTGGCCCCTTGACCAACATCGCCATGGCCGTGCGTATGGAACCGCGCATCGTGGAACGGGTGAAGGAGGTCGTCCTCATGGGAGGCGGCTACCACGTGGGCAACGCCACTCCGGTCGCTGAATTCAACGTGAAGACGGACCCCGAGGCCGCTCACATCGTCTTCGAACAGGATTGGCCCTTGACCATGGTCGGTCTGGATCTGACCCATCAGGCCCTCTGCACGCCTGAGACGCAGGACAGGATCAACGCCATCGGCACCCCTCTGGCCGCCTTCGCCTCCGGTTTGATGGACTTCTTCCGCAAGGCTTATCAGGACAGCGAGGATTTCATCAATCCGCCTGTGCATGATCCTTGCACTGTGGCGTATCTGATCGACCCTACGGTTTTCACCACCCGGCGTTGCCATTTGGATGTGGAGCTGCGGGGGAGCCTGACCGCCGGCATGACCGTCGCCGACCTGCGCGGTTTGGAACCGTCGTCCGAGGACTGCCACACTCAGGTTGCGGTCAAGTTGGACTTCGACAAGTTCTGGAGTCTGATTGTCGAAGCGATCCAGCGTCTGGGCTGAATCCGGCCGAGCGGCTACAAGGCCACCCAGTACCGTTTGATGATGGTCCCGTCATCCTTGGTGTAGAGACTGTCAAAAACGCCGCCTACCCGTTCGATGGTTCTCTGCGAGGCCAGATTCCCCCGATGACAGGTGATGAGCACCTTGTCCAGTCCCAGTTCGCGGGCCCGGTCCAGAACCTGGGCCAGCATCTGGGTGGCATACCCTTTGCGGCGTTCGCTGGGACGGACCTCGTACCCGATATTCCCTCCCCAGGTTCCTAGAACAGGATGGTCGATGCTGTGCCTCAAATCGATCGTCCCTACCAGACGGTCATCGCTGGGACGGATAGCCAAGTAGGAATCGGAGGGAATCAGGTCGTCAGGGCAGGTGGCAGGGTCGCTGAGGACGGTGACCTTTTGGATCCAGCCGTGGGCGTCGGTCGAATCGAGCAGGGCGGAGCAACCGGCAAATTTGCTGACGTCATCGGCCGCCAGGATTTCCTGCCGGAAATCCCAAATCGCATCCGCATAATCTTCGCTCGGCCTGACCAACTTCACCATCTCCATATCTGACCTCCGTCTGTCGCTACCGTCCGTCCGCTTCTTCCGGCACTCGTAGATAAGTAGATAACCTGACAACTTTCCCATCTTCATCATGGACGAAAGCGAAAGATGAAATATCCGTCCTCAAGATGAATATTATTTGTCAGTTTAACAGACAGGATGAACGAATATGCACAGAGGGTAAAGCAAGGCGAGAGGAAAAGAAGATAGGGGAGGAGGGGGCGGTGAATCGCCGTTGGCCCCGCCTCCTGTCTGGTATTCACCCCGGTATAGACTAAGGGGGTTGTCCGGACTTCTCTGCGAGGAGTAGACCGGCGACGAATCGGTAATCGAAGGATCTTGACTTTCAGAATCCCGGTTTGACGGGACGACAAGGTAGGCACTAAGTAGAGCGATACTCGGCATGAAGGTGGTGATGGACCATGATGCGCATTTTCAACACAGCAGGCGGGGATACGGAGCAGATATCGACGCCGGTGCGTGGAGCATGGATTTCCTTGGCCGACCCCACCGACATCGAGCTGTCCACCGTCTCCGAGAACTACAACATCGATCTGGCTGATTTGCGGGCCCCTTTGGATGATGAGGAACGGTCCCGCATCGACGTCGAGGACGATTACACCATGATCATCGTGGACATCCCCACGGTGGAAGAGCGGGCCGAACGCAATTGGTACAACACCATTCCTTTGTCGATCATCGTCAAGGAAGAGATCATCATCACGGTCTGCTCCCAAGACACCCCGCTTCTTCATCCTTTCATGGACGGGACCATCCGGGGCTTCAACACCTTCATGCATACCCGTTTCATCCTGCAGATACTGTACCGGAACGCGGCTATGTATCTGCGCTATCTGCGCATCATCGACCGGGAGTCGGACAAACTGGAAAACCGCATGCAGAATTCCACCCAGAATCGGGAAATCCTCATGCTCATGGAGCTGACCAAGTCTTTGCTCTATTTCACCACCTCTCTGAAATCGAATGAAATCGTCTTGGAAAAGTTGACCACTTTGGACCGGATCCGCCCCTATGAGGATGACAACGACCTCTTGGAAGACGTGATCACCGAAAACAAGCAAGCCATCGAGATGGCGACCATCTACCAAGGGATTCTGCAAGGGATGACCGACGCTTTCGGCTCCATCGTCTCCAACAACATGAACAACGTGATGCGGATTTTCACCATCATCACCATCGTCCTGTCCATCCCCACCCTGGTCTTCTCCCTCTACGGGATGAATTTCACCTGGATGCCTTTCATCAACAAATCATGGGGATTCTTCGCCATCCTGCTCATCACCATGCTCATCACCGGGGTTTCCACCTGGTGGCTCATGCGTAGCAAGATTTTCCGCTGAGGCGGCCGGTCGAGTCTCGAGGGCGGCCCCAGGGCGAAAAGGCGAAAAATCGAAAAGTAAGGAAGATTCAAGCGAGGAAATTCGGCAAAGGAGGCGAACGCATGTCCCGTCACGACGATGATTCCGTTCATGGCCGTAGCCGCTATTATGGCCACTTTGGCGGCCGTAGTCACAGCCGTAGCCACAGCTATGACCGTGGCCTGCGCAGGTTCCTCTCTCGTCTGCTTTCCCCGGCCTTCGCCTTGATTTCGTTGGTCTCCTTGTGCGCCTTGGGCGGTTGTGGCCGCACGACTTTGGATGTGTCCGGCCCGAAAATCACCATCGCCATCCCCTACGACCAGCCTGGCGTGAGCTATCGGCGGACCGAGACCATGACCGGTTTCAACGTTTTCGTCGCCACCTACCTTGCCCGCCAGCTCGGCTATTCGTCCAGCCAGATTTCCTGGGTCGAAGCCACGGGGGCCAATCAGGACCAGCTTTTCTCCCAGGAAAAGGTGGACCTGATCGTCGGGGCCCGGCAAGGGCAGGGGGACCCGGCCAAGCGGGAGTTCGCCGGGCCTTACGCCTCATCCTCCCAGCGGATCCTGGTCAGGACCAGCGATAAAGACCGCTACCGCAGCTTGGCTTCCTTGGCCGGGAAAACCGTCTGCCTCCCCCAAGGGGAGTTGAGGTCCGACCTGGTCTCCCAACTAGGCAGGCAGGGGACCACAGTGGTCAGCCAGGCCACTTATTCCCCCTGCATGACAGCCTTGTATTCGGGCTCGGCCGATGCCGTCCTCGGTAGCCAACTGGTCTTGGCCGCCTACTCCCGGGCCGCGGGCAGGAGGTTGACGACGGTGACCGGTCCCAGCCTAGCGGAGGAATCCTACGGGGTCGCCCTGCCGGCGGGGGACAGACGGTTGGCCCGTCTGGTCGATTCCTCCCTCGTATCCATGGTCAAGGACCCCAGTTTCGCCCAAGCCGTCAAGACCTATGAACGGTTCGCCGGGATGACGGTGAAGAAGGCGTCGGTCCAGGAGATCCAAGATACGGACCTCCGCTTCGAGGCGGATTCCCGCTCTCCCCAGGTCTATGGGCAGGATGAAGACAAAGAGGGGAAAGCGGGGAAATAGGGGCTGAGACCCGGGGCGAGGCCAGGGGCGAAATCAAGGGAAAGATAAAGTCGTAAACCATGGCGATAATGCTTAACAAGGCATACGCCTGATGAACGAGACGAATGGATAGGGTATCGATAAGGTATCCGGGATATCGCGACGTCGATGAGACATCGACGGGGGTATCAATGAGATATCGATAAGGTATCAACGAATGGATGGAGCAGGCATGAGCCAGGCAGACGAGACCAGCCGGTATCAAGCGGACAAGCGCGAAGCCGAAGAAGAGGCCACCGAGCCCGCCTTCCGCTACAACGCGAAGGCGGCCCAAGAGATCGAACTCAAGTGGCAGGACTATTGGGACCGGACGGGGACCTTCTGGGCCGCGAACGTGCAGGGGGACCTGACGGACGAACACGGCCGCCATGCCGATGGGCAGACCCCCTATTTCGTCATGTCCATGTTCCCCTACCCCTCGGGCAAAGGCCTGCATGTGGGGCACCCCTTGGGCTACATCTCCACTGACGTGATGGCCCGCTACCACCGGATGAAAGGCGAGAACGTCCTGCACACCATGGGCTACGACGCCTTCGGCCTGCCGGCCGAGCAGTTCGCCGTCCAGACCGGCCAGCACCCGCGCGTCACCACCGAGCAGAACATCGCCAATATGAAACGGCAGCTGCATCGGATGGGGCTCAGCTTCGATTACCGCCGGTCCTTCGCGACCATCGACCCCGGCTACGTCCGCTGGACCCAGTGGATCTTCTCCCGGATTTATGACTCCTGGTACGACCCCGATTCCGTCCGGCCTGATGGGGGGCAAGGCGGGGCGCGGCCCATCTCCACCCTGATCGATCTTTTTTCCTCAGGAAAGAAGCCCATCCCCGGTTTCGAGAAATCCGAAAAGGGCTGGGATCAGCTGACCGCGGCCGAACAAGCGGATGTGCTCAATGACTTCCGTCTGGCCTATATCTCCAAGTCTCCGGTCAACTGGTGTCCTGGTCTGGGGACCGTCCTGGCCAATGAGGAGGTGACGGCCGAAGGTCGCTCCGAACGTGGCAACTACCCCGTCTTCCAGCGGGAATTGCGGCAATGGTCCATGAGGATCACCGCTTACGGCCATCGCTTGATCGAGGATCTGGACGCCATCGATTGGCCGGACAGGGTCAAGACCATGCAGCGCAACTGGATTGGGGAGTCCCACGGAGCTTCCATCCACTTCTCCGTCTGCGACGCCGAAGGGAGGGAGGCGGATTCCGACCTGGAGGTCTATACCACCCGGGCGGACACCCTTTTCGGCACCACTTTCGCCGTCGTTTCGCCCGAGCATCCTCTGCTGGCCTCGGTGCCTGCCGACTGGTCCGCAGACGTTCCCGTACAATGGAAGGGCGGTTATGCCAACCCCCGTTCCGCTGTGACCACCTATTGCAAGGCGGCTGAAGCGAAGACCGCCCGGGACCGCATCGAAGAGAACGGGGCCAAGACCGGTTTTTTCACGGGGCTGTACGCCCTCAACCCCATCACCGGGGATAAGCTGCCCATCTTCAGCGCCGATTACGTGCTCATGGATTACGGGACCGGCGCCATCATGGCCGTTCCTGGTGGAGATCAGCGCGATTACGATTTCGCTCAGGAATTCGGCCTGCCGGTGATCTACACGGTCAAGCCCCTGGAAGGGTCCGGGGATGACCTCAGCAATTACGAAGGGAAGTCCGCCTTCGTCACCCACGAGGGGACGGTCATCAACTCCTCCGTCGAGGCCACATTGGCCGATGGGAAGCCTTTCAGCCTGAACGGGCTCAGCGTGGACGAAGCCATCGATAAGACCATCGCCTGGCTGGAAGAGAAAGGGATCGGCCGGGGCAAGGTCTCCTACCGCCTGAGGGACTGGCTCTTCTCCCGCCAGCGCTACTGGGGGGAGCCTTTCCCTATCGTCTATGATGATGAAGGGGTTCCCCATCTGATTCCTGACGATCAGCTGCCTTTGGACCTGCCCGAAGTGCCGGATTACGCCCCGAGGACTTTCGATCCCGACGATTCCGAGTCCAACCCGGAGGCGCCTTTGAGCCGCAACCAGGAGTGGGTGGACGTGACCTTGGACCTAGGCGATGGGCCCCGGGTCTACCATCGTGACACCAACACCATGCCGAACTGGGCGGGGTCCTGCTGCTACTACCTGCGGTACATCAACCCCCAGGAAGACAAGTTCGTGGTGGATCCGGCCGAATTCGCCTACTGGCTGGGGCCTGACCATAACCCCACAGCCGGAAAATCAGGGGGAGTGGACCTGTACGTGGGCGGGGTGGAACATGCCGTCCTGCACCTGCTTTACGCCCGCTTCTGGCACAAGGTCCTCTTCGACTTGGGCTATGTGAACGCGCCTGAGCCTTTCCACAAGCTTTTCAACAACGGTTACATCCAAGCCTACGCTTACACCGACGCCCGCGGACAGTACGTGCCCGCGGCCGAAGTGGAGGAAAGCCTGGATGAGAAGGGCCAGCCTCATTTCACTTGGCAGGGGCAGGAAGTCAACCGCGAGTTCGGCAAGATGGGCAAGAGCCTGAAGAACATCATCACCCCGGACGATATGTACGACCAATATGGGGCCGATACCTTCCGCCTCTACGAGATGAGCATGGGGCCGGTGGACGAGTCCCGGCCCTGGAACACCAAGAACGTGATCGGAGGCATGCGTTTCCTGCAAAGGCTCTGGCGTAACGTGATTGATGAGAACACGGGCGAGGTCATCGTCTCGGAGGATGCTGCGGATGATAAGACCCTCCGCCTGCTCAACAACACCATCGACCAGGTAAAGACGGAGATGGAGGCCATGCACCCCAACACCGCCATTTCCAAGCTAATCGTGCTCAACAACCACCTGACCACCCTGAAGGCGGTGCCTCGCTGCGCGGTTGAGCCCCTGATCCTGATGTTGGCCCCCATCGCCCCGCATATCTGCGAGGAGCTGTGGGCCCGGCTAGGGCATGAGGGTTCCATCGCCCATGCTGACTATCCGGTGGCCGACCCGCGTTACGTCGGTCAGGAGACCGTGACCGCCGTCATCCAGATCAAAGGCAAGGTGCGGGGCAAGCTGGAGGTTTCCCCCGACATCTCCGAGGATGAACTGCGCGAGCTCGCCTTGGCTTCCGAGGCGGTGGTCTCTCGCTTGGGCGCGAAGCCTCCCCGCAAGGTGATCGTGAGGGCGCCGAAGATCGTCTCCATCGTCCCGGCCGAATAAGGTGGCGGGCTCGGTGGCGGACCCCGGAAGTCTGTGGATAAGATGATAGCTGTTTTGTCAAGCTCCTGATGGAGCGTGTTATCCACATTCGACCACATTGGCCGATAATCGTGGCGCAGGAATGGAATCTGTGCCACGATTTTTTTATGGACTTTCGACTCGAGCGGCTAGGGCTGCGTGAAGATTACGGTGAGGGCGGGGACGCCGATAGGGCATCCCGCTCGGAGAGGACCGATCCTTCGCCTGCTCTCGCCCTGGAACAAGGACCGCCCCCGCCGCCGGGGCGGCTTTCCTCATACCAGGCAGAGCAAGATGCTCGGAGTAATGGCCGAGCGGCCGACCAAGCCCATGCCAGGGGTGACCATCGTGCCTTTTCCTCGCGGCGATTCTTCATGACGCCCAGCCAAGCCATATGCATCATCCTCATCCTCGTGACCGGTCTCGCCGCCAGTTTGACCCTCCTGATCATCCAATCCTCCAGCATCCGGTCCTTGCAGATCGCGGTCGGCATCGCCGCATCGCAAAAGGGGGTGGGAAGGACGGGGGAGGAAGGAAACTGGACCATCCCCGAATCATCCTCTTCTTCCCCCTCCGGACGGTCGGTTCGACCATCTCCGCCGAAGGGATCCACTCAACCAGGGCGGGTGTCGTCCCAGAATGGTCCTCTTGCGGAGGCAGAGCCAAAGGCCGGCGCTCCGGCTCCAGCTCCGGCCACGGCGAAGATCAACATCAACACGGCGACTTCCGAACAGTTGCAGACCATCAAAGGAATCGGCCCGAGCACAGCCAAGAGAATCATCGACTATCGCACAATGAAAGGACCCTTCCATAGCGTCGACGACCTTTTGAATGTCTCCGGCATCGGGGTGAAGACTTTGGCGAAGATCAGAGCCTATATCACGGTTTAGGGGGAGGTATGAAAAACAGGACCTACAAGGATTTCCGCCTTTTCTTCGTCGCCTCGTGCCTGTGGGGTACGGCTTTGTGCTGTCATCTGCTCCCATCTTCGCCTGTACGGGCACGGGTGGTCATAGTGGCAGAAGGGGCGCTCGCCTTGGTCTTTTTCTTCGGCCTGGGGATCTGTTGCGGAGCTCGGGAGGATTCATCCCGGCTTTCCCTGGGGCTGTATCTGATTGTGGGTTCCCTTTGCGTTTCCTGCATGGTCATCAACCTTTCCGCCAGACAAGCGGTCGACCGCGCCTATGGGTTGGAGGTGGGCGAGTCGGCCATAGGAAAGGAGGCGTTATTCCTTCTTCATGCCCAAACTCCTGCACTGACGTCGGACCGACGCGGTTTCACTTGCAAGATCGACGGAGAAGTGGAGGCTTGGCAGTATGGGGGATCGGTCCTATCCGTCCGCCAGCCGATCCGGGCTTATGCCCGCTCGCCTTCTTGCCCTTGGGAGCAAGGGGGATATTTTTGGGTCCGAGGCACGGTTTCCCAAGCGACGTACGGCAAAGCACCCTTGTGGCTGACCGCTTCTCAGGCGAAGGCCTCGTCGGGGGAGAAATCCACGGGCGTTCCGGCCACGACGAGGGTTCGCTCTCCCCATCGAGGTCTTACCGTCATCCACCGGATGCAAGAAGCTTTCCTTGATCAGAGCCGGCGATTATCCCCTCAAGGGCAGATTCTGCTTCCTGGACTCACTTTGGGCGTCTTAGGGACGGATGCGGTCGTTGGTGGGAGTGACCCTTCCGTCCCGCAAGCCTACCTGTCCCGGGTCAAGGATTCCTACCTCAATTTGGGGATGATGCATCTGATGGCCGTCTCGGGCAGCCATTTCGTGCTGGTCTCCGGTCTTTTGGGGTGGATTCTTGTCCGATGCCAATGGCGTAGGAAAGCCACCGGAGGAATCCAAGCGCTGGCCTTTTGCCTTCTGGCCGTCTGCATGTATCCTTCCGATTCCGTGATCAGGGCCCTGATCACGGGCCTTCTGGCTATCCTCGCCCTTTGCCGCGGACGTATTTCCAGCTCCTTCGCCTGTCTGAACCTGACGGTCTGCCTCGTCTTGACCTTCCGGCCTGAATTCGCATGGAGCTATGGCTTCTCCTTATCCGTGACGGCCGTCTACGGGATAATCCTTTTCCATCGCCCTTGTTCCGCTTTCCTTTCCCGCCGACTCCCGGGCTGGTTGGCGCAAGGTCTGTCCATGACCATTTGCGCCCAGGTCTTGAGCCTGCCGATCAGTCTCCTCATGCAGCCGTCCCTCCCTCTGCTTTCGCCGATTGCCAATGTCATGGTCGCGCCTTTCGTGGAAGGAGCTACTATCCTAGGGATAGCCGCTTTCGCCATCGCTTGGGCGGCCCCTCGGCTCGCCTATGCGCTTCTGTGGCTGGGATCCGGTTGCACCCAAGTCATGAATCAGATTTCCTTATGGCTGGCGGACCGGCCGTGGTGCTCCTTGCCATGGCCCCAGGGATTGGCTGGGGTAGGGGCTTTATTCGCTTCGTACGCCGTCATCATCCTGACCTACGCGGTGGTGAAGTTGTTCCTCGCCGTTAAGCGGTCTCAAACGGGGACAATCGAAGCGGGAACGGTCGAAACAGGAACGGTTAAAGCAGGAACGGTCGAACCGGATGCGGCTGCGACAGTGGGGTCATCCTGGAGAGAAAAGCTGGGAATGGGAACCCGTTTTCCGAAGGACATCCGCGAGGAAGTCTCCTGGCGGTGGAAGGAAATCAAGGATGCCATTTTCGCGGGGGATTGGTAAAACGGGGACAATGTGGACGATGGGGTTATCAGGGAATCCTCGTTACAGGGGGGAACCTTCGCCGCCAAGAGCTTCCGTTGCCGGGGAGCCTCCGGTTCCGAGAGCCCTTCGCCGGCGGGAATCCCGTGGTCTTCCAGGGGCAAGGGATTGTCCACCGATTCGGGAACAGTGGAAACATGACAGCTGGTAAGACAGGGATAAGAGCGAAGACGACCGTGTGCGTCGTCAGCGGGGCGGATGAATTCCTGACCCAACAGCGGATTCATGAGCTGACGGCTCAGGCACATGGCCTGATTCCTGAGGCCGATTTGATGGAATTGGACGCCGGTTCCGCCCAACCTTACGAATTCGATGAGGCCGTCAGCCCATCCCTTCTCTCGACAGCCTCTCTCGTCCTGATCGCCCATGCCGAGAACATGTCCCAGGCTTTGGCCGACAGCGTGGAAGCCTATATCAAACAAAGCAAGGAAGCGGCGGGCCAGGAACCGGAAAGCCTGGTCATCATCGAACACAATGGATCGCCCAAAGGGACCGGGATCATCCGTCAACTCGAGCGGGCCGGCGCCCAAGTGGACAAAATCGAAAGTCTGAAGACGCCGAAAGCTCGGGCGAACTTCATCGTCTCCCTTTTCGAAAAGAGAAATCGGAGAATCGCCCCGCCCGCCGCCCAATTCATCGCCGACGTCCTAGGAGATAAGACAGGCGAGATGGCCTCCCTTTGCGATCAGCTGTGCGACGACTTCCCTGACAATCCCATGCCGGTATCCATCGTGCGAACCTATCTCTCGGCCAACCCCCAGGTCACCGGTTTCGCGGTCGCTCAGGCCGCCTTGCAAGGTCGGCTCGCCCAAGCGGTCGTGGATATGCGTTCCGCCGTGCAACAGAGGCAGGACCCTCTGGCTTTGGTGGGGGCCATCGCCATGAAGATCCGTTCCATGGCGAAGGCTTCGGCCGTCGATCAGGGGAAGCTGACGCAGGCGGAGGCGAAGATGTCTCCCTGGCAGTTAAGGGCGGCCAGACAGGAAGTTAGAGGCTGGACCTCGGGCGGCTTATCCCGTTGCATCCAGATGGCAGCATGGGTGGATGAGCAATGCAAATCATCCGGTTCCGACCCTCTCTACGCTTTGGAGAAACTTCTGGCAGCCCTGGCGGCGAAAGGGGAGGTCCCTTTGCCGGTTGGGGAGGATTTCGGGGATCTTGAGGATTTCGGCGGCAAGCTGACCGGTGTCGGCGGGTATGGAATCGGCAAGTATGGAAATGGTGGAAACGGAAAACAAGACGCAAAATTGGATACAATTCAACGACTGCCCGCTGAGGGGTGTCGCTTGAGCTTCAGGGGTGTCGGTTTTAATCAATGCAGTCTGACTTGATTAAAAGGGTTTTGAATAATGTCTATTACAGTTAATTTGAGATACACGGGTAAGGACGGCAGCGCACTTGCGTTTGCCCGTGAAATGGCAGAAAGCGGCACGGTGGAGAAAATCCGTGTGGAGAAAGGCAATCTCCGCTACGAGTATTACCAGTCGCTTGATGATCTGGAGACGGTCCTGCTCATTGATAGCTGGATGGATCAGGACGCCATCGATGCGCATCACGCCTCGCCGATGATGCAGACCATCGTAAAGCTTCGGGATCAGTACGATCTGCACATGACGGTCGAGCGCTATGTGTCAGCAGAAGAGCCGGAAGGAGACAACCGGTTTATACGGAAGTGAAAAGACAAATTTGAATTTGTCGAGGTAAATATGGAAAATATACAAATTTTAAATTTATTTTTCGAAGCTGAAAACGAACGGGATTGGATTTCGTATAAAAAATTTCTTTCTCCTCATATTGTATGGGAACTTCATTCTGAACGTATTCTCAAGATTGAAGGAATAGAAAACTATTTGAACACAATAAAATCTGCTTATAAAGGTAATAGTAATACTTTCGAAATTGAATCAATAGTCAGTAGCAAAGATTCATCTCGAATAGTTTCTGTTTTAGTGAATAACTCAGGTGAACGATCATGTGATATTTTTGAATTTGATAATGGTGTAATTGTTAGAGAATATGAATTTATATTAGGTTAACAACTTCCAGTTCGCAGACAGAGAAACAGCCCGACCGCCAGTATCGTTTGCTGGTTGTCAGGCTGTTTTCTTATGCACGGATTTCCTGCCCATTTCGGAAGGTGAAGCGGATATCATCCTTGGCGTAGACGGTAAGGTGGTCGACGAGCCCGTTGAACGCGTCGAGGGAGAATTCCGTCAAGCTGTCGGGCGTGTTCTCGAAGGCTTTAAGGAAGTCCTCGTATCCGGCTTTCCGGGACTGGGTTTCTTCGATCTTCTCGCTGAGCTCATCGATCCGTGCCTTCAGCTTGTCGTACCGGTCGGCGAGGTCGTCGTAGCGCTTCTGGTAGGCGCTCTGGTCGAGAGCCGTCCGGGCGTTCTCGGCAATGTTCTGCTGGACGGCGTCGGCTACGACCTGCGCCTTATCCATGAGCCGGTCGCGCTCGGCTTCCAGCTCGTCGGTTTTGAAGAGGAGCGGGAGCATCTCCTTGCCGTTTGCGATGACCTCGGCTTTCGTTTCGAGGAGCTTGTTCACTGCCGACAGGAATGCGGTCTTCACTTCGCTGTCGTCGATGGCTGGCGTGGTGCATTTTGTACCGCCGTCGTATTTGTGGTTGCAGCGCCAGATGGTTTTCCGGTATTTGCTGTTGGAATGCCAGACTTTCGAGCCGTAGAAGGAACCGCACTGACCGCATCGGATTTTGCTGGAGAAGACGTGAACACCACTGTGGTACATGACGCCGTTGCCGCGCTTCTTCATTTCCCGCTGGACCAGGTCGAAGGTCTCCGGCACGATGATCGCCTCGTGGTCGCCTTCCACGTAGTATTGCGGAATCTCGCCCTCGTTGACCTTTGTTTTCTTGGTCAGGTAATCAACGGTGAAGGTTTTCTGCAAGAGTCCGTCGCCCTTGTATTTCTCGTTTCCGAGGATGGATTTGACGGTGCTGATGCTCCAGTTATCTTTTCCGCCGGGCGTCTTGATGCCATCGCTGGTGAGCTGCTTGGCGATGCCGTTGTAGGTCAGACCATGCAGGAAAAGCCGGTAGATTCGCTGCACGGTTTTCGCTTCCTTCGGATTGACGATGAGCTCGCCGTTTGGTCCGCGGTCATCGCCGAGGAATCGGTGAAATGGAACCGTCACCTTGCCGTCCGCGAATCGCTTCCGTTGTCCCCAGGTGCAGTTCTCGGAAATGCTCCGGGATTCCTCCTGCGCAATGCTGCTCATGATGGTGATGAGCAACTCGCCCTTGCCGTCGAAGGTCCAGATGTTTTCTTTCTCGAAATAGCACTCAACGCCATGCTCTTTGAGTTTCCGGATGGTGGTCAGGCTGTCGACTGTGTTCCGGGCGAACCGGCTGACGGACTTGGTGAGAATGATGTCGAGCTTCGCAGTTAGCCAGCATGCGCTGGAACTACGGTCGCTTCATGGTACTGGTACCGGTGATGCCTTCGTCTGCATAGACGCCAGCGTATTCCCATTCCGGATTCTTCTGAATCAGCTCCGAATAGTAGCTGACCTGTGCGGAAAGGGAATGGTGCGGGCGTTCGGTCTCCATCGACACGCGCGCGTATGCCGCCACCTTCTTCCGCTGTGGAAGAGTCTTGATTTTCGGCTCAATCTTTGTGATTTTCCACATTGTATCACTCCTTTCGTCTTGTCTATCTATCACTCTGTTTCAGACACATAGCAAGCGTTACGGGGATAATAATGTGCCGATTATCGGCCTGTATTTCTCCTTCATTTTGGTGTCTATGACCGCGTATTCCTCCTCGGTGATAAGGTCCTGATCCAGCATCTTTTTGAACATCTCCATGCTGGCCTGATAGAGTTTTTCCCGCTCGAACTGCTCGTCACTCATGGCGATCACCGCCTTTGAACCGGGCTGCGATATAGCAGGCGTGCGAGCAGTACTTCCGGTGCCGGTTCCCGTAAGCCGTGAACGTTCTGCCGCATCTGGCGCAGGTGAAGGAGTAGATGGCCTTTCGGTTGATCTGATCTGAATGTACATTCCACCATTTCAGACGGCAGGAATCTGAGCAGAATTTGACTTTCTTCCGACCGGGCAACTGCTTGAGTGGTTTTCTGCAGCAATGGCAGCGATTCACGTTCGGGGATTCGTCGGGATGAGATTCGGACAAATTTCCGGAGAGGTGATTCCTGCGGCAATAAGCTGATACCTGATTTTTCGTAAGTCCAAGAGCCTCCGCAACGGTGGCATATCCATAACCGGAACTTCGCAGATTCCGGATCTATTCTTTTTGCTCTGTATTCATGAGGACACCTCCAGGCACTTTTCACTGGAGAAAGAGCGCAGTTTTGAGCGGAAGATTCTCCAGCTACTTTCCACTGGAGGAACGGAGGCTGTTTTGACGAAATAAAAAAGGCCCGCAGGCATTCCGATTAAGGAAAACCCACGGGCGTAACAAATGGTGTAACAGATAGAGACTTGACTTATTTCACGCGAATCCGTCATCCAACCTGGATGAGATTCACATTCCTGATGAGCGAGAGTTGAGCTTCTGGATTGCTGAGACGGTCGTGCCGTACTTCTTTGCGATGCCAGAAAGCGCGTCTCCAGATTTTACGGTGTAATAGACTGCAGTGGATTTCTTCGTCGCCGCTCCGAGCTTCTCATTGACCTTCGCCTGCACGGCGTTGTAATCATATCCGGCGGCGGTGATTCGGCTCTTGCGGTCAGACCCATTGCCCCATTTACCAGCGATGATTTCCGCCGCAATCTCATCCACGGATTTCTTTGCGATTGTCGTGCTGGTTGATGCGGTCTTGCCGTAGCCGTTGAACCCGCCATTCTTAATCGTGCTCGGAAAATCGATGTAGGAGTAGTCCATGTCGACGTTCCCGCTGATGCCGCTGACCTTGCCTTTGGACGAGTACTGCCAGATTCCGTAGCTGCCGGAGTACGAGCATTTCGGCGTCCACTGCGCAATCCAGAGCGTGAAGCGTTTTTTCACGGAATCCGTCACAACGGAATTCAAAGCCGAGAGCGAGGTATAGAACCCGTGTAATAGCCTTGATTCTCCATCTCCGAGCAGAACGCAGTGATGAGATTCGAGCAGAAATCACGTCCGCGCGAGAACTGGCTTTTCTCCTCGATGTCGAAGTACACCGGATAATCCAGCTGTTTGCCGGACAGAACAGACGCGCAGGATTTCGCTTCCTGTTTTGCGCCGTCGGCGGATGATGCATCACTGTACCAATACGCTCCAATATGAAGTCCGGCGGCTTTTGCCTTGCGGTAGTTCTCATCGAACCACTTATCCTTGTTGCCGTTTCCGTACCCGGTCCGGATGATGACAAAATCAATGCCGGACGCCTTTACTTTCTGAAAGTCGATGTTTCCCTGCCACACCGACACATCGATGCCTTTATAAGCCATTACTGTTCCTCCTTATCGTTTTTGTCGTGAAGCTGCTCCAGCACGTCCTTGAGTCTTCCCGGAATGGGTAATCCAAGGTGCGCCGCGTTCTCGGTCAGGCTGAGTCCTTCATTTGAGATATAGAAAAAGATGATCGCTGTCCTGAGAACTCCCTCGTGTCCCAGCACATGGATGTCGAGAATGTTGGCAATGCCGACCTGAATGAAAATCAGCACCTTGCGGCAGATGCCTTTGAAGCCGACCGCGCTGGACAGCTTCTTGTCCGAGATGGCGCAGAGCACGTCGGTGATGTAGTCGCAGATAACGAAGATCAGAAGCGCAATCAGCAGGCCATCGCAGTCGCCGAGAAAGTACCCGAGCCATCCGCTGATCACGGTGAAAATGAACTGTATAACGTTCCAGAATTCCTTCATCAATATGTCCCTCCTTAAAAATGAGCAAAAGAAAAGCTGCCTGCGGGTTTACAGACAGCCTGGAAGTAGTTATTGATTTATTCAGTTATGAAGTATCGTCCGTTTGCTTCGGGAGTGCCTCCCAGAGCCGCATGTCCTCCTGCCCGAGCGACCAGAGCGCAAATCCCCGGAGTCCCCATTTGTACGCCGCCTGATTCGCCCAGTAGACGAGCGAGTCCACATCCTGGTAGTAGAGGATGGGAAACCTGTCCGCGTCACCGAGAAACAGCCGTGAAATCCAGATGTCGATGTCCTTCGGCATGACCGTCAGGTGTAGTCGTTGCCGCATTCGAGATCGAGCTGCTCGGAGTGATAGAATTCGTAATCCATCGAAATGGATTCGCGTCTCGTGTCTGATCCCTCGATATCCGAGGTCAGCGTGAAGACCTGAAATTCGTCGTCCCAGGTACAGTTGCTCCGGATGATTCTGCCGTACTGGGCGATCGTATCGTCCGGGAATGTCACATCGAAACGCTCATACGGCTCGTATGTCCATGCGTCGCCCATGCGCAGAAGTTCGCAGACTGTCCGCTGATCGGAACGGTAGCCTGCCACGCCGCCGGAGGATTCGCTGACGTTCGCCGTGAATCGTGGCGTAGTTGCAGCGCCGGAATAGACTCGGATGCTGTTTCCACGGATGCGCATTTCGATGGTGTACATGTTCGCGTCCGTCCGCAGGTCAGCGGTCCGCGTCTGCGAAATGCTCTGACTGTAGCTTCCAAGTTTTGTGCTGCCGTTCCACAGCTCCAGTGCTTGAGAATCGTAATTCAGGCAGCAGAACAGGTCGCCGCAGAAAACGCCAGTCTTGCAGTGCTTCCTGACGGAAACGCAAACCGCACCCGAAGGTGAACGTCACTGAATCCGTCATAGTTCCACGCGAACTGTCCGCTGCCGTCAAGCTGCGAATAAACGCGGGAATCAGAGTATTCATCCTGCCGCCAGACCTTCCATGAGCCTGACAGCGTCTTCCAGTAGTTCGTCTCCAGAATGTCCGTGTCCTGAAAATCCTCGTACCAGATCAGAGCTGAGTCCGGCTTGCGGAGGAGCATTTCGCAGGTGAGCTTGAATCCCTTGTCCGGCTGGCACTTGTTTCCGTCCACGTCAATGAAGTGACGGGGAGACAGGGTAAACGATGCACTTCCGGCTGACGGCTCCTCGCTGAAATTCGAGCAGACGCGGAATCCGTAGAACTGCACGCCTTTTACATCGACTGAAACCGTAATGGTGTGCGTTCCCGCGGATAGGGATATTCCGTCCGCTAGACTCGCCCAGAATGTGCTTCTCCAGTACGGCCACCAGAGCCGCGACTCCGTGAAATGCTTCTGCGCGCCGTCTGTGTTCTCCCGGAGAACAGTGAAGACGCTCGAAGTCCCGTCGTTGCGGACAGTCAGCAGCCATGTGATATGTGGCCACATATTGATATGGGTCAGCATATCCGAAATTGCCACGCCGGACTCGGTAATCGTCCCGGTCGCGTCAACTTTAAAAGAAAAGAGACCTACCTGACTCAGGCGGTCTCCGTAATTCTTCAGCGCGGTGTACATGCGGGTATTTCCCATGAATGTCCAGACCATGCATTTGCGGCCTTTCAAGATATCAAGCGCCATAAACAGCCACCTCCAAACGGGCAATAGAAAAGCGCCTCCGAAGAGACGCTTTTGAAATAATGGTTCATTGTTAAGATTGATGTTTTATCAATTTACACCGTCAAGATAATACGATGAATTCCATAATGAAAAATGATGGTAATCCGCTACAGGCATCTAAGAGAAAATTAATTTACACACAAATTTGGGCTTGACTATAGGTAAAGCTACTATCCAAACAAATGCTGTTCCTCAAATCATTTCGTAAATTGTTTAATTTCCTCTTTTTAATTGCTCCAACCATTTAATAATTTCATCCATAGCCAATTTATGATTACCAATTTGACAATGCTGCTCGCCGCCTTCATCTTGTGTAAACACGCGTGATGTTACAGTTCTTGCATTAGGGAGTGCTGCACGAAGCCTCTCAAACTGTACCATAGGTACATAATGATCTTTTTCTCCGGCAAGAAGTAAGCAATCTTGTGTGATCCTATTGGAAATTCCTCTCAAATTATGCTTTTGCACTTCTTTATAAAAACGGAATGGGTTCTGTGTGTTTGTAATATATTCCCCTTGTGTAAATGCCCAATCAGCTAAAATACTTTTCTTCCTGGCAAAGCTAACTAAAGAATTGACTAGCCTTTCTTTATTATGGTGAAAGGCTTGACGGACTAATTTCCGCAATATCGGAGGGAAAATATTTGTCATAATCTCCAACCCGTCATCAGCAACATCATACGCAACAACCGCACTAATCCTCGGCTCAAAAGCGGCAGCACGCATAGCAAAATACCCTCCCCATGAAATGCCAATCATCGGGCAGTTCTTAATGCGATAATAATCCAGCACACATTTTGTAGGCTCTTCCCATGCATAGGTCAATGGCAGTCCATTCTTAAGCGTCTTCCCCTGACCATCTCCTTCAAAGAATAAAAGCGTATACCCTTTGCTCAACAGTTCGAATGTGGCCGGGATGAATTCTTCTATAAAGGAATCATATCCTCCACAGATTAACAGTATTTTTGTGCTCTTCTGATTCCCAACTTTAACAGAATGAAGAAAAGTTCCTTTATACGGAATATCAGAGATAGTGTATGGAATTTTAAATTGGTCAAAGGCTATATAGTAACACTCTATCGCCTTCTCATACATTTCCTCTTTTTCTGTATGATCTACTTTTAGAAAGAACTCTGCCATTCTATACGCATAGGCAGCATGCATAAATTGGCTTTCGTTTTCTGATCTATTGCCAATGATTTTCCATGCGCGAAACCATTCATCTAAATTCTTCACATCAGACAGAGATCTCACTATTTCATCATGATTTCCTGCGATCTCTCCATAAGTCAATACCCTGTTTATTTGAAAATTGAACTGCTTTATCTGGTTTATTTGCTCATACATAAGCTTTTTTCTTCCTCGCATAAATTTTTGTTACTTCTTCTGTTTCATATGGCCACTCTGGAAAATTCTGAATTTACATACATAATATGTTGTTTAGAGCGTCCTAAGCTTATGGATAATTTCTTCTAGAAATAGAACAATCCCCATATAGATAGCGCAGACAATTCCCATATTGACCCCAAGTGAAGCCCCCGTATAGTTATTCCCTTCTAGAGTCAACCTGTATATCTTTAAACCAAACAGATACACATCCTTTGCGTTTCCTCCGTTCGAATATGCATGCACATAACCAAAATATATGGTTAGCGCCATTGATAACATTGCAAGCCCAAACCCTATTCCTAGCGCTAGTGTTATTCTGGTTTGCTTTTTCATTTCACAGTCACTCCAATTACTGATTCATAATTCCATTAATTTTTGCTTCCAAAATTTTGTGTTAAGATTAAATTGTAATGATAATTGTCACTGCTATAATTAAAATAGTAGATGCCGAAACAAATGCAGTCAAGTCCAAATTTGTGTGTAAATTGCCTTCAGATATAACTGTTGATAACTATGCTGCCAGAAGGGCTGCCTGTTCTTCAGCAATCAGATGCAGGTGATTTCGAACATCGGATTTCAGCAGCTTCTGATAGGACTCCTTACTGAAGATTGCCTTCCTGGTCTGACTGATGCTGTTCTGTTTCATCAGGACAGATCCCATCAGCCTGACCAGCGATGCCTCATTTGGGAAGATCCCGATAACGCCGGAACGCCGCTTCAGCTCCCGATTCAGCCGCTCGATATGGTTCGATGTCCGGAAAAAGCGACGCATCCCTTCCGGAAGAGTCATAACGGTCATAGCGCTTTCGAAACCCTCGTCGAGACATTCCATTGCTGATGAGGCGGATTCCTGATAATCGGCGAGGATCTGATCCCGCTTTTGTCTGGCATCCTCGATCTTCTTGCAGTTGAACATTTCCTGCAGTTCAGCACGGAGACCAGCCTGCTCTTTCTTTGGAGCTTTGTCAGCGATGTTCTTTGAAAAGTGGAACTGACACCGCTGCCACGAAACGTGCGGAAATACTTCCCTGGCGGCATTGATAATGCCATCGTGAGCATCGGATGTGATCATCATGAGACCGCACAGGCCACGTTTTTTCAGCCCCGTCAGGAAATCTTTCCAAGTCTCACGCGACTCATTCCGGTAGGCCGAGAAACCAAAATCTCGCGCTTTCCATCGTCACTGGTGCCATAGGCAATCATGAGTGCTTTCGAAACAACCCAGCCATTCTCACGTACCTTGAAATACGTGGCATCGACCGTGAGGAATGGATAATTGCCTTCAATCGGCCGATTTCGGAATGCCTCGACCTCCTTGTCGAGATCCTTGCAGACTTCGGAAACAGTGGATTTAGAGACCGATGTACCACAGAGCGTCTCTACGACCCTTGCAACTTTCCTTGTAGATACACCGCTCACGACCATTTCTGCCATGGTTGTAACTAGAGCAGTCTCGCTACGGGAGTAGTTCTCAAAGACCATCGTATGGAATGACTGGTTCCTGTGCCTTGGTACATTCAACGTTATGGTTCCGATCCGCGTTTTGAGATCTCTGGTTCGGAAGCCATTTCTCGAGTCTGTACGGCCTTCTGAGCGCTCATATGGCGCTGCCTGGAGCTGTTCCTGGGATCCGGCCTTGAGAACAGAATTTAGGCTTTCTTGAAGGAGAGTTCGGAAAGCGTCCTCCCGGTCGGCAGAAAGTAACTGTAGAATTTCGTCCTGATTCAATGTAATATTGAGTTGAGCCATGTGGTTCCTCCTTCTCGGTATTATGTTGATGTCGCGATTACCATTATACCTGAAGGCTGAGCCGCTGGCTCTTTTCAGTTTTTGAATTTACACCATTATAAGGGCACTACCGTGCAAGCTCTTGAAAAGCACGGCATGAAGGATAAAGGCGGCACAATTGATCATCAGTTCCTCTTTTTGCAAAAGAAATAAGGAAAACCATTCGAAATGCAAAAGTACAGAGCGGTATTACAGACGTTCGGTGCAGGGTTGAATTGAACTTTTCAACGATTCCACACCTTTTAACGATAGCAGAAAGGGGCGTCGCTTTTGACTACAGCAACCGCAGCAGCATATCAATTCAGGGCTGGAAGCACGCTCCAGTTCTATGCCCCGAAACGCAGAAAAGCCCAGAAACAGCGCGGTTTCCTGGCTAACTGTGCATATAGGCTTGGTATCAAAGATAAGAACTTAATAGAGCCTGCCGTGAAGTTTGAGGTCATTGAAAAGCCGAACGACTGGACAAAGGAAGTAAAAAAGAGTGAGTCTGCAAATGAGACTCAGCAGCAGAGATACGATTATTGGGTGGCGTTCCAGGACTATGCTTTCCAAAATGCACAGTTTGCAAAGAACTTCAATCGCCGGAAACCGTCTATGGATCATTGGATGAACTTCAGCGTGGGTTCTTCTGCCTGCCACATTGCCGTGTCGCAGATTCAGAAACGGAATGAACTGGATGTGGAACTGTATATCAGTGAGGATAAAGACCTGTTCCACTCCCTCTTCGATAATAAGGATGCCATTGAATCCGATGCCGCATTGACCTTTGACTGGCGGGAACTGCCGGAGCGTAAGGCAAGCCGCATCGTTATCGAGAAAGGTGTGACCTTCGGAGATAAAAGCCAATGGAACGCACAGTTTGATTGGATTATTGATGTCATGCTCAAGATGAAGAATGCGTTTAAGAAATACTTGTAACCGCCATGAATGGAGGTCTGCTATGAAGCAATTAAAAGAAAAAGAATACGAGGAATTCCAGCAGTACCTTTATAACAAAATGCACGGGTACATTTGGACGCCGGACACGCTGGAACTAATATGCGGCGGGAACGACAACGAGCCGGAGCGGATTGGTAAACAGGTGCTTGAGATGCTGGGCAGGGTGCGTAATGAGCGTATTTCCCACATGACGAGCGACAAACACAAAAAATATGTGATCCGCAGTCTTCGCAAGGGTGAAACTGATCTGCTGAAGGACTTCTTGTATGAAGCTATCTTCATACCGAAGGGTGCGGAGCCGCCAGCGCGGGACATCATCGAGAAAACGGAACTTCGTGTGTACACGGATGATTTCGGTACCCAGAAAGGCGATAACTGCCTGGTAGCTGATTTCGGCGGCAAAGTGGTCGGAGCGGTCTGGACGAGAATCATGGACGATTATGGTCATGTAGATGACGAGACTCCGTCCTTCGCCATTTCGCTTTTCAAGGAATATCGCGGTCAGGGCATCGGCTCACAGCTTATGGTGAAGATGCTCGAACTGCTGAAATGGCAGGGCTATGAACGGGCATCCCTGGCGGTGCAGAAAGCAAACTACGCCGTGAAGATGTATAAGAATGTCGGATTCAAGACGGTCGATGAAAATGCCGAAGAATATATCATGGTGTGCGAGTTATAAGGAGAGATTTGACAGATGGCATCAAGCAAAGAATACCTGGATTTTATATTGAAGCAGCTTTCGGAACTGGATGATGTGACCTATCGGGCGATGATGGGAGAATACATCATTTACTATTGCGGCAAGATTGTCGGCGGCATTTATGATGATCGCTTCCTCGTGAAGCCTACAAAGTCTGCTGTGGAGATGATGCCAAATGCGGATACAGAACTTCCGTATGATGGCGCAAAAGAGATGCTGCTTGTGGACGATGTGGATAATAAAGATTTTCTGCGTGAGCTTTTGGAAGCAATGTATGAGGAACTTCCTGCTCCGAAGAAGAAGTGAGAACAATATGAGCAGAACAGAAAATGTCGAATTGACGGTATTGTGTCTCATCACGGATGGAGACAGAATGCTCCTTCAGAACAGAATAAAGAATGACTGGCAGGGATATACGCTTCCGGGCGGTCACGTGGAACCGGGGGAATCTTTCGTTGACGCGGTGATTCGTGAGATGAAAGAAGAAACGGGACTGGACATAAAGAATCCTCAGCTTGTAGGCGTGAAGCAATTTCCAATTAAGGACGGACGGTATGTTGTTCTTCTGTTTAAGGCTACCGAATATAGCGGGACGGCCGTGTCTTTCGATGAGGGGCAGATGGAATGGGTAGAAAGCAATCGCCTGTCGGAGATAAACACGGTCGATGATTTTGAGGACTTGATGCGTGTAATAAACGATCCGGCGCTGACGGAATTTCAGTACCTGGTCGATGGGGATACGTGGACAGTTTCAATAAAATAGCCTGAGGAGATGATTGATTGAGCGAATCGGAACTTTACAAAGAACTTGGAATACTGACGAAGAACAGGGACAAGTGGGCAGAGAACATACCGTATGTTTCTTCTCTCCTTGCACATGAATCCGTAAAGATACAGGCGAAGGCATTATGGCTGCTTGGTGAGATGGGGATGGAATATCCTCTGAAAGTGCAGGATGCAGTTCCGGCGATTGTTTCCTTCTGCGATAGCACAGAGCCTCTTTTAAGGGAAAGAGCGGTTAATGCTCTCGGAAGAATCGGTCGCGGCAAATACAGTGTGATAGAGCCGTATTGGATGGACTTGTTCCGTTTTGCATCCGATGAGGAAGCCAAGGTACGCTTGAGTTTTATTTGGGCATCGGAAAATATCGCCACAAACACTCCCGACATTTATGAGAATCATATGTCGGTGTTTGAGAAATTGCTACATGATACGGATGACAAAGTGCGAATGGAAGCACCGGAAATATTCCGGGTTCTCGGAAAACGTAGACCGGAGTTTGTTAGACCGTTTGTGGAGCAACTCAAGCACATATCAGAAACTGATGATAATCGTGTTGTGAGAATCCACAGCGCAGGCGCTATTAAGGCAACGATGTCATAGCAGGCAGATTTGTAGTTTCACGAGGAGAACGCAATGTACGCACAGGCAGCGATAAAATCAAATACCTTACTCCGTAACGGTGCATACGGCATCGTTATGAGGGGTGTGCAAAAATGCACACGGGGGTGTTCATCGTTAAGGGGTAGAAATAGGCTGCCGTTATGTTGTATCAAATTAGACACGGCAACAGAACCGGATATGGGAACAGGAGATAAGATGAGCGAGGATATGCGTTTGAGCGCTCCCCGGGCCGAATCCATGCGGGATTTGGGCCGGGCAATCGCCTCAATCATGATGCCTGGCGATGTCATCGTCCTGTCCGGCCCGCTTGGCGCCGGGAAAACGACTTTGAGTCAAGGGATAGGCCGAGGACTGGGAGTCGATAAGGAGGTGGTTTCCCCCACCTTCACCATCGCCCGCGAGCTGAAAGGGCGTTACGCCAATGGTCGGCCCGCCCGTCTGATTCATGTGGACGCCTACCGCCTGCCCGGTTCCGACGACGATCGGGATTCGTCGGACACGGATCCGCGGGGGATGCGAAACCGCCTGTTGGACCAACTGGAGGCTTTGGGCTTGGATGAAGAGCTGGAAGACCCCGGTCCCGGGACCTGCATCCTCATCGAATGGGGGTCTGCCATGGCCGCGGCGCTCGCCGACGACCGGTTGGAAATCACCATCAGTAGGCCCAGGACTTCGGCTCAAGGCACGGATGGGAGTCTGACCGAGGACGGCGAACGGATCGTCCGCCTGCATCCCGTAGGCGCCTCATGGAATAATCGGCTGCGTGGATGGCGCGATCGAATCAAGTCGGGCCAGTGACGGACGACCTTGAGGAGCCGTGAAGGCAAAAGACTTTCAAGACATTGATCCGGACGGGAAACCTATCCAGAAAACCTATCCGGGAAACATAGGCCGCAAGCTTGGACGGAAACCTAGGTAGGCGAAAGCAAGAACCAGGAAAGGGCGGACATGACGGAGATCATGCATGATGGCGGTGGCCATTGCTTGGTCGTGGATTCCTCCTTTGGATCCACTGTGGGGATTGTGGGCGGCGACCCTTTATGCGAGGCGGATTCCCGCATGCATGTGGAAAGGTTGGAACCCAACATCGCCCAGGTCGTCTCCGATGCCGGTCTGACTCCGCAGGATTTGGACATGATCGTCGTAGGCGTCGGCCCAGCCCCTTTCACCGGGCTGAGGGCGGGAATCGCCTCGGCGCGGGCCTTGGCTTTCGCCCTGAACATCCCCCTGCTGGGGCAGGATATCCTTGAACCGCAGGCCGTCTGGCAGGAATACCGCCGCCAGGAAAGGCTTCTTGCCGATTCCAGACAGGAGGGCAGGGGAGAGACAGGGCTTGCAGGCGACTTCGCCCGGCAGCTTCGTCTGACTTTGGCCGTCAACGACGCCCGCCGCAAGCAGCTCTACTACGCCCTCTATCTGGCCCCGCTTTTCGTGCCCGAGCCGGACGCCTCCTTAGAAGAAGCGCAAGACGGCCGCGAGACGGTTGAGAAAGGCCTTTCTTATCGACTTCCTTGGCGCATGGTCCAGACGCCGAAGAAGGTCTTGGAGATGGACATCGCTTCGGCTGATGATATCGCCGCGAAGGTTGCGCAATGGATCGATGGTTGGCGTAAGGGCCTGTCTGATGCCCCATCCGGCAGGTCTGACACCCCTTCTGGCAAGCCTGACGCTTCATCCGGCGAGGGGGTCGGAGGGATTTCCGTCCAGGTCGATGTGGTCGGCCATGGGGCCGGAAAGTACGCATCCTCCTGGGCGGGTCTGCGACCTTATCTGGGGGAGGTCAGGGACCAGTCCCCTCTGGGGGATGGCGGCAGGAAGGGCCTGGCCCTTTTCGCCCAGACGGCGCTTTTCCACCGGAGTCAAGGGGATTCCTGCCTGACGGATCCGCTGTACTTGCGTCGGCCGGACATCAGCCTTCCTCCAGCCCGCAAACACGCTTTAGGCCAGACGGGGATTTCGCTCACCCTACCTGACATGCAGACCGACGCTCAGACCGACACGGGCGGCGACTCGCAAAACGGTTCGCCCAGCCAGGAAGGGCAAGCCGGGTCCCCGTCCGCTTTTCCCCAGTCTGTGAGACTTTTATGAGCGATTCGATCCAGAAGGCAAGCGATTCGGCCCAGAACGAGTCAAACGGGAAAGCAGAGGCCTTAAGGAGAGGCGGACAGGCCGCGCTCCCGGACTCCTTGGTGGTGAGGCCCTTGGAGGAATCGGATTTGGACGCCATCGCTGGTCTGGAAAGCGATCTTTTCGCCGAAGGGGCCTGGAGTCGAGACCTAGTGGAGGAGGAGGTCCATTCCCCGACACGTACCTACCTGGTCGTCTCGGACATGGCCGATCCCTCCCATCCACTGGCTTACGGCGGTTTCTGGTTCGACGGCGATGACGCGGAGCTCATGACCATCGGCGTGGACCGGGCTTGGCAGGGCAGGGGCATCGGGAAGACCCTCCTTCGGACCCTCATGGACCGGGCCAGGATCCTCAAAGCCCGACGGATGCTCCTGGAAGTGCGGGTGGATAACGATCCCGCCCTGGTCCTTTACCGCGGCCTCGGCTTCAGTATCCTAGGAATCCGGAAAAGATACTATCAGCCCGGAAACGTGGACGCGTACACGATGTCGGTGGATTTGGGAGTGCGGCCTGGAAGGAAACCGGCCGGCTTCAGCCTGCCCGTCCAGCCTTCGGCCGACATGTAGTGCCTGCGGGTATGATGGCAGAAGCAAAACGAAGGGATGGCAGAGGTCATGAGCGAACCGATTGTTCTGGGCATCGAATCCACCTGTGATGAGACGGCGGCGGCCGTAGTGGAGGGCGGCAAGCTTTTGTCCAACGTCGTCGCCTCTTCCATGGACGAACACGCCCGTTATGGTGGCGTGATCCCTGAACTGGCTTCCCGCGCCCATGCGGAGGCCTTCGTCCCCGTCATCTCCCAAGCCTTGGCCGACGCTGGGCTGGATCTGTCACAAGTGGACGCCATCGCCGTGTCCGCCGGCCCCGGTCTGGCGGGCTGCCTGGCGGTCGGGGTCTCCGGGGCCAAAGCCCTGGCTTACGCCGCAGGCAAGCCTTTGTATGGAATCAACCACGTGATCGGGCACATCGCCGTCACCCAGCTGCAATTCGGCCCCTTCCCCCCGGATACCTTGGCACTCATCGTCTCCGGAGGCCATACCTCCCTCCTGCATGTCCGGGACGTCGCCCGTCAGGTGGATGTAGTGGGGACCACCCTGGATGACGCGGCGGGGGAGTGCTTCGACAAGATCGCCCGCCTGCTCGGCTTCCCCTACCCCGGAGGCCCGCATATCGACCGGCACGCCCAGAAAGGCGACCCCCATGCCCTTAAGGTCCCGCAAGGACTGACCCAGGGCCGGTCCGCCGCAAAACATCCGTATGATTTCAGTTTTTCCGGGGTGAAAACGGCGGTGGCCCGGTGGTTGGAAGAGCAGGATTCCCTAGGCAGGCCGATTCCGGTCGATGACGTCTGCGCCTCCTTGGCCGACTCCGTGGCCACCGTTTTGGCGCGCAAGGCCATCGAAGGCTGCAAACGCTACGATTCCCAGATCTTGATCGTCGGCGGCGGTTTCAGCGCCAACTCCCAGCTGAGGGGGAAACTCCAGGAATTCGGCCAGACGGCGGGGATCGAGATCCGCATTCCCCGGTTTGAACTGTGCACCGACAACGGGGCCATGGTGGCCATGCTCGGCTCGAACCTGGTCTCAGCCGGCCTGCCCCCTTCCCCGGAGGACTTCTCCATTGATTCATCCATGCCCATGGATCAGATCTACATGGCGTGAAAGCCAAGGAAAGGTAGACGGATGAAACAGTTGTGGGCGCATATCTCCACATGGTTCTTGGAGGTCCCCTTGAACAAGGGGGTCTTCCCTCAAGCGGTCGCGGGCCTGGCCCTGCTCCTGCTGGTGGTTCTCTTGCCCTATTCCGCCACCAAGATGAAAGGATGGGCGGCCAAGAGGAAACATCCACGCGCGAGCCTCCTCCTGATGCAGCTTTTAGTGGCGGCCGGCCTGTATGGGATCGGCTTCGGCCTGACCTACCTCCTGTCCAACGTCTGGGTGGTTTTCGGGGTCGAACTCGGGCTTCTGGTCATCCGGAAGGTGGCCTTGGCCTTGGCCTTGCTTGGGTTCTCCATCATCAGTCTGGTCTCTTACCGGGGCTGGCGCAAAGTCGTCTCCGTCTTCCTGCTCATCGTCTCCCTCCTTTACGGGACTTTGGGGGTGAACGCCATTTACGGGCAATATCCCACCCTCAAATCCCTCCTGGGCTATAGGTCTTTCCCCTGGCTGTCGAGCTCGGAGGTCCATCAGGCCGACAGGACCGTCGCCCAGTGGCAGAAACAGGCCGAGAAGGGGACCCTACCGGCCATGCCGGCCAAAGGGATCGTGCGGACGGTGGTCATTCCCGCCTCCCAGTCCGGCTTCGTCGCCCGGCCCGCCACGATTTATCTGCCCCCCGCGGCTCTGAGCAAACATCCGCCCAAGCTGCCGGTCATGATCGTCCTCGCCGGGCAGCCGGGCAGCCCGGATCGCTTTTTCCTAGCCGGGGATTACCAGGCCTATCTCAACGCTTTCGCCGCCCGCCACCATGGGTTGGCCCCCATCGTGGTCTCTCCCGACCAGCTTGGCGCTTCCAGCCATAACACCCTCTGTTCCGACACCCCGATCTACGGGAAGGCCGAGACCTACATCAGCAAGGACGTCCCCGCCTGGATCTCCTCCACCCTCCCGGTAGAACATCCGGGGAAAAGCTGGCTGATCGGCGGGTTTTCCATGGGAGGGACTTGCGCCACCCACCTCGGTCCGCGTTACCACGACACTTTCGGCAACGTCATTTCGGTGGGAGGGGAGATCCACGAGACCGATGGCAGCGAGCAGGAGATGATCTCCCGTTTCTACCGGGGGGACCGGGAAGCTTATGAAGACCATATTCCCGCCCGGGCCATCGAGAAATACGGACGCAGTTGGCAGACCTTCCTTTTCGGGGATGGACAGTACGACCAGATCGGGCAAAAGAACGCCAAGGCCATAGCCAAGGCGGCCTTGCGCAAGGGCATGAGGGTCAAGGCTTTCGTTGCTGATGGCAGCGGGCATGACTGGCATACCGTCCAAGCTGTTTTCGACTATGGCCTCCATCAGTTCTGTTGGGACCAGGGATTGACGAGCCAGGAGCCCAATCTCAAAGACTTCAAGAAGCTTTCGCCCCTGGCCCTCAATGAGCCGGAAACGGGGTTATGATAGGGCAAGAAGCTATCGGAACCGCATCAGGCGGATCAAGCATGTAAAGTGATAAGACATATCAGGTTTATCAGGCATATACATACAAAGTGAAGGCCCTAACCCAATCCGGAACTGCGGAACCTTCACCAAGATTCGGACCAACCGAAGATCGAAAGAAGCGAAGGTAGAACGATGACCGAACAGACAAAGCGTTCGCAGACGGCAGTCAAGGCCAAGAAACCCTTGGATTCCGCCCGGCACCCCCTGGCCGCCCTTCTGCGCGACTGCGGCGATTGGAACCGGGGACACCCCCTGACCCTGTCCATGGTCCTTTTCTTCCTCTTGGTCAACGTCCTAGTGAGGATCTTCGCCCTCCACCACGCCAATCTCAGTCCTTTGACCACTTTCGGCGGGCAGAACGACTTCAGGACCAGCTTCATCAAACTGGCCCATGGCCGATGGTATACGGCCATCAATTCCACCTTCTTCGTGGACGCCGTTTGGCAGATCGTCCTGGGGGTCATCGTCATCCTCTTCGCCATGGGGGTGGCCGAGACTTATCTCAGCCGGGTGAAGATCGGGGCCACGATCGTCGTCACCTACATCATCGGCCTCAGTTCGGGTTTGGCCCTGTGTTATCTTTTCCAGCATTTCTCCATGGCCTGGCGCACCTTGTCGGTCATGTCACTCTCCTTGGGGCCGGGGATCCTGATCATCGGACCCTTCATGGCGGCCGGGGCGGCCTTGAGCCCCCTCTGGCGCCGTCGTCTGTACATCTTCACCTACGCCTTGATCTCCGTCGACTTGCTTTACCGGGGGGAACCCATCGATTACGCCCTCTTGGTCGGGGCTTTCGTCGGTCAGGCCTGCGGCTTCATGTTCGTCAGGCAGGACGTCAGCGATTTCGTCGTGGAGCCGGCAGAGGCGTCAGAAGTCTGGAACATCCTGGGGATCATCACGGCAATCACCGGCCTGGGTCCTCTGGTCTCAGCCACGTCGCCCATCCATGCCGGACCTTTGTCCACCATCGGCCTCCTGCTGAGTCCGGCTCAGGAGGATTTCGGGGCGGTGGCCCGCTGCATGCACGGGGCCAAACGTATCGATTGCTACGCCCATTATGGGATCATCCGCGCCCACAACCCCAGCCTCGTGGCTGTCTCCGCCCTCGCCCTGGTGGCTATCCTGATCATCGCTTGGGGCATTTATCGCGGTCGGAGGACGGCCGTCAACATAGCCATCGCCTGGAACGCGGCCGAGATCATCCTGGCCGTCATCTACTACTTCCTCCTGCCGGTCTTGCTTGACGTCCTCATGTATGATGAAAAGTCCAATGTCACCATCCTCAGCATGATAGCGCATGGGTCTTTGCACGCTTTCCTGGTGACCAGCCTCTTGCCTTTCGTCCTCATCGTCATTTACGCTTCCCAGCACCGCCGTTTCCACATCGTCACCCGCCGCAGCCGTCTGTATGCCGGCATGGTCATCATCGCCGTCTCTTTCGTGGGATTGAGCCTCCTCTACTATCTGACCGCTCGCCTCACATCGGGGCCGTGGGTCTACGAAGGTGATTTCTTGTCTTCGGAACAGATGGGCGATTTCGACATCTTCGTCTCTCTACTGACCCAGTACATGCCGATCGGGTTCCTCTCCTTCCTGCGACTGGAGCCCCATCCTCTGGCCGCCTTCCCTCGGTTGCTCTTCCACTTGATCGGGCCGCTCGTGTGGATCATCGCCATCAGGGTCCTCATCTCATGGTTCTCCCAGGACGGGGTGGTCGGCTTCCGGGAGCACAGGCAGGCTGACCGTCTGGTTGAGCAAGGCGGCGAGTCCATGTCCTTCATGACCACTTGGGAAGGCAATGAGTACTGGTTCTCTCCCAGCGGCAAGTCTGCCATCGCTTACCGGGTCTATCTGGGCATCGCTTTGACGGTGACCGGGCCTTTCGGCGACCCCCAGGAATACAAACAGGACCTCATCGACTTCACCCGCTTCTGCGAGAAGAACTCGTGGATGCCCGTTTTCTACGCCGTCCACGAAGATCAGCGGCAGGCGTTGGAGGACATGCAGTGGAGCAGCCTGGACGTGGGCACGGAGATGATCATCGACCCTCGGCAATGGAAAACCACTGGGAAGAAATGGCAGGACGTGCGCACGGCCATCAATAAGGCCAAGCGGCAGGGGATCGTGGACGTTCTCAGCACTTACCAGGAAGCCTCGCTGGACGTTCGCTCCCAAATCATCGGAATCTCCGATTCCTGGGCGGACGAGAAGTCCCTTCCGGAGATGAAGTTCACCCTTGGCGGGGTGGAGGAGCTGCGGGATCCCCGGGTGAAGCTGCTCTACGCCGTGGACGCCCAAGGCGAAGTGATCGCCGTGACTTCCTGGCTGCCCACCTACCGCCAGGGGAAGGTGGTCGGCTGGACTTTGGACTTCATGCGTCATCGGCCCGACGCCGTCAACGGCATCATGGAGTTCCTCATCGCCCGCATGGCTGAGCGCCTGAGGGATGGGCAGTCGGACAACCCGCAAGGGGCCGATACGGACGATCCGACCATGAAGGACGTGGAATTCCTCAGCCTGTCCGCCGCCCCTTTGTCGGGAATCCAGCCCCTAGGCAAGGGGTCTGCCGTCCCGACCCATGTCCTGCAGATGACCGCGAAGATCTTGGAACCGGCGTACGGCTTCCATTCCTTGCTCTTCTTCAAGAAGAAGTTCCAGCCTCAGGAGAGCCACGTCTTCGTGGCCTATCCTGACGCCTCCCGGCTGCCTCAGCTGGCCTTGGCCGTCACTCACGCCTATCTGCCCGATATGAGCATGAGGGATGTCATCTCCCTGATGGAGGCCGTCTCCAAGAAGAAGGAGGAAAAGTAGGCGGAAGTAAGCACGAGACGGATGCAGGTGGTTGGCCTGAGCCATGAAGCTATGCTGGCTGCTGGCTGCCGGCCTGGGTGAGGAGCCGTGGGAAGCTGCAGTTGGCATGCTTAGGCGAGGAGCTGGTTGTCGCATGATTGATTGGCGGTATGGCTGATTGGCAAAGAACTGAGAGCGGGGCCAGGGGCTGCGCCAGCAACACGCCGTGTTTGCTTTTTCCGCATATCGTGCTTAAATAGATGACTGTTGTCAGGAAGAAATGAATGACGGCATGCGCCAGTAGCCCAACGGATTAGAGCATCTGACTACGGATCAGAAGGTTGCAGGTTCGAATCCTGTCTGGCGCACGGACAAGCCGGGAGCAATCGCTTCCGGCTTTTTCTGTTTGCTTCCGTGTGCGGCTTCAATCCGTCGCATATCCGATTGGCGCGGCGTCCCCGCGCCACACCCCTAGGCCGGTTTTCGAAAGGAATCTCATGACCGAAGAGGCAAGGTTGGACACCGACTTCCATCAGGTGGCCCTAGACGAGGAGCGGGGAAGGGGCCGAACGCTGACCCTGGTGGCCCGCTTGTCTTACTCGGACCGGGCTTCCGGTCTGATCATGCTCGCCTTCGCCCTCGCCGGGCTCCTGTGCGCCAACCTTCCCTTGACTAGAGGCTTCTACCATGGTCTTTCGGAGTGGACCATCGGTCTGCCCGGGACGAATCTCATGCTGGGGATAGGGCATTGGGCCCAGGACGGCCTGCTGACCATCTTCTTCCTGGTGGTGGGGTTGGAGCTGAAACAGGAGTTGACGACCGGTTCCTTGGCCAATCCCCGGGCCGCGGCTGTCCCGATGATCGCCGCCTTAGGTGGAGTCCTTCTGCCCCCTGCGGTTTTTCTGGTAGTGGCGGGCATCGGTTCCCGCCTGGACCTGATGCATGGGTTGGCCTTCTCCTTGGTCGCTCACGGATGGGCGGTGCCGACCGCCACGGACATCGCTTTCTCCCTGGCCATCCTGGCGATTTTCGCCAAAAGCCTGCCCGGCTCCATCCGGGCCTTTCTCATGACCCTGGCCACGGTCGATGACCTCTTGGGAATCATCATCATCGCCCTTTTCTACTCGTCTTTGAACGCCTGGTATTGGTTCCTGGCGGTCATCATCCTGGCCGCCTGTTGGGCCTTTCTGGTCCGCCGCCGGCGGGTTCCGTGGGTCCTGGTCGCTCTTGTGGGGATTTGCGCCTGGGCGGCCATGTATGAGGCCGGAATCCATCCCACCCTGGCCGGGGTCCTTGTGGGGCTTTTGACCCCTTCGCGTCCTCTGTTTGAGGAGGAATCGCCCCGGGCGGAGCGTTACCATGACAAGCTGCAGCCCTTCTCCGCCCTTCTGGCCCTGCCGATTTTCGCCTTTTTCGCCACGGGCATCAGTTTTACCGGCTCCGAGGCTGGGATTGCGGCTGCAGCTGGCTCCGCGGCTGGAACCGCTGCTGGTTCGGTCTCGGCTTTCACCTTGTCTCCCATCGTCTGGGGGATCGTCGCGGCCTTGGTCATCGGCAAGCCTGTGGGGGTGGTAGCCGCCACCTGGATCAGCACCCACCTTTTCCGACTCAAGCTCGCTCCCGGTCTGAAGGTCAGGGCCTTGATTCCCATGGCCACGGCTTGCGGCATCGGTTTCACCGTCGCCTTCCTCATGGCCTCCTTGGCCTATCATCATGAGCTTTTGCAGAATGAGGCCCGATTCGGCGTTTTGATTGGCTCTCTCCTGTCCGCCGCCTTGGCCGCTATTCTTTTGCGCAGGCAGGAGAAACGGTTCAAGCGGACGGGGGCCTTGGCCTGAGTATTTGCTGGCACTGAATCAGCTGGGGGACTTTAAGGCCTCTTGGTATCTTTTAGATCCTCTAGGGGCCTGGACGCTTCTCGTGATTCTGAGGCTTCCCTGGCTTTGAGTCTTCCTTGCCCCATGATTTCCCCGCCCTTTTTCTCCTCCCGCCGGGCAGACATTGACGAATCGCGTTAAGCATCGTTTACTGGTACCTTTTTCCCTCGGGCAGACAAGGCGCTAGAGTGAGGGAGGACGTTGGGGAGCGGGGGAAGTGGGGATAGGACGATGAGATAGGGGAGCGGGGGGATGAAAGAACCAAATGAAGGGCACAAGGGATGGATGCCGGCGAATGGCATCCAGGAAATGAAGGATCATCATGACTGAAGCGGATTTTTCCGGCATTGGCGAAGAGAACGCGGAGCAATGGATCGATGGGGTGGCGGAGGAATTCCGCGAAGGTTTCCAGACCCTTTCCGCCATCGGCCCCGCCATTTCCATCTTTGGCTCCGCCCGGCTCTCCCAAGATAACAAGTACTGCCTGGCGGCCGAGAGGATGGCCCGGCTGGCCGTCGGAAAGGGGAGGGCCGTCATCACCGGCGGAGGGCCGGGAATCATGGAGGCCGCCAACCGAGGGGCCAAACTGGCCGGGGGAAGGTCGGTCGGCTTGGGCATCATCCTCCCGCATGAGCAAAAGCTGAACCCCTACGTGGACACCTCCATCACCTTCAAACACTTCTTCGTGCGCAAGACCATGTTCATGCAGCATTCGCAAGGTATCATCGTCTGCCCGGGCGGTTTCGGCACTTTCGACGAGATGTTCGAGGCCCTGACCCTGGTCCAGACGCATAAGGCCCCGCACATGCCCATCGTCCTGTTCGAAAAAGACTATTGGCAGGAGCTATTCACGTGGCTGAAGACCACGGTCCTGGATAGCGGGATGATCTCCACCTTCGACCCGGGGACGGTTTTCTTCACAAACAGCGAGGCCGAAGCCGTCGACCTGGTCACCCGGGACTGAGCCAATTCACGAAGCATCAAGCATTTTCAGATTCTGGAATCCGGACTCTGAAAATGGAATCAGGAATCCGGAACCCAAGGCAGAGCCAACCAATCTGAAATCTGAATCCGGAATCAGAAATTTTCCGAATTCAGAGACGAAAAATCCTACCGACGGACGGAGAAGAAAAGACCAGTGCCGATGGGAAGGAGGACGGAAGAGAAATCTTCGTCCTCGGGCAGCTGCGCGACTAGGTCCCTCATAGCCACGGTTTGGCTCGTGCGGTCGGCTGGGTTGACCACTCCGCCCTTATTCCCCGGGTTGCTGAGGGCCATGAGGTCGTTGATGATTAGGACGCCCCCTGACCGCAGAAGGCGGGAAGACATGGTGATGGCCTGGTCCCAGTCGCTGACGCCTTTGCCGAGGATGACCAGGTCGTAATCGTTTTCGTTCAACCGGGGCAAGTAGTTCTCCACGGCCGCGTTCACCATACGCAGGGTGAGGGCGGTCTCGTTCTGGATTCGGGTCAGTTCACGGCGGGTTTCCTCGTTGGCGTGTCCGCTGGGATTCACCACGGTGACGACGGCTTCGTCGGATAGGACCTTGACCAAGTGCAAGGTCTCCAGCAGGGGGTTGGTGCTGATGATGATCACCGACGTGGCCTGCGAAGCAAGGGCCTGGTTGGCGATGAAGGCGCACTGTCCAGCGCTCGCGCAAGCCGGGCTGGGGAAGGGAAAGTCGGAAGAGGCGGCCGCCGTCTCTTTGCCCCGGATCGCCCGGGTGCGTTCGTCCTCCTGATCCAACTCATGCTGTTCGATGAATTCCCACATCTTGGCTATCGAAGTATGTCGTGCACTGTCCATACTTCGATTGTAAAGGATTCGTGCGAAATCACAGGCTGCGGATTCGCCGGGCGTCTCCTACTCGTTGCGCTGATTCTGGAGTCGCTTTTTCTTGGTGATCGCCTGCCAGATGACTTCGCCGACGTCAATGCCTTGTGGACAGTTCAGAGAACAGGCGCGGACGGATTGGCAGGCAGACAGGGCGTCGGATGCGCCCAGGTCGGTCCAGCGCTTTTCCGTCGCCTGATCGCGGGAATCCTCGATGAAACGCATCTCGTGGACCAGGGCCGCAGGACCGACGAAAGCTTCTCCGCCGGAATAGATCGGACAAGCCCCTTCGCAGACCCCGCAGGAGATGCAGGTGGAGAGCTGCTCGAACCTGGTCAGTTCCTGTGGGCTTTGCAGATATTCGAAAGCGTCGATTTTGCCGGATTCGGTCGTTTTCAGCTGACCTGTCGCCTGCAGGTAAGGTTGGAAACGTTTGATTGCCTCCAGCATCGGGTCGATGTCCACAATCAAGTCCTTGAGGATGGGGAAGCCGGCCAAGGGGGAGATATCGATGACCTTCGCAGGAGCGGGACCGTCGGACGGCTCGCTTTGAGCGTCCCTGGTATCCTTGGTGTCTTCGGCCTTAATCCGAGTTTTTCCGACCAGAGTTTCCTCCTCGCCTGTCTCCCCGACCTGGGCGGGCGCGGGAATGGTCCTTCGGAAAAGACGATGACCGTTTTCCGCCGCGTCCTTGGCCCAATACTCCACGGTCGCCGTGCATAAGAGGGTAGGAGCGCCGTTGACCCGGACCGCGTCGGACCCGCACATGCCGTGTCCGCAGGAGTAGCGGAAGGCCAGTCCGGGATCTTGCTGGCGTTTGATCATCAGCAGGACGTTCAGAAGGGTCTCCTGTTTGGGGACGGTCACTTCGTACTCTTGCACCCACGAGATCCCCTGCTTTTGCACCGGAGTTTCAGTCTGGATCTGGTCAAGAGCCGATGGCTGATTTTGTCGGGAACCATGGTTCAAGTTTTCGGCGGTTGCGGCAGCGGTGACGGTTGGGATAGCCGCGGCCGTTGAGACCTCAGTGGCGGTTGCGGCATCAAAGGTGTCATCTATGCCAATGGAGCCGGATAGGCTTGCGGACGAGTTTTCGGATGAGGACCTCGGATTCTCGTCATTCGTCGAAGCTGTTTGGAAGGGATTGCTGTGATGCCGCTGACACAAGCCCCCTGTTCTTACGGCTGCTTCCTCAACAGAGGTTCTCCTCGAAGAAGTCTGAGAAGAATTGGATATGTCCTGAGCATCCACCGAGGCGAAGGGATTGCTGCGATGGTGCCTTCGTGGCAGGGGCCGTGTTTGATTCGCGGCGGAGGCAGAGCTGTTCGAAGAGGAATTCGCCAGGGGGAAGGCCCGCGACGCCGAACCTGCGGATGAGACGTTGGATGGCTCATCGGCGAAGGCCGGTTGGGGGGAGAACCTATGCACTCGCATGGTGACCGTCATCAAATGTTCGGTTCGCTGCTTGTTCATGTTCTCACACTTTCCATCGTTTCGGGCTTGCCTCTATGCGGAATCGCCTTCATCCGGTCCACATGTCTTTTCATACCGCATGTTTCTTCAGCCGATTTTATGCGCATTGATAGATTTGGCTTATCGTGGTTTTTGCGCCCGGATGTTTCCAATCTGATGCATGCGTATGGGGGAGGAGGCCTTATAGGCATGCATTATGCTGATGGAGAGCGGATGGAGAAATGAGACTCAATAGTCTCTTCGGCTGATGGCGAAACGCGTCACAACCACTGGCTTGCGGCGTATGGCCCCATCTTGGTCGATGAAGGTGTGAGTAAGGAAATGCTCATCGTCGCGAAGGGGGAAATCTCTGCGGTAGAAGGAGCCGCGGGATTCCTGACGATCAAGAGCGCTACGGATCAGAGTCTGGGCCACCAAGAGCAGGTTCTTGGCTTCCATGATGGCGACCAGCTCCTGATTGAAGACCATGCTTTGGTCGTGCGCGCGTAGGTTCTCGGCTAGGGGGGTGAGCTCCACATCGAGTTCTTCCTGCGCTTGCTCAAGGGAATCGGCGTCGCAGCGAATGGCGAAATATCTCTCGAGGCATCGTCCCAGCCGGACGATGAATTCATACGGATTCGTCTCGGTTCCGGCCTCCGGCGAACCGGTGTCTCCCATTCGTCCATCACTCTTGCCGACCTCGCGGCCAAGCAGAAAAGCGATGTCCCTTTTCCTTCTGGCATAGGACTGGTCCAGAGGGGACAGGGCGTCTTCGTCGATTCGGTCCATCTCGGACTCGGACTGACTGCGATCAACGGATCTGTCTGATTCGTCTGATCCGGCGGCTTCGAAAGGCTCGTTGGACCGAATGGCTATGGATGATGCCAGCGCTCCCGAAATCGACTCGGCGAGCTTTTGCCCTGCTCGGTGACCGAAGAGACAGGCGTCAAGCAAGGAATTCGCCCCCAAGCGGTTGGCTCCGTGAACGCTGAGACAAGAGCACTCGCCAGCGGCGAAAAGACCGCGCACGATGGTCGTCTCGCCGACCGTTTCCCCCTGTACTTCCGGCTGGTCTTCCGGCTGCCTGTTGGGCTGATTGCTAGGCTGATCATCAGGTTGATCATCAGGCTGATTCATCTCCGTGGAAGTGGCCGTCGATTCATCCGGTTGCCGGCGTCCCCAGGTATCGACTTGTCCCCATTCGTCGATGGGGATGCCTCCCATGGTGTAATGGGCGGTCGGTTTGACGGGGACCAAGTCGACGCTGGGATTAAGGCCGGCATACCGTTCAATCGTTTGCAGTACTTCGGGTAGGGATTTTTCCATGTCGGAGCGGTCGATTGAGCGCAAATCCAGCCAAACGCAGTCTGCGGGACCATCGGGGTCTTGCGGGTCGCGGACGCCTCGACCGGCATCGATTTCGGACATGATGGCGCGGGTGACCACGTCGCGGGCCGCCAAATCCTTATGTTCAGGGGCATAGCCTTCCATGAAGGCCTCTCCACTGGAGTTGCGTAAGACCCCGCCTTCGCCACGTGCCGCTTCTGACAGGAGGATGCCCGTGTGAGCGAGTCCAGTGGGATGGAATTGGACGAATTCCATATCTTCCAATTGCAAGCCGGCGCGTAGGACCAAAGCCATCCCATCCCCGGTCAAATCCCAGGAATTCGACGTGGTATGGAACAGATGACCCGCCCCGCCGGTGGCGAGGAGCACGTTCTTCGCCGCCAACTTGCGCAAACAGCCCGCCTTGAAGTCGAAGACGATAATGCCTTCGACCTTTTTTCCACCGGTTTCGCCCGTATTCTCCGCCCTGACTGTTTCACCGTCCTTTACGGCTTTTCCTGCCTTGTCTACTTCCCCAACCAAGTTTGTCCTATCAGCGTCTTCTTCGCCAGCCTCTCCTTTCTGCTGGAGAGGGCGGGCGATTGGGCTGAGGACCAGGTCAGTCACATACCATTCCTCGGCGAATTCCACGCCTTCTTTCACGCACTGCTGCCAGAGGGAATAGAGGATCTGATGCCCGATGCGGTCGGCCGCATAAGCGGTACGCTCGATCGGTTCTTTGCCGAAGTCAGCTGTGTGCCCACCGAACTTACGTTGGGCGATTTTCCCATTCTCCATTCGGCTGAAAGCAACCCCATCATGTTCGAGGGCGATCACCGTTTGAGGGGCGTCCTTCGCGAGAATCTCCGCCTTATCCTGGTCAACCAGCCAATCTCCCCCCTTGACTGTGTCATACCAATGCCATTCCCACGAATCCGGACGCTTATTACCCAAACTTGCGGCGATACCGCCTTCCGCCGATCCGGTATGGGAACGCAAAGCCTCAAGTTTGGAAACGACAAGGACACTTGGTCTGCCGGACAGACCTCGGTCTTCCCATGTCCTCAGCAGTTCCAGCGTCGCGGAAAGACCCGCGGCCCCTGCTCCCACGATGATTGCGTCATAGCTTTCATGGATCGTCGTTGGTGTCATACTGCGATTCTGTCACGGTCCTTCAACATTTTTCATGATCATGCTCCTTTCCACAAATGCTCGAAAAGTCATTGTCCGATTGGAGAAGAACCGCTTTTTGCTGGGCGATCAGGGCGTTGCATCCGGTGTTGTAAGGCTTGTTGATGTCGCCGGGAGCCGCATAGACCAAGCGGTTCAAGTCCGCAGCCCATGTCGCTGTGTTCAGGGCTCCCGAACGATGCCGCGCCTGCGCCACGATGATAATCTTCGATAGGGCCGCTATCAGCCTGTTGCGCATGAGAAACCGATACCCTTCAGGCACGGTGTCGGGTGGCAATTCGGAGATGAGCGCACCACCTCGCAGACGGATTTGATCAAAAAGGCGGGAATTGCTCAGTGGGCCACAATTGTTGAGTCCCCCGGCGAAGATAGCGATCGTTTTTCCCGCGTTCTCGCCCAGATCGGGGAAGGCGGAGAGGGCGCCCCAGTGCGCCGTCGCATCGACCCCGCTCGCTCCTCCGGAAATGACCGTATGGCCGAGCAAGGCGGCCTGTCTTCCTGCGTGGAAGGCGATGTTCTTCCCATAATCGGTACAATCGCGGGAACCGACGACCCCTACCGGCTGGACGCAGGCCATCAAGGCGGAAGAATCGCCCTGCCCCATAGGCAAAGCGGAGGCGTGCTGTCTGCCATGGTCGCCAGATCATCAAGATGCCGCGGCCACAGCGGGGATTGAGGACTGATGATCCACAATTTCCCATTTTGCGTGAAATACGTTTCCCTCTGCCTATCGTCCATATCTCTGATAGGCCCCATCCTTTCCACCCATCGCTCAAGTGCTTGGTTGAAGGCCGCGACGGCGGATGACGGCTTGCGAAGATGACCGGTGACGATCGTCTTTTCCAAAGCTTTCAGAAGCAGGGGACTCTCCATCCGCCCTAAGTCATGAAGTCTTTCAAGCTCGTGGACGATGCGTTCCGGCTCCAGGCCGTACCTACCGGGACTTGTCCTGTATGGCTGCAACACATGTGGCTGAGATTCTTGCGATTGCGATTCATACGTTCGCTTCCCCAGTCCCTCGCTCTCCGGTTGCTGGTCCGCGGTTTCCCTGGCGGTCTTTTGCCCGCCCCCCATGCGGGGAATCACGAGCTCGGATTTCACGGAGTCGGAGGAGGCGCCCAAGGGATGAGGCCTCCCTTGGTCGGCTGCCTCGGGATACGGCCCTCCTTGATCCAACATTTCCTGGAAATATCCCTCTTGAGGGTAAATGAGATGATACATGATGGCGCTCGCCGTATTGCAGCAATAAGTGAGCGTAGCCAAAGCCAGGGTATGGCGGTCGACCCTCAGCAGTGTGTCAGTCATCGATGCCTCCCAACCTCAAATCCATGGCCTGGAGGATGTCCTCTTCTTTTGGCTTGTTCCGTCCAGAAAGATCGCTCAGAGTCCAAGCAAGCCGAAGGACCCTGTCAGCTCCTCGCATGCTCAGGTCTTGTTTGTGCAAGGCGGAATTCACCATACGAAGGCAAGGTACAGGGGTCGTCTCCCTCAGCCATCCTCCCGGCGCCTGGGCGTTGGTGGACCAGGGGAAGGCGTCGAAACGGCGGGAGGCATGGTCGCGGGCTTCGATGACGCGGTCTCGCATCCGGGAAGATGAGTGGCGATCGTCCGCGACCGCCTGGCCGTCTTTTTCCAAGAGGCGGCGGGTGGTTTCCGCCGTGATCATGCTGGGCGAACCGACGGGGATATGGAGGTCGATCCTGTCCATGATCGGTCCCGATAATCTCCCCCAATATTTCTGCCTCTGACGGGGAGTGCAGGTGCATCTTTCCCCATTTCCCCAGTTGAAGCCACAAGGGCAAGGGTTCGCCGCCATCACCAGTTGGAAACGTGCGGGATAAAATGTCGTTCCCTTGGAGCGCGAAAGGCTGATCACCCCGTTTTCCAACGGTTCGCGGAGGGCCTGAATGCAGGCCGTCGAAAACTCAGGCGCCTCATCCATGAAAAGGACCCCATGATGCGCCCGGGTGATGGCTCCGGGTTGGGCGAATCCGTTCCCTCCCCCGATGAGCGAAGGGACGCTGGCCGTATGATGCGGAGCTTCGAAAGGAGGCAGAAAATCCATCGAATTGGCCTGCAAAGTCCCACAGAGGGATTTGATGGAAGCGACCTCTATTCTCTCCTGAGGATCCAGCGGTGGAAGGATCGTCGGGAGGCGTTTGGCCAGCATAGTTTTCCCCGCTCCTGGAGGGCCGGTCATGATGAGATGGTGCCCGCCGGCTGCTGCCACGACCAAAGCCTCTTTCGCCTGGTCTTGACCGATGACTTGGTCGAAATCCAAGACTTGAGGGTCTTCGTTCAAAGCGTCGGAGGAGTCCGAAAAGTCAGGAGGGCAGGAACGCTGTTTGAAGGGAAGGACGCGCTCCCATTCTTGGCTCGCTGCCAGAGGGCCTTTCAGGATGAGGCTTCCGAATCGTTTCCCCATGGTCGCCGATAATTCCGCATTGGGGTGGCAATTGGCGATGAATTGGCCGATATGGCTCAACCCAATCAGGTCCATCCCTTCCACCAGTCGGGCCTCCGCCAGGTTCGCTTCAGGCAGGTAGACCGTCCGTAACCCGCTTTTCTTAGCGAAAAGCAACATGGGAAGTATGCCACGCACTGGCATAATGCTTCCATCCAGATTGAGCTCTCCGATGAGGAGGCTATCGGCCAGGTAGGAAGGGTCGATCGCCCGCGAGGAAGCCAGTATGCTCGCCGCGATCGCAAGGTCGAAGGACGAACCGGACTTGGGCAAAGAAGCTGGCGAGAGATTGACTGTCACCCGTGTTTGTGGCCAGGAGAATCCCGTGACCGTGCAGGCTGATTTCACGCGTTCCCTTGCCTCGCCAAGAGAGGTATCCGGCAAGCCGATGATGGAGAAGTAGGGGAGACCATTGCTGGTGAAAGCCTGAACCTGGATGATATAGGCCTTCAACCCCCACAGGCCTATGCAATAGGAAGTTCCGATAGCCATCAGACCTCCTTCACATGGGAGATGATCGGGGCATAACCGTGCTCATCTTCATGCAGGGAAATCCCGATGACGTCGATTCTCATGGGGTGATGTGGAAAATGGGGATGGGCGTCCAACCAGAGGAAAGCGGCCCGGCGCAAGTGGGCGAGTTTACGGTCGGTGACCGCTTCCAAAGGAGAACCGCAGATGTCCGTGCGTCTGGTCTTGACTTCCGCAACCACGATGAATTGCTTGGAATGAAAGGGCGGAGAGAGGGCGACGATATCCAGCTCCCCATAGCGGCAATTCCAGTTACGGTCAAGAATGCGGTAACCGAGGCTGCCGAGATAATCGGCGGCTATGTCTTCGCCGATTCTCCCGACCTCCTTCCCGGTCAGGTCATTCAGTCGTGTGTACATGTGGCCCGGACCGCTGACGTGGTCGATCGCGGACTCTAGCAGTTGCTGTGTCATACTTGACATTTCAGCACAAAACCGGAGGGGATGGCCACTTATTTTTCGAATGTGGTCAAATGTGTGACACGCCTGCGATCATTGGGAAAAAGCGATGTGGATGGATTGTGGAAAACTCAGCGGGAAGCCACCAGACCGGTGAGTTCGGAAAGGGTGAGTTCAAAACTCACTCCCCGTTCTTCGAAATTGGGCTGGTTTCTCGTCGATTCCATGGCATGCCGCACGAATTCGCCTGCGATATGGGCTGCCTGGGGCACGGTGCGCTCCGCCATGATGGCCCCGCAGAGGGCGGAAGCGAAGGCGTCCCCCGTCCCGTGAATCATATACGGCAGTTTGACGTGGGCAAGCTCCGCCTTCCGCTCCACTCCGGCTGCGGCGGAAGCCACGTAGTTGTGCAGTTTCCCATCCTCGTGGTCGATTCCTTTGAGGACGACGTTTTTCGCACCCAGGTTGAGCAGGCTTTCCAGGACTTCGTTCACCTGGGCATCGGTCAGGTTCTGGCCAGCGTATTCCTGGTGGGTAAGGATGGAGGCCTCCGTCAGATTGGGCATGAGGACGTCCGCCCCGTCCGCCAAGCGGCCCATGGCGTCGCAGAGCTCCTGCGTATAAGTCGGATACATCTGCCCCCCGTCGCCCATGACGGGATCGACGAGGCGCAAGGCATGCGGATATTCCGAATACAGGCGTTCGATCAGAGAGACCTGCCCCGCGTTGCCGAGGAAACCGGAGTAGATGGCGTCCAAGTCAACGTTTTCCTGCCTCCAAGCGTCAAGATATCCCGAAAGGATATCGGTCGTGTCATGCATGGTGAATACCTGATACCGCGTATGGGCGGACAGGATGGCCGTCGGCACCGGGCAGACGTCGCAACCGGCGGCGGAGAGGATGGGGATCGCCGCGGTCAGGGAGCACTTTCCATAACCGCACATGTCATGCACGGCGGCGACGCGGGGGATGTAAAGAGGGTCCCGTCGGTAGAGGGGCTGCGGTGTCGGCTGGATAGTCTGAACTGTCATGGTTCCCTTTCTGATGATCGATGTTTCATATGTTTATCTCATATGTCTATGTGGAGAACCCACGAAAAGGCGGCTCCACGAGTCGTTCCCGTAAGAATTTCCTCCTCCAGTGTATTGCGGACATTGGTCCGAATGCGATGAAGGACCGCGACACGCCGAGAGACATGGTCTGAAGACCTTTGTTTCCAAGGGTTTGAGAATGAAGCCTGAAATAGGGGCTTGCTTTCTAGCGTGCTTCGTGTATAGTTCTTTTTTGCTGCCTGGTGCGGTGGCTTGCTGGTTCGTCTGGTGGGTCGCTTGTTGGTGTGGTGGTGGTTTGAGAACTCAAGAGCGTGTTTTGTGCTACTTTTTATGCTTGATCGACTGGGCATTCCTGTTTGGGGGTGTTTGGTTGTTTTTGGTTATTGTTTTTTGATATGCCAGTTTGTGTGCTTCCATGGGTTCTGCCGGGTTTTCGTTTGGTGGGGTTTGTGGTTGCGCCGTTTTTTCTTGTTTTTGTTGGGCCGTTTGGCTTTCCATGAGTTTTTTGTGGAGGGTTCGATTCTGGCTCAGGACGAACGCTGGCGGCGTGCTTAACACATGCAAGTCGAACGGGATCCTCTCCAGCTTGCTGGGGGGGTGAGAGTGGCGAACGGGTGAGTAATGCGTGACTAACCTGCCTCATGGTCTGGAATAGCTCCTGGAAACGGGTGGTAATGCCGGATGGTCCAACTTTCCGCATGGTTTGTTGGGAAAGCTTTTGCGCCATGGGATGGGGTCGCGTCCTATCAGCTTGTTGGTGGGGTGTTGGCCTACCAAGGCTTCGACGGGTAGCCGGCCTAAGAGGGCGACCGGCCACATTGGGACTGAGATACGGCCCAGACTCCTACGGGAGGCAGCAGTGGGGAATATTGCACAATGGGGGGAACCCTGATGCAGCGACGCCGCGTGCGGGATGGAGGCCTTCGGGTCGTGAACCGCTTTTACAGGGGAGCAAGCTTTCGGGTGAGTTAACTTTGTGAATAAGCACCGGCTAACTACGTGCCAGCAGCCGCGGTAATACGTAGGGTGCAAGCGTTGTCCGGATTTATTGGGCGTAAAGGGCTCGTAGGCGGTTCGTCGCGTCTGGTGTGAAAGCCCGCTGCTTAACGGTGGGTTTGCGTTGGATACGGGCGGGCTTGAGTGCAGTAGGGGAGACTGGAATTCTCGGTGTAACGGTGGAATGTGTAGATATCGGGAAGAACACCTATGGCGAAGGCAGGTCTCTGGGCTGTTACTGACGCTGAGGAGCGAAAGCGTGGGGAGCGAACAGGATTAGATACCCTGGTAGTCCACGCTGTAAACGGTGGACGCTGGATGTGGGGCCCATTTCCACGGGTTCCGTGTCGGAGCTAACGCGTTAAGCGTCCCGCCTGGGGAGTACGGCCGCAAGGCTAAAACTCAAAGAAATTGACGGGGGCCCGCACAAGCGGCGGAGCATGCGGATTAATTCGATGCAACGCGAAGAACCTTACCAGGGCTTGACATGTTGACGATCGCCTCAGAGATGGGGCTTCCCTTCGGGGCGTCTTCACAGGTGGTGCATGGTCGTCGTCAGCTCGTGTCGTGAGATGTTGGGTTAAGTCCCGCAACGAGCGCAACCCTCGCTTTGTGTTGCCAGCGGGTCGTGCCGGGTACTCGCAAGGGACCGCCGGGGTTAACTCGGAGGAAGGTGGGGATGACGTCAGATCATCATGCCCCTTACGTCCTGGGCTTCACGCATGCTACAATGGCCGGTACAGCGGGATGCGATGCCGTGAGGCGGAGCGGATCCTGTAAAACCGGTCTCAGTTCGGATCGGAGCCTGCAACTCGGCTCCGTGAAGGTGGAGTCGCTAGTAATCGCGGATCAGCAACGCCGCGGTGAATGCGTTCCCGGGCCTTGTACACACCGCCCGTCAAGTCATGAAAGTGGGCAGCACCCGAAGCCGGTGGCCTAACCCTTGTGGGGGGAGCCGTCTAAGGTGAGGTCCGCGATTGGGACTAAGTCGTAACAAGGTAGCCGTACCGGAAGGTGCGGCTGGATCACCTCCTTTCTACGGAGAATTTTCAGGGCGCCTGGTTGGGCGCCTGTCGTGTGGGCCGGCGTTCCGCCGGTCGTGGTGTGGAGAATGTCAAGAGACATGAAGTGGTATGGGGCGCGCTGTTGGGTTCCCGGATCGCGACTGCGAGACGGGTAGGGCCCTCCGGTTCGGGGGCGTGGGGCGTGGTTCCTCGTCGTCGGCTGGTGTGGCGTGGTTGTTTGAGAACTGGATAGTGGACGCGAGCAGACACCGGCCTTTTTCGCGGCTGGTGTTTGTGTTGCATTTCATCAGGTTCCACGGTGTGTTTCACCGTGGTTCTTGTTTGGATGCTTTAGTTTAGTGTGATCATTTGATTTGTTGTGATGATTTGTGTTGTCTGGATTGATAGGCTGTGAGTGTTTTGGCGTTGCGTTGATTTGCTTGCTAAGGCTCATGGTGGATGCCTGGGCGCGCATTGCCGATGAAAGACGCGTGGGGCCGCGATAGGCCTCGGGGAGCCGCCGACTGGGCTTTGATCCGAGGGTGTCTGAATGGGGGAACCCGCCAGCTTGTGGCTGGCACCGCCGTTGAGGCGGGGGGTACGCAGGGAAGTGAAACATCTCAGTACCTGCAGGAAAGGATATTCCGTGAGTAGTGGCGAGCGAAAGCGGAGCAGACCAAACCGGTCGCGTGTGATAGGCTCCAGCCGTTGCGCGTCCGGTGTTGTGGGACGCTGCTGCGCCCTCCTGGAGGGGGGTGGGGCAGTGATAAAGCCGTGTGTGAGCCGAGAGCGGTTGAATACGCTGCCGGAGAGGGTGATGGCCCCGTAGGCGAAGGCGCACGGCCTGTCTTGTGGCGTTCCCAAGTAGCGCGGGACTCGTGGAATCCCGCGTGAATCCGCCCCGACCGTGGGGTAAGTCTAAATATGAGTGCGTGACCGATAGTGGACGAGTACCGTGAGGGAAAGGTGAAAAGTAGCCCGGGAGGGTAGTGAAATAGTTCCTGAAACCATGTGCTGTCAAACCGTCAGAGCCTTGAGGGGTGATGGCGTGCCTATCGAAAAATGAGTCTGCGAGTCAGTGGCGTGTAGCGAGGTTAAGCCGTGTGGCGGAGCCGTAGCGAAAGCGAGTGTGAAGAGCGCGATTTTCTAGTTGCATGTTCTGGACCCGAAGCGGGATGATCTAGCCTTGAGCAGGTTGAAGCGCGGGTGAGACCGCGTGGAGGACCGCACCCACCTAGGTTGAAAACTGGGGGGATGACTTGTGGCTAGGGGTGAAAGGCCAATCAAATTCCGTGATAGCTGGTTCTCTCCGAAATGCATTTAGGTGCAGCGTCAACGGCCGCCTGGTGGGGGTAGAGCTACTGGATGCCAAAGGGCCCGTCTGGGGTACCGATGGCAACCAAACTCCGAATACCATGCAGGTTTCGCGTTGGCAGTGAGTCAGCGGGGGATAAGCTCCGTTGTCGAAAGGGAAACAGCCCAGATCGTCGTCTAAGGTCCCTAAGCGTGTGCTAAGTGGGAAAGGATGTGGAGTCGCATGGACAGCCAGGAGGTTGGCTCAGAAGCAGCTATCCTTGAAAGAGTGCGTAACAGCTCACTGGTCTAGTGGTTCCGCGCCGACAATGTAGCGGGGCTCAAGCACACCACCGAAGACGCGGCGACCGGTATTCTTGCTGGTTGGGTAGGAGAGCGTTCCCCAGGGGGTGAAGCGGCGGTGGAAACCGTCGTGGACCGTGGGGAAGTGAGAATGCAGACATGAGTAACGAGACGCGGGGTACGATCCCGCGCGCTGGATGACCGAGGGTTCCGGGGCCACGTTCGACGTCCCCGGGTGAGTCGGGTCCTAAGGCGAGGCCGACAGGCGTAGTCGAATGGATGAACGGGTTGATATTCCCGTACCGGTTCGCAACCGTCCGATCCGAGGCGTCAGGCCTCATGGTCGGCTGGCGGCCGCCCGCCCCTTCGGGGGCGGCTGGTCCGCTTGTCTTTCCGTGATGGCGGGCGTAGTAGGGTAGCAGAGGAGTGACGCATGGGGGATGCCGCGCGGCCTGGTGGTTATGGTCGTGCAAGCAGGTAGGCCGCGGGAGAGGCAAATCCGTCCCGCTTGAGGCTGAGATGTGACGCCGTCGGCCCTTCTGGGGTCGGCGTGCGGCTGGTCCTCGTGCCGAGAAAAGCTTCGCTGCGAGGGTGCGGACCGCCCGTACCGCAAACCGACACTGGTGGTCAAGTAGAGTATACTAAAGCGTTCGAGTGAATCCTGGTCAAGGAACTCGGCAAATTGCTCCCGTGCCTTCGGCATAAGGGAGACCCCGGGGGGTGAAGCCACACGCTGGTGGAGCCTTCTGGGGTGGCACAGGCCAGGGGGTAGCGACTGTTTACCAAAAACACAGGTGCATGCGAAGACGTAAGTCGCTGTATATGCACTGACGCCTGCCCGGTGCCGGAAGGTTAAGAGGATCCGTCAACGCTTCGGCGCGAAGCGGTGAATTCAAGCCCCGGTAAACGGCGGTGGTAACTATAACCATCCTAAGGTAGCGAAATTCCTTGTCGGGTAAGTTCCGACCTGCACGAATGGCGTAACGACTTCCCCACTGTCTCGACCAGGACCTCGGTGAAATTGCAGTACGAGTAAAGATGCTCGTTAAGCGCAGAAGGACGAAAAGACCCCGGGACCTTTACTATACCTTGGTATTGTCGTTCGCTGCTGGTTGTGTAGAATAGGCGGGAGACCGTGAAGCGTGGACGCTAGTTCGTGCGGAGTCGCCAAGTGAAATACCGTTCTGCTGGCAGTGGGCGTCTAACCTGGAACAGTCATCCTGTTCAGGGACAGTGCCTGGCGGGTAGTTTAACTGGGGCGGTTGCCTCCTAAAGAGTAACGGAGGCGCTCAAAGGTTCCCTCAACCCGGTTGGCAATCGGGTGGTGAGTGTAATCGCACAAGGGAGCTTGACTGCGAGAGTGACGGCTCGAGCAGGGACGAAAGTCGGAGATAGTGATCCGGTGCCGGTGTACGGACGCGGCATCGCTCAACGGATAAAAGGTACCCCGGGGATAACAGGCTGATCATTCCCAAGAGTCCATATCGACGGGATGGTTTGGCACCTCGATGTCGGCTCGTCGCATCCTGGGGCTGGAGCAGGTCCCAAGGGTTCGGCCGTTCGCCGATTAAAGCGGCACGCGAGCTGGGTTCAGAACGTCGTGAGACAGTTTGGTCTCTATCCTCTGCGCTCGTTGGAATCTTGAGGAGCCCTGCCCATAGTACGAGAGGACCTGGGTGGACGAACCTCTGGTATGCCAGTTGTCACGCCAGTGGCACGGCTGGTTAGCTACGTTCGGAGGGGATAACCGCTGAAAGCATCTAAGCGGGAAGCCCTCTCCCAGATAAGGATTCCTTCCCACCTCGAGTGGGTGAAGCCTCCCCGCCAGAACACGGGGTCGATAGGCCGGACGTGGAAGCATGGCGACATGCGCAGCCGACCGGTACTAACAGGCGACGGCAAACACACGCATCACACACTCCTTACTGCAGCCTGCGATCCTTGACGACACAAGGAACAGCGGATTCACACGCGATCACACGCGGCGTCCACCATCCGGTCCCCCGACAACCACACAACCCCCCACCACCCGGTGGGGACGCATAACAGAAAGACTTGTGGCGGCCATGGCCCAGGGGAAACGCCCAGCACCATTCCGAACCTGGAAGCTAAGACCTGGCACGGCAATGATACTCCACCCGACAGGGTGCGGGAAAGTAGCACGCCGCCACACCACAACGCGGAAGCCCCTCCCGACGAACAACCCGGAAGGGGCCTCCCCTTATATATACACCCGCCCCCCTCGCAACAGCGTAAGACGACAACCAACAACACCGACAACCACAAAAACAACCACACACACAACCGCCCGATCCTCCGTCCGCACATCCATCCAGCGCAAAAACGTACAAGATATACATCTCTATGTCGTGCGATGACGCACATCATATTCCTGCGGACGATGACCTGTTAATTCTGTCTCTTGTTCGATCTCCCGTTCAGTCGTTTGTGACGACGGCTCCGAAAGGCCAGGCAGCCAGGGCGGCTAGCTTCATCGATTGCCGTCCAAACGGTATGCCGATGATGGTGATGTAATTCAGCAAGGCAAAAACGACATAAGCGGAAGCAAGCTCCCATCCGAAGAAAATCAGCCAAAGGATATTAAAGAAGATCGTATTCTGGGAAAGGCGGACGCTTTTTCCGAATGGAGCGAGGGTCAATCCCGCGAATTTGAAGCATTGAACGCCTAACGGTACGCCGATAATGGTGATGCAGAAGGCGATTCCAAGCAAGGACCAAACAAGAGCCGTGATGAGGCCACCCAAAAGAAGCCAGATCAGATTTCCAAGGAAGCGCATTATATCCTCCGTTTGTCTTAGGGACATTGAGCGATGTCTAAAAGTCAGAGAGTCAGCGCTGTGGACCGACTCTTGGGTCTGCATCAGAAATTATCTTGATACCGTTGGTATTGGATTGTACCAGAGAACTTCCACCGGAGGAGAGTTTCAGCGGAGGAGGATCAATCATCTCGGAAGATTTGTGTCGGCAAATGATTCATGTCGCCCGAGGGTGGATTGGGCAATAAGGTGCTTGGGCAATAAGGGGATTGAGCGATAAGGTGTTTAGACAATACGCGGATTGGGTAACACGCGGATCTCCACGAAGCATGAATCCTGGACGAGAATTGCGGCCTGAATAAGATAAGCCCCAGCCGATTGAACAGCCGGGGCCCATTTTTCAATTGCTAATTTTTCAATCCAAAGATCATCCTCCCTTCACCGGGCTTCGGACTCTCATCTGGCTCTGAACTTTCACCAGGGTCTGAACTTTCACTAGGATCCGGATTTTCATCAGGCTCTGGCATACTATTGGGTTATATTATTGGTTTGTCGTGTCCCGCAGTCGTTGTTGGACCATACGGTCACTTGCCTTTTGTCAGATCGTAAACGGTAGTTCCGTTGACGGTCTTGGCGGTGAAATTCTTCGCGACCCAGGCAGCGATGGCGGAAGCTGAGGATGAACCGCCGTTCTGCTGTCCTCCCATGCCTCCACCTGCGATGAAGTAGTGGATCAATCCTTGTGAGACGTACTCTTTGAATTGAGCCAGGGTGGGATAGTTATCGGATCCGTTGAATCCGCCTATCGCCATCACCGCTTCTTCGCTGGCCAGCTGATAACCGGCCGCTGATTGGGACCCCACGGTCGCGGCGACCCATCGGTAAGAGGAGGCGTTCTTCTTGAGCATGGACACGAGCGTGCTGTTGGTCGAAGCTCCTTGTCCGCCCATAAGACCGCCGTTCAGGCCGCCTCCCATTCCATCCTTTGCACTCTCACGGGGACCAAATCCGAAACGATTGCCTTGGCTGCCTTGGTTCCCCTGGGATCCTTGGGCGCCCTGAAGCCCTTGTAAGCCTTGGGAATTCATGTCCGAGCCACCATCAGGACCGCCGGTCCCTGATTCACCTGATTCAGGGGACGAAGACATTCCTTGCTGTCCGTTTTGAGAAGGCGGCTGTCCTTGTCCGAATCCCCGCCCTTGCGGCATTTGATTCCCCTGCTGCAGTTGTTGTCTTTGCTGCATTTGCTGCCCTTGGGCATTCTGAGAGTTCTGGGAATTGTTTCCGGGAAGTGATGGGCGAGAGCTAATCGAACCGTCAGAGCCCATCATGCCTTTTCCTTGAGGTCCGCCCATGATGCCACCAAAGCCACCAGCTGTTTGAGGACCAGCCGTCGGCATTGATCCCTGATGACCGGTGGAAATGGTCGCCAGAGTCCACGCGGTCGGTCCGGCGAAGACGGCGAAGGCGGAAAGGACGAGGGCGAAGCTGATGATGCCTTTAGCCGTAAGGCCGACGGGGCTTGAGGATCCTGTGGATTTCGAGGATTCTGAGGCTCCGGAGAGTCTGGAGGACTCCGAAAGGCCTGAAAGTCCTGAGGACCTTGCAGGACCAGAAAGGTCGCGGGTTTGGGCGGGTGTAGCAGCCCTGTTTCGATGAATCAGATGAGCGAGTCCAGGAAGAATCAGGAGGATTCCTCCAAGGATTCCGCAGATCAGGATGGCCGTGGCAAGGGCGGAGTAGCCGTTCGCGGAAGAGACCAGCTTATGAGACCAGAGTGAGGTAAGGATTGCCAGGCCGCCTGCTGTCAGCGGAGCCCAAGCCGTGGACCTGCGTGACCAGAGCCCCACGATGGCGATGGCGGTCAGGACGGCGATGGCCGGAGCTAGCGCGACCGTATAGTAAGCGTGGAAAATCCCGGACATGAAACTGAAAGTCAGCCAGGTGACCAGGAGCCAGCCGCCGAAAATCAGGGTCGAAGCCCGGCGAAGGCTGGTCCGCTTGCTCTTCCGGCTGAGAATCAGGCCGATGACCAGGCCAGCGAGGGCGAAGAGGGCCAGCCAGGTGATTTGCCCGGCGAATTCAGAGCCGAACAGGCGGGTCCAACCGGTTTCGCCCCACATGCCTCCTTTACTGCCCATGGTGCCGTTGGCTCCCATGGTGCCGGCGCCGCCGGCAGGAGCTTCGGTTCCCATGCCGTGGCCGGAGGCTTCGAGCCCGGTCCCATTCGCCCCGGCTCCATTCCGCCCGTCGCCGGGAACGACGGACCCTGTTTCATTTCCGGTCAGACGCCCGAAGCCATTATAACCGAAGGTCAGTTCCAGGAAGGAGTTGTTTTGCGACCCACCGATATAAGGACGATCCGAGGCGGGAACGATGACGGTGAGCAGAACCCACCAGCCGGCGGAGATGATCATGGAGACGATCGCAGCCAGACTATCAAGGATTCTTCGGCCGATTTTGGTGGGAGAGGCGAGGAGGAAGGCGACCGCGATTCCAGGGAGGATCAGCATGACTTGCAGCTGCTTGGTCAGGAATCCGAAGCCGACGAACATGCCGGCGAGGATCATCCACCTGGTCCGCGCCCGATTTCCTTTACGACTGGTATCCAGTTCCAAAGACCGCATGACCGCGTAGCAGGCGGCGACCATCAGCAGGACCAGCAGGGCGTCAGGATTGTTGAAACGGAACATGAGAGCGGTGACCGGGGTCGTGATGAAGGAAGCTCCGGCGATGATTCCGGCCCAGTTGCCCCAGTATCGGCGTACCAGAGCGTAAATCAGGTAGGTGGTCGTCACGCCCATCAAGGCTTGCGGGAGAAGAATCGCGAAAGAGTTGAGTCCGAAAAGACGCACCGAGAGGGCCATGAACCAGAGCGAGGCAGGTGGCTTATCCACGGTGATGGCGTTCCCCGAGTCGAGCGATCCCCACAGGAAGGCTTTCCAGCTCTTCGACCCGGCTTGGGCTGCGGCCGAGTAGAATTCGTTCGCATAACCGGAAGCCGTCAGATTGATGAAGAAGACGCAAGCGGCCGCGATGAGCAGCAGGCCGACCGCAGCCCAATCAGTCGCTCGTCTTTTAGGGAGGAGGAAACGGTTGGCGTTGGTCAGGCCGTTTTCCCTTTGAGTTCTTCGAATTCTTTGAAGAACTCTTTGAGGTTGTTGGACCGATGAGGTCATGATGGTTCCTTTCCTTTCCGAAGGCAAGACTTGGATGATGAAGTCGAGCGCTATACCGTATAGCTCAACTTGCGCGGAATCAGGGCCCCACGGAAATCGGGGAGGAGAGCCGGCGCTGGATTCGCGCTGGCGCCTGCGCCCGCCTTCGCCGTAGCATTCGCTCCGGTCTTCGCTCTGGCATTCTCCTTTTCGCCTGTGCCCTCCGAAGAGAGCGAATTCAGGGTTCTGCGCGTCCGGGCCATCCCTTGAAGGTCTTTGACCGCGGTGTCGAAGATGTCCACTGTGGACCCCGCATCCTCCACCCAGCGGACCGGAATCTCTCGCAGCCGCAGGCCTTGGTACTGAGCCAAAAGAAGGAGCTCGGTGTCGAAGAACCAGGCGTCATCCTGAATCAGGGGCAACAGTTTCCGCGCGGTTTCAAGCCTCAGGGCTTTAAACCCGCATTGGGCATCATGGAAACGGGCCTGGCAGTAGGTCCGCAGCAGCAGGTTATAAGAGCGGGAAATGAACTCGCGCTTGATCGAGCGCCGAATCCGGGACTGGGGAAGCAGGCGGGATCCAATCGCCAGATCGGCCTGGTTGCCCAGCAAAGGCAGAATCAGGTCGTCAAGATTGGCCAGGCTGGTGGAAAGATCCACATCCATGTAAGCGACGACCCGGGCTTGCGACTGGCCCCAAGCCGTTTTGAGCGCGCGTCCACGACCCTTCTCGTCAAGGTGAATGGCCCTGATAAAGCCGGGGAAATCCTCGCAGAGCTTGGCCGCAATCGCCCAAGTGAAATCCGTGCTGGCGTTATCGGCTATGACGATGTTCCAGGTGAAAGCGGCTCTGGTCCCATCGGCGACAGGGGCTCCGAACTCGTTCGTGCGCCCGAGGAGATAGGAGGCGAGGAGCCGGACCGAATCGTCCAATTCCTCCTCTTCGTTATAGACCGGGATGACCAGGTCCACATCCACCCGTTTGGGGCGGACCCAGCTGATGATGCCTCCCTCGCTTTCGGTATGTGCAACGTTTTCCGTGGCGCTGTCGATGACAGTCATGATTTCCTCCAATCAGTCAGTGGCCGGGTGGGAAACGCGGCCGGAATCCAACGGAATTGATTTTGATTTAAGGCCCCTTACCTGCGTGACTGGTCCCAAGCCCGTAGGAAGGGACGGTGAATCCGGTCGGCTTTTTCTGGATTTTTCTCGGAAGGAAGCTGGGAATGACGGATTCCGACATATGAAATCCCAGTCTTGGGAACCACTCGGATACATAGGCGTCTGAGGATAAAATCAAAGAAAGGTCCAGCTCGATACGACCGTCGAACGGCTGTTGAACGGTCATCGAACGGTCGTTGAACGGACGGAGTGGATAACCGGACCATAAGCAGGAGGAATCATGGCTCACTATCAGCAATCGGATAAGCCCGTGGTGGCGGTCGTCATGGGATCTGCCAGCGATTGGGAGACCATGAAGAAAGCTTGCGACATTCTGGACCTTTTCAAAGTCCCCTACAGCAAGCAGGTCGTCTCCGCTCATCGGACCCCTGAATTGATGGCTGATTTCGCTCACGGCGCTCGCGAGAAGGGAATCCATGTCATTATTGCCGGAGCTGGGGGAGCCGCCCATTTGCCCGGTATGATCGCCGCCCAGACCACTGTGCCGGTCATCGGCGTTCCTGTGCGCTCGCATGCTTTGAGCGGTTGGGATTCTTTGCTGTCCATCGTTCAGATGCCGGGCGGCATCCCCGTGGCCACCACCGCAGTCGGCAATTCCGGGGCTACCAACGCTGGCCTTCTGGCGGTCAGCATCCTGTCGACCACGGACGAGGTTCTGGCTCAGGCTCTGGCCGATTATCGGCAGGAGCTGAAGGACCTGGTGGAGGAATCGAATGCCAAGCTTGTCTGAAATCACGGAGGGAAGGATTCTCAGCTTGGGCAGGGGAGCGACCGTAGGCATCGTCGGTGGAGGCCAGCTGGGGCGGATGATGGCCATCTCCGCCCGGTACATGGGGTTGAAGGTCGGCGTCTTGGACCCTACTGATGATTGCCCGACCGGGCAGGTGGCCGATTTTCAGATTGTGGCCGACTACGATGACCAGGAGGCCATTCGTCAATTAGCCCAGCGCTGCGACGTGCTCACCTACGAGTTTGAGAACGTGGATGCCGACGCTTTGGACCAGGTGTCCGATTTGGTCGCCATTCCCCAGGGGACGGATCTGCTCCGGGTGACCCAGCATCGGATTCATGAGAAGACTTTCATCAACCAGCATGGCATCGAAACCGCCCCCTGGAAACAGGTGGATTCCCGCTTTGACTTGGAAGCCGCTCTGAGCGAGATCGGTTATCCAGCCGTCTTGAAAACAGCGACCGGTGGTTACGACGGCCACGGTCAGCTGGTCATCAAATCCGAGGATGACCTTGAACAGCTGGATAAGCTCCAGCCGTGGGCCGGCCACCGGACTTCCGCTGATGGCTTCCCTCCCTGTGTTCTTGAAGGCTTTGTCGACTTCGACTTCGAGGCCTCCATCCTGGTTTCCGGCAATGGCCGCGACTATGTGACTTTCCCCCTGGTCCGCAATGACCACAGGAACAACATCCTGCATATGACCATCGCTCCCGCCCAAGTGCCGGAAACGGTTGCTGATGAAGCCTGGAAATTGGCCCTGACCTTAGCCGAAGGATTCCGACTCGCCGGCACCTTGGCCATCGAGCTTTTCGTCACCAAGAATGGGCGGGTCCTGGTCAACGAGCTGGCCCCCCGGCCCCATAATTCCGGTCATTACACCATAGAGGCCTGCTCGATCAGCCAGTATGACGCCCATATCCGTGGCATCATCGGCTGGGATCTGGAGCAGCCTCGTCTGCTCAGCCCCGCCGTCATGGTCAACATTCTTGGCCAGCATGTGGCCGCCACGCAGAAGCTGGCTCCCAGCCATCCGGAGTGGAACGTCCATGATTACGGCAAGGCCCAGATCAAGACCAACCGGAAGATGGGCCATATCACCGTTTTGACAGAAGATACCGGGCGAACAGTCCAGGAGCTGGAAGCGACCGGCTGCTGGGATGACCTCGACTAGGGTCTTCGGGGGCGGGATCACAGCTCGGAAGCATTGTTGAGAATCAAATTTCGGAACCACATTTCAGGATCATTTTATGGGCTTCAGTTTAGGCGGCGCTTTCAAAAGTTTGCGGGAGTCCCGGCACATGTCCCTGGCTCAGGCGACAGGCGGACAGTTCTCGAGGTCCATGCTGTCTAAATTCGAATCAGGGGAGCATGATATTTCCGCCACCAAACTTTTGCAGGCTTTGAATAATATTCATTGTTCCTGGGACGATTTCATGTCTTTGGCGATTCCCGAAGAGGCTCGCCAAACGGACCCGACCAGTCCCGCGGATGAAACAAGGCAGTCCGGCTTGGCCAGTGGCCCAGGCAGCGATGATTTCGCTTTCCTGGATAAGGAATTGAATGACCTGATGGGACGGTTGGCTATGGATAAGGTCCCTTTCGCCTTGAAGGAGATTTATGAGCGGGAATCCGCTATCGCGGATCAAGGGGTCGAGTGCGCTTACTTCATGCTGCGGGCCATTGTGGTCAAGTCCGTCTGGGTTGCCTACGATGACTCGGTCCGTCTGACCGACCAGGAGGAGGAACTTCTCAGCGATTATCTTTTCGGCATCGGCTTCTGGACCCAAATGGATTATTTTATCCTTTCCCATGTCAGCACCCTGATGCCGGCCGCGCGATTCACCGCCTATGTGAAGGAGATGCTGGAGAAGAGCCGATACTTCCACACAGAGAAAACAAACCATATGGCCATGGTGACCGCCTTGCTCAACGGGTATCTGCGTTGCATAGGCCAGCATGACTTTCCCGATGCCGCCTTTCTGCGCAAGCGGCTGGGCTCGTTGCTGGATCCCGGCACCGACGGCTACATCCAGATCGTCTTCCTTTTCGCCCAGGGATACGAGCTCTACGCGAGGGGGAAGAGAGCCGACGGCGAGAGGAAGATGAAGCAGACCATCCTAATTCTGCGGCTCTTGGGGGATAATCAGCAGGCTGCTTACTATCTGCAAAGCATGAAGGGGATCTTCCAGGAGGAAGGATACGATTCCGAAGATTCCGTCACGTCTGATGAGGCGGATGAGTGAGCAAAGCTTGAATCAACAAGGCATGAATCAATAAAACTTGAATCAATAAAGCAAAAACATCCCTCATATCGTCTCATATATTCAACAAAAGCGATGAATCGGGTTTCCTCTCTGTAGGGTGAAAACTATTCACATTCCTCCACGAAAGGACAGGTCGCTGATTATGAGGCTGCTATTCAGAAACAAGTTCTTCAGGTTCATGACTTTATCCAGGGTCCTGAGCGCTCTGGGATCATCCATTTACAACCTGGTCTTCGTCGTTTTCGCCGCCAGCATGTATCACTCGTCCATCGCCGTCAACATCGCCAACATCACCATGGCCCTGCCGGCCCTTTTCACGGTTTTCGTGGGAATGGCCGCTGATAAGACCAGGGAGAAAGCCCGCTGGGTGATTGTTTTCGGCTTCGCCCAGGCGGTGATCTTCACCCTCGTGGCCATCGTCGTCAGGCAAAGCGGTTGGTTCGCCTTCTCCGTAGTCTGTCTGTTCAATGTGATTTCCGATGTGATGGGGGATTACGGGACCGGACTGCGGATGCCGATGATCCAAAGAAACGTGGCCAAGGATGATCTGATGGAGGCTTTTTCCTTCTCCTCGGTCATGGGGACGCTCTGCTCTTTGGCTGGTCAGGCATTGGGGGTCTGGATCCTGAAGATTTCCGCAAATAATTATTCCATCGTGGCCTTGTTCAACGCCCTTTCCTTCCTCCTGGCCAGCCTGGTCCTCTTCTTCATCAGGGACATGCTCACCTACGGTCCCTCCGTGGAAGGGGAGTCGGGAAGGGGCTCAAAAGAGGGCTCGAAAAGGGACGGCACTCTGGAAAAAGACACCGCGGAGGCGGACTTTCGAGAGGATGGCGAACCGCAGGTTGAAGACAGGCCTCAGGAAGGGCAGAGGCCTCAATCGGAGAAAAACGGCTTCATATCGCACATGAAGACCTTGTTCGGCAACCTGCAGAAAATCTTCGACCAGAATGGGGAGGGAGGCTTCATCGGCCTGCTGACCACAGCGCTCTTCATCAACGCTTTAGGCGGGAGCGTGGAAGGCATCTATAACATCTACTTGCTTCACCATTCCATTTTCTCTTTGACCTACAGCCAGTCCCTGCTCCTGGTCTCGGTGATTCTGGTCGTCGGTCAGCTGGCGGGTGGCTTGACTCCTCATGACTTTTTCGCCAAGCAGTCCTTCGGCACTTTGATCACTCTTATCTCAGGTGTTTTCCTGACTATGGGCCTGTTGAACACCCTCAATGCTCCCGTGCTGATTTCCCTGGTGGTCTACGCCTTTGGAGTCTTCCTGTCAGGAAAGGTCAACCCTAAGATGAGCTCCATGATCATGACGAGCCTGCCTGCGGATGTGCTTGCGGAGACCAGCAATCTGCTCACTCTGCTTTTCACCCTTTCCATTCCTATCGGCACGGCCCTGTTCGGGACCATCGCCGCCTGGAATGTAAAGGCCGGATGGATCGTCTTCCTGGTCCTTTCCGTGGTCACTCTTATGGTCGCCTTGCTGAATCGGAAAGGAATCGATGGGAAGAAGCGCTAGATTGCGCGATTCCGTGGAAAACTCGTCATGCGCAGAAGCAGGTACTGCTCGGCGGCTCCGAGTCCGCGTTTTAGAGCTGATATGTTTGAACGTCGCCAATCGCGTCATCCACCTTTCGCAGAAGTTCATATTTGAGATTTACGCACTCGTCATTGACCGGGGAGACTTTGATGTTGAGATGGATGGGCGGCGGTCATGCAGTTTTTGACGACAGCGCAGAAACACCGTTTTGCATCCTTTATGCCGCATATTGGATAAATCGACATTATCATAACAACATGCTTTCAAGTTCTTTCCGTAAGGTTTGCTTCATTGCTTCAAGCTCCTTATCGCTCGGCCTGTTGCAATCCGAATACATCTTTTCCCTTGGATACCACCAAACAGGGCCCCTGCCATTGTTCCCATAGTCTTCAAGGTCGCCTGTCGTTCTTGGGAACAGGTGCCAGTGCAGATGTGCGTCACCGTTTCCTAAGCATTCATAGTTCATCTTTTCCGCACAAAAAGCCTTCGAAACCGCTTGTGCTACAGTGGTCATTTCTTCAAGGAACCGTGCTTTGATATCCCCTTCAAGGTCAAAAAGTTCTGTTACATGTTCCTTCAGCAAAAACAATGTGTATCCCTTGAAGTGCTGATTATCCCCAAGAACAACGTATCCCGTTTCAAGCTCTTTCACAAAATATGGATTTGTGCCATTTCTTATCATCTGTATTCTTTCACAAATAATGCACATCTGCTTCTCCTTAAAACTCAATGTGTCTATCGCTTCTTTCTTGCCACGATATAAAATCTGTGGATGCTTCCCTCAATCACGCCATTCTTATCAAAGATGTCCTGCGCCTTGCAAAGTTGTTCGAGTCTGTTTTTCACGGAAAAACCGGGAAACTCCCACTCTATGATTCTTGCAAACCAGACAAGAGCGCCCACGTCAAAAAAACGGATCGGCTGGTGGGCTTCTCCGCTTTCCAGCACTTCAAAGCCGTCTTCGAGAAGCTCCGCTTTTCTCACATCAAGGTATTGTTTGGGATAAGGGACTTTCGAGATATGGGGAAGAAGAAGCTGAACCAACTCCCGGTCATTTTCGGCTCCCACCTGCTGAGTAAGGAACAACCCATCCGGTTTCAATACGCGCCGCAGCTCTGCGGCGTCATAATCGCCATGCCGGTTTGTGATCATATCAAAACTTTCGTCAGAGAATGGAAGTGTTTCGCCTCCGTCAGCCTCCTTAAAATCAATTCCCAGCGGCGGCAGAACTTCTTCGCATAATTCCACGTTGGGCGGGTATCCCTCAATTGCCGCTGTATTTTCATTGGGGTGATGAAGCGAAAGCAGGAACTCTCCGCCGCCGGTTTCCATATCCATCAGCTCCATGCTGTCTTTCCGATAGCTCTGAATGACCGCTCGAAAGTCCCACGGCAAAACATCTTCTTCCTCGTATCTGCCGTGGATATGGGAAAAATCCCATCCGTGGGTATGGGCAATGGATTCTTCCTGTTTCCAGAGTTCTTTTAATTGTGCTGTGTTTAATCGGTCTGCGTTCATTTTACTGCTTCTTCATTGAGAATGCCTGAGGCTTACTCCTGCAAGGCTTTGCTCCCGATGTCATGACGGTAGAAGAAGCCTTCGGCCTGATGGGAATCCAACAAGGAATAGATTCGCTCCCGGGCCTCGGGGATGGTGTCCGCCGTGGTCTCTACCAGCAGGACGCGGCCCGAGGAAGACACTAGTCCGGCCTGAGGGTCGCCAGCCTGGTCGATATCGGACAAGGCGGCTCCTGCATAGTAGATATGGGTGGAATCGGCCAGTCCAGCCTGATTGATCGCCTCCTGAAGCGGGGGAAGGGGAGAACCGGTCCGGGGCTTTTCCGGGTATCCTTCTGAAGCGAGGACCACTCCCAAAGTGACCTTGTCCGCAGGCTCCCAGGTGAATTGTGGCTCCTGATCGGTCAGGATCGCCTTGATGGCGGCCCCGAAATCGGAAGTCAGGCGGGGCAGGATCACCTCGGCCTCCGGATCTCCGAAGCGGGCGTTAAATTCAATGACCTTGGAACCGTCGGCGGTCGCGATGAGACCAGCGTAAAGGACTCCGGTGAAAGGCGTTCCTTCCGCTTCCATGCCTTCCACCACAGGGCGGATGATGGTGGCAACGGCGGTCCGCACGGTCTGTTCCGAAATCTGGGGGACCGGGCAATAGGCTCCCATGCCGCCGGTATTGGGCCCTTTATCGCCGTCACAGGCCCGCTTATGGTCCTGGGAGATGGGCATGGTCCAGAACCTGCCACCCTTGACGAAGCTCATCAGGGAGAACTCCTGGCCTTCCAGAAACTCTTCGATGACCACGGACGAACCGGCGGAACCGAATTTATTGTCCACGAAAATATCCCGCAAGGCGGCTTCGGCAGTCTCCACGTCCATGGCCACGGTCACGCCTTTTCCGGCGGCCAGGCCGTCGGCCTTGACCACGATGGGAGCGCCTTCCCGCTCCACATAAGCCAGGGAGGCCTCCAAATCGTCAAAATGGGCGTAACGGGCGGTCGGCACCTGATGGCGGCCCATCAGTTCCTTGGCGAAAGTCTTGGACCCCTCAATCTGTGCCGCGGCTCGGGAAGGGCCAAAAGCCTTGATCCCCGCCTCTTCCAGATCGTCGACCAGGCCTTCCATCAAAGGATTCTCGGGGCCAACGAAGACCCAGTCCACTCCCTTATCCTGAGCGAAACGAATGATGGCCGCGTGATTAGTCTGAGCCAGGTGGACCACCTGGATGCCATCAGCCAGCATGCCAGGATTGCCAGGGGCGCAGTAGACCTCCTCCACCGATTTTCCCTTCAGCAGGGTCTGCGCGATCACATGCTCGCGAGCGCCTGAGCCGATGACCAAAACCTTGTCTGCCATTGTCATTCCTATCCCTAGTGTCTGAGTTTTGAATCTGTCTTTGAAAGAGTCGAAGAATTCAAGGAATTCGCTTTACCGGCCTACATACTACTTGTCGGACGCGCTATGAAGCTCCACCCGGTCTTCATTCTGCTTGATGATGGAACCCACCTGGTAATGGGTTTCGTCATGGGCGTCCAGAATCGATTCGACTTGCCCCACATCCGCGGGCCGGACCATGAGGACCATGCCGATGCCCATGTTGAAGATGTTGTACATCTCCTTATGATCCACCTGGCCGTACTTCTCCAGGACCTGGAAGATGGGAGGAACTGGCCAGGAATCGATGTCGAAGCTGGCCGCCAGACCTTCGGGGATGATGCGGGGGACCTTCTCCAGGAAAGCGCCGCCGGTGATGTGGGCGATGCCTTGCAGGATGCCTTTGCCGAAGAGGGGTTTGAGGGCCTGGGCGTAAATGCGGGTGGGGGTCAGCAGGACCTGGCCCAGGCTCTGGTCTCCCAGCTCGGGCAGGCGCGAATCCACGGTCAAGCCGCCATCCTTGAAAAGGGCCTTGCGGACCAGGGAGAAGCCGTTGGAATGGACTCCGGATGAAGGCAGGCCGATCAGGACGTCCCCTTCCTGAATGGTGGAACCGTCAATGACCTGGCTCTTTTCGACCACGCCGGAAGTGAAACCGGCCAGATCGTATTCATCGGGATCGTACATATCGGGCATCTCCGCGGTTTCCCCGCCGACCAAGGCGGCCCCGGCCTGAACGCAGCCTTCGGCGACCCCAGCCACGACCTGCTCCAGGAGGGCGGGATCGTTCTTGCCGCAAGCGATGTAATCCAGGAAGTAAAGGGGCTCAGCGCCTTGAGCCAGGATGTCGTTGACGCACATGGCCACGCAGTCGATGCCAATGGTGTCGTGCCTGCCCATCATCTTGGCGATCAGGAGCTTGGTTCCCACCCCATCGGTGCCGGACACGAGGACCGGCTCCTTCACCTGCAGGCTGGACAGGTCGAAGAGGCCGCCGAAGCCTCCGATGCCGCCGGCGTCGGGGCGGGCCGTTCTAGCGACATGCTGCTGAATCCGGCGGACCACCTCGTATCCGGCCTCGACGCTGACTCCCGCCTTTTCGTATGCTTCTGGCATGGCTCTTCCTTTCGGTCCGTGGTCTTTCCACGAAGTTTTTGTCTGATTATCGGTTGTTTACGCTTGGTCTTGGTCTTGGTCTTCGGCCTGCTCATGGCCAATGAACTCATTGCCTAGGTAATGGGAATGGTCTTTGGCGTAGGCGGGGATCCGGGCCTGGTCCTCAGGGCTGAGGGAGGAGAGGAATTCGCGTTCATAGTCCCCGAGACTGGTCGGGTAGTCCCCGTTGAAATAAGCCACGCAGAGCCCCCCGTAAGGAGAGTCGGCCTTCAAGCCCACGGTCTCCACCAGGCCATCCAGGCTCAGATAAGCCAAAGAATCGGCCTCGATGTACTGACGGATCTCCTCCACCGACTTCTTGGCGGCGATCAGCTCGGAAGTGCGGGAGATGTCGATTCCGTAGTAGCAAGGGTATTTCAAGGGCGGGGAGGCGATGCGCATATGGACCTCGCGGGCTCCGGCCTCGCGCAGCAGGCGGACGATGCGTTTGGAGGTGGTGCCGCGGACGATGGAATCGTCCACCACGATCACCCTCTTGCCTTCCACCACGCCCCGCACGGCGGACAGCTTCATGCGGACCCCTTGCTCGCGCAGTTCCTGGGTCGGCTGGATGAAGGTGCGGGCCACGTACTGGTTCTTGACCAGACCCATCTCGTTGGGAATCCCGGACGCTTCCGAATAGCCGGAAGCGGCTGAGAGGGAAGAATTGGGGACGGCCACCACCATGTCGGCCTCGACCGGGGATTCCTGGGCCAGACGGGCTCCGGCCCGTTTGCGGGCCGAGTGGACGTTGACCCCGTAAATGTTGGAATCGGGGCGGGCGAAGTAGATGAATTCCATGGAGCAGATGGCCTTCTGCACATGGTCCGTGTACCTGACGATCCGGTAGCCCTGGTCGTCGATGATGATGATTTCGCCCGGTTCGATGTCCCGGATGAATTCGGCGGAGACGATGTCCAAAGCGCAGGTCTCGGAAGCCAGGACGTAAGCCCCGTTCTTCATGCGGCCCAGGCTCAGGGGGCGGAAACCATTGGGGTCCAAGGCCCCATACATGGCGTCGGGGGTCATGAGCAGGTAGGCGAAACCTCCGTGAACGGTGTTGAGGGAATCCTTGAGTTTGTCCAGGAAAGTCTCTTCCAAGGAGCGACGGATCAGGTGCATGAGCACTTCCGTATCCGAATTGGAATGGAAGATGGCCCCATCGTTCTCCAACTGGGTGCGCAGGGTATCGCAATTGGTCAGGTTCCCGTTGTGGCAGAGGGCTACGTCCCCGTCATGGAAGTGGAAGAGGAAAGGCTGCACGTTGTTGAGGCTGCCGGTGCCTGACGCCCCGGAGGTGGCGTAACGCACATGCCCGATCGCCCTTTCCCCCTGAAGCCCGGCCAGGTCGTAATCGTTCTTGAAGACTTCGCTGAGCAGGCCCAAACCGGTATGGGCCTTCAGCCGGCCCTGGTCATTGACGACTATGCCCGCCCCTTCCTGACCGCGGTGTTGCAAGGCATGGAGGCCGAAGTAGGTCAGGCGGGCGGCGTCGGGATGGCCCCAAACGCCGAAGATGCCGCATTCCTCGTGAAGGCCTTCAAGCTCCGCTGACATGACCCCACCTTTCTTTTGGATTTGGACTGGTTTTGGATTTGGACTGGTTTGCGTAGGTTTACATAGGTATATTAGGTTATAAATTTTGGACGGGTTCGGGTCGGTCCCGGCTAATCCAGGAAGTAGCCGACTCCGCCTTCGAACAGGGGCTGGAAAGCATCGCCAGGGACGTTCTGGAAAACGTCTCGGCCACCGCGTTCGGTGTGTCCCATTTTACCGAGGACACGCCCATCCTGGCTGGTGATTCCTTCCACGGCCAGGAGGGACCCGTTCGGGTTGACATCCAGGCTGTAGGAGGGGTTCCCCTCCCGGTCCACGTACTGGGTGGCGATCTGGCCGCCTTCGATCAACCTCCGGACCGTCTGTTCGTTCGCCACGAAACGGCCTTCCCCATGGGAGATGGCGATGGTGTGGATGTCGCCGACTTCCATTCGGGACAGCCAGGGGCTCTTGGTAGAAGCGACCCGGGTGCGCACCAGACGGCTTTGATGGCGGCCGATGGTGTTGAAAGTCAAGGTGGGGCAGGACTCATCCATGGGGACGATATCGCCGAAAGGCACCAGGCCCAGCTTGATCAGGGCCTGGAAACCGTTGCAGATGCCCAGCATGAGCCCGTCCCGGTTCTGCAGCAGGTCCCGGACCGCGTCCGTCACCTGGGGGGAGCGGAAGAAGGAAGCGATGAATTTGGCCGAACCATCAGGCTCGTCTCCTCCGGAGAAGCCCCCGGGGATCATGACGATCTGGCTCTTGCGAATCCGGTCCGCCAACTCCCGCGAACTGGCGGTGATGGACTGGGCGTCCAGATTGTTGATCACGAAGACGTCGGCCTCCGCCCCCGCCTGATGGAAGGCCTTGGCGGAATCGTATTCGCAATTGTTGCCGGGAAAGACGGGGATGATCACCCGGGGCTTGGCCAGGCGGAAGGAAGGATGGGGAAGAGGGGGCCGGCCATCGGCGGCAGGAACCTGGTAAGAAATCCGGGGCAGGTCCTGCCTGGTCCTGTCCTCGTTTCCGGCGGCCTTGTCCCTATAAGGGAAGACGGACTCCATCCCGGACTCCCAGATCTCCCGGAGAGAGGCCAGATCCAGGTCATCATCGCCGAATTTCAGACGGAAATCCTCCCTGGTATGTCCAATGATTTCAGCATGGAAGTCAGCCGATTCCACAGCCTGGGTCAGAAGGTCTCCGCTAGCTGCCGCCTGGTCGGACAATTCCAGGAGGAAGGAACCATAACGGGGCTGGAAAAGGTCATCCAAACGGAGGGAGGAAGCCGCATCCAGGTCCGCCCCGATCCCATTGCCCACGGTCTGCAGGAAGAGGGCCTGGGCCAGACCACCGAAGCCAGGAGTCGTGGCGGCGGATACGGGGCCGGCCTGGGCCAGATTCTGCACGCAATTCATGACTTTCACCAAGCTGGTAGGCTCTGGGGTGAGCCCATCGGCCTGATAGGCGGGAGTCAGCAGGAGCAGGCGGTGCCCGGCCTGTTTGAACTCGGGGGAGAGGGCCTGCTGGGCCCTGCCGACGGAGACGGCGAAGGAAACCAAGGTGGGAGGGACGTCCAGATCCTCGAAGGACCCGCTCATGGAATCCTTGCCTCCGATGGCTCCGACCCCCAGATCGATCTGGGCCATAAGGGCCCCCAAAAGGGCCGCGGTCGGCTTGCCCCAACGGCTGGGATCCTGACGAAGCTTCTCGAAATATTCCTGGAAGGACAGGTAAGCCTTCTCCCTGAGGAAACCGGCCGCGACCAGTTTGGCAATCGACTCGACCACGGACAGGTAGGCCCCGGTGAACTGGTTGGCCTCCATCAGATAAGGGTTGAAACCCCAGGCCATGGCGCTGGCCGTGTTGGTCTGACCGTCGGTGGGGAACTTGGCAACCATGGCCATGGTGGGGGTCAGCTGGTTCTTGCCGCCGAAAGGCATAAGGACGGTGGCGGCGCCGATAGTGGAATCGAACCGCTCCGACAGGCCCTTGTTGGAAGCCACATTGATATTGGACAGGAGAGCTTCCAGGCGGTCCTGCAGGCTGCCCTGGGACCAGGATTCGGGAATCGTGTAAGCCTTCTGGGCTTCCACATGCACTGCTTGATGCTTGGGGACCCCATTGGAGGCCAGGAATCGACGGGAGAGGTCCACGATCGTCTCTCCTCGCCAGCTCATACGCATGCGGCCGGAATCGGTGACCGTAGCCACCAGGCTGGCTTCCAGATTCTCTTCACGGGCGATGGACAGGAAACGGTCCAAGTCTTGTGGATCCAAGACCACGGCCATGCGTTCTTGGCTCTCCGAGATCGCCAGTTCGGTCCCATCCAGGCCTTCGTATTTCTTGGGGACTTCGTCCAGATTCACATCCAGGCTGTCAGCCAATTCGCCCACGGCGACGGAGACGCCGCCGGCCCCAAAATCGTTGCAACGCTTGATCAGGCTGGCAGCGTCCTGACGGCGGAAAAGGCGCTGGAGCTTGCGCTCTTCTGGAGCGTTGCCCTTTTGGACTTCGGCCCCGTCTTTTTCAATCGATTCCACATTATGGGACTTGGACGCGCCGGTCGCTCCCCCGATTCCATCGCGGCCTGTGCGCCCGCCCAAGAGGATGATCAGGTCTCCGGGAACCGGCTTCTCCCGCTTCACGTTGGTCTGGGGGGCGGCGCCTACGACGGCTCCCGCTTCCAGGCGTTTGGCTACGTAGCCCGGATGGTAAAGCTCATTCACCTGACCGTTGGCCAGGCCGATCTGATTGCCATAAGAAGAGTAGCCGGCCGCGGCGGTGGTGACCAGCTTCCGCTGGGGAAGTTTGCCTTTCAAAGTCTGGCTGATGGGCTGACGGGGGTCTCCGGCTCCGGTGACCCTCATGGCCTGGTAAACGTAGCTGCGGCCGGAAAGGGGGTCGCGGATGCAGCCGCCGATGCAGGTGGCCGCGCCGCCGAAAGGCTCGATTTCCGTGGGATGGTTATGGGTCTCGTTCTTGAAGAGGAAGAGCCAATCCTGGTCATGGCCGTCCACATCCACGGTCACTTTGACCGTGCAGGCGTTGATTTCCTCCGATTCGTCCAGATTCTTCAGAATGCCCTGGCTCTTGAGGTATTTGGCCCCGATGGTCCCCATATCCATGAGGGTGACAGGGTGGTCTTGCCGGCCCAGCTCCTGCCGCATCAGCAGATACTTCCGGAAGGCGGCGGCCACGGCCTTGTCATCGATCTCCACCCGGTCCAGTTCGGTCCCGAAAGTGGTGTGGCGGCAGTGGTCGGACCAATAGGTGTCAATCACCCTGATCTCGGTGATGGAGGGGTCCCGGTCTTCCTGGCGGAAATAGTCCTGGCAGAAAAGGAGATCGGCCTGATCCATAGCCAGACCATAAAAATCAATGAAGGATTGCAGGTCTTGCTCACCCATCTGACGGAACCCGTCCAAAACGGCCACCGGCTGAGGTTGGGGGACGGTCAGGGTCAAGGTTTCCGGCTTATCCAGACGGGCCAGGCGGGAATCCACCGGGTTGATCACATAAGACCGGATCGCTTGGGCATCGGTTTCGGTCAGATCCTGGCCTTCCAAAAGATAGACTTCGGCCGTGCGCACGGTTGGTCGCTCGCCTTGGGAGATGAGCTGGACGCATTCGCTCGCCGAGGCGGCCCGCTGATCGAATTGTCCGGGCAGGGATTCCACTGCGAAAACATGGAGGGAGTCGGACCCGTCAATGCCGGCATCGGACAGATGGGCATAGGTCAGATCGGTCTGGGGCTCCGAAAAAACGGTAGGGACGCAGGTCCGCATGAGCTCAGGCGAGATGCCTTCCACATCGTACCTTTTGAGCAGACGCAGGCCGGTCAGGGAGCTGACCCCCACGATGGTCCTCAGCTCAGCGAACAGCTGAGCGGTAGGGGTGTCGAACTGGGGCCTTTTTTCCACATAGATGCGTTCTACCACGGGAATCCCTTGATCCTTCCTAGTCGACCTGGTTGAGGGGGTGGGACTGGTGAAGCTTGGTCAGTCGGTCCAGGATATCTTCATAGGCGGGAATGATGTCGCCCAAATCGCGGCGGAAAAGATCCTTGTCCAGATGCTCCACGTGGCCTTCGCCCGTCTTGGACTTGTCCCAGAGGCGGCAGGTGTCGGGGGTGATCTCATCGGCCAGGAGGATGGTGTCATCGCTGGTCTTGCCCATCTCCACCTTGAAGTCCACCAAAGTGACGTCGATGTCGTTGAAGATGGCGGTCAAAGCGTGATTGATCTCGCGGGCCTTGGCGGCGATGATTTCCAGCTCGTCGGCGGTGGCCAGGCCCAGACCCTGGATGTCGTCATCGTTGATGAAGGGGTCGCCCAAAGCGTCATCCTTGAGGCAGAGCTCCAAAGTCGGACGCTTGAGGAGGGTGCCTTCCTCCACTCCGTAACGCTGGGAGAAGGAGCCTGCGGCCACGTTGCGCATGATGATTTCCAAAGGATACATATCCATCTTGCGGACCAGTTGTTCGGTCTCGCTGATCCGGGAAATAAAATGGCTCGCGATACCGCGGTACGCGAGCTCTTGAAAGATGACGGTCGTGATCTGGTTGTTCAGACGCCCTTTGCCTTCGATCTGGGCCTTCTTGGCCCCGTTGCCCGCAGTGGCCTGGTTCATGTACTCGACCCAGAGAACCTCGGGGTTGTCGGTCGCGTACATTTTCTTGGCTTTGCCCATGTAGAGCTGCGTCAATTTCTGCATGATGACGAATCGCCTTTCTTGTGGATGATGGCATGAAAGCAAGCAGATCAGGCCCGCCCAGCAGTCTCCAATCTACTCGAAATGGACTACACGGGCAGAGGCGGAAAGGGGCGGGGTCTCATCATACGGACCCTGGTCAAAGGGATGGAGAGTCCCTGCCTGCGATCTGTTTATTGTTTGTCGTCGGGCTGTTGGCTTGCTGGGGAAAGAGTGATTTCCAAACGACCCATCAGTTCCTCCGTTTTCCGCCGGGCCTGCTCGACCGTGTCCGCAAAGGCCAGGGCCACTCCCATCCGGCGGTGGCCATGGACCTCCGGCTTGCCGAAGATCCGCAGATCACTGTCTGGCAGACTCAGGGCCTGAGGAAGATGGGAGAAAGCCGCATGCCCTTCCCCGTTGACGACTATGGCCCGGCTGGCCGCAGCCTGGCAAGGATGGAGGAGCCGCAAGGCTTCTTCCGGGATGGGGACCCCCAAAACGGCCCGGGCATGCAAGGCGAATTCGCTCAACCGCTGGGAGATCATGGTGACCATGCCCGTATCGTGCGGGCGAGGGGAGACCTCATTGAAAAGCACCCGCCCGTCGGTCAAAACGAAAAGCTCCACCCCGTAAAGACCCCAACCGCGCTCGCCGGTCTTCGCGGCCTCTTTCACCAGCCCGCCTACCATGGTCTTGGCGATCGTCTGGCCTTGAACCAGGACCTGGTCGGGCACCTGGGCAGGCTGCCAGGATTCGCGGTAATCACCGTCTTTTTGAACATGGCCGATCGGAGCGCAAGTGACGACTCCGGCAGACGAGGCGACGGTCAGGATGGTGAGCTCATAATCCAGAGGGACCAAGGCTTCCACGATCACCCGGGAGACCTGCCCTTCGCGGGCCGCTCGCCGGCCTTCCTGTGCGTTCTCCCAGGCTTGAGGCAGCTCTTGCTCCGATCGGACGACGGTCTGCCCGTGGCCGGACGAGCTCATGATTGGTTTGACGACGCAAGGGAAACCCACCTGCCGGGCCCCTTCCTGGAGCTCTTTCGGACTATCGGCGAAGCGGTAAGGGGTGGTGGGCAGGTCCAGAATCTCATGGGCCAGGACCCGCAAGGCCTGCCGGTCCATGCAGGTTTGCGCTATGGAGGCCGAAGGGACCACCTGAATCCCCTCCCTGGCGGCCGAGCTGAGGACGTCAGTGGCTATGGCTTCGACTTCGGGGATGATGATGTCCGGCCGGATACGATCGATCAAGGCCTGCAGTTGATGGGAGTCGGACATGTCGATCACGGCCGACCCCTGGGCCACCTGCATGGCGGGGGCTGGGGAGTAGGAGTCGACGGCGATGACGACGACCCCCAGGCGGATGAGCTCGATGGCGATCTCCTTGCCCAGCTCCCCCGACCCGAGGAGCATGGCCGTGACCGCACGCTCGGAAGTCGGGTATGGGTCCGTCTGACCATCCTGAGAGGGGGTAGGGGGGAGGAGGAAGGGGTCCGGCAATCCGTAGCGGCGATTCCGGTCGGTCGTATCGAACGTGTCGAAGTCTGTCATAATCCCATTGTGCCATCGGGGCCGGTGCTGGGGGCCGGGTCTTCTCAGTCTCTGGTCGTTTCCGTCCGCTTCCCGTTCTCGTGAGCCCTCGTCGGCCGTGCCGGACACTGGCTAAAATGAAAGCATGACCACTATCGTTAGTTTCGTTTCTTTGAAACCGGCCCTTCTGCAAGACTTGCGCCGGGCCATTCCCGATCTGGATTTCCGCTATCTGGGCGACGGCGGCGGGCGGAAGGATCGGAGAGAGAACCACAAGGAGGGCCGGGGAGAGTCGCAGGAGGAGGCCGTCTCCCAAGCCGATATCATCTTCGGTTGGTCGCCTCTCGTGGAGCGGGTCTTGAGACAAGGGAGGACGGATGAGCAAGGAAAGGCCGCGCAGGGGAAAGCCAGGCAGGGGAAAGCCGACGAGCAAGGAACGGCTGGCGAGCAAGGAAAGGTCGGACCGGGAAACCCGCCCCTAAAATGGATCCAGACCTGGTCGGCCGGGGTTGACTACCTGCCTCTGGACCTTCTGAAGGAGCTGGACATAGTGGTCACCACCTCCAGTGGGGCTAACGCTCCCTCCATCGCCCAACAGACCTTGGCCTGCCTGCTGTCCTGGACCCGCTGCCTGCCCCAATTGGCCCAGGCCCAAGCGCGCAAAGAATGGATTACCCTGCATGGCTACGGGGAAGCGACCGGGAAGACCCTGCTTATTTTGGGCACCGGTCATATCGGGCGGACTCTGGCCAGTTATTGCCTCGCTCTCGGCATGCGGGTGGTGGGAGCCAATTGGTCCGGACATCCCCAGCCCCCGTTCGAGCGGACCATATCCATCCAGGATGCGGACTCCCTCCAAGCGGCGGTGGCCTCAGCCGATTTCGTGGTCAACGCCCTGCCTTTGACCCAAGAGACCTATCATTTGGCGGATGAGGGCTTCCTCGGATGGATGAAGGCCTCCGCTTATTACGTCAACGTCGGTCGGGGGAAGACCACGGATACTGAGGCCTTGCGGCTCGCCTTGGAAGAGGGGAGATTGGCCGGGGCGGCATTGGACGTCTTCGAGGAAGAGCCCCTGCCTGCCGTCAGCCCTCTGTGGGGGACCAGGAATCTGATCATCACCCCGCATACGGCCGGTTTAGCCGAGGACTACAACAGGCGGACCGTGGCCATTTTCCTGGAGAACTGGGCCAGTCTGCAGGCTGGGCATGGTCTCCGCCGTAACTTGGTCGATTTCCGGCGTCAGTACTGAGCTATCGGATGATCGCCCGCAAAGCCGGACTGTTCTTCGGTAATCAGGCTTCCCTTGGACGGGCAGGAAAGTTGCCAAGGAAGGTCGCCAGGGAAAGCTGGCAGGGAAGTTTTCAGGAGAAGCTCGTAAGGGGAGAGTATAAAGAGTGGAAAGAAACAAAAGAGATGCAGTTAAGATACGGGGCTGCGAAAAAGGCGGAAAGGATCCTGAGTATGGACGAGAGCCAGGAAGGAATGAAGGAAATCGAAGAGATGGAGGGTGAAAAGATCGCGGGGGAAGCCGCTTATGCGGAAACAGATTACGCGGCTGGCCACCCGCAGACCAATCCCGTAAGGGACGAGTCCGGGAGCAGCCTTCCTTCTTATGATATTTTGAAGAAGATGACCTGGTGGCAGGTCCCTTTTCTGGTTGAAGGTCTTTTCGTCGTCACCCTGGTCCTCTATGCCTTTCTGGCCTTCCGCTTCCCGTCTTTCTTGGATGGAGGGGAAGGGTCTTTCGCGGTCGTCCTGTACGTCGGCTATGTGGTGGGGATCATGATAGCCATCATATGGATAGTGGCTGGCATTGGGGAAGGATTCGCCTTGCATTACGCGAGGGTATCGATGAAGTCATCGGCTTCCCCCGATCCTTTGGTGAAGTCTTACCAGGCGGGGGCCAACCTTATGCTGGTCGGCGCGATAGGAGGGGTCTTACTCATCTTATCCATCTTCCTGCGTTACGTGGCGGCAGTGTATTACGTGACGGCAGTGTATTACGTGGCGTCAGTGGCGGCAGCGACGTCCCCCCTTTTCCTGCTTATGGCCGTCATCGGGATGACCATCTGTTGGCTCTGCCTTCACGGGATGTGGAAGCGCATGGATTCGCTTGATGAATTCTGGCGCATCGTCCGTGGCGCCGCCATCATCCTGCTGGTTCTGGTCCTCATCCCGGTGGCGGTCGTGATGAACTCTTCTCGGTGAGTTCTCATAGGGGGTGCGAAGTCTCATTCCCGTTGGTTGGACATGTGGTATACGGGTTCGGATAGTGCGGCGGCTGGGTTCGCTTCCGGGCTGGTCGGCGTGCGGGTGCCCGTGGCGAAGACCCGGATGTGGAGAACTCGAGGCCGGGTCGACGTGCGTAGGACGGATGAGCCGGGATTGTACCGTTGGAACATCTCGACTTTGGCGAGGCAGGCTTCCCGGTTGAAGTAGGGTCGTCGACTTGTGTACCACGTGTGTCATGCCCGGGCATGTCCCGGTGGTCGTCGGTGGCGTTGGGGGAACCCTTGGAATCTTCGTGGTTCCAAGGGTTTCATCATATGGGGTGGCTGACGCGGCTCGAACGCGCGACCTCCTGAACCACAATCAGGTGCTCTACCAACTGAGCTACAGCCACCATGCGCAGGTAATTTCCATCATGTGACCGACCAAGGTCTCATGGGGCTCATTACCGCAACAGATGAAAACTATATACCATTCAGTGGACCCGTGGTGGCTGCGCCACGCCGAGGGGGCCGCCTGGGGAATCGCCGGGAGGAACACCGAGCTTATTGACCCTGCGGTCGTAGGTGAGGATCCCGTTGGTCTCTTCTTCCACGTCCGATACCTGCGTATAGATGTAGCCGCTGAAACCTTTGGATTCCAAGGCGCCCGCGGCCGCCAGCATCCTGGTCAGTCCTTCCCGCCAGGCCTGCGGGTCGGGGAAGGAATGGTAGCCATAGACGGATCCATACATGGTGTGGCCTTCCACAGGCAGGGTCAGTCCTCCGAATTCCGACAGGATGATGGCCCTGCCGTCTCCCGTTCCCCGCTTCCGCCTCCCTTTTCCGCAGGTGGTTTTACGGGTGCCCCTGCGGATGCTTTTGCGGATGTCCCTGCGGATGAAAGCGGGGAGGAAGTCCAGATCACGGAAATAGTTGTGCAGGCTGAAGTAATCCCCGCAGGATTGGTCATACCAGCCGCTGGTCGCATCGATGGGCCGGGTCCGGTCCAGACCGCGGACCATCCGGGCGGCGCGGCGCGCGTCGAACTGCCCCCACCCTTCGTTGAAAAGAACCCAGGTGACGATCGAAGGATGGTTGCGCAGGGTCCGCACCGTGTCCCGGCATTGCCCAAGCCATTCATCCTGGAATCGGGGGTCGGCCCCTCCCAGCCGGGCCTGCCTGCGTCTGCCCCGGTCGCTGACGTGACTCCAGGACCAGCTGAAGAGGGTGGGCCGCTGGTTGCTGGGCCAGGGGCAGTAAGGCTCGTCCCCGCCGGAGACCATGTCTTGCCAGACCAGCATCCCCAGCTTGTCGCAGAGATAGTACCAGCGTTCGCTCTCCACCTTTATATGCATGCGAAGCATGGTGAATCCCAGGGACTTCATGGTTTGGATATCGCTGATCAGGGCTTCTTCGCCGGGGGCGGTCAGGAGGCCGTCAGGCCAGTATCCCTGGTCCAGCAGGCCTTTCAGGAAGAAAGGCCGATGATTCAGGCAGAACCGGGGGAGGCCGGCCTCATCCTTTTCTATGCCGACCGTGCGGAAGGCGCAGTAAGACTCCACCTGGTCCACGGTTTCACCTCCCAGAAGGAGGCCTATGGTCAGGCTGTAGAGAAAAGGGTCGTCGGGGAACCAGGGGTGGGGATCCTCCAGGGGGAGGACCAGGCCGAGCCGGTCGCCATGGACGGTCACCTCGGTTTGGGCGTGGACGGTGCCCTGGGGGTCTTTCAGGATGAGGTTCAGGCGCAGACTGCCCGCCTGGTCCTGGTTTTTTCCTCCTGGTGCGGTCGGTTTCGCCACAGTCAGGCGGAGGCGGAGGACTTGGGCGTCCAGGTCCGGATCCAGCTCCAGGTCCGTCAGGCTGATGGCGGGCAGGGCTTCCAGCCAGACGGTCTGCCAGACGCCGCTGGTGGCCGTATACCAGATGGATTCGGCCTCCAACCTTTGTTTTCCTTTCGGCTGGGGGCCGGCTTCGGTCGGGTCCCAGGCGCACAGGTCTATGCTCAAGGTCCCTTTTTTCAGGGCTTCCGCCGGAATCGGGCAGGAGAAAGGAAGATAGCCGCCTTCATGCTGGGCGGATTTCCTCCCGTTGATATAGCAGGCGCAGGCGTAATCCACCGCCTGGAAATGGAGGAGGTAGCGGGAGCCGGTCGGCAGGTCGGACAGGGGGATTTCCTTGTGGTACCAGAGCAAGTCGTCCGGTTCGACGGGCCGATGGATGCCCGACAAGGGGGACTCAGGGCAGAAGGGGACCAGAATCGTCTCTTCCCAGGCAGCAGGAGGTGTCAGCTTGTCCCAATCGGGCTGATCGCCCTGGGTCAGGCGGGAGGAACCGGTCCGGACGGGCCGGGGGACTTGGGCGAAGTCCCAAGGGCCATTGAGGTTGAGCCAGGTCTGGTCGCCTCTTTTCAGCTGCGGACGAGGATAAGAGGGGAAGAGGGGGACCAGCCTGCCTGAAGAACGGGAGTCCAGTATCTCCCGGCCCCAGGGGGTCGTCAAATCCCTCTGGGGGCCTTTGCCATGTTTCCGGGGCCGACTGGCCCATACTCGTTTGAGGTCAAGCATCATGCCCTCCTTTGCCGCTCCATCGCTGGAGGATTCCCATCTCCATGATAGCGGTCAGCGATGAACGGTAAAATGGGCTTGTCAACATCCCAAGGCGGGCAACGACTCGGAAGCGGTCCGAGCGGGGACCCGCCACGGACAAGCTGCTGTGGCGGCGGAATGGTTTCATCATGCGTGATTTGCACAGGCCTCCAAGGGCCAGGGAGAACGATCAGGGATCCTTCAAGGGGACGGAAGGATCCGGCGAACCCGAAGGGCTCGACGAATCCGAGGGGCCGAAGAAGTCCGGGGAATCCCAGGGACCAGACCCGTATCAAGTCTCGGATTTGCTGAATCAGGGGGGGAGAAAAGGCAAGAGTCTTTGGGTCACGGTTTCGCTGATCATCCTTGTCTGCATCATCGTCTTCGGCTGCGTCTGCGCTTTCGTCATCAACCAATCCAAAGCCGGCCGGAAAAGATCCGGGACCGAGAGTTCCTCCTCCCTGTCCATCGGCCTTCAGCTGGCCCCCACCAATCTGGACATCCGCACCCAATCCGGATCCACCTTGGACCAGCTGCTCATCGGCAACGTTTACGAAGGTTTGGTCTCGCGGACGTCCAGGAACTCCGTGGCCCCCGGATTGGCCAAAGATTGGGGGAAATCGGCGGACGGCAAGACCTACACCTTCCATTTGAACGAGAACATGCATTTTTCCAATGGGGACCGTCTGGACGCTTCGGATGTGGCCTGGTCCATCCAGACCATGATGGAGAGGAAATACCAGGGATCGACCCTGATCAGGAACTTCCGTTCCGTCAAGGCCGCAGGCCCCCGCACCGTGGTCATCAACCTGTCCGCCCCTTACTCCGAACTGCTCTGGCAGCTGTCGGGCAGGGCCGGCCTGGTCTTCGACAAACAGGCCCGTTATCAGCCCAAGACGGAAGCGGTCGGATCCGGCCCTTACCTGGTCTCCTCTTACAAACCCGGCTCTGCGGTCACGCTCACGGCCGATCCGCGGTATTGGGGAAAGAACCGCCCCTTCCTGACCACCATCACCATCCGCTACTATGCGGACACCAACGCCGGCCTCAACGCCCTCAAATCCGGTCAGGTGCAGGTCCTGGCCCCCGTCTCCGACAGGCTGGCGGACTCCCTGAAGAAGGACTCCCGTTTCCAGGTGAAGGTGGGCAACGACACGGACAAATACGTGCTCGCCTTCAACAACAAGAAGGCCCCGTTCACCGACCGCCGGGTGCGGCAGGCCATCCGCTTCGGAATCGACCATCAGGCGATCATCCGGGCCAGGGGTGGCTATGACCTGGCCCTGGGCGGGCCCATCACCCGGTTTGACCCTGGCTATGAAGACCTGACCGGCCTTTACCCCCACGACCAGGCTAAAGCCGTCCAGCTCATGAAAGAGGCCGGATATGACAAGGACCATCCTCTGACCATCAGCCTGGAATACGCCAACATCTATCCTTCCGAGATCGCGGACCAGCTCAAATCCCAGCTGGCCGAGATCGGGGTCAAGCTGACGGTGAACCGGGTGGACTTCAACACCTGGCTGGCCGAGGTCTATCAGAAGCACGATTACGACCTTTCCCTGGTGGATCACAACGAAAGCCATGACTTCCACCAATGGTCCCAGGCGGATTACTATTACGGATACGATAATCCCCAGGTCCAGAAGCTTTATTCCCAAGCCCTGGCTGCGACCACGGACGCGGAACGGGATTCCAGACTGGCCCAGGCGGCCCGTTTGGTCAGCCAGGACGCGGCCGCTGACTGGCTCTTCAATTATCGGGTGGTCACCGCCTGGAGGCAGGGGGTCCATGGTTTTCCCACGGATCTCAACCAGGTCTACATGCCTTTGTGGCGCGTGACTTATCAGCGACAGGCATGAGGGGAGAGGCGAAACGAAACGTTCGAACAGGGCGCTCCTGTGGCGCGGATTGGGCCGACGGGTGCTTTTCTTCCTTCTGGCCCTCTTCCTCCTTTCTCTTCTGCTTTTCGCTCTACTGAGGGTCCTGCCGGGTGATCAGGCCCTGCTGGCGGCGGGGATGAACTCCAGCAAGGAGCAGGTCGCCCGCCTGCGGCAGGACTGGGGGCTGGACCGTCCTTACCCTGTCCAGTACCTGACCTGGTTGGTCGGCATCTTTCGGGGGGACCTGGGGACCTCCGTTTTGACCGGGGAATCCGTCGCCGCTCAGGTCGGGCAACGCTCGCAGGTCACTTTCCCCCTCATCCTCCTCAGCCTCCTCATCGCCGGTCTGATCGGAGTCCCTCTGGGGTTGGCTGGGGCCGGCGCCCGCAAGCCCCTGGCACAGGAGGTCTACCGGATGGCGGCCATCGTGGCCGCGTCCATCCCGGCCTTATGGTCCGGGCTCCTGCTCATCCTTCTTTTCGGGCGGGGCGTGGGTCTGGTCGGGCTCTTTCCCGTCTCCGGTTTCCCCGACCAGGGCTGGGCTTCGCCTGGCCGGGCCTTGGCGAGCCTGATCCTGCCCGCGGTGAGCGTGGGGATCCTCACCGCCGCCTCCATCATGCGTTACACCCGGTCCGCCCTGCTGGACCTGGCCCAGTCGGACGCCATCGCCATGAGCATGGCGGCCGGGATGACCCGGCGGCAGGCCTTGGCCCGTACCGGCCTGCGTCTGGCCTTGCCCCAGCTGGTTTCCGTCTTCGGCCTCACCTTCGCGGGCATGGTCACCGGGGTCCTTGTGGTCGAACAGCTTTTCGCCTTGCCGGGCCTGTCCGGCATGTTGATGCGGGACATCCAGAACCGGGACCTCCTGGCCGCCCAGACGGAAATCCTCCTACTGGCTTTGCTTTTCTTCCTGGTCGGGTTTCTGGTCGACGTGACCCATTCCCTTGTGGACCCCCGGCTGAAGCTCGGGGCCGGAGACCATCAGGAGGCGGCCAGATGAGGAACTTGAAGAGCGTCCCAGCCCTCTCCGGCAGGACTTCCAAGACTTCGAAAGCCGGCCGGACTTCGTCGGCGGCCAGAACCATCATCTCCACCCTCTGGTCCAAACCGAGCGGGACCGTCTCGCAGATCATCCTGATCTCCTGGATCGTGGTCTGCCTCATCAGCCTGGTCTGGACCCCCTATGACCTCCTCCACCAGGAGGGGGACCATATCCTGTCCGCCCCTTCCTGGGCCCATCCCCTGGGGACTGACGGGGCCGGGGCTGACATCCTGTCGTGGCTGATGAGGGGGGGAGTCAGCGAATTGGTCATCGTCTTCCTGGTCGCCGCCTTCACCTTCCTTCTGGGGTGCGCGGGAACGGCTTTGACCGTCTCCTCCCGGCCGGCGGTCTCGGCTCTCTCCCGGGTCCTCCTGGATCTGGTCATCTCCATTCCCACCATCGTCATAGCCATGGTGGTGGCCGTTCCCCTGGGAAAATCCTTGGCCATCGTGATCATCGCCTGCTCCCTGGCGTACTCCTTCAATCTCATGAGGATCGTCCGCCCCCAGGCCGTCCTGGCCGCCCGGTCGGACTACGCCCTGGCCTCTCGCTGGGCCGGGGAAGGGGATTGGGGGGTGTTCCGCAAACATGTCCTCCCGACCATCCTGCCGACCATGGCCGTGCAGATCTCCCACAGCGCCGGAACCGCCATCCTGGCGGAAGTCGGCCTGACTTATCTGGGCATCGGGGTCCCGGCGGACATACCGTCCTGGGGCCACTCCCTGCAGACCTCCTCCCAACTGATCAGCGTCTACCCCATGACCGTGGTCTGGTCCGGCCTGGCCGTCACCCTGGTGGTCGCCGCTGTGAACATCTTCGGGGACTGCCTGCGGGAGGCTTGCGATCCCGTGGCTTCCCCCGCTTTGAGGCAGGCCGTCGGCCAGGAGGTGACCCATGGCTCTTTCGATCGCTGACCTGACCATCACCCTGGGATCCGTGGAAATCGTCCGCCATATCTCCTTGCGGGTCGACCAGGAGGAAAGAGTGGGGCTCATCGGGGCATCCGGCTCCGGCAAATCCATGATCATCAAGGCCATTCTGGGCCTCCTTCCTCTCCAGGCACACGCCTCCGGACGGATCGAACTGGACGGGGTCGATCTTCTGACCTTGCCAGACAAAAAGATGGCCCGCCTTCGGGGGACCTATCTGGGAGCCGTCTTCCAGAACCCCATCACCGCCCTCAATCCTGTGGCGACGGTGGAAAGGAACATCCTCCTGCCGACGAAACTGCACGCCTCTTCCGGACGACGGTTGACGGCGGCCGAGAGGGAGCGCAAGGCAGCTCAGGCTTTGGAATCCGTTGGTCTTCCGCCCGCTTTGGCCGACCGCTATCCTGGCCAGCTGTCAGGGGGGCAGGCCCAGCGGGTGGCCATCGCCGAAGCCCTGGTCAACGAGCCTCGGCTCATTCTGACTGATGAGCCGACCACGGCCTTGGACGCCCTCGCTCAAAGGGAGATCGTGGACCTGCTGACCAGAGAAGTGGCCCGACTGCGGGCTTCCCTCCTTTTCGTCACCCATGATTTCGCCCTCCTGTCCCGCATCGCCCACCGCTGTTACGTCATCGACCAAGGGCGTCTGGTGGAGGAAGGGGCTTGCCAGGGGATCCTGGAGAATCCGCAGGAGGACGTCACCCGTCACCTGGTGGAATCCGCCCGAGCCTTGTCTTTACGCAAGGACTCAGAGAGAGGGCCGCATGAGCATGAATAAAACGGACGCCGAGAATGACGGGAATACTGTGAATGGCAGGAATGGCGTGGGTACCGTGAAAGAGGCGGACGCCGGGAATGGTGAGAAGGAGGCCGGCCGTCCCCTCCTGGAAGTGAAAGAAATCGGCAAACGGTACGCTGGCTCTTCCCAGCCGGCTGTTGACAGGATCTCCTTCCGCCTTTTCCCCGGGCAGGCTTTGGCCTTGGTCGGGGAGTCCGGCTCAGGGAAGTCGACGACCCTCCGCTTGGCACTTGGGCTGGACCAAGCCGACCAGGGTCAGGTTTTCTTCGAAGGGCGGAGTCTGGATCAACCCGCGGTTTCGTCCGATCTGAAGGCGCAGACCGGTCTGGTCTTCCAAAACCCCTTCACCTCCCTCAACCCCCGGTGGACGGTGGCCTCGATTGTCTCCGAACCCTTGCTGATCAAACGCCGGGGGGAGCGAAGAATGGGGAAGGAGGAAGTGCGGGCCCGGGTGCTGCAAGCCTTGACTCAGGTATCTCTGGACCCCCGGGACTTTCTCGGCCGTTTCCCCCAGGACCTGTCGGGCGGCCAGGCCCAAAGGGTGGCCATGGCCCGGGCCCTGGTTCGTCATCCCCGGCTTTTCGTCGCCGATGAGCCGGTGAGCGCCGTGGACGTGGGCGGCCGTTTGAGCGTGGTCCGCGCCTTCCAGGGTCTGAAAGAGGAAGGGAAGTCCTTGCTCTTGGTCCTTCATGACCTGGGAATCGCCCAACAGCTGGCCGACCGGATAATGGTCATGCGCCAAGGGCGTTTGGTCGAGGAGGGGACGGCCGAGGACGTGATCGGACATCCCCGGCAGGCTTATACACGTCAGCTGCTCGCCGCCGCTGAATGGTAGATTTCGAATGGTAGATTTGAATGGTCAACCAGGGGCAGACCGCAGGCAAAAGAGGGTGGCATGACTTTATCGGCAGTGCAATGGGATTTCGCCAGTCAAAAGGCTGAGGATAACTATCGGCGGGCTTTGCGCCGGTATCCGGCCCAGGTGGTGGTGGATCTGGCCACGTTGAGGGACAATATGAAGGCCATGGTCGATCGGGTCCATGCCGTCAGCCCTTCCACGGCCGTTCTGGGAGTGGTCAAGGCCGACGCCTACGGGCATGGCCTCTTGCCGACCGCCCTAGCCGCCTTGGCTGGAGGGGCCACCTGGCTGGGGACGGCCCAGTCCCGCGAAGCCCTGCTCCTGCGCCAGAAAGGGGTCGGCCCTGATCGGGCCCGGATCATCACCTGGCTCTATAACGGCCGGCAAGACCCCTTCGATCGGCTGATTTCCCAAGACATCGACCTGGCGGTCGGCTCCTTGGCTGGAATCGACGCCATCGTCCGCGGGGCCCAGAAGATCGGTCGCCCGGCCCGGGTGCATGTGAAAGTGGACACCGGTTTCGGCAGGAACGGTTTCACCCCGGAAGAGTTTGACCAGGCTTTGACCCGCTTGCGTCAGGGGGTGGATGCCGGCCAGCTGGAAGTGGTCGGCCAATGGAGCCACCTGTCCGTGGCCGACGCCCCCGAGGACCCGGCCAGCAGACGGGCGACCGACGATCAGATAGCCCTCTTCAACGAATTCACCGACCGCATGAAGGTCGCCGGCCTTCCTCCTTCCATACGGCATCTGGCAAATACGGCCGCCACTTTCACCCGGCCGGAGATTTATTTCGAGCTGGTCCGCCCCGGGGTGGGGCTTTACGGGTACGAGCCGGATCCGGTCATGGGGACCGGGGAGGATTACGGCCTCAAGCCGGCCATGACCTTACAGGCTCAACTGGGGACGGTCAAGAACCTTCCGGCCGGCCATTCCATCTCTTATGGCCGCACCTATCTGACCGAAGGGGAGACCTCCACGGCTGATCTGCCTTTGGGCTACGCCGACGGGATCCCCCGTTCCGCTTCCGGTTTCAACCGGGCCGGGGCCTTAGGGGTGGATCATCCTGGCGGCCCCGTCCGGATCATGACCAACCAGGGGCCTCGCCTGGTCCGGGTCAGCGGTCGGGTCTGCATGGATCAGTGCATCCTGGACCTGCATGGGTCGGCCGAGGATTGGGGGGTGAGCGAAGGCGACACGGTGGAGCTTTTCGGACCTGGTCGGGGAGAGGCTTACGCCGAGCCGACCGCCGATGATTGGGCCCGGGCAGCCGGGACCATATCCTATGAGATCTTCACCTGCCTGCGTAACCGGATCCCCCGTCTCTACCTCCATGCCCAGAACGTCCTGTCTGCGGAGGACGTGGGCCTGCTGGACCCGACCACGGTGATCTGATTTCCCAAAGAGTTGAAATTCCAAGGAAAATCGAGCCTTCCCCTTAGAGTTCAAGGTATGGCAGGTCATCTGGATGAATTCGACGCCGAGAAGTCCTTGCGGTCTGAAGGGTATTCGGCTTTTGACGAGGAGCGGTGGGCCCCTGAAGCGGCCAAGTCGCGCAAAAGGACCGAATTCGAACGGGACCGGGCCCGCATCGTCCATTCATCGGCCTTGCGCAGGCTGGGGGCAAAGACCCAGATCCTGGTCGCCGGCACCGATGATTTCGCCCGTACCCGTCTCACCCATACCTTGGAGGTCGCCCAGATCGGCCGGCAAATCGCCCAAATGGTCGGCTGCGACCCGGATGTGGTCGATTGCGCCTGTCTCTGCCACGATTTGGGGCATCCTCCTTTCGGCCATAACGGGGAGAAAAAGCTGGCGGAGATCGCCGAGCCCATCGGAGGTTTCGAAGGCAACGCCCAGACCTTCCGCCTCCTGACCCGTTTAGAGCCGAAGATCTTCCGCCCCGACGGCCGCAGCGCCGGGGTCAACCTGACCAGGACGGCCTTGGACGCCGCCACCAAATACCCTTGGACCAAGGAGGAAGGGGCCAGACATCCCGATGGCCCCCGGGGCAACAAATTCTGCGTCTACCCCGACGACCGGGAGGCTTTCGACTGGCTGAAGATCGGGGCCCGACCTTGGGCCAAACCCATGGAATGCCAAATCATGGACCTGTCCGATGACATCGCCTACAGCGTGCATGATGTGGAGGACGCCATCGTCGCCTCCTCCTTCGACCCCCTGGCCATGAGGGACGCGAAGGTCCTGGACGGGTTCGTGGCCGCGACCAGGGACTGGTACGGGAGCTCCTGGGATGGGGAGGGGCTCCTGGCGGCCATCGAACGGCTGCAGAAAGACAAGGTCTTCCCCGAATATTTCACCGGGACCCGGCACTCCCTGGCCCAGCTAAAGAACACCACCTCCCGCCTGATCGGGCGGTTCACGGCTTCGGCCGAAAGGGCTACCAGGGAAAAGTACGGCCAGGGGAACCTGACCCGCTACAGCGCCTCCATGATCGTCCCCGAACAAACCCAGTACGAAATCATCGCTTTGAAGGGGATCGCGGCCTACTTCGTCATGGAACCCCGGGAGCATGAGGCCTTCCACCACGAGCAGCTGACCATCATCGAGGACTTGGTGGACTTGTTCATGAAGGATTCCCCCCACATGAGCGACGCTTTGGACCCCGCCTTCATCGAGGACTGGGAGGAGGCCACCAACGACGAGGAGCGCTTGCGGGTGGCCATCGACCAGGTGGCCAGTCTCACTGATGGTTCCGCCTTGACCTTGCATTCGCTTTTCTTCAGTTGAGTTTCCCGGGCCGCCGTGTCTTTCATCGCTGTCTTACTTACCGTCGGCCCATTCACCGTCGTGTCTTTCAGGTTGAGGCTGGGGTAGAATAAAATTCCTTGACTTGGTGCCCGGGCAATCGTCTCAGGCCTGATCGCCAAATCGGAAAGGAGTGCCATGCCTGGCTATATCAGCAAGAAAAGCGTGGAGCAGGTTCGGGCGGCGGCCGACCTGTACGATATCGTCAGCGCTGATGTCACCCTGAAAAATAGCGGGGCTGGCTCCTTCGTCGGTCTCTGCCCCTTCCATGACGAGAAGACCGGCTCCTTCCACGTGCGTCCCTCTCTGGGGACCTGGCACTGCTTCGGCTGCGGGCTGGGCGGGGACGTCTTCGGCTATGTGGAGCAGAAGGAGAACGTCGATTTCGCCCAAGCCGTGGAGCTTTTGGCCGACCGTTACCATATCGAGCTGGAATACGAGGACCAGGGCCGGGGGAAGACGGACCGTCAGCGCAAAGGGGCCACCCGTGCCCGGCTGCTCGAAGTCTGCGAACAGACCCAGAAGTTCTTCGCCTCCCAGCTGCCCACCGATGATGCCCTCCCCGCCCGCAAACTTCTGGGCGGCCGCAATTTCACCCAAAGCGATTGCGAACGATTCGGCTGCGGCTACGCCCCACAAGGCTGGGACACTTTGGTCCGGCATCTGTCCTCCTTGGGCTACACCCAGGAAGAGATGGTGGAGGCGGGCGTGGCCCGTCGGGGGCAGAACAATTCTGCCTATGATTATTTCCGAGGCCGGGCCACCTGGCCCATCCGCGATTCCACTGGCAGGACGGTCGGTTTCGGGGCCCGCCGCCTTTACGATGACGACAAGATCGAAGCCAAGTACATCAACACCCCGGATACGGCCCTCTACCATAAGAACCAGGTCCTTTACGGGATCGACATCGCCAAGCCCAACATCGTCAAAAAGAGGCAGATCGTCATCGTGGAAGGCTACACCGATGTGATGGCCTGTCATCTGGCTGGGGTGGATGTGGCCGTGGCCACTTGCGGCACCGCTTTCGGCCAGGAGCACGCCAAGATCGTCCGCAGGTTCATCCGCGACGATTCCCTGGGCGCCGTCCAGCTGGTCGGGCCTACCCATGGGTCCGGGGTCATCTTCACCTTTGATGGGGATGCGGCCGGGCAGAAGGCGGCCTTGCACGCTTTCGGCCTGGATGACGCATTTCTGACCCAGACTTTCGTGGCGGTGGCCCGCGAGAATCTGGACCCTTGCGATTTACGCATCAAATACGGGGACGAAGCCGTCCGCAACCTCATCCATGATCGGGTCCCGCTTTACGACTTCGTCATCCAAGCGGCCATCCGTTCCTTTGACACCCAATTCACGACCGGCCTGGTCGGCGCCATGAAGGCGGTTGCTCCGGTCATAGCCAAAATCCGGGATGACTCTTTGTTGGATTCCTACACCCGCAAATACGCCGGGCAGATTGGGGTGAGCGTGGGGGACCTGCGTCGGGAGGTCTTGGCGGAACGCAGGAGGCAGCGGATTGCCTCCGCTGACGCCTACGTTCCGCGGCGGTCCGCTTATGGGACAGGCTCTTATGAAAACTCTTTCGGCTACGGGGGCGGGGCTGGCAGCGGTCCGGGAGGATTCGAATCGGACCGTTCCTCGGATTCGCAGCCTTTGGATCGCCGCCTCTTCCAGGAATGGGCCAATAGGAAGAAAGCTATCGACAAAGGCTATTACCGGGTCGATGACACGGTCTTCTCCACCGAACAACAGTTTTTCGGCATCCTCATCCAATCGCCTCTGGCCTTGACCGGCCCGATGAACGCCGAGCTTTTCTCCCGCTTGACCCGGCGCTGTTTCACCACGCCCGTTTTCCGCAGCATGTTCGACGCCTTGGAAGTGGCCGGGGGACTCCCGCAGTCCGATACACCTCAAGGGCTATGGATCCATGAGCTGACCAAGGCGGCCGGCCCCGTCCTCACCCGGGTGATCAATGAACTGGCGGTCCTGCCTCTGCCTTTGTCGGCGAAGAACCGGACTTCGGCCGGGTCCGATCAGACGGCGTCCTCGACTGGTCCCGGACCTTCTGGTCGTCCTCAAGGACCGGCTCCGGTGCAGCTGGCCCCAGCCACGGAGGCCGAGGTCAAGTTCGCCCATCAGCTTCTCGTAGGGATTCTGGACGCTGACGCCATGAGGGCAATAGCCCAGTTGAAACGCAAGATGAATCGCTTGCCTGAAGGCGAGGAGAAGATCCGCCTGCTGGGGACCATGAACACCATTGAAACCTGGCGGAAGGACCTGACCGCCCAAGCTTACGGGAACACCAACTATTAAGACGATTGAAGACGATTGAAGGCTATTTAGGGCTATGGAGTCAGTGGAGTCTGACCGTTGACCGGGTCTTAGGGAAGTCCTGTGCGCGATCTTACCGGCGTTTGTGCTTGCAGAATGTGGCTTGCTGGAACCGTTTTTGCCAGAGAGCGGTTTTGCCGGAGATCAGCTAGATTTTGCGCAGGACGGTCACCACTTTGCCCATGATCTGGGCATAGGTCCCGTCGATGGGGGAGTAGGCCGGATTGTGAGGCATGAGCCAGACATGCCCGCTTTTGTCCCTGCGGAAGGTCTTGACCGTGGCCTCATCGTCCAGAAGGGCGGCCACGATGTCCCCATTCTCGGCCGTCTTCTGCTCGCGGATGACCACGAAGTCCCCGTCGCAGATGGCGGCGTCGACCATGGAATCGCCATGAACCTCCAACATGAAGAGGGTCCCTTCCCCTGTCAGGCGTTCCGGCAGGCGCATGACATCGTCCACATGCTGTTCCGCCGTGATGGGCACGCCGGCCGCGATGCGTCCGACTAGGGGGACGTCGTGGGATTGGGCGATGGATTCGCTTTCGGATTGTGAAGGGAATGGGTAGATTTCCGCTCGTGCGCTGGTTGGCCGTCCGGATCCCTCGTTTTCGGCTGTTTCTCGGTCTTGATTCTCGTCCTTTGGTTCGAGGTCGGATTCACCGTCTGAGATCTCCTGTTCGGTGATCGACTGGGGCTCCTCACTCGTGATGAGCTCTATAGCCCGCCCCTTATTGGCGGCCATGCGGATATAGCCTTTCTTCTCCAAGACGTCCAATTGATGTTTGACGGATGAAGTCGACTTGAGGCCCACCAAGGCCGCGATTTCGCGGAAAGAGGGGATATAACCCTGGCTGGTCGAATAGTGGCGGATGGCCTCCAGAACTTGAAGCTGACGGACCGTCAAGCCAAGGGACCGGGCTGTATCCGGCTGTGCGGGGGTTCCGTTCGTGGCGTGTGCGCCAAAGGGGACTGTCGTCATAATCATTCCTCACTGTGGGTCTTGTTCTCGATTATAGCGTGAATTCTTTGTAAAGGCAAACAGATGTTCGAAAAATGGTCTTGAAATAGTCGAACAGATGTGCGAAAATAAGAACACCTGTTCGAAACATCTCTTCGACGATGGTTGGAAAAAGACGTAGAAAAGACATGGAAGCAAGAGCTGATGCGGGAATGGGGACAACGTGAACAAGGGCCCGGCGGAAACCGGGCGACTTGAAGGAGGAACAATGACTCAGGCATATGCAAGGAGCATGAACCGAATTGGTGGCGGCCGGGCCGCCACCATGCGGAAGTCCGGACGGCGTCATCACATCAGGGTGAGGCTGACCCCCTTGGGCAAGGGTTTCGTCGGTTTGCTTTGCTTTGGCGTTTTCGCCGGCGGATTCGGTCTGGCCCATCGGGCCCAAGCCCAGCCGGAGGATACAAGGCCCCAGGTCGTCCATTCTTATGTGGTCGGGCCGGGAGACAGTCTCTGGAAATTCGCTCAAGAGAATTTGCCGGAAGGTCAGAGCGTGGACGAGTACATGATTTATCTGGCCAAACTCAATCATCTGACTTCCACCACCTTGGTCACCGGTCAGAGGATCGTCGTCCCGGAAAGCCAGGACAATCTGACCAAATAGTGAACCGAACAACCTCCTTGATTGCCACGGACTGCTAGGAACGGCTAGGAAAGCGGATGGGTGAAGGGAAGTGTGCGCGCTATAGATAGTGAGTCATGCCAGATGGGATGGTCTCCCGTTGCGTCTTCTTCGGGTAGTAACCTGGGAACGCATTCATTTTCGGTATAAAGAGAGATGGATTATTATGACTCGAGAGGACTGGATAGAGTATTTTGAAGCGGTGAATTCTCGTACTCCTTCCGAAGAAGAGATATCCCAGGCCTTGGCGGACGGTGAGTTCCAGGAGGGATCTCAGCCGGCTCCGGCCTTCCCTGCTGCGGCTCAGCCGACTTACGTCCCAACAGCTTATCCTTATACGCAACAGACACAGGCTCAGACGGCTCAAAGTCAGCCGGCTCCGGTTCAGGTGACACGAACCCTGACTCAACCGCAAACACAAGCGCAGCCGCGGGCGATACCGCTTCAACAAGCGGCCGTTAATGGTGGTCAGACGCTACCGAGGGTCTGGCAGAAGGGTGGCAATTATTTCTCTTGGTTCGCGCATTGCCTGAAAAACCCTCAGGGGATCGCCGGGGAAAGTCGTCCCGGTGCTGGCCTGGTGACCATGGTGGTCTCCGCTCTCCTTCTCGGGTTCGCCATCGTCAACGCCTTGCACCGCGTCGTCAACTCCTTCTTCAACGGGATCGAGCAATTGATGCGGGCGAGCATATCCTCCTCCACGGCGGATTTCTCCGCTCTTAATCTCCTGCGTTCCTACCTTGATCAGAACATGGGGTGGGGGCAAGCCTTCCTGTATTCCTTGCTCGTCTTCGTCATCTATCTGGTGGCTCTGGTCCTGCCGGCAGGCTTCAATCGTCTTGCGACCAAGGGTCAGCCCCAGCAGGAAGGTTTCATTGATTTCTGTGGACGTTATCTGACCTTGTACCCCCTGATGGTCATCATCAATCTGGTCGCTCTCATCGTCAGTTTCTTCGTCCCCAGCACCCTTTTGCTGACCACGTCCAGCTTCGGCGCGCTCACGTCCGTCTTCAGCGCCCCGCCCCAGGATTGGGCGAAGAGAATGGCCGATGCAGTCCCCGATCTCGGGGGCTCTTTGGCGGCCATGTCCATCATCATGACGTTGATCGTGATCGGTTTCGTCTGGATCTTGGTCGTCTTCGCCAAATCGTCGGCCAGCTCCCTGGGGAAGGTCAACAACATCTACATGACCTTCTTCCTCATGCTTCTCCTCATCCTCGTCGCATATCTGGTGGCCCGTTTCGTAGGAGGCAACCTCACGTCGCTCTTCACTGGGATGTCCCAGGTCTCAAAGAATTTCTAAGGAGGGAAAATGAACGAGAAAGAACAATGGGTGGCCGCTTTCCAAGAGGCCATGGGGCGCAACCCCTCTCCCCGGGAATTCATGGATGGGAAAGCGGCTGGCTTTTCTCTTGATAGCCTGCCTGCATCCACACCGCAGGCGTTTGACGAAAGCGTTGACCGCGTCGAAGGCGGCAGCAAGGTTGAGAACGTCGAAAGCGACGGGCAAGCCGAGGCTCAGACCGGCAGGATGCCGGTTGAAGAGGCGCAAACGGGAAGGGTTGATGAACCGACCGGGCGAATCCTGACCCCGCAGTCGGCCACTCAGGCGGAGACCACTGTCCTGCCCCCTGTGACCGCCCCAGCAGTCCAAACCGCCCCGGCTCCCGCCGTCATGCCGGCCCGGATTCCTCCGCAAAACCAGGCGGCATCGGCTTCGGCGACGGCAACGTCAGCAACGGCGACGAAGAAAAAGATGCCGGTCTGGGGGAAGGTCCTCATCGCGGTTTTCGCCTTCCTGGTCGTTGCCTTCATTGTCTTCTATTTCATCGGTTCCCAGTATTTCTCCCGTCAATCCGTGGTCAACCGGTACATAGAAGCCAGTCATCAGGGTCCTCAGGCAGTACTCAAATACCAAGTCTGGGCGGACGACAACCGGGGAATCAGCCCAGCCGATTTGGCTTACGCAGATCAGGGCAAGATCCAGATGCCGACCCAGAAGGAAGTCTTCGAAGGTTCCGCCATGCGGAACGTCGGCCATACGCTTCTCATCTTCCCCGACTGGAAAGTAGTGGTCAAGCCCGCTTCGGCCACGCTCAAGACCAATACCTCCGGTCTGGACCTGACCATCAACGGTCACAAGGTGGGAACCTCGCAGTCCTCCTCCTATCAGAAGATCTTCTCCCACCTTTATCCGGGGACTTACGTCTTCGCGGCCAGTGGGAAAGTGAACAACCAGGACATCAACGTGTCCACCAGCAAGGATCTGACTGCCGGCAACCAGGAGATCCGCCTAGCCGTGCGTTATATCAGTTTCGATGTGCTCAGCAACCTGTCTGACGGAGACCTTTATGTGGGCGGCCAGAAGGTGAGCACCCTGTCGGACGGGACCGGGTCCGTTACCAAACTCCCCGTGGCCGAAAGCGCGGACGTCTACGTGCGTAAATCCTTCGCCGATGGGACCAGCGTCAAGACCAAGACGACGAAAGCGTCCGACATCTCCGATGGGGAGACGGTCTATCTGAACGCCGCCCACATCCTGGACAGGGACACGGCCAACGACCTCATGACCAAGGCCCACGGCATGCTCCAGTACTACGCCGATAATCAGACCACGGCCAGCGACTTGGACGACGTCTTCCTGGGAGGGACGAGCAACAAGTTCTATTCCGACGTGAAGAACAACATCGACCTCAACATGACCAATGCCAAGAACCGCAAGGCGGACAGCATCACCTTCAGCGACGTCAACGTCACCAAGGTGACCCAGACCGGCAAGAACACCTATAAGGTCGACTTCACCTTGAAAGAGGATTTCTACTACAGCTACAACTCGGACGATGACAACTCCGGAGACATCATCGAGAATCTGACTTGGTCGGCCAATGTCAAGTACGTGGGAGGAAGCAGCTCGTACGACGAGAACGGCACCGCCTACGTCAGCGACTTCCGGGTCGTCTCCCCGAACGGCAACGGCAAGGTGACCCATACCGAGAACACCATCGAGTAATCAAGTAAGAGGGTGAAGTCCTTGGGCAGTAGCTCTTGAGCAGTCCATGGATAGACCCTGGGCAGAGCTCGGATGGTCCTCGGGCAGTCCTCAGGTAGGCCTCGCGATAGGGTGAACCTATGCATTGCCCCTTTTGTCAGAACCCTCAGACCAAAGTCCTCGATACGCGCGTCGGCGAGGATGGTTACGCCATCCGCCGCCGGCGCGAGTGTCTGAAATGCCATAAGCGTTTCACTACCCAAGAGACCATCGTCCTGTCCATCATCAAGCATTCGGGGGCCACCGAGCCCTTCGACCGCAAGAAGGTGATCTCAGGCGTCAGGCGGGCCTGTCAGGGGAGGAACATCAGCGATGAGGCCCTCAACCGCTTGGGACAGCAGGTGGAAGAGAACCTGAGGGCCCGGGGCCAAGCGGAGATCAGGTCCGAAGAGGTGGGCAAGGCCATCCTTCCCCCTCTAAGGGACCTGGATGTCGTCGCTTATTTGCGTTTCGCCAGCGTTTACCAGCATTTCGATTCCTTGGACGACTACGAGAAGGAAATCGACTCCGTCCGCCGCTACCAAGAGGAAAAGCGCCATGAAGGGGAAGAGCAGTAAATAGGGGAGAGGCCCGATCGTCCCCAAGGTCGAATACCGACGGATCGATCCTCAGCTTGACTTGACTTGGTTTCAGTCTTTATTTGGCTTTGGCTGCGGCCTTAGCTTCGACGTCTGCCTCGTCATCAGTCTCGTCTTGGTTTTCGACTCATGCTTCTGTTTCTGCTTCGGCGAAGTCGATCGATTCCTGGTCGTCTTTGGTCTGGATGATGACCAGCCTTTGGGTCGGCCGGGTGAGGGCCACGTAGAGGTCGGAGGCGGCCACGATTCGGGAGGCCGCGTTCTCCATGATGAGGCCGGGGTTAGCCACGATGACCGCGTCGAATTCCAGTCCCTTGACCTCTTGGGGTCCATAGACCCGGACCTGCGCTTCCCAATCCGGCTGGGAGGTGAGCCGGATGAATTCCTCTTGCCCTAAGGCTTGGCTGGACCGCAAAGCGAGACGCAAGGATTTTTCCACCTGGTCGCGGATCTGAGGGTCGACGATGATGGCCAGGCGGCCGCTGCCGTCTTGCGAAACGAAATCATGGATGGCCTCGATCGCCTGATCGTTGATGGCATCCAGGAAGCCATGCCGGGGGGAGGCGATCCGCCTGACCGAATCGGGGACCTGCCTGGCCGCGCTCACGGTGGAGACATGGAGCCCCTCATCGCTGGCGAAGCGCGAGGAGAGGTCGCAGACCTGGGCCGGGTTGCGGTAATCGATGGTCAACTCGTTCACGGTCCACCTGCCTTGGCCGAAGAGGGGGTTCATGGTCCTCGCCCAAGAGCGGGTGCCGGCCAAGGAGGAAGTCTGGGCCACGTCCCCGACGATGGTGAAAGAGCGGGAAGGGCAGCGGCGGATCAGCATACGCCATTCCATCGGGGTCAGCTCCTGGGCTTCGTCCACGACGATATGGCCATAGGTCCATTCCCGGTCGTTGCCGGCCCGGGAGGCCAGACTGGAATCATCCCCGCCGGACATGCTGTCAAGCAAGTCGCCGGCGTTCACCAGGGAGGGGTCCACCCCGGCGATCCGCATGGATTGGAGGGCGTATTCCTCCTCGCGTTTACGGTCCAGGTCCTTTCCGGCCTGCCGGGCTTGTTCCCGGGGGTCCGGCCCCAAAAGATTCAAGGCCTCGTCCAGCAAGGCCACGTCGGACCGGGTGAAGGGGGCGTCTTTGGACCTGGTCAGCTGGGCGATCTCCTCTTCTTTGAGCCAAGGAGCGAACTGCCGCATCCGATGGGGCTTGGAGAACATGTCGGCCAGCATCCATGAGGCGGACATGGGGAGCCAGGCGGTGTTGAGGGTCTTCTTCAGAGCCGAGCTCAGGCGCAGGGTGGCGCGGGCGTTGTCGAGTTCCTCCTGCTCGGGGATGTAGTCCAGCTGGTCCCGGTAAAGGTTGACCATGAGGCTGAGCATGGAGTTGATGAAGGTCTCCCGGGCCTGGTTATGCGGCTTCCGGGAGCTGCGGGCGTTCCGCTGGGCCTGTTCCAGGTCGCTGCGGCGGACGGGGACCTTGACCCCGTTGATCGGGATGGTCGGCAGGAGACTGGGGATGCGAACCCGGGCGGCGATGGCGTTGCGGATCATGGTCACCATGCGTTTGCTCCCCTTGATGGCGGCCGTGTAAGGGTCGTCTTCGGCCGTCGCCACCAAGCCGGGGATGAGGTCGCCGATGGTGCGGGAGACGACTCCGGTCTCGCCCAAGGAAGGCAGGACCTGATCGATGTAATGGAGGAAGGTGGGGCTGGGTCCGACGACGAGGACCCCGGACCTTTCCAAGGTGCGCCGGTGGGTATAGAGCAGATAGGCGGCCCGGTGAAGGGCGACGGCGGTTTTCCCGGTTCCGGGCCCGCCTTGCACGACGACCGCTTGGTTGAGGTCGGAACGGATGATCTTGTCCTGTTCGGCCTGGATGGTGGCGACGATGTCGGTCATTTTCCCTGTCCGCCGGGAGCTGAGCGAAGCCAGGAGAGCCCCTTCCCCGGTCAGGGTCCCTTGGTGATGGGCTTGGGAGACTTGCTGGGAATGGATGTCCAGCACCTCGTCTTCCAAGGCGGCCACTTGGCGCAGGTTCAGGGTGATGTGGCGGCGCATGGTGGCGTCCCCGTGGTTCTCCGGGGTGGCTTCGTAAAAGGGCCGGGCCGCATCCGCCCTCCAGTCGGTCAGAATGGGCTCATGCCTCTCGTCCGACAGGCCGATCCGGCCGATGTGTCGCTGATTGCCGTGGACGTCGTCAATGCGGCCGAAGACCAGCCGGTCTTCCACCGATCTTAGCTGGATGAGCCGGTCTTCGTACATGACGGCGAAAGAGTCGCGTTCCGACCTTTGGGTGGGGGAGCCGTGGCCACCGCGGGCGCGCACGGAATCAAGCCGTCCCTTGATTTGGGAGCGCAGGTCGTCCAGGCGCTGGTAGGCCCGGTCGACCACTTCCTGTTCCTGCTGGATTTGGTCGGAATAGTCACTCACGGTGATCCCCTCGTCGTTTTCGCTTGCCTTCGCGGCTGTTGTTCCCTCCATCGATGCGCCTCGGCTATGCGCCACAGGCCGCTCGGAAGGGTCGGTAAAAAGAGCGAATAACAGTTTACACGCTTGCCCCCACCGTCTGTCCGGCCTGTCGCGGAAAGCGGAGTTTTCTCCCCAGGAATGATTCCCGACAGGATGAGTCCCGGCCTTTCCTGGCAGAGAGGATTTTTGGTAGTTAATTTTTTAGCAGCCCTCGCCTCTTCCTTGGCGAATTTGATTTTCCGGTTCTTTTCGATTTCTTCCGAAAAAAGTCCATGAATTTTCGACTTAGTGGGGAGTTGTGGAGGAATGTGGGGTAAAGTGGTGATTAATTGGAGGTAGCATGACAAATCCCACGGAGAATAGCGTCTTCGAAGACGCCGGGATGGCCGACGGAGCCGTCTCTTCTCCTTTGCCTGCCCTCCTTCTGGGAACCTACGCCCCCAAGATCGACGCCAAGGGGCGGGTGGCCCTTCCTGCCAAATTCCGCTCCCAGCTGGGGCAGGGCTGCGTTTTGGCTCGGGGACAAGAGCGATGCATCTACCTCCTTCCTTTCGGCGAATTCCGCCGCATCGCCGCACAGATCCAGCGGACCAGCCTGAGCAACAAGGCCGCCCGTAATTACCTGCGCGTCTTCCTGTCCGGGGCGGTGGATCAGGAGCCCGACAAGCAGGGCCGGGTGATCCTCCCCTCCATCCTGCGCGATTACGCCCATATAGATAAGGACATCGTGATCATCGGAGTGGGGACCCGGGCCGAGATCTGGAATAAGGCCGATTGGGACGCTTACCTGGCCGAGCAAGAGGACGGATACAGCGACATCGCCGACGACGTCCTGCCGGAGGTGAGCTTCTGATGACCGACCTCGCTTCCATCCACACCCCCGTGCTTTTGGACGACTGCGTCCGTCTGATCACCGACGGTCGCCAAGCCCCCCTGATCGTGGATTGCACCTTGGGCCTGGCCGGGCATGCCAGCGCCTTCCTCCAGGCCGATCCCCAGGCCCGGCTGATCGGCATCGACCGCGACCAGGAGGCTTTGACCCTGGCGACCGAGCGGATGCGCGACCTGGGCCTGTCCGACCGGTTCACCCCGGTCCACGCCGCCTTCGACAGCTTTTCCCAAGTCTTGGATGAGCAGGGAATCAAGACGGTGGACGCGGTCTTCATGGACTTGGGCCTGTCCAGCCTGCAGATCGACGAGAACGACCGGGGTTTCTCCTACAGTCATGACGCTCCTTTGGACATGAGGATGGATCCCGGTCAAAGCCTGACCGCCCGCGACGTCCTGCTTACTTACGGCAGGCAGGACCTGGCCCGGATCTTCCGCGAATACGGGCAGGAGCGTTTCGCCGGCCCCATCGCCTCCCGCTTGGTCAAGGCCAGGGAAGAGGGGGAGACCCCGCGCAGCACGGGGCAATTGGTGGCCTTGGTGGACCAGGTGATTCCCCGGGCCCACCGCGCTCCCGGCAATCCGGCCAAGAGGGTTTTCCAAGCTTTGAGGATCGAAGTCAACGGGGAGTTGGACAAACTGCGGATGACCCTGCCTCAGGCGGCCTGCCGCCTGAACCTGGGCGGCTGTCTGGTGGTGGAGTCCTATCACTCTTTGGAGGACAGGATCACCAAGACCTTCATGGCCTCCGGCATCCATGCCGACGTCCCCGCCGGCCTGCCCGTCATCCCTCAGGAAGCCCAGCCTTTTTTCGCCGACCTGACCCGGGGGGCGGTCAAGGCGGGCCAAGCCGAAGCGGCCCATAATTCCCGGTCCACTTCGGTCAGGCTGAGGGCGGTGGAGCTGATCCGCCCCATCCCTGAAGTCAGGAAGGCCGAAATGATGCGGTCGGCGATGAAGTCCGTGCGAACGGGAGAGGGGCCCCGGCGACGGGGTCGACCGAAGGGCTAAGAGGCCGGAAGCTACAAGGCTGAAGCCGCGGAGGCTGAAAGCAATAAAAGCCGCGAAAAACAAAAAGTCAATACCACCACAAGAATCACCACAAGAATGAGGAGTCACCATGGCAGCACAGGCAGCTCAAGTCCGCACAACCCGGCAGCGCATGTCCGAACGGAGCATCCGCAAGGGGTCCGCCGGCGCCCGTCCCAGCGGCATCACCCGGCCTGGCCTCTCCGTCATCTCCCGGACCGACCAGCGGATCGACTCCGCTTCGCGGACTTCCGGATCCGCGGCCCAGGCCAAGCGGAGCCTGCGGGGCCGGATGGTCCTGTGGATGGCTGTCGTCCTGGTCGTCGTCCTCAGCTTCCTGGGAGTCCTGGTGGTCAGGGTGAAAATGGCCGAAGACGCCTTCGCCATCTCGGAGACCCAGCAGAACATCTCCGTGCTCACCCAGGATGTGGAGCAGGAGCAGGCCAAACTGGACAAACTCCAGGCTTCCTTGCCGCAGAAGGCCCAGAAGCTGGGGATGACCCCTTCGTCCGACTCCTTGACGGTCGATATGGCCGGAACCGGTCAGTGAACCAAGCCTTTCGTTATACTGGAAGGGCGGACCACCATCGCACGGTCCCGTCATGCAACGAACATCGGGGACACCCTAAAGGAACACGGACGAGAGCAAAGAGCGCCAAGCCATCATGAGCAAGAAAAAACAGCCATCACCATTCTCGCGGAAACTATCCCGCTTCTGGGAGACCCTGTCCGCAGATAGCCAGGATGCGGCTTACAGCCGGACCTTTCGCAGGCGGACTGTGGTTTTCGGCCTGGCCATCGTCGTCCTCATCGTCGCCCTCATCATCCGTTTGACCTTCGTCCAGTTGGTCGAAGGACCGGCCATCGCCCAAGACGCCATCCAGATGCGTACGGTGGATTACACCGTCCAGGCCCTGCGAGGGACCATCACGGATGTGAACGGGGTGGTCATGGCTCAAAGTCAGCAAAGGTACACCATCTACGCCGACCAGAACGGCGCCCGCAACTTCCAGCCGAAAAAATGCACCGGGGACAACAAGGCTATCTGCCATTCCCTCGACGGCAAGCCCGTGCCTGGGTCCGGTCCCGGCGCCGTGGCCAAGATGCTGGCCCCGGTCCTCAAAATGAACGTCATGGAGCTGGGGGCCAAGCTGGCCGGGGTCAACTCCTACATCGTCCTGAAGAAGAACGTGACCCCGGCGACCAAACGAGCGGTCGACAACCTCCACCTGTCCGGGGTCATAGGGTCCGAACTGACCGTCACCCGTTCCTATCCCAGCGGGGCGACCGCCGGGGCCATCATCGGCGGGGTCAACAACGACGACGTGGGCGTGGCCGGGGTCGAGAAGATGTCGCAGGATTCCCTCAAAGGGGAGAACGGCAAGCAGGTCTACCAGAGGGGGGAAAGCGGGGAGAAGATCCCCGGGACCGAATCGGTCACCAAACCGGCTAAAAACGGGGGCAAAGTCCGTCTGACCATCGACCGCGACGTCCAATGGTTCGTGGAGAAGTCCTTGCAGGACCAGGAGAATAAGATTCACGCCCAATGGGGGATCGTCGTCGTGCAGGAAGTCAAGACCGGCCGTATCCTGGCCGTCGCCGACACCAACCAGTATTCCGCTGGCGGCCCGGACGCCATCCTCAAAGGGTCCCTGTCCATGACGGCCACCTTCGAACCGGGGTCGGTCGGCAAGCTCATCACCTCTTCCGGCCTGATCCAAGAGGGCTTTGCCAAAGGATCCAGCCGTTACACCGTCCCCTACAGCTTCGTCTACCAGGGGCAGACCTACCACGACGCCGTCTACCATCCTGTGGAAAGGCTGACCCTGGCCGGTATCATCAACGAATCCTCCAACGTGGGCATGGTCAAATCAGCCGAGAAGTACCCGGTCAACCTGCGCTACGAATACCTGAAGAAATTCGGCATAGGGGAGCCGACTGGAATCGACTTCCCCGGAATCTCCTCCGGCGTCCTGTCTCCCGCCTCCTCCTGGGACGACCGCACCCGTCAGACCATCCTCTTCGGGCAGGGATACACCGTCAACGCCTTGCAGCTGACCAACATCGTGGCCACCATCGCCAACGGGGGAGTGCGTATGGGGCAGAGCCTGGTCGCTTCCTCCACCGATCAGGAAGGCAGGGACACGACCCCCCAGCCTCATGCCCCCACCCGGGTAATCTCCAAATCCACCTCGGAGGACATGATGGACATGATGGAATCCGTCATGGACGAGGAATACGCCAACGTCTTCAAAGTCAACGGCTACCGTCTGGCGGGCAAGACCGGAACGGCGGAAGTCGTGGGTTCCAAAGGAGGCCTGACCCAGATCGTGGGCGACTCCTCGGTGGTCATCCCGGCCGACGACCCCCGTTTCGTCATCACCGTGGCCTTCATGGATTCCTCCCAGCACGGCGGTTACGCCACCTCTCCGGTGACCAATCCTATTGGTGAATTCCTTATGCAGAAGTACAAGGTTCCCCAGTCCACCCCCCGCAAGAATGCTATAAGTACTACATGGTGATGCGGGGTTGTGCGGCATATGCGGCATATGGTTCAGGGGCGGCCCCGGCGGCAGGGCAAGGAAACGCGAATGAGGAAATCGAGGAAAGCCGCGTCGGCGGCAAGCGAAGACGGATCGGATTTCCGGCGGAATTCAGGAGGTGGCTATGAGCTTCTTGGCTGAGGCGACTTCGGTGCACTACCGGGTGGAAGACCTGGTTCTCCGGTTCGGGGCCAAAGCTTTCTTCCCCTATGGGCAGGATGTGACCATCACTTTTCTGACGGACGATATAGACGCCGTTTGCCCGGGAGCCCTCTACCTAGGGTGGGGGGACTCCTCCAGCCGGCAGGAGGACCTTTACCGCCAGATCCGCCAAGCCCAGGACAAGGGGGCGTACAGCATCCTCTTCCCTTCGGTTCTCTCCCATCTGGCGACCAAGGACGAGCTGGCGGCCGTGGCCAGCGTCCCCATTCTTTTCGGCGACCTCAACCAGCATGACTTGGGCCATTTAGCCTTCATCATGGCCGGGCAGCCGACCGATTCCCTGGCGACTTTCGGCCTGACCGGCCCCCAGGCGACCTATGCGTCCGATTACCTGGCCCAGCTCTTGCATCTTCTGGGCAATCCCATCGGGGTGATCGATTCCCGCAAGTCCTTCTCTTTGGAAAGGGAGTTGGATTGTTCCTATCCCTTGGGGCCCATCGATACGCAGATGATCCTCTCCCAGATGTTGGAGGACGGGGTCAATACGGTCATCCTGACCATGGACGAGGAGACCTTCGCCCCGGGCGCCCTGAGCCAGGTGAGCCTGGACGTCTGCGGCCGCACCCAGTCGGTGGACCTGGACCAGATCCCCGATACGGCCAAGGTCACCCGGTCGGGGCAGATGGACGGCGTCCGGCTTTCCGACGAATCAGCTGATGGTGCGGCCTCGGATGGGGAAGGGTCGGGCAAGGTCGGCTCCGGCCAGGGTTCCGGCTCGAAGACTGGGTCGGATTCCGGGATCGGCTCAGGCAAGCCGGACAGGGACAAGGCCACCAGCCGGTCCTGGTCCCGCTGGAGGTCCTCCTCCCGTAAGGCGATCATCCATGAAGCCCAGGAGGGCCTGCGCCCCCAGCTGCGGCGGGCGGTCAAGGATTTCGGGGCCGTCATCGATGACGACGCCCATTGCGTGATCCCCACCTTGGTTTCCCGGGACATCGCCTCCACGGTCGTCGAGACCCCCTTGGACCATCCCGACGAACTCTATCTGGCCGTTGCCATGGCCATGAGCGTGGGGGTGCGCAAGAACAACGTCCGGTCCGCCCTCCTGCTGGCACAAGAGATAGCCAAGCGGCAGGCGGCCGGTCCCCATCGGTCCGAAACCGATCGGGAAGGCCGTCCTCCGCATGTCGCCAGGAGCCGGTGACATGAGCGAAGACAGAGACTCGAGGGTGACCCGCAAGGCGGGAATCCCAGCCGGACCGGTCGGGTCCATCATCAGAACCTGCCGGCTTGGAACATCCCGCAGATCCCTAAGAAAGGTGAATCCATGATTTCCATGACCCTGGCCGAGACCGCTCAGGCCATGTCAGGCAAGCTCCTCGTTTTCGAGTCCGCTTCCGCTTCCATCGATAGTCAGGCCCAGGTCGATTCCGCCGTGACCGATTCCCGGCAGGTCCGCCCTGGCTCCCTCTTCGTGGCCATCAAAGGGGAACGCGTGGACGGGCATGCCTATCTGGAGCAGGCGGCCGCTGCGGGGGCCGTCGCCGCCGTGGTCGATCATGAAGTCGCCGGGGCCTCCTTGCCTCAGATTCTGGTGGAGGACACGGTCCGCGCTTTGGGCTTTCTGGCCCGTCATAACATCGAAAAACGCCGGAGCCTGGCCGGCCAGGCTAGGACCCCCTTCACCATCGTCGGCATCACCGGTTCGGTGGGCAAGACCACGACCAAAGACCTGATCCGCGCCTTGCTGTCCCCCTTGGGGCCGACGATCGCCCCCCAGGGTTCCTTCAACAACGAGATCGGCCTGCCCCTCACCGCCTTGCAGGTGGGGGAGGAGACCCGTTTCCTGGTGGCGGAGATGGGGGCTTCAGCCGTTGGGGAAATCGCATACTTGACCACCATCGCCCGGCCGGACCTAGCCGTCGAGCTGAAGGTGGGGGTGGCCCATCTGGGTGGATTCGGTTCCGTGGAGAACATCCGCCAGGCCAAGAGCGAGCTGGTGAGGGCCTTGCCCCCCTCCGGCCTGGCCATCCTCAACGAGAACGACGAGAACATCCGCCTGATGCCGGAGATGACCGGGGTCAGGAACCTCCTTTGGTTCGGTCTGCACGAGGACCGCCCCGATGAGGACCGCTCTGATGAGAGCGAGACCGCTTATCCCTCGGTCCCCTCCGCCATGTCCGCCGCCGAGATCTACGGCGACCAGGTGCAGGTGGATGACCAGGACCGCCCGTCCTTCACCGTCCATTTCCCTGACGGGACTGGCTGCCCCATGAGCCTGGCTTTGCCGGGGCGGCACAACGTCATGAACGCCTTGGCCGCCATCTGCGTGGCCTACGCCATGGACCTGCCCACCGAGGCCATCGCAGGTATCCTGGCCCATCAAGGGGCCCAGAGCCCCCATCGCATGGACATCAGGCAGGTGCCCTTCCGTCCGGATTCCGACCTGGCCTTCACCCTCATCGATGACTCCTTCAACGCTAACCCCGATTCCATGAAGGCGGGCTTGGACGGCTTGGCCGCCTGGCATGCTGAAAGCCGGACCCGGGACGAGCGCCCCTACCGGGTGGCCGTACTGGGCTCCATGCTGGAGTTGGGCCCCAACGAGAAGGAGCTCCATCAGCGGATGGGGGCCTACGCCCTTTCCGTCGCCGACATGGTGATCGCCGTCGGCAGCGAGGAGGAGCCCCATCTGGACGAGCTGGCCCATGACTTCGTTCTCGGAGCCGACCATGACCAAAAAGAGGCCGGGTCCATCCACTGGGTCCATTCGGCCGAGCAGGCGGCCGACCTGGTCAGGGGTTTGGAAGGGGAGCATAGGCAGACTGTAGTATTGTTGAAAGGGTCCCACGCGTCCGGTTTGCAAGGGCTAGCGGATTACTGGCTGGGACAGGCACGGAAGTAGCGTCATGATTGCTCTCATTATTGGTTTGGTCGTTTCCCTGGTGGTGATCTTCGTCGGGACCCCCATCATGATCCGGGTGGTGGAGAAGTTTCATTACGGGCAGTACATCCGACAGGACGGGCCCCAGTCCCACTTGGTCAAAAGGGGGACCCCGACCATGGGCGGGGTCGTCATCAACCTGGCCATCCTCCTGGGTTGGCTGGCCTCGGCCCTTTACCGGGTGATCGCCTTCCACGCCCGCATCTCCGTGCCCGCTTTGCTGGTCCTGTTCACCATGGTCTCCATGGGCCTGCTCGGTTTCATCGACGATTTCGCCAAAGTGTCCAAAAAACAGAACGAAGGCCTGAGCATCCACGGCAAGTTCATCGGCCAGATCATCTTCGCCACCATCTACGCCGTCCTTTCCCTGGTCGCCACTTCGGCCGGAGGGCCGGCCGCCCATCCGGGCATCTCCTTCGACGAGAACTTCATCATCGATTTCCAAGGGCTGGGCTTCATCATCTCGACCGTTCTTTACGTGATTTGGGTCAACCTGCTCATGTCCGCCTGGACCAACGCCTTCAACCTGACCGACGGCTTGGATGGCCTGTGCGCCGGGAATTCCATGATCGCCTTCCTGGGCTATGGCCTCATCGCTTTCTGGCAGTCCTACCATAGCGTGGGCCATCCTCACCATCCGGGGCCTTTCGGCTTCGAACAAGGGATGACCTACACGGTGGCCGACCCCCAAGACCTGACCATCATCGCCGCCTGCGCCATCGCCGCCTGTTTCGGCTTCCTCTGGTACAACACGAATCCGGCCGAGATCTTCATGGGGGACACGGGCTCCCTGGCCTTGGGCGGTCTCTTCGCCGCCCTGTCCGTGGCCACCCACACCGAAGTTCTGGCCGTCATCATCGGGGGCCTGTTCGTGGTGGAGACCTTGTCGGACGTCATCCAAATCGGGGCCTTCAAACTGCGGCATAAGCGGGTCTTCAAAATGGCCCCCATCCATCATCATTTCGAACTGGAAGGTTGGCCGGAGACCAAGGTCGTCGTCCGCTTCTGGATGGTGGAGATGATCTTCGTCCTTCTAGGGCTCATCATCTTCTACGGCAGCTGGGTGGTACGTTCCGGTTTGGTCTGATGTGGCCGGGTCCGAGACCGGATGGTTCAGGGAAGACGTATAGATCAAGAACATAAGATATCAAGAAACATTCAAAGAAGGCATCGTGAATTCTCAAATCATCGCTCAGACCGAAGCGGAAGGCAAGACCATCATGGTGGCCGGTTTGGGAGTGGGAGGGGCCAGCGTGGCCCGGATCCTGCGCGACCGCCAGGCTTTGGTGGTGACGGTGGATGACAGGAAGCCGGCTGATTACCGCTTCGATCAAGTCCTGACCGATGATTTCGACTGGTCGCCTTTCGGCTGCCTGATCACCTCCCCGGGTTTCTCCCCCCACAGCCCCTTCCTGACCAAAGCCGCGGCCCAGGGGCTGCCCATCCTGTCCGAAGTGGAATTCGCCTGGCAGACCCGGGCCATCAATCCTCAGACCGGCCAGCCCGCTGTCTGGGTGGGGATCACCGGCACCAATGGCAAGACCTCCACCACCGAGATGACTTCGGAGATCCTTCAAGCCGCCGGTTACCAGGCCCCGGCCGTGGGCAACATCGGGGTCCCCGTCTCCCAAGCGGCCCAAGACCCGAGCAACCGATACCTGGTGGTCGAGCTGAGCTCCTTCCAACTGCATTACACGGATGACCTCGCCTTGGCGGGGGCGGCCATCACCAACCTGGCCGACGACCATCTGGACTGGCATGGGGGTTTCGAGAATTACGCGGCCGACAAGGCCAAGGTCTACTCCGGGGTCTCGCAGGTCCTGGTCTATAACGCCGACGACCCCCGGGTCAGCGCGAAGGCCCGGGAAGCCAGGCCCGCCCCCGGCTGCCGCAGGGTCGGCTTCAGCCTGGAGGCGCCCCAACCCGGGACCATCGGCATCGACCAGGGCTGGATCGTCAACCTCAGCCCGGTCGGTCCCCAAGGCAGGCTGGCCCCGGTGACAGACTTCCCTCACCTGTGCGAACCGGATGGGACGGTCTACCCCCATCTTCTGGCCGACGCCCTGACCGCCCTGGCCCTGGCCCTCGGGCTGGGGGTCGATTGTCAGGTCGCCGTGAAGGCCTTGTCTTCCTTCGCTCCGGGAGGCCATCGGATCCAGAAGGTGGCTTCCTACCAGGATCCCTCCAACGGGAAGATCATCCGCTTCGTTGACGATTCCAAGGCGACCAACGCCCATGCGGCCGCGGCCTCCTTGAGTTCTTTCCCCCGCAAATCCGTGGTCTGGATCGCAGGCGGTCTGGCGAAAGGAGCCGAATTCTCCTCCCTGGTCTCCCGGCAGCGAGAGGTCATCAAGGCCGCGGTCGTCATCGGCCAAGACCAGTCCCTGATGGAAGAAGCCTTGGAAACCCAGGCCCCTGACATTCCTTACACCCTCATCGACCCAGCCGACAAGGGGACCGTCATGGCCAGGGCCATCCAGGCGGCGACCGCTTACGTTCACGGAGGCGATGTGATCCTCCTGGCCCCGGCCTGCGCCTCCATGGACCAGTTCGTCTCTTACGCCGACCGGGGCGACCAGTTCGCCGCCCAAGCCCGCTCCTGGATCCAGGCTCAGGGCCTGGCCGATCAGGAGGCCGCTTCAGCCGCAACGGAAACTCCACCCGCACCCGCCGTTTCTGATTCGGAAGACCACCCACAAGCGTAGAGGAGGAGGGATGGCTCGATACGCCAAAAAGACAGGGAACGACCCCCAGTTGAAAGGCCTGGACAAGGCCGTGGCCATGGTCACCCGGGGCTCTCGGATCGAGGATTCCGGCTCTTCCTCGCGGGGCTCCCGCCCGGGCTCGGCCTCGGCTTTCGCCCGCCGGGCGTCATCCGGCCCGACGGCCGCCCTGCCTGAAGACAACCAGGTCTACTCGGGTTGGCGGTCGGTCTTCAATCCGGTCTATTGCTTCTATGGCATGATCGCCTGCGTGGGGATTCTCACCGTCTTCGGCATCATCATGGTTTTCTCCTCTTCCTCCGTGAACCTGATTTCCGGGGGCTTTTCCCCCTGGCGGGACGCCTCCCGCCAGCTGGTCTTCGCCTTGGGCGGCCTCCTGGTTGGCGGGGTGCTCATCCTTTTCGCCAATCGTTTCGCCGGGCTCTTGAGGATCCTCAGCGTCCTCGCCTTGCTGGGCTCCTGGGGCCTGCAAGCCTTGACCATGACCAGTCTGGGCCGCAGCGTCAACGGAAACACCGGATGGCTGGTCCTCGGCCCCGTCCAGTTCCAGCCTGCGGAAGTGATGAAACTGGCCCTCTGCCTGTGGATGCCCTTCTCCGTCACCCAAGCCTCCGCCCGGGCGGCCAAGGTGAAGGGGACCTGGGACAAGCTCCTCAAGTACGCTCCGCCTTTCTTCTCCTTCCTTATATCCTTCGCCCTCATCATGTTCGGCAAGGACCTGGGGACCGCCATGATCATCGCCTTGATCTGCCTGACCGCCCTCTACGTGGGCGGTTTCCCTTTGGGGCCTCTGGCCACCCTGACCGGCCTGGGGGCCTTCGCCGTCGGCTACTTCATGGTCTTCGGGTCCGCCAACCGCCGAGACCGTTTTTCCGCCACCTACAGCGGTTGCACCGGAGGGCCCAACCAGTTCGGCTGTTTCCAGATCGTCCACGGCAAATACGCCTTGGCCTCGGGCGGCCTTCTGGGCAAAGGCCTGGGTGGGTCCTTGGAGAAATGGAACTACCTGCCCGAAGCCAAGAACGACTTCATCTTCGCCGTCATCGGCGAGGAGATGGGATATATCGGGGCCTTGGGGATCATCCTCCTATTCATCATCCTGGCATGGTGCATGATCAATATCGCCTTGCGCACCCGCGACTGCTTCTCCCAGACCGTCATCCTCTGCGTGGCCTCCTGGATCAGCTTCCAGGCCATCATCAACATCGGCGTGGTCACCTCCCTCTTGCCCGTCATCGGTCTTCCCTTGCCTTTCATTTCTTCCGGCGGCAGCGCCTTGGTCGTCACTTTGACCGCCATGGGCGTGGTCATTGGCCTGTCCCGGCGTCAGGACGAAATCAAGGCCGCCACCAGCCGTATCCGTTCATAGGCGCGTCGCGGTATGCTCAAGCTATGGGAACAACGGAACAGCCTTATCACATCGTTCTAGCCGGTGGCGGGACTGCCGGTCATGTCAATCCTCTGCTCAGCATCGCCACGGCTTTGAAGGATTTGGACCCGCAGGTCCGGCTGAGCGTCATCGGGACCCCGATCGGCCTGGAGGCCCGTCTGGTCCCGGCAGCCGGCTTGGAGATCGATTACATTGACAAGGTTCCCTTCCCCCGCAGGCCGAATAAGGCGGCCTTGGCCTTTCCCCGTCGGTGGGCCCAAGAGCGGGCCAAAGTGAGGAAAATCATGGAGGAAAGGCGTCCCGACTTGGTGGTCGGCGTCGGTGGGTACGCGGCGGCGCCGGCTTATTCCGTCGCTCATTCCTTGAAGATCCCTTTGGTCATCCACGAGCAGAACGCCCGGGCGGGCATGGCCAACCGGCTGGGAGTCCGGTGGGCCGACTTCGTGGGCACGGTTTATGACGATACCGGAATCCGTCCTGGCAAAAAGACCAGGGTCCAAAAGGTGGGCCTTCCTTTGCGGGCGGTGATTTCCGACATGGCCTCGCGCCTGGAATCCGACCCGGAAGGGACCCGGTCCCAGGCTCGGCGGGAGCTGGGTCTGCGTGAGGACAAGCCCCTGATCCTGGTGACGGGGGGATCCCTGGGGGCGCTCAGCATCAATGAAGCCGTTTCCGGCGCCGCGGCTGACCTGGTCGCCTGCGCCCAAGTCCTCCATTTGACCGGGAGAGGCAAGCTGGACCAGGTGGAGAAGACAGTGGCCTCCCTGGTGGGCGGCGACGGTTCGTCGGCCAAAGATTATCGGGCCATCGATTATTGGGAACGGATGGACCTGGCTTTCGCCGCGGCCGACCTGATCATCTGCCGGTCCGGGGCCGGGACCGTCGCCGAGGTCTCCGCCTTGGGCCGACCTGCCATTTACGTCCCCCTGCCGATCGGCAACGGGGAACAGAGGCTGAACGCCGAGCCCCTGGTCCGTTCGGGCGGGGGGATCATGGTCGCGGATGCGGCCTTCACTTCCGACTGGGTGCGTTCCCACGTGCCGGCTTTGGTGTCCGATAAGGACCGGCTGGGGGCCATGGCCCGAGCCGCCTGGAATTATGGGGTCCGGGATGCGGCGACTGTAATGGCTCGGCGGATATTGGACCTCGCCGCCTCTCACGCCGCCTCCGATCGGTTACAATAGGCCACAGGAATCAGATGGGTCGGCCGAAGCCTCCAGCCTCCGGCGGCCTCCAAGGACATTTCGTCATGGCCTTGGCCATGGGAAAGAATGACTGACATATGGAAAACGAGACCTCACAAGGAACGGGGACGATTCTCTTGGACCCCACCAAGCAGGCGGTGGATTACGACCATTTCCCCCTGGAACGGCTGGGCCGCACCCACTTCATCGGCATCGGGGGAGCCGGGATGAGCGTCTTGGCGGAGATGCTTCTGGAAAAGGGGATTCCGGTCTCCGGGTCCGACAGGGAATCCAATTCCAAGACGGAACGGTTGGAAGCCTTGGGGGCCACCATCTACCTGGGGCAGAAGGCTCAGAACGTTGCTCAGGCGGATACGGTCGTCTGGTCATCGGCCATCAAGCCTGACAACCCGGAAATCGTGGCCGCCCACGCCCAAGGGGCCCTCCTGATGCATCGGTCCGATCTCCTGGCCCTTCTCATGGCTCATTCCCGGGCGGTGACGGTGGCCGGCGCCCATGGGAAGACCACCACGTCGGCCATGGCCGCGCAGATCCTGGTCTCCGCCGGATCCGGACAGCTGGCCGACCCTTCTTTCGCCATCGGAGGCTCCATCCGCACTTCAGAAGGAACCGCCGACGGCGGTCATGCGGGCAAAGGGGCCGTCCTTGTGGCCGAAGCCGACGAATCCGATGGGAGTTTCGAGAAATACCGGCCTTTCATCGCCATCATCACCAACGTGGAACCGGACCATCTGGATCATTACGGTTCGGCCCAGGCCTTCCATCAGGCTTTCCTGGAGCACGCCGGTCACGCCAGCGGCCATGTGGTCCTGTGTGGGGACGATCCGGGGGCCTTGGACCTTTTGAAGGCCTTGTCCCCCGAGCAGGCGGCCACGGCTGTGGTCTACTCCACCCAGCCCGACCTGCCTTTGGGCGGCAGCCCCGCCTCCTTCGTCTACATCGGGGGAGAGAAGGAAGCGGCCTCCGACCAGGAGGTGGATCCGCAGGTCGCCGAAAGTTTCAGCTTGGTGCTTCCCCCTGGCCTGATGGCTCAGTCCCTGTCGGCCGAGGTCCGCGATTCCAGCTCCGGAAAGTTCAGGGTGAACCTGAGGGTCCCGGGCATCCATAACGCCCGCAACGCCGCGGCGGCCATCATCGCCGCCGTCTTGCTGGGGGTCTCCCCCCAGAAGGCCTGCCAGGCGGCTTTCGACTTCTACGGCGCGAAGCGGCGTTTCGAAAAGAGGGGAGAGGTCAACGGGGTGACGGTGGTGGACGATTACGCCCATCATCCCACCGAGATCTCCGCCCTCCTGCAGGCCGCCCACCGCCGCTACCCCCAGGCGGCCACCCGCGTGGTCTTCCAGCCTCATCTTTACTCCCGGACCCACTTCTTCGCCCGGGAATTCGCCCAGGCTTTGAGCCTGGCCGATGACGTGATCGTGACAGGGATCTTCCCCGCCCGCGAGAAACAGGAGGATTGGCCGCAGGTAGGCCCGGACATAGTCGTCTCCCTGATCGACCAGGAGGGCGGCCGGGTCAAGGCCCGTTCCGTGGAGGACATGGATGAGGCCGGCCGCCTCATCGCCGCGGACGCCCAGCCCGGTGACCTGATCCTGACCGTGGGGGCCGGATCCATCACCCAGGTGGCCGATACCATCCTGGACGCTTTGAAGGACCAGGCCTGATGCCTCGCCGCCTGACCTCCCATCCTGCCCCTGCTTCATCGGACCGGTCGGCCCAGTCCGGACGTTCCCGCCGGCCCGATGAGCCCCGCAGGTCCGACGGTTTCGCCGACCCCCGCCGGCTGCGGTCCGACGCTTCCCTGTCCGACCGGCTGGACCAGCCCGAGGCCGGAGGGACGGGCATGGCGGTCAGACCCAAGGTCATCTCTTTCTCCGAAAGGCAGGAAGAGCGCAAAAAAGCTGGTCGCCGGCACCTGATCAAACGCGTTTTGGTCCTCGTCCTGATCCTGGCCTTGGTCTTCGCCTTGGTTTGGGGGCTTTTCTTCTCCTCCCTCCTGTCTATGCGGGTGGGGGACGTGACCATCGAAGGGACCAACGCCTGGGTGACGAAGGATATGATCGCCTCCGTGGTCAAAGAGCAGGAAGGCAAGTCGATCCTGTTGGTGGATGCCAACCGGATGAGCAAGGAAGTGGCTGCCATCCCCGGGGCCAGCGGCATCGACCTGCGTCGGCGCCCCCTTCACGGGTTGACCATCACCGTCAAAGCGCAGAAGCCGACGGCCATTCTCAAAGACCCCTCCAACCAGATGAGGCCGGTGGACGCCCAAGGCCGGATGATGACGGCCGACAAGGCCTCGGTCCAGGGGATCCCGGTCATCTCGGTGACGAATTTCGACCTGGCCTTGCGCACCAACGCCGTCAAAGAGGCCATCAAAGTCCTGGCGGGTCTGCCCGAATCCCTGCGGTCCCAGATAGCCTCGACCACGGCCAAGACCCAGGATTCGGTCACGACCACCTTGACCAACGGCTATATCGTGATCTGGGGCAACTCCTCCCAAATCGCCTTCAAAACGGCCGTCGTGCAAAGGACTTTGCAGACCCTGCGGACCACGGACGGGAACACCTACCGGGTCATCGACGCTTCGGCCCCGGACAATCCCATAGTCCGGCAGTCCTTGGAAACCAAAAAATAAAACCGGGAAATGAAAAAGGCTGGAACCCTAGTGTTTTCCTGGGTTCCAGCCTTGTAAAATGGTGGAGCCGCGGGGAATCGAACCCCGGTCCGGTAACCGTACCCGCTGTCTTCTACGTGCGTAGTTTGCTGGCCGTTTGGCTATCTGTCTGCCCCCGCGCTGACGCAAACCACGCGCGGCAGGCATAGACGCAATGAAAGTCCCTGAAACGCCTTGAGTCTCAACGCTTCAGGCAAGTCTTCTCATAACGCTCAGCATCCCTCCGAAGACGAGGGGGAGTGAACGGAGTCGCGAACTCGCTGGTTAGATCCTAGCGCGAAGCTTAGGCAGCAAGGGCGAACTCAGTGCGATTGGATTTAGCACTTGATTTTTGCAGGAGGACATTAACGAGCGGACCCCTGCGTTCTCGGCACGCTTCCCAGTGACGAACAGATCACCGTCGAAACCGATCGACCCCATATTGATTTGTCTGACTTCATACGCACGGGAAAGGTTGGGCCCTCCCGGCGCCTGCCTTTAAAGACAACTCAACCAGCCTAAATCATATTCCGACCGAATGCAAATCGGCTGGGGGAGAAACATGGCTCGGATCAGCCGACCGTGGTCTCGCGCAGATGCTGCCAAGTCACGTAGTCGGGGATGCTGTCCGGCAGAGGGGTCCAGTTTTCCCGCTGGGTGCAGACGTAAGCAGCCACGTTGACCGCCTTCTGATGCCCTTCTTCCATCGGCGCCCCCCGCAGGATCTCCGCGGCCAGGACCCCGGAGAAGACGTCCCCGGCTCCGACGGAGTTGAGGGCGTTCACATGCGGGGTGCGGATGCGGGAGGCGCGGCCATCGGCGCTCATGACCAGGGAGTAGGACCTGCCGGCCGTCATGGCGATCATCCGTAGATTGGGGTAATGACGGAAGAACCAGGCGCAGGCCTCTTCGTCGTCCATCCCGTCTTCGTTGGCCTCTTCCATCCCCAGCAGGCTTTTGAGGAAGGCGAATTCGCTTTGGTTCATCTTGAAATGGGTGGAAAGGCGCAGGAGCTGGTCGATCAGGTCCCTGTCGTAATAGTCCCCTCGCAGATTGACATCGAAGAAACGCAGGCAGGAGGTGGGGGCGTCGTCGATCAGATTGAGGATGGTCTGCCGGGATTCGGGGCTGCGCAGGGCCAAGGTCCCATAAGTGATTCCGTCGGCCCGGGAGATGATCTTCTGGACTTCGTCGGTCTCCCTCAGATGGTCCCAGGCGGCTCCTTCGGTGATGGAATAGGAGAAGGTGTCGTCATCTCCGGCCATGATCCCGGCCGTGCCGGTGGGGTAGTCATTGCGTTCGAAGTAGTAGGGGATGCCGGCTTTCCTGACGGTCTCTTCCAGCTCGGATCCCAGTTGGTCGTTGCCCAAAGCGCTGACCGAGTAACCGTCGACCCCGTCCTGCATGGCGTGATAGATGAAATTTACAGGGGCCCCGCCGGCCGTTTTACCTTCGGGAAGCATGTCCCAGAGGACCTCCCCCAAAGAGATGACCAATGGTTTCCACTCCTGTGTGATTTCAGCCACGCGCGCTCCTTTTCGTCCATCTCATCGCCTGTGGGAAGGATCTTTCCGATTCCTGAAGAAGGCTATTTCTGCTGGTTTGTCCCCGGTCCGATCGCTAATCGTAGTGGTTGGCCGCAAACGATACCAGTATAACCCGAGGGTCAGGATAGGTCGGGTCCGCCCTGCGGGCCGCTCTTAGACAGGGCGGCCCGGCTTCGGGAAGCAGATGTGGGCGGCTCAGATCGCTCAGATCGCTCAGGCAGCGCGATTTGCTTGGGCGGCGCAGTCGGCCATCCACTTCTCCACATCGTCCACCTGCTTGGGGATGCCGATGCTGAGCCATTCGGGCCCTTTTTCCGTCATGAGGACGTCGTCCTCGATGCGGATGCCGACTCCGCGGAATTCGGGCGGGACCAGCATGTCGTTCTCCTTGAAGTAGAGGCCGGGCTCGATGGTGAAGATCATGCCGGGGGTCAAAGCGGCGCCCTGGTACTCTTCGTACCGGGCCTGGGAGCAGTCATGGACGTCCAAACCCAGATGATGGGCGACGCCGCAGGCGTGCCAACGACGGTGCTGCTGGCCTTGGGGGCTGAGGGATTCCTCCACGCTCACCGGCAGGATGCCCCACTGATACAGGGCCTCGGCCAGGACCCTCATGCAGGCCTTATGGATATCGGAATAAGTGGCGCCGGGCTTGGCGGCTTCGAAACCGGCCTGCTGGGCGTCCAGGACCACCTGGTACATCTGGCGCTGCAGGTCGCTGAAATGACCGTTGGTGGGGAAGGTGCGGGTGATGTCGGCCGTGTAAAGGCTGTCGACTTCCACCCCGGCGTCGATAAGCAGGAGCTCGCCGGACTCGATGGTCCCGGTGTTGCGCATCCAATGCAGGGTGGGGGCGTGCGCGCCGGAAGCCACGATGGTGTCGTAGCCTTCGTTGTTGCCTTGTTCACGGGCGTTGGCGTTGAACTGGCCTTCCAGGATGCGCTCGCTGCGAGGTCTGCCGATAGCCGCCGGCAGGGCTGTCAACATGCGGAAGAAGCCGTCTTTGGTGGCGGCGATGGCCTTGCGCATTTCGCCCACTTCGTAGGAATCCTTGAGCATGCGCTGGACGGAGGTGGCCTGGTAGAAGGCGTCGTCATCGGCTTGAGTCTTGCCGTCGTCGGAGAAGCCATTATCGTGACGGATCAGGTCGACGGATTCGGTGATCTGGGGGTCCACATTGCGCACGACCCGCAGCTGGACGGCCCCTTGCTCAGGTCCTACGTTCTTGGCGACGGCGTCGTCGAAGTCGGCGATGTCGGCCGTATGCAGGCCGGTCATCACGGCCAGTCCCTTGAGGCCGGGCCGGGCGCCGACCCAGTATTCGCCGTAGGAGGCGGATCGGTAGTATTCCTGGGTTGTCTGGTCGCTGCGGGGATGGGTGTACAAGGTGGCCGTATGGGTCTGGCCTTCTTTGGCCTCCGGGCTGTCCGGATCCACGGGGTTGAGGACCAGTACGGCCCCGGCTTCGTAATCCTGGCCCAGGCCGGTGTAATAGGCGAAGGCGCTGTCCGGGCGGAAGGCGTAATCGCAGTCATCGTTGCGGACTTTGGCCTGGCCGGCGGGGATGATCAGGCGCTGGCCGGGGAACTTGGCTCCCAAGGCTTTGAGACGGTCGGGCACGAAGCGGGATGATTCCAAGGGTTCGACCTCGTTGTCCTCTTCCCCCCAGCCGGACAGCATGAACCGCTCGAAAGTGCTGCCGGTCGGCCGCAGGGTCCGGTTGTGGCTGCGCTGGGTCTGGGTGGACTCGGCGGCCAGGGTGGTCTCGTCCGGGTGGAGCTGACCTTCCGACTTCTGATTATCTGTCATCGATTCCTCCATATGGTCAAATCATTCCGATGATTCCTGCCCCTATAGTAAGCCATCAAGGCGATGAAGGAGGGGGCCGGAAGTCGTCTGCGCCCAAGGCTTGAAGTCCTTTGAATGGCTTAAAATCAAGCGTTATGTCTCAAGAATTTCCGGAAAATCATGATGCCGGCCTTTCCCAGGTCTATCGTGAGATAATGTCCCGCGCCCCCGAACACGATTTCGATCCCTCTTTGGACCGTATGAAGATGGTCGTCGATTACCTGGGACACCCGGAAGAGTCTTTCCGGGTCATCCATGTGACCGGGACCAACGGCAAAGGGTCCACCGCCCGCATGGCCGAAGCCATCTGCCGGGCTTATGGGCTGCGCACCGGCCTTTACACCTCCCCCCATGTGCAGAAGGTGACTGAACGCATAGCCATCGATGGGCAGCGCATCAGCGACGAGGCCTTCGTCGACCTTTACTATCAGGTCAAGGGTTTCATCGACTTGGTGGACAAGGAATCCCAGGCCCAGGGCGGTCCCAGGATGAGTTTTTTCGAAGTCCTGACCACCATGGCCATCTGGGCTTTCGCCGACGCCCCTGTGGATGTGGCCATCGTGGAGGTGGGCATGGGCGGCCGTTGGGATGCGACCAACGTTCTGAATGCTGACGCCGCCGTCATCGGCCCGGTGGATATGGACCATATGCAGTGGCTGGGGGATACGGTCGAACAGATCGCCCAGGAGAAGGCCGGGATCATCAAACCGGATTCCACCGTGGTCATTGGGCCCCAGCCCCATGCGGAAGCGGTCGAGCTCATTCTGGAAGACCAGGCTCAGGAAGTCGGGGCCAGGACCCTGCTGCGCGATGGTCAGGAATTGCAAGTCGTCTCCCGGATGCCGGCAGTCGGCGGGCAGGTGGCCAGTCTGCGGACCCCGCGCGGCCTTTATGAAGACATCACCATAGCCATGTTCGGCCAACATCAGGCCCATAACGCCTTGGCCGCCCTGGCCGCCGCGGAGACGGTCATCCCCGTTTCCGACCAGCTGGACCCCGACCTGGTGGCTTCGGCCTTGCAAGGAGTGAAGGTGCCGGGCCGCATCGAGGTCATCCGCTCTTCCCCCACCATCATCATCGATGGGAGTCATAACGTCCAGGCCGTCTCCGCCTTGCGGGACGCCTTGGAGGAAAATTTCGACTTCAAACAGATCGTCGGCGTGGTCTCCATGATGAAGGACAAGGAGGTGGAGGCCGTTTTGGGCGTGATGGAGCCTGTTTTGGACAAGATCGTGGTCACTGAGAACTCTTGGTCGGCCCGGGTCATGCCGGTCGACCAATTGGAGCAGATCGCCAGCCAGGTCTTCGGGCCGGATCGGGTCATCCGGGGAGAGGATTTCCCCGACGCCATCCAGAAGGCGGTCGATCTGGTGGATGTGGACGACGAGACCGGGGTCGGCTATGGGCATGGAATCGTGATTTTCGGCTCCTTCGTCACCGCCGGGGACGCCCGCACCCTCTTGGAGGAGAAACCCAACGCCGACTTGGCCAAGACCAGGCAGGAGCGGGTCCACGGCCTTCCCGCCGCCTCCGGCTTGGCCCCGCAGGAAGCCGCCGAGGCCGAAGAGGATGAAAAGGACAAAGAGGAGGGGTTGGCCTCCTACTTACAGGCCGTTCTTCATGATGACTTCGGGAATGAGGGAAGCGATGGAGGATCCGACTCCGGCCGCGCGGAGGTAAACGAGTAAGCATGTACGTCAAAGAGCTGACCCTGCGGGGGTTCAAATCCTTCGCCAACGCCACCACCTTGCGTTTCGAGCCCGGCATCACCGCCGTGGTGGGGCCCAACGGCTCCGGCAAATCCAACATCGTGGACGCCTTGGCCTGGGTGATGGGGGAGCAGGGGGCCAAGACCCTGCGCGGAACCTCCATGGAGGACGTGATCTTCGCCGGCACCTCCTCGAGGCCTCCCCTGGGTCGGGCCCAAGTCTCTTTGACCATCGACAACTCCGACAGGACTTTGGACATCGACTATTCCGAAGTGACCATCTCCCGTACCATCTATCGCAACGGGGGCTCGGAATACGCCATCAACGGGTCTCCGGCCCGCCTTCTGGACGTGCAGGAGCTGTTGAGCGACATCGGCCTGGGCGCCCACATGCATGTGGTGGTGGGCCAGGGCCGGCTGGATTCCATCCTTCGGGCCACCCCGGCCGACAACCGGGCCTTCATCGAGGAGGCCGCCGGAATCCTCAAACACCGCAAACGCAAGGAGCGGGCCTTGCGCAAGCTCCAATCCACCCAGGAGAACGTGGAACGCCTGGACGACCTGCTCACGGAGATCAAACGGCAGCTAGGGCCTTTGCGCCGCCAAGCTCGGGTGTCCCGCAAGGCTGACAGCATCCAGATCAGCCTTCGCGACGCCATGAGCCGCCTCTACGCGGACGACGCCGTGCAGGTCATGGCCAGCCGCGACCAAGTCCGTTCCGATCTGGCCCAGATCCGCGGCGACCTGGCCCGGGAACAGCAGGAGCTGACCCGGGTCAAACTGCAGATCGAGCGTCTGGAAGACCTGGCCAGCCAATCCTCCCCGGCCATGGAGGCCATCAACCAGACCTGGCACCAGATGTCCCAACTGGAAGAACGGTTCAAATCCTTGGCAGCCTTGGCTTCCGAAAGGTCGCGGTCCTGGACTTCGCAAATCGTCTCCATAGGGGGAGATGACCCTGACATCCTCCTGAAACGGGCCGGCGAGCTGGCCGCCTTGGCCCGCAGTGAGGAAGGCAGGAACCAGGACCAACGGTTGGCCTTCGACAAAGAGACCGAGTCCCGGGCGGCGGCGGAAAAGGAGCTGGCCTCCATCCGTCAGATGATCACCCAGCTGCGGAAGGACGCCCAGGAACGCGACGCCCACATCGCCTCCGTGCGGGAAATGATCGCCCGGCAGGAGGCCCGGAAGCAAGGCTTGGATGGGCGGGAGTCCGACCTGGCCTCCCAGAAGGCTTCTTTGGCGACGCTCAGGCAGGAGACCCAGGCCAGGCTGGATTCCTTGCACGCTCAGGAGCAGGCTCCGGAAGAGGTCGATGAAGACCGGCTGGAAGCCTTGCGCTCGGCCATGGACGAGGCCCGTGGCCGGCGGGACGAGGCCCGGAACAAGCAGAGGGACCTGCAGTCCACGGTCATCTCCTTGAAAGCCAAGGCCGACGCTTTGGGCGACACTTTGGAGGCCCGGACGACTTCCACGGATATGGAGAAGCAGGAGGGGGTCGACGTTCGCGGTCGGCTCGCTTCCTTCATCCGGGTCGAGGAAGGGTGGGAGGAAGCGATCTCCAAGGCCTTGGGGCCGTTCGCCTCCGCCTTGGTCCTGCCGGATTCCACCCATCTTTTGCCGGCCATGGCCCTGGCCCGTCAGGAGAAGTTGGGCCGGGCCGTCGCTTTGGTCCCAAGGATCAGGCTTTCTGATTCTTTCAAGCTTTCTGATTCTTCTGATCTGGCAGACCGATTGGGCCTGATTTGGGCCGGGAAGGTCGTGACCCCCAATCCGCTTGCCGAAGATGCCGATTTGGCCTGCCAAATCGCTCAATCCGTCCGTTTCCTTCTTTCCGACGTCTTCCTGGCCGCGGACTTGGACCAGGTCCAGGAAGTCTTGACCCGAGCGGACTGGGGTCTGGATGATTGTCCTTTCGGCCAGATAGCCGTGCGGACCGGGGAAGTCATCACCCCGGTGGGGGCTCTGGGAGGTTCCTCCCAGTCCCCAAGCGACCTGAGCCTGGCCGCCCGCCGGGACAAGGCCCTGGCCCAGGCGGGCAAGGCCCAGGATGAGGCTGATTCCTGCCAGGAGTCCATCGATTCCAATGACAAGGCTTATACCGATTTACGGGCCCAGGTGGAAGAGACCAAGACCAAGTTGACCGAACTGCGTCTTCGCCGTCAGCAGGCGGACAGGGACTTGGCTGCCACCCAACAATCCTTGGAGAGCCTGGACCGCAGACAGGCGGATCTGGACCGGAAATTGGCTTCCTTGGCCGATGAGAGGCAAGGCTTGGATTCCACCTTGACGACTTTGCAGGAAGACCTGCGTTCGGCCCAGACCGTGGAGAAGGCCGACCTCAATCCGGATGACCTGGCCCGGCAGGAGCATGACCGCGAAGCCAGGCTCGCCTCCCAACGGGAGAAGGAAGTGGCGGCCAAGATCTCTTGGAACGAGTCCAGCCAAAAACTGCAATCCTACAAGCGCCAGGCCGACCTCCTGCGTTCCCAGGCCCAGCAGGCGCAAAGCCGCCGGGCCCGGATCGAGGAAGAGAACCAGGAGCGCCGGGCCAAGGCCGTCCAGGCCGTCCAGGTCGCTTCCCTGGCCACTCAGGCCGCCCAGACCCTGATGGTCCACATGGATCAGGTCAGCGCCAAACGGCAGGAATTGCAGGCCCAGGCCTCCTCCCATGACGAAGAGTTGACCGTCTTGCGGGCCCGGCGCAGGGATTTGGAGCCCCGGGTCAACGCCTTGATTCAGCGGGAGCATGACAGCGACGTTCTTCGCGAACGGGTGGCGGCCCAGGTGGGCCAGGTCACGCAGAAGGTCATGGATGATCTGGGTCTGAACCTGGACGAGCTTTTGCACAGCTACAGTCCCGATCTTCCGGTCCCGCTTTTGGACGATTACGGGCGGCCGATTCCCCTGGATCAGGCCGTAAACGGCGAAGGGGACGATCGCGAGGAAACCGATGACTCGCAGGGCCGTTTCCGCACGGAGCCTTATGACCGGCAGAAACAGGAGAAACGTCTGGCCCAGGCCCGGCGGGACCTGGCCGCTTTGGGCAAGGTCAACCCTTTGGCCACCGAGGAATACGACGCTTTGCAGACCCGTCATCAGTACCTGAGCGAGCAGAGGAACGAAGTGGTCACCTCCCGCGACAACCTCATGAAGCTGATCAGGGACTTGGATTCCACCATGGTCACCGTTTTCAAAGAGGCCTTCGATGATACCGCCGCCGCCTTCGAAAAGGTCTTCGGCACCCTGTTCCAGGGCGGGCATGGGCGTTTGCGCCTGGAAGACCCGGATGACCTGCTCAACACGGGGGTCATCGTGGAGGCCAGCCCGGCGGGGAAAAGGGTCCGGCAGTTGACCCTCCTGTCGGGAGGGGAGAGGTCTTTGACCGCCCTGGCCCTGCTCTTCGCCATCTTCACGGCCCGCCCCAGCCCCTTCTACATCCTCGACGAAGTGGAGGCCGCCTTGGACGACATCAACCTGACCCGCCTGCTTAAAGCCTTCAACAACCTTCGTCAGCGCTCCCAGCTCATCATCATCACCCATCAACAGAGGACCATGAGCATAGCAGACGCCTTGTATGGGGTGACCATGCGGTCCGATGGGGTCACGGCGGTCATCTCCCAGAAACTCCAGCAGGGGAAGGTGGACCTGGAAGGCTGATTCAGGCTTCCAAAAGCCGGGAGAGGACCTTGTCGTCGCCTTCATAGGCCACGTGCTTGTTCAGATGCTTGATCCAGCGCTCGTTCCCTTTGCCGATGGCCAGGATGACGGTCATCCCCCCTTCTTCTTGGTGCCTGGCGGCGTCGCGGACCGCTTCTTCCAAGGCATGGGTCCTGTCCAGGACGATCCCGTGCTCCACCTGGGGGTTGGTCACCGCCTGGTCCATCTGCTGGCAGATCTCTTCCATGGGTTCGGTGTCGGTATCCTCTTCGGTGAAGATGAAGCGGGCGATGCGGTCCTGGGCGGCTTGGACGATCTCCTGCCGGCGGTCGTAGGCCTTATTGCCTGCCGAACCGGTCACCAGGATGATGCGCGGGTCCATCTTCCCATAAGCCTTGTCCACGTAATCCAGCAAGGCGGTGGTGGAGACCCCGTTATGGGCGTAATCGACCACGGCCAGACTCCCCTGGGGGCTGCTGAAGGTCTCCATCCTCCCCGAGATGGTCACCTTCTCCATGGCTTCCAAGGCTTGGGCGATGGCCGGGTCAGTCAGGTCCATCCCTAAGGACTTGACAATGGCGATGGCGGCGGCGGCGTTGGCGTAGTTGAAGTCGCCGGCGATGCTGAGGCGGAAGTCTTTGCTGAATCCCTGCCCATCGCTGATGCGGAACCCCAGCGTCGGATCCGGATCCAGAGGGCTGGCGGTGACGGTGGGGAGGGAAGCCAGACGGGAGTCTTCAGCCTCTTCGTGATGGGCTGATCCGCTTTCCCCCTGAACCAGGCGGAAAGCGGACAGGCCAGCCCCATGGGCCCGCGCGTCCTCGGCCACCAAAGAGGCATGGGCCATGGTCGCGTTCATGACCAGATTGTCGCTATTGGCCGCGATCTGGCGTTTGCAGTAGAAATAATCCTCGAAAGTGGGATGCTCGATGGGGCTGATGTGATCGGGGGAGATGTTGATGAAAGCCCCCACAGCCATCCTCAGACCGAAGACACGCTGGACCTTGTAAGCCTGGGAGGAGACCTCCATGACCAGGTATTCCATGCCCGCGTCCACCGCCTGCCGCATCATCCGGTAGAGGTCCAGGGACTCGGGGGTGGTCAGGTTGGATTCCGTGAAGGTGGTCCCGTCCACGCAGTTGTCCACGGACGACAGGAGGGCGGCTTTGCCTCCGGAGTAGGCGGACAGGATGGCATGGGTGAAGTAGGCGGTCGTGGTCTTGCCTTTTGTCCCGGTGATGCCGACCACTTTCAACTGGCTGGCGGGGTCGCCATAGAAGGCGGCGGAAAGGAGGGCCAGGGCTTGACGGACGTCGGTGACGATGATTCCCAAAGCCTTGGTCGCCGAGCTGAAATCCTCCTGGGCCACGTAGCAGGGCAGGCCGAGGGCGTCGGCCTGGTCCAGGTAGGAGCTGTGGAAACGGCCTTTGCAGACCAGGAGGCTGGCCGAGTCGATGGTACGGGAGTCATAAGTCAGGTTGCTGAAAACGATGGAGCTCAGGTCCTTCCCCAGCTGGGAACCCAGGCTTTCCAGGCTGTCCGCCCAGACCTCCCCGGCTATCAGCTCCCGCAGCAGACCATGGGAGGAGAGGATTTCAACGGCGTGAGAAAGGGTGATTCGGCCCTGAACGTTTTCAGTCATAAGCATCATGGTAGAAGGTAGGCTAGATGGCCGCGGGCACGACGGACTTCCCCTCGCTGAACTTACCGATTCCTGGGGAACCAGGAGTCGGTCACCGGCCGCCGCCCGCGGGAGATCAGATAGTCGTTGAACTGGTCTTTCCAGGCTTCATGGGCCTGACGCTGCCAATCCATCAAAGAAGCCAGGTCCAGCTGGCCCACTTGCGGGTAAAGAGTAACCATGGGGGCCACCAGGTCCACGGCCGCGATCGTATCCGCTGTGGCGTCGTGGAAGGAACCATGCGGCTGGACCCCGTAATAATAGGTGGTGTCGGTCAAAGTCCGCTTGCCTTTGCGATGGCTGACCGACCGGTCCAAGACCAGGGGGTCCACAATCAAAAGCTCATGGCCCAGGTCCTGCGTCTGCTGGTTCAGGTTCCTGTCTCCCAGCCGCCGCAAATCCCCATCGAGCATGGCCACGTCAAAGGGGGCGTTGTAGGCCAGCAGGGGGATCCGCTTGCTTTGGGCCAGGAGGATGGTCTCGGCGATCTGGCCTATGGCTTCGGCCTGGTCCTGGCCGTGCTCTTGCAGGTAGGCGTCGGTGAAGCCGTTGACTTGGGAAGCGAAGGGATTCATCGGAACCCCGGGGTTGATGATCCACTGACTGATCCGGTCTCCTGGGAATCCGGCCGCCGGGTCCCTCAGAACCAAGGAGGCGGAGGCGATGGCGTCCGTGCCGTAGCAGGCGCCGGTGGTTTCCGTGTCGAAGCCCAAGAGGTAAGAGTCTTTCAAAGGCGTATCCCAGGCCTGATCTTCCAAGGAATTCAGTTGGTCCACAATCGTTGTATCCATGTCTCCATGGTATCGGTCCAAGGGGAAGAGAGTGGTCGGGCCTTGGGCTGAAGCCGCCCGCAGGTCCGGGAATCGGCCGATGACGTGCCTAAAGACATGCCCAAGTGACATATCTAAGGGACATACCTAAATGCCATACCTAAATGACATGCCCAAGGGCCGGGAATCAAGAAGGTGTGGAAAAATGGAGGGGTGGAAACAGTGGAAACCGAATCGGATAAGGAAAATGGCCAAGAGTGGAGCCTAGGGCAGAGGCAAAGCCTAGGTCAGGAGCAAAATGCAGGCCAGGGCGCAGGCCAAGAGCAAAGCCCAAGCCAAGAGCGCGAGGAGGGCCAATCCTTCCAAGAGCTGGCGACCCCGCTCATCGACAGTCTTTACCGCTATGCCATGAAATTGACCAACAATCCGGAAGACGCCCAAGACCTGGTCCAGGACACGTTCGAAAGAGGCTACAAGCATTTCGATTCCTTCACCCAAGGGACCAATTTCGCCGCTTGGATGACCACCATCGAGCGCAACCTCTTCTTCAACCAATACCAGAAGGCCAAACGCAGTCCCAAGCGGGCCAATGACGCCACGGGCGAATACAACGATTGGGACATCTACGCCGCCTCGGAGCATCAGGGGTCAGGCCTCAAATCGGCCGAGCAGACCTATGCCGACGCCTATCCTCCGGAGGAGATCATGGACGCCCTGGCCAAGCTCTCTCCCGAACGCAGGGAGGTCTTCATCCTGGCTGCCATCGACGGCAAGTCCTATCAGGAGGTGGCCGACGAGCTGGGCATCAAGATCGGCACGGTCATGAGCCGCTTGAACCGGGCCAGGACTCAGCTGAAGAAGGAGCTGCAGTCCTATGCCATGGAAAGGGGCTATTCCCGGATCCATCTTCCCGGCAGACAGGGGTCCCCGGCCCACCCAGGCCCGGGCAAGGCCAACAAAGACGGGGAGGAAGGGTGATGTGGCTGGCGCTTTCATGGATTTCCGTGGCTGCTGTGGTATCTGTGGCTTCTGTGACCCCTGCGATTTCACTGATTGTGAATCATCCTTCCTGGTTGGAAGAATCCGGACGCTGTCCAGTTATCCTTTGCGTAGGAGCGGATTGGGTCCGGTGTAGCCGCCCGAAACCGCCATCCCGACGGCTTCGGTTGCGGTGGCGTCGGATGTGACGAGCCAGGCAAGATAATCCGGACAAGACGATTCAGAGGCAACCCAACAGCAACTCAAATTAGACAACCCAGCAACTCGACAACAAAGCGTTAGCGGAAAAGCTAATGGCGACCTGAAGGATAGACATGGCAAGGTATGTACGAAGCGGATACGCAGTGGAGGTCTTCCGCGGCTTTCAGACCCAGATCACCTGTGTGCAAAGGGTGAGGGGGCATTTCGACGACTCCGATTTCGCCTATGAGTGTGGCCAGGTGAGGCACTGTCTGAGGCGGTCGACCGGCCGCGCCTCGACTTCGGTCAGCTATATCCCCACTGTCTCCGTCGTGGAAAGGATCGCCTGCGATTGCGGCGATTGCTTCTCGGAGAAGGACCTGGATTCTCTGGAGGAAGTGGCCATGCTGGACTGCATCAAACGGACTTTGCGCCCTCAGTCGGCGCCTGACCAGGTGAAAAGCCGGCTTTTCCAGAGTCTTGAAAGGATTTGTTCCTGCGGTTGTGACTAGGCTCTCCGGATTGTTGACTCATCCGGGTGATTGAACTGCCAAATGAATGGGCTACAGGCTGTTTGGGCTGCCGGTTGGTTGAATCACCGGCATTGCCCTTCCTTCATTACACCTTTTGCACCTTTAAGGCGTATACGAAACGAGGTTACAGAAAAGTGACCGCCATTTCCAATGGTGTTTTTCTGTAACCTCGTTTCGTATACACGTCCGGTTTTTGAAGGTTGCTTTGACCCAAGTTTTGCCCAATTTTGGCTTCCTCGGCGGTCTTTGCCAAGGCATTTTGATGATTTTTGGGCAATGCGGCATTGTTTTAAGGGTGGTGGGATTGTTCAAGGCGGGCAAAGCCTCCCCTTGACTATCATGGTTGGGAGGATGGGATGTCCACAATCTGGGGGGATTCACAATCTAGGTCATTTCAGTCTGAGATGGTGGCCATTTGAGCTGTTGACAATGGGGAAGGCTTGGAATCTGGTGATCTGGAACTTGCAATCTGAGAGTTTGGATCTGTGTACTCTGGGGGAATCTTGCATTTTAAGGCCGTCTGGAGCTTTGCGACCTAGGGATTTTGGAATTTGTAATCTGGGAGGGATCTAGAGAAACTTGGAAAATCTAGGGCCACTTAAGACCAAACGACACTTGGGAAAAGGAAAAGCCCCGCACGTGGCGGGGCTTTACGCATTCATTGGGAAGAATGCTAACGAAGCTTAAGCATTTGGCCTTTTGCCGTGGTTAGCAGCCTTCTTGCGGCGCTCGCGACGCATACGTCCACGCTTGCCCATAATGGCCTCCTTTAAGAATTTGTACCTTTGGTATTATTCCATAGTCCACAGACGAGTGGATTTCTAGTGGATTTTGGCAGCTTAGTCTTTACTTTTCTTCGGCATGGAAGGAGAAGGTGGTGCTGACTTCGCCGTCAGGCTCGATGCTCAGCAAGTCGATGCCGGTCCGGAAGGCGTTGGCATAGGCGGTCTGTGGCTCCACGGCCACCCCCTGCGGACGGTTCTGGGGAGCGAATCCCGTCCCGGTGCACACCTGGAAGGAGGTGACGGACCTATCGCCGCTCAGGGTGACGGTGATCCCGTCAGGCCTGGTGAAAACGGCGGAAGTCAAGCCCGTGGCGGGGTCATGGTCCACAGAGGTCCAGGCATCATCGAAAGGCCGGCCTTCCAAGCTGGGGCCTTCCCGCAGGTCGTATGTCGTCCCTTCCACCGGCTCCTGCCCGGTCGGCAGGAGCCGGTCGTTGACGGTCACGTGGGTGTCGGAGGGGATGGTCAGGTGGCACATCCCGTTGGCCTGGTCCACGGCGTCGCCTTCCGCTTGATCGGACCCATTGAAAAGCCAAGGATGGATGGCGCAGGCCCAAGGAGCCTCGCGGGAGTCGTGGTTATGAGCGGTCACGGTCAGGCCCAGGCCATCTTCGCTGAGCCGCCAGCAGGCGGTCACGGTCAGGTCGAAGGGATATCCGGCCAAGTAAGGGGTCTGCCAAGAGAGGGTGACCGACCCGGCGTCCAAGGAGACCAGGTCCCACATGGCCCGATAGCCGTACCCATGGATGGCGTTATTCCGGTCATGCTCGTCGATGGGCAGGAGGTAGTGGTTCCCGTCGAAGTCGTATTCCCCATCTTCGATGCGGTTAGGGAAAGGGATGAGGATCTGGCCGCAGCAGGCATGCACGGTCTGGTCCGTAGGGGAGGGGACCACGATTTTCTTCCCCTGCCAAGTCAGGGATTGCAAGGCGGCCCCTTGCTGGAGGATGATGGCCCGGTAGTCGCCGGCCTCGATAGTGTATTCATTTCCCCTATGATGGGTGCGGATGGTCATCGGTTTTCTCCTTTGAAAATGAAGAGTGAAAATTGAAAGCGAAAGAGGACGCGAACAGTGATATTTTAGGTCAGCCCCTTACCAATCTTCACCAAGCGGCGATGTCGGCCTTGGTCGCCGGCTTCCGTTTGTTCAGGACCGCCAGCAGGTCTTCCGGTTTGATTCCCAGACTGATACCCCTTTTGCCTCCGGAGACCAGCATCTCCTCGTAGTCGAAGGCGGATGTGTTGATCACCGTCCGATGGGCGGTTTTCTGACCAAGAGGGGAGATTCCTCCCACCACGTAGCCAGTCACCCTCATGGCCTCGGCCGGTTCCGCCATGGCCGCTTTCTTCGCCCCGACAGCGGCGGCCAAGGCTTTGAGGCTGAGATGGCCGGTCACGGGAACGACTGCGGTGATGAATTCTCCATCCGCCTTGACCAGTAGAGTCTTGAAGATCTGACCGGCCTCATGGCCGCTGATCTGGGAGGCCACTTCCCATCCATAGCCTTGGTCCATGTGATCGGCTGAATGCGTATAGGTGTAGACGGCGAAAACCGCGCCGGCTTTCTCCAGCTCCTGGACCGCCGGAGTGGAAACGTGCTCATTCGTGGGCGTGTTTTTCCGTTTCTTGGACATGCCTCCATAGTGGTCCGCCAGCTAGACGAGCTAGACAAGGAAAACAGGAAAACAGGAAGGCGGGTTAGGGGAAAAAGACAGAAACGGCAAGCTAAGCAAGCGAAGCTAAGGAGGTAGGAGGCAAAAAGACAGGAAAACAAAAAGCCCCCATCATGATGACGGGGGCTTGAGCCAATTGGACTTGGCTAAACGACTCCCTTACTCGCTGATCTCAGCGAAGTAGAGGAGGGTACGAATCATATTGGAGGTGAAGCCGTACTCATTGTCGTAGAAGGCCACGGTCTGGACCAGCTGCTTGTCGCCGGCGGTGTTGACCACGGTCTGGGTGGGATCGAAGACGCCACCGTGGGTGTCTCCGATGATGTCGGAGGAGACGATGCCGTCGCCATTGAAGCCGTAATACTCGCAGTCGGAATACTTCTCTTCGAAGACCTTGTTGATCTCGTCAGCGGTGACCTTCTTGGACAGCTCGACGGTCAGCTCGGTGATGGAGCCGGAAGGCACCTGCACGCGCTGGGCGTGGCCCTGCAGCTTGCCGTCCACGGAAGGAACGACCTTGCCGATGGCCTTGGCGGCGCCGGTGCTGTGAGGAATGGTGTTCACGGCGGCGGCGCGGTTGTTGCGTGGCTTGGGATAACGAGGTCCATCGAGGATCATCTGGGTTCCGGTATAGGCATGGATGGTGGTCATGAAACCGACCTCGATGCCCCAGTTCTCGTCCAGGGTCTGAACCATGGCCGCCAGGGAGTTGGTGGTGCAGGATCCGGCGGAGACGATCTGGTCGGAAGCCTTGAGGATCTCATGGTTGACGCCGTAGACCACGGTGGGGGTGGTGTCATCCTTGGCGGGAGCGGAGATGAGGACCTTCTTGGCGCCGGCGTTCAGGTGGGCCTGGCTCTTCTCGGCGGAGGTGTAGAAACCGGTGCATTCGAGCACATACTCGACTCCATCGTTCTTCACCCAAGGAATGTTGTTCGCGTCCTTCTCGGCGTAAACGGGGTATTCCTTGCCTTCGACCACGAGGGCGGTATCCGTGGAGGAAACCTGCACGGGACGGCCGTCAACGTGGCGGAAGGAGCCCTGGCTGCTGTCATACTTGAGCAGGTAGGCGAGCATGGACGGGGTTGTCAGATCATTGATAGCTGCAACTTCAATGTCACCAGCTTCGCCACCCTTTTCCTGCAATTCGAAAATACGGCGGAATGCAAGGCGGCCGATACGGCCGAAACCGTTGATACCAATCTTTACTGTCATATAATTACTCCCTTAGGGAAATAAGTCATTGATCTGCCTGGTGGCACATCAAAATTGGGCCTTTGCCAACGCCTTCCAGTCTACTGTTGGGGCTGTACGATGCAAGACCGTTTGACCCCAGGCTGAAGTTCTTCCAGAGCTTGGAATCAGTGGTCTGCCACGGCGACAGTATCAAGACAGGTGCAAGACTGGGCCAAGGTAGTAGGCAGGACAAAGGGTAAAGTGCGGTCGGGAGGGGAAGATGATAAGAAAGTCCACGAAAAAAAGGCCTCGCGCATGCGCACGCGAGGCCCGATGTTGTGAATTATTCAGTTTTCCCATATTCAGTTATCGGTTGCCTCTCTTCCTACCTCTTTAAGGGAGGCAAGGGGTGGGTAGGGTTCAGAGGAGATCCGGCAATTTCAGAGAAGATCCAGCAATTGCGGATCGGCCAGTGCGATGACGGCTGCCCGGGCGTCTTCGGCGGTGCGGGCGTCCAGAGCGTAAGCGGCCATCTGCTGGCAGGTGGACAGGTCATGCAGACGCAAGGCGGCCCGGACTGCGTTGACCTTGGTGGCGGCCATGGACAGGGAGTTGACTCCCAACCCGGCCAGGACCAGGGCCATGAGCGGGTCTCCGCCGGCCTCGCCGCAGACTCCGACTGGCTTGCCGGTGGCGGCTCCGCCTTCGCAGGCGAACTTGATCATCCGCAGGACGGCCGGCTGCCAGGGGGTCAGCAGGTTGGCCAGTTCGCCATTGAGCCTGTCGGAGGCCATGGTATACTGGGCCAGGTCGTTGGTGCCCAAAGAGCAGAAGTCGCATTCGGACAGGACCTGGTTGGAGCGGATGGCGGCGGCCGGGACCTCCACCATGACGCCCACGGTGGGCAGGCCGTAAGCCTTGGCCTTCTTGACGAACCATTCGGTCTCATCCACGGTGGAGACCATGGGGGCCATGACCCACAGCTCGGCATGGGTCTTCTCATAGGCCGCGGCCAAAGCCTGCAGCTGGGTGTCGATCAGGTCCTCCCGCCGCATGCTCAAACGCAGGCCGCGCACGCCCAAAGCCGGGTTCTCTTCCTTCTCCTGGTTGGCGAAGGCCAAAGGCTTGTCGGCGCCGGCGTCCAGAGTGCGAACGACCACGTGGCGGCCGCCGAAGGCTTCCAAGACCTTGGTGTAGATGTCGGTCTGCTCTTCCAGGCTGGGGGCTTCCATCCGTCCCAGGAAGAGGAATTCGGTGCGGAAGAGGCCGCAGCCTTCCAAGTCGAAGCTTGCTGCCCGCTTGGCGTCATCCACGTTGCCGATGTTGGCGTACAAGGCCACATGATGGCCGTCGCGGGTGGCTCCCTGCCCGGAGGACCCGGCCAAGGCCAGGGCCCGGCGGCGGGAACGTTCGGCCAACTGGTCCACTTCGGCTTCGGTGGGGGAGACGATCACTTCGCCCACGCCCCCATCCAAGGCCACCGTGTCTTCAGGAGACAGGTTCTCCAGCAGGCCGGACACTTTGACGGCGCAGGGGATGCCCAGTTGGGCGGCCAGAATGGCCGTATGGCTGGTGGGGCCGCCTTCTTCGGTCACGATGCCCAGAACCTTGTCCCGGTTGAGGGTGGCGGTCTCGGCTGGGGCCAGGTCGCGGGCGACCACGATGGAAGGGGTCTCGATCTGCGGGACTCCGGGGGCGGGCAGGCCACGCAACTGGGCGATGGTGCGGTCCCGCACGTCGCGCAGGTCGGTCACGCGTTCGGCCATATAGCCGCCCAGCTTCTTGAGTAGGGCGGAATAGTCCTCCACGGCGCTGTAGACGGCGTGGGTGATGCCTTCGCCCTTCTTGAGCTTCTTATCCACGGCCTTGGCCAGGCCCTTGTCGGAAGCCAGTTGCGCGGTCGCCTGCAGGACGGCTTTGGATTTTTGGTCTTCCGTCCCCTCGGCACGTTTCTTCAGGCTTTCCGAGACGAGGGCCATGGCCTGGCGAATATGCTCGCCATCGGCGGCGGGGTCGGAGCAGGGACCTTCGGCTTCATCCACGCCCGGGGCGGCTACCACAAAGGCCAAAGGCCCGTGGGCGGTTCCGGCGCAGACGCCGATTCCATGAAGTACTTGATGCGTATCAGTCATATATGCCTCCTTGAAGCAGGCGCCGCATGTCGGCGACGCCGTGGTCGATACAGATACAGAACCGACGCTTACTCGGCGTCCAGGTCGCGGGCGAGCATCTGGGCCAGTTCGTCCATTTCGGCCTCTTTGCTGTCGTCGTCGCAGGTGATCTCCACCTGGTCGCCGCCTTTGACGCCCAAGGTCATGATCTCCAAGGCGGAAGCGGCGTCGGCCTCTTCCCCGTTGAATTTCATGGTCACGTCCATATCTTTGTCGTTCACCGCCTCGGCGAAGAGGGCTGCGGGACGGGCGTGGAGGCCAACGGATGCTCCTACGGTCGCGGTGCGAGAAATCATGGTTGTTCCTTTCGGTTGTGTTTTTGTTTTGGGATTTTTAATTTTGTTTTTTACTTGGTTGAAGTTGAGGGCCGGCCCCGGCTGACGATCAGGTCAGAGGGGATTCTCCTTCTTGCCTATTCTGTTGTTTGTTTTCCATCCGTCTCTCCGCTTCCTCCCGCAAGGCCTGTTCATGGACCCGGGCCACGTGGAGGGTCAGGTAGGCCACTTCGTCGGTGGTGATGGGCCCGTTCAGCCTCAGCTCCAGCAAGGCGGCGATGGTCGACGCGCATTGGAATTCCTGGGGATAGGACTCGCAGATGGCCTTGGTAATCGGCTGAGGGGAGTCCTTCAACTGTTGGTGCTGGTAAGAACGGACGAAGAGGTAGCGCAGGTGGGTGATGAAACGGCCGATGCTGACCGAGCTTTGATCCACGTCGATGGAGAAGGTCTCTTCCACGATTTTGAGGATCTGCTGGATCAGACCGGTCATTTGGTAAGTGTAGGAGAGATCCCCGGTGGAGAAGCCCGCGTTCACCAGATGAAGGGCGAAGGCGACGGATTCCTCTTGGGGCAGGGCCTGATCGAGATGATTATTCAGGTAGGTCAGGAAGGCCTGGGCCTGGATGTATTCATCCGGGTAAAGCGTGGTCACTTCGGCCACTAAAGGATAGGTTACATGGATCCCGGCCTTCAGCCGCCTGAGGACGCCCACGACGTGGTCGGCCAAGGCGACTGTGAGGATGGGATTGACGGCGCTTCCTTTGGTGATGCCGCAGTCGGTCATGGCATCGGCGACCAAAGAGACGATCTCTGGGGGAATATCAGCCAGCATCATGGCCATGTGGTCGGGGTCCCGCCCGTCCACGGGGATGAATTCCTTGCTGATGCGAGACTCATCCACGCTCTGCCCTGCCTTCGCTTGAAAGCCCAGGCCGCGGCCGGTCAGGATCACTTCCTGGCCTCCATCGCGGGCGAGGATGACGTTGTTATTGAATACTCGCAAGATTTCCATGGGGTCGCCTTTGGTCTCCACCTTGACTATCTGCCTGTCACCGGACGACATCGATGACCGGGTCCCCGGTCTTGACGTCGAAGTCGATGTGGGGGATGACCGAGTTCATCTTCTTGGTGTTGGCCACCGTCATGATGGTGGTGGTCTTATAGCCGGCTGCGCGGATCTTGGGATAATCCACATCCACCAGTTTATCGCCCGCGTTCACCCGATCGCCTTTGGCCACGGCCACGGCGAAACCTTCGCCTTTGAGCTTGACGGTGTCGATGCCCACGTGGACCAGGATTTCCACCCCGTCGTCGGTCTTGATTCCGTAGGCGTGTCCGGTTTCGGCCACGGTCTTGAGGATCCCGCTGACAGGGGCGTAGACGGAAGGCTTGCTTTCATCAGGCACCAGGCCGACCCCGTCTCCCAAGACGTGGGAGGCGAAGACCTTGTCTCCGGCGTCTTCCAGAGAGATGGTCCGACCGGTCAGGGGGGAGAAGACGTGCTCGGTTCGCGTCGCCTCGGAGCTTTCAGCCGTTCCAGCGCTCGGAGCGGTAGTGACCTTATCGATATCGACTGCAGAGGACTTCCGCGAAGCGGAAACGATCGCAGCTTTCTCTTCCGGTGTCCGATAGTCGAAAACGACGATCATGAATGCGGATACGCAGAAAGCGACGAGAATGGAGACCGCATAAACCCACATCTGGTTGAAGACCGGGATGGTCAGCAGGGAAGTGAAGGCGAAGACTCCGGTCGTCACTCCGCGGACCGTTCCGCCATGAATGGAAGAGGGGAAAAGCCAACCCAAGATGGCGATGGTGACGCCGCCGGCGCCGCAGCCAACCAGCATGCGGGAATAGATCTTCTTGAACCGGAGATGGATTCCATACAGGGATGGCTCGGAAACGCCTCCCAGAAGGCCTGCGGCCAAAGCGCCTGCAGCGGTTTCGCGCATCCGGACGTCCTTATCCCGAATCGCCAAAATCAAAACACCAAGGGTGGCGCCGAAGCAGGCGAAATTCCATGTGCCCATCGGGCCTTGGATGAAGTCATATCCCAGAGATTGGATATTCGCGAGCATGAGTGCGTTCAGAGGCCAATGAAGCCCCAAGGGGACGAGGAAAGGATAGATGAGAGGTATTGCGATGGCGAAGAGGAAGGGGACGTGCTGATTCATCCAACCGAACACGAAGCCCAAGCCGTTGCCGACCCATACGCCCAGCGGGCCCAAAAGGAAGGCGGTGACCGGAATCATGATGATCATGGACAGGAAGGGCACGAAGACCAGTTGCACGCTGTTAGGAATGATCTTTTGCAGTCCCTTATAAACCAAGGCAAGCACTACAACCATGAAGAGGGGAACGAAGACGTTTCCTGAGTAATCGTTCAGCTGCAGAGGTAAACCGAAAACCCTGGTGGAGCAATTCTGGGTGCCTGCCACGGTTCCCGCAACGCAGTGCAGAACGCCTTTCGCCGCCTTTAAACCATCGCTGTTCCCGAAAACGCTTTTATAGGTGTCGGGTGCGGACAAGGCCATGAACTGAGGGGTCATGACCGCCGCCATGACAGCGGTCCCCACCCAGGGATCTACTTTCAGTTTCTTGGCGCCATTGTAAGCGATCATGAGTGGCAAGAAGTAGAAGACGCCCTTCCACATGGCCTGGACGAAGATCAAAGTGGGGTTGGCCGTGTCATTTGGTATCAGATGGCAAGCGATGAGGACATTGACGATGGCGATGATAAGGGAGGCGCCCAAGAGGACGCCGATGATGGGGCGGAAGGAGTCGGACAAAAATTCGAAGAAGGAATCGACGAAGCGATTCTTGCCCTTGACTTTCGCCCTTTCTTGCGCCTTTACATCGGCATCGGACATGCCGGTTTCACTTTCTTGGGGGGTGCCCTTAGCAACATTATTCATCTCGGGCAGGGCCATGATGTCGTTGTAGACGGCTTCCACACCGCCTCCGATGACCACCTGGTAGTTGTTCGAACCCTGGGGGATGGCGGCCAAGACGCCGGGGATGTCCTCCAACTTGTTCGAGTCGATATGAGTCGCGTCCTTGAGGGCGAAGCGCAAACGGGTCGCGCAATGCGTCAGGGTCACGATATTGCCGGGGCCACCGATTTCTTTGATGATGGCTTGGGCGTTTTCCCTATTTCCCATAAGGAATCCTTTCTCAACTGTGAGTTTTTCTCCTTCAAGCCGGTTCTCGGGTCGCGAGGATCGGCCAAAGGGATAAGGAGGTTGTCGGGAGATGATTCCTGCTGACAGCGCTGCCAGCGTACAAAAAAGGCCTGGAGCCAGACTTGACGTCCGACCCCAGGTCTTGCCTCATCAGAGTAACAACCCTGTTATCGCTAACAGGAACCACCATACACCTATTTTTTGGAAAAAGCAACAATCAAAGCCGCGTTTTTTGCTTTCGAGGGCGAACAATCCGGGGAATTTTAGTGCGTGACCTCAATGATGGGGGTTCCGACGTCGACGTTGATGTCCTCCCAGGCGATGACTTCCTCCATCTTGCGGGAATTGGTGACGGTCATGATGGTCACGTTGCTGTAGCAGGCCTTTTTGATCGCCCGGTAATCCACGTCGGCCAGTTTGTCGCCCACATGGACGTGGTCCCCGGCCGAGACGTGCTTGCGGAAGCCCTTCCCTTTCATCTTGACCGTGCCCACCCCGATGTGCAGGAGAATCTCCACCCCGCTTTTGGTCTCGATCCCGTAGGCATGGCCGGTGTCAGGGGCCGTCTTGATGGTCCCTGACACCGGGGAATAGACGCCTGAGTAGGACTTATCAGGGATGATGCCGACCCCTTCCCCCAGGATATGGGAGGAGAAGACCTTGTACCCCGTCTCTTCCAGGGCCACGGTATGGCCGACGATGGGGGAGTAGACCTCCTCCAGATCGTGCTCGCCCCTCTTCTCGCCGCTCCCGGCCTTACGGAAGGGAGAGGAGAAGAAGGATCCCAAGCGGATGAGCAAGGTGTTGATCAGGCGCAGGGTGGTATGGGCCAGGCTGGACCTGCGGGTGGAGCGGGAATGGTCGCGCGCCTGCTTCTGGCGCTTCTTCAGCTTATCGTGATCGTCCATGGCCGCCTCCTCGTCCGTCCTTGCCGGTGTATTCAGGCCTTCCAGTCTACTCGGGCGAAAGGATAGGGGGGCAGGCGGGGCCGGATGATTGTTACAATATTAAGACTGTTACAATATTCAAGGTTGTTTCATCAGACAAGCGGAAGACCGAAGACGATCAAGCCCGACAGGCAAGGAGCCGGAATGCTGACAGTGGCGATAGTGGAGGACGAGCCAGACGACGCGCGTCGCCTGGATTCCTGCCTGCAGCGGTACGGGGCCGAGCGCGGAGTGGACTTCCGCCTTGAGCATTTCGGCCGGCCTTCCGACTTCCTGGATTCCTACAAGGCCCGCTACGACCTGGTCTTCATGGACATCGAGATGCCGGGCATGGACGGCCTGTCCGCCGCCAAACGCCTGCGGCAGTTCGACCAGGAAGTGATCCTCATCTTCGTGACCAACCTGGCCCAGTACGCCTCCCGGGGCTATGAGGTGAACGCCTTGGATTATGTGATGAAGCCCATGGAATACCAGACTTTCGAACGCAAAATGGATCGGGCCGTCCGGGCCTGCCGGAACAATTCCGACAGCGTCATCGTGGCCCAGAGGGGTACGCCCAGAGAATCCTCCTGCGCAACATCAAATACATCGAAGTCCACCGGCACGACCTGCGTTATCACCTGGAAGGCCCCGGCGAAAGGGTGCTCAACTCGGTGGGCAGCATGCAGGAGGCGTCGGACCGCTTGGGGGACAAGGGCTTCCTCCGCTGCGACCGGCAGCACCTGGTCAACGTCCGGCAGATCGAATCCATCTCCGGCTCCACCGTGACCTTGGTGGACGGGGACGAGCTGCCCATCGGCCGGGCCTATAAGAAGGACTTCTTCGCCCAACTGGCCCAGGAGTTGGGGGCCGGCTATGCGGCTTAACCCCTTCTATGACTTCCTGGCCGCCTCCGGCCAGGGTCTGGTCTCCTTCTTCTCCGCTTCCGGCTTCGTCTTGGAACTTCTCCTGTCGGTCATCCTTTTCACATGGAAGATCAAAAGGAAAAAAGGATGGGCTTGGAAGGGCCTGCTGTGTCTGGCCGCCTTGCTGGCCATAGGCAACTTCTGGGCCACCTATGTGCCGGCCAACGCAGCCACGACCATCGTCCGGTGTCTGGTCTTCTACGCCGGCCTCTTCTTCACCATGTGGGTCTGTCTGGAATCGGACGTCCGCCATCTCCTGCTTTACCTGGTGGCCGGGGTGACGGCCCAGCATTTCATCTACTGCGGGGCCCAGGTGACCACTTACGGCCTGGTCAAACTGATCGGTCCGGCGGGGGAGACCTCCTGGCTTTCCTTGGTCCTTTACCCCCTCTGCCTCATTCCCTTCTTCGTCCTCGCCTACCTGCTTTTCGCCCGCCGCATCGCTTGGCAGTCCCTGGACGTGGTGATCGGGGCCCGGATCCTGGCCCTCGTCATCGGCGTCTTCCTCTGCGTGACCATCTTCGCCAGTCTGTATAACGGATCCACGACCGGGGAGCAGGTCAGCCCCCTCATCTTCGTCACTTTCATCATGACCCGCATGATCACCTGCGGTTTCCTGCTTGAACTCATGACCGAGATCGGAGACCGCTTCGCCACCATCCACGAATCGGCCGTCCTCCAGCAACTTCTCAACGAGCAGAAGAACAAGCTGGCGGCTGATAAGGAGACCATCGAGCTGATCAACGTCAAGACCCATGACCTGAAAAAGCAACTCAACCTTCTGGGAGGGAAGATCCCCGACGACCAGATCCAGGACCTGGGCCGGCTGGTCTCTTTCTACGATTCGTCCCTCCATTCAGGCAATGAGGCCTTGGACGTCCTTCTGACCAACAAATCCCTGATCTGCACCGAACGGTCGATCCAGCTGGAGAGGATGATCGACGGGTCCAAGCTTTCCTTCATGAAGCCCCAAGACATCTACTCCCTTTTCGGAAACGCCTTGGACAACGCAATCGAAGCCGTCTCCAAGATCTCCGACCCCTCCCGCCGCTACATCCGCATGACCGTCCGGGAAGACAAGGGGATGGTCATCTTCCATATCGAGAACCCCTACGAAGGGGTGCTCACTTACCGGGACAACAACAATCGGATCGTGCGCGCCCGGTCGATCAGCTCCCATGCCGACCCCGACCGTCGGGAGAAGCGGGTCCTGCGCACCAGCAAGGAAGACAAGCGCTACCACGGTTTCGGGGTCCAATCCATCCGTTTGGTGGCCCAGCAATACAAGGGCTTGGTAACTATCAATGCCCATGACGGCCTCTTCCTCCTAGACGTGCTCATCCCTCGTTCGGGAGGCTTGGACTAGGCCTTTCAGGCTTGGGAATTCCAGGCTTGCCGGTTCAGGCGGTCGGAGACGGTACGGGCGATGGGCCCCAAGGTATCAGCCGGGGCCAAGCGGGTGACGATGGTGGGGTAAGGGGCTTCGCTGGGATAGGTGACCAGGAGGGTCCCTTGGTCCAGGCTGATCGTGGCCCGCCTGTCCGGCAGGAACTCGTTGCGGGAACCGAAATCATGGGAATTGTCCACCTGGGCGTGGCTCAGTTCGTATTTGAGCCCTTCGATGGTCAGGTCGGAGCAGGTGCGGCTGTGGGCGAAGAGGGAGATCATCCGGCGGGGGGACACATAGCCGGCCGGGAAGGTCATGGTCGCCTGGCTGATGGCGGTCACGATGGTCCTGTCCCCGTGGAGGAAAGCGATGCCTCCGGCTTCGGCCACCAGGGCGATTGCTTTCAGGCTGGCGATGGTGTGGTCGATCTGCCCGCCCAAGGCTCCATAGATGTCGAACTGGTGGATCCCTTGCTCCCAGCCGTATTTGATGGCGGCGACCAGGTCCGTGTCATCCTTTTGGCTGGGCAGGGTGATCAACTCGGTGTCCGGATCCAGGCCCTGACACACGGATGGGTCCCGCAGGGAGTCGTCATCCCCGATGACCGCATGGGGGGTGATGCCCAAGGAGCTGATGTAATCCAAGCCGCCGTCCGCGGCCACGATCAGGTAGGACTTGTCCAGGTAGGGGGGATCTTCGTAGTAGCTGCCGGCGGCGAAGATGGCGCATCGGCTGTGCTCGGCCCCCTCCTTTTCCGCTTGCGGCCCCAGGCCGGCGAAGTCGGTGGCGTTGAGAAGATGGTCCACGGATTCGGTCATGAAGACCAGTATAGTGAGCCATTCGTCCATTTTCCTTTCGTGGCCGCAGAAAGCTCAAGCGGCCACGGTAGATTAGGGGGTATGACTGTCTCCACCCCCATCACCGCCCTTTTCTTCGACATCGACGGGACCCTCACTTCCTTCAAGACCAGCCAGGTGCCGGCTTCCACCCGGGCCGCCATCTCCGCCTGCCGGGAACAGGGGATCAAGGCCTCTTTGGCGACCGGTCGGTCCCCTCATGAATACGAGGCGGTCAAGAAAGTGCTGGGCATGGAATTCGACGGCACCGTCTGCATGACGGGCCAGGTGGCTTACGACGAGCGGGGGTACCAGAGGCGGGAGCCTTTGGATCAAGGGGACGTCCGCCTCCTGCTCGACTACCTCAAGACCCATCCCGAGACTGGGGTCCATTTCTCCGAGCTGGAATACGGTTATCTCAATTTCCTTTCCCCTGAGGCGAAGAAGCTTTATGACAGCTTGAAGGACACGGCCCCTTCAGCGGTCATCGACGACCCTTATGAGCGGACCAAGACGCATGAGCTTTACCAGTTCAGCATCTATCTGACTGCGGAAAGGGTGGTTGAAGTGACCGGAATCTTCCACCATACCCGGGCTCTGCGCTGGCATAAGGATTTCGCCGACTTCATCCCCGCCGACGGAGGGAAGGACAAGGGGATCGCCGCCTTGTTGGATTCCTGGGGGCTTAAGCGGGAGAACTGCATGGTCTTCGGCGACGGCGAGAACGACATCGATATGATCGACTACGCCGGGATTGGGGTGGCCATGGGGAACGCCAGCGACCTGGTGAAATCCCACGCCGACTACGTGACCAGCAGCGTCGATGAGGACGGGATTTATCGGGCCCTCCAACATTTCGGCGTGTTGGGCTGAACGTTTCCCCGAATATTCGGGGCCGGATTATAATGAAAACGGATGCCCGTTTCGTCTTTGGCGAGGATGCCGGGATGAGCAGGCGGCGTTCGGCATACGTCCCTTCGAGTGTTCCCTCGCCATGACGTCTTCGTCATCCGTGGCGTCATCAAATCATCTTCATCAAGAGCGTCAAGTAAGGAGCTTTCATGACCATTCGTATCAAGAATCCGGACAAACAGGCCTTTGAAGAGGCCCATGAGGGGACCGTGCGCAAACTGGCCCCCGAATGCATGGTCCTCTTGCGCAACGACGGGACCCTGCCTTTGAAGGATCCGCGGTCCATCGCCCTTTACGGCAACGGGGCCCGGCAGACCATCAAAGGCGGAACCGGCTCCGGCGACGTGAACGTCCGCCATTTCGTCTCCGTGGAGGAAGGGCTGACCCGGGCGGGGGTCGCCATCACCACCACGGCCTGGCTGGACGCCTACGACCAGGTGGTCGACCAGACCAAGCGGTCCTTCTACACGGGCATCAGGGCCGAGGCGGAAAAGGCCGGGATCAACCCGATCCTGGCCACCATGGGCAAGTCCCCGCTGGAACCCGACTATGACATCCCCCTGGAGCCGGAAGGGCAAGGAGGGGAAGCCGACGTGGCCGTCTACGTCCTGGCCCGCAACTCCGGTGAAGGGTCCGACCGGCGTCCGGTCAGAGGGGACATCAAGCTGACCGAAAGCGAGCTGCGTGACATCACCGCCCTCAACGAGGAATATGACAAGTTCGTGCTCGTCCTCAACGTCGGCGGGGTGGTTGACCTGTCGGAGCTCGACCAGGTCAAGACCATCCTCCTCTTAGGACAGCTGGGAACGGCGACCGGGGACGCCTGCGCCGATGTCTTGCTGGGCCGAAGCTACCCCTCGGGCAAGCTGACCACTACCTGGGCCCCTATCGAGGATTATCCTTCCACCGAAGGCTTCGGGGACCCGAACAACACCGAATACAAGGAGGGCGTCTTCGTCGGCTACCGGTACTTCGATTCGGCCGGCCTGTCTCCTTCCTACCCCTTCGGTTATGGCTTGGGGTACACCTCCTTCACGGTGGAGCCGGCGGGCTTCAGCCTGGAAGGGGACCAGGTGACCGTCGAGGCCGTGGTGACCAACACCGGCGAAGCCCTTGGCAAGGATGTGGTTCAGGTCTACCTGTCCGCTCCGCAGGGGTCCCGCGGAATCGCCAAGCCATACCAGACCCTGGTCGATTTCGCCAAGAGCGGCGAACTGCGGCCGGGGGAGTCCCAGACCCTGCGGATCAGCTTCGGTCTGGCCTCCTTGGCCTCCTATGATCAGGAAGAGTCCGCCTACGTGGTGGAAGCCGGTTCCTACCTGGTCCGGATGGGGGACTCTTCCCGGTCCACCCACGTGGCCGGCGTCCTCACTGTGGATTCCGACTTCATCACCGAACAGCTCCACTCCATCGGAGGAGATTGCGGCTTCGAAGACTCGGTTCCGGCCGGTCAGCCCATCGGCTACCCGCAGGAAGAGGCTGAAATCGCCGCCGCCCCGGTAGTGGCCGTTCCGGCTGGAGCCATCCAACCCGCGAGGGTGGAATACCAGGCGGAGCCGCAGGAGCTGTCTGCAGTCGAGCCATTCTCCTGGAAAGAGGTGGTCGCGGGCAAGAGGAGCGTCGATGCCTTCGTGGCATCCTTGACCGAGGAAGAGCTCACCTACCTCTGCATCGGTTCCTTCAAGGAATCAGGCGACCTGATGGAAGTGACCGGCAACGCCTCCAGCACGGTGGCCGGGGCCGCGGGGGAGACCACGCATAAGCTGGAAGACCGCGACCTGCCTGTCCTGGTCATGTCGGACGGCCCCGCCGGCCTGCGCCTGTCCCAGAAGTACTATTTGGATCAGGAAGGCAAGGCCGTCTCCCTCATGCCTTCCATGGCCGGGGACATCACCTACATGTTCACGCCCGAGGAAAGGGAGACCGTCCTCAGCGGGGGAGCCAAGTCGCCGGAATCGACCTTGACCTACTACCAGTACTGCACGGCCATCCCCATCGGCACGGAGCTGGCCCAGGCCTGGAACGACGACCTGGTCGCCGACTGCGGCGATCTGGTGGGCGATGAGATGGAGTCCTATGGGGTGCACCTGTGGCTGGCTCCGGCCATGAACATCCACCGGTCCCCCCTGTGCGGCCGTGACTTCGAGTACTATTCCGAGGACCCCCTGGTAGCCGGCCGGACCGCCGTCGCCATCACCAACGGGGTTCACCGCCATCCCGGCTGCGCGACCACAATCAAGCATTTCGCCGCCAACAACCAGGAGACCAACCGCTACTTCCAGAACAACAAGATCTCCGAAAGGGCTCTGCGAGAGATCTATCTGAAAGGATTCGAGATCTGCGTCAAGCTCTCCCATCCCCGCACCGTCATGACCTCCTACAACCTGGTCAACGGGGAGCACACCTGCAACCGCCGCGACCTGGTGACCGAGGCCTTAAGGGATGAGTGGGGCTTCGACGGCTTCGTCATGACCGACTGGCTGGTGACCGGCGGGATGGGTCCCAAGGGGGACCAATGGCCGTGCGCTTCCGCCGCCGGGGACATCAAAGCCGGCAACGACGTGACCATGCCCGGCATCCCTTCGGATAAGAAGGACATCCTCGACGCCTTGGCCGACCCGCAGCATCCTTACGCCTTGACCAAGGCCGACCTGCAGCTGTCCGCCAAGCGGGTCCTGTCGATGATCCTGGAGTTGACCGAAGCGGCTCAAGGCTGATCTTCCGGGTTCCGGGGCTTGCGGGACTTCCGCAGGTTCCGGATCTATAAGCCGGCCTAGCATGCGCTGAGCCAAGAACGGCTCCTGCTTCTTTCCTGATGCAGGGGTCGTTCTTTATGTTTTTATACATAGAAAGTGGGGGTGATGTTCGCCATCTGAACCTTGATATTCAGTCGATTCAGGCCGGTGGCAAACAGCTATGCTATGGTTGATAGGAAAAAGAAAGAGAAAAAAGCTTGGATTCCAGAGAAGGGATTCATCAAAGCCAATAAGGAATAGTACGGGAGGTGCAAGAAAATGTCTGATGATATGCAGAAGGACCTTTTGGCTTCCGCCCGGAGCGCGGAAGCGGATGAGCGGATGAAGGACGCAACGGATACAGCGGATAAAACAGATAAAATCGATATAACCGATAAAACCGATCAAACGACGGACGGGAAAGACACGACCGGTCAAGGTGGCCATGCCGGCCAGTCGGACAAGAAAGACCCCACCCACGCCCTGGTCCAGCTCCGGCATGTGGAGAAGCACTACGGTTCCCTCCACGTGCTCAAGGACATCAACCTGGAAGTGACCAAAGGCGAAGTGCTGGTGGTCCTGGGGCCTTCCGGCTCCGGCAAGTCCACCATGTGCCGCACCATCAACCGTTTGGAGACCATCGACTCCGGCACCATCCTCATCGACGGCGAGCCCCTCCCTCAGGAGGGGAAGGCCTTGGCCGGCCTCAGGGCCGAAGTCGGCATGGTCTTCCAGCAGTTCAATCTTTTCGCCAACAAGACCATTCTGGACAACGTGACCCTGGCCCCCATCAAAGTCAGGCATATGAAGAAGCAAGAGGCTCAGGACGAGGCCATGGAGCTTCTGGCCCGGGTGGGGGTGGATTCCCAGGCCTCCAAGATGCCTTCCCAGCTGTCCGGCGGTCAGCAGCAGCGTGTGGCCATCGCCCGGGCCCTGGCCATGCATCCCAAGGTCATGCTGTTCGATGAGCCGACCTCCGCCTTGGATCCGGAGATGGTCAACGAAGTCCTGGACGTCATGACTTCCTTGGCCAACGAGGGGATGACCATGATCTGCGTGACCCATGAGATGGGCTTCGCCCGCAAGGCGGCAGACCGGATCATCTTCATGGCCGATGGCAAGGTCCTGGAATCGGCCAAGCCGGATGACTTCTTCGAGCATCCGCAGACCGACCGGGCTCGGGACTTCCTCTCCAAGATCATCGAACACTAGGAGGGATCATGACGAACATGAGAACGAAAACGACCGCCGGTCCTGGCCGCCTCCTATGGAAAATCTGCTCCCTGATCCTGGCCTTGACCACCGCGGTCGGCCTGTCGGCCTGCGGGGCCGTTCGGGGGAAAAGCGACCATGTGATCACCATCGGGATCAAATTCGACCAACCCGGCCTGGGCTACAAGAAAAACGGGACCTATTCCGGCTTCGACGTGGACGTGGCCCGGTACATAGCCAACAAACTGGGCTATAAGGACTACGAGATCAATTGGGTGGAAGCCCCCTCCAAGCAGCGCGAGACCATGCTGCAAAACGGGGATGTGGACATGATTCTGGCCACCTATTCCATCACCGACGACCGCAAGAAGACCGTCGATTTCGCCGGCCCTTACCTGGTCGCCGGCCAGGACCTCCTGGTCCGCAAAGATAACACGAACATCCACGGTCCCCAGGATCTCGACGGCAAACGCCTGTGTTCGGTCACCGGTTCCACCTCGGCCACGGTCATCAAGCAGAAGTATTCCAACAAGGTCCAGCTCATGGAACAGCCGTCCTACGCTGAATGCGCCACCGCCCTCTTCTCCGGAATCGTGGATGCGGTGACCACGGATGACATCATCCTGGCGGGCTTGTCCGCCAACGCCCGCGGCCGCCTGAAACTGGTCGGCAGGCCTTTCACCCAGGAATATTATGGGGTGGGCATCCAGAAGAACGCGAAATCCAAGGCTTTCGCCCATAAGATCAACGCGGCCATCAACGAGATGGTCGCCACCGGGGCCTGGCAGCGGGCCCTGTCCAAAGACACGGATGGCTCCGGCTACCGGCCCGACGCCCGGTACAACCCGCCCAAAGCGGTCGAGGAATAGGCAGGAGGTAAACGTCATGTCTGAATTTTTCTCCGGATTCGCGTCCCTTTTCCGCGAATACAACATCGTCGGCGCCTTCTGGGTCAACATCGAGATCACTTTCTGGGCCGCCCTCTTCTCCATGATCATCGGGACCATCCTGGTCATGATGCGGATCAGCCCGGTGGACTCCCTGCGGGGTTTCTCCGCCGCCTACACCGAATTCTTCAAGAACATGCCTTTGACCATCATCATGGTTTTCATGGTCTTGGGTTTCTTCGGTCAGCTCAAGCTGGGCTTCTCCGATGACTTCACGATCAACTTCTTCTGGCTGGCCGTGACCGGCCTCAGTCTTTACACGGCCTCTTTCGTCTCCGAATCCTTGCGGTCCGGCATCAACACCATCCCGGTGGGCCAGGCCGAGGCTTCCCGGGCCCTGGGTCTGACCTTCTTCCAGTCGATCACTTCGGTCATCCTTCCCCAGGCCTTGCGCGGGTCCATCGCCCCTTTGGGCAACACCCTCATCGCCTTGTTGAAGAATTCCACCGTGGCCGCGGCCGCTTCCGTCACCACCGAGACCTCCTCCCTCATGTCGGAGATGTTGGAATTCCATCCCAGCCAAATCGTCCAGATCTTCCTGGTCTTCGCTTTGGGGTACGTGATCCTCATCATCCCCATTGGCCTTTTGACCACTTACCTGTCCAATAGATTGGCGGTGCGCCGATGACATCCTCCTCCCATACCGATACTTCCACCCAGCTTCTTTTCGACGCCCCAGGTCCGAAGGGGATGAAGAAGATCCGCATAGCCAACGCCATGGGGGCCTTCCTCATCGTCGTCCTGGTGGCCTTGGTCCTCGTCCGTCTGTGGCGGCCTCCCCAAGGGGAGAACCAGCTTTCCTGGGAGCTGTGGCGGCCCGCTTTGGATTCGGAAGCATGGACCGACTTCTACCTGCCCGGCCTGGTGCAGACTTTGGCCGCCGCCGGTGTGGCCATCGTGGGGTCCGTCCTCTTCGGCCTCCTCTTCGGAATTGGCCGTCTCATCCCCAACGGTTTCGTCCGCTGGCTCTCCGGCATCGTCGTGGAGTTCTGCCGGGCCGTCCCCGTCCTCTTGATGATGATCTTCATGTGGCGTTGGTTCGCCTCATTGGACGTCCCCTCCGCCTCCTATTGGGCCGTGACCCTTTCCTTGGTCCTCTATAACGGGTCCGTGGTGGCCGAGTTGGTCCGGTCCGGGGTCGGCTCCTTGCCCGGCGGACAGCATGAGGCGGCTTTGGCCCTGGGATTGACCAGGACCCGGTCCCTGATGTTGGTGGAAGTCCCCCAGGCCATCTACGCCATGCTGCCCGCAGCCGTCACCCAGCTGGTGGTGGTTCTGAAGGATACGGCTTTGGGGTCCATCATCCTGTATACGGACCTACTCCAGCAATCCCGCCGCCTGGGGTCCATGTACTTTAACATCCTGCAGACCCTGTTCATGGCCGGCATCCTCTACTTCATCATGTGCTTCATCGTCTCCCGGATCGCCGAGACCCTGCCCGCCCGTATGGCCGCCCGGACCTCCGGCGCTACCGAGCCCGATCCCACGGCCCCCATCGCCATCAACGACCCCAGCAACGTGGTCCGCGTGCGGGCCGCCCAGACCCCGCGTCCTCTTGGTGGCGCCCAGCCAGACCTGCCGGACAGCTATGGCGAATCCGGTTTCACCCCGGACGGATGGATGGGCGATTACCGCGGCTGGCTTCATGAGGATGAAGAGCAGTACCTGCACGGTCGGGAGCGCTACCATGAGCGCAACCAGCATATGAGCGTGGAGAAGCTGGCCAGCATGATCAATCAGGATAAGAAGGTCACCCTGGATTCTTCATCCCCGTCCGGCAAACATGGACGCAAACACGGCAAACAGGCCAAGCAGACCAGGCAGACCAGGTCGGCCGACAAAGGGGAGAGGAAGGGCAAGCATAAGAAGGATGACAAAAAGTAAGTAAGAGCGACCGGTGATTGTCATGGGGCGGTCTTACACTGTAAAAGCTTGAGAAATCAAGAAAGTGGATCTCCCACCTGGGAACCTTTTGAGGCTCCGGGTTCAGGCTGAAGCCTTGGGCTGCAGCCACGGCCGGTCGTCCGGCCATGCATGAGGAATCATGCTTCCCCGTCCAAGGGATGTTTCAAGCATTCGTCGCCTGCGAGGGCGAAGCTTTGGGCGGGCGTTGGAAGCCATGTTTCCGATTAGGGTGATTCAAAAGCGATTCCGCTTTCTTCTCCTTGCCATCCCGGCCGGGAACAAGAAGGCGGAGCAAAGATGAAATGGAGTCATCATCAGCGAACAACGTATTAATGATGAGATTCGCGCTTCCGAGGTCCGTCTGATCGGACCGAACGGTGAGCAGGTCGGCATCGTGAAGACCTCGATCGCCATGAATCTCGCGCGTGAGGCCAACCTCGACCTGGTCGAGGTGTCCGCGCACGCCAAGCCGCCTGTGGCAAAGCTCATCGACTATGGCAAGTTCAAGTACAACGAGAAGATCAAAGCCCGTGAAGCTCGCCGTAACCAGAGCACAGCCGAAGTCAAGGAATCGCGTTTCCGCCTGAAGATCGATGATCATGATTTCGAAGTCAAGAAGAACCAGGTGTCCCGCTTCCTGGAAGGGGGAGACAAGGTCAAGGTGAGCATCATGCTCCGAGGCCGCGAGCAGTCCCGGCCGGTGGGAGGCATCGAGCTCATGCAGCGTCTGGCTGATGAAGTGGAGGAGTTCGGCACTGTCGAATCCGCCCCTCGCCGTGATGGACGCAACATCATCATGGTGTTGGCGCCTAAAGGCAAGAAGGTCCACAAGCAGTCCGAGCAGCGCCGTCGCGGGGCCGATTCCCGCGAAGAGCGCCAGGCCCGTCAACAGGCGCGCTTGAAGGCCAAGGAAGAGGCTCAAAAGGCCGCGGCCCAGGAAGCAAAGGAGGCTCTCGCCTCCCTGGGCAAGGGCTCTTCCGCCGCCGAGCAGACTGATTCGGAATCAGAGAATCCCCAGACTTCCACGAAGAAGACTTCTTCCCGTCCCGCGGATGAGGGCGAGGGGAAGGCATCACCTAAGGAGGGCAAATAATGCCAAAGATGAAAAGTAATTCCGCCCTGTCCAAGCGCGTGCGCACCACCAGCAAGGGCAAGATGGTCCACAACGGCAGCGCCATGCGCCATAATCTGGAGAACAAGTCCGCTTCCCGGCGTCGTCGCATGTCCGACAACAAGGTTCTGGCCAAGGCCCAGACCAAGAAGCTGGCCGCCATGCTCAACGCCTGAGGCCAGATCTTAGCCGGCGAGTCCAGACGGATATACGAAGAAATAGATTTTAGAACAGACGTCAAGAAAGACGAGGAATTGAATTATGGCACGTGTCAAGCGCGCAGTGAATGCGCATAAGAAGCGTCGTGTGGTGCTCGAGCGGGCGAAGGGCTATCGTGGCCAGCGCTCCCGCCTTTATCGTAAGGCCAAGGAGCAGCTCCTGCACTCCTTCACTTACAGCTTCCGCGACCGCAAGGCCCGCAAGGGTGATTTCCGCAAGCTGTGGATCACCCGCATCAACGTGGCCGTCCGCGCCGAAGGCATGACTTACAACCGCTTCATCCAGGGTCTGCGCCTGGCCGGCATCGAACTCGATCGCCGCGCTTTGGCTGACCTGGCCGTGAACGATCATGACACTTTCGTCTCCATCGTGGATGCCGCCAAGAAGGCTCTGCCGGCGGACGTGAACGCTCCCGCCAAGTAAGCAAGGTCGGGGCAAGCGGAAAGTCGGAACGGCTGATGAGCCGGAACCTACAGCTCCGAGAAGGGGAGCGCCCTCCCTTTCGATTCAGGGGATGGTCTTGGAACCATCCCTTTTTTCATGCCTTTCGTTCATTTCGCTCGTCCCCTCATCCCGGTCTAGGAAGGATTTCGCTCTAGGCCTTCTTACTTGCACGTTCTAATGTGAAGAAGCCTCCTATCAGAGGCGTGTCCTTTTGTGATTCCGCCTTTTCTAGAGTAGAGTGGGAGTGTGCGAGATGCAACGTTTGCGTCTCCTCAAAGAAGTCTCATTCAATGAAGATAAGACGTAGAGTATGGTCTCCATCTTCAGATAGAAAGGAATCAGATGGGTGATTCAGCACAATCCAAAGATCAGCATATTGTCGTAGCCCTGGGCGAGCTTTTGTGGGACATGCTTCCCACCGGCAAACGAGCCGGTGGCGCCCCTGCGAATTTCTGCTACCATTCCATGAAGAACGGGGCCGATGGATATGCGATCAGCGCTTTGGGAGAAGACGAACTCGGAGATGAGCTGGAAGCAGAGGTCAAGAAGGCCGGCATCAAGCATGTGATCAAACGCAACGCTTATCCGACCGGAACCGTGGAAGTCCATCTGAGCGATGGCATCCCGACCTACGACATCGTCAAGGACGTCGCTTGGGACCATATCCCCTTCACCAAGGACATGGTCGATCTGGTCAAGCAGGCCGACGCCGTCTGCTACGGGACCTTGGCCTGCCGCAGCCAGGAATCACATGACACCATCATGCGTTTGCTCGACCAGGTCCATCCTGGCACCATGAAGTATTTCGACATCAACCTTCGCGGCGATTTCTACTCCAAGATCCTCATCGAAGAGCAGCTCGAATCCGCCACCGTCTTCAAGATCAACGACGAAGAGATCACCCAGCTCCAGACCATGTTCAGCGTCCCCGGCACCCCCGAGGAAGTGGCCCAGTGGTTCCTCAAGCAGTATGACCTGGATTACGTGATCCTGACGGCCGGCAGCGAATATTCCGAAGTCTTCGGCAAGGGCGGGGCCTTCTCCAAGGTCGTCACCCCGAAGGTGGAAGTGATCGACACCGTCGGCGCCGGCGATTCCTTCTCCGGCGTCTTCTGCATCGAGATCCTCAAGGGCACCCCGCTCCACCTGGCCCATAAGAGGGCGGCCAACGTGGCCGCTTATGTGTGCACCAAGGCCGGGGCCTGGCCGGAGTATCCCGACGAGATCCCCGATTACGTGGCGGATCAAGGGCTGGAATAAATCACGGTCCGTAAGGGACCTCGTGCTCTCCGTCTGTATCTTTCTTCCAGGCTTCTCAGCCGCTGTCCGCCTCTTTCCGGTTTGGATGGCGACCGGCTGGCCTGACCTCACCGACGCTGTGGAAGGATCCTCTTGTCCGGCGGTTCTCTGTCTTTCTTCGCGCGCCCAACGTGTGCTTGGCGTGCGTGCGCCATCAGGTGAGTGTTTCTATCTTTTCGGCAGAACCATCTTCCCCTCGTTCTAAGGATTTTTCATGGAACAAAAAATGACACGACAAACGAAACAAGCCTCAGCAGGCGTCATCGCCCCGATTTTCCTGGCCTTCTTCACCATGGGCTTCGTCGATTTCGTAGGAACCGCGACCAACCTCGTGAAAGAGGATCTGACCTTGTCATCCGGACAAGCCAGCCTCTTCACCACCATGGTCTTCTTCTGGTTCTTCATCTTCGCCATCCCCACCAGCTATTGCATGAACAAGTATGGCCGCCGGGTGACCGTCCTGATCTCCATCGCCATCACCATCGGCGCCTGCATCTTCCCCATCTTCGCTTACGCCATTCCCGGCGTCCCCAAAGGCGGCAAGCTGGCTCTCATGGTCATCTCCTTCATCCTCTTGGGCATAGGCAACACCTTCATGCAGGTGTCCCTGAACCCTCTGATCGCCAACCTGGTTTCCGGAGACCGCTATTCCAGCACCATCTCCGCCGGCCAGTTCGTCAAGGCCATCGCTTCCTTCTCGGCTCCTCTCATCGCCGCCTGGCTGGGTCAGGCCTTCCACATCTGGTGGTTCATGTACGTGATCTTCCTGATCATCTCCGTCCTGGCCTTCGTCTGGCTGGCCGCTGATAAGATCCAGGAGGAGAAGCAGACCGCCCCCGACATGTCCTTCGGCAAGGTGCTGGGACTTCTGGGCGATACGGTCATCCTGCTCTGCTTCATCGGCATCCTCTGCCATGTGGGCATCGACGCCGGGGTCAACACTTACGCCCCCCAGTTCCTGATGGGGGCTCATGCCGGCATGAAGGCTTCCGCCGCCGCCTACACCACGTCGATTTACTTCGCCTTCCGTACCTTGGGCTTCGCCGTGGGCATGTGGGCCCTGGCCAAGTATTCCAACAAGGTGACCGTGGCCATCTGCGCCACCTGTGTGGCCTTGTCCGTCCTCTGCTTCATCCTCTTCACCACGGTCCTGCCGGTCAACTGGATCCTCTATGTGGCCTTGGCCTTAGTCGGCTTCGGCAACTCCAACGTCTTCTCCCTCATGTTCTCCATCGCCGGTCTCCATATGCCCAAGCGTCAGAACGAGATCTCCGGCCTGATGATCATGGGCCTGATCGGTGGGGCCATCCTGCCTCCGATCATGGGCGGCATCTCCTCCTTGGTCGGCAGCCAACTCGGCTCCGCCCTGGTCCTGATCGTCCCCGCCTGCTATCTGGTCTTCGTGGCCTGCAATCCTCACCTTCTGGGCGAGGACTGATGATCGCTGGACAGTCGTCTGATAGCTGAGGGAATCATTCCCCTTTTGGGCTCATCCGGGAAACCGGATGGGCCTTTTGCGAGGATTGGGCCGAAAATCGGGGGAGGACGGGGGAGAAGCGATAGGATTTGAGGGGATGTATTTGACGGAATCTCGGGTAGGCCTGAGACGGACTTGCAAGAGGATTTGATACAGATTTGACACAGAAAGCGGAAAGGCGGGACGATGACCGCGACGAATGAGGATTTCGAGACCGGCAGGGAGCTCTTCCTCGGCTACATCTCGATTGAGAAAGGCTTGTCCGAAGCCACGCGCCGGGCTTATGAATCCGATTTGAAGAAGTACATGGCCTGGCTGGCTAGGCATGGGATTGACCGGCCCGACCAAATCAGACAGGAGGACGTGGAGACCTTCGTGGCCAGCTTGTCCCAGGAGGGGGAGTCCAGCAGGTCCATCGCCCGCAGGCTGGCTTCCATACACGAATACCACCGTTTCCTCACCTCCCGGGGGATGGCGCAGGCCGACGTCTCGCAAGGGGTCAAGCCCCCCAAGGCGGCTTCGGTCCTGCCGGATGTTCTCACCATCGAAGAGGTCCGTAGACTCTTGGAGAAAACCAGCAATGAGAGGGATACGGACCCGGTCGTCTTGCGGGACAGGGCTTTGTTGGAGTTCCTGTACGCGACCGGAGCCCGCGTCTCCGAAGCGGTAGGGGCCAATCTGACTGACGTCGATCTGGATGATCATTTCGCCCGTCTGACCGGCAAGGGGAACAAACAACGCCTGGTGCCCTTGGGGTCGTATGCCTGCCAGGCCATGGAAAGATATCTGGACGGTCCTCGGGCCCAGCTTCAGGCCAAGGCCGCCAAAGGGGCCGAGGTCAACGCCATCTTCCTGAACAAAAAGGGCAAACGCCTGTCCCGCCAATCGGTCTGGGAGATCGTCCAGAAGGCGGCTGACAGGGCGGGGATCACCAAGGAAGTCCATCCCCATACTTTGCGCCATTCCTGCGCCACCCATCTGATCCAAGGCGGGGCCGACGTGCGCATGGTCCAGGAGCTTTTGGGGCATGCGTCGGTGACCACCACCCAGATCTACACCCACATCTCGCCCCAGACTTTGATTGAATCCTATATGGGGGCCCATCCCCGGGCGAATTAAGGAAGCAGTCCCGACCCGGGCGAACGATTGGTCTTTGGCCGAAATCAGCGGCCTTCAGGCTGATCAGCAGGAAAGATATGAAAAGCGGCACCCAGAATCCTGAATCCTGGATGCCGCTTTCCTGTTCTCAGCTTCGGCAGACGAAGCTCAGGGCTTTAAGAGGCCATGACCGCTCATGCCGAGGCCGGAGTGGGGACTATTTCTCCCAACCAACGTCTTCCCTCAGGACCGTCTGCCATCCGGCTGGGCCGGAGTTGGCCAGTCCTTTGGTATAGGCGCCCATGACGGGGCCGTTGAAGTAGGGGAAGGTGCCGTAGAGGGCCAGGGCCTTCTTTTCGGCGGCGTTCATGGTGTCCACCTGTTGCTTCGTATCCTTGATGGAGGGGACCTTCTTGAAGGCTTCGTCGATTTCCTTGGTGCCGACGTGGGTGTAGTTGGACTGGGAGTCGGAGCCATAAAGCTGATAACCGGAGCTGAAGGCGTCGGTGGGGATGGAAGAGGACCAGCTCATGCGGACGATGTCCCAGTTGCCGGAAGTCAGGGTGGTGGAGAAGTTGGCGGAGGGCTGGTTGTCGATGGTGAGCTTGATTCCAGCGGCCTTCAGCATCTTCTGCACGGCCAGGCCATTGGCCTTGGTCTTCTGGCTGTCGGAGAAGGTGGTGTAGGACAGGGCCAGGGTCTTGCCGTTCTTGGCGTAGTAGCCGTCGGAGCCCATCTTGTACCCGGCCTTTTCCAGCGTCTTTTTGGCGTTGGCCACGTTGTAGGCGGATTCCTTGGGCATGTTGTCCTCATAGGAAGACTGGGTGGGGTATGTGAGCTCCGACCCGGGGACCGACTCGTTCCAGTCGATGCCGGCGTTGGCCAGGTCGTCAAGCTGCTTGCGGTTGATGGCCTGGACGATGGCGCGACGGACGTTGATGTCCTTGAGCTGGGGGCGGGTGGTGTTCATCTCGAGGACGCCCACGGAGGAGGCGTAACCGCGACGGATGGTTGCTCCCTTGACGGAGGCGACGGCCTTGATGTCGTCCTTGGATCCCAGGGAGACCGTGTCGATTTCGCCGTTCTTGAAGGCGTTGATCTCAGCCTGGGATTCCAGCTTCTTCAAGGTGACGGTGGTCATCTTGGGCTTGTTGCCCCACCACTTGGGGTTGGCGGTGAAGACGACCTGGGAGTCAGTCAGGCTCTTGACCACGTAGGGGCCGGCTCCCCAGTCCTTGTCGTGCGGGTCGTTGGACCATCCCTTGGTGTAGGCGTTGACGTTCGCCGCCTGAGGAGGATAGACGCCCAAGAAAGAGTAGGCGGGATAATATGGGGTCTTCATGGTGACCACGGCCTGCTTGGAGCTGGTTCCTTGCTTGACGGATTCGACTTGGTCCCAGCCGGTGGTGGAGGCGGGGGTGTAGTTCTGGTCTTTGCCGGACTGGACCTTCCAGGCGGCTTCCACGGCGGTCCAGTCGATGGGGGTGCCATTGTTCCATTTGGCCTTGGGGTTGAAGTTGAGGGTGATGGTCTGCTTGCCGTTGACCGTCTTCACGTTGTAGTCGGTGATGTAGTTCTTGTTGGGGGCGACCTTGGAGCCATCGACGTTATAGGTCCACAGGACCGGCATGTAGTAGGACCAGAGGGTGTTCATATAGAGGGTGTTGCCGTTAACGGACCAGGTGTTCCAGTCGGGGCCCAGCTCCACGATGGGGTAGGTGACGGATCCGTTGTCCTTCAACTGGTCGCGGGACTTGGGGTTGTTATAGACGCCCACCTTCTTGGGCATAGGGAGCGTGCCGGAATAGTTGACCGGGGTGCCGGCGGCGGACTCGGACTTGGCCGACCCGCTTCCCGCATTATTGTTTCCGCAGGCGGCTAGCGCGAAAACGGTGGCGGCCGAAGCGACAAGGGCGCCAAGCTTAACGAGCGTAGAAGTCTTCTTCATTGCTCAATCCTTCCTTTCGAAGTTTCTTATGAAACTTTGCGAGAAGGGAGCCTCGCTGGTGTGGGGCGTCTCTCCTTGCAATGTGGTTTTTATACTAATCTTCAATAAAGATGTGAGAAAGGTGGATGTCCACAATCTGATATTCTATGCACATACTGAATCCCCTCTGAGAAAAGTCAAGGATATCTGCGAAAAGGCTCATCATTGATTGGGCGTGTCACGCCTCTTTTCCCACGGTATCAAGCCTTGATTCAAGTCAAGAGAGGGAAGGGACGCGTGCCAGAGGATAGGGAAAGTCCCATGAAGGGAGGTAAATATTTATTGGATTGAGAACCTGCTATAAGGAATTCCTATAGTATGAATCATATAGCTTCCTGACGGGCATCTTTTCCAATACTTCCCTGAGCCTTCCGATGGACTTTGGACTTCCTGTCCCCGCTTGCTTCTCTTGCCTTTCGCCAGCTCACTTCCCGCGGGTCCCCGTATGAAAGAGGCAGGAAGACAGGAGCCGGGGAGGGGCAGCAGGAGGGAGAAAGAAAAAGGGCCGAAGCTGACGCCCCGGCCCTGTCGGAATCCTGACTCGCTTACGCCCGAAGCCCCTGGGCGGCGCCATAAGACTCCACCTTATGCAGCTCCCCGTCTTCGAACACATAGCGTTCGCGGCTGCGCTCGATCACCGGGTCGGGGATGGGGATCGCGGACAGGAGAGCCTTGGTGTAAGGATGCTGAGGATTGGTGAAGACGTCTTCCGTCTCCCCCTGCTCCACGATCACCCCATGGTACATGACGCAGACGCGGTCGGAGATATGGCGGATGACGGCCAAGTCGTGGGCCACGAAGAGGTAAGCGATCTTCAGCTGGGCCTGGAGGTCTTCCAGAAGATTGATCACGCCGGCCTGGATGGACACGTCCAAGGAGGCGATGGGCTCATCCAGCAAAAGAAGGCGGGGATTGGTGGCCAAGGCGCGGGCGATGGCGATACGCTGGCGCTGTCCGCCGGAGAATTGGGTGGGGAAACGGTCCACGTAATCGGGGTTGATCCCCACCATGGTCATCAGCTCGCCGATGCGGTTGTTGATGTCTCCCTTGTTCCAATGCTGGGCGGTCAGGGGCTCGGCCAGGACGTCATAGACGGTCATGCGGGAGTCCAAGGAGCTCAGAGGGTCCTGGAAGATGATCTGGACGTCCTTGCGCAGCTCCTTGCGCTGCTTGCGGGAGAGGTCGGCGATGTTCCTGCCCATGATGGTGATGGACCCCTCTTCGGGCTTCTGCAACTCGACGATCTGGGTCAAGGTCGTGGACTTGCCGGAGCCGGACTCGCCTACCAAAGCGACGGTCTCGCCTTCATGGATGTCGAAGGAGGCGTGGTCGACAGCGGACAGCTTGCCAATCACCCGGCCGAAGGACCCGCCTTTGGTGATGGGGAAGGTCTTGGTCACGTCTTTGAGGGAGAGGACCATCGGACGCTGGTCCCGAGGGACGTCGGCCCACTTGGCCGGCAGGTCTTCCGGCGAAGGGAAGACCTCCTTGTAAGTCAGGTTGTTGTCTTGGATGTGCTTGAGCCTCAGGCAGGAGACCAGGTGGCCGGTGCCTTCTTCGGCCAGCTCCAGCTGGGGCTCGGTTTTGAAGCATTCGTCCACGGCCAGGGGGCAGCGGGGGGAGAAGGGGCAGCCGGCCGGGATGTCCGCCAGGGAAGGCGGGTTGCCGTTGATGGGGACCAGGCGTTGGCTGGCCGCCACATGGGGCTTGGGAACGGCGCCTAAAAGGCCCATGGTGTAAGGCATAGTGGGCTTGGCGAAGAGCTTGTCGATGCTGGCCCGTTCCACGGCCCGGCCCGCGTACATGACCAGGATGTCGTCGGCTGTGCCGGCCACCACGCCCAGATCGTGGGTGATAAGGACGACGGCCGCGTTGGTCTCGCGCTGGGCCACGGCCAGGAGATCCAGGACCTGGGCCTGGATGGTCACATCCAAGGCGGTGGTGGGCTCATCGGCGATGATCACGTCCGGGTTGTTGGCGATGGCGATGGCGATCATGACGCGCTGGCGCATGCCGCCGGAGAATTCGTGGGGGAAGGAGACCATCCGCTTTTCCTGGTCATCGATGCCCACCATTTTCAGCAGTTCCACGCACCGGTCATGCACGGCTTCCTTGCTCATGTCAGGGTGGTGGATGAGCAGGGCCTCGGCCAGCTGGTCGCCGATGGTGAACATGGGGCTCAAGGCGCTCAAGGGATCCTGAAAGATCATAGAGATGCGTTCGCCCCGGATATGGGACATCTCTTCATCGGTCTTACCCACCAGCTCCTCACCGTCCAAGGTGATGGATCCGCTGACGGTGGCGTTGTCGTCCAAAAGCCCGATGAGGGACAGGGCGGTGACGGACTTTCCGGAGCCGGATTCGCCCACGATGCCCAGGGTGCGGCCCCGCCACAGGTCGAAGTTCATGCCTCGGACGGCCTTGACGTCGCCGGCTTCGGAGGCGAAGGAGACGTTCAGGTCCCTCACCTGCATGACCGGGTCGCCTTGGGGGGCGCCTTTGGGGCCGTCGGCCTCGAGGTATTCGTAAGTCAGGGTGTCGTCTTTGACCAATTCCGTCTTACGGAAGCCGTCCTTGTCTTCGGAGGACTGGGACTTGTCCGCCGTCCGGCGTTTGTTCACATGTGCCATTGCTGTGTCTTTCCTTAGATTGAGAGGGTGTTGTTCGACGCTTCTCCGTCTCTTTCCGGCCCCGAATCAGGCCGGGGACGATCAGGCTCCCGCATGGCCGCTGGCCCCGGACCGGGGGTCGATGGCGTCGCGGAGGGCGTCGGAAATCATCATGAGGCTCACGCAGAGGACGATCAGGGTGAAAGCCGGTTCCAGGACCACCCAGGGGGCGGTCTGCATGACGCTTTGGCCTCCGGACAGGAGGGAACCGAGGGAGGTGTCAGGGAGCTTGATGCCCAGACCCAGGAAGCTCAAGCCGGTTTCGGAACCGACGGACCCGATGATGCCCAATAGCATGTTGAGGATGATGATGGAGGCCAGGTTCGGGATCAAATGGCGGATGATGATGGTGAAGGAATTCACACCCATGTATTTGGAGGCTTTCACGTAATCGCGTTCGCGCAAGGACAGGGCGACGGTCCTCAGGACTCGGGCCTCGGAGATCCATCCGAAGACGGACAGGCCAAAAACCAGCCAGACCCAGCCGGCGCTGGCGTTGGCGGCCCTCACCATAAGGGCGATCAGGAGGAAGGAGGGGATGACCATGAGCATATCGAGCAGCCACATGCCGATCTTCTCCACCGGGCCGCGGAAGTAGGCGATGGCCGTTCCGTAGATGGCGGCGATGACGGTGGAGATCAGGGAGGAGAGGATGCCGATGGTCATGGACCGGCCCAGGCCGTGGCACATGGCCGAATACATGTCGACCCCGGAGGAGTCGGTGCCCAGCCAATGGTCGGCGCTAGGGGCCGAGGACAAGGCGGTGAAGTCGGGGTCCGAATAGGAGAACTTGGCGAAATGGTCGCCGAAAATGGCGATCAGGGCCAGGATCACGAAGATGGTGACCCCGATCACGGCCCTGGGCTGGCGGAAGAAGCGGCGGGCGATCAGGTGCCAGTAGCCGATGTGCTTGACCTTCTCCTCGCTTTTCCCGGTTTTCTCGGCCAAGGCCTGCTGGGCCTTGATCTCCTCCACGGCGTTGACCACCATGGGGGCCGAAGCCTCGGATGCGGCTTCGGGCTGATTCTGTTCTTCTTGCGTCATCTTGTTGTCTTCCATAATGTAGTCTCCCGTGCCTTAGCTCATCTTGATTCGTGGATCCAGCAGGGCGGCGACGATGTCCGCCAGCAGAGCGCCGACCAGGGTGGTCACGCCGCCGAAGGCCATGTAGGCTACGGTTCCGTAGATGTCGTTCTTGGCCAAGGCGGTGACGAAGTACTTGCCCATGCCTTCGATGCCGAACATGGATTCGGTCAAGGTGGCTCCGGTGAAGACGCCGGCGATGGAGAAGGCGATGGAGACGGCGGTGGGGATGAAGGAAGCCCTCAAAGCGTGCCTGCGGATGGCCTGGTTGCGGGTCAGCCCCTTCATGCGGGCGGTGCGCACGTAATCGGAATTTATCTCGTCCATGAGATAAGTGCGCTGGCTGATGTGATAGCCCACGGAGCCGACGATGGTCAGGACCAGGGTGGGGATGAAGATGTGCTGGCAGAAGTCCAGGAACCAGAAGAAGGGGTTGTCCCCCGTGTAGGATGACAGGCCGGTGACGTAGAAGATGGTCTTGCCGGACATGGTATTGATGTTGATGAAGAAGAAGATGAGGAGGATGGCGATGACCGGGGTGGGGATGCACATGAGCACCGAAGCCAGACCGGTCCAGAAATTGTCCTTCCAGCTGTACTGGCGCAAGGCCGTGTAAACGCCCAGGGAGACTCCGACCAGGATGCTGAGGATGGTGGCCAGGGTGACAAGTTCGGTGGAGGCGACGATGCGGGGGGCCATGATGGTGTTGACCCTCTGCCCGTCGGGGGTCATGCCCCAGTCCCAGCGGGTGACGACGCCAGTCAGCCACCGCCAGTAGCGCACGAAGATGTTCGTATGGTCGTTCAGGTTGGCGTTATTGAGAGACCTTTCGATGGAAGGCTGCGGGGGCCGCGGGGTCCTGCTTTCGTAATTCGAGCGGGGGTGCATGAACCAGCTTGCCATGAAGAAGGTCATGGAGGTCGCCATGAAGAGCAGGACCACGTACCTTCCTAGTCTCTTGATAATGAACTTGAACATTTCCGTTTTCCTCGAATTCTTGGTGATCGTACCCAAGAGCACTGAGATCTCCATCTGGAGTGCTGCGCTACAAGAATCCTCACCTTAGCAATTTTTCAAGTACGTTCATAATACAATGCCCCTCTACCTTTTCCGGGGAAGAAAAATGTATAAATAGCGTATAAACGTCTGTTTTTTAGGAAATATACTGTATATACTCTACAATCACCGTTTTCGCGCCCTGGAGGGGTCGGGAAATTTGCACAAGATGTGAAGGCGAAAGACAAGCGCTATTGATAGAGTACAATTATGCCAGTTGATATGCTCGGACGCGAATACAAGACCTTCCCGGCCCCTGAACCCCTTGGCCAGCACGGCCCGGCCCGCGTGGTCGCCATGTGCAACCAGAAGGGCGGGGTGGGCAAGACCACCAGCTCGGTCAACATAGCCGGGGCCTTAAGCCAGTACGGGCGCAAGGTCCTCCTCGTGGACTTCGACCCCCAGGGGGCGGCCACGGTCGCTTTGGGCATCAACGCCAATCAGGTGGAGAACACCATCTACACCGCCCTGTTCAACCCTTCCATGGACGTCCATGACGTGGTGGTCCACACCCGTTTCCCCAATCTGGACATCATCCCGGCCAACATTGACCTGTCGGCCGCGGAAGTGCAGCTGGTCACCGAGGTGGGCCGCGAACAGGTCCTGGCCAGCGTTTTGCGCAAGGTGAGGAACGAATACGACGCCATCATCATCGACTGCCAGCCTTCCCTGGGCCTGCTGACCGTCAACGCCCTGACCGCCGCGGACGGGGTCATCATCCCCGTGGCGGCCGAGTTCTTCGCCTTGCGCGGGGTGGCCTTGCTCATGCAGTCCATAGAAAAGGTCAAGAGCCGGATCAACCCCGACCTGGAGGTCTACGGGGTCTTGGTGACCATGTACACCAACACCATCCATTCCCAGGAGGTCCTGCAAAGGGTTTACGAGGCCTTCCAGGGCAAGGTCTTCCATTCCATCATCTCCCGTTCCATCAAGCTGCCGGACGCCACCGTCGCCGCCGCTCCCATCACCATGTTCGCCCCGGAGCACCGGACGGCCAAGGAATACCGGGAAGTGGCCCGGGAGATCATTTCCGAAGGGATCATCGCCTAGCCTTCCGGGCGGGCGGCTGACAGGACGGCGGGAATCCATGGCTTTGGAGGAAACGGAGATCTCGGAGAGGTTCGTGGTCAGCCTTGACTCCTATCAAGGCCCTTTCGACGCGCTCCTGAGCATGCTGGCCCAACGGAAGATGGAGCTCTCCCAGATCTCCTTGGCCCTCATCACCGAGGATTTCCTCCGATACGTGTCCACTTTGGACATGATCGAAGACGCGGATCAGATCTCCTCCTTCATCGACGTGGCCTCCATCCTAGTGGAGGCCAAATCCGCTTCCCTCCTGCCCCATGAAGAGGCGCAAGAACCTTTGGAACAGAGCTTGGAAGCCCTACGGGAGAGGGACCTGCTGTTCGCCCGGCTTCTGCAGTACCGGGCCTTCAAGGAGGCCGGCGAGGACTTCCGCCAGCGGTTGGCGGCGAATTCGGGGTCCTTCCCCCATCCGGGATACATGGATGGGGCCATCGCGGCCATGCTGCCGGAACTGGCCTGGTCGGTCAGGCCGGAGGACCTGGCACGGATCGCGGCGTCCGCCATCGCCAACGCCCCTCTCAGCCAGGTGCGGGTGGACCAGCTTCACGTCCCCATGGTCAGTCTGCGCCAGGAGGCGACGGTCGTCAGGGAACGGCTGCAGGCGGCCGGGCCGCAGGCGGACGTGACTTTCGCCTCCCTGATCGAGGACGTCCAGGAGAGACTGGTCGTCGTGGCCCGCTTTTTCTCCCTCCTGGCCTTTTTCAAACAAGGGTTGATCCAATTCAAGCAGGCCGGCCCCTTTGAAAGCCTTCATATCCGTTGGGCGGGCCAGGAGGATGGGCAGGAAGCCGAAGACGCCGCTTTCGGCGGCATCAGTCAGGAGGATTTCGCATGACGACGACCGGGACCGAAGGAATCGAAGATGGGCAAGAGGGGCAAGCCAAGGCGGATACTGCGTCGGAAGCCAGGTCGAAGGCCGAGCTCCAGGCCGGCCTGGAGGCGATCCTCATGGTGGCCGATCAACCGGTCCAGACCGACCAGGTGGCCCGGGCCTTGGAAATCTCCCCGGCCAGGGCGGACTCTTTGATCCAGGACCTGGCCCGGTCTTATGGCCAGGAAGGGCGGGGATTCCAGCTGAAGATGACCTCCCAAGGCTGGCAGCTGTCCAGCCGGCAGGAATTCGAGTCGGTCGTGTCCGCCTTCGTAACCGACGGCCAGACAGCCCGCCTGTCCCAAGCCGCTTTGGAGGCCCTGGCCATCATCGCTTACAAGCAGCCGGTCACCCGGGCTCAGGTGGCGGCCATCCGGGGGGTCAACTCCGATGGGGTGATCCGGTCCCTCTCGGTCCGGGGCCTGATCCGCGAGCAAGGGGAGGATGAGGAATCCCATGCGGCCCTGCTGGTCACCTCCGGTCTCTTTCTGGACAAGATGGGGATCCGGACTGTGGGGGAGTTGCCTTCTTTGGCGCCCTTCCTCCCGGTTTCCGCCCGGGACGTGGCCGAGGAGGCCGGCCTGGCCTGATTATGTTCAAATGGGAGACATAAGAAGCAAGGCATAAGAAAGCCCCTGCATCGCATGCACTCGTACGTTCCTTCATACTGTGCGGATTTGCAGGGGCTGCAGCCGGTTCGTCGCTTTCCGGCTTATCAGCCTTCGATGGCGATCGTATGCTTCTTTTCCACCTCAGGCTGAGCTTCCTTCTTGGCTATGGCCAGGCTCAAGGTCCCATCCTTATAGTTGGCGTGAATATCGGCGTCGGTCACTTGGTCGCCCACATAGAAGCTACGGGAGCAGGTGCCCACATAGCGCTCGCGGCGGATCCACTTGCCTTCGCCTTCCTTATCGTCTTTCGAACCTTCGGCCGGTCCTTCATCGCTGTGGCTTTCGTCCTTATGGGCGGAAACGGTCAGATAGCCGTCGTTCAGCTCCACGGAGATATCGTCCTTCTTGAAGCCGGGCATATCGATGGCGACATCATAGCTGTCCTTGTTCTCACGAACGTCGGTCCGCATGAGGTTGGTGGACTTCACGCTGGCCGGGACCAGCTTGGACCCATCCTTCTTCGCGGACTCGGGGGACTGCCCCAGGACAGCTTGGCGCATGCGGGTGAAGAAAGGCTCATCGAACCAATCGTCAAAAGGATCGTCGAAAAGGGAATCCTCAAAAGGCATCGGTAACATTGCCATGATTTCATACTCCTTCGTGTATGCGTCGAAGGTTTCCCGCCTTCGGCCACTGCTCTTGTGGGTCTCTCGTAGGGGTGACGCCTTGCAGGGGTATCATCGTCGATCGGCCCACCTATCTGGCTTAACCTAAAGCGTAAGGCAATCTTCCATTATTTTACCGTGGGAGAACGGCCCCTGTTTCCAAGGTTTTCCGGGCATTTCCACAGTGGGACCCCAGGAGTCCGCGGGCTTGCGGACGGCCGGAAGGCATGCGTGAGATGATTCATCTTCGGGCGAAAAGACGATAGAATGGAAGGGACGGTCTCGTCATGGACGATGGGAGCGTCAGAATGCCGTACCAGCGGTCAACAATTATACAAAGAGGTAATAATGAGAACAGTTTTATGCTCGCCAGGCACATATGTGCAACAGGAAGGCGCCATCAAGACCTTGGCCGAGGAATACAAGGCCGTCGGGTTCCAAGGGGCTTACCTGATCGTCGATTCCACCATCGACAAGCTCTATCATGACGACATCGTCTCCAGCTTCGAATCCAGCCAGACCCCCTATCAGCTGGTGGTCTTCGGCGGGGAATGCTCCGATCCGGAAATCCAGAAGCATGTGGCCGCTTTCGGCCAGATGGATACGGTCATCGGCATCGGCGGAGGAAAGACCTTGGATACGGCCAAGGCAGCCGCCTATTACGGCAAGCGGCCGGTGATCATCGTACCCACCGCCGCTTCCAGCGATGCCCCCTGCTCCCGTCTGTCCGTGGTCTACACCACGGAAGGCCAGTTCGACCATTATCTGTCCCTGCCGGAGAACCCGCGGGTGGTCCTCATGGACACGGACCTGATTTCCCACGCCCCGGCCCGCTTCCTCATCTCGGGCATCGGAGACGCTTTCGCCACCTATTATGAGGCCGTCGCCTGCGTCAAATCCAGCGCCATCACCATGACCGGAGGCCATGCCACCAACGCGGCCTTCGCCTTGGCCACCCTCTGCCACGACAACCTCCTGGCGGATGGGATCAAGGCCGTCTCGGCCGTGAAGAAGGGGCTGAGGACCAAGGCCGTGGAGAACATCATCGAGACCAACACCCTGCTTTCCGGCCTGGGGTTCGAATCCTGCGGCCTGGCCGCCGCCCATTCCATCCACGATGGTCTGACGGCTCTGCCTCAGACCCACGCCTACCTGCATGGGGAGAAGGTGGCCTTCGGCACTTTGACCGAGATGATCATGGAGGATAGGTCTTTGGAAGAGCTGGCCCAGGTCTACCGCTTCTTCCGCGCCGTAGGCCTGCCCACCACCTTCGCCGGGATCGGGATCACCGAAGTGAGCGACGAACAGCTCCTGCAGGTGGGGGAGTTGGCTTGCGGCCCGGCTGACACCATGGCCAACATGCCTTTTGAAGTCCAGCCGATCGACGTGGCCAACGCCATGCGGGCGGCGGACGCTTTGGACGCCGAAATCGACTGATCTGAATCCGAAACCGCGATCCGAGGCCGGAGTTTGACGGACCATGTCTGATCCGTGAGAACCCGGCCTTTTCTCGTGCGGCATCTGTCAAGCGCCGTCTGTATTCTTTAACTTTGGCATTTTTCAGGCTGAGAGATACGTATTAGTCACGAAAACAAGCAGGAATATCCGAGGAATATAAGAGGAAATATGGCAACTCGTTCTGACATCCGAAATGTAGCTATCGTCGCCCACGTCGATCACGGCAAGACCACCCTGGTGAACGCGATGCTGCAGCAGTCCCACGTCTTTTCGGAACGAGAGGAAGTGCCTGACCGCGTCATGGACTCCGGCGACATCGAACGCGAGAAGGGCATCACCATCCTGGCCAAGAACACGGCCATCCGTTACACCGGGCCCTTGGCCGCAAAAGTGGGCCAGCCCGATGGCATCACCATCAACGTGGTGGACACCCCCGGCCACGCCGATTTCGGTGGGGAAGTGGAACGCGGCATCTCCATGGTCGACGGGGTTCTCCTTCTGGTGGACGCTTCCGAAGGTCCCCTGCCCCAGACCCGTTTCGTCCTGCGCAAGGCCTTGGAAGCCAAGCTGCCGGTGATCCTAGTGGTCAACAAGACCGACCGTCCGGACGCCCGCATCTCCGAAGTGGTCTCCGAGACCACCGACCTGCTTCTGGGCCTGGCCCAGGATGTGATCGAAGAGGGGGTGGACCTGGACCTGGATTCCCTCCTGGACCTTCCCGTTCTTTATTGCGCGGCCAAGGCCGGCATCGCCTCCACCAAGCAGCCCGCCGATGGGTCCGTGCCTGAAGGCGAAGGCCTGGAGCCCCTTTTCCAGTCCATCATCGAGAACATCCCCGCCCCCGACTATGACGAGGACGCTCCTTTGCAGGCCCATGTGACCAACATCGATTCCTCCGATTACCTGGGCCGTCTGGGCCTGGTCCGCATCTACAACGGCGCCCTGGTCAAAGGCAAGAATTACGGCCTCTCCCGGGTGGATGGGTCCGTGGAGACCTTCCGCCTGACCGAGCTGTTGCGCACCGAAGGCCTGGACCGCGTTCCCACCGAAGAGGCCGGACCTGGAGACATCGTGGCCGTGGCTGGCGTGAGCGACATCATGATCGGCGAAACCATCGTCGATCCCGACAATCCCCACCCCATGCCCCTGATTCACGTGGATGATCCGGCCATCTCCATGACTTTCGGGACCAACGATTCTCCTTTGGCTGGAACCGAAGGCAAGGACCACAAGCTGACCGCCCGCATGCTCAAGGACCGTCTGGACCGCGAGCTCATCGGCAACGTCTCCATCCAGGTCTTCCCCACGGACCGGCCTGACGCTTGGGAAGTGCGCGGCCGTGGCGAATTGGCTCTGGCTGTCCTGGCCGAGGAGATGCGTCGCGAAGGCTACGAACTGACCGTCGGCCGCCCTCAGGTGGTGACCAAGACCATCGATGGCCAGGTGAACGAACCTTTCGAGAACACCACTATCGACGTTCCGGAAGAGTACATGGGGGCCGTCACCCAGCTCCTGGCCGCCCGCAAAGGCCGCATGGACTCCATGACCAACCACGGGTCCGGCTGGGTCCGGATGGAATTCACCGTCCCCTCCCGCGGTCTCATCGGTTTCCGCACCCAGCTCCTGTCCACCACGCGCGGGACCGGCATCGCTTCTTCCATCTCCGCCGGCTATCAGCCTTGGGCGGGGGAGATCGTCCTGCGCCAGAACGGTTCCATGGTCTCCGACCGCCAGGGCAAGGCCAGCCCTTACGCCATGCAGCGTCTGCAGGCCCGGGGCAACTTCTTCGTGGAGCCCCAGAGCCCGGTCTATGAGGGCCAGGTGGTCGGCGTCTGCGCCAAGCCGGGGGACATGGATATCAACATCACCCTGGAAAAGCACATGACCAACATGCGTTCCTCCACCGCCGACGTGCTGGAAACCCTGACCCCGCCCATCAAGATGAGCCTGGAGGAGTGCCTGGACTTCGCCAACGAAGATGAATGCGTGGAAGTGACCCCCGAGGCCGTCCGCGTGCGCAAGATCATCCTGGACCGCGAGCAGTGGTACAAGTGGAACGCCCAGCAGCGTCGCCAGTCCAAGAACAACGGTAAGTAAACGGTCGGCGGGATGCGAGGGCACATGCAGGAAAGCAAGCAAAAGCCAGGGCAAGGGCAAGGCCCTCGGACGCAAGGGGAGGGCGATGACCGCCTGCCCTGGTCCTATCGCCTGTCCGCCTCCAAGCGCCTCCTGGTCTGCCTGCTGAGCGCCGTTCTGGTAGGGGCCATCGGAACGGCCGCTCACCGTATGGGGGCCGCCTTGAACATCCCCTATGGGATGGTCCTGTCTTTGGTCCTGGTCGGCCTGTCCGCATGGTCGGCCCGGGCCCGTTCCGGCTTTGGCGGTCTCCTGCTTCATTTCGTGGTCTCCTGCGCCGTCGCCTGGGGATTCGCCCTGATCGTCAAACCACAATCCGCCTTGGTGGCGACGGGGAGCCCCGCCTTCACCACTTATTTTTCAACGGAAGTCTGGAAATACTGGCTTTTCGGCATCATCGCCGCCCAAGTCCTCATCGCTTTCCTTCCCAGCCGGGCCTTTCTGCCCGCCTCTCGGGAACAGGCTTCATCCTGACGATGCGGTCGGCGTCGATGGCCACATCCTCTTCGGGCCTGGCCCCGTTCGCCGACGCGTCCCTTCTCATACGTAGGGTCTTTCCATCCCAGGCGCGGACGTGCCCCACGAAATCTCGATATTGGGGACGGCCGCTGTAAGGGTCGGTCCCGTCGGTCACTCGGACGACCACGCGGATCCCCGACGGTATGCTCTGAGGTAAATTCATACCCCTATTTTATGATTTAGTGCATATTTTCCGCATAAATTCAGAAAATTTCACGATTTGAAACGAATTTATTATCATAAATCTTGCATTGAGCGTATAAAGTCTCTTTATATTCGCCTTATGGCTCAGCCTCGGCGAATCCGGCAGGAAGGCCCGCCGGACCCAAGGGACTTCGCTTTCGCCTCGGGCGTCTGGATTATCCGCGGAAAATCCTGATCGAATCCTTGGGCCGGCCTGTGGACTCAGTCTTCAGGTCAAGCTCCAGGCTCGGCCTTCGGGTCAAGTCTTTGGACCAGGTCTTGGATCGGGAATCAACTAGAGAAAGAAAAATAATGAAAAAGCATTTATTCAAAAGCATGGTGGGGGCGGTCGCGGCCTTATCCCTCTCCTTTGGCCTGGCCGCCTGCGGATCCGGCGGTTCCTCCTCGGGAGCGACGGGGGAGAAGAGCATCGTCACCGTCTACAATGTGGAGCCCCAGAACAAGATGATCCCCGGCAATGTGAACGAAAACGCCGGCGCCCGGGTCTTGGACCTGATCTTCGCCGGCCTGGTCACTTTCGATCGTAACGGCATCCCCCACAATGAGGTCGCCCAGTCCATCAAGGCCAGCAAAAACAACACCTTCTTCACCATCAACCTCAAGAGCGGATGGAAATTCAACGATGGGACCCCCGTCACCGCCTCCTCCTTCACCAAAGCCTGGAGCTACACGGCCAACGCGACCAACGCCCAGCTGAACGCAAGCTTCTTCTCAGTCATCAAGGGGTACGACGCCCTGCAGCGCAAGGGGGTCTCTCCCCAAGCCCAACTGTCCGGACTCAAAGTCGTCAATGACCGGACCTTCACGGTGGAGCTGAACAAGCCTTCCCAGGTCTTCTCCATCATGCTGGGCTACATCGCCTTCGTCCCCATGCCCGAATCCTTCTACAAGGACCCTAAGGCCTTCGGCGAGAACCCGGTGGGCGATGGACCCTACAAGTTCAAGTCCTGGACCCACAACAGGTCCATCGAGGTCGTCAGGAACAAGGATTATCACGGCTTCCTCAAGCCCAAGAACGCGGGCATCACCTTCAAGATCTACACGGACAAGGAATCGGCCTACTCCGACGTGCGGTCCGGCAACCTGGATGTCATGGACACCGTGCCCACTTCGGCCTTGAGAACCTTCCGCACGGATACCTCCCTCAAGTCCTACAACAAGGCCGGATCCCGCATCGAGACGGTGACTTTCTCCCCCAACCTCAAGCATTTCGGCAATGACAAAGAGGGAATCCTCCGACGCCGGGCCGTCTCCCTGGCCATCGACCGGCAGCAAATCGCCTCCAAGGTCTTCTCCGGCGTGGTCACCCCGGCCACTGACTTCGTTTCTCCCCCCATCTCGGGCCATACGGACAAGCTCAAGGGGGCGGACGTGCTGACCTACAATCCCAGCGAAGCCAAGAAACTCTGGGCCCAGGCGAACGCCATCAGCCCCTGGACCTCCTCCGACTCCATCGTCCTGTCCTACAACTCCGACGGAGGCACCAAGGACGTGTTCGACGCCATCGCCAACCAGCTCACGAACACGCTGAAGGTGAAGGCGACCACCAACCCCGTGGCCACCTTCAACGAGTTCCGTAATGAGATCAACCAACGCAAGCTGGTCGGCGTCTTCCGCACGGGCTGGATGCCTGATTACCCTTCGGCCGAGGATTACCTGAACCCGATCTATTCATCCGAAGCCGCTGACGGCAAAGGTTCCAACGACGGCGATTACAAGAACCCCAAGTTCGACGCCATCCTCAGCCAGGCGGCCGGGGTCAGCTCGACCGCGGAGGCCAACAAGCTCTACCAGCAGGGTGAAGAGATCCTTCTGGCCGAGCTGCCGACCATCCCCCTGTATTACTACAACAACTACGGGGTGACCACGAGCGGCGTCAGCGGTTACTACCAGGGATGGGATTCCGTCCCCCGCTATGAGGACCTCCAGAAGAACTGAAACCACTGAGTGGCGGTGACTTCAGGAAGAACTTTTGGAAAGACTCCAGGCAAGACTCTAGGAAAAAGAGGAAGTGGACATGTTCAGATATTTCATACGCAGGCTTTTGCAGATGATTCCCGTGATCCTGGGGGCGACTTTGCTGATCTACGCCTTGGTCTTCGCCCTGCCGGGCGACCCCGTGGCCGCCATGTTCGGCAGCAGACCGGTGAATCAGCAGGTCGCCGCCCAGATCAGGGCGGAATACAATCTGGACAAACCCTTCTTCGTCCAGTACCTCCTTTTCCTGAAGAACGCCGTGACCCTCGATTTCGGGCGGACCTTCTCCGGGCAGCCGGTCCTGTCCATCATGGGCCGGGCCTTCCCGGTGACGATCAAGCTGGCCATCATGGCCTTCGTCTTCGAAGGGCTCTTCGGCATCGTTTTCGGCATCATCTCCGGCCTGAACAAGGGGAAATGGTTCGATTCGGTCATCCTGGTCCTCTCCCTGCTGCTGATTTCGGTCCCCACTTTCGTCACCGGCTTCGTCATGCAGTATTTCCTGGGGGTCAAATGGCACGTCTTCCCGGTGACGGCCAGCTCCAACAACAGCTTCCTGGACCTGCTCATGCCGGCCATGGTCCTGGGCAGCGCCTCCATGGCCTACATCATCAGGCTGACCAGGACGGAAGTCTCGTCCAATAGGACCTTGGACTACGTGCGCACGGCCCGGGCCAAAGGCATGTCCAACAAGAACGTGATCGTCCGCCATATCCTGCGCAATTCCCTGATCCCGGTCGTCACCTATTTGGGCGCCGACCTGGGGGCTCTCATGGGAGGGGCCATGATCTCCGAACGGATCTTCAACATCTTCGGAGTCGGCTACGCGCTCTATGACGGGATTTACCGGGGGGAGCAGACCCTGGTGGTCTCCCTGGTCACCGTCCTCGTGTTCATTTTCGTGATCTGCAATCTGGCGGTCGACATGCTCTACGCCGTCCTTGATCCCCGGATCCGTTACCATGCTTCGCAGGCTTAGGAGGTAGTTCATGGAAGATCAAGATCGAATCGAACGGATCGAGCTGGGCGAAGAACTCGAATATAGCCAGACGGACAAAACGCAGGCGACCAGAGTCCAGGTAGACCAGGAACAGCCCGGTCAACCCCAAGCGGGTCAGGTTCTGCCCGGCCAGGAACGGTTCGTCGCCCTGGTGGACGAAGACGGCTTGCAAGAGGTGGACGCGGTGGACACTCACGCCCCCTCGTCGAGCCTCCTGGCGGACACTTGGCGCAGCCTGCGTCGGAACCCCCTCTTCTTCATCTCCACCGCCCTGATCCTTTTCATCGTGGTCGTGGCCCTTTTCCCCAGGCTTTTCACCCACACCGACCCCATCTACTGCGAGCTTGGCAACTCCTTGCAACCGGCCAGGGCGGGACATCCTTTCGGCTTCGACCTGCAAGGCTGCGACATCTACGCCAGGGTCATTTACGGGACCAGGACCTCCGTCAGCATCGGCGTCTTGGCCACACTGCTGGTCGTCCTCATCGGAGGGGTGATCGGGGCTTTGGCCGGTTTCTTCGGGGGCTGGGTGGACGCCCTTCTCTCCCGGGTCACCGACGTCTTCTTCGCCATCCCCCTCCTGCTGGGGGCCATCGTGGTCCTGCAGATGTTCAAAAACAACGGGTCTATCTGGAAGATCATCCTGGTCATGGCCATCTTCGGCTGGGTATCCGTGGCCCGCATCGCCCGCGGGGCCGTCATGGAGGCCAAGAACCTGGAATTCAACACGGCGGCGACGGCCTTGGGCTCCTCCCGGACGAGGAACCTGGTCCATCACATCATTCCGAACGCTTTGGCCCCGGTGATCGTCGTGGGAACCACGTCTTTGGGAACCTACATCGTTCTGGAAGCCACCTTGAGCTTCCTCGGTCTCGGCCTGCCCATCAGCACGGTCAGCTGGGGAGCGGATATCGCCACGGCCCAACAGCTCCTGTCCACGTCCAACGCGATCGTCCTCGTTTACCCCTCGGCCGCTTTGGCCATCACGGTGCTCGCCTTCATCATGATGGGGGACGCGGTCAGGGATGCCTTGGACCCCAAGAGCAGGACGGAATGACCTCAACCAATCAAGGCAAGACGATTGGTATCAGGCAGATGATTCAGACTCTCCATGCGCACGAAGCGCATGAGGCATTTCAGGCGAAATAGACAATTCAGGAAAGATACGAATCCGGTCAACGGATAGAGGAGGTAACGATGACCATGACGGATAAGGCGATCAAGACCGGTCAGGATAGCGCTCGTAGGCGGCAGGAGGAGGAAGTTCCTCAGCGGGCCCTTCCCCGGCCCTTACTGGATGTCAAAGACCTCAGCGTCTCTTTCCAGACCAAGAACGGTCGGACCAAGGCGGTGAGGCAGGCCTCTTTCACCGTCTACCCCGGGCAGTGGGTGGCCATCGTAGGGGAGTCCGGCTCAGGCAAATCCACGTCCGCCATGGCCACTCTGGGCCTCTTGCCGGGGACGGGCCGGGTAGAAGGAGGGTCGATCGTCTTTGAAGGCCAGGAGATCAGCCACTACACCCAGAAGCAGTTCGAAAAGCTGCGCGGGGTGAAGATGGGCCTGGTCCCCCAAGACCCGATGAGCAATCTCAACCCCGTCTGGAGGATCGGGACTCAGATCAAGGAAGCTTTGGTGGCCAACAACGTGGACATCTCCCATGAACAGCGGATCGAATGGGAGGAGGAGCTGAAAAAGCAGGAGGAGGGGGCCACCCGGATCCCTTACGATGACGAGCTCTTCATCGGGTCCGACGAACGGGAAACCCTTTTGTCCGAAGCCCGGAAGGCCTTGGATGGTTTGGAATTGTCCGAGGCTGAGAAAGAAGAGACGATGCAGGGCTTCGAGCGGGAGTGGACGGTCGGGTCCTGCACCCGGTGGAGGGTCCGGGAGCAGCTGGAAGGGGCCGGCCTGCCCCAAGACCAGGCCGAAGATCTGGCCCGACGATATGTGACCGGTTCGTCCATCAACGACCGGATCTGCGGCCTCATGGAAGAAGCGGGCCTGCCCGACGCGGCCGAAAGGGCCAGGCAGTATCCTCACGAATTCTCCGGAGGGATGAGGCAAAGGGCCTTGATCGCCATGGCTTTGGCCGCCCGGCCCCGTCTGCTGATCGCCGACGAGCCCACCTCGGCCTTGGACGTGACCGTGCAGAAGAAGATCCTGGACCACCTGCGCTACCTGACCGATTCCTTGGGGACTTCCGTCCTCTTCATCACCCATGACCTGGGTTTGGCCGCAGAAAGGGCCCAACACATCGTCGTCATGTATCGGGGGCAGGTGGTGGAATCCGGCCCGAGTCTGGAAGTTCTCCAACATCCCCAGCACCCCTACACCAAACGCCTGGTCCATGCGGCGCCTTCCCTGGCCTCCCAGCGGATCCGGTCGGACAAGGCCGCAGGCCTGGACGCCTCTGTCGATGAAGAGCATCACGCCCTGTCCAATCAGGACCAGCAGGGCAGGAAAGTGATTCTCGAGGCCAGGAACCTGGTCAAGGAGTTCAAGATCCCCCGGCATGACGGTACCTTCAAAGCCGTGGATAACATCTCCTTCCAAATCCGCAAAGGCACGACCCTGGCCATCGTGGGGGAGTCGGGATCAGGAAAATCGACGGTGGCCAACATGATCCTGCACCTGCTCAAGCCCACATCGGGTTCCGTCCTCTATCGAGGGCAGGATACGATCGGTTTCAAGCGGTCCCAGCTCCTGGATTTCCGACGGCACGTGCAGCCGGTCTTCCAGAACCCCTTCGGATCCCTGGACCCGGTCTATTCGATTTACCGGTCCATCGAAGAGCCTTTGCGGATCCATAAGATCGGCAATCGGCTCCAGAGGGAGAAACGGGTGCGCGAACTGCTCGACATGGTGGAGATGCCGCAGACCGTCCTGTCCCGCTATCCCAACGAGCTTTCGGGCGGCCAGCGTCAACGTATCGCCATCGCCCGGGCCATGGCCCTGGACCCTGACGTCATCGTGGCCGATGAGGCCGTCTCCGCCTTGGACGTCCTGGTCCAGGACCAGGTCCTTCGGCTTTTGAACGACCTGCAGGAGGAAAAGGGGCTGAGCTACCTTTTCATCACCCATGACCTGGCCGTCGTCCGTCAGATCGCCGATGACGTCCTGGTCATGGAGCGTGGGGGGATGAAGGAGCATAATTCCACCGACGAGGTCTTCGACCATCCGCAGAGCCCTTATACCCGGGACCTTTTGGACGCGATCCCCGGCGGCCATCTGCAGCTGGGGCTGGATTCCTTCAGGTGAGGCGAATGATAGGATGAAAGCATGGATTTCGCCGAGCTTCTGCATGACTACTGTCTTTTTCTGAAAGACAGCAAAGGCCTGAGCCCGCAAAGTCTGAAGGCCTATGAGAGCGACGTGGACCAATGCCTTCATTTCCTGTGTCTCCATGGTCGAACTGATATACAATCCATCAATACTGATTACTTACGTATGTGGATGAGCTATGAATCCCGGAAGGTGGCCAAATCTTCCCTGGCCCGGAAAATCGTCGCCGTCCGGGGCTTCTTCGCCTACCTCTATACCCATAAACTCATCCCATCCAACCCTGCCCGGCCCCTGGGAACCCCCAAATTGCCCAAGACCCTGCCGGCGGTTTTGACGCAAAAACAGGCGGTCAGGCTCATGGACCAGGCCGAGGAGGTTTGCGAGCGTGACCGGGATGGCCAGGCCGACAGGGCTGAGACAGGTAAGGCCAAGGCTGAGCTGTCCAAGGCCGAAGCGGAGAAAAAGACCCTGCTGGATATGCGCGACGACGCCATCATGGAAGTCCTGTACGCCACCGGCATCCGTGTGGCTGAGCTCGTTTCCTTGGATGTGGACGACATCGATTTCACCACCCGGACGGTCAAAGTGACGGGAAAAGGCAACAAACAACGAGTGGTTCCTTTCGGCAAGCCGGCCGCGGAAGCCTTGGACCGTTGGATCCGCCAGGGGAGGGATGGTTTGCTGGATCAAGCGGCCCCGTCCGCGGCGCAGGGGTCGGCGGCCGACCGGTCCGCCGTCTTCGTGGGGAGCCGGGGGAAAAGGATCAACCAGCGGCAGGTGAGGGAAGTGGTGCATCGCCTGGCCCGAGAGGCCGGGGTCCCCGACATCAGCCCCCACGCCTTGCGGCATTCGGCCGCCACCCACCTTCTGGATGGAGGGGCGGATTTGCGCGAGGTGCAGGAAATGCTGGGGCATTCCTCCCTGCAGACGACCCAGCGCTACACTCATGTGTCCATGGAGCAGCTGACCAAAAAGTACAAGCGGGCCTTTCCCCGGGCCTGATTAGGAGAGATGGCCTCGGGTGGACCCGGTGCGGGTAGTGTGGGTATAATCACACAGAGACGGCCTTCCAAAGATGGGGGGCTTTCATAATGGTGAAACGCGGTCGGCGGGAAAGGCAGGTGGCATGATGGGAAAGGCGCAGGGTCTCCTGGCAAGATCCGTGACGCGGGTCCTGCCCAGATTCCTGAGAAGATCCTCGGGGAAGTCGCTTGCCTCCTTTGTGTGCCTGTCTTTCGTCGTCGCATCCGTCGGTCTTCTCCCCGCCTGCGGGACGGGGAAGCCTTCAGCCCCCCCATCTTCCACTTCGTCATCCTCTTCGGCGGCCTCTCCGAATCCTTCCGCCAGTCCTTCCTCTTCTGAAGACAGCGGAATCATCAGGGCTTATGGGACTGCCCCGGTCGATCCTTTAACCCCGGGAAAAGCGCAGGATAACGCCAGCGGCCGCTTGGTCGACCTGGTCTTCGCCGGTCTGGTGGCCTGGGACTCCAACGGGGACACCCATTATGCGGCCGCCAGCGACATCGAACCGAATGACGATTTCACCCAGTTCCAAGTGACGGTCAGGTCCGACTTAGGTTTCAGCGATGGGACGGAAGTCACCGCCCAATCCTTCATCAAAGCCTGGGACTATGTAGCCAACATCCGGCACAAGCAGCCCAACGCCCCTTATCTGGCCTTGATCAAAGGGTATGGGGACCTGCGCAGGAAGGACGTAACCGAAAACGCCCATATGGATGGTCTCACTCAGACTGGGGAATACAGTTTCACTATAGAACTATCTCAGCCATGCCTGAATTTCATGTCGCTTCTGGCGAACCGGGCCTTCGATCCCTTGCCCGAAGCTTTCTACGCCAATCCGTCCAAGTTCGAAGCCAATCCCATCGGCAATGGACCCTACCGGATCAGTTCCTATCAGCCGGGGAAATCCATCACCCTCCTGCCTAATCTCAACTATAAGGGTGCCGGCGGCGCGGCCAACGACGGGCTGAGGTTCGTCTTCTATTCCGACCCGGCCAAGGCCTACGACGATCTGGTCAAAGGCCGGCTGGACGTGACCGAGGTCGTCCCTTCGGCTCGCCTGGGTTTTTTCACCTCGAGCGGGAAGAGCCTGCCTGCCGGTCTCAAAGCGACGAATTCCTCCGGCAACAGTCTGATGATGCTGACTACCTCGAAAGGATACCCCCACTTCGCCCTCAACCAGGAGGGAGCCCTGCGGCGCAAGGCCCTTTCCCGGGCCATCAACCGTTCGGACCTGGCGAAGGAGACCATGAAGAATCTGGGCCTGCCCGCCACGGATTTCCTCAACCCGGCCGTCAGCGCCTACACCGACAGTCTGAACGGTTCCGAGGTCTTGACTCACAATGCCCAGGCGGCCAAAGACCTCTGGGAACAGGCCAATTCCCTTTCCCCCTGGAAACCGGGCGACTCGCTGGACCTGACCTATGACGCCCAGGCGGAGGATCCGGCCTTCTATCGATCTTTGGCGGAGAGTCTGAAAAAAGTCCTCAAAATCAAGGTCAGGCTTCGTCCTGTTTCCACCACATATGAATTTGGCCTGAAAATGAAGCAGGGGAAGCTGCGCGGTTTGATCGGCTTCACTTGGCGGCCTTCCGGCCTCGTCGCCTGGAACTATCTCATGCCTTTGTATACCAACCAGTTGGCAGGGTCCGGCCTCAACGCCAGCGGATACCAGGAAGGCGACTTTTCGACCATGCTGTCCAAAGCCTTGGTGGCCGCGACCGCGTCCTCGTCCATCTCCCTCTATCAGAGCGCCGAGGAGATCCTCCTCCAGCAATTGCCGGGAATCCCTCTGGTCTATAAGAACTCCTTCGGCCTGAGTTCCACGACTGTCAGCGGTTTCGCTTTGAACTCCAATGGTCTGCCTAGGTATCCCTCTATCCGCCGCATTCAGTGAGGCCATCCGGCAAAACCATCCAGCGGCTCATCCAGTGAGTACACCCACCGGGTTCTCATCCTGCGGGTTCGTCCGGCGATGCTGAGGAAGCGGCAGGGGAGGGCTGATAGAAGCGGAGGCGGACGTAGACCGAAATACCAGCCTGAAGATAAGCTTATCCTCAGGAAATTTTCAGATTCCCTGACCATAATCAAAACGGTGATTCCCTACGTCGATAGGAATGGTATGTTCGGTTTTGGCAAGAAGTCCAAGCACAACAAGAAAGATCGGATCTCTGAGGACGAAACTCAGGATGTGGTGGAAGACTCTCAGCTGGCGGACTCGGACCGGGAAGACCCTGCCGAGACCCGCGGGGCTGCCGGGAAAGGCGAGAACGCCGATAGGTTTGATGAGGACTCCAAGACCGCCAAAGCCAGCGATTCCAGCGACGTCGATGAGTCCGATGACGCCCCTCAGAATGACGGCTCTTCGGATGATGATTCCTCCACGAAAGACAACCTGCTGGAACCGACTGGCCCGTGGGATATCGACGACCCTGACGCCCCTGATTACGACGAGATGGTGAATCTGGGCGCTTTCTATCTTCCGGTGATCTCGGGGGCCGAGCTCAGGCTCAAGGCCGCTCCCAGCGCCGACCCCAGCGATCCCACCATCATCGGCGCGACTTTGACTTTAGGTGATTCCAGTCTGGAATTGGAAGCCTTCGCGGCTCCGAAGACCATGGGCCTGTGGGAGGACATCCGCCAGGAGCTCCTGGACTCCAATCCTCAGGCTTCTGAAGAGGAAGGGACCTTCGGTCAGGAGGTGACCCTGCCGGTGACGGTCAAGGGCAAGACCTACATCTCTTTGATCGTCGGTGTGGACGGACCTCGATGGATGCTCCGCGGGATTTTCACCGGCCCGGCTGCCAGCTCGGAAGGTCAGGAGTGGGACGCATTGTCCGCCTGCTTCTCCGATATCGTGGTCGATCGTGGCCAGGAGCCTTTGGCTCCTCGTGACCTGCTGCCCATGACTCTGCCTCAGCCCCCCAAGCAGGAGGACGACGAGGATGAGGATTGGGAGGAGAAAGCCCAGGAGCCGGTCAAGCCCGACGGCTATGGGGTCCAGACCACCGTGCAGACCTCCTTGACCCGGGGCCCCCTCTTCTCCGAATTGCGCTGACGTGAACCCAGTGACCCCTTCCTCCCCGGAATCCTCTTCCCCCTCTTGTTCTTCCACTTCCTCGCAGGATTTCTCCCCTCTGGATACGATCAGCGGGGTCCGCGGCCTGGTCGAATCCGTCCTGCCCGCCTTGGTCTTCATTCTCCTGTACCTTTTCACGCGTTCCCTGCCGTGGATCGTGGGTATTTCCCTTTTCATCGCCTGCGCCGAGTTCCTGCTTCGCCTGATTCAGAAGCAGAAGCTGGCCGGGACCCTTTTCGGCTTCGTCGCCGTCCTGGTCTGTCTTCTGACCGCCTGGTTCAGTCATGATGCCAGGAATTTCTATCTGCCCGGCTTCATCCTCAACGCCGTTTTGCTGATTCTCCTGATGATTTCGATGGTTGCCAAGACCCCCGGTGTCGGTTTTCTGGTCGAAGTGTGGCGGGACGCTGACATTTCCGATTATTCGGCTTGGTCGGCCCGATGGAAGCAGGACAAGTCTCTCCTGTCCGCCTACCGCCTGGCGACCTGGATTTGGGCCGGGATTTTCGCTCTAAGACTCCTGGTGGAGATCCCTCTTTACGTGGCGCAATCGGTCGCCTGGCTGGGAACCGCCCGGGTGATTCTGGGCATCCCACTTTTCCTGCTGGGTCTGTGGGTCTCATGGATCCTTCTCGCCGGGCCGATTCAGGCGAACAAGGCCGCTCGGCCGTCAAAGACCGACTCTGCCTCTTCCGATTCCGCTCCTTCCGATTCCACCCCTGTGAATTCAGAAAGTGAGCTTTCATGACCGCTCCCGCTAGCCAGCCTCTTCCTTCCGATAATCGTTTGGAAGCGGATGTGGAAATTGAGCGTTACGCCGATCAAGGCCGATGCGTGGCCCACCTTGACGGCCGCGTCGTTTTCGTCCGCTTCGCCTTGCCGGGGGAGCGGGTGCACATCCTGGTGGATGAGCCCCATAACCGCAAAGACCGTTTCTGGACAGCAGAGGTGACTGAGGTTTTAAAGGCGAGCCCAGACCGTGTCGAGCCTGTGTGGCCTCTGGCCGGTCCTTTGGCCTGGGGCGGGGGAGTCGGCGGGGCCGATTTGGTGCATGTCTCCCTGCCCGGTCAACTTGCCTGGAAGAAGGCGGTGATCGAAGACCAGATGCGCCGGCTGGGGCATGTGGAGGTATCCGTCCCCGTGCATCGGCTCCCTGAGGATGAGGCTGAGGGCGGTTTGCATTGGCGGACCAGGCTGGACCTGGTGGCTGATGAGGAGGGGCATCCTTCCATGCGTCGGCGGGAATCGCATCAACGGGTTGCCTTGACCGACATGCCCACTGCCAGTCAGCGGCTGTTGGGTGTCGCCGCCGCCGAGGATCTGTGGAATCATCGCTTTGATCCTAACGACCATATTCGCATCAGCGTTCCCGAGCCTCGAAGCCTTGCTGGGGAAGCTAAGGATGGCAAAGATAACGAGGATAACTACGCTATCGTCCTGAATGGGAAAGTGATTTCCGGCAGACGGAATCTGTCGGAACGAGTGTTGCTGTCCAACCCTGCTTTGCCGGGCGATGATGGTTCGCACACGCAGTTTGATTCGTTTGATTCGTTTGACTATACCGTTGACGCCGAAGGCTTCTGGCAGGTCCATCGGTGCGCCCCCACTGTTCTGGCCCAGGCCGTGGTAAACGCTTTGATGGCTTCCGGGGCAGACCAGGCTTCAACTCTTTGGGACCTTTACTCCGGCTCGGGGCTTTTCACCTTGCCTATGGCCACTTTCTTCCCCCAAGCCCAGGTCCTGAGCATTGAAGGTGCTCCTGTCGCTGTCAAGAACGCCCACAAGAACATCAAGCAAGCGAGGTTGAACAAGACTATCACTGCTTTGGAAGGCGATGTGGCCGAGACTATCCGCTCTCTGACTGCTCACGGCCATGCCCAGTTGACCAAACCGGACATCATCCTCTTGGACCCCCCTCGGGCCGGAGCCGGCCGCAAGGTCTGCCAGCAGATGGCGGAGTCCGGAGCGAAGGCGATTATCTATGTCTCCTGTGACGTGACCAATCTTGCTCGCGACACCGCTTACCTGACCGAAGCCGGTTATCATATCTCCGACATTCAGGCTTACGATATTTACCCCATGACCCATCACGTCGAGACGGTGGCATTGTTTTCCTGAGAAAAAACTGTTTTACGATCATACTACGATAGAAAATCACAAGGAGGCGCGCGAATATGAAAACAGGTTATGAACTTCTCAATGATCCGTTTTTGAACAAGGGGACTGCGTTTACGCAGGAGGAGAGGAAGAAATTCGGGCTGGTCGGCATTCTGCCGCCGGTGGTGCAGACGATTGAGCTGCAGGCGGCACGGGCATATGAAAACGTGCAGCGCAGGGAAAACGTCACAGAAAAACGTCACTATCTGATGAATCTCTTCAGCCGGAACCGGACCCTGTTTTTCTGCCTCTTCTCGCAGCATGTACAGGAACTTATGCCGATCGTCTATGATCCGGGCATCGCCGAGAGCATCCGCAATTACGGTGAGTTCTTTATGACGCCGCAGAACGCGGCTTATCTTACGGCAGATCATCCGGAGGAGATGGAGGAAGCCATCCGCAATGCGGCGGGAGACCGGGACATTGAGCTGATTGTGGTCACCGATGCGCAGGCCATTCTGGGAATCGGCGATTGGGGAACCAATGGCGTCAGCATTTCCACCGGAAAGTTGATGGTATATACCGCTGCGGCGGGCATTGACCCGGCGAAGGTGCTGCCGGTCGTCATCGATGCGGGCACGGATCGCCAGAGCCTTCTGGACGATCCACTGTATCTGGGCTTTCATCACCACCGGATCGGCGATGAGCAGTACTACGCCTATATTGACCAGTTCATGGAGCTTGTGGAGAGGATGTTCCCGCACCTGTACCTCCACTTCGAGGATTTCGGAAGAGGCCATGCGGCAGTGCTGCTGAACCGGTATGTCAACCGCTATCCAGTATTTAATGACGACATCGAGGGAACCGGCATCATTTCTCTGGCGGGGATACTCGGGGCGCTGCGCATCTCCGGCGAGAAGCTCGCCAACCAGAAGTACCTGTGCTTTGGCGCGGGAACGGCGGGCTGCGGCATTGTGAAGAGGATCTGCCAGGAAATGGTTGACCAAGGTATGGATGTCAAGGAAGCCCAACAACACTTCTATCTTGTCGACAAGCAGGGCCTTCTGTTCGACGACATGCAGGATCTGACCCCGGAGCAGGCCGTCTTTGCACGAAGCAGAGAGGAGTTCGCTGACGCGGATGCGCTGACCACACTGGCGGCAGCGGTGAAGGCGATCCATCCCACCATCCTGGTCGGGACATCCACGCAGGGCGGTGCCTTCACAGAGGAGATTGTGAAGGAGATGGCAGCCCACACGGCGCGCCCCATTATCTTCCCGCTGAGCAACCCGACGGAACTGGCGGAGGCAAAGGCGGAGGATCTCATCCGCTGGACCGAGGGACGGGCGCTGGTGGCAACGGGAATTCCGTCTGCGCCGGTCTCATATAAGGGCGTCACGTATGAAATCGGGCAGGCGAACAACGCCCTGATCTATCCGGGACTGGGGCTTGGCGTGATTAGTGCAGATGCAAAGCTTGTCACCGACCGGATGATCTCTGTCGCGGCTCACTCGATCAGTGACATTGTCGATGCTTCCCGTGCCGGTGCCGCAGTCCTTCCGCCGGTATCGGAACTCCCTGAGTTTTCGAGAACCGTGGCGATTGCCGTCGCCGGTGAGGCGGTCAAGGAGGGACTGAATCGTCGGACGGTGGATAACGTTGCCGATGCCGTGGATACACAAAGGTGGAGCCCTACATACAGAGAGTTTGCATAACGTCACAATGCCTCCAAGCCATCATGGCCTGGAGGCATTTCTTGTGATCATCTACTCGCGTTCAAGGTACGGATCGCTGTTCAATATGCGGATGCCTTCTGTGGGGCGGTACGACAGTTTCTGCCATAAACGCTTTCGAGGAGTCCCTCGGAGTCCCAAGAGGATCCAGGGCATGAATGAATAACGGCGGGTTGTGACTGCGATTGAGCTGCTAGGGTGACGAATCGGAGGCCGACAGATGGATACTAGAGAAGCAATTAAAGCCGAATTCATGAAAGAGTATGCCCAGAAAGACTTCCGGCTCATCACCGTGAAAGCTCTCTGCGCGGCGACGCCGGTCGCCCGGACTACGTTTTATTCCTATTTCGACAACACGGACGATGTGTGTCGCGAGGTGGAGAATGATCTCATCAAAGGACTGTTGAAGGTATCTCGGAATGTCTCTTCCGGGAATATGCCAGATATGGATTTCAATCGTTTTATGGATGAGATAGAAAGATACATAAAAGATAACTGGACCAATATTTATGCGTTCCTTGTACGGCAGCCCAATCTCAGATTTATCCGTAAATGGAAAAATGCAATCGTCGTAAATTTTCGAAAACGATATCCGCAGAAGCAAAGCAATAGGAACTATGACGCTATTGCCGAGATGTTGGCTTCGTCGGTCATCAGCGCCTACACGTATTGGATGGAGCATCCGGATACGTGCGACACAAAGGAGATCAAACCGCTGTTGCACAAGGTGCTGAATTCACCTGTGGCTGCATTGTAAGTGCTCCTGAGTGCTTGCAAGTGCGAACACTTTTGGTATTTGTGTAGCGTCGAACCCTTCTAGGATGGCCGCAACGGCGAAAAGCCGAAGGTCACTGAATAGGAGGGCTTTTATCATGGCAAACATCACAATTCGTGTATTTCACGCCGGCGAGGTCTGTGTCGCTCCGGATTTTCCCTTTGGTGGAGAACACAGTAATGCGGTCACGTCATCAGGTATTTTCGAGAACAGATCAAAACGTATGTGGCTCCCGCTGTCTGCATATCTGATCGAGCATCCGAAGGGGAGATTCCTTGTTGATACCGGCTAGGCGCGTGATATCAGCCCGAACGGTGAGTTCGACAAGAAAGCGCAGATCAAATCTTTGGGCTCTGTGCTGCTTTATGAAGTGAATCAAGGTCGCATCGGATTGGGGCAGTGCATTGACGAACAGCTTGTAGAAATGGGCATCAAAGACTCCGATATTGACGCAGTGCTCATCACTCATCTCGATTGCGATCACGCCAACGGCATGAAACAGGTAAAAGGCGCGAAGAAGTTTTTGGTCGCAGCGGATGAAATCAAGTTCGCCAACAAGTTCACGCCCGTCAACAAGGTGCGTTACTACAAAGGCTGGTGGGACGGGATCAAACTGACAGGGTTTGACTGGAATGATAATCAGGGCCCTGTCGGTAGGTCTTATGACCTTCTTGGGGACGGATCCATTGAAATGATCAACATTCCAGGGCATTCCGATGGACTGTGTGCGGTCAAGGTCAAGAATGAGGAAGGCAAATTCGTGCTGATGTTCTCCGATGGCGGTTATGCGAGAAAAAGCTGGGAGAAGATGATCACCTCAGGTATTTATACGGACAAGCAGCTTCAGAAGAAGTCCCTCCAGTGGATCAGGGAACAGAGTCTTGACCCGAATTGTGTCGAGTCAATGGCAAGCCATGACCCGGATGTTGCTCCGCATGTCATAGAGCTGTGAGGTGAGTCCATTGAGACACCATCAGACTGCTCTTATCACAGGAGCCTCCGGAGGACTTGGCTTGGAATTTGCCAAAATCCTTGCGAAAAAGAAATATGATCTTGTCCTTGTAGCGAGAAACGAGGGGAAAATATATTCTCTCAAAAATGAGCTTGAATCGGAACACGGCATATCGGTGTATCCATATGCGGCAGACTTGTCGGCTGTGGATGCTGCTTTGAATGTATTCAACTACACGTTGGAGAACGGCATCACAATCGATGTTCTTATTAACAACGCCGGTTTTGGTGATTCAGGCAGTTTCGCAGACAGCGACTGGCGAAAACAGTATGAGATGGTGCAGTTGAATGTCGTGGCGATGATGCAACTGACACATTGTTTTCTTAATCCGATGATCGAACAGGGGCATGGGAAGATTCTGAATATATCGTCCGTGGCGGCGTTCAGCGCTGGACCGTATATGAGCATCTACTATGCGACCAAGTGTTTCGTCAGAAGCTTTTCCGAAGCAATTGCAGAAGAGGTCAAGGCACGGGAGTCACGGTGACGGCGTTTTGTCCAGGACCTACGGCGACTGGGTTTGAGCAGGCGGCGGCAATGGGCAAAGGCTCTGTTATGTTCCGCAAGGCGGCCAAGGCAGGCGATGTTGCAAAGGGTGGCATACGTGCCATGGCAAGAGGAAAAGTCCTCAGCTACTATGGCAGGTACACGAAGTGCATGAGCTTTCTATGCAGGATTGTTCCAAGATCCGTTGCAAGAAAATATGCCGAAAAAATGGATAGATGAAAAAACAGACCAATGCTCCACACTGCCATCATCAGCGGGGAGAAACATAACGATGACAATGTCTCTAAGCCATACAGAAACTGCTTGATGTTCTCGGTGATGAGGAATTGTCCACCGTTCAAGTCATGGAGAGACTTGACCTTTCTCGTAGGCCGACGTTTCGCAAGAACTATCTGAATCCGGCATTAGCGCAAGGAGTTATCGAAATGACAATTCCCGACAAGCCTAACAGCCGAAATCAGAGCTGCAGGAGAAAGCAACCTGATCGGTGACCGACCAAGATAAGCGACCAAGATACCGACCAAGTTAACGGCATACTGGGCCTAGACCTTGATCATAAACCGATTGAGCGGAGGAGAACAGGTCGAGACGATGGCTTCCCTCCTGACCGCCGTATTATAGGTAGAAAAACACGTGGACAAGTTCCCGCAAATGGAGAGCACCTGTAAAAGCGCCGTTTTTTGGCTTTGAGCAGTTTCCGTAAACGGGCGGAAATGAGTCCGGAATCCAGACATTCAGGTGCTTGTCTCATGTCATGTCGAGGCGGTAGCCGTTGATATCAACGGCTACCGCCGAACTCGGCGATTGATAGGAAATGGTCAACGCCGGATACAGGTTGATCAGAGTCGGCCTGTCGACAAGTCGATTCGCATCTGTTAGTGTACCTGTTACAGGTACAAATATATATTTATATGAGGTACGGATGGATACAGAAAAATCGGACAGAAAAATTCGTAAGGCCTTCAGGAACAGGAGGCTCCAGAGCAGTTCATGAACCGGGTGATTGCTACCTATGCGTTGGAGGCGTAACCGTGGATACAAAATTCTCCTCAGCTATTCATATGCTGATCCTGATTTCTGAATCAGAAGCACCGATGAATTCTGATCAGATCGCGGCCAGTGTCGGAACCAATGCGAGTTACATCCGCAAACTGACAACGCGGCTCAGCAAGACTGGAATCATCGAGGGACACCGTAGTGTCAGCGGTTTTCGCATGGTTAGAACGCCGGAAGATATCACGCTTCTGGATATATACAGAAGCGTGATGGAGACGGATGAACTGCATCTGTTTGATCTGCACCAGAATCCGAAAGACGCCTGTATCGTCGGGCATAATATCCGGCCGGTCCTTAGCGGCATGTTCCGTGACATGGAAGAGAGCATGGAAAGAAGACTGCGAGGGAAGACCCTTGCGGACTGCATCGGGCATATGCGTCAGTACATCACACAAAGTAATGCGATGACCAATAATGCCAGGCTGTGCAACGCCACATCCGACATTGTGATGACAGAAGATAGCACAGGAATTAATGAAGAACAGGAGAAAAACAATGAGAGCAGCAGTGCTTCCTCACTACGATAAAGATGGTACGGACCTTGAAATCCGCGAGGAGCCCATTCCGGTTCCGGAAGATGATGAAGTCCTCGTCAGGATCATTGCGGCAGCCGTCAACCCTTTGGATAATATGATTATCCGGGGCGAGGTGAAACTGATCGTGCCGTATAAAACGCCGCTTGTCATGGGAAATGAGTTTGCCGGCGTGGTTGAAAAGACAGGGCGGGGCGTTTCCCGTTTCAAACCCGGAGACAGGGTTTACGGAAGAATGCCGCTGAAAAGGATTGGTGCGTTTGCGGAATATGCGGCTGTCAGCGAGTCCGCGCTTGCGGTGATTCCGGATTATCTGTCCTATGAAGAGGCATCGACTGTTCCGCTTACTGCGCTCACAACGATGCAGGCCTTTGAAATCATGCAGGTGAAGCCGGGTGAATCTGTGTTCGTTTCCGGTGGAACCGGGAGCCTCGGGGCAATGGCAATTCCTGTTGCCAGAAGCCTTGGACTCCATGTGTACACCAACGGCAGCGGAGAAAACGAAGAGCGTGTTTTAAAGCTTGGAGCGGAGAAATTCATCGATTATAAAAAAGAGAAGTATACGGATGTTCTGGCGAATGTAGATCATGTCCTGGACACGCTCGGCGACAGGGAGCTTCCGGATGAATTCAAGGTACTGAAAGCGGGTGGGAATCTGGTATCCCTGAGGGGACTTCCGAATGGAAGATTTGCTCAAAGAAGCGGGATGCCATTATTGAAGCGTATCCTTTTTCAGGCCGCCGGAAGCAGGTACGACAAGATGGCAAAAGCGAAGGGTCAGACCTATGATTTCCTTTTCGTGCATGAGGATGGACGTCAACTGGAGGAGATCGCCAGATTGTTCGGCAAAGATCATCCGTTGGAGACATCCATCGATACTGTCTTTACGCTGGATCAGGTCAACGATGCTCTGGCAAAGGTCAAACAGGGAAAATCCAGAGGGAAGACGATCATTAAAATGAACGTGTAATTTAAATATATCACGAAAACCTTCCGGCTGCTTGGGATCTCATTCAACGGTTAGGAAGAGATGCGCATTTTAAGGACTGTGCTGGATCGCATTGGACGACCGAAAAAATGTGTGGATGATATCAGGATATTCCATATGTGGCGGAATATCCTGTGCGTAACATGGTTACGTTCAGAAAGCGATATAGGGATGTTTGGATTTTATAGAGATAACATTCTTAACAGAATACAAGCTGGCGGCTGGATGTCATAGGTCGAGGCTTCAAGTTGGTCATCGAGGCGTTGAGCGTAGGAGATGGGTGTCAGTAACTGACGCGAGAAGCATCGGAGTATGGAGGTATATGAAGGCCATGAAAATCAAGAACCTGGACCATCTGGTCATTACGACACGGAATCTCGATTCCTGTCTTCATTTTTATGTGGATGTCCTCGGCATGGAGTGTGACAGGGGCAACGGCAGGTATTCTGTGCGTTTTGAGAATCAGAAGTTCAATATTCACACGAAGAAGGCGGAGTTTCTACCAGCGGCAGCGTATCCGACATCTGGTAGCCTCGATCTGTGTCTTGTGGCCGACGTCGATATTGATTCCGTGAAACGCGAAATCGAAGGAAAAGGCTATCCTGTTGAGGAAGGCCCCGTGGTCCGTCATGGAGCGCTTGGGGAAATGAAAAGTGTATATCTGCGTGATCCGGATGGCAATCTGATAGAGTTGAGCAGTTATCAATGATTCGAGTGGCATAGCGGTGTCGGTCTGTCAAGAAAAGCGTGCAGGCGCTCCGTCGCGGGCCTTTTCATCTCATCCGCGAAAGTTTTCTGCTTGCGTTCAAGAATTTCGGCCACCTTCCGGTCGGAGATCCCTTCCGGGTGGAACTGGCCGAATTGACGGTACTGGCGGCTGGGGTCGTCTTGGAGAGTCGGCGGATTGAAGAGGGGTGGGTTGAAACGGTGGGAATCCTGAGTTTTCCCGCAGACTCTTATCTTGAGATGACCGATAAAACGGAAAGCATGGATTATATTATGGAGAAACGGGGCCGCGATCCTTTTCCGCAAACGGTCAGGTCCAAAAAAACACAGCAATTTCGTCACAGGGCTCCTATGGACCGGTTCCCGCGAACGGAGAGGCGACTTTTCCCCGTGTTTTCCCGTAAACGGAAACATATCCACATTCGTTCCCGGGCTCTTGCCGCATCGAACCGGTAGGGTAGCTGCGATGCCAAAGGAGGAGGAAAAATAGCCGCAAAAGTCGAGTAGAGCTACGCTTTTGGGCAATCGAGAAAATCTGGTATTGGACAGACAAATCTCTCTGTGGAAACATCTGCCAAAGGCAAATCCGATCAAAAGTGTGAAAGTCGAGTGCCTTGTTAGATGTTAGAGAGTGAAATCAGGAATTGTGGAGGATAAACAGCAGTCAATTAACCCTCGATAAGGCCGGGAAGACTTTAAACGACTTTAGACGTGTATCAACGGAATGGAAAGAAGCGATCGCAGGCTCCAACTATGTTGAAGGAAAAGGATTCAGCCAATTCGAATATTCAGGTAAGACCACCTCGGTAGCTTTATGCGGGGACTTATAGTACGAGGCTGATTGCGCGCAAATGAAGTACTTGAATTCTGATCTGGTTCTGTGGCCTGTTTATACAGATTTCAACTGTCAAAAGTGGAATACGAGGCTGGAATATGAGTACGCTGAGCAAGCTGGGAAATGCGGGGGAAAATGTTTTGTATATCAACTCGTATTGCATGGATGGCAGTGGTTATGAAATGGCGCGAGGAGGAGCTGCTTTATTCGTCGATGGAGGAATTCAAGCGGAGAAGCCTTCCGGTGAAGAGGGTGTTCTTGTAGTCGAGATTTAATTATCAAGAGATCGTTCATGGCAGCTTGACAAACCCGAGGCGAAAAGCACGGGAAAGCGAAAACCTATCAGAAAGAGTTCGAGCTGTGGAGAGGGCATTGCGAAAATGAGGGGTTACGGCACTTGTTCTTGGAGTTGCCGTATTTTACAGCGCAGTATTTGAATATATGGATGCGATCGAAGAACGACGCTATTTTGGATGAGCTCTATCACGATTCCGCGGCACGCTTTCTCACGTTCCGGATGAATCGAGTTTTTCAAAGGAATCAAGAAATACCATCCGACAACGAGATTCCATGAAACGGATGCAGGTCATCAATTCTTCTCAACAGGTAGACGCTACCTTCCTTATGCTTCCCGTGTCTATGGAATGGATTCGGAAGAGTATCGTTTAGCGAAGGAGAACATCAGCCAGGGAGCCGAATATTATGACAGCAATAATGATGCATTCCATGAAAATATGATGACTGAAAATTTCATGCGAGTGTACGATGGCTTGGGGAAGGGCGTTGTGATCATGGGGATTTATGGGGATGACCATTGCTATCCGAGAAAATCCATTTATACGCAGAAAGTCGATTCCATGGCGAAGCGGATTCGGGCGCATTACGGGGATGTGGTCAAATATGAGTCTGTGATGAGGATGAAGTAGGCGTCGCGCGGATTACAAGCTCGATTGATAAGACGTGATGGGTCGGACCCGTATCAGAGTGATGGCGCGTAAGAGAAGGTTGGCTCGATGGCTCCTGTCTGCCCCATATGGGTAGGATCGGATTAAGATTTTACGCTAGGATGGCTCTTTGCTATTGGGCTCCCATATAAGCAGGCGATTGCTCGCTACATGGCGGCCGCTCACTATAGAGAGTGGCAAATGCCAGTGCTGTCGCTCGCGCATAAGGGCGTAAGTGTTATAAATCCAGATTGGAGATGCGCATAGTGGAAATCCGTATCAAGGAAATTTCTGATGCACAGGAGAAGGAAAGGATAAGCCACAGCGTGCTCCTCGATCTCCCGGAGTGGTTTGGTATCCCTGATAGTACGGCTGAATATATCACAAAGTCGCAGGATAAGCCGTTCATTGCCGGCTTTGTTGATGATGAAATTGCGGGTTTCATCGTCTTGAATGCGACCAGTGAGGATTGCGCTGAAATTTTCGTCATGGGGGTCAAGAAACAGTATCATCGCCTGGGTGTCGGCTCACGACTCTGCGACGCATATGAAACCTTGGCAAAAAGTATGGGGTTCTCGTATTCGCAAGTGAAAACGATCAAAATGGGATGCTACAAAGAATATGACGACACCAATAGGTTCTATAGGAGTATGGGATACAAGGAATTTGAGTGCTTCCCGTCCTTATGGGATGAGCTGAATCCTTGTCAGATTTATATCAAATATATCGGGGGTACGCCCGAGGCGGGCAGCTATGATCAGGGTCAGGCTCGGCATTGAAGATATCAATGCATATCGGATTCTATCGGATTAGGGGCCTCCCTGAGAATATCGAAAAGGTCAAGGCGCCGAAATCCCTTGCCGAGATGTGTGTTGGCATAAGGATAGGATTCGCATGTGAACGCTTGGGAATTTTCAGATGAAGAAGTGAATGATTTCGTCCAAGTACTGCTCGATTATCGCAAGAATACAGCGGTCAAGAATTATCTTCGCGAACTTGACCGTCCGAATTCCTGGACGGTCATGAGCTATAGGCATAAGTCCTATGAAGCGTGTTATTCCAAGATCCTTCGTTTGCTGCTTGACTCGAACGAGAATCATGGCCTTGGCCGAGATCTCGCTGAAATTCCTGTCTATGAAGAACTGTGATAAAGCGAAGAGCGAAGCAAAGAACGAAACGCAGAACGAAATAAAGAATGAAGCATCGGATTTCGTGGGTGAAATCGCCTATCATTACGATGCCAAGCGAAAATCCTGCGGCCTCTCTCTTCCTGAAGAACGGGTTTGTGGAAGAATACCGGACTGATGGGGTGATCATGCTAAAACGAGGAACTGTAAGGTTCAGCGCAAAGAGGCGTCGGCGCATCTGACTGAAGAAGGAGAGCTTCCGGTATCCGCTGATGCCGCTGCCAGGATTCTGGCGCAAGAGGAGTTCGGAAAGGCAAGCGGAAAGTATTGTGACCGTAGTACAAGAATCGCCTTATCCTCCGAACTGTCCTATAATGGGAAGAACGCGAAAGAGCTGTGGAAAGACAGCCTGGAGCTGACAAACGTTTGATCCGAAGCATGGAGGTTGACAATGCGGAGAAGAGCTCGAGGGGGAATCGGCGTTTATCTTATGCTCCTCCTGCTGGTTTGCGCAATGCTGGTCCAACTTTCAGCCTGCTCGCTGCCGTTTGGAGGAGGGGGAAACGGCAGTAGTCATTCTGGTGCCACCTGCATGTCTGGCCTGAGTCAGTCGGATTCGCAGGCGTTGATGAGGCAGGTCGCGAAAAAAGAAGGACAGACCTTGTATGCGAAATATGGCCTGCCGGATAGGAATTTCGCAGTCGCTGAGATCTTTGGCCTTCGCAAATCAGGCAAGAGAGGGACAGCCTACGTTTACTTGAATGTCGGGGAATTCGTAGCCCTCAAGGGGAAGGCCTATAACATGTCGGGATATGCGGCTGAAGCCGTCATTCGATTCGACTATGGCGACCAAGGGCCGAAGCTTTCCGATGTCGAATTGGCCAGCGACGGCGATCTGCATGACGCTTGGATCAAGAAGAATTTCCCTCGGGCATGCCGGGTCAAGCGCGACGTCTTCGCTTCGGTTTTCAGCGGTCGTTTGCAGGCCAGGCTCAGCGAAGAAGCCGCAAAACAGATGGGCATTCCCGTCGAGCCGAAAAACCTTCTCAACATTGACGAAAAGAAGGGGATCTATAAAATCGTCAAGATGGTGAATGACCGCAAGGCAGCTGGTGGATCCAGGTTCGTGACCATTGACGAAGGCAAGCTCAGCGATCTGAAACGGGGACGTTGACCGCCTCGTCTTCGTCCCAATCGCAGGAGTTGCAGAGAGAAGTCTTGAGGGGAAGACGTCTATATGCTTTATCGGTTTGAGGATGGATTAGCTTAAGCTCGAAAACTCTGGTGGATATTCCCCTGACGAGCCTTAAATCGAAGTTTGCTCAATACTTTGTTTTAGAATAGGGATTATCAAAATTTAACAATATATAAAAGGATGGTACGTGGATGGATACGGGTATGAGCAAGGAATTGGACGTCAGGCTTGTTCCCGATGAAGATAACAATGCTAGCTATGACATTGAAAAGGCTATTCATGATTTAAATAATCAGATCGATAACCAGTCTAGTCAAGCTGACTATATGGATTATTTGGTAGCGATTTCATCAGGGATACTGTGCGGAATGACCGATATCCTTTGGACTGGTGAGTTCGATCTGACCAGAGGGCGTGATATCGCTGACTCGCAAATTAAGACTTTTGTTAACAAAACAGCGAATATGATGGGCTGCAATAGCGATGATCTAACAAAGTCTGTTGAATTCCTAGAAAAGAAGTTTCCAATACCAGAGGATGGGAATACACCTGATTTTGGTGGAGGCCTTCAACATCATCTCAGAGACTTTGCGCATCATCCATCAATTGTTGGGCTATTGTTTTCGCTCTTAACACAGTTTACTGAGAAATCGTACGGTACAGATACGTTCGGGAATTTTATTATTGTTCCTGTTCCTCCAAGAAGCCGAACATTCATTGGGGAAAATTCGTTCGATAAAATTTTCCGAGGAACAGTTATCTGGTTTTTCCATCTTGTAAGTGATATGGCTGGATCAAGCAATACTACCGCATTTAGTGGTGGGACTGGCATACCCGGCCCGATATTATCGCTCGCCAAAGAATTATCCTCTCTGCCAATATTTAAAAGCCTCAAGGCTGACGATAAGACTTTATCTACCTTCCTTTCAAAAATCTTCAATGGTACGATTTTCGCAAAACGTGATCGAAATGGGAAACTGATAAAAGATTCAGTAATTAGATGCGATTTAAGAGGTGAATTAGGAGGCGCTCTTGAGCTGGGACGACAAGCACTGCCTGTACTCGCGAATGATTGCCTAGTAAGATGCTTCTACTTTGTCAGAAGGCTCTTCGAAGAAATTCGGAGGATAAATCCAAAGTCTCTCGATGAAATCAAGGAGCTTGATTGGGATAAAATTAAACCAATTAGTAGTCCTACTCTTACAAGGATGTTGACGGTCGCTACAGGAGTATTCACAACGATTGATGTTGCTGATGCGGTTGTTGCAAAGAAATATTGGGTTTCCATCAACTATATTGGCGTTGGGCGATTTTCTGTCGCTCTCGAACAGGAGATGGTTAATTTTCTTAAGATCAGAGATTTAAAGCGTCTTAGGAAGATGTACGAAATAATAAGTAGGAATACTTTCAAAGAGACAGATAATCGGATTTATGCAAATTTAGGAGATACTTTGGACACTGAAAAATTCGGACTGACAGTAGAGCAAACCGAAATACTCTATAACCTGGAACTACTAAAAACCCAGAATGATATCAGCGAGACAAATATGCTGGGAGATAAGGAAAAGATTATTTCTTTGAAGCAGCAGTGGCTTGCTGAATGGCAGAAATACATGGAAGCCGGCTTTTCAGGGTTTACCGGAGAGAAAGATGCGGTGCTACATTGGTATGATAAGGAAGAGTTGATTTCACGGATTGAACAAAGCGAACCGTGGAAGACGTGGTTCCGTCTGGTTCTTCTGGAGGCGATGCTGTTTGAGCCATATTATTCCCTTACTATCGAAAAAGACAAAAAAGGGAAGGCTGTGCCCAGCAAACAGTATAAATTGCAGAATCCGATTTATGGTTACAAATGGCAGAAAGGTGATGAATTCCTAGAGTCGCTATTCCAAGGAGATTATTATTCAAAGGGGTATATAAAGCGTTTGAGAAAATGCTATAAAAAGGTAAGAGGCGAGCTGATAGAGCAGCAGAAAAAAGTTGCTGAAGGACTGGCTATTTTTGCAGCAATAGTAGTAGTAGCTACAGCAACTGCGGGAATGCTTGCTCCAGGCATTGCTGTTGCGCTCGTTGGTACGAATTTTGCTGGTCTTCAAGGAGCTGCTCTTACGAGTGCATGTCTCGCTTATCTGGGAGGTGGAGCTGTAGCTGTCGGTGGAGCTGGAATGGCTGGAGGCATGATTGCGGTCGTAGGCGGCGGTGCGGTTCTTGGCGCGGGGGTCGGAGTTTTCGCTGGTGGCGCTACGGCAGCGACGGGTATTATGAGCAAAGAGGAAGTCATACTTCAATCTGCTAAACTATTGGTTGCGGTCCGGGAAATTTTCCTGAACGATGAACATGACATAGCATATTCAAATAGCGTATATGAGCAATATGTAACGCAGATATCAGAACTTGAAAAGAGCCTTGTTGATTTGAGATTACAGGCGATGTCGGCATCCAAGGAAGAGAAGGCGGAGCTAGATAAAAAGATCAAAAATCTTAGCGAATCTGTCCATGCAATGAAGATTGCAATGAAGAGTATGATGAAATTCAATAGCTCTTTTGAAGCAGGAATGCAGTGTGAGTAATCTGTTCCTATGCTTCAACTTCCTTTGTTAAACTAGCTTCCTTTGTTAAACTAGTTTTCGTAAGGAGTATGGTCTTGCTCGGGAGGTCTTGGCTATGGCTTTGACGGTGAATCTTTACTACACAGGAACGAACGGCAGCGCTCGCAAGTTCGCCGAAGAGATGGAATCCAGCGGGATCGCACCTGCTATCCGAGCTGAGAAGGGGAATGAGAAGTACCAGTATTTCCAGCCCGTGGATGACCCGGAAACCATCCTTCTCATCGACTCGTGGACGGATCAGGCCGCTTTGGATACCCATCACGCTTCTCCTATGATGGCCCAGCTCGCCGCCTTGCGGGAGAAATATGACCTGCATATGCGGGTGGAGCGATACCGGTCGGATGATGACCAGGCTGCGGCCAGCAGTGACCGCAGCTTCATCCGGGAATGATCTGATGGATAGATAACAGACAGAGGATAGAGGGAATCGGTTCGGGAGGAGCTATGTATAAGCTAGGCCTTGAAACCAAGACGAGAGGGGATAAATTAGGGCGGGTAGCCAACATCTGCCTTGTAGTCCTGGCCAGCCTGTCCGCGAGCTTGATCTACGCCTTCCATCTGCCTATCGGGATTGTCATAGGGGCGATTATCTTTGTCTCGCTCGCTCTCTGTGCTGTCCTTATCTATCCATGCGCTTCCCACAGCAGCACTTGCCGGCTGACCATCATGAAAGGCGGAAGGCAACTGTTGGAAGCCTTCCTTTGGGCTTTGCCGGTCGACATCATTATCATGGGGATTCTCGCCTGTGGACTCGCAACAGCCTCTCCGCCACTGTCAGGAAAAGAATTGGCGGTCAGCCTGCTGGTCGCAGCCATCATTCTCGCCTTGGTTTTCTGGGATGGAATCATACGGATCTATCTGACCAGCATCCAACTGGGAATCCGTTGGCGGGTGCTGGGCATCGTAGCCGGATGGATATTCCCTGTCAACCTCTTCGTCCTCACCCGGATGGTGGCTGTGGTCGCCGACGAGGAAGAGCAGGAACGCGAGCGCCTGGAACTGGACCAGGTCCGGGCATCCAGCCAGATCTGCCATACCCGGTATCCGCTCCTTTTGGTCCACGGGATCTTCTTCCGCGATTTCAAAAAGGTCAATTATTGGGGGCGGATTCCCCAAGCGCTGATGAAAAACGGGGCCGTCATCTATTACGGCCAACAGCAGTCGGCGGCCTCAGTCGAAGAGTGCGGCAAGGAGCTGGCCGAAAGAATCGACCAGATCCTGGCTGAGACCGGGGCGGAGAAGGTGAACATCATCGCCCACTCCAAAGGCGGTCTGGACGCCCGCGCCGCCATCAGCCATTGGGGGATGGCGGATAAAGTCGCCTCATTGACCACCATCAACACCCCGCACCGGGGCTGCATTTTCGCCGAACAGCTTTTGACCACCATCCCCGAGAAGACCAGGCAGGCTGTTGCGGCCCGCTACAATTTCGTGGCCGGGAAGGTGGGTGATAGGGGGCCGGACTTCCTGGCCGGAGTCACCGACCTGACGGCTTCCGCCTGCCGGGAATTCAACGACCAGACCCCCAACATGCCCGGAGTGCTCTATGAAAGCGTCGGCTCCTACTGTCGCAAAGCCCAAAGCGGCCGTTTCCCCCTGAACATGACCTACCCCTTGGTCAAGCACATGGACGGGCTCAACGACGGGCTGGTGTCCGTGGATTCGGCCCCATGGGGGAGCAGCTTCCGCCTGATCGAGCCTCGGACCAACCGGGGCATTTCCCACGGCGATATGATCGACCTCAATCGCGAGAACATCCCTGGTTTCGATGTCCGCGAATTCTATGTGGGCCTGGTCTCATCCTTGAAAAAACGCGGATACTGAGCGGTATTCCCCCGAAGGGAGCGTGTTTTTGAGGTCTGTCTGGCCGCATGGGCCGCTATGATGAACAGGACATACGATTCGCATCATCAACATCATCAAGGAGAGGTCATGACCATTCTGACCGACATCATCATCGTTTTGGTGGCTATTGAATTCGGCTACATTTTCTATCTGGAGACCGCCGTCCCCGACTCCGAACGGACCGCCGGCGTTTTCGGCATGGACATCAACGAGCTGAGGCGGCCGGCCATGAAGAACGCCATGAAGAACCAGGGGGTCTACAACCTCGGCATCGGGATCCTGCTGTTGCTGGCCGTCTTCGCCTTCCGCAGCAAGGCCATGGTCATCTCTTTACTGGCCTACATCATCTTCGTGGCCCTCTACGGCAGCTTCACCGTCAATAAGTCCATTATCCTCAAACAGGGCGGCCTGGCCATCATCGCCCTCATCCTCAGCATCTTCTTCCTCCACTAAAGGCTGGTTGGTTCTGGCATGAAATTCGTCACATGGAACATCGACTCCTTGAACGCCGCCCTGACCGGGGACTCCGAGCGGTCCCGCCTAAGCAGGCAGGTCCTGCATGACATCGCCGCCTGCTCCCCTCAGGTCTTCGCCATCCAGGAGACCAAGTTGCCCGCCGCCGGCCCCAGCAAGAAGCAGAAAGCGAGCCTGGAATCGATCTTTCCCGGCTACTGGATCGCCTGGAGATCCTCACAGGAGCCGGCCCGGAAGGGGTACGCGGGGACCATGTGCCTTTACCGGCCTGAGGGCGGGCAGGAGGTCAGCCCCCTTTATCCGCAGATCGGAGCGCCGGAACCGATGGACAGCGAAGGGCGGATCCTGACCCTGGAATTCCCTGGCTTCTATCTGACTGACGTCTATACGCCCAATTCCGGGGACGGTCTGCGTCGGCTGGAAGAGCGGCAGGTCTGGGATGATCGGTATCGCTCGTATCTGCAGGACTTGGACCAGGTCAAGCCGGTCATCGCCTGCGGGGATTTCAACGTCGCCCATGAGGAGATCGACCTGGCCCACCCGGCCAGCAACCGCCGCTCAGCAGGGTTCACTGACGAGGAGCGAGATAAATTCGGTCAGCTTTTGGATGCCGGCTTCGCCGACACCTTCCGTCGCCTCCACCCGAATCAGGCGGGAGTCTACACCTGGTGGGCCCAGCGGGCGGTGACCAGCAAGGCCAATAATTCCGGCTGGAGGATCGACTACTGGCTGGTTTCGGATCGCCTGATGGATAAGGTACGGGGAGTGTCGGTCATGGATACCGGGGAGCGGCGTGACCATGCCCCCCTCGTCATGGAGATCGACCTGTGACTGACTCCGGGAAAGATCTCCGGGAAGACCAAGGGGGACCTTCGTCCTCCGTGGATTCTTTCGCCCTGCCTTTCGACCGGTTGACCGCCAGGCAGGTCTATGAGATCTTGAAAGCCCGTGCCCTGGTCTTCTCCGTGGAGCAAGGGATCCACTATCTGGATATGGACGACGTGGATTATTCCGCCTGCCACGTCTTCCTGGCCGACCGTCTTGGGGAGGTCCTGGCTTATGGTCGCCTTTACCGGCAAGAGGGTGATGAGCCCGGGGTCATCCGCATGGGACGGGTCCTGACCGTCCGGCATGGCCGTGGTCTTGGCCGTCGGCTGATGGAAGTCATCCTGATGATCGCCAAGAAGAAGATGGGTGCGCGGACGATCGTTCTGGACGCTCAAAAGAGCGCCATAGGGTTTTACCAGGTTTTCGGTTTCAGCATAAAATCAGGGGAATTCCTGGAAGCTGGCATCATTCATCAGGTCATGGAAAAGGACCTGAGTATGATGGATGACTGATGATGACGATGACAACGAAAAGCCGGACGGTCGGTCTGCGTCTGTGCTGGATCCTGGTCCTCCTTTGCCTGGTCCTGGCTCCTTTATCCGCCTGCTCAGGGCCGTTTTCCTCCCCGAACCCGGCTGATTCCCTTCCCATCGGTCACTCCTATCAGCCGGGGGACAAGGGCTATGTCCTGGTGGACGGGATGGATGACCCCGACATCCATCTGGGATTGATCGGAAACTGCCAAGAGAATGATTCCGCTAAGAACCTTAAGAACCTTAAGGACCTTAAAAACCCAGTCGATTCGGCCATGAAAGCCCTCAACGACTCCCTCTCCCGCACTTACGCCTCGTCCGTCTACACGCCCATCGACTGCCCGACCAAGGCAAGCCAAGCCCTGGACCTGCAAATCAAACAGCTGGGCGGCTACCTCTCCCGCCAGATGACGGCCATCATCATCCATCCCCAGCGAATCGCAAGCGCGGCGGCTTCCGATAATCCGGGCAGGGACGCCTTCATCCAAGCCTTGCAGAGGGCCCGTTCTCATAAAATCCCAGTCATCCTCGTCAACACGAGCCAGGCACAGGCGGATTCCATGGGTATCCCGAAAGAGCTGTACGCCGGCTTGTGGAAGGTCGCCCTGACGGCCCCCACCTCGGCTTCCTCCTCTGACACGTCTTCGCGTAAGGTCCTTTCCATCATCAAACTGGTGGTGGATGATAAACCGCATACAGCCAACCTGCCCGGTATCAGGCTGACGAATGTTCGATGACTCCGAAGTCAAACCCGAACGGACCGGGGGAGGACCGTCCCATGATCGTTGAAGAAATCCAGGATGAATTGTTCTGTCTTCAGGACGAAAAATATCGAGACTTTCAGGCGAAGCTGATCCCCACTGTCGACCCGGAGAGGGTGATCGGAGTGAGGACGCCTCAGCTTCGTCAATACGCCAGACAGCTCGCGAAAAGGGAGGATATTTCAGCCTTTCTGAATAATCTACCGCATGGATATTTTGAGGAATGCCAGCTTCATGCTTTTATCATTTCCGGGATGAAAGATTATGACAAATGCATGGAAGAAGTGGACCATTTTCTGCCCTCCATCGATAACTGGGCGACCTGTGACCAGCTGTCCCCGAAAATATTCAAGAAGCACAGAGAAAAGCTGCTGGATCATATCCGAGTCTGGATTCAATCAGAGGAAACCTACACCGTCCGGTTCTCGATCGGGATGCTGATGGAGCATTTTCTGGATGAGGATTTCGATACGGACTATCCAGAAATGGTGGCAAAGATCAGGTCGGACGAATACTACGCGAACATGATGATCGCTTGGTATTTCGCGACGGCTTTGGCGAAACAGTGTGAAGCCGTGCTGCCTTATATCGAGCGGCAGCGATTGGATAAGTGGACGCATAACAAGACGATACAGAAGGCTGTTGAAAGCTATCGGATCACGCCGGAGAAGAAAGAGTACCTGAAGAGTTTGAAAGTAAGGAAGTAGGGATGCCGCTCCCTCATCGTGCGGTAGATTGTAGATTGAAGATAGCAACGGACTAGGAATGGAAAAGAGGATCCATGCCAACAAAAGAAAGCATCGGCAAGACCACCGATCCGGGCGAGAAAGCCCCCTCCCTTCCTTGGGTCGATTTGCCCGGCCTGAGCGCCCAGGAAGTCCAAGCCCAGATTGAAGCAGGGAAAACCAACGATTTGGAGCAGAAATCCTCCCGATCCCTCTGGCAGATCATCCGGGCCAACGTTTTCACCCTCTTCAACGCCATCATCTTCGTAGCCATGGTCATGGTCCTCATCACCGGCTACTGGAAGGACGCCCTTTTCGGCTTCGTCCTCATCATCAACACCGGCATCGGCATCTTCTCCGAAGTCAAATCGAAGCGGACCCTGGACCGGCTCTCCATTTTGGTCCAAGCTCCTTATATTGTCCACCGTGATGGCAAGGATCAGGAAATCGCCCGGGAGAAGATCGTCCAGGGGGACTTGCTGTGGATCCGCTCGGGAGAACAGGTCCCGGCCGATGGGGAAGTGCTGGAAGATTTCGGTTTGGAGCTGGACGAATCCGTTCTGACCGGCGAATCACGAACCGTGAAGAAGAAGGTGGGGGAGGCGGTCCGGTCCGGCAGCACCGCCATCGCCGGCCTGGCCTTGGTCCGCGTGACCGCGGTCGGGGCGGACAGCTACGCGGCCAAGCTGACCGCTCAAGTGAAGAAGTTCACCAAGACCCATTCCGACCTCAACGATGGCATCAACAAGATACTGAAAGTCATGACTTTCGTAGGCATTCCCATGGTTTTTCTTTTGGCCTGGAGTCAGATCCGCATCGTCGGCGGCTGGAACCACGCCTTGGCGACCGGCCTATGGCGACAGGCCGACGTGTCAGCCGTCTCCGGCGTGGTCGGGATGATCCCCGAAGGCCTGGTATTATTGACTTCGTTGAATTTCGCCATCGCAGCCATGAGGCTGGCCCGGCAAAACACCCTGGTCCAGGAGCTGGATGCCGTGGAGACCTTGGCCCGGGTGGATGCCTTGAATCTGGACAAGACCGGGACCATCACCGACGGAGGCATCGTCTTCGATAGGTTGGAATTGGTCGGTCGTAAGGGGTCCGCGGAGCAGGGCAAGTCTGATGGATCCGGCGGGGCCGATGTGGCCAGCCAAACCCATCAAGCCCTTTATGACCTGTCCGATGAAGAGTCCCCGAACGCCACGGCACGGGCTGTGCTGGCCTACTTCGACCAGAGAAAACCGGGGGAGGGAGAAGTCCTTTCCCGTCCTGACCTAGTGACTGGTGCCAAAGATGGAATCGAGGCTGATATTAAAGCCGGAGCTAAAGCCGGTGCCAAGAATCCTATCGTCTCCCGCCTGCCTTTCTCCTCGGCCCGGAAATGGAGCTCGATCGTGTACGCGGATGGAAGGCAATGGTATTTCGGCGCCCCCGAAGTCCTGCTGACCGGCTCCCGAGCCGCTGTGGACGCCGGAACCAACCAACCGCAGGAATTGGATGTTTATCGGGACCTCTTCGCCCGAATCTCTCTCTTAGCCAATGAAGGCTCCCGCGTCCTGCTTTTGGCCACGGTCCCCCCGCAAGAAAGGCAGGCCGCGGAAGAAGAAGGGCTGGAGACCATCAATCCCGCCTTGCAGCCGGTCGGTCTGGTCGTCTGCTCGGAATCCATCCGGTCCGACGCCGGGGAAACCCTGGCCTGGTTCCGGGAGCAAGGAGTGCGTTGCCGGGTCATCTCCGGGGACAACCCGGGGACCGTGGCCGCTATCGCCGGGAAAGTGGGCCTGACCGGCCAGACGACCCCCCGTTACATGGACGCCCGCAACCTGCCCACAGACCTCGGCCAGCTCTCTCAGGCTTTGGAGGATGTGGACGTGCTGGGGCGCGTGCTGCCGGAGCAAAAGAAGGCCATCGTCCAAGCCCTGCATAAAAGCGGTCATACCGTCGCCATGACCGGCGACGGGGTCAATGACGCCCTGGCCCTCAAAGAGGCCGACCTGGGCATCGCCATGGGGAACGCCGCTCCGGCCACCAAGGCCGTGGCCCAGGTGGTTCTGGTCGATTCCAAGTTCTCCCACCTGCCTTCCGTGGTCGCCCGAGGCCGTCAGGTCATGGCCAACATGGAACGCGTGGCCAGCCTCTTCCTGGTGAAAACCGTCTACTCCGTCCTCATCTCCTTGGGCGTGGTCCTGACTTTCATCCCCTTCCCGTACCTGCCGCGTCACATCACTTACATCGGCGGCCTGACCATCGGCATCCCTGCTTTCATCCTGGCCTTGGCCCCCAATACCCGCCGTTACATCCCCGGCTTTCTCAAACGGGTGGTGGCCTTCGCTTTCCCCGGTGGCATCGCGGCCGGTCTGTCCGTCCTTCTGACCGCCTGGATCGTACCCAGAGCCATGGGCTGGGGTTATCAGGGGACCGATCTTTCCCACTTGAGGACCATCTGCGGGATCGTCCTCTTCTGCATCTCCATCGCCGTCCTGGCCCGGGTGGCCCGACCGCTGCGTTCGTGGAGGGGAGGTCTGGTCCTGGCCTTCTTCCTTCTGGGGGTTGTTGGGGCGGCCATCCCCTTCGTGGCCCGCTTCTTCGAAATCCATGTGCCTGACGGACCCAGCGCTGTGGCGACCATCATCGCCATCGCCGTGGGTCTGGCTGTTTTCTGCCTATGTTACGGGGTTCAATCCCTCATCCAGAAAGGCGAAAACCGGTAAGACCAGCGAAACCGGCGGGACCCGCGAGACCAAAAAGAAGCGCTAGAGGGTAGCCGACTGGCTAGGAGCCGTTTCCACCGTCTTATCCTCTGATTCGGCTCCCGGGACCTGGGCACCGTCAGGGAGGGGAAGAGGAGCGGGATCGTCTTCATCCACAGGGGCGAAGTCCGCCGTATTGCCTGTGGACTCAAGCCGATTGCGGCGCAGACGGAGGTTCTCGACCGGAATCTGGGAAAGCAAAGTGCCGACGAAGATGAGGGAGGAGCCGAAAATGGCCCGTCCGCTCATGAACTCGTGCAGGATGAGGATGCCGCCGACAGCGGAGAAGAGGGATTCCAAAGACATGAGGATGGAGGCCTGAGCTGGCTGCACGAATCTTTGCCCGAAAATCTGCAAAGTATAGGCCACGCCGACGGAGACGATGCCGGTGTAGGCGATGGAGATCCAACCGTGGGTGGCGGCAGTCATGTTGATGGACCCGTCGAAAGCGGCCCCGATCCAGGAGAGGATGGCGACGACCAGACTTTGCACGAAGGAAAGCATCATGGAATCCACATGATGCACGTTAGCGTCCAAAACGACGATATGGGCTCCGAAAAGGGTGGCGGACGCCAGGAAAATCAAGTCGACCGGATCCATCCTCGAGAAACCGGCCCCAGCGGGGATACTGAGGAAGTAAAAACCGATGATGGCCACCAGAATGCCGATCATAGTGAAAAGGGAGGTCCTCTTATGAAGAAAAATACGGGCCAGGATGGGCACGGCGATGATGTAGAGAGAGGAGATGAAGCCGGCGTGGGCGGCCTGTTTGGAGACTTCCAGTCCCAGCTGCTGGATGGTGCTGGCGACGAAAAGGAGGACCCCACAGACGCAATAGATCAGGACCCGGTAGAGGAAGGACCCCTTCCTTTGCAGGTCCGACAAAGAGATGACCGGCACGCGGAAGGCACCGCTGTTGACCCTCATCCGTCTGTTCTCGTCAGGAATGACGATTTTATGGTTCTTGATGAAGCTCCATACTGCGAAAGGAAGGAGACTGACGCTGGCCAAGGTGAAACGGGTTGCGTTGAAGAACCAAAAAGACATGGTCTGCGAGCCTTGAACGGAGAAGACGAAGGCGAAGCCCCAGCAGGCGGCCGCGACCACGAGGGCGACGCTGCCTTCGAATGTACGAAGTTCGTTTTTCCTGTTCATGCCACAATCACCACCAATCCCTGAAAGTCCCCTGATAGAGCCACTTAAAGCGTATACCCCCAGCCAAACGTCGACACGCAAGCCGCTAAGCCGCAGGGTATTTCGCTATCTGGGACATTCCTTCAGAGACTCGCGCGGTCCCATGACCAGGTCTCAAAAAATTCCCGGCCCTGTCATCCAAGCAAAAGAATCGCCGATGAAGGAACCGGGAAAGGGAAGGATCGAAGGACCGTCGGTCTCGCTCAGTCGCTGCTCCCTCCCAGAAGCTGCAGGAGGCTGACGAAGAAGTTGATGAAGTCCAGATAAAGGTCCAAAGCGCACAGGATGGAGACCTTCTTGATCATCTCAGGCTGGCCCTGATACTGGCCCAGGATGACACGGGTCTTCTGGGCGTCGTAGGCGGTGAAGCCGGCGAAGAGGACGATGGAGATCCCGCTGATCAGCATGGTGGCGCCGCCGGCGTTGAAGATCATCAAGAGGATTTCCACGACGACCAGGGTCAACAGGGCTGCGAAGAGGATGGGGCCCCAAGCCAGGAGGTTGCGCCTAGTGGTCAGGCCGATCATGGTCAGGACTAGGAAGAAGAGAGAGGAAAGGCCGAAGGCCAGACCGATCGTGGTCAGACCGTAGACGCCGAAGACCACGGAGAGGGTGAATCCCATGGAAGCGGCGTACAGGTAGAAGATGAGGCGGGCGACCGTCGTATTCATCTTGCTGATGTTGGTGCTGAGGACGACGACCAGGACCAGCTGGGCGATGACGATCCCCCAGTAGCCGATGGTGCCGGTGGCCTGGTAGAAGGAGATAAACCATCCGTTGATGGCGGACAGGACGGCGATGACTGCGGTGACCAGAATCCCCAGGAACATCTCGAAGTAAGCGCGGGTCACGGATGTGTGGCGGGCGCGCTCGTCCTGGGCGTAAGCGGCGGTGGTGTTCATGGGGGAGGAGAACTGAGCGAATTGTTGGCCTTGCTGACTGGCATAGGCTTGCTGACCCGCATACTGGATGTTGGCTGGATACTGCTGACCCTGCTGCTGCGGCTGGTATTGCTGGCCGTACTGCTGGCCGCCTTGATATTGCTGATTGGCGCCCTGGCCCTGGCTTTGGCCCATCTGGTCGCCATGACCGTCGGCGTCATACTGCCCGTACTGGGGCTGTCCGTTGAAGTTATCCGTCATAACCCTACTCCTTTATGATTGGACCCGGTATCCTGCGGCCTGTTTTCCGCGCCGCATTCGTGCCGGACCCGGCTCATCGATTCTTGGAATGTCATTCTAGACTGTGTCGCTGATAAAAGCCTGAGTGGGCCGGCGTTCTCGGACCGGAAGCTGAATTTTCCGCTCAGTCGTCGTCCCTGATGACCGTGTAGCTGTGGTCGGTCAGGTCGATGTCTTCATCGGCGTTCTGCGGGGTGTCCACGATCTCCCGATGAATGGACTGCATGGTGGACTCCACCTGGGCCAAGGTGGCCGCGCAATCCTGCAGGGTCCCGGCGTGCTTGGCTATCTGCTCAGGGTTCAAATGGCCTTTGTATCGCAGGTTATGCTCCAGGCTGGCCCAGTAATCCATGGCGATGGTCCTGAACTGCACCTCCACAGGGGTGATTTTGGACCCGGTCGTCAGGAAGACGGGGACGTTATAGATGACATGCAGGCTGCGATAGCCGGAGGGTTTGGGATGGGCGATGTAATCCTTGACGGCCAGGATTTCTATGTCCGATTGGCGCGAGAGCATGCTGGCCACGGAATAGACGTCGTCCACATAGTTGCAGATGACCCGGATCCCTGCCACATCGAAGATGTTCTCTTCTATGGATTCGACGGTCAGGGGCAGGTTCCTTTTGCGGAGTTTGCCGATGATGGACTGGACGCTTTTCACTCTCCGTTCCATGTGATGGATGGGATTGTGCTCATAGCGGACGTGGTATTCGTCATCCAGGATCTCCAGCTTGGTGCTGATTTCATGCAAAGCCCCTCGATAGACCTGCATGAGGTCGATGAAATCGCCCATGTGGTCCACGATTTCCTCGATATCGGCATTGGCCAGGTCCCCGGTCAGGTTCTTTCTGCCTTTGACCACCGCATCCAGCTGGCTGCGCAACTCCGCGTCGCTGATGCTGGCTTGTCTGTCTAAAATCATTCGATCCCCTTTAATCTTCTTTTCCATAGTAGCGAAAAATCAGCCGGACCATGCCGGTCGTGCCGGCCATGCTGATCATGCCGGCCAGGCACAGGACCGACGGATTCGGCCCGTATGGTTTTGGACGATCCTCCCGTATCGCGTATCAGCTAGTATCGCAACTATGAATGAAGACATGATGACGGTCGAAGAACGCGAGCCTTTGCCATCAGCTGAAAAGCCTGTGGCTGAGGAGGCGACCGGCGGGGCTGCCGAAGCCGCCGACTCGGCTGAAGGATCGACGGCCAAGGCGGGGCGGGGCAAAGGGCTCTATTACGTCCATACCTTGGGCTGCCAGATGAACGTGCATGATTCCGAGCGCATCGCCGGCGTCCTGGAATCGGACGGGTACGTGAAGGCCAACCAAGTCCAGATCGATTCCCATGATCTGGACCTGATCGTCATGAACACCTGCGCCGTGCGCGAAAACGCCTCCAACCGCATGTACGGGACCTTGGGCCAGTGGGCGGAACTCAAAAGGGAGAACCCCCGCCTGCAGATCGCCGTCGGGGGTTGCATGGCCCAGAAGGACCGCCAGCGTATCACCGAACGGGCCCCCTGGGTGGACGCCGTCTTCGGGACCAAGAACATCGGCTCTTTGACCGGTCTCTTGGACAAGGCCCGGGCCGAGCGGCGCTCGCAAGTGCAGGTGGCTACCGACCTGGACTATTTCCCCAGCCAGCTCCCCGTCTCCCGCGCCTCCCGGGTCTCGGCCTGGGTCGCCATCTCCATGGGCTGCAACAACACCTGCACCTTCTGCATCGTTCCATCCGTGCGCGGACGTGAGAGGGACCGCCGCCCGGGCGACGTCTTGGATGAGATCCAGCGGTGCGTGGACGCAGGATCCAAAGAGGTGACCTTGCTGGGGCAGAACGTCAATTCGTACGGTTACTCCATGGGGGACCGCTACGCCTTCTCCAAACTCCTGCGCGCCTGCGGGAAGATCGATGGCTTGGAACGGGTGCGTTTCACCTCCCCTCACCCGGCCGCCTTCACCGATGACGTCATCGAGGCCATGGCCGAGACCCCCAACGTCATGCATCAGCTGCACATGCCTTTGCAGTCCGGCTCCGACCGGATCCTGCGGGCCATGCGTCGGTCCTACCGCACGGCCAAGTTCATGGACATCCTCGGCAAAGTGCGTGCGGCCATGCCGGACGCCCAAATCAGCACGGATGTGATCGTGGGCTTCCCCGGAGAAACCGAAGAGGATTTCCAACGGACTCTGGACCTCATCTCCCAGGCTCGTTTCGCCTCCGCCTACACTTTCGAGTATTCCCCCCGGCCAGGGACCCCTGCCGCCTTGCTGCCCCAGATCCCGGCGGACGTCATGCGCGACCGTTACACCCGCCTGCACGACCTGCAGGAGGAGATCACGGAAGAGGGGCTGAAGGCCTTCCGCGGCAAGGAAGTGGAAGTCATGGTCACCGGTCAGGGCCGGAAGGACGGGAACACCCACCGGATCACCGGCCGGGAGAAGACGGGGACGCTGGTTCACATCGGTCCTCCGGAAGGCTACCCGGCCGCCCGGGTGGGCGATTTCGTCACCTGCACCGTCACCGATTCGGCCCGCCATTATCTGATTTCCGACCCGGATCCCGCCGCTGGGCAGACTTATTCGATCCGGTGACTACCGGCGACTGACTATCAAGGCTGTGACGGGCATGGATGAAAAACAGGAAAAGGTGATCTCTATCATTGGACCGACCGCTTCCGGCAAGACCGGCTTGGGCATAGCCCTGGCCCAGGCCTTGTTCAAGCATGGCCAGGCGGCGGAGATCATCAGCGCGGACGCTTACCAGATGTACAAGGGGATGGACATCGGCACCGCCAAGGCCACCGCGGAGGAACGGGCCTTGGTTCCCCATCACCTGATCGACATCCTGGAACCCGGTCAAGTGATGACCGTCGCCCTCTTCCAGGACTTGGCCCGCAAGGAGATTTCCGACCTTCAGGCCCGGTCCGTTCGCCCCATCCTGGTGGGTGGGTCCGGTTTTTACGCCCGCGCCGCCATTGACCGGATTTCCTTTCCTGGGACTGATTCGGATATCCGCAGGAGATGGGAGGAAGAAGGGAAGGTCCTCGGCCCGGAAGCGCTTTTCTCCATCCTTCGAGAGAAAGACCCACTGGCCGCTTCCCATATGGATGAGCACAACATCCGCCGCACCGTCCGCGCCTTGGAAGTCATCGAGCTGACCGGACGTCCCTACTCGGCCAGTCTGCCCCGATACGAATACGCCATCGGAAGCCTGCAAATCGGCCTGGACCTGTCCCGTCAGGAGCTGGACCGGAGGATCGATGAGCGTACTCAGGGGATGCGGAGGGCCGGCTTCACCAGCGAAGTGGAAAGGATCCGTCCCCACCTGGGGCCAACGGCCGCCCGGGCTTTGGGATATCAGCAGATCATCGACTTTCTGGATGGCCTCATCAGCGAAGACGAGGCATACGCCCTCATCGCCCGGAAGACCCGCCGCCTGGCCCGCAAACAGATGGGCTGGTTCGGCCGCGACCCACGCATCCATTGGCTGACGGCCACCCGTCCGGATTTGGTGGAGGCAGCCCTGGCTTTGGTGGACCACGCCGATGCGGGCGATTTCGATGACCAAGACGCCCAGGCGGATTCCTTCGTGCAGCATCATCTGGGTCAGACCGCCGCCTGAATCGCAAGCTTGTGATTTTTGTGGATTTTCCCGCTTTGGCACCTCGCGACCGGCCTTGCCTTTGTATCCTTGAAAAGTTATGGCAAGAGGAAATTCATCATCACGCAGACCCCGGGATCTGAACACGGACAAGGACCCGGATCCTTCGGCGCGCTCACGGTCCGCCTCCAAATCCGGCAAGGGCAGGGCGGGAGCGCCTGCGGGACAGGCCCGGGGCTCCCAGCGGTCCCAGGAACCCCTGTGGTACCGGATCCTTCTTTTCCTCCCCCGCGCCTTCGGGAAACTGATCAGGGGAGTCACCGGCGCCGGGACCGACGACGATGAAGCCACCCGTGACGGGCTCTGCTTCCTTTTGCTCATTTTCGCCATTCTCTTCATCGCCAGCGAGTGGTTCCGGGTGAATGGGATCCTGGCCCGGGCCTTGCATGATTTCGCCGCCGGCGCTTTCGGCCTGATGAGCGTCTTCCTGCCGATCCTGTTGATCGTCATCGCCATCCGTCTTTTGCGCAACGTCGGTCAGGAGTCCAGTTACGATAACTCCCGCGTGGTCGCCGGCTGGTTGCTGCTTCTCTGGTCGGTCTGCTCGATCCTGGACGCCGTCCGTTCCGCTCCTTTGCGGCGCTTCAGCTGGGAATCGGTCCGGCGAGCGGGGGGAGTCTTCGGGTTCGCCCTCGGATCCCCTCTGGCCTGGGGCTTATCGGTTCCTTTCGCCGTGGTCGTTTTCGTCGTCATCGCCCTTTTCTCCCTCTTGCTGATCACCCGCACCCATCTGACGGACCTGCCCGACATGATTTCCTCCCTTCCTTCCAGGAAGACCCGCTCCAAGGACGGGGAGTCCGAGGACCAGGCGACCGCTGATGACGGGTCCTTGCGATTCGCCGAAGGCGTCCCCCTTCATGATGGGGAGGAGGGAGAGGGCCCGGGCAATGCCTCTTTCCTCCACCACTTCCTGGGCTTCTTCAAAGGGAAGAAGAAGGATGACGGTCTGGATTCCTACGAAGGGGATCAAGCCTTCGACCAGGCCCATAAGCGGGAAGGGGATTCTTCCCCTGAATCCGGGGCCTTCGACGATGGGGGAACCCTGCCCCTGCCTTCCGCCTCCTTCCCACCCACCCTGTATCAGGATCAGGGGCAGGAAGCCGATGATGAGGAAGGGAAGACCGTGGCTTTCGCCCGTCCTTCCGCGGGGTCCACTGGAACAGCCGTCCACGATGGAAGCACCGGGTCTGCTGGGGCCATGGCCGCACCATCAGAGGCAGCGGGTCCTGGAAATCCGCCGAACTCCTCTGCCTCTGCAGGCGCGAACCCTGCCTCCGCCGTAGCGGCAGCGGCCGCGGCGAATTCAGCCGGCGACGAGTTCATCATCACCGACGATGGTCGGGGAGGAAACGGGAACAGCCACTATCAGCTCCCTGACCTCAACCTCCTCAAGCGAGGCAAACCTCACGCCACCAAGACCCCGGAAAACGAACGGGTCATGAACTCCCTCCAGGCCACCTTCCGCCAATTCGGGGTGGACGCCCGGGTGGTCGGCTTCCTGCGCGGCCCCTCCGTCACCCAGTACGAAGTCGAACTGGGGCCTGGGGTCAAGGTGGAGAAGGTCACCAACCTGCAAAGGAACATCGCCTACGCGGTCGCCTCCTCCGACGTCCGGATCCTCTCTCCGATCCCGGGCAAATCCGCCATCGGCATCGAAATCCCGAACGCGGACAGGGAAATCGTCCATCTGGGCGACGTCCTGCGGTCCGACGTGGCCCTCAATGACCCCAACCCCATGTTGGCCGGTCTGGGCAAGGATGTGGAAGGCCACGTCATCACCGCCGACCTGACCAAAATGCCCCACCTCTTGGTCGCAGGCGCCACCGGCTCAGGAAAGTCCAGCTTCATCAACTCCATGCTCATGTCCATCGTCATGAGGGCCACCCCGGAACAGGTCCGGATGATCATGGTCGACCCCAAGCGGGTGGAGTTGACCGCCTACGCCGGCATCCCCCACCTGCTGACCCCCATCATCACCGATCCCAAACGGGCCGCCCAGGCCTTGGAATGGGTGGTCAAAGAGATGGACGCCCGCTATGACGACCTGCAATTCTTCGGTTTCAAGCACGTGAAAGACTTCAACAAAGCCGTCCGCGAAGGCAAGGTCCATGCGCCGGCCGGGTCCAACCGGAAGGTGGCCCCTTACCCCTATCTCCTTGTCGTGGTCGATGAGATGGCAGATATGATGATGGTGGCCAAGAACGACGTGGAAAGCTCCATCCAGCGCATCACCCAGTTGGCCCGAGCGGCTGGCATCCACCTGATCCTGGCCACGCAGAGGCCGTCCGTGGATGTGGTCACCGGCCTGATCAAGGCCAACATTCCTTCCCGGCTGGCTTTCGCCACTTCATCGGCTACGGATTCCCGAGTCATCCTCGACGCCACTGGGGCGGAGACCCTGATCGGGCAAGGCGACGCCCTTTTCCTGCCGATGGGACAGGCCAAACCGATCCGCGTCCAGGGATCCTGGGTGGGGGAGTCGGAGATCCACCAGGCGGTGGAATTCGTCAAGCAGCAGGAGAAGCCCCGCTATCGTCAGGACATCGAAGAGATGGCCCAGGAGCAGGACGCCAAGAAGACCATCGACGAGGAGATCGGCGACGATATGGACGAACTCCTCCAGGCCGCCGAGCTGGTGGTGGGGGCCCAGTTCGGTTCCACCTCCATGCTGCAGAGGAAGCTCCGCATCGGTTTCGCCAAGGCCGGCCGGCTCATGGATCTGCTGGAATCCCGTGGAGTGGTCGGACCGTCCGAAGGGTCCAAGGCCCGCGAGGTCCTGGTCCAGCCCGATCAGCTGCCGGAAGTCCTCGCTTTCATCCGCGGGGACGCCTCCAGCATCGAGACCACGTCCGGCTCGCCAGAGCAAGGTCAGGCCGCCCCCTCGACTGGCTCATCGGCTCAGACCGGCACCCCGATTCCAGCGGGAGCCTCAGCTCCTGCGGACCACCCCTTCCAGCCGGACAGGCCGGGGGAGACCTCCTCTTTTGGGGAGCAGGATTCCCCTCTGGACGATGGCCAGGCTCAAGAGGATCCGGCGGACTCCTACCTGCCTCCTGAGGAAACGGAAGCCTATTATCCCTCGACCGCCACTCTGGCCCATACGCGACCGAACGACTTCAACACCCCGCCTCACGTGGAGAACGACCGGGTGCAATCGGACAACGATTACGGCCGTTATTACTCCCGGAGCTGAATCGAAAACCGGCGGCGCAAACGGCGCCGACGGGGCTTCCTTTGCCCGAACGTAGGGATATCATAGAGGCCAGCGAAAATTTTCACTGACGATAGAACGCGAAAGGAAAACGATAACGGAATCTCGTGAAACTCAGACCCGATCTTCAGACGCAGCAGGAGGGAAAAGCCTCTTTGAAGGGTGGAACAACGTCCCGAATCTGGTGACTTTCACCCGTATCGCCCTCGTGATCGTCTTCATCGTGCTTACCGCTTTGGCCGGGCCTTTCGGGCAGAAATCCTACGCTTTGCGGTGGGTCGGCGCCCTTCTTTTCATCTTCGCCGCCAGCACGGATAAGATTGATGGGTATCTGGCCCGCAAATACGATCAGGTGACCGAGCTGGGCAAGCTCATGGACCCGATCGCCGACAAGCTCCTCATCTGCTCGGCCCTGGTTCTCCTGTCCGTTTTCGGTGAGCTGTGGTGGTGGGTGACCATCCTTTTCCTGATCCGCGAACTGGGCATCACCGTCATGCGTTTCTTCATCATCGATCAAGGCGGCAGCGTCATCGCGGCCAACATGGCGGGCAAGCTCAAGACGGTCTTCGAATGCGTCGGCCTGAGCCTGCTCCTGGCTCCGGTGTGGTCTTGGGCCGCGACAGGTTTGAAGGCAGGCTGGGTCAAGGCCTACCTGATCATCGCCCTGATCGTCACCCTGGTGGCCCTGGCCCTCTGCCTCTATTCCGGCTTCATGTACGTGTACGGGGTGGTGTCGGCTGGGAAGAAAAAACAGGCCTGAACCGCTTGACCCTGGAGAGTCCTGAAACTCGAAGCAGGGAAGTTTGGGGGCTGGAGACCTGGGGACATGGAAACCTGGAAATCTGGAAACCCAAGAAAATCCGCAAGGAAGGGATAAGACGAACATGACTGTCCAAGAAAGAGATGACAAGGCGGCCCAGATCCTGGAGATCTGCCGCGAAAAGAAGCTCCACATCGCCTGCGCCGAATCTTTGACCGCAGGCTTGCTGGCGGACGCTTTCGTGCGCATTCCCGGAGCCTCGGACGTCTTTTTGGGATCGGCCGTCACTTACACCGACGAAGAGAAGATGAACGTCCTGGGCGTGGACCCCTCCCTCTTGGAGACTTACGGGGCGGTGCATCCCCAAGTAGCCCGGCAAATGGCCCAAGGAGTAGGGAAGCTATACTCCCGAGCCGATGAGGGCTATCAGGATTCCGTCATCGGCCTAGCTACCACCGGGGTCGCCGGCCCCGGACCTGATGACATGGGGAAGCCGGCCGGACTCGTCTATATCGCCTGTGCCTTGCCTTACGGGGCCCAACAGCGCACGCAGGTTACCGATGACGAAGCTGCCGATCTTCAAGAGGAGATCGATTACGAGAATTCCCTGCGGTCCCGTGCTTATGTGGCCGCCTATTACATCAAAGAGTTGCATTGCCAAGGGGATCGGCAGGAGGTCAGGGAGAGGACGGTGGATGCCGTTCTTGACCTGCTTCTGACCAAACTCAAGGCCCAAGAACAGACCGTCGGATATCGGCAACAGCCGTGAACCGGGGCGGATTCCCGCTCGGCTTCAGTCCATTGGTCTTTTTCCCCTCCTTCGTGACCTGGCTCACAAAGCTTCCTTGGCCAGGAATAAACCTGCCATCTTCGTGTTATCTCTGCCAGAAGCGTGAAAACAAGAAGACACTGCGGAAACAACATATGACCACAAGGAGGCATCCATGACTGAAACCACTTTGAATCGCACGACCTCCACCTCCATGGACCGGTCTGGAATGATGAATATGCATCGCGGCGACGCCATCAACAAGAACCTCACCCCTGCCCAGCAGAGGGCGGTGCGTCTGGCGCAAGAACAGATCATTCGGGCCCGTCAGGCTCGGGCCGCGAAGAACGAAAGGGAAAACAACCTCCACCGTATGTGGGCCAACTCAGAAAGTGATGACGATATGTTTGCGACCACACCTTCCCCTCAGAAGAACCACCAGGACGACAGCGAGATTTCCCTGCGGAAGGTCCAAGGCGGGGTCCTACGCTCCCTGAGGACGAAGGACCACAAGACCTTACGCGAAATCAGCGAACGGGCAGGCGTGTCATTGGGCTATCTGTCGGAAGTGGAACGCGGTCAGAAAGAGGCCAGCTCCGAACTGCTGACCTCCATCACCGAGGCGCTCGGCGTGCGTTTGTCCGACATGCTGATCATGGTGGCCAAGCAGTTGCGCGTGGCTGAGAAGAAGGCCAAGGGCGTGGCTTTGGCTTCTTCCCCTGTGTCCAATCCCATGGCTTTGTGATTTTCTTCCCGATGGCGGAGGCCGGCGACGGTCTCCGCTTTTTTGTCTCTTTCCTGGTGTGAACTGGATACTATGTCAATGCGAGAACGTGAATTTTGGGAATTGCTGGAAGAGGTGTTCGGCCGGGTCTATGGCCGCAGCCTGGCCAAAGACCAGCGTCTGGACCGGCTTGATTCCATGACCGTCAACGAGGCCTTGGCCGCCGGGGTGGAGCCCCGTGTTGTCTGGAACGTTTTCTGCGACCAGATGGATATCCCCGATTCTCGACGGTGGGGGAAGGACCATGCCGCCCCGCCTTTGCCGGCCGCCTGAAGGGCTTGCCAGAATGGGGATTCCCGCGTGTCTAATCGAACAGATGTTCGAACCGCATTGTATGATAAAAAAGGAAAAATGGAAAGCCGTTGGTGGGGTGTGTTATCCACATTCGACCACATTGCTGCGGAAAGATGATTCTTTCCTTTTCCTCTGGCATGATGGAGGCAGAGGAAACTCTGGCAAACAGCAATAGTTAAAGGAGCTGAGATGACACGCACAAAAGATACGGCCAGCGCCCAAGACGCTCGTCGCCAGGCGGCCTTGGACACCGCTTTGGCCCAGGTGGAGAAGACCTTCGGCAAGGGGTCGGCCATGCGTTTGGGGGATAAGCCCGTTCAGCACGTCGAAGTGATTCCCACGGGTTCCTTGGCCTTGGACTTGGCCTTGGGCATCGGAGGCCTGCCCCGGGGCAGAATCGTGGAGATTTATGGCCCTGAATCTTCCGGTAAGACGACCATCGCTTTGCACGCCGTGGCCAACGCCCAGAAGGCTGGCGGGGTGGCCGCCTTCATCGATGCCGAGCATGCCTTGGATCCCGAATACGCCCGGAAGTTGGGCGTGGACACCGATTCCTTGATCATCTCCCAGCCTGACAACGGGGAGCAGGCCTTGGAGATCGCCGATATGCTCATCCGGTCGGGGGCTTTGGACATCATCGTCATCGATTCCGTGGCCGCCTTGGTTCCCAAGGCGGAAATCGATGGGGAGATGGGGGACAGCCATGTGGGTCTGCAGGCCAGGCTCATGAGCCAGGCTTTGCGCAAGATGACCGGCGCCTTGTCCCAATCCAACACCACAGCCATCTTCATCAACCAGCTGCGCGAGAAAATCGGGGTCATGTTCGGGAACCCGGAAACGACGACCGGTGGCAAGGCCTTGAAGTTCTATGCTTCCGTTCGTTTGGACATCCGCCGCATCCAGACTCTGAAGAACGGGGACGAAGCCGTCGGCAACCGCACCAGGGTCAAGGTCGTGAAGAACAAGATGGCCCCGCCTTTCAAATCGGCGGAATTCGACATCCTCTACGGGGAGGGCGTTTCCCGTGAAGGGTCCATTCTGGATATGGGGTTGGCCTTGGGCTTGGTGAAGAAGTCCGGATCCTGGTTCACTTATGATGGGGACCAGCTGGGCCAGGGCAGGGAAAAGGCCCGTCAATTCCTCAAAGACAATCCTCAGCTCGCGGACGAAATCGAGACGAAGGTCAAAGTCGCTTATGGGGTGATTCCCGATCCCAACCCCGATGCCGCTTCCCAAGAAGGCGAAAGCCCTTCTGCGGCGGATGATGGAGCCAAGGGAGAGGACGATTCTGTCCCCATCGTGAAGGAATGACCTTTTCCTCTCATGATATCCGCTGAAGACTTCCTGGCCCGTCACCCTGCTTCGGATTCGGGTCCCGATGAGGTCGATGATCAGAGCGTCGGCGGCTGTCTTGGCCATGACGGCGATTCCGTCGCTGATCGTGCTTCCGATGTCGACCCCGTTTCCGAAGCCGAAGGTGGGGACCTCTATCGCAGTGATGAGGAGAACCATTGCCAAGAGGCGGCCTTACGCCTCTTGGATGCGGCCCCCCGGTCCTCCGGAGCCCTGACCCAGCGGTTGCGGGACAAGGGTTATGACCCTGACCTGATAGACCGCGTCGTCTCCCGGCTCGTCGCTTCCCGGCTCATTGATGATGAGGCCTACGCCCATGCCCTTGTTTCCTACTGTCTGTCACGGAACATGGGGGCTTATGGGACCCGGCAGGAGTTGAGGAAGAAAGCCGTGGACGACCGCCTAGCCGCCGCTTGCGTCTCCCAAGCCGAGGCGGAGGGGCGTTTCGACCAAGCGGCTTACGAACTCGCCCGGAAAGTCGCCCGGAAAACGAAGGGGCTTGATTATCAGGTCCGTCTGCGTCGTTACTGGTCGGCTGGAGCCAGGAAGGGCCATGGACCCACCGCCATCAAACGGTATGCGGGCCTCCTCAGGGAAGAGGAGTGAACCAGGGATAGGGGTTGGAGTATGGGTGTTGGGGCATAGGAGGTTGGAGCGATGAAGAAAGGACCAAACCAAGGAAGCGAAAATCAAGGTTCGAATCAAGGATGAGGGGTGAGACCTCTTATACCCCGGGTTCTGTCCTCCGAAGAGGGATGGCCATCCATCTCGACTCAACGTCGCCGCTAAGCTCCAGCGGCCTACCCGAAGACTCGGGCGAGCAACCCTCGAACGTCTTCTGCTTGGCCTTGCTCCCGATAAGGCTTGCCATGCGGTTGACGTTACCGCCAACCCGGTGGTCTCTTACACCACCCTTTCACCCTTACTCGCCCGCTTTTTGAAAAGGCGGGGGGAAGCGGTTTGCTTTCTGTTGCGCTATCTCTCAGGTCGCCCTGGGCGGACGTTATCCGCTATCGTGCTCTGTGGAGCCCGGAAGTTCCTCAGTCCATGGGACCGCGGCCATCAAGAGGTCTCGGGAACAAGGATAGCAAGAGCGGGGGAATCGGCTCGCCCTGGCGACACGATGAGTCGATATGCATGTGGGCGAAAGAAAGTGAGTTAAGATAGGGGTATATCGACGTAGAAGTCGATGCCGATAGCGGCTTAGCCGCTCCAATTGTAGGAGGTTCACATGGAAATTGCAGTAACCGGACGGCGCGTCAGCATCTCGCAGAAGTACCGCGACGTGATTGAGAGCAAGATGAATCGTGTGACCGCAATCGCTCCTGACGCGGAACGTGTGACCGTCGTCGTCTCCCATGAAGGAAATCCCCGCCAGGCAGACACCGCCAAGCGGGTGGAAATCACCGTCTACGCAGGTCGAACCGTGGTTCGGGCCGAAGCATCCAGCTCCGATGAGTACAGCGCCCTGGACCTGGCCCTCGATAAGCTCACCCTCCGCCTGCGTCGCTCCCGCGACCGCCGCAAGGACCATCGCCGTGGCTACAACAACCAGGTTCCCGTGGACCTGGGCGTGGCCCAGGAAGAGCCCGCCGTTCAGGAGGAGGCCGAGGCCGAGCCTGAATCCAACAGCACGGATGCGGCTGTGGCCGGCGACTTGGGGCCGGGCGAATCCGTCGAAGTGCGCGTAGGGGACACCCCCATCACCATCCGCCGCAAGCTCCATATCGCAGAACCGATGACCATCGACGACGCCATCAACCAGATGGAACTGATCGGCCATGATTTCTTCCTCTTCACCAACATCGACACCGGCCGTCCTTCCGTGGTCTACCATCGTCACGGATGGAGCTACGGCGTCTTCGAGATCGACACCGCTGAGAACGTGGAGAAGGCGAAAGCCAAAGCTAAGAAGTAAGTCATGAAGTACGCGACCAAGTGAAGATCGCGTAGCGCGCAAACCTTTCCGCGCATGATCGGCAAGGCGTCGGAGCCCATGCTTCCGACGCCTTTCTTGCGTCCTGCCCGCCTTGGCTAAAGCCGGGGTCAAATATCAATGCGATTGGGTACTATAATAAAAGTTTGTCTGTAGTGAGCCTCAGTCCGGACAATCAGGCTCACTGTCTACGCAAGGAGCATGCAGTGTCATTACTGGATCGAGCACTACGAATGGGTGAAGGCTCTCAGCTGCGCAAGTTGAAGAACGTCGCTGAAGCCACCAATAATCTGGAAGACGAGATTTCCGCCCTGACCGATGATGAGCTCAAAGGCCAGACGGCCAAGTTCAAAAAGAAGCTCGATAATGGCGCCTCTTTAGACGACCTCATGCCCGAAGCCTTCGCCACCGTGCGCGAAGTCTCCAAACGGACCTTGGGGCAGCGTCACTTCGATGTGCAGCTCATGGGCGGCGCGGCCCTGCATTGGGGGAATATCGCCGAGATGAAGACCGGTGAAGGCAAGACCCTGGTGGCCACCCTTCCCGCTTATTTGAACGCCTTGGAAGGGAAAGGCGTCCATGTGGTCACGGTCAACGATTACCTGGCCAGTTACCAGTCCGAGCTCATGGGCCGTATCTTCCGTTTCCTGAAGATGGACACCGGTTGCATCATCACCGATCAGCAACCTGCCGAAAGGCGCAAACAGTACAACGCGGACATCACGTACGGGACCAACAATGAGTTCGGTTTCGACTATCTGCGCGACAACATGGCCTGGGACAAGGGTGAATTGGTCCAGCGAGGCCATCATTTCGCCATCGTCGATGAAGTCGACTCCATCCTCATCGACGAAGCCCGTACCCCTCTGATCATCTCCGGCCCGGCTGAAGGGGACGTGAGCCGCTGGTACCGTCAGTTCGCCCGTCTGGCTCCTAAGCTGGAACGCGACGTGGACTATGAGGTGGACGAAAAGAAGAAGACCATCGGCATCCTGGATCCCGGCATCACCAAGGTGGAGGACTACCTGGGCATCGATAACCTCTACGAGCCCAGCAACACCGCCTTGATCGGCTACCTGAACAACGCCATCAAGGCCAAGGAGCTTTTCCTGCGGGATAAGGATTACGTGGTCCAAGGCGGGGAAGTCCTCATCGTGGATGAACACACCGGCCGCATGCTGCATGGCCGCCGTTACAACGAAGGCCTCCACCAGGCCATCGAAGCCAAGGAAGGGGTGGAAGTCCAGGCCGAAAACCAGACCTTCGCCACCATCACCCTGCAGAATTACTTCCGCATGTATGACAAGTTGGCTGGCATGACCGGTACCGCAGAGACCGAAGCGGCCGAGTTCATGAACACCTACAAGCTGGGCGTCATTCCCATCCCCACCAACCGGCCCATGATCCGCAAGGACCAGGATGACCTGGTTTTCCGCACCCGCAAGGAGAAGCTGGTAGCCGTCGTCAAGGACGTGGCCGACCGCTACGCCAAGGGCCAGCCCGTTCTGCTGGGCACCGCCTCCGTGGAAGCGTCCGAAGTGGTCTCCTCCCTGCTCGACGTGGCCCAGATCCCTCACAAGGTCCTGAACGCCAAGCACCACGAGGCCGAAGCGGCCGTGGTCGCCGTCGCAGGCCGCAAAGGGGCCGTGACCGTGGCCACCAACATGGCCGGTCGTGGTACCGATATCATGCTGGGCGGCAACGTGGAATTCCTGGCCGACCAGAAGCTCAAATCCCAAGGGTATTCGGCCGAGGACACTCCCGAAGACTACGAGCGCCTGTGGCCGTCAACCTTGGATGACATCAAGCAGCAGGTGAAGGATGAACATGAGGAGGTCGTCAAGCTGGGCGGCCTGTACGTGCTCGGCACCGAACGCCACGAGTCCCGCCGCATCGATAACCAGTTGCGAGGCCGTTCCGGCCGTCAGGGCGACCCCGGTGAATCCCGTTTCTACTTGTCTTTGGAAGACAACCTGATGCGCCTGTTCAACACCCAGCTGGTGGCCGCCATCATGCGCAACAACATGCCGGAAGGTGAGCCCCTGGAGCAGAAGAGCGTCTCCAAGGGGGTACGAAACGCCCAGAAGTCCGTGGAAGCCCGCAATTACGAAATGCGTAAGAACGTGCTTAAGTATGATGACGTCATGAACAAGCAGCGTACGGTCATCTACAAGGAAAGGATGGAGGTCCTCAAAGGGGCCGATATCCAGTCCGATGTCCAGAACTTCATCAAGTCCGTCATCGACTCGTACGTGCGCGGGGCTTCGCGCGGGTCCGACAAGGTCGCCCTCTGGGACTTCGATGGCCTGTGGAAGGCCTTGGAAAGCGTCATGCCTCTTGACTTCGACAAGGACGCCGTCCTTGACTCCCTGGACGGGCTGAAAGGCGAGAAGGCCCGGATCAAGCTCGTGGACGCGATCTATGAGCAGGTCAAGGAGGAATACGACAAGCGCGAAGACGAGATCGGCGCCGACAGTATGCGGGAGATCGAACGACGCGTGGTCTTGGCGACCATGGACCGCAAGTGGCGCGAGCACCTGTATGAGATGGATTATCTCAAGGACGGCATCGGCCTGCGTGGCATGGGTCAGCGCGATCCTCTGGTTGAGTACCAGCGCGAAGGCTTCCAGATGTATAACTCCATGGTGGACTCCATCAAGGAAGAGGTCATCCAGCTCTTGTTCAACCTGGACTTGCAAGCCGTGGCCCGGGCTGAGGAAGAGGCAGAACAAGAGGAAAGCGACCAGCTTGAGTATTCATCTCCGACCGATCCTGATTCCGTGGAATCAGATGGGGACGAGGTCTCTGATCTGGATGAGACCGAAGACAGGCTGGAATCCCACAGCTACGAGGGGTCCGTCACCGGTTTGGAGCCTATGACCCACGAGGATAAGAAGGTCCCCCTGTCCAAGCGGCCCAAGAGCGACGAGCTCAAGACCCCGTGGGCTGATGGACGCACTTTCCCCGGCACGTCGAAGAACGCCCCTTGCCCCTGCGGCTCCGGACGCAAATACAAGATGTGCCACGGCCAGAACGAAGAGAAATAAGGGCAAGACTTCGGTCGGGAAAGCCTCGCAGTCGGTAAGACACACGGGCTTTCCCGGCCGTTTTTTATTGGGGGCTCGATAGTATAAACTGAACCCTGTGAAGGGGGGCGTCAGGCCGCATCGCCGGCGCTTCACAAGTGAACCAAGTCCCGTCTAAATAGTGACTGTCTAGGCGGGCGCATTGCCTCGTACGACAAAGGAGTGTCAAGACATGCATACTATGGCCGTTGATATTGGCGGAACGAAGATCGCCATTGGGATCTGCGATGAAACGGATTCGATCGTGCGTTCGTGGACGGTTCCCACTCCCAAGGAATCCCAAGCCATTGATAAACATATCGCTTCCACCTATCTGGAGGCGAAGAAGATCTATTCGGACATCGCCGCCATCGGAATCTCCGCCGCTGGCAATGTGAAGGAGGATCGGCGCACCATCGTCTTCTCCGCCAACATCCCCGCTTGGATCCAGTATGATTTGGCCGCCCACATCGAAGAGCGAATCAACCACGAGGTGCCGGTCATCGTGGAGAACGATGCCAATTGCGCCGGTTGGGGCGAATTCGTGCATGGGGCCGGCCAGGGCCACACCAACATGGTGGCTTTGACGGTCGGCACCGGCTTGGGCGGAGCCATCGTCTTGAACGGCGAGCTTTACCGGGGCTCTTTCGGCATGGCCGCCGAGCTGGGGCATATGCCCATGGTCCCCGATGGGGACTTCTGCGGTTGCGGCCTGCGCGGTTGCGCCGAACGTTATACCTCCGGCAACGCCTTGGAGCGTTTCGCCCGGGCCGCCGTCCGCCGTCGTCCTCAGGACGCCGCCCGTCTGCTGGAACTGTGCAACGGCGATGTGGATGAGCTCAAGGGCAAGATGGTCTCCCAGGCCGCGGAAGAGGGCGATGTGCTCGGTCTGTACGCCTTCAACAAGATTGGTGAATGGCTGGGGCGCACCATGGCCGCCATCTCGGCCGTTTTGGACCCTGACATCTACGTGATCGGAGGCGGGGTGATCTCCGCCGGAGACGTGCTTCTGGACCCGGCCCGGGCCGCCTATGTGCGTTTCCTGCAGGCCAGTGCTTACCGCCGGAAGGCCGAAATCGTCCCCGCGACAGCCGGCCAGGATGCGGGCTTAATCGGCGCCGCCAACTTGGCTTTGCGCTGACCTGTCGCGGCTTGGCAGCTTGCTGAGTGACTTATTGCTTAGTGTCGATTTCCCTGACCGACCGAGGCGCTGCCCCCGGATTGGTCGGGGAAATTCTTTTTCGGATCTGATCTGCTTTGCCTTAAGCCCGCTTTCAGACTCGGGCCGCATCCTCATAGACCGGTCCATCGGACGGTGAGGCGTGATGCCGGGCGGAACGGAGGGAACCGATCAGGAGCCCCAGTGCGAGGAGAAGGGCCAGGGCGCAGAAGAAGGACAGGGAGCCGGATTGTGCGTGATCGTTCAAAGCCAGGATGAAAAGGACCACGCCCAAGACGAGAAAGACAAGGGCCAGAATCAGGCTGATGGAGAGGGAAGCCAAGTTCGTCGGCGGGTCAAAGTGATCATTGGCCTCGTCCGCATCCAGCCAGGGAGTGGAGAAAGTCCTCGGACCGGCCGGATTTCCGGCGACAAAAGCGGAATTCTTGAAATCACGGGAGGAGAAAGCCCCTTGGGAATCCAGTCTCTCTTTGGATTTGCGGACTTTCTTTTCGAATTTCCTAGCGTCTTTGGAGCGGGAGATGGAAGCGAATTCGTCCTCATGCTCGTCCAGGAAGGCTTGCCAATCGGCGTCCGGATCGGAGCCGGCGGGAGGGGAAGTGGTCTCATGATTGTTATCGGCCATACCTATACTGTAGTAGTTGACGCCGATAGATTACCAGGAGCAAAGGAGCGTCCATGTTGTATTGGTTCTTCGTCAGGACTCTCGGACCCTGGGCCCGGCATCGCTTCGACCCCACGGTCCAAGGGGCTGAGAACATCCCCAAAAGCGGGGGTGGGATCATCGCGGCCAATCATCTGTCCGTCATCGACGACGCCATCATTCCCATCACTTCGCCCCGTATGGTCCATTACATGGGCAAGAGCGAATACTTCACAGGCAAAGGGATCAAAGGCGCTTTCAAAAAATGGTGGTTCACCTCCGTGGGGGTTTTCCCCGTGGACCGTTCCGGGGGAGCGGCGGCGGCCGGGGCCATGAGCACGGCGAAGAATATCATCGAGGAAGGGCATCTTTTCGGCATCCATCCCGAAGGCACGCGTAGCCCTGACGGTCGCCTGTATAAAGCCCATACCGGGGCCGCCCGTCTGGCTTTGGAGACCGGATGCCCGGTCATCCCCACGGGCCTGTTCGGGACGGATAAGCTCATGCCCATCGGCCAGGTGATTCCCTCGAAGGGACGATGCAAAGTGGTGTATGGCCGGCCCCTGTATCCGCCTCAGGTGCAACTGGGCAGGGAAGCGACCCATGAAGAGATCCGCGCCTTCGCCGATCAGATCACCAAGGCCATTCGGGAGATTACTGGGCAGGAATACGTTGATGAATACGCTCAAGTGGTCAAGAAAAGGTTGGAAGCCTCGGAAGCGTTGAAGGCGGGAGAGAAGAAGGAGAATCAGCAGGACCAGTAGAAGGTGTATGAAGGGAAGCCGCTGCAAGGAGGCGCGGAAGCCGCTGATGGATGCGAAGCCGCAGGGCGCAAAGGCGGAAGAGCCGGAACGACTTCAGAAGCCAAAAGAGAAGAGGCCGGTGGTCAGTTCAATTGTCCCCTTATCGGAGTCCAGCTGGTCGACGGGGACTTTCATCCCGCTTTCCAAAGACTGGTCGATCACCGTGTCCCCCAAGCCGAAACCTGTCTTGCGGGTGACGGTGAAGCCTAGGTCCTCCAGCTTCTTTTTGGCCTCACCGTAAGACATGCCGGTCACATCGGGCACGGTCACTGTCAGCGGCCCCAAGGAAACGGTGACTGTCACCTTGTCGTTCCAATGCAGCTGGGCCCCGGCCTGGGCGGATGCGGAGATGACATGGTCCTTGGCGATATCCGACGAATAAACCCGTTTGACCGTCACCTGCAGCCGGGCCTGGGCCAGCATCGGTTGAGCCTGACTCCATTCGAGCCCGATGATGCTGGGCATGGCCACGTCCTTCTGACCGAGGGAGAGGACCACGGTCACCGGGGCGTTGTGTTTGATACGGCTCCCCGGCTTGGGGTCGATGGAAGTCACGGCCCCGCGGGGGACGGTCAGGGAATATTCATCTTGGGAAGGATGATGGATGATTCTAGTGAAGCCGAGCTTTTTCAAGGTCTCCAAGGGTTTTTTGCCGTGGGCGCTGGTCGCTGTGGCGATGTCGGAGGGGATGGTCAGCATCCGAACCCCCTTGGACACCGTGATTTTCAGGGAATCATGTCTTTTGTTGATGTGGGATCCCAAAGTTTCGTGGTTGGCGGAGACGATTTTGCCGGCCGGAATCGTGTCGTCGAAGGCGTAGATCACGTGGTAGGGAATGCCTTCCTGATCCAAAGTGGTCTTGTAAGAGCGGAAATCTATTCCTCGGATGGAGCAGGTCTGGTTCGAAGAGGCGGGGTCCGTCACGCAGGAGGCCCCGGGGCTGTAAGGCAGGACGTAATAGCTGCCGGGACCGACCAGGAACCAGGTCAGGCCTGCTATCGCCATGAAGAGGGCTAGGATGCCGGCCAGAATCAGCAGCCGGGCTTGATGCTTCTTTTTCGGCTTCTCCTGAGGCAGGGCCTTGGTCCGGTTTTCTTCCTTAGCCCTTTGCTCAGCCGGACTCACCGGAGGCAGGGGGGCTGGGAGGGTCTTTTCCCCTGAGGAGGAGTCGGCCAAGAAGGAGGGGAGGTCGGATGGCTTGGTTTTCTGCGGAACTTGCCTGATGGTCGGTTTGCCCGTTCTGCCTGGGGTCGCCGGGATGGGGGCATATGACGAATCAGGGGACGAAAGGGATGATGGTGAAGACGAGGGGGAAGAAGAGGAAGCGGTGGCAGGCCGAGGGGAGAGACGGATGGCCCCCTGCTCCGGACTGACTTGGTGGCTGACGACCCGGATCTGCCTGAGGGCCTCGAAGCCGTTCTCCGGACGTCGCCGTGGGTCCCTCTCCACCAGGGAGGCGATGAATTCGCTGACGGGGTGGGGAATCCGCGGATCTACGCTTTCCAAGGTGGGGACGTCGTCGTGCACATGCTTGAAGACGACGGTCACCGGGTTGGCTGAGCTGAAAGGGGTGTGGCCGGTCAGCATCTCCCAGCCGACGATCCCCAAGGAGTAGAGGTCCGACTGGGGGCTGGAGATGTTGTCTTCGATCATCTCCGGGGCCAGGTAGGAAGCGGTTCCCAGAAGCATCCCCGTGGCGGACAGGGTTTCCTGGGAGGTGGCCTTGGCCAGGCCGAAATCGGTGATCTTGATCTGCCCATGGCGGGTGATCATGATGTTCTCTGGCTTGATGTCCCGGTGAATGACGCGGGCTTCATGAGCGGCCGCCAAGCCTTCCAGGATCTGGGTGAGGATGACCAGGGTTTCGTGGACGGAGAAGGTCTTATGGGAATCCAACTCCTGACGCAAGGTCACCCCTTGGATCAGCTCCATGATCAGATAGGAGCGTCCGTCATAGGTGCCGGTGTCATAGACGGGCACGATGTGGGGGTTGGAGACGGCCGCGGCCGACCGGGCCTCCCGGTGGAAACGTTCTATGTATTCCTGGGCGTGAGGTCCCTGAGCCAGCTGGGCGTGCATGATCTTCAAAGCGACTTGCCGGCCCAGACGCTGGTCGCGGGCTTGATAGACCGAAGCCATGCCACCTTCGGCGATTTTGCCGACGATCAGATAACGGCCGTCCACAAGTTGGCCGACCGGCCTCTGCTGTCCTTGTGTCGTCGTCATAATCCCAATCCCCTGCTGGAAACCTGTATACCCGCTCGCAGCCTCAGGCCGCTCCCGTCCTTCCTCGGCTTGAAGAAGTCATATCAGTCAAGTATAGAAGAAGCGGCCTATCGGGCAGACGGAAGCTAAGCGAAATCCATAGGGAAATCAGACGGAAGTCAAACGAAAAGGGGAAGGAGGCCGAGCAAGGCTTGCTTCCCCTTTTCATCCAGGGTCAAGCCCGACTCCTGCATATGGTCCAAGGCCTTCTCCAAACCGGACCTGGCTTGGCGATAGAGGGAGTCGATTCTCTTCTGGTTCCGCTCCAGAGCCCCCGTCTTCCGGAAAATCTCCACGGCCGTCCGCACGTTGGACTGGTTCCGCTTCCGGGCCGAATAAAGGGTCAGGAGGGTCTCCTTTTCCTCCTCGTTCGCGCACGAAAGGGCATCGGCCAGAAGAACGGTCCTCTTGCCTTCGATGATGTCCCCGCCCACGGGTTTGCCGGTATGGAGCCCGGTCACGTCGATCAGGTCGTCCTTGAGCTGGAAGGCGACTCCTAGGGGAAGGCCGACAGCTTGGCTGACTTCATGGGAGGTCTCCTGATCCAAGCCGCAAGCCAGGAAGGCGATCCGAAGAGGGGCGATGGTCGTGTAGCTGGCCGTCTTCCAGACGTAGGTGGCCAAGGCTCCGCCTTCGATCGAGGCGGGGTCGTGCAGATCGACCGTCTCCATGGAAAGATCAAGGACTTGGCCGATTTCCACCTGCCTGTGCATGGTCAGAAAGGCGGTCATGATGACTGATTTCAAGCTTTCCGGAACGCTCAGCCGCGATGACGCCTCCTGGATCAGGTCGACGCTTTCCGTGGCCAGCAGGTCTCCCAGCATGAGGCCGAGCCCTAGGCCATCCTGCCGGGCTGTGGAAGATCGCTTCAGCAGGTGGGAGGCGAAGGCCTTATGGGCCGAGGGGGCTCCGCGGCGCAGGTCGGAGTCATCGATGATGTCATCATGGACCAAGGCCCCGGTCTGGAATATCTCGATGGCGCAGGCCAGATCGATGGCCGCGTCCCAATCTTCCTCAGGCAGGCGCAAGGCCTGGCAGGTCCGGCAGAGAAGAAGAGCCCGCAGGCGTTTTCCTCCTCGCGAGGAGGACAGGGCTTGGTCGGTCAGGAGGGCCAGATAATCCTCATGGGCCACAGGAACGGCAAAATCACCCTCGAACAGGGCTTCGCGCAGGTTCTGAGAGACGAGATAGCTCAGACGGTCGTCAATGGTTTTTCTGCTGATTTCCATATTCATCCCCAACCATGGCGGAACTTGTGCACATTATTGTGTTTGTCCCTGGTTTTCAGTCTACCGACAGACCTGCCAATTGTGGAAAAACGAAGGCTCATGGCGGCACTTGTTCACATTCGACCACATTGCCTTTTCCCGATTGAAATTCCGCAGGAGGACGGTCACACTGGTCTGTACCGATGGCCACCATCTCGTCGCCGGCCCATTGCGGGTGACGGAAGAAAAGGAAAGGAGTCATGATGGAACGGCGGAATTGGCAGAACGAGACCGAAGCGGATATGCGGCTGAAGGAGAAGGACCGGGTGAAGGAGCGGGTCTCCTACCCCCAGCCCCAGCCGGCGAGGCGGGAGGAGGATGAGAGGCAGATGCGGGCCATTCGGCAGGCCATCCGTTCAGACCGGAGAGAACTGGGCCTAGTGGAGAGCGATTGCCGATGGTTCGCCGAACCCATAGCCCATATGCATGATTTCCTAGAAAGCTCGGTGGAAGAGATCGATCCCCTCACCCTTCGCGATTGCCTGATCCTCATCGTCGCCATCACCGATATCAGGGCGGTGAGGGACTCCATCATCTGCATGTGCATCAAGTCCTTGGACATCCGGCAGGGACAGGTGATCGCCTGCAAACCGCAGACCAAGGAAAGCACGCAATTGGTATGCGCCTGCCTCAACCCCGCCTTCAACGACATCCGCGCTCCGCGCAGGACCAAACAGGGCCAGCGTCTCTTCGTCCTCCTGCGCGCTTGGGAGAATTGCGTGGGAGAGGCCTACCGGGCTCAGCTGAACGCGACTTTGGCCTATATCGCTTGGTGGCTGGGCTATCCCCATCTGAGCGTGTCATACGCCAAGATCAGCCTGGGCCTGAATGAGGATTGCGCTTTGGCATCCATCGTCAAACAGGCGGTGGAATGGCAGGCCATGCCGGCATGGTATCGGGAAAGGGAAAGGAGGCAGCGGGAATCGATCTGCCGGACGTCTTCGGAATAATTGTCCCATGGCTATGGTTCATTACAGATAGTTGCACTTGCCTGAACTATGCCCATTTGGGGCTCCCACCGAGGAGGAAACGTGGCCACCAAGAAAACCGTCACGACCGATGCGAATCCTACTGTCACTGTATCGGAAATCGATGCGTCTGTAAAGGGTTCCGAGGTGAAAATTTCCAGGACCAAGACGAAAAAGGCCACGGGGACGAAGAAAGCGACCGCCAGCAAGAAAACCACGGTGAAAAAGCCGAGTTCCAAAGCCGCCTCGGCCAAAGCCACATCAGCGAAGGCCAAGTCAGACAAGACCGAATCGGGGAAGGTCGAACCTGTAGCCGAAAAAGACGTTGCTTCCACTCAGAAGCCAGCGAAGGCCAAGAAGTCAGTTGCGTCCGACAAGGCTGAGAAATCAGCTGAATCCAACAAGGGCAAATCTGCGAAGACCGTGAAGTCGGACAAGACTGAGAAGGCTGAGGATTCCGCGAAGACCGTGAAATCCACCAAGACTTCGGCGACCAAGGCCCCAAAGACGAAGGCGGCTTCGAGATCCTCTTCCACCTCGAAGGCGAAGAAGGCCAGTTCCACCGAGGCAAAAGAGGCTCAGTCCAAGGCGGCCGAGCCTACAGCAGCCAAGACAGGCAAGTCCCGGAAGACCGACGAGACGGAAAAAGAGGAGGGGAAGGCTTCCGCCAAGAAAACCACCTCCAAGAAGGCTTCCGCTAAGAAGGTCGCCGCCAAGACCAGCGAAAAAACCGGCAAGAAGTCCTCCGCGAAGTCCGCCGAAAAGACCGAGGACGAGGACCTGCCGGCCGAGGAAGCCTCGGCTGAGGAGGGCAAAGTCGAGGAAGACAAGGTCGACGAGTCCACTTCCGCCTCGGATGAGGATGACCAGTCCTTGAACGATGACGATGACATGGATGGCGATCTGGGGCCAGGCAGCCACGCCGTGAATGCCCTGGACCACATCGACGACTCTGTGGAGCTGGACGAGAACGGGGACCCGATCCAAGAGGATGACGAAAACATCGTCACCGACTCGGAGGAAAAGGACCTGGAGGACGAAGGAGACGAGGAAGAGGAAGCCCCCGTCGAGAAAAAGCCTTTGGAAGAGGGCGCCTTCGTGGTCAGCGAAAAGGACGATGACGACGAGGAGGAAAGCGTCACTCCGGCTGGCAACCCCAAGCGTCGCATCCTGACGACGGGAGCCACCTCCGACCCGGTCAAGGACTACCTGAAGCAAATCGGCAGGGTCAACCTGCTGAACGCCCAGCAGGAAGTCGACCTGTCCGAACGCATCGAAGCCGGTTTGTACGCCCAGCATCTCCTGGACACCACCCCGGCCGACCAAATGACTTTCCAGCGCAAACGCGAACTCAAGTGGGCGGCGAACGATGGGCGCAAGGCCAAAGACCACCTGCTGGAAGCCAACCTGCGTCTGGTCGTCTCCCTGGCCAAGCGTTACACCGGCCGTGGCATGCTCTTCCTCGACCTGATCCAGGAGGGGAACCTTGGTTTGATCCGCGCCGTGGAAAAGTTCGACTGGAAGAAAGGCTTCAAGTTCTCCACCTACGCCACCTGGTGGATCCGTCAGGCCATCACGCGCGCCATGGCCGATCAAGCCCGGACCATCCGCGTGCCCGTCCACATGGTGGAAGTCATCAACAAGCTTTCCCGGGTCCAGCGGCAGATGCTGCAGGATCTGGGTCGCGAACCTACGCCCGATGAACTGGCCCGCGAGCTGGACATGCCGGTGGAAAAGGTCCAGGAAGTGCAGAAGTATGGCCGCGAGCCCATCTCCCTGCACACGCCTTTGGGTGAAGACGGCGACTCGGAATTCGGCGACCTGATCGAGGACACCGACGCCATCGCCCCGTCCGAAGCGGTCGCCTTCTCCCTCCTTCAGGAACAGTTCAAGCAAGTCCTGGAGACCCTCAGCCCTCGGGAGGCCGGAGTCATCAAAATGCGTTACGGTCTGGAAGACGGTCAGCCCAAGACTTTGGATGACATCGGGCATGTCTATGGCGTGACCCGCGAGCGCATCCGGCAGATCGAGTCCAAGACCATGTCCAAGCTCCGTCATCCTTCCCGGTCTCAGACCCTGCAGGACTTCCTCGACCAGGAGTGACGGGGGAAAGGCTTGGTCGGAACAGGATTTTCCGGTTTTCCCGGGCTTCCCGGAGATCCAGGACTTTCAGGATATCGGGGATATCCAAAGCATTCAGGACGTCCGGGACGTTCAAGACATCAGGGCAATCGAGGTTAAAAGCGCATCCATGGCAACGAAGAAAAAGAACAAAACCGAGTCCCAGGCCGCCGCTGGCGGCGATTACAACGCCGCCAGCCTGTCCGTTTTGGAAGGACTGGACGCCGTCCGCAAAAGGCCCGGTATGTACATCGGGACCACCGACAGCCAGGGGCTGATGCATTGCCTTTGGGAAATCATCGACAACTCGGTGGACGAAGCCCTGGCTGGCGCTTGCAATCACATCATCGTCACCCTGCATAAGGACGGGTCCATTTCCGTGGCCGACAACGGTCGCGGGATTCCGGTGGATGTGGAGCCTAAGACGGGCTTGTCCGGAGTGGAAGTGGTGCTGACCAAGCTTCATGCCGGCGGAAAATTCGGCAACTCCGCCTATAACGCCGTCGGCGGCCTGCACGGGGTCGGCTCTTCCGTGGTCAACGCCTTGAGCTCCCGTCTGGGCGTGGAGGTGGACCGGGACGGAAAGACCTACCGGATGGAGTTCCACCAGGGTCATCCTGGGACTTATGATGATCCCGACCCGCAGAATCCTTCCCCCGAGTCGCCTTTCACCCGCACGCGGAAGAACAAGCCGACCGAACTGCGCATGGTGGGCAAGTATTCCGGCAAAAAGACCGGTACCCGCATCCGTTATTGGGCGGATCCCGAGATTTTCAACAGCACGGCCGTCTTCAACTATGAACAGCTGATCGACCGGGTCCGCCAGACCTCCTTCCTAGTCCCCGGCTTGCGTATCGAAGTGATCGACGAGAAGGTGGATGACAACACTTACAGCGCATCGGTGGATTCCCAGGCCGAGCGTGAATTCGAGGCCACTGGCGCCCAGGAAATCGTCGATACGGAAGTGACGGATACGGACGCTGATACTGAGATCTCCGAAAAAACCGGAGGCATTGATGATTTCGACGGCTCCGACGGCTCCAACGACGATGATCTGGCTATGTCCGCCCTCGCCTCCCACTCCCAGAGGCTGGAGAAGCATCGCCATCCCCGTGTGCAGGAATTCTTCCATCAAGGGGGAGTGGTCGACTTCGTCGATTTCCTCTCCAGCGGGGAGCCCGTCAGCGATATCTGGCACATCGAAGGGGACAGCACCTATCAGGAGGAGACCCAGCAGGTCGATTCCAACGGGGACTTGCACGCCACCATGGTCCAAAGGGATTGTCATGTGGACATCGCCTTGCGGTGGATCAACGATTATGAGACCGTCTTGCGCTCCTTCGTCAACGTGGTCGAAACGCCCGGGGGCGGCATGCATGTGGACGGCTTCCTCAACTCCATAACCAAGAACATCCGCAAAACCGTGGAGGCCAACGCCCGCAAGCTCAAAGTGAACTTGAAAGACCCCCACATGAAGATCGAACGGGACGACGTCCTGGCCGGAATCGTAGCCGTGGTCACCGTGCGCATAGCCGAACCCCAGTTCCAAGGGCAGACCAAGGACGTGTTGGGAACCGCCCAAGTCAAGCCCATCGTCACCCGCATCTGCGACAAACAATTCGGCGAAATGATCACCGGGTCCAAGCGGGGGTTCAAAGAGCAGTCCGGCCGGGTCTTGGAGAAGATCGCCGGCGAGATGCATGCCCGCGTGCAGGCCAGGAAAACCAAAGAAGTCACCCGGCGCAAGAACGCCTTGGAGTCCGCCTCCATGCCCGCCAAACTGTCCGACTGCCAGCCTGGCAACGACGACATAGCCGAGCTTTTCATCGTCGAGGGCGACTCCGCTTTGGGAACGGCCAAGGCGGCCCGCAACTCCATGTTCCAGGCCCTCCTACCCATCCGAGGCAAGATCCTCAACGTGCAGAAGGCCTCCGTCGCCCAGATCCTGGCCAATAAGGAATGCTCCGCTATCATCCAGGTGGTGGGGGCGGGCTCCGGGGCCACTTTCGACCTGGGCCAGGCCCGCTACGACAAGATCATCATGATGACCGATGCCGACGTGGATGGGGCCCATATCCGCACTCTTCTGCTGACCCTTTTCTACCGCTATATGCGGCCCTTGGTCGAGGCCGGGCACGTCTACGCGGCCGTCCCCCCTCTGCACCGGATCGCCTTGGCCGGCAAGCATAAGGGCGAATTCGTCTACACTTATTCCGAGGAGGAGCTCAGCTCCCGTCTGACGCAGCTGGAGAAGCAGGGGATCGATTACAACGAGGACATCCAGCGGTACAAGGGCTTGGGCGAGATGGACGCCGACCAGCTGGCCGACACCACCATGGATCCACGGACCCGGCTTTTGAGGCGGATTCGTCTGGATGACGCCCGTCATGCATCGGAAATTTTCGAGCTGCTGATGGGGGATGAGGTCCCGCCTCGTCGCCAGTTCATCGTGGACAATGCCGACGACTTCGACCGTTCGGCCATCGATGCCTAGCCTGGGCAAGTGGGAGCGGCTCCAGAGGCTGGAGTGGCTCCAGGGTCTCAGGAGAGACAGTGGCTCAGAAAAGACAGGGACTTAGATTCTCGATAAAGGCTACGAGAAACCAAGGCAGGTAGACAGGCAGATTGACTAAGACCGGTAATCTAAGACAGGTAGGCGATAGGGGCTGTCAGGTCGGTCCCTGATCCGTCCCGTTTTCCGCTGATATCCGGCAGGGCTACGGGGTGGCCGCTTTCGCTGGAGGCGAGGACCGGGTAAGGGCCGACGAAGGCTGCCAGCAGGCTGTTCTGCCCCTTCAGGAAACGTTGGGAACGGACGCCGCCGGTGTTGCGGCCTTTGGTGGGGTAAAGCTCCAAGGGGGTGACCTTGGCTGACCCGTTGTCGGTCCCGGTCAGTGCTTCCGCATCCCCGGCCACAGTCACGACCACGGCCCCCGAGGCGGCCTGATCTCCTTCTTCCTGAGCGGGAACCCAGGCGAGTTGACCTGCAGGCACCACGGCGAAGGCGAGCACCCGGCTGCCATCGGCCAGTTTGATGCCGCCCATGCCCCCGGCGTTTCGTCCTTGCGGACGCACGTTGTCGGCCGTGTAAGTCAAAAGACTGGAATCGCTGGAGATGAAGACCAGACGGTCTGCGTCGGTTGCCGGAGCGGCGAAGACAAGGGAATCATCGTCTTTGAGGTCGATGATGGACCAGGAATCCATGGTGGTGGGGGAGTCCATGTTCCAGCGTTTGACGATTCCCCGGGCGGTGCCGATGGCCAAAGGAGCGGGGCCGTCCTGTCCGCCCGCGGCTTTCTCTTTGCTTTCGTCCTTGTCTTTGTCCTCGCTCTCGCCCTCGTGTTCCTTGGACCCGGCCAGGGGAATCACCGTGATGGCCTTTTCTCCTGCAACCGCTTCCGTGCTTTCGGTGTGGGTCAGCAAATCGTCGACCCTGACTCCTCCTTGGGCGGACAGGCTCAACTTATCCGGATCCAGATGGAGGAGAGGCAGGTCGGCCGTATGGGCCAGGACCAGACGGCCGGCCGAGGTGACGATGCCATAGGAGGCCAAGGTCGACGAAGGGATGACCGTCCGAATCTGATCATGGGGCTGGCGGACGGCGTCAAGCGGCCTGCTTCGCCACAGATCCAGGGCCGTGGCCGAAGCGCGGCCGATGAGGCGGTCGGCGCTCAAAATTATGGCGCAAGGCTTATCCTCCAGCTTGAGGCCTTCGGATCCGGCCGAGGCGGGGATAGGGGCGGACGCCGCCAAAGAAGCGGTGGCCAGGGCGGAACTGAGGGCTTCCCCCTGCTTGATGCTGGCGTCGACCTCCTGCCCTAGCTCGGCTGCGGGGACAGGGGAGTAAGCCCCCTCTTCATCCACATCCAGCAGGACCGTCCGGCGGGGAGTCCCGTAATCGCGCACGACATGGTCCATGGATTCGATGACGACCGCGTCCCGGCGTTGGTCGGAGGCGAGGATTTCGTCAAGCTCGGCGATGGCCCTTTGCAGGTCATCCCGTTCGGATTCCAGCTCGATCCGGCTCATCTTGGTCAGCCGGCGCAGGCGCAAATCAAGTATGTACTGGGCCTGGATCTCGTCCAAGTCGAAAACGGCCATCAACCGGGTCTTGGCCGAGTCCGCGTTGTCGGAAGAGCGGATGACCTCGATCACTTCATCGATGTCGATCAAGGCCAACAGAAGGCCATCCACCAGGTGGAGGCGCTCTTCGGCCTTGCGTTTGCGGTACTGGCTGCGTCGGGTGATGACTTCGCGCCGGTGCTGGATCCACACGTCCAACAGCTCTTTCAGACCCATGGTATGGGGACGGCCGCCCACCAGGGCCACGTTGTTGATGGTGAAGGAATCCTCCAAAGGCGTATATTTGAAAAGCTGCCCCAAAACGGCGTGCGGGTCGAATCCGGTCTTGATCTCGATGACCAGACGGGTCCCGTTATGACGGTCGGTCAGGTCGATCGCCCCGGAGATGCCGTCCAGCTTCTTGTTCTTGACCCCGTCGGAGATGCGTTCCAGCACCTTCTCCGGGCCGACCATGAAAGGAAGTTCGGTGACCACGATGGCCTTCTTGCGGGCGGTCACGTTTTCAATGTGAGTGGTCGCCCGGGTGCTGAAAGATCCGCGCCCACTCTCATAAGCCTCTTTGATCCCCTCCCGACCCATGATGATGCCTCCGCCGGGCAGGTCGGGGCCGGGGATGTAATGCATGAGGTCGTCGGTCGTGGCGTCGGGGTGGGCCATCAGGTATTTGGCCCCGGCGACCACTTCGGCCAGGTTGTGGGTGATCATGTTGGTGGCCATGCCGACGGCGATGCCGGAGGCCCCGTTGACCAGCAGGTTGGGGATGGCCGAAGGCAGGACGGTGGGCTCCTGCAGCTTGTTGTCATAGTTGGGGGCGAAATCCACGGTCTCTTCGTTGATGGACTCGTTCATGCCCAAGGCGGCCGGGGCTAGGCGGGCTTCGGTGTATCGGGAGGCGGCGGGGCCGTCGTCCAAGGAACCGAAGTTCCCATGGCCGTCGACCAAAGGCAGGCGCATGGCGAAATCCTGGGCCAGGCGGACCATGGCCTCATAAATGGCGGAATCCCCGTGTGGATGCAGTTTACCCATCACTTCGCCGACCACGCGGGCGGACTTCATGTAAGGCTTGTCCGGGGTCAGGTTCATCTGTCCCATCTGATAGATGATGCGGCGCTGGACGGGCTTGAGCCCATCGCGGGCGTCCGGCAGGGCCCTGGCGTAAATGACCGAATAGGCGTAAGCCAAGAAGGAGGTGCTCATTTCCTCGCCCAAGGGTGTGTCCACGATCTTCTGCTTGACGGTGCGGGGATCGTAGCTGGCTGCATGGGTCTGGCGTTTTGGCATGGGGCTGTCTCCTTTGATGACTTACCTATTATCCACAATCCTGCCGAAAAGACGGCGAAAACGGCAGAAGACGGTGAAAGACGGTAGCGATGTTTGGATAAGATGAAGGCATGCCTTATGACCAAGCCCGACATTTATCCGCCATTCTTCCCGCCTGCGCCAGCGCTTTGGGGTACGATCTGCCGACCCCGGTGCACCCCCTCCCTCGGGCGGACCAGGAGGCTTTGGGGATTCCGGACGCCCGGTCCATCCTCGTGGTCCTCGTCGACGGCTTGGGTTTCCACAACTTGGATGAGCGCAAAGGGCACGCCCCTTTCCTGAGGTCTTTGCTCAAGCAGAAGGTCAATTCCCGGCCAATCAGCACCTGTCTGCCATCCACGACCCCGGTGGCCATGGCCGCTTTCGGCACAGGGACCGCCCCGGGCCTGACCTGTATGACCGCCTACAAACAGCTGAACGCCGAAGTAGATCTCGTCTGCCAGCTCATCCAGTTCATCAACACCCCCCAGCCGGAAGACCTCCAGCGGATTCCGACGATTTTCGAGCGGCTGGTCTCCGCAGGAGTCAGGGTCTCGGCCCCAGGAATGGCGAAATTCCAGGGGTCTGGCTTGACAAGGGCGGCTTTGCGCGGGCCGGACTACATCGTCGGCCGTACCATGGCGGACCGGGTCAAGGCCGCCATCCTCTGCTCCAGGCAGCCGGGGCTGACTTATTTCTATATTCCTGACGTCGACAAGGCCGGTCATGAATACGGGGTCGACAGTGATCAGTGGGTCGCCGCCTTGGAAAAGACGGACAAGGCCCTCTCCCTCATCAGGCAGAATCTCCCGGCTGGGACGGTCATGGTGGTGACGGCCGACCACGGCATGATCAATTCCGACCCCCATTCCCGGATTGACATCGCCCAGGAACCGGTCTTGCGCAAGGGGATTCGTCTGGTCGCCGGAGAGCCCCGCAACCGGATGCTCTACGTCTATGGCGAGACCCGGCAGGAGAAGGATGCGCAGGCCGAGGAGGTGGCCGCCCGCTATCGGGCTTTCCTCGGGAATCTGGTCCAGGTCTTCCTGAAAGAGGAGGCCATAGGCAGAGGTTTTTACGGCCCGCCGGATCTGGTGACGGACCGCGCCCGTGAAATCCTGGGTGATGTGATTGTTCTGGCCCAGGGGTCGACGACCCTCGTCGACACCCGTTACGAAACGGACCAGGCGACCAGGCTTCCTTCCGTGCACGGCTCCAACAGTCAGAGGGAGGAGGGAATCCCCTTCCTCTTGGAGAGGATTTAGGGCGTGGCCCCTCCGGTTGAGTCCGATGGCCCCGATTCTCCGGAATCGCTCATATTCAGTGAGCTGGCTTGAATCGGCCGCAGGGGGATACGGGAATCAGTTGCCGAAGAGGATCTCATCCCATTGAGGGATGGCCGACCGGCTGCGGGTCTTGCGGGCCGGTTGTTTTTTCGCCGTCTTCGCCGCTTTCCCCTTGGCGCCACCCTCATTCGCTGAACCAGGCTTTTGACCCTGCTCGGAATCGCCGGAGGTTGACGGGGATGAAGAGGAGGGATCGGATGAAGGAGAAGCAGGGTCAGCGGTCAGATTAGCCTCCGTAGGCCTGTCTTTGTTGATCGGCCGGTTCTTATGGGCGAAGTCGAAGAGGGAAGGCTTGACGGATTTGGAAGACTTGGACGGTTTCGGATCCCTGCTTGACCCTGCTTGCGCCGCCTCGCCCGCCTCTTCCTGAACGTTCGTCGTCGTTGAGTCGCCTTCGTCGCCATCGTCACCGGAGAAGCCGGAAGCCAGGGATCCATCCCTGTCCATCCTCGCTTGCGCCTTTCCTTGTTCCTTTTTTTGCGCCCCTTCTCCTTCTTCCTTTTCTCCCGCTTCCTCCCCGGCCGAGGGTTTCCCCTCCTCTTCCACATTCATCCATTGGGGGGTCAAAGGGCCGCGGGCCTTGATGGAGAAGGAGGAGGCTGGGGCCGAAGAATCATCGGCGACGGTCAGGCCGAAAAGCTCATGATCCACAGGGGAATTATCGGTGCCGAAAAGGCCGAAAAGCTTGCGGGCTGTCTTGTTGAGGCAGACGATGTCGTTGTTGCGGGGGTTGAAAGTCCATTCGGCGGTCGCCTGCCGGCCGTCCTCGGATGTGACGGTCGCCATGATATGCCATGGATCGCGGCCGACCCTGGTCGCTTTCCACGAAACGTCTTCATAATCCAATCCGTAATTCTCGATGGACCGGGTGAGGATGTCTTCCACCGAGGGGGGAACGAGCTGCTTCTTGTCCGTCTTGAAGGAGGAATTGAGGAACTGCGCGATGGTGTAGCTCTTTTCCTGCTCTACCTGCTGGGCGAAACGACGGATCAGGGCCAGGTCGACGTCGAAATCGCGCCTGATCTCTTCCGGGCTTCTGCCTTCCCTGGTCAGCTGTTGGATTTCCCTGATGGGCAGGGTGCGGAACTGATGGGGGTGGGCTGGCCCCTGCTGGTCGGACATGATCTGCCTGGCGGCCAGGATGCCCTGTTCCAATTCGTCGCTGATGCGCACGGCGAACTGACGGTGACTCTCCTTCTCTTCGAAGATCAAGTCCCCCGAAGGGTCGACCTTGACGAAAAGAGCCTGATTCCTAGTCTCATCAACCATATAAACCTCGCTTACGCATCTGTTCCTTTCTATACTATAGGGAAACTTTTACATTTTCGTCATAATCGGGTCGTGTCACCTTGCAAAATTTGAAAATTCGTGTATCCTGTGGCGCGTACCTGTTTTTTTGTTGAAAGGCTGAATATGGCACAAGACTACGATGCGCCTCGCTCCAAAGATGAAGACGAAGAGTCGTTGGAAGCTCTCTCCAATAGCGCCCGACAGGAACAAGCCGCGGACTTGGATGACGATGAAAACGCCATTGCCGAGGACTATGAACTCCCCGGCGCCGATCTGAGCAACGAGGACTCGTCCGTCACCGTCATCCCTCAGCAAGGCGACGAATTCGTCTGTTCCGAATGCTTCCTGGTCTATAATCGTCGACTGCTCGACCATTACGAGAACGGCAAGCCGGTCTGCAAGGATTGCGCCGCCTGATGCCTGGCGACCAGACTTACGAAGGAGCGGAGAAGCTGGACGTCCTGATTACTTATCTGGACCCTAAAGTGAGGGAAGCGGGATTGAATTACGCCCATGAGGGCGACGCCGGCTGCGATTTGCGCTGCAGGTTGGATTTCGATTTGGCCCCCTTCGAACGGGCCTTGGTCCCCACCGGGATTTCCCTCGCCCTGCCTGAAGGATACGTCGCTTTGGTCCATCCCCGGTCCGGATTGGCCGTGAAGAAAGGGATCACCGTCCTCAACGCCCCCGGTACCATCGACGCTGGTTACCGCGGGGAGATCAAAGTCCCGCTCATCAACCTGAATTCGCACGAAACCGTGCATTTCGACGCAGGGGACAGAATCGCCCAGATGGTCATCCAACGTTACGTTCAAGCGACCTTCGTGGAAGCCAATGCTTTGCCGGAGTCCCAAAGGGCCGACCGGGGATTCGGGTCCAGCGGAATCAAAGGGTAGGGGTCGATGGCAGAAAGGCGCGGGAAGCCTCCTTTCGCCGTTTTGCCGCCATTTTTCTCCCGGTGTGGATAGGATAATCATAATCGACCGGGGAGGCGCATATGAGTGAATCTCGACTTGAACTCAGCGATGAGGACTCCCTTGCCCGCCAGCTGGGCGCTGAGGTCTCCACTGATCCCACGAACCCCCTTCTGCCCATCTGGCAGTCGGTCCATTACCACTACCCGCAGGCCGACCTGTCCGTTCTCGCCCGGGCCTACTCCAGGGCCGTGACCCAGCACGCCCATCAACAGAGGCGGTCGGGGGAGCCTTACATCATCCATCCCATCGCCGTGGCCCAGATTCTGGCCGACCTGGGCATGAGCCCCAAGGTGGTCGCCGCCGGTCTTCTTCACGATACGGTGGAAGACACGGACTACACCTTGGACCAATGTCGGGAGGAGTTCGGGGACACCATCACCGGTCTGGTCGACGGGGTGACCAAGCTGACAAAGATGGATTTCGGGGACCACGCCCAGGCGGAGACCATCCGCAAGATGGTCATCGCCATGAGCCGGGATGTGCGCGTCCTGGTGGTCAAGCTGGCTGACCGGGTCCATAATGCCCGGACCTGGCGCTACGTCAAGGTATCCAACGCCCGGAAAAAGGCTCAGGAGACCTTGGACGTCTATTCCCCTCTGGCCAACCGCCTGGGCATGAACGCCATCAAAACCGAGCTGGAAGAGCTGTCCTTCAAAGCCCTGCACCCCAAGATCTATCATGAGATTGTCCTGCTGGTACAAAAGCGGGCCGGCAAACGCGAGGTCTACCTCAAACAGATCCTGGACGAGATCGGCGATGATTTGAAAGGGATGGGGATCAAGGCTTACGTGACCGGCCGTCCCAAGGATTACTACAGCATCTACCAGAAGATGGTGGTCCGTGGGCATGATTTCGAAAGCATCTACGACCTGACCGGGGTCCGGATCATCGTGGATTCCATCCAGGATTGCTATGCGGCCCTGGGGGCCGTGCACGCCCGCTGGAAGCCCATGCCTGGCCGTTTCAAAGACTACATAGCCATGCCCAAGCTGAATATGTACCAGTCCCTCCATACCACCGTCGTCGGTCCTGGCGGCAAACCGGTGGAAATCCAGATCCGGACCTGGGACATGCATCGCAGGGCCGAATTCGGCATCGCCGCCCACTGGAAATACAAGGCCAACGGACAGGCGGGCAACGCTTTGTCCACTCCTGACCGATCCGACAAGGAAAGGGAGAAGGAGCTGCAGGCCCAGACCCCGACCCTTCCGACCGCCGAAGAGCCGCAGGAGATCAGCCAGGCTGACAACCTCAAGTGGATTCAGCAGTTGGCCGATTGGACCAGCAACACTCCGGATTCGGATGAATTCCTGGGTACCCTCAAAGACGATCTCGGGGCGGGGGAGATTTACGTCTTCACCCCCAAAGGCCGGGTCATCACCATTCCGCAGGGAGGGACCCCGGTTGACTTCGCCTACTCCGTCCATACCGAAGTGGGGCACAAGACCATGGGAGCCAGGGTCAACGGCCGTCTTGTCCCTCTGGACACCCAGTTGGAGACCGGCGACACGGTGGAGATCCTCACTTCCCGCAACAACGCCCAAGGTCCTTCGCGCGACTGGCTGAATTTCGTCAAGAGCCCCCGCGCCCGCAACAAGATCCGTCAATGGTTCTCCAAGGAACGGCGCAGCGAGATGGTCGAAGAAGGCCGCAGCGAGCTCATCCGCTCCATGCGCAAGCGGAACCTGCCCGTCCAGGTGCTCACCACCAACGAAGCCCTCTTGGGCGCGGCCCAGGACCTGAACCTGCCCAACGTGGACGTCCTCTTCGCCGCCTTGGGGGAGGGGCAGATCTCCGCCCAGAACGTCATCACCCACTTGGTCAAAGACGTGGGCGAGTCCGAAGTGGAGGAGGACATCGAGCAGGTGATCCTGCCTTCCCGCCCAGTCAAGCGCCACCGGTCCACCGGGGCGGCCGACGTGTCCGTCAAGGGGGTGGACGGAATCTGGGTCAAACTGGCCAAATGCTGCACCCCGGTCCCTGGCGACGCCATCGTCGGCTTCATCACGCGCGGGGACGGCGTCTCCGTCCATCGGGAGGACTGCGTCAACGCCCAGCATTTGCAGGATACCCATCCGGAGCGCATGGTCAAAGTCTCCTGGAACGCCTCCACGGGGACCTTCCTGGTGAAAATCCAAATCGAGGCCCTGGACCGCGGCCATCTTCTGACCGAGATCACCAAGGTCCTGTCCGACATGGGGGTCAACATCATCTCCGGCAACGTTTCATCCGGCGAGGATAGGGTGGCCATCTGCCAGTTCACCTTCGAGATGGCTTCGCCCAACCATTTCGGCAAGCTTCTGTCCGAGTTGCGCAAGGTGGAAGGCGTTTTCGACGTCTACCGGGTGACGGACAACAAGGGGTCCAAACATCCTCGGATGAGGAACTGACGATAAAGGGGCCGACGGTTCATCCGTCAGCCCCTTTAATCATTATTATCTTATTTATTATTTCGGCTTCTGTCGTCTGAGCTTATTTGAGTTCACCTAAGTTTGCCTGAGCGGACCCTGAATCTTACTTGATCGCCTTGAGCCAGGCCTCTTTAGCGGCCTTCTCCGCTTTCAGCTCCTGCTTCTTGGCAGGGTCGGTCTCGGAGGCGATCTTCCGATCCAACTCTTCCAATTGGGCGTTGAGCTGGAGTTCGAAATCGGACTTACGGGCGTCGGTCTCGGGGTCGGAATTGGTCCACTGGGTTTCCTCGACCGCCTTGATCTGCTTGTCCACGTCATCCAAGGCGGATTCCAGACGGTGCACGTCGGCTCGCGGCACATAGCCGATCTGATCCCATTCATCCTGGATCTTGGCCAAGCTCTGACGGGTCTGCTTGGCTTCTTTCACGTCTTTGACCGGAAGAAGGGCCTTGGCCTTCTCCAAGAGGGCCTCCTTCTTTTTGAGATTTTCCGTCTCGCCTTCGTTCAGTTTGTCACGGTCTGCTTGGCGGGCGTTGAAGAAGACATCGGCCGCGGCGCGGAAACGCTTCCACAGGGCGTCGTCCTCCTCGTGGCGGCCCACGCGACCAGCGGCCTTCCATTCGTCCATGAGTTCGTTGAACCTGCGGGAGGTCGCGGCCCAGTCGGTGGAATCCTGGATGCTTTCGGCCGCGGCGATGATCTTCTCCTTGGCTTTGCGGGCTTCGGAACGCTGGCTGTCGCGCTGCTGGATCCAGGCCCGGCGGGCGCTGTTGAAGGAGGAACGGGCGGCTGAGAAACGTTTCCACAGGGCGTCGGCCTGGGACTTCTCCAAGTGGATGGAATGCTTCTGATGTTCCTGCCATTTGTTGAAAAGGGCCTGGAACTTGTCGCCGGTCTGACGCCAGTTGGTGCTGTCACCTAGGCTGGCGGCCAGTTGCTCGGCTTCGACCACGATTTTCTCTCGTTCCGCGGCCGCCTTGGCCATGGCTTCCTTACGGGCCGCGGCCAATTCCTCCTTCTTGGAGGCGCCTTCGGTCTTGAGCTCTTCCAATCGGGATTTCAGCGCCGCGATGTCGCCGACCACATCGGCTTTCTTGATGTCCTCTTCCAGCTCGTTCAGGGTGGAATCGATCTCGCGGGAACGGATGTGGCTGCCTTCCAAACGCTTGGCGAAGCGGTCGAACTTGGCTTTGAGGTCCAGATAACGACGGGCGAAGAAGCGCAAGGCCTTATCCGGTTCCTCCTGGGCCATTTGGCCGACTTTGTGCTCCTCGTCGCCTTCTTTGACGAAGACGGTGCTGTCGTCGGTGACGCGGCCGAACTTCATGGCCGCTTCCAAATCGGCTTCGTTATAGGTGGCTACTGCGCTCTGTTGTTGGGTCTTGCCAGCGAAAGCTTTGGGGGAGGGGATGACGGGCTTGGCCGGCTTAGGAGCGGGAGCAGGGGCAGGCGCTGCCTCCGCCGGGGCGGCGGGCTTGCTTTCCTCGGGTTCGGAGACGGATGGGGTCACAGTTTCGTCGGTCATAGCCAACTCCTTGTCGTAGCAGTAGTAGCAGGAAGACGAAATCATTCGGGCTTTCCGGCCTGCATAATTTCCTCAACACCATTTATTATAAGGGGCTATGGCTAAAAAAGGTGCATCTATCTCAGGTTTCCCCGAATGGCTCCCGCAGGAAAGGGCCATCGAGCAGCAAGTCATCGATACTTTGCGAGAGGTCTTCGAGCTTCACGGTTTCCTGGGAATCGAGACGGCGGCGGTGGAGATGGGGTCCAGCTTGCTGAAAAAAGGCGAAACTTCAAAGGAAATCTACCTTCTCTCCCGGCTGCGGGAATTCGGACAGGACGATGAGACTCCGGTGGAGGAGCACCTGGGCCTGCATTTCGATTTGACCGTCCCCCTGTCTCGCTATGTGGTCGAAAACTCCGGCGCTGTCACTTTCCCCTTCAAACGGTGGCAGATCCAGAAGGTGTGGAGAGGGGAGCGGCCGCAGGAAGGCCGTTACCGGGAGTTTACCCAGGCCGACATAGACATCGTGGGCAACGGCAGTCTGCCCGAGCATTATGAGGTGGACGCTCCTTTGGTCATGGTCGAGGCCTTGGAGAGGCTCCGGCCCTTCGGCCTGCCCAAGGCCACCGTCCACGCCAACAACCGCAAGCTGTCCGAAGGCTTTTATCGGGGAGTGGGCGTGACCGACATTGAAAGCGTGCTGCGGGAAGTGGACAAGTTGGACAAGATCTCCGCCGCTGAAGTGGCCCAGCTCCTGCAAGACGAGGCCGGCTGCAGCCCGGAACAAGCGGCCGCCTGCCTGGAATTGGCGGAAGTGACCGCCACTGATAGCTCCCACTTGCGGGCCGCCTTCGATCAACTCTGTGAAAAACATGGGATCGATAAGGAATCCGAGGCTTATCCCTTGGCTCAACAGGGTGTGGAGACCCTGGCCATGATCATCGACGAGGCCGCCCGCATCCGTCCCGGCTCCGTCATGGCCGACTTGCGCATCGCCCGCGGCCTGGATTATTACACTGGCTCCGTTTACGAGACCTTCCTCGATGGGGCCGAAAAGCTGGGGTCCATTTGTTCTGGTGGCCGCTATGACAACCTGGTCTCCCAAGGCAGCCGCAAGTATCCGGGTGTGGGCCTATCCATTGGCGTGACTCGGCTGATTTCCTACATCTTGCATACGGTCCAGGCGACGACTTCCCGGATTTCCCCTGCGGCTGTCATGGTGGCCGTCTGGAACGAGGACGAGAGGCAGACCTCCGACCACATCGCCGCTCAGCTGCGTCAGCGGGGGATCGCCTGCGACGTGGCCCCGACCGCTGCCAAGATCGGCAAACAGATCAAATACGCCGACCATCTGGGCATTCCTTATGTCTGGTTCCCGCCTCAAGCCGGTGACCCAGCCGCTGAGGTCAAGCCGACCGGTCACCAGGTGAAGAACATCATCTCCGGAGACCAGGTGGACGCGGATCCCGCTTCCTGGACCCCGGCTCCCGAATACGCCCGGCGCGCGGTTGTAGTGAAGTAGGGTCTGCGATTCCGGTTTCGTCGCCGCATTCTTAGCGAAACGCAAAAGTCAGGCATGATGCGGCACCCCCGGTGATTGTGGGAATTTCCCGTGAGGGTACGGTCCCGGTATTTGCTGTCAGATTGTTGCCGAAGAGTCAAGACGTCGACGATGCGGCCGAGGAGGGCTAGGTCGTAGCCGCGTTCACGCAGGGGTTTGAGGTCTTGCTGAAGCGCGATGTCGGGACGATTCGTGGATCTGGGGGTGAAATACCCCTGATGTTGTAGGCTATAGGAGGTTTTAACGCTGACAGTCAAGCAAACGTTTGCGAGGTAGGAAAAGAATGAGTCAAACGGCTTATCGCACGCATCATTGCGCGGATATTACGGAAGCTGTGATCGGCCAGGAAGTGACCATTTCCGGTTGGGTCGACCGGCGTCGCGATCACGGCGGCGTCGCCTTTCTGGATGTGCGTGACGCTTCCGGCCTGGTCCAGGTGGTCATTTACGAGGAAGAGGTGGCCCGTCCTCTGCGGTCCGAATTCGTGGTCCAGGTGACCGGCGATGTGCGCGAACGCCCGGAAGGCAATGAAAACGACCATCTGGCCACCGGCAAAGTGGAGATCGTCGCCAGGAAGGTGACCGTTCTGGCTAAGTCCGCAGCCCTGCCTTTCCAGGTTTCCACCGCTCTGGCGAACGAGACCGAAGAGCAGCTGCCGGGGGAGGACACCCGCCTGCGTTTCCGCTACCTTGACCTTCGTCGGCCTCAGATGCAGAGGAATCTTCGTCTGCGCTCCAACATGGCCCGGGCAGCCCGGGGCGAACTGGACAAGCTGGGCTTCACCGAGGTGGAGACCCCGACTTTGATCAAGTCCACCCCCGAGGGGGCCCGTGACTTCGTGGTTCCCGCCCGCCTGTCTCCCGGCTCTTGGTACGCCTTGCCCCAGTCCCCCCAGCTTTTGAAGCAGCTGCTCATGGTCTCCGGGGTGGAACGCTACTACCAGCTGGCCCGCTGTTACAGGGACGAAGACTTCCGAGCCGATCGTCAGCCCGAGTTCACCCAGCTCGATATGGAAATGAGCTTCGTGGACCAGGAAGACGTGATCGCCATGGCTGAACAGGTGCTCAAGGCCGTGTGGGAATCCGCCGGTTATCAGGTGGCCACTCCCTTCCCCCGCATCACTTGGACCGATGCCATGAACAAGTATGGCTCCGACAAGCCTGATCTGCGTTTCGGCAACCCCTTGGTCGATTTGACCGACTACTTCAAGGACACCCCCTTCCGCGTCTTCCAGGCTCCCTATGTGGGCGCCGTGGTTTACCAGGGAGCGGCCGATCTGCCTCGCCGCCAGTTCGACGCCTGGCAGGAATGGGCCCGTCAGCGCGGGGCCAAGGGCCTGGCCTACGTCCAGTTCTCGGAAGACGGTGTCCTCAAGGGGCCGGTCGCCAAGAACCTGTCGGATGCCGAGCGCGATGGCCTGATGAAGGCCGTCCACGCCCAGCCTGGAGACGCCGTCTTCTTCGCCGCCGGTGCCCGAGAGTCCTCTCAGCTGCTTCTGGGGGCCGCGCGCGTGGAAATCGCCAAGCGCCAAGGTCTCCTGCACAAGGACGAGTTCGCTTTCACCTGGGTCGTCGATTTCCCGCTCTTCAAGCGCACCGATGACCCCGACGACGATGATGTGGCCGTGGGCCATTCCAAGTGGACTTCCATGCATCACCCCTTCACCATGCCTTCCGCCGCCTGGATTGACAAGTTCGATCAGGATCCCGAGCATGCCATGAGCGACTCTTATGACATCGTCTGCAACGGCAATGAGATCGGCGGCGGTTCCGTCCGCATCCATCGCGACGATATCCAGGATCGCGTCCTGGAAGTCTTGGGAATCGGCGAGGAAGAGGCCCGGGATAAGTTCGGTTTCCTCCTTGAGGCTTTCAAATATGGCGCTCCTCCTCACGCCGGCATCGCTTTCGGCTGGGATCGTTGCGCCGCCATCCTCTCCGGCGAGGATTCCATCCGCGACGTCATCGCCTTCCCCAAGTCCGGCGGCGGGGCCGATCCTCTGACCGGCGCTCCTGCCCCCATCTCCGACGAGCAGCGCGCCGAAACCGGCGTCGATTACGATCCTGAGGAAGACAAGTGATCGACTAATCGAAGAGTCTGACTAGATCGGATTTCACAGGCCAGTCCTCACGGGCTGGCCTTTCGCCGTATAAACCTATGTTGAATATATTCGTCTCTGATTTGATAAAGAGAGGGCCATGGTTATGATTGGTCTTATCAATCGCAATCGTGGATCATCCGCCGTAGGAAGCGATGATGAATCGGCAAGGAGGATGCTATGGCTATCAGTCAGGAAGAGCTGGCCCAGGTTCGCAGGCTCACCATCAAGGCGACGGTCTGCTCCATCGCGGTCATCCAGGGGGACCAGCCTTCAGTCACTTATGAGAACTGCGGGGAGGATGATTTCTCCTTCAATTTCCAGGAAGACAAGCTCAAGGTGAAGATCAACAAGTCCCAGTGGAAGAAGAACCATCCTGACCGGGTGATCTTCAATGGCTTCCTCACTATCCGAGGCACTATCGGCACCAGCAGGAAGGACATGTACAAGCTCACCATCACTCTGCCGAAGCTGGATTCCCTGAAGATCTCAGCCGACGTGGCGACCGTGAAAGTGCACGGTTTCGATTTGAACAAGCTGAAAGTGGAGGCCAACGCCGCTACGGTGTCCATCAAGGGCTGCCAGACCAGGAAGGCCAGGATGCTGGTGGACGCGGGGGCCGTGAAGGCCCGGGGCCTCAACCTGCGGGAAGACAGCTCCTTCGAGGTCAACGCCGGCAGCCTGAAGTTGAAGGATTGCATTCGGCCGGACATGGGTCTGGACGTCCGTTCCACCCTGAGCCATGTAAGCCTCCCAGTCAACGGTTACAGCGGCCGTGGCAACTTCTACCGTGAAGGCAGCCCCATGGTCAGGCTTGAAGCGTCCGTCGGCAGCGTCAATTGCAGCTGAGACCGTCGAGGGACACTCCGATCCTAGCTCAGGAAGAAATCATCGATTTCGGAGTCAGTATGGAGGATTCTCTCCTCGGGTACCCCTGCTTTTTCCGCTAATTCTATGGAAGCGACGAGCCGTAGTCTGACGTTCACCCCGAAATCGAACGAGTAGGTTTGCAGGTCACCCAGTTCGAGATAACGTGCGTGAATCTCTTGGAAGTGGCCTTGATATTCTTGATCCAGTCCCTGAACATACTGATTGATCTTTTGCTGATAGGAGGCAAGGGCTTCCTTCTCTTGCTTCGAGAGAAAATCTTTGCCCATACTCAGAGCGTTGGTCGCGATAAGCGAACCGATTGCCGCTCACAGGACGGGAATCGGAATCAGGGCTTGCCCCACGGCAGCTCCCAGGGCGGCCCCCACGGAATCGACGGAATTGAAGATGACCGCCTGAATAAAGCCGTCGTCATCCAGTCTTCCCGCCCTGTACTCAATAACCGAGTTCAGAAGGCCATAAGTCCCGCTCACAAGCGCTCCCGCACTAGGCGCTGCCAAGCCGCAGAAATCGGTCAGACCATAGATAGCGAAGCCGGAGAAGCCTCCTTTGAAAGCGCCTTGGGCGGTGGAAAGTCCGCAAGCCTTCCAATCCTCGCTACCATACTGCCATAGCTCCTTCCCTTCTTTGTGCTTCTTATAGGCGAAGGAGAGGAAATTGAATCCTCCTTGGACGAAGGCTCCAGCGGCTCCGGCTTTGGCTGCCTCACCGAGGTCAGGCGCCGCCTTTTTCGCCGCGAGGGTTCGTTCCTGGTCCGCCTGGTTGTGAATTTCCTTGCTCTCTTCCTGCTTTTGTTGGAGGAAGGATTCCTTTTGGCTGGCGAAGGTCTTCTCATAGGTGTTCTTTTGGACCTGGTCGTAATCGGTTTGGGCTGGCCTCATCCATTGAGAAAAAGGAGCCTTTCGCTCTTGCTCTGCTTCCTTGATTATTTCCCTGATCCTAGTGATTTTTTTCTGGGAGAGGGGACTTCCCTCATATTCCACATGGGTCTCTCCGTTCATGATCGCTTTATAGATGGCGACATGGTCTTTGGGGAAGAGCATATCCATGTTCCGGTGTTCGGGGTTCAGCGTGGTCTTCAGTTCCTCTACCAGGTTCTGATAGAACTTGGCTTGAACGGCTTTGCCTCCTACCAGGAGGTCAGCAGGACCGTTATTGTCAAAAGCCTTGATGATTGAATCAATTCCTTGGAAAGCGTTTTTGGCGTTGGAGATGCCTATCTCGGCTTGTTCGGCTATAAAGCCATGGATGCCTTTGATTCCGCCTCGGTCGGAAGCGATGTACTCGCCGATTCTGTTATCCGCTTTGACCAGCTGGTCTAAAGCATCCGCCAGCCGGTTGTTGAGGTCGTTTTCCGCATTCTGGCCATCGGTGAGGATTTTCTCCAAAGTATCCGCCAGGGTTTTCAAACGTTGGGTGTTGAGGAAACGGATGTAATCGGCTATCCCTTGGTTGATGACTTGGTCTTTCTCTTGTTCACTCAGCATGGGATTCCTCTTTTTCCGCTGGCTTGTCGGAGGGCTCTTCCGTTTGGATTTCCTGATTGATGAGCTGGGCGAGGACCAAGGCGTGATTGACCAGGATACCGGCTTCTTCTTTTTCTTTCTGATTGAAAAGCTGATAATCCAGTCCTTTGACCTTGGCGTTGACCTGATCGACCAGAGAAATCTGCTCTTGAGTGAGTTCGTAGAGGGAATGGATTTTATCGAGGACCAGTTCAAGATTCCGGATGATGACTTCCCGACGCTCACGTTCCTCAATTGCCTTTTGAGCGTCAGTCTGATTCTTTTTTGCGGCATGATTACCAGCAGCGACAGCTCCGGCGAGCGCCACTCCTGCGATGGCCCAGCCGACAGGGCCGGCCAGGGCGAGCAGGGCGTCTCCAGCAGCCATGCCGCCCCCTCCTGCAGCTAGCGCTCCGCCGCCCAACCAGGCCAAAGCGGCGTTTTCGGCTGCCGCTCCGCTTAAGGTGGCGATGGCCGCTCCGGTGGAAGCGGTTCCGAAGGTGGTTGCGATTCCCATGGCCGCAGTTGGCCCCAAAGTCGCGACCGCCACACCCAGAGCGCTGACGGTAGAGCCGATTCCCGCTGCCTCGCCGGCCATTTTCGCCTCCTTTTCCGCTTCGGTGATTTCGTGGGTCTTCGCAGTGAAATCTTCGATCTCCCAACGTATTTCCTGAAGATCAGTCTCGAATTTCTTAGGAGTGTTAGCCAGGGAATTGATATGGCTTTCCGCCAGCCGAACATGGAGGAGGGCGTTGTTGCGGAGCTCGTAGAATTTCGTGCTGGCTTCCTGGGTTTCTTTCGCCTTTTCCGTGTAGAGGGAAACCGCCTGATTATAGTCTTTCACTGCATGCTTACGCAGGCCGGCATTCAGGAAACCGTTCTTCTTCGTGTTGTCGACAAAGTCCTCGGCAGCGTTCCCTGCGGATCGCACGGCGTTCCCGGCTGACCGGACTGCAGTGCTGGCGGCCTTGGCCGGATCTTTCGCGGCCCATTTGACTGTCTCCCCGGTTTTACTCGCAGCCTTCCGCAGATTCTTCCCTGCATCGGAAAGGCCTTTATGAATGTTTTTCCCTGTATCATCAGCCAGCTTTTTAAGGTCGATTCCCATGTGAGCACCTTTCTGTGTGAAATAAGAAACGGAGAGGCTTTCATTCCCCTCCGTAACCATGAAGAATTTCTTTAAAATCTAGCGGGGGGGGGGGCGACGATTATGGCTCCGAAATGAATCGGAGTATCCTGTTCATCGGGGGATGATGAGGTCTTCAAAGTGTTCCAGTCAGAAGTCCGAGATCCGAAGATCGCGAATAGGAACGAATAAGAAAAGGAAACAAAGGAAGTCCGCATGACGAAAGCATTGATTATCGTGGATGTTCAGCCGACCTTCTGCGAAGGAGGGGAGCTGCCGGTGCAAGGCGGGAATGCGGTCGCCGCCCGGATCGCCGCCTTCGTCGCTCGACATCGGCCCGATTACGACTATATAGCCACCACTCAGGATTGGCATATCGAACCGGGTAACCATTGGTCGGAGCACCCCGATTATGCCGATACCTGGCCGGTGCATGGCAAGGCCGGCAGCCCTAACGCGGATCTTCACCCGGCGATAGCCGCCTTGGGGATCAGACATCATTTCAAGAAAGGGCAATATAAAGCCGCTTACTCCGGCTTCGAAGGGATCGAGGACAACTCGTCACGGATCCATAGCCGCCAGGAATTCGCCGATTTCGAAAGCAAGGGCCTGACTTTGGCCCATGCCTTGGAAGAGGCCGGGGCCGATCAGGTGGACGTGGTCGGTCTGGCTGAATCCCATTGCGTCAAGGAGACCGCCTTGGACGCCGTCAAACTCGGCTATCGGGTTCGGGTCTTCGAAGATCTGACCGCCCCGACCAGCGAGGACCTGGGTCTTCTGGCAAGGAAAGAGATGAAGGCAGCTGGGGTGGAACTGGTTGATCAGGCTTTGCCGCTGGCCGACCTCTGATCCTCCGATTCCCGGGCATTGACGGCCTGGATCCGCGCGTTCACGGCATCGACTTCCTTACGCGCCCGCCAGACGGAAATCGACCATACGACTGCATAAACCAGGAACCAGATGAGGGTGTAGATGATCATCCACGGGACGTTCAGCGGGAACCAGCCTGCGCAGACCATCAAAATCGTGGACAGGACATAGCAGATCAGGCAATGGACGATGGTCCGTTTCAGCAGGGACCAGGCGGTTTTCTGCCAGACGTAATTTCCCCAGGAGAAGACCAGGCCGATCAGGCACCACAGCAGGAAGCTGGCCGCAACCCCCTCCAGCTGGGTAGGGAAGTGGGCCATGAAGCGGGGAGGGGCGGGGTAATACTCTTTGGTGTGGTTGAGGGCACTGGAGAGAAGAGATGCGACACCCCCGATAAGCATGCCCAACCCCGCGCCTTTGATCCCGTTCCAGAGGATCTTTCCCAGGGCCAGCGGCTTTTCCTCCTCGTTTGTTCTCAGATCATCCCAGTCGCGCGAGTCCGCCTGACCGGGGGAGAGATGTTCTTGGTTCATAGGGTCTCCTTAATGATGACAGGGTTCACAGGCCGAGCCTTTTTTTGAAATCGGACACGAAGCGCCGGGAGACCTGTATCCTCTCATGGTTCTTCATGACGACGTTGATGGTCCCGGTGAAACTCAAATCGAGGAATTGGATCTTATGGGCGTTGATAGTGGCCGTGCGGGAGGCGTCCAGGAAAGTATCAGGAAGGAGCTGACGGATTTGATAAAGCCGGCCTCTGAATTCGTACCTGCCTTGGGCGGTCATCACATAGGTCTTCTCCCGCAGGGTATAAACGGCGTAAATGTTTTCCACCTGAATGGGGACCAGGGAAGTGCCGAAGGCGCACCAGATGAGGCCCTCTTCTTCGGGGTTGCCCTTTTCCAGATTGTCTTCGGACAGGATGCGAATAGCCTCTTCAACGGCAGGACTCATGGCTTTCAGGTGAAAATCCACACGTTCCGGTCCGTCGAAGGAAGGATCAATCCGGAGATTCAGGTCCATTCTTGCTCCTTGGATCTGTGATGGGGGGCAATCGGGGGCGGACACATAAGCATCCGTCTCCGATTATTTTATTCCTTGCCGCTTATCGATGATTATCGTTGGGCCGCCCCGCCCAGGCGGGTCCCCAGGATGAAAATCAGGAGAAAAACCAGGCTGAAACCCACAAGCACCCCATGCATGACGTCGGTCGGGACCGGATTTCCTTGGAAAGAGACGGTAAAGCTGATGCCTTCTTTGATACTGTCCAGAGCGGAAGTCGGCAGACCGGCCTTCTTCAACAAATCGATGGAGCTGCCCATGACATGTTGGCGGATCACGGTCGTGGCATAAGTGCTGGGCAGGTAGGAACAGACCTTTTGCAATCCAGGGGAATAACTGGCGAAAGGCATGTAGGCCCCGCAGATGAAGCCGTAGCCGGCGTTGACGATGGATCCGACAGCCGTCGCCTGCCCCTGGGTATTCAGCCAGATCGTGAGCGCGGTGGCCATGGCCGTTCCTAAAAGGGTGAGGACGACCACATCCACAAGAATCCATGCGACCATGGAGGCGGTGATGGGGACGGAGCTGGCGTGCAGGTAAATTAGGCTGGCGATCAGGGCCAGACCATTGACGATCATGGATGCCAGGAAGGAGGAAGCGAAATAGGCGGCGCTCAAGGTGAGCATTCTGATCGGAGTCACGGTCAAGTCGTTGATCCTGTGGCTGGCCCTGTCTTTGACGATGAGCAGGCTGGAGGTGAAGGTGATGGTGATGCAGCTGACGGCCAGGAGGGAGGAAATCATCTGGGAGGAGCTCAAGGCGGTGATGGTGGATTCAGGAACTTTGGCCTGCGGAGGAATGCCGCTTTTGAAGCTGTTCTGATAAATCCTCAAAAGGAAGGTGGCGTAGAGGACCAGAAGGATGACCGGGGTGATCAGGGAACTGAAGAAGGAGCCCTTGTCTTTGAAGAAAAGCTTGGTGTCTCGGGCTGTCAGGGAGAGGAAAGTGCGCATGGTTTTCGCTTTCATGGGTAGGGGCCGGTTTCCTGGTTGGTGCGTCGTGGCTGGTCTGTTTACAGGGGTCTATTCCGTCGTCTCCGCTGAGGAAGGCGTGGGCAAGGGGTCGCCCGTTTGATGGGCCGATTCGTTTTCGGCCTGGCGGACCACCTTGAGGAAGACGTCGTCCATCTTCCCTTTGATCACCTCATAATTGGTGAAAAGGCCAGGATGGGCAAGGATGAGTTCGGTCGCTTGGGCGGGGGAATTGACAGGGATGTCGAACCGTCCCGCTCGAGCCCGATAAGGAAGGCCCAGCTCCTGGACCTCCTTCTCGTCGTGGTCGTAGATGATCACCGTATCCCCGGCGTACGTGGTTTTCAGATTCAAGGGAGTTCCTTGGGCGATGATGCGACCCTTATCGATGATGATGGAGTAATCCGCCTGGGCGGCCTCTTCCATGTAATGGGTGGTCAAAAGGACGGTGATTCCCCGTTCGTTTTGCAAAGACCGGATGACATTCCACAGATCCCGCCGGGTCTGGGGGTCCAGGCCGGTGGTGGGTTCATCCAGAATCAGCAGGGAAGGCTCATGGATGATGGCCCGGGCTATGTCGACTCGACGGCGTTGCCCGCCCGATAGCTTGCGGACCTCCTGCTTGGCCAGGGGATCCAGGTCCAAAGCCGAGGCCAGCCGCCGATAGCGCTTGCGGAAATCCCGTCCATGGATCCCATAGAGGGCGGCCCGATAGCGCAAGTTGTCCTCCACCGACAGGTCTTTATCCAAGAGGGAATCCTGAAAGACGACCCCTAAGGAGGCCTTCACCTCCCGCAAAGAGGAAGCCGTCTGGCGCCCATTGATGCTGATGGTCCCCGAATCGGGCCTAAGTTGCCCGCAAATCATGGAGATGGTCGTGCTTTTCCCCGCCCCATTGACTCCGAGGAAGGCGAAAAGCTGACCTTTATCCACGTGAAAAGACAAATCCCGCACGGCATGCAGATGCCCGAAGCTCTTGTTGAGATGGGAGATGGTCAGGAGTGGCTGCATGGGCTTCCTTTCGTCGATCGTCCTGCGTCTTTCCCAGTCTATGCCCAAGCTGTCCAAAGGAGGCCGTGGATTTTGTCAGCGGTCAGGGAATGGACGTGAGCGGTAAGGGACGACCCCCCTGATATGCCAGCATACGGATAAAGTGGAAGCCATGACTGATCCTGACCCGCATGCCGCTGCGACCGACCCGTCCCCCGCCGCCCTGGGCAAACTGGTGCCTAACGACGCTTTCGACCTGGCATCGCCCAACCTGACCGACGACCAGATTTTCGACCGCTTCCTTGACTGGGCCCACCAGGTCCGCCACCTCGACCTGTGGCCTCACCAGGAAGAATCCATCCTCTGCCTCTTGTCCGGAGACCACGTCATTGTCAATACCCCTACCGGGTCGGGAAAGTCAATGATCGCCATAGCCATGCATTTCATGGCCCTCTGCCAGGGGGAAAAGTCCTGCTATACGGCCCCCATCAAAGCCCTGGTCTCGGAGAAGTTTTTCGAATTGGTCTCCATCTTCGGACCAGCCTATGTGGGCATGATCACCGGAGACACCCGGATCAACGCCGACGCCCCCATCATCTGCTGCACGGCCGAGATCCTCGCCAACCAGGCCTTAAGGGAAGGGGAGAGGGGGAACATCTCCTGCGTGGCCATGGATGAATTCCACTTCTACGGGGACTCGGACCGGGGCTGGGCCTGGCAGGTCCCCCTCATCACCCTTCATCACACGCAATTTTTGCTTATGTCGGCCACCTTGGGGGACGTCCAAGGGGTGGAAGACCTGCTGGAAGAGCAAACGGACCGGCCGGTCGACCTGATTTCGGACGCGAAGAGGCCGGTCCCCCTGGAATACCAGTACCTGGTGGAGCCTCTGCCCAACGTGGTCAATCGGCTGATCGCCGATGAGAAAACCCCCATATACATCGTCCACTTCTCCCAGGATGCGGCCGTCTCCGCGGCGGAAAACCTGGCTGGGCTCGGAGTCGCCTCCAAAGAGCAGAGGGAAAAGATCAAACAGGCCTTGGAACATACCAAATTCACCACCGCCTTCGGCAAGACCTTGCGCCGCTTCCTCATCAACGGAATCGGAGTCCACCACGCCGGCATGCTTCCCCGCTACCGCCGCATGGTGGAACAACTGGCCCAGGACGGTCTCTTGCCGGTCATCTGCGGAACGGACACCCTGGGAGTGGGCATCAACGTGCCCATCCATACGGTCGTGTTCACCGCCTTGACCAAGTATGACGGCTACAAGCAACGCCGCCTGCGCGCTCGCGAATTCCATCAGATCGCCGGCCGGGCGGGGCGGTCCGGCTTCGATACGGAAGGCCTGGTCATCGCTTTGGCCCCGGACCATGAGATCGAGAACGCCAAGGCTGTGGCCAAGGCCGGGGACGATCCCAGGAAGCTGAAGAAAATCAAGAAAAAGAAGGCCCCGGAAGGGTTCGTCAATTGGTCGGAAGACACCTTCTCCAAGCTGATCGACGCCCAACCGGAGACTTTGCAGCCGCATCTGACCATGACCCATTCCCTGGTACTCAACGAAATCTGCCAGGGTGGGGACGCCTGGAAGAGGATCAAAGACCTGATCGAGGCCAGCGCGCAAAGCGAGACGGATAAGGATAAGCTCCGCCAGCAGGCCGCTTCCATCATGGAGAACCTTATGGATTCGGGAATCGTGGAGAAGTGGGAGCTGGACGACGGCAGCATGGATTACACCCTGGCGGTGGATATGCCGGATGATTTCGCCATGAACCAGCCTTTGTCCCCCTTCCTGATCGCCGCCTTGGAGCTGTTGGACCCGGACAGCCCTTCCTATGCCTTGGACGTGGTCTCCATGGTCGAAGCCACCTTGGAGAACCCGCGGCAGATTCTGCGGGTCCAGGAGAAAAGGGCGAGGGACGAGGCCATGCTGCGCATGAAGGATGAAGGCCTGGATTACGACGAGCGAATGGAAAAGCTGCAAACGATCACTTACCCCCAGCCTTTGAAAGAGCTGTTGATGCCGGCCTTCTCCCAGTATCTGAACGACATGCCTTGGGCGGCCGATTACCAGCTGGAACCTAAATCCATCGTGAGGGACATGGTGGAAAGGTCGTCCGATTTCACCCAATACATCGCCGCTTACGGGGTTCCCCGCAGCGAAGGCAACCTCCTGCGCTACCTGAGCGACGCTTATCGGGCCCTCTCCCGCACGGTCCCGCCGGATAAGGTGGACCAGACTTTGGGCGACATCACCCAATGGCTGGGATACATCGTCCGCACGGTCGATTCCTCCCTGGTGGATGAGTGGGAGGACTCTTACGCCGACCAGGGCAAGGAAACCAATGCTCTGACCGCCGCTCCGCCGACCGTGGAAGAATCCATCGTAGCCAACCGCCGCGCTTTGACCCTCCTGGTGCGCAACGCCCTCTTCCGGCGGGTCCAGCTCATGGCCATCGAGGATTCGAAGACCTTGGGAGGGCTGGATTCCGACTTCGGCTACAACCAGAGGGACTGGGACCAGGTCCTGGACGACTTCTACCAGGATCATGAGGAAATCCTCACCGATGCGGACGCCCGGTCCCTCGACTATTTCATCCTGGACGAGTCGGAGGAGAAGAAGTCCCATCGCTGGCATGTCCGTCAGGTGATCCGGGATTTTGAAGGCGACAACGATTGGGCCATCGACGCTCAGGTGGATCTGGCCGCGACCCAGGAGGAAGGGCAGGTGGTCTTCTCCTCTTACCGAGTGGGTAGGTCGGACGAGCTGATTTAAACCTGATCAGAGAATGGACTTAAGCGCCAAAAGGGTGTTTTCCGTGTCCAGTCATGACGTTTAAATGAAAAAGATATCCCCGGGTATCCACAAGAAATCAAGTGTTTTCTTTCTTTCCGCGTCGCTGGCGCAGGGCTTGGGAGACACGCAATCTGGCATGTTGCCGGACTCTCCGCAGCATGCGGAGAGGGTATTTTATGGAACGGCTTTTGGTCCTGGAAGATGGGACGGTTTACCAAGGCTTTGCCTTTGGTTCCGACGATTTTCGCATAGGGGAATTGGTCTTCAACACGTCGATGACCGGTTATCAGGAAATCATCACCGATAATTCCTATTGCGGGCAGATCATCACCATGACCTACCCGCTTATTGGTAATTACGGCATCAATCCCGACGACAATGAAAGTCTGGAACCCGTCCTCTTCGGCCTGGTCGTCCGAGATTATTGCGATCAGCCCAGCAACTGGCGCAGTCAGGAGAGTCTGGACCAGTATCTGAAAAAGAACCATATCCCTGGCATCTACGGGCTGGATACCCGAGCCATCACCCTGAAAATCCGTTCCCGGGGAACCATGAAGGCCATCATAGCCAATCCTGACGCAGACATCGCCGCTGTGACCACCCAGCTTCAATCCTCTGATTTCCTGCATGACCAGATTCAGCGGGTCTCCACCAGCAAGCCTTTCCCGGTCCCCAACCGTGGCCGCCGGGTGGTCCTCCTGGATTTCGGGGAGAAGCTCAGCATCGTCCGTGAATTGACCCGACGCAACTGCGACCTGATCGTGGTGCCATGGGATACCAGCGCCGAGCAGATCTTGGATTATCGGCCTGATGGGGTCATGCTGTCCAACGGACCGGGCGACCCCACCGATATCGCCCCAGCCATTGAAACCGTCCGTCAGCTCCTGGGCAAGACAGCCATCTTCGGAATCTGCATGGGTCATCAGGTCCTGTCTTTGGCCTGCGGAGCCAGCACTTACAAGCTCAAGTTCGGACATCGTGGTTCCAACCATCCCGTCAAGAACCTGGCCACCGGTCGGGTGGAGATCACGACCCAGAACCATGGTTTCGCCGTGGACAAGGATTCCTTGGCGGGAACCGACCTGGAACTGACCCACATCTCCCTCAACGATGGGGCTTGTGAAGGGGTGCGCAATACCACGGTCCCCGCTTTTTCGGTCCAATACCATCCCGAGGCCAACGGCGGCCCGCACGACAGCAATTACCTGTTCGACCAGTTCATGGACCTGATGGATTCAGCCTCCCATGGTTCTCGTGCAAAAGCCGCTGCAGACGATGAAGGTGATAAGGAGAAAGCCCATGCCTAAGCGTACTGATATCCATAAGATCCTGGTCATTGGCTCCGGCCCCATCATCATCGGCCAGGCGGCTGAATTCGACTATTCCGGCTCCCAGGCCTGCCAATCCTTGAGAGAAGAGGGCTACGAAGTCGTCCTCATCAACTCCAACCCCGCTACCATCATGACCGACAGGTCCATCGCAGACAAGGTCTATATAGAGCCTTTGACCGTGGAATTCGCCAAGCGGGTCATCTATAAGGAAAGACCGGACGCCATCCTGGGAACCCTGGGCGGACAGACCGGCCTCAACATGGTGGTCGAACTCCATAACGACGGAGTTCTGGACGAATACGGGGTGGAGATCCTGGGAACCACCTTGGAAGCCATCAACAAGGCCGAAGACCGCGAGCTTTTCCGCTCCCTGATGAACGAGCTGGGGGAACCGGTCCCCGAAAGCGACATCGTCCACACGGTAGAAGACGCGGTCCGATTCGCAGGCGAACTGGGCTATCCGGTGGTGGTCCGCCCGGCCTATACCTTGGGCGGCACCGGCGGCGGCTTCGCCCATAACGAGCGGGAATTGCGGCATATAGCCGATGCCGGCCTCAAGATGAGCCCGGTCCATCAGTGCCTGATCGAACGGTCCATCGCCGGTTTCAAGGAAATCGAGTACGAGGTCATGCGCGACGCCCACGACAACGCCATTGTGGTCTGCAATATGGAAAACGTGGACCCGGTGGGCATCCATACCGGCGACAGCGTGGTGGTGGCCCCGATCCAAACCCTGACCGACCGGGAGAACCAGATGCTGCGCGACGCTTCCTTGCGCATCATCCGGGCCCTGAAGATCTGCGGAGGCTGCAACGTGCAGCTGGCCCTGAACCCCCAATCCTTCAACTATTACGTGATCGAAGTCAACCCCCGCGTCTCCCGCTCGTCCGCCCTCGCCTCCAAGGCGACCGGCTATCCCATCGCCAAGATCAGCGCGAAACTGGCTGTGGGGCTGAGCCTGGACGAAATCCTCAACCCGATCACCCAGACCTCCTACGCCTGTTTCGAGCCGGCCCTGGACTACATCGTCACCAAGTTCCCCCGTTTCCCCTTCGACAAGTTCGAGACCGCAGACCGTCAACTAGGCACCCAGATGAAGGCGACCGGCGAAGTCATGGCCATCGGCCGCACCTTTGAGGAAAGCTTCCTCAAAGCGGTCCGCTCTTTGGAGATGAAGCTGGATCATCCGCAGGATTCTTCCCTGGCTGCCTATTCCAAGGATCAGCTGGCCCGGAAAATCCGCAAGAGAGATGACGAACGCATCCTGGCCGTCATGGAATGGCTACGTCAGGGTCATTCCCCTGAAGAAGTCCATGAAATCACCAAGATAGACTACTTCTTCCTTTCTCATTTCCAGAAGATCATTTCTTTGGAAAAGACCATGACCGAGCATGTGGGAGATGTGGACACCCTTCGCCTGCTCAAGCGCAACGGCTTCTCCGACTCCTACATAGCTCGCGCCTGGGGCATGGCCGAGGCCGATCTCTACCGCTTGAGACAGCGGGAAGGCATCGTCCCCGTCTACGAGATGGTCGATACCTGCGCCGGCGAGTTCGAAAGCGCAACCCCTTACTTCTACTCGACCTACGAGACGACCAATGAGTCCGATCCAGCTCCGGTCCCCGGTAAAAAAGGCAAGGTGGTCGTCCTTGGTTCCGGCCCCATCCGCATAGGGCAAGGGGTGGAGTTCGATTACGCCACCGTCCACTGCGTGGAGACTTTGAGGGCGGAAGGTTACGAGGCGATCGTCATCAACAACAACCCGGAGACCGTCTCCACCGACTTCTCCATTTCCGATAGGCTCTATTTCGAGCCACTTACCACGGAAGACGTGATGCAGGTGATCGCCCTGGAGCGGCCTTTGGGCGTGGTCGTCCAGTTCGGTGGCCAGACGGCCATCAACATAGCCGCTTCCTTGGCCACTCATGGAGTGAAGATCCTGGGGACCTCCTTGCAAGCCATCGACCGGGCGGAAGACCGGCATGAGTTCGAAGCCGCCTTGCAGTCCCTGGAGATCCCACAGCCTGAAGGAGCTACGGCCGTGACCGTGGATGAGGCCTTGGTCATCGCCAACCGCATCGGTTACCCGGTCCTGGTCCGGCCCTCTTACGTCTTGGGCGGGCGAGCCATGGAAATCGTCCACAACGGCGACGAACTCAAGGTCTACATGGCCACGGCCGTCAAAGAGATCTCTCATGACGCCCCCATCCTGGTCGATCGTTACGTCCTGGGCAAGGAGCTGGAGATCGACGCCATCTGCGATGGGGAGAATGTCTTCATCCCCGGCCTCATGGAGCATATCGAAAGAGCCGGCATCCATTCGGGTGACTCCATCTCCGTCTATCCTTCCCAGATCGTCTCCGACCAGGTGAAGCAGACCATCGTCGATTACGCCTTGCGGATCGGCACCGGCTTCGGCTTCGTCGGCCTCTATAACATCCAGTTCATCGTGGATAAGCAGAACCGGGTCTATGTGCTCGAAGTCAACCCCCGTAGCTCCCGCACGGTTCCCTTCCTGAGCAAGATCACCGGGGTCCCCATGAGCAACATCGCCACCAAAGCCCTGCTGGGGCAGTCCCTGATCGATCAAGGCCTTACTCCGGGCTACAAGCCGGAGCCACAAAAAGCCGTTTTCGTGAAAGCCCCGGTCTTCTCCTTCGCCAAGCTGCGTAGCGTCGACACCGTCCTGGGCCCGGAGATGAAATCCACGGGCGAGGCCTTAGGAGCCGACAGCACTTTGGACAAGGCCCTGTACAAGGCCATGGTGGCAGCCGGTATCCGCATCCCCAACCATGGGCATGTGCTTCTGACCGTGGCTGACAGCGATAAGGAGGAGGCCTTGGGCATAGCCCGCCGTTTCTCCGCCATCGGTTATGGCCTTTACGCCACCAAGGGGACGGCTGAGTTCCTACGCAAACATGATTCCACCTTGTACGTGCATACGGCAGCCAAGGTGTCGGAGGAAAGCCCGGACACCGATACGGTGACGGATCTGATCCAACAAGGCAAGGCCAACTTCGTCATCAATACCATCTCTTCGTCCGATCGGAACCTGCAGAAGGACGGATTCATCATTCGACGGGTGTCCGCGGAGAACAACATCCCTTGCATGACTTCCTTCGATACGGCTTACGCCCTCCTAGGTGTCTTGGAGTCCCGATCCTTCACCTTGGCCCCGCTGGACCAGATGGGCCGCTAGGATTCATATCAGACGATTTTTCCGATGATGTGGATGCTTTTCCGATGATGTGGATGCCCGAAGCCCCGGCTTCGGGCGGGGGTGCGAAGCATGGGAGCTGATCTTTTCGAAGCGGCGGATGTGGGGGACGAGGCCACCGTCCGGCCTTTGGCGGTAAGGATGCGGCCGACCAGCTTGGACCAGGTGGTCGGTCAGGGTCGGGTCCTGGGGGAGGGGTCGCCTTTGCGGCGACTGGCCTCCGCCCCCTCCCATTCGAGGACGGCGCCCAGCTCCATCATCCTTTTCGGCCCTCCCGGAGTGGGGAAGACCACCTTGGCTTATATCGCCGCCCATGAGTCGGGGCGGGCCTTCGAAGAACTATCGGCCGTGATCGACGGGGTCAAAGAGCTGAGGGAAGTCCTCGCCCGGTCCCGTCAGCGCTTGGTGGCCGAAGGCAAGGAGACGGTCCTCTTCATCGATGAAGTCCATCGTTTCTCCAAATCCCAACAGGACGCCCTCCTGCCTGCGGTGGAGAACCGGGATGTGACCTTCATCGGCGCAACCACCGAGAACCCGAGTTTCTCCATCATCTCCCCCCTGCTTTCCCGTTCCGTCGTGGTCAAACTGGAAGCCTTGTCCCAGGAGAGCATCAAAGCGATCGTGAACCGGGCCCTCCGCAGCAAGGAAGGGCTGGGGGATGAAGTCCGTCTGGATGATTCGGCCGCGGACGACATCATCCGCCTTGCCGGAGGAGACGCCCGCCGGGCTTTGACGATCCTGGAGGCCGCGGCAGGGGCCATCACGGGGGACAAGGACCGGCCCCGTGGGCGCAAACGGCCTGTGATCAGCTCGGCCGTGGTCGTTTCCGTCATGGATACGGCCCAGATCCGTTACGATAAGGCCGGGGACAACCATTACGACGTGGCTTCCGCCTTCATCAAATCCATGCGCGGGTCTGACGTAGACGCTTCCTTGCACTACCTGGCCCGTATGCTCCGGGCGGGGGAAGACCCCCGTTTCATCGCCCGGCGCATCATTATCGCCGCCAGCGAGGAAGTGGGCATGGCCGCTCCGCAGATCCTTCAATTGACCGTGGCCGCCGCCCAAGCCGTCGCCCTGGTCGGCATGCCGGAGGCCCGGATCATCCTCTCCCAGGCCGTGATCGCCGTGGCCACAGCCCCCAAATCCAACGCCTCCTATGAGGCTATCGCCGCCGCCTTGGCCGATGTGGATTCCGGTGACATCGGCCGGGTCCCCCTCCACCTGCGCAACGCCCCGACCAAGCTCATGAAGGAATGGGGAAACAAGGAAGGCTACATTTACGCCCACGACGCCCCGCATGACATCGCCCGGCAGGAGTACATGCCTGAAGAATTGCGCGGCCATGAGTATTACCATCCCAAAGAGAACGGTTACGAGAAACAGCTGGGCCCCAGGTTGGAAGCCATCCGCTCCCTTTTGCATGGGGAGCCGTCCTCCGGTGCGAACAAAAGCGAAGGTGAAGAGACGACGGATGCGGGGGATCAAGGAGATGGGAGAGAAAGGAAAGACAGGAAAGCCCAAGGGGATAAGTAAGGGGGGCTGCCGACGCCAGAAGGTGTCGTCGCATCCTTTGAAGGGACTATCATGACGGGTATGACTGATGACTTTTCCGACTCTTCCAACTCTTCCGTGACCATCGCTTTGGCCCAAATCGACACCTGCGTGGGCGACCTGGATGGCAATGCGGCCAAGGTCCTGTCCTATTCCCGTCGGGCGGCCGGACAAGGGGCCGATGTGGTCCTGTTCCCGGAGATGACCTTGACCGGTTACCCCATCGAAGACCTGGCCTTCCGGGCGACTTTCCGCCAAGCGGCCTGGGACAAGGCTTCCACCTTGGCTGAAGACCTGGGCAAGGAAGGTCTGGGCGATCTCTACGTGGTGGTGGGGACCGTCGCCGCCGACGCCCATGGCCTGCCCCGCAATCGGCTCATCGTTCTCCACCAGGGGGTGGTGGAAGCTTCCTACGATAAGCATTTCCTGCCGAATTATGGGGTTTTCGATGAGTTCCGCATCTTTTCCCCCGGGGACCTGCCTTTGGTGATGACCATCAAAGGCAGGAAGATCGGCTTCGCCATCTGCGAAGACATCTGGCAGGAAGGCGGGCCGGTGGCCCAATTGGCTCAGAAGGGGATCGACCTTCTGGCCACCATCAACGGGTCCCCTTATGAAGAGGGGAAGGGGCATATCCGCACCGATTTGTGCGCCAGGCGGGCTCGGGAGGTGACGGCCCCAGTCATCTACCTGAATCAGGTGGGCGGTCAGGATGACCTGGTTTTCGATGGTGCCAGCTTCGTCGTCAACCCTGATGGCGGCGTCGAAGAGCGTTCCCCCCAGTTCGTGGAAGACCTGAGTTTCTGGACCTTGCCGGCTGTGGCTGGAACCGACTCCGACCAGGCGGGAAGGTCGACCTTGATCCCCCTCATGGATTCGGACGAGGAGGTCTATCGGGCTTGTGTGCTGGGCTTGAAGGATTATATGGCCAAGAACGGCTTCAAAGGCGTGGTCTTGGGCCTGTCCGGGGGAATCGATTCCGCCCTGGTGGCTACCATGGCCGCCGATGCCATTGGCGGTAGTAATGTTTGGGGATTATCCATGCCCAGCATGTATTCATCCTCCGGATCCAAAGACGACGCTGCCGATCTGGCCGCGAACATGGGAGCCCATTATGAGATCCAGCCCATTGAACCCCTCTTCCAAGCCTTCCAGAAACAGCTGGATTTGCAGGGGATCGCGGCCGAAAACCTCCAGGCGAGGATGCGTGGGGTCCTGGTCATGGCCTACTCGAACTCCCACGGCCTCCTGGCCTTGGCCACCGGGAACAAGTCCGAACTGGCCTGCGGTTATTCCACCATCTATGGCGACGCGGTGGGCGGTTACGCCCCCATCAAGGACGTCCTCAAAACCAAGGTCTGGCAGCTGGCGAAGTGGCGCAATTCCTATGCGCTTGGCAAAGGTCAGGTGCCGCCGATTCCGGTCAATTCCATCCTCAAACCGCCTAGCGCCGAGCTGCGCCCGGGCCAGAAGGATTCCGACTCCCTGCCTGAATACGAGCTTTTGGACCAAGTCCTGGCTTCTTATATCGAGAAGGCCCATGGCCGGGCTGATTTGCTCAAGGACGGTTTCGACCCGGAGACGGTGGATACGGTCATGCGCCTGGTCGACAAGGCCGAATGGAAGCGTCGCCAGTACCCGCTCGGGCCCAAGGTGACGGCCCTGGCCTTCGGACGCGATCGTCGCCTTCCGGTGACGTCCGCCTTCAGGGAATGACGGTCTTGGACGCTCGCCGATAGGGGATAATGAAAAGCGGTGGAGACTGACGGTCTTGAAGGATTTCGAGCCAGTCTCCCGACGTCGCTGGGAAATCGATGGGGCATGCTTCGAGGAGGCGGATGACATGCATGTGACGGACGGCAGCAAGAAGCAGTGGTATTACAATTCCCGTACCCATCAGGTGGAGCACGGCATGCTTTCGTCGTATGAGTACCGGATGGGGCCGTATAAGACCCGTCAGGAAGCCGAGAAGGCTTTGGAACTCGCCAAGAAGCGGAATGAGGAATGGGAGGCCGAAGACAAACGTTGGGCAGGGCAGTCCGATCAGGAAGGGGATGGTTCGGGCTCAGCCAATGGCGTCGGCGACAGCGCCGGCAAGAGCGGGGACGGCAAAAAGCCAAGTCGCCGGGACAAGGCCGATGACTGGAAGGGGAGCTGGTTCTGATTCTTCCCCCAGCCTGACTTTTGTAGAAAAGAACGATCTCCTTGCCGTCATTATGTGATAAAGGTCACGCATTTGCCTCTCTATGAGGATGAAAAAGCCACTCTGAATACAAGCCCCTCATCTAGAATGGACTTATCCGACGCATTGAAGCATCGTATGGAACGAGGCACAAAAAGGAGTGCATATGACTACCACAGAAAAGCCAGTCGTTTCCGCTGAGGAACTCCAGGCTGAGGCTTGGAAGGGCTTCGTCGGCGGCAACTGGGAAAAGAACATTGATGTGCGTGACTTCATCCAGAAGAACTACACGCCTTATGAGGGTGATGAATCCTTCTTGGCCCCCGCGACCGAGAAGACCAAGCACCTGTGGAAAAAGCTGGATGACGAATATCTGGCAGTGGAACGCAAGCAGCGCGTTTATGACGTCGACACCCATACTCCCGCGGACATCGACGCCTTCCCCGCTGGCTATATCGATGACCAGGATGATGTGATCGTCGGCCTGCAAACCGACGTTCCCTGCAAGCGCGCCATGATGCCCAACGGCGGTTGGCGCATGGTTGAGCAGGCCATCCGCGAGGCTGGCAAGGAGCCTGATCCCGAGATCAAGAAGATCTTCACCCGTTATCGCAAGACCCATAACGATGGCGTCTTCGGCGTTTACACCGCCCGTATCAAGCGCGCCCGCCACAACAAGATCCTCACTGGTCTGCCGGATGCTTACGGCCGTGGCCGCATCATCGGCGATTACCGTCGCGTGGCCCTTTACGGCGTCAACACCCTGATCGCCTTCAAGAAGCTGGACAAGGACTCCATCCCTTACCGCAACGACTTCACCGAGCCTGAGATCGAGCATTGGATCCGCTTCCGCGAAGAGCATGATGAGCAGATCAAGGCCCTGAAGAAGCTCATTGTTCTGGGCAACGAGTACGGACTGGATCTGTCACGTCCCGCTCAGACAGCCAAGGAAGCCGTTCAGTGGACCTACATGGGCTACTTGGCCTCCGTCAAGAGCCAGGATGGCGCCGCCATGTCCATCGGCCGCCTGTCCGCCTTCTTCGATTGCTACTTCGAGCGCGACCTCAAGGCCGGCATCATCGATGAAACCGATGCTCAGGAAATCATCGATAACATCGTCATGAAGTTGCGTATCGTCCGCTTCCTGCGTACCAAGGACTACGACAACATCTTCTCCGGCGACCCTTACTGGGCCACCTGGTCCGACGCAGGCTTCGGCGATGATGGCCGCACCCTGGTCACCAAGACCTCCTTCCGGCTGCTCAACACCCTGACTTTGGAGCATCTGGGACCCGGCCCCGAACCCAACATCACCATCTTCTGGGATCCCAAGCTGCCGGAAGGCTACAAGCGTTTCTGCGCCAAGATCTCCATCGACACCTCCGCCATCCAGTACGAGTCCGATAAGGACATCCGTTCCCACTGGGGCGATGACGCCGCCATCGCCTGTTGCGTGTCTCCTATGCGTGTCGGCAAGCAGATGCAGTTCTTCGCCGCCCGTGTGAACACGGCCAAGGCCTTCCTTTACGCCCTCAACGACGGCCGCGATGAGATGACCGGTCTGCGCGTGATCGACGAAGGCGTCCTGGATCCAATCCAGTTCAACGCGGACGGCTCCCTCAACTTCGAGTCCGTCACCAAGAACTACGAGAAGGCCCTGGAATGGCTGTCCGAGACTTACGTCGAGGCCTTGAACATCATCCATTACATGCATGATAAGTACGCCTACGAGGCCATCGAGATGGCCCTGCACGACAAGGAAGTCTACCGCACCCTCGGTTGCGGCATGTCCGGTCTGTCCATCGCGGCCGACTCCCTGTCCGCAGTCAAGTACGCCAAGGTCTACCCGATCTACAACAAGGACGCCAAGGGCACTCCCGAGTATGTGGAAGGGGCTGACGACGACCTGATCGTCAACTTCAAGACCGTGGGCGACTTCCCGATTTACGGCAACGATGATGACCGGGCCGATGATTTGGCCAAGTGGGTGGTCTCCACCGTCATGGGTCAGGTTCGTCGTCTGCCCGTCTACCGCGACGCCGTCCCCACCCAGTCCATCCTGACCATCACGTCCAACGTGGAATATGGCAAGAACACCGGGTCCTTCCCCTCTGGGCACAAGAAGGGCACCCCCTTCGCCCCCGGCGCCAACCCTGAGAACGGCATGGATTCCCATGGCATGCTGCCTTCCATGTATTCCGTGGGCAAAATCGACTACGATGACGCCTTGGATGGCATCTCCCTGACCAACACCATCACCCCTGATGGTTTGGGTCGCGATGAAGAGGACCGCATCACCAATCTGGTGGGCATCCTGGATTCCGGCAACGGTCATGGCCTCTACCACGCCAACATCAACGTCCTGCGTAAGGAACAGCTGGAGGACGCCGTCGAGCATCCTGAAAAGTATCCTCACCTGACCGTCCGCGTGTCCGGCTACGCCGTCAACTTCGTCAAGCTGACCAAGGAACAGCAGCTGGATGTCATCTCCCGCACCTTCCATCAGGGAGCGGTGACCGACTAAGGGTAGCTTTTCCGATTAAGCCAGAGGGGCTGGGCCGCGAGGGTCCGGCCCCTCTTCCCTTTTGGCCTACCTCTTCTTAAACGAATCGCCTGTGCTCAGAGGGAAGCGGACTGACACCTCTTTCTGTCTGGGCAGGAAAAACGTTAGGATAGGGGAAGACGAAAACCGTAACGAGCTCCGCTCATCCAGATGGCAACCATCCAGATGAGGCTCGGACCTAAGGAGACGACGATGTCAGACTTCCGCACCACCCAGCCGCACATGCTGAAGGAATCCAAGGCTTACCAAAGCCAAATCCTCATGGGAGGCCTGTCAGGGTTCGAGTCCCCGGTCGGGATGGACCGGCGGGACAGGCTCCAGGCGTTGAAAACGGGGGATATCGGTTTCGTCCATTCTTGGGACATCAACACATCGGTCGACGGGCCCGGTACCCGGATGACCGTCTTCATGAGTGGCTGCCCCTTGCGCTGCCAATACTGTCAAAACCCCGACACCTGGAAGATGAGGGATGGGCGGCCCGTCTACCTGGAGGCCATGATCGACAAGGTCGCCCGCTACAAGGACCTGTTCCAACTGACCCATGGTGGCATCACCTTCTCCGGTGGTGAGTCCATGCAGCAGCCGAAATTCGTCACCCGGGTTTTCCGGGCGGCCAAGGAGATGGGGATCCATACCTGTCTGGATACCTCCGGCTTCCTGGGTAAGAACTACAGCGATCGGGACATCGAAGACATCGACCTCTGCCTGCTGGATGTGAAGTCAGGCGATGAGGAGACCTATCACAAGGTGACGGGGGGGACCTTGCAGCCGACCATCGACTTCGGCAAAAGGCTGTCGAAGCTGGGCTCGAAGATTTGGATTCGCTTCGTTTTGGTCCCCGGTCTCACCGACTCGGTGGAAAACGTGGAGAACGTGGCCCGGATCTGTGAACAGTTCGGGAACGCGGTGGAGCATATCGATGTTCTACCTTTCCATCAACTGGGCCGGCCCAAGTGGCATGAGTTGCGCATCCCTTACCCTTTGGAGGACGCCAAGGGGCCGGGCAAGGAGCTGAAAGCCCGCGTCATCAAGCAGTTCGAAGACCACGGATTCGTCGTTTACTGATTCGTCCCGTCCATCCCGCTACCGGAGGCGTGTTAGGCTGGTTTCGTTATGACTTACCAAGAAAAGCATGTGAGGCTTCTCAAGGAACCAGCCGGGGGAGTCCCTGACCTGATCGATACCAGAGCCGAGTACGACGACTTCCTCCAGCGTTTTTCCTCCGCCTCAGGACCCATAGCAGTGGACGCGGAACGTGCCTCCGGCTACCGCTATTCCCAGCAGGATTGGCTCATCCAATTCAAAAGGGAAGGGGCCGGGATCGCCTTGATCGACCCGGTCGCCTTGTCCGAGCAAGAGATGGACTGGCAAGACGTGAACGAGGCTTTCGGAGACGCCGTCTGGATCATGCATGACAGCTCCCAGGACCTGCCGGGCTATTTCGACTTGGGGCTCAAGCCCGCCGGTCTCTTCGACACCGAAAGGGCCGCCCGCCTCCTGGGACAGGTCCGTTTCGGGCTGGCAGCCGTCACGGAACGTTATCTTGACCTCACTTTGGCCAAGGAGCATTCAGCCGCCGACTGGTCCTACCGGCCTTTGGACCGGGACATGCGCATTTACGCCGCCTTGGACGTGGAAGTGCTCATCGAGCTGGAAGGCCTGATGAAGAAAGACCTGAAGAAAGCGGGCAAATGGGACTGGGCCCAGGAGGATTTCATCTACCTCCTGAACAAGGGGAAACAGGCCAAACCTTTGAAGGAAGAGCCTTGGAGGGGGATCTCCCACATCAACGTCATCGACCGGGACCTGCGGGGCCTTGCCATCGCCCGGGCACTGTGGACCGTCCGGGACCGGCTGGCCCAAGACAACGACATCGCCCCCCACCTGCTTCTGCAGGATTCGGCCATCATCGAAGCCGCCCAGCGCAAGCCCCACAATTCCCAGGAGTTCCGGCGGATCCGCTCTCTCAATCAGCGGGTGCGGGTCCATAAGGGGGATGAGCGGGACAAGATGTTCGAACGTTACGCCCCCATCCAAAGGAAGGTCAAGCCACAAGTCTGGAAGGAGGCCATCTTCCAGGCCCTCTCCCTTCCTTACGATCAGCTCCCCAAGAGGAGGAACGAGAATCCGGAGACGGGGGAGAACGCCCCGAAATCCCTGAAATACTGGCGGATCCATCACCCAGACCGGTATGAGCTCCTCCAATCCGTCCGCAAATTCATCACCCAGGTTTCGGAGGACACCTCCACCCCGACGGACATCATCCTCAAGCCCAAGATCGTCCGTAACCTCTGCTGGCATACCGATGTGGACAAGACTCCGGCAGGAATCCACGCTTATCTGCTCAAACAGGGGGCTCGCGCCTGGCAGGCGGACCTGCTTTCTGAGTCGTTGAGTAGCGTTATCATGTAGAGGTTGTCTTTGCGGACTCCTGCAGTCTTAGGCAAAGTGATGTATGAGAAATTGATGAATTGGAGCCTAGCGTGAAAATCACCATGAGGAATGTGGAACCTACCAAGAAGGTTCTGACCGTTACCGTCGATCAGGAAGAGCTTGAGCCTTACATGGACAAGGCCCGCAAGGAAATCGCCAACCAGGTCAATATTCCTGGTTTCCGCAAGGGGCATGTGCCCGGAAAGCTGATCGAGCAGCGCTTCGGCTTCGGGGCCGTTATCGGCGAGGCCGTGAATGACGCCGTTCCCGACTTCTACAATAAGGCCATCGAAGAGCGCAAGCTCCGCCCCATGGACCAGCCCAAGATCGACGTCAAGGACGTCCCCGAGTCCCATGAGGATGACAAGAAGCTGAAGTTCACCGCCGAGGTTGAAGTCCGCCCTGAAGTGAAGCTGCCTAAGTTCGACGCAATGGAAGTCTCCATCCCCGAGCAGGCGGTGACCGATGAAGACGTGGACAAGCGCCTGAACAACCTCCGCCAGCGCTTCGGCACCTTGGTGTCCGTGGACCGTCCCGCCAAGAAGGGCGATTTCGCCAGCATCAACCTGGATACCCAGATCGACGGTAAGAGCGTGGATTCCCAGGAAGGCATCAGCTACGAAGTCGGTTCCGGCGCCATGCTTTCCGGACTGGATGAGGCTTTGGATGGCCTGTCCGCCGGCGAGGACACCACCTTCTCCAGCACCTTGGAAGGCGGCGAGCACGAAGGCGAGAAGGCCGAGGTCAAGCTGACCCTCAACTCCGTCAAAGAAGAGCAGTTGCCTGAGCTGGACGACGAGTTCGCCAAGGACGCGTCCGAGTTCGACACTCTGGACGAGCTCAAGGCTGACATTCGCAAGCAGTCCGAAGTGGACGCTCAGGCCCGTCAGGCCACCGAGGCCCGCGACGCCTTCATGGCCCAGATCGAAGAAGCCGAAGAGATCCCCATCCCCAAGGGCGTGCTTGAGCGCACCGTGACCGAGCACCTGCGTTCCATGGGCGTGGAAGATCCCAAGAAGGCCACCAAGGAGCAGGAGAAAGAAGCCAAGGACAGCGCCGAGAAAGAGCTGCGCGACCAGATCGTCCTCGACACCGTGGCTGAATCCCTCAATGTTCAGGTGACCCAAGCCGACGTGACCAACTTCCTGGCTTCCATCGCCCAGCAGTATGGCATGGATCCGACCAACTTCATCACCTCCATCGTCCAGAACGGCCAACTCAACTCCGCAGTCCAGGAAGTGGCCCGTTCCAAGGGCATGATCGAAGCCATGCGTCAGGTCACCTTCAAGGATCCCGCCGGCAAGGTCGTGGACCTGGGCCAATTCCTCGGCAGTGATGAGGAAGAGGAGGAGGCCAGCGTGGCCGCCGCTTCCCAGGCCGCCGCCGTCGCGGACGAAGTCTCCAAGTCCGAAGAGTAAATTCAAACCCTGAAAGTAGATTTCAGACCCTGGTCTCTGAGGCTTCATGGCTTCTAGAGCCGCTCAGAAAGCCCGAGGAATCGGGCTTTCTTCATTTCCATAAAAGAGACGCGCCGCTGAAGAGACTAGGTCAAGGAGGAATAAGGCATGGAAGGCGAAAACGAGAAAGACTTCTTCTCGGCCAGAAACTGGCCCTTGGCCCTGCTGGTCATCGTCGGGCTTGGCGTGGCCATCGGGGCCTGCTCGGCCGGCCTGACTTACCTCCTCGACTTCGTCCAGAAGGTCTGTCTGGGTTGGGCCGAAAGCCTGGACGATCCCACCCCCTTCATCACCCCTTGGCGGAGAAGGCTGGTCAGCATCGTCCTCGCCTCTTTCATCGCATCCCTCATCTGGTATCTGATCAGGAAGAGGGAGAAGCCGATCCCGTCCGTTTCCGGGGCGGTGACCGGCAAGCCCATGCCTGTCTTGCGCAGCCTGACCCATATCATCCTGCAGATCGTCATCGTCGGGGCCGGTCTTCCCGTCGGCCGGGAGACCGCGCCCCGCGAATTGGGCGCTTTGTTCGGACAGAAGCTCTCTTCCACCCTCCGCCTGTCCAAGAAAGACATGCCTGTGGTCATCGCCGTGGCCGCAGGCGCCGGCTTCGCCGGGGTTTACAACGCGCCTTTGGCGGGGACTTTCTTCGCCTTGGAGATCCTCCTGTCCAGGATCGAACTGCCCGTGGTCGGCTTGGCCTTGGGGACCTCCCTGGTTTCCACCTTCACCGCCGGCTTCCTCAAGGGGATCAAGGTCTTCTATCGATTGCCGGTTTTGAAAGTCAGCATCCATCTGATGGTTTTCTCCTGCCTGATCGGGCCCCTCTGCGGTCTGGCCGCCTTTTTCTTCCGTATGTTCACCCAATGGGCGAACCGTCGGCAGGAGACCTCAAGGAAGACCTTATGGATGTTGCCTCTGATGGGCTTGATGACCGGTCTGGTGGCCATCGTCTTCCCCCAGGTGATGGGGAATGGCCGTTCCCAGGCACAGATGGCTTACGGCTTGAGTCTGCTCGCCCAGGCTTCAGGCGGTCGGCAAGTGGCCGGATTCACGGGCCTGGATGCCTTGAAGGGTCTGGGGGACTTGAGCCTCGGGAGCCTCCGCCCAGGGAAGGCGGTCGGGATCGTCCTGTTGGTCTTGATGGTCCTGATCGTCGCCAAGACTTTGCTGGCCGGATTCACCATCCGGGCGGGGGCGGCCGGAGGAGTCCTGACCCCGGCCGTCGCGGTCGGTGCCTGCCTCGGGGCCATGCTGGCCCTGCTCATATCGCTCGCCTTTCCCAGTCTGGGCCTGAGCGTGGGGATCTGCGCCTATGTGGCCTCGGCCGCCTTCCTGGCCACCTCCCAGAAGGCCCCTTTGATGGCCACGGCTTTCATGCTGGAACTGACCCACGCCAGCATCTCTTTCGTCCTTCCCCTTGGCTTGGCGGCCGGCCTGTCGGTCCTCACTTCCTTCTGGCTGGAGCAAAGCCCTTGGGGGAAGGGGATGTCCAAGGCGGCCAGCCTTCCAGCAGGAATCAAAAGTTGATATATACCGACTCAATTTTTTATGCTTACTGCTCAAAGAAGGCTGACGGTCGTTTAGAGGCGGTAATCTAAGAGGCATAGTTTGATAGCTAAAGGAGACATAGTGACAGATAATCTGCCCGTTTCCCCCCGCATGGAAGGGGAGACCCCCATGGGAGGCGGAGACCCGATTTTCAGCCGTCTTCTCAAAGACCGCATCATTTGGTTGGGGTCCGAGGTGAAGGATGAGAACGCCAATGTGATTTGCGCCCAGATGCTCATGCTGGCGGCCGAAGATCCCAAGAAGGATATTTGGCTTTACATCAATTCGCCTGGTGGATCCATCACCGCAGGCATGGCCATTTACGACACCATGCAGTTGATCGAGCCGGACGTGGCCACCGTGGCCGTGGGCATGGCCGCCTCCATGGGCCAGTTCCTCCTGTCTTCCGGGACCAAAGGCAAGCGTTTCATCACCTCCCACGCCCGGGTGCTCATGCACCAGCCTTCCGGCGGGGTGGGCGGCACCGCCACGGATGTGAGGATCAACGCGGAGCTCATCATGGACATGAAGAAAACCTTGTCCGAGTTGACCGCGGAACAGACCGGGCATACGGTGGAGGAGATCTACCGGGACAACGAATACGACCATTGGTTCACTGCTCAGCAGGCTTTGGATTATGGCTTCGTCGATAAGATCGTGACCACTCCGGGATCGATGACGACTCAAGGACAGGGGGAGTAAATGGCATCCGAAGAAGCGCGATTCGTCGCCCGGGCTCAGCGTTTGGCCGGACCGACCGGTTTGGCTCCTGGCATGCCCCAGGCTCGGTACGTCATGCCTCAATTCGAAGAGCGGACCTCTTTCGGTTTCAAGCGGTCCGATCCCTACAGCAAGCTTTTCGAAGACAGGATCATCTTCATGGGCGTGCAGGTGGATGATACTTCCGCAGACGACATCATGGCCCAGCTTTTGGTTTTGGAAAGCCAGGACCCTGACCGCGATGTGGTCCTGTACATCAATTCCCCCGGCGGGTCCATGACCGCCATGACCGCCATCTATGACACCATGCAGTACATCAAACCGGACGTGCAGACCGTCTGCCTGGGTCAGGCCGCATCGGCCGCCGCCATCCTGCTGGCTGCCGGCACCAAAGGTAAGAGGCTCATGCTGCCGAACGCCCGGGTGCTCATCCATCAGCCGGCCATGGGCCAGGATTTCGGCAAGGCGACCGAGATCGAGATCCAGGCCAAGGAACTCCTGCGTATGCGCGAATGGCTGGAGGAGACCTTGGCCAAGCATACCGGCCAGGAAGTGGACCGGATCCGTAAGGACATCGAGACGGACACCATCCTCACGGCCCAGCAGGCCTTGGAATACGGCATGGTCGACGCCGTCCTGGAACATCGCAAATAAGGGGACTGACCGGTCCTCTTCAGGGTCGAGTGCTTTCGCCTCGGCCCTTTTGCCGTTTCAGGGCTTCAAACCAGCGGAAGGCTGAAACCCGGAGCGGCATAGTAGAGTGGACGCATGGACACGGAAAGGATGGCGAAGGCGCCATGGGGCAAGTGATCGACTACAATGACGACGTCCCCCGCTGCAGTTTCTGCGGCAAGACGGAACTCCAGGTGGCCAAGCTCGTCACCGGGGCCGGGGTGGCCATCTGCGACGAATGCATCGAACTCTGCGTGGACATCGTCTCCGATGAACGCCGGGCCGATGCCCAGGCCCATAAGCTCCAGCTGAAAAAACCCAGCCGGATCCGGCGCTTTCTCGATTCATACGTCATCGGTCAGGACGAAGCGAAGAAGGCCTTGTCCGTCGCCGTCTACAACCACTACAAGAGGATCAACCTGCGATGGGAGGACTCAGCCGACCGTTTAGAAAGGTCCTGGTCCCATCAAGGCTCCGACTTGGACGAGGTGGAGATCTCCAAATCCAACGTCCTTCTTCTGGGTCCCACCGGGACGGGCAAGACCTATCTGGCTTCCACTTTGGCTAGGATCATGGACGTCCCCTTCACCATCGTCGACGCGACCACTCTGACCGAAGCCGGCTATGTGGGCGATGACGTGGAGACCATCCTGCAAAGGCTCATCCAGGCCGCCGATGGGGACATCAGCCGGGCGCAGCAAGGCATCATCTACATCGACGAGATCGATAAGATAGCCCGGAAGAGCGGGGAGAACACATCCATCACCCGGGACGTGTCCGGGGAAGGGGTCCAGCAGGCCCTTCTGAAGATCATCGAAGGGACGGTCGCGTCGGTCCCCGTCAAAGGCAGCCGCAAACACGAAGAGCAGGAGATGGTCCAGATCAATACCTCCGACATCCTTTTCATCTGCGGCGGGGCCTTCGTCGGCCTCGAAGACATCATCAGGCACCGGCTGGGCAAGAGGGAGACCGGGTTCGGGACGGATTGGTCCAGCCAGGAGAAAAGCTCCGATGAGATCCTCTCCTTGGTCACCCCGGATGACCTGACAGAATTCGGTCTCCTGCCCGAATTCATAGGCCGTATGCCCGTCCTGGCGACCATGTCTTCCCTGACCGTGGACGACCTGGTCTCCATCCTCACCGAGCCGGCCAACGCCCTGGTCAAACAATTCGCCAAGATCCTGGCCGTGGATGGGGTGGAACTGGTTTTCACCGATCAGGCCTTGGAATCCATAGCCCAGCGGTCTTTGGACCGGGGGACGGGGGCTCGCGGCCTACGCTCAATCATGGAGAGGATTCTGGAAGACGCCATGTACCAGGTCCCCGATCGCGAGGACGTCAGTCAAGTCCGGGTGGACCTCCAGGAGGATGGGACGGTTCACGCTGAACTCATGGCATGATTCCGTGTCCTTTCGCCCCGGAATCTGTCTTGACCTGAGGGTAAAAATGAGACAACCGTGGGCGGTATCCCACCGTTCACCCGAACCCAAAGGAGGGACACATGGCAGATGAGAAGAATCCACTCGAGAGCGTCGCTGATGCGGTCAAGGATGCAGCAAGCAAAGTAGATGTGAGCGAATTGACCGAGAAGGCCGGCCATCTGGCTGACCAGGCGAAGGATGCTCTCAAGAACGTGGATGTTGACGGCATCGCCCAGAAGGCGAAGGACGTGCTTCCCGATCAGGCCGATAAGGTCATCGATGATTTGTCGGAGAAGCTGAAGTAGCGATCTCCGTCGGAATCGTGGCGGAAGGAAAGCCTTCGCCGGGTATAGATGCAGTCATCAGTACGCATGACAGGCGTACGACGAATCGTGATATGGGGACAGGGCCTCAGGTCCTGTCCCTTTTCGTATCCTTCCATGCTTTTCTCAAATCCTTCCTACCCTTTTTTACGCGTCCGTGTGTTCGGTTTTTCCGCAGGTCAGGTTTTGCGCTTCGACAGGTATAGGTTGGAGGGGGGTTGTATGGGAAAATCCAATAGGGGGCGAGGTGATGGGAGATACAGGCGTAGATATGAAGATATGAAAAGAGCCGGTCAATGACCGGCTAGAAGCTCCCGCAGCTGGGCTTGAACCAGCGACATTCTGATTAACAGTCAGACGCTCTGCCAACTGAGCTATGCGGGAATGTTCCGTGCTGTTTGCACTGCACAAGACATAGATTATATGAGGGTGTCTAGAAAAGTTCAAGTTGATAACAGTCGGCGTGTCACACATTTGACCACATTCCCTTGGCGTACTTGGAATCCCCTCCTGGGCGATCCATACTGAAATCATGGATACTCAAGAATACGGACGCAACCGGGATAGGCGACTGAGAAATTTACGGAAGACCCAGGCGGAGAAACTGGGCCGGAGAACAAGGAAACGCCAGGGCACATTGGCTTTGGCCCTCCTGGTGATCGCTCTCTGCGCCCTGATCATGGGTTCCCTGGGAGCCAAGGGGACGGTGGCTACCGCCTGCGCCAGCCAAACCTGCTCCAGCCTCTATATTTGGCCGGTGCGCGGGACTCAAGATCAAGCGTCTGCCGTCCTCGAGGGATTCCGTCCGCCGGCCCAAGACTGGATGCCGGGGCATAGGGGGCTGGACCTATCAGCCGGACCTGGCACCCCCATCCTTTCCCCGGCCGACGGGACGATCGCCTTCGCTGGAGTGGTCGGTGGCAAGGACGTGGTGTCCATCAGACATCAGGGAGGAAGGACCAGCACTTTCGAGCCGGCCCGTACCAGCTTCAAGGTCGGGGACAAGGTCAGCCAGGGGCAGGTCATAGGTCAGGTAGGCGGCCGCAGCGACCACTGCCGGGATTACTGTCTCCAATGGGGCGTCAAGATCGGGAAAAAGGCCTATCTCGACCCTCAAAGCCTGGTCAATCCTCATATGGTGACCCTCAAAGAGATGCTTGAGGAAGACAAGGGCCTATAATGGGGAGCATGGCTGCATGAGAGAACATGTGCAGCTGAGCTCACCCCGAAGGAATGCCATGCTCAAAGAATATAGGCGACCACTTAGCAAGCCGATCGATGACGATCATAATATCTTTTCCCTGCTTCAGGATCGGGCGGAACGCGACCCTGAAGGGGATCTGATCGGATACAAGAACGAATCGGGCGGATGGTCCTATTTCAGCGCCCAGGAATTTCTGGACCTGACCATGATGGTCGCTCGTGGCCTTCTTGCCCGCGGGGTGAAGAAGGGCGACTCCATCGCCATCCTCGCCCATACCCGGTGGGAGTGGACCTGCTTGGACAACGCCATCATGAGCATCGGGGCCGTCGTCGTGCCCATCTACGAGACCAATTCGGCCGCCCAAGTCAAGCAGATCATCAATGATTCCCGGGTCACCTATCTGATGGCGGAGGATGAAAGTCAACTCGCCAAAGTGAACGCCATCGCCGATGAATGCCCCACCCTGCGCGAGACCTTCCTCATGGATACGGCCGATAAGAGCGAATCGGTGGTCGCCGTCCTCAAGGAATTCGGCAAGAACAAGACGGAAGACGATTTCTGGGAGGCGGAGCAGGAAGTCCATGGACAGGACTTGGCGACGATCGTCTACACCTCCGGATCGACCGGAGCCCCGAAGGGTATCGAACTGACCCATTCCAACTTCGTCTTCATCGCCCATTCCGGAGACCAGGCCATGTATGAAATCGGCCATGCACCGGGAGGATCCCGTCTTCTCCTCTTCCTGCCCCTGACCCACGTTTTCGCTCGTTTCATGCAGTATTTCAGCTTCTGCAACACGATCACCCTGGGTCTCTCCCATAACTTCAAGACCATCATCACCGATTTCCGCGACTTCGAGCCCACCTTCATCCTGTCCGTCCCCCGGATCTTCGAGAAGGTTTATAACGCCGCCTCCCAGAAGGCCGGCCGCGGTTTTAAAGGGAAGGTTTTCAGCAACTCCGTCCGTCTAGCCAGGGAATGGTCCCAGGCTCAGCAGGAAGGCCGCCATCTGCCTTTGCCCAAACGGCTCCTGCACGCCTTCTATAACAAGGCCGTCTATCAGCAGATCATGGAGGTCTTCGGCGGACGGGTGCAATACGCCGTTTCGGGCGGCGCTCCTTTGGATCTTGACATCACCCACTTCTTCAACGGGATCGGCTTGCCCATCCTCGAAGGCTACGGGATGACCGAAACCTGCGCCCCCTCCAGCGTCAACCCCACCAGCGGCTATAAGATCGGCACGGTGGGCTTACCTTTGGAAGGCATCAGCGTCGGGGTGACGACCGAACGCGAGCTCTGCCTCAAGGGTAGGAACATCTGCAGGGGCTATCACAACAATCCCGACCTGACCAGGCAGCAGATCATCGACGGCTGGCTCCATACCGGAGATTTGGGCGATGTCGATCAAGACGGCTTCATCACCATCACCGGTCGCAAGAAGGATCTGATCATCACGGCCGGTGGCAAGAACGTCTCGCCGGAAGTCCTGGAAGCTTCGGTCATGGGGTCGCCTGTGGTCGACCAGTGCGTCCTTGTCGGCGACCGCAAGCCGTTCATCGCCGCCATCATCACCCTCAACTTGGCCGACGCCAACGATTGGCTGAAGGCCCAAGGCGCCGCGTCCGTTTCCTCCTTGGATGAAGCGGTGAGGAACCCCATCATCCGAGCCGAAGTGAAAAGGGCGGTCGATAAGGCCAACGCCCTGGTTTCCCGAGCTGAGTCGATCCGCAAGTTCGAAATCGTCCCTGACGTGATCTCTTCCGAAAACGGCATGCTGACCGCCAGCCTGAAGATCAAGAGGGCCGTCATCACCCAGCATTACCAGAAGTTGATCGACAAGGTAATCTACTCTCCGCAGGCCAAAAAGGAGATGCCCAAGAAGGAGCCTAGGAAAGAGACGGCAAAGAGGGGCTGAGTGGGCTGTCTGGCCTAAAGACCGGCTTAGGGAACTTAAAGACCGGCTTGGGAAGCGCTGAGATAACCGGCGTTGACCAGGCCGGTCTTGATATTGGAGGCGGAAATGGTCAGCAAGGTGGGGGAGAAGAGCCGGGAGGAGGGAGAGACGGTTCCCCGGGCCAAGCCGAGGCAATAGGCGCTCAGACGGGCGATGAAGGCCTTGCGGTCCACCATGGCGGTCGACCATTGTTTCCCGTCTACTAGGTGAGGCAGGTTCAGGGGGTAAGTGCCGTAGCCGACGATCAGAGGCCAGTGGGGGTAATCGGCAACCTCGGTCCTTTCGTCCGCGCGGGTGGCTGGATCGGGAACCGGCTTGCGGCGGACGGTCGTTCCTCCGGACAAGTTGGTGATGACCCCGGAGATCGAAATCTGAGGATTGATGTCGGCGCTGGACCCGGTATATCCGGCCTCGTTCAATCCTTCGATGGCCCCTTGACACAAGAGGTCGTTCGCGGCCAGGACTCCGTTGATCCGGACATGGGCGGATGAGCCCGCAGCCGGTCGCAGCCGGTCCTTCAAAGCCTGGGCTATGGTCTGCTTGTTTCCCGCGTTCACCGTCACTGTCCGCCAGTCTTTCGCTCCGCTGGAGGCGGTCAGGAGGCCGGAGGGGCTGTAGATGGCCCCGGACCGGTAATAGGGCCCCAAGACGGACCAAATACCGGAGAAAAGGTCTCGGGTGAAACGGTTGTCTTCCAGAAGAGGCAGGAGGATCTCCACGCTTTGCCGATTCGTCCGGCTGGCTTTGGCCAACGCCAGTTTCGAAGCCAGGCCCCGGGCTTGGGCCCGGCCGATTTGATAGGCGGTCAGGAGAGTGACGGTCTGGTCCGCCTTGAATCCGGGCAGGGCCGAGGAATCCCCCAGCAGGAGGACGGTGAAGCCGTCCTTCCTGGCCTGACGGAGGCTGGATGTCAAAGCGGCGGCGGATTCCTTGTCCTCCTGGCTGTTTTCCGTTGTCTTGGCTGAAGAAACCCCGCTCGGGGCCAGGGCGGCCATCGGGCTGAATTGTTGGGCGACCTGATCGGGCCGATAGGCCGGCGACAGAATCAGGATCTTGCGGGCCGCGGAAGACGGAGCCTCCTTGGTCTTCGCCAGGTAGGAGTCCACTGAGGCTGACTGGTCCTTCAGATTGGAGGATCGATGGGTGCTGACTTCGACCTTTCTCCGGTCCTTTCCCCCATTTTCCTGGTTCAGGGCCTTGTCCAAGTCGGTCGTGAAATTATCCCAGTTGTTCAAAGGGCGATTGGAAGTCACCGCTTCCACGGAGATGGGGGAGGAGGGGGTGAAGACGCCGATTTCGGCTGTGGTCGTCTTGGCTGGTGACGGGGCCTCGCATGCGGCGGAACCGATCAGGAGCATGAAGGCCCCGAAGGCGCACAAGGACCTGGTCCACAGGGACTTAGTCCATAAGGACCGGTTGAGCGCTCCGGAACGGTCAGCGGCTCTTCGCTGTGATGACTGACGTGGCATAGACCCTCCTCAAGTCTTCCTGCCATTTTAGGAAATGGACAGGTCATCCGGTCTCAAGTCCTGCTTACCCTTGAAGCATGACACAGGAAATTGAGATCGGCATGGGCAAAACCGGCCGTTTATGCTATTCGTTGGACGATGTGGCGATCATTCCCAACCGCCGCACCCGCGACCCTCAGGATGTGAACACACACTGGCAGGTGGACGCTTACGAATTCGACATTCCTGTCATTGGCGCCCCTATGGATTCGATCATGAGCCCGCAGACCGTCATCGAACTGGGCAAGATGGGCGCCTTGGGCGTCCTGGATTTGGAAGGCCTGTGGACCCGGTACGAGGACCCCCAACCCCTGCTGGACAAGATCCCTTCCATCCCCGATGATCGCATCACCCCCTACCTGCAGAAGATCTACGCGGAACCGATCAAGGCGGATTTGATCTTCAAGCGCCTCCATCAGATTCGCGACGCCGGGGTCACCGTGGCCGGCTCCCTGACCCCTCCCCGCATTCTCGATTTCTATTCGACCGTCTTGGAGGCCGGAGTGGACTTATTCGTCATCCGCGGCTCCGCCGTCTCCGCCGAGCATGTCTCCCGCAACCATGAACCCCTGAACCTGAAAAAGTTCATCTACGAGTTGGATGTGCCGGTCATTGTGGGTGGGGCGGGATCCTACCAGGCAGCCATCCACCTCATGCGCACCGGAGCGGCCGGGGTCCTGGTCGGCCTCGGAGGCACGGCCGTTTCCTCAGCCCGGTCCATCACCGGCATGCATGTGCCCATGGCTACGGTCATCGCCGATGTGGCCGCAGCCCGGAAAGACTACATGGAAGAATCCGATGGCCGTTACGTGCAGGTGATCGCCGATGGTGGTTTGGGGACTTCGGGCAGTTTCGTCAAGACTTTCGCCCTGGGTGCCGACGCCGTCATGATGGGCGACCCCCTGGCCCACGCCAAAGAGGCCCCTGCCCATGGCTCCCACTGGGGACATGAGGCCACTCATGCCGACCTTCCCCGGGGCCGTCGCACCCAGTTCGAAACCCCTTACAGCATGGAGGAAGTCCTTTTCGGGCCCAGTTATGTGGCCGATGGGAGCATGAATTATATCGGGGCTTTGAAAAGAGCCATGGCTTCGGCCGGCTACGTTGATTTGCGCGAATTCCAGAAATGCCCGATCGTGGCGGCCCCCTACGAAAACCGATGAGGCTGGGAGCCTAGGATTTCTGCGGATTATAAGCCGCAAAATGTGGATAAGTGCGGATACCTTGTAAGGTTATCCACACTTTTTTCGTGTAAGTTGACAGAAGAAAAAATTTGAGAGGATAATGAATAAATAATAGCTGCATGGGGCAGCATGGAGCTGAAGAAACCTTCCCTGAAACAAAGGAGTCAGGAGATCGTCGAGGAAGAGGCGCAGGAGGGAAATCGATTCCATGGTGGAATCGATGAAAGACGAGGAAAAATGACGGAAACGTTTAGCAATCCCGATTACTCCCCTCAATCGCATGATTTGAGCAAGAAGCTAGGGAAGCATCACTTCGGCAAAAACAGTCGGAACAAGCAGGACCAGGAGCACGTCTTCGAAGTCATCCAGAAGGTGGGTATGTATGGGGGACGGACGAAATTCCATATCATGCGCTGCGTTCCGGACGATTTACCCAAACAGGAGAGCGTGCGCCTTTCGGTCCTTTCGTGCACCATCGCCTGTCTGAGCGTGGACATCATGCGGGGCAGGCTCAGCCCCCGCCTCCTGGACAGATACATGCTGCCGGAAGTGGAGAAGAAGCTCCTGGTGACCGAGGCCTTCATGCAGAAGTACGCCGGCAAGGATAAGTTCGATCTGATCGACAGCCATGAGACCAAGAACTTCCCGGTGATACCCCGCTTGGTCAACACGATGGTCGTCAACCCCAACAAGTGCGAATCCATCGTGATATTGGCCATCGGGAACGGCCTGTGTTGCGCGACCGTGGTCGTCTCCCGCTTCGAAGACCGGTGGATGTGCACCCACTGCGACATCTCCTGAAGCCGACGAGTCCTTTTCCTCAGCGGACGGAAGGACCGCGGAAGGACCGCGGAAAGGGAGCGGGGGCGGCGACGTCTTTGAAGAGGGGGCGATTCCCTCGAGTGGTCATACTTGCTATGGCGTAATATACGAAGTATGTTACGCGAGTTTACCAATCCAGACATAACAGTCACCACTGAGGCCGACACCATCTTCTCCTTCCTTTCCCGTCGCGTGGCCAAGAACCCCGATGGACCATTGGCGGCCTACAAGGGGAAGAAGCATGAATGGGTGTACGTTTCGGCCCAGGAGATGATGGAGGCCGTCCGCAAGGCCGCGAAAGGTCTCATCGCCTTGGGCATCTCCAAAGGGGATACGGTCGTGATCTACGCTCCCACCTCGTACGCGTGGGGAGTGGCCGATTTCGCCTGCGCCGCCATCGGAGCCATCTCCGTGCCGATCTACGACACGGATTCCGCCGGTCAGGTGGCCACCATCGTTTCGGAGACCAAGCCGGCCATCGCCTTCACGGCAGGGGATGAGCGGGCCCAGACTTTGGAGGCTTTGCGGGCGGACAGCGCCACCTCTGTCAAGTACGTCTTCAACGTGGACCGCGGAGGTCTGGAAGCTTTGGAGGACTGGGGATCCCAAGTGAGCGACGAGACCTTGAACAAGGCCATCGCCCTGGTCCAGGGGCATGACGTGGCCACCATCGTCTACACGTCCGGCTCCACCGGCAAGCCGAAAGGCGCCATGCTGACCAACACCAATTTCGCCCATATCGTCATCAATGGCCCCAACATCCTGCCCAACATGCTCAACGCCGACGTGACCCGGCTCCTGCTTTTCCTGCCGCTGGCCCACTGCTTCGCCCGGTACATCCAGTATTCCAACATGAACAGCGACAAGGGCGTGGTCGCTTATCAGGCCGACGTCAAGCACCTGCTCACCGACCTGCGCACTTTTCATCCCTCCTATCTTTTGGGCGTCCCCCGTGTCTTCGAGAAGGTCTACAACGCCGCCTCGCAGAAGGCCGGCGCTGGTCTGAACGGCCATATCTTCGCCAAGGCCTTCAAGCATTTCGTCGCCTGGGGCAAGGCCGAGCAGAACGGGCAAAAGCATACCTTCAAGGAGAAGGTGGAACATGCCTTCTACGAGCGGTCGGTCGGGGAGTCCATCCGGTCCGCCTTAGGCGGGCAACTGCATTTCCTGGCTTGCGGCGGAGCCCCCATCAACATCGACCTGGCCTTCTTCTTCCACGGGATCGACGGGATCACCTTCATCCAAGGCTATGGCATGACCGAAACGGCCGCCCCCTGCGTCATCAATTCGGAGAAGTTCAACCGGGTCGGATCCGTCGGACGCGTGGCCCCTGGCTTCTCCAGCCGTTTAGCCGAGGATGATGAGCTGGAAATCAAAGGCCCCAGCGTCTTCGCCGGCTACCTCAACAGTCCTCAGAAGACGGACGAGGCCTTCGACGGGGCCGACCATCAATGGTTGCGCACCGGCGATTTGGCCGAGATCGACGACGACGGCTATATCTATATCGTGGGCCGCAAGAAGGACGTCATCATCACGGCAGGCGGTAAGAACGTGTCCCCTTCTCCCATGGAGGACATCATCAAGACCTGCCCCATCGTCTCCCAAGCCCTGGTTCTGGGCGATGGCAGGCCCTTCATCTCCGCCTTGGTCACTCTGGACCCGGATATGGTGGAAACCTGGCTGGAAGGCCAAGGCCGGGCCGGAAGCCTGACCATGAAAGAGGCCTGTGAGGACGACGCCGTGCGCTCTTTGGTCCAGGAATACATAGACCGGGCCAACTACACCGTGTCCCGGGCAGAATCCGTCCGCAAGTTCATCATCATCCCCGACGATTTCAACCAAGAGGACAAGACCCTCACCCCTAGCATGAAAGTGGTGCGCGGGGCGGTCCTGAAACAATACAAATCGCTCATAGATAGCCAAATGTATGCTCCTAAAGCATCGACCATGCCGAAGGCTCCCACGGCCAAACTCATGGAAGCGGCGGACTCCGTCTCCGAGACCACCCAAAGGTCCATCAAGCAGGCCCAGGAGAAGCTTGAACCCGCCCTGGCCAAGGCCAAGGATTCCATGGACACGATCAAGGATTCGGTCAGCAAATACGTCAAGGCTGATAAAGGCGTCAAGACCGATAAAGCCGACCAAAACCCGTCCGAAAAGGGAGACTCTGAGGCTGATGGCCCCGCTTTCGATCAGGAAAGGGAGGCTTAGGCCCGTGACCATCAGAGACATCCGGATCGTGCCGGACCCTGTTTTGCGCACCGTCTGCGACCCCATCACGACGATTACCCCGGCCGTGAGGAACCTAGTCCAGGACCTTCTGGACACGGTGGACGACCCCGGCCGGGCCGGTCTTTCGGCCAATCAGATCGGCGTCGCCCTCAGGGCCTTTTCCTACAACATCGACGGCAAGGTCGGCTATGTGCTCAACCCCAAGATCGTCGCCCGGTCAGGGGAACAGTACGGGGATGAAGGTTGCCTGTCCGTGCCCGGACTTTGGTACAAGACCCGCCGGGCTGATTACACCCGAGTCGAAGGGATCGACCTGGACGGCAAGAAGATCGTCCTGGAAGGCAAGGGGATCATGGGCCGCATGCTCCAACACGAATGCGATCACCTGGACGGGCACGTCTATCTGGATCGCTTGGAGAAGGAAGAGCGCCGCGAGGCCCTGCGGTACATGCGTCGCCAGCAGAAGGCGGCCTGAGACCGAGGAAGACCCACCAAAGTCCGTCGAAAACTGCCTAGATCCATTTCAGGCCTGTAGGTCTTCATACGGGAACGCGTAAAACATACAGGCCTTTTCCTATAATGACTTCTTGCATGTCGATTTCCCGATCGGGAGGCGGTCGTCGCCTTTCCGATCGATCCCATCGTCCATGACATGCGAATTCGCGCTATGCAGGCGACGGCCTGTGTCGGTCGGTTCCCGAAGCCCTGCGGTCCCAGGAGCTGTACGCAGGTACGCATAGCCAGGCAATAACCGACAGAAAGGTATATCATGGCACAAATCACCATGAGCCAGATGCTCAATGCTGGCGTTCATTTCGGTCATCAGACCAGCCGTTGGAATCCCAAGATGAAGCAGTACATCTTGATGGAACGCAACGGCATCCACATCATCGACCTGTTCAAGTCCATGGACTTGATCGATCAGGCCTACACCTTCATCAAGGACACCGTCGCCCACAACGGCACCGTTCTTTTTGTCGGGACCAAGAAGCAGGCCCAGGAGACTATCACCGCCCAGGCGACCCGCGTGGGCATGCCTTACGTCTCCGAACGCTGGCTCGGTGGCATGCTGACCAATTTCCAGACCGTCTCCAAGCGGGTGGCCCGCATGAAGGAACTGGAAGAGATGGACTTCTCCGATGTCCATTCCAGCAACCTGACCAAGAAGGAACTCCTCCTGCTCGAGCGCGAAAAGGACAAGCTGGTCAAGCAGCTCGGCGGCATCCGCAATATGAACCGGACCCCTTCCGCCATGTTCGTCGTGGATATCAACAAGGAAGCCTTGGCCGTCGAAGAGGCCCACAAGCTGGGCATCCCCGTCGTCGCCCTGGTGGACACCAACTGCGACCCCGACTCCGTCGACTACGCCATCCCCGCCAACGATGACGCCATCCGCGGCGTTGAACTGCTCACTTCTCTGATGGCCGACGCCGTCGCCGAAGGTCTGCTTGCTCGTTCCGACAAGGCCGCCAAGGCGACCAAGTCCAACGAGAAGGAAGCCGCCCAGCCTATGGCCGAGTGGGAGAAGGACCTTTTGACCAAGGACGCCGAAGCCGGGAAGGAAGAGCCGGCCGCGGAAGTCGAGGCCGAAGCCAAGGCTGAGTAGTCTTTTCATTCGACTCGTCCTCTTCATTGTTGACAAGGAGTAAAAAAACAATGGCACAGAAAGTAACCGCCGCCCTCATCAAGCAGGTGCGTGATGAAACCGGCGCAGGCATGATGGACGTCAAGAAGGCTTTGACAGAAGCCGAAGGCGACGTCGATCGCGCCAAGGAGATCATCCGCGCCCGTGGCATCAAGGCCGCCGGCGCCCGTGAAGGCCGCAAGGCCCAGGAAGGTCTGGTCGCCTCCCAGGTGGTCAAGTCCGACGCAGGGGAGGCCGGCTATGCGGTCGAGCTCAACTCAGAGACCGACTTCGTGGCCAAGACCCCTCAGTTCGTCCAGTTCGGCGATGAGGTGATCGCGGACGTGGTCAAGGCCGAGGCTTCCAACGAGGCCGAAGTCCTGGCCGCTCCTTCCCAGGCCGGTACCATCAAGGACACCATCGACGAGGCCGCGGCCCTCTTCCATGAGCACGTCAAGCTCGGTCAGGTGGCCAAGGTGGAAGGTCCCCATGTGGAGATCTACGCCCACCGCAAGTCGGTCGAGCTGCCCCCCTCCATCGTGGCCATGATTGCCACCGATGAAGCCGGCGCCCAGATCGCTCATGAAGTGGCCTTGCAGATCTCCGCCATGGCCCCCAAATGGCTCTCCCGCGACGACGTCCCCGCGGACGTGGCCGAGTCCGAGACCCGCGTGGCCACGGAGAAGTCCCTGGCCGAAGGCAAGCCCGAGAAGATCGTCCCCAAGATCGTGGAAGGCCGTCTCAACGCTTTCTACAAGGAAGTCTGCTTGCTGGATCAGGCCTATGTGAAGGACACTTCCCGGTCCATCGCCGATCTCTTCAAGAGCGTTGGCGGCAAGGCCGTGGCCTTCGCCCGCGTGGAAGTGGGCAAGGGGCCCAAGGCCGAAGAGGCTGAGAAGGCTGAGTAAGCCAAGGAGCCGGCGGAAACCGCTGGACCCGCTGAAAAGCGAACAGGACCGGAGCCTTTCTGGCTCCGGTCTTTTCATGCCTGTCAAGGGTCGAAGGTGTCTGTTCATTCAGCTACCATGTAAAAGAATAAGCCTGGAGGTTAGATATGGTGAATGGCAAAGAAGCGCATCCTCGACGAGTCCTTCTGAAATTGTCCGGTGAGGCTTTCGGCGGCGGCTCCGTGGGCATCGACACCACCGTGATCCGCCGTATCGCCGGGGAAATCAAAGAGGCCAGGGACAAGGGCAACCAGATCGCCGTCGTCGTCGGCGGAGGGAACTTCTTCCGTGGGGCCGAGCTCAGCCAGGCTGGTCTTGAGAGGGCCAGGGCCGACTACATGGGCATGCTGGGGACCGTCATGAACTGCCTGGCCTTGCAGGATTTCCTGGAGCAGGAAGGGCAGGCCACCCGGGTGCAGACGGCCATCGCCATGGGGCAGGTGGCCGAGGCCTACATCCCCTTGCGGGCCATCAGGCATCTGGAGAAGGGGAGGGTCGTCATCTTCGGCGCCGGAGCCGGCATGCCGTACTTCTCCACCGACACCGTCTCCATCCAAAGGGCCTTGGAAATCGGCTGCGATGAAGTCCTCATGGGCAAGAACGGGGTGGATGGCGTCTATTCGGCCGACCCTCGCAAGGACCCTACAGCCACCATGTTCACCACCCTCAGTTATAAGAAGGCCTTGGTGGACAACCTGGCCGTCATGGACGCCTCCGCCTTGTCCATGGCCAGGGACAACAAGATGCCCATCCGGGTCTTCGGCCTGGAGACTCCGGGCAACATCACCAAAGTCATCAACGGGGAGCCCTTGGGAACCTTGGTGACGGATCACGATTAAGGGCGGATTCACGATTTTTGAAGAAGAACCAACCGAACCACCGAACCATAGGAGAACACATGTCAGTAGTAGATGAGGCCAGCAGCCAGATGGACAAGACCATCGAAACCACCAAAGAGAACTTCGTCGGGATCCGTACCGGCCGGGCCAACCCCGCGCTTTTCAACGGCCTGACCGTCGATTATTACGGAGCCCCCACCTCTTTGAAGGCTTTGGCTTCCATCGGCGTGGCCGATAATCGCACCCTGTCCGTCACTCCTTTCGACGTGACCCAGGCCGGATCGATCGAGAAGGCCATCCGCGATTCCGATTTGGGGGTGAACCCCCGTCGCGACGGCAACGTCATCCACGTCACCCTGCCGGAGCTGACGGAGGAGCGCCGCAAGGACTATGTCAAGCTAGCCCACGAAATCGCCGAAAGAGGCAAGGTGGCCGTCCGCAACATCCGCCGCAAGACCAAGGAGGGCATCGACAAGGCCACCAAAGACGGCGATTTCGGCGAAGATGAAGGCAAGAGGCTCCTGACCGACCTGGACAAGGCGACGAAGAAGGCGACCGAGGAGATCGATACCCTCTTGGAAACCAAGGAAAAGGAGATCCTCTCCGTCTGATCGACCCGGGGATCATTTTTCTTTAACCGATATTCTTACGGAGTGACGGCGCAACATGGTTGAAAACGGACGAGCGGACCAGCGGATGGATGGGGTGAAGGCGGAGGCCAAGGACAAGGTCGACCAGATCAGCAAGAAGGCCGGCAGGAATATGCCCCAGGCCATCGCTACCGGGGCCCTCCTGGTCCTCTTGGTCCTGGCCTCCATGATTTTCAACCCGCAGCCTTTCATCTTCCTGGTGGTGATCTTCATGCTCATCGCCTTGTGGGAGCTGCGGGTCGATTTCGCCGTCGTCGGCATCCGCATCCCGCTCGTGGCCTTGTGGATCTGCTCGGCCGCCCAGCTTCTGAGCGTCTATTACCTGCCGGCCAAAGACCATCTGGCCGTCGCCTTGGCCGGCATCACCGCCACTTTCCTAGTGACGGTCATCTTCGCCAGCATCAACCGGAAGGGGTCGGAGCGGGCGGCCGAAGCGGCCTTGGCCAAAGTCAATTCCGGCCTGGCTGGCGAGTTGGAGGGGCAGACCCCGCACAGCGCAGTCCTGCCGGATGGGCAGCCGGAACGGTACCGCAATATCCTAGCCACCTGCCTGGCCGTTTTCTATGTCCCCTTCCTGGCCAGTTTCATCGTCCTGCCCATGACCATGAAACATTATCTGGCCCACGCCATCATGGTCATCTTCGTCCCCGCTCTGGGGGACACCGGTGGCCTGCTTTTCGGGACGTGGCTGGGCAAACACAAGCTGTCCCCCCGCATCTCCCCGAAAAAGTCCTGGGAGGGGCTCCTGGGGTCCGTCCTTTTCACCCTGGCCGGGACCCTGATCATCGGAGCCTGCACCTATGCCTCAGCCACCTGGCGCAGCAAGTGGTTCGTCCTCGTCATCCTGGGTCTGGTCATCGGACTCGTCGGCCTGTTCGGCGACCTGAGCGCCTCCATAATCAAACGGGACTTGGGGATCAAGGACATGGGGCATCTGCTCAAAGGCCACGGCGGCGTTTTGGATCGGGTGGATTCCATCCTCATGTGCGCCCCGGTGACCTTCTTCATCTTGGTCGCCGCCGGCCTCTAGACATAATCTAGATATTTATGACTACTGGAAAATGACGAATCAACAAATCACGTGTTGTTGACTGCTGGATTTGGCGTACCGCCAAGGACCCTTCCGATGGCCTTCCTAGGGACCTTGTTTGGCGGCTTCTCGCCAGGCCGCATGATAGGCTGATTTCGGCAGAACAGACCACAAAGGACAGCGAATGATCGACGAAACAAGCGAACCGGAGACTGGCATCACCCCTGGGGGCACCAAAGGGGCCTTCCGGGATGTCCTCTCGAAGGACCACGCCCGCCGGGGGAAGCCGCCCCTCCACTTGGTCGACATGGACCAGGATCAGCGAGTGGATCTGATGAAAGACCTGGGCTACCCCTCTTTCCGCCTGAAGCAGCTGGGGCAGCACTACTTCGCCCATGATGACGTCGATGTGGCTTCTTACAGCGATTTCCCTTCGGCCAAGGCCCAGGAAGTCAAAGAGGCCTTTTTCCCGACCCTGATCACCCCTCTTCTGGAACAAGAGGCCGACCATGGGACGACCATCAAGACCTTATGGAAGCTCTTCGACGGGTCCCGGATCGAATCGGTCCTGATGAAATACCCCAGTCGGACCACCTTGTGCATCTCCAGCCAGGTGGGATGCGGGATGGCCTGTCCTTTCTGCGCGACCGGTCAATTGGGGCTGACCCGGAACATGTCCGCGGGGGAGATTCTGGAACAAGTCCGCTACGCCAGCGCCCAGGCCCGGGATGGGCGTTTGGGGGAGCCGACCCGGTTGAGCAACGTGGTCTTCATGGGGATGGGGGAGGCCTTGGGCAATTACCGGGCCATGATGAAGGCCATCAGGCGGATTTCCGCCATGCCTCCGGAAGGCTTCGGCATCTCGGCCCGGAACATCACCATTTCCACGGTCGGCATCGTTCCCGGAATCCGCAGACTGATGGGGGAGGGGATCCCCGTCCGGCTGGCCGTCTCTTTGCACGCACCTGACGATGAGCTACGCGACGAACTGGTCCCCATGAACAAACGGTTCAACACGACCCAGGTCTTGGACGCCGCCCATGACTATTACCTGGCCACCCATCGGCGGGTGAGCATCGAATACGCCTTGATGAAGGGCATCAATGACCAGGCCGTCCATGCCCGCCTTCTAGCCAAACGACTCAACCGTTACGGGGACAATTGGGCCCATGTCAACCCCATCCCCCTCAATCCCATCGAAGGGTCCAAATGGACGGCTTCGAAGCCGGAAGACGAAGCCCGTTTTCTTGACATCCTCCACGAAGCCGGCATCACCGCCACTTTGCGCGATACCAGGGGATCGGACATCAACGGGGCCTGTGGTCAGCTGGCCGCCAAAGAACTGGTGACCCGCGCCGAAGAAGAACTCGCACAAAAGGAGGACGCCCTCTATGCATAGCGTCGGCAGCATTCTCACCCATCCATCCGCGGCGGTGGAGGCCTACATCCAGTCTCCGACCGTTTCCAGCTTCCACATCGGGAACCTGACCATCCACTTTTACGCCATCATGATCCTCCTCGGCATCATCGTCGCCGTCTGGTTGACGGCCAAACGATGGAAAGCCCTGGGCGGAACCTTCGACCAAATCCTGGACCTGACCATCATCTCCGTGCCCTGCGGCATCGTCGGCGCCCGCCTCTACCACGTGATCACAACCCCGGACCGCTATTTCGGGCCGGATGGGAATTGGGTCGATATCTTCAAGATCTGGAACGGGGGCCTGGGCATCTGGGGGGCCGTCTTCCTTGGCGCTTTGGGAGCCTGGGCCTGGTGCCGCCACCGGCATTACCCCATGGCCCTCCTAGCCGATTGCTTGGCTCCGGCCCTTCTCATCGCCCAGGCGATCGGGCGTTGGGGCAACTGGTTCAACCAGGAGCTTCATGGATCCTGCACCACCTTGCCTTGGGGCCTGATCCTCAACGAATCCGCCCTTGAGCTGCCGATGGAGAACGCCGGCACCTGCCCAATCACCGGCCCTTACCATCCAACCTTCCTCTATGAGATGATCTGGAATCTGATCGGCGCCGCCCTCCTGCTGGGGATGACCTCTTTCATCCGCAAACGGTTCAAGGCCGGTTCCGCCTTCGCCTTCTACGTCATGTGGTACACTTTGGGCCGCACCTGGATCGAACTCTTACGAGTCGATCCGGCCGTTTGGGTCCTGGGTCTGCGCATCAACGTCTGGGTGTCCATCTGCGTCTTCGTGGCCGCCGCCGTGGTCTTCGTCATCTTGCAACGTAAAGGGTCCACGACCAAACGCCTGTCCGCCCTCCTGACCAGGGTCACCGCTTACGAGGCCAAGATCGAGGCCGGGAAGATCAGCCATAAGGAGGTCTCCTCCCAGCTGGAGTCGGAGAGGAAGGCCCAGGCGGACGAAGAGAAGGCCATCCGTAAACAGAGGCATGAAGCCTTGGTCGCCGAGCGCCAGGCCTATGAAGATGCCAAAAAGCGGGTCCTGGCCAGGAAACATGAACAAAAGGCGGCTCACGAGGCCGAAGAAGATGAGGAAAAAGACGACTGAGGACGGTCGGATTCGTCTTTCATCTTACCTAGAATGAAGCTTATGACTATTAAGATTGCACCGAGCATTTTGTCCGCCGACTTCGTGAATCTGCAAAGCGAGCTTGAAGCCATCAAGACCGCCGACCTGGTCCACGTGGATGTCATGGATCATCATTTCGTCCCGAACCTGACCATGGGGGAGCCCATCGTCAAAAGGATCTGCGAGGTTTCCCCCATTCCGGTGGACGCTCATCTGATGATCGAAGACCCGGACAGGTGGGCCCCCGAGTTCGCCCGTTGCGGCGCTCGATCCGTCACCTTCCATATGGGAGCCGCCCACGCCCCCGTCCGTCTGGCCCGTCAGCTGCACGACATGGGGGCCAAAGCCTGCTTCGCCGTCCGTCCGGCGGAACCGGTGGAGTCCATTTTCGATATCTTGGATGAGTTCGACATGATCCTCATCATGACGGTGGAGCCCGGTTTCGGCGGTCAGAAATTCCTGTCCAACCAGATGGGCAAGGTCCGCCGTCTGCGCGACGAAATCACCCGGAGGGGACTGTCCACCAGCATCCAGGTGGATGGGGGAGTCAGCCCCACCACCGCCCCCATCGTGGCTGAGGCCGGGGCCGACGTCTTGGTCGCTGGTTCCGCCGTCTACGGGGTCAAGAATCCCGCGGACGCCATCGCCGCGATCCGTCAGAAAGCCGAGGCTGCCTTCCGCAGGTAGGGAGGTTCATTCCGATGACGATCATGACAGACGAAGAGTCCAGGCTGGACGCTCAGAAGGAAGAGGAGCTGAAACCGAAGAACGTCGTCTTCACCATACCGAATTTCGTCAGTCTCCTCAGACTCATCTCCATTCCCGTCATTTCCTATCTGATTTATCGGGAGCAGATGTGGGCGGCCCTTGTCGTCCTCGCCTTCTCCGGACTCACCGACGGCTTGGATGGCTTCCTGGCCAGGCGGCTTCACCAAGTATCCAAGTTTGGGCAACTTTTGGACCCCATCGCCGACAGGCTTCTCATCCTGTGCACGGTATTGGCTTTCGGCCTCGCCGGCCTCCTGCCATGGTGGCTTTTAGGGGCCATCGCCTTGCGTGACTTCATCATGGCCATCGAAGTGGTCATCATAGCCCAATACGACTATGGCCCTTTGCCTGTGAATTTCGTCGGCAAGGTCGGCACGGCCTTGCTCATGATCGCCATCCCCTGCCTGATCGTCGCCGACATCAGCAAGGGGGACTTCTTCACCGCCCTCCATCTTCTGGCCGTCGCCGGGGTGATCTGGGGGGTCGTCTGTTATTGGGTGGCCGGAGGGGTTTACCTGAAACAGGGGTATGACATCCTGCGTCTGGAACGCACGAAGAAGGCCGCATGAGCCGAGAATCCGCCTCCGGCCTGAATCAGGATCCCGCAGGCCCTACAGACTCAAAAGAAGGCCGGATGGCTTCGGGGACGACGACCTCGGAAACAGCGACTTCGGAGATGAAGAAACCAGGCCGTGGATCGTGGGGGAGCAGGTCCCGGCTCTTCTCCGACAGGGACCGCCTCTCATCCGACCCCTGGTCAGACGCCTCCACCCCGGTCCCCATCCTCTCCCGGGAATCCCGGGACCCCTCCATCTACTTGAAAGACCCCATCCAGGATCCAGACGACTTGGAGACTTTCGTCCCTACGGCTGGAGCCATCCAGCAAAGGGCGATCTTCTCTTCGGACGTCCGCCGCCTCCTGCGTTACGAGGCCGTGGAGGACCGCTCCGGTCAAGAGACCAGACGAGGGCATCGAGGGAGTCGGTCCTCCTCCCGGCTTTTGGACGACCTGATCAACCGTCCTATGGACCAGATGTACGAAGATTCGACCTTGACCGCGCATTGGGAGACCCCGATCCAGAAATGGATCCAAAAGGCCATCTCCTTCATCCTCTGCGTGGCCATCGGGATCAGCGGCATGCAGGCCATCCGCCTCCTGCAGAAGGACACCAGGGCCAAGGTGCGGGCCACTTTGAGCCAGCAAGTGACGACGGCGGTCAAACGGCAGAGGACGGTGGAAGACCAGGTATCCAAACTCCAAAGCCAGCGGGACTCCCAGATCTCCTCCATCCGGAAGATGAACCTGACCCCCCAACAGAAATCGGACAACCTCGCCGATGCTCTGACCCCGGTTTCCGGCCCCGGAATCAAGATCGTCATCACCAATCCGACCAGAGAAGCCCAGAACGATTCCAACCGGGTCTCCGCCGGCCTGCAGAAGCAGACTCTGACCGACTCCCATATGCAGATCATCGTTGCCCGCCTGTGGTATTACGGGGCGGAAGCCATCTCCATCAACGGGATTCGGCTCGGCGCCCAAAGCTCCATCCGTCTGGCCGGCAACAACATCCTCATCGGGACGGTTCCCATCTCGTCCCCCTATACCATCGAAGCCATAGGGGATTCGAATAACTTGACATCGGCCATAGATGAAACGCATAATCCACAGTTGCGTCAGGCCTTGCAGTCCTATGGGATTCAGGTCTCTTTTTCCCGGCAAGGGGACTTGAAGCTCCCGGCCGTCACCAGCGTCACCGTGGAGAAAGCAAAGGAGAAATAAGATGGCAGCAATCATCGGCCTTATCGTAGGAGTCGTGGCGGGGATCTTCTTCCAGCCCAGCGTCCCCATCTGGCTCCAACCGTACCTGCCCATCATGGTGGTCGCCGCCTTGGACGCTCTTCTGGGAGCCGCCCGGTCCTACTTCGAACGGAACTTCAGCGACCGGGTCTTCATCATCTCCTTCATCGCCAACGTGGTCACCGCGGCCTTGCTGGTCCTCATCGGCTCCCAACTAGGGGTCGGTTCCCAGCTGACGACCGCCGTGATCGTGGTCCTAGGCATCCGCATCTTCTCGAACGTGTCGGCCATCCGCCGGTACATCTTCCGGGCATGAGGGGGAGAAGCGATGACCAAGGATGATATGACGGAAGCCAGGGAAAACGTCGAGGATGAAGCCACGGTGGACAGGTCCGACGACCCAGCCGGAGCGGAAGAAAGCAACGCACTGTCCGAAGGCAAGGTCGGCGATAAAAAAGGGGACAAGGGGACGAAGAAAGGGAAAGCGAAAGAGGAAAAGGAGGAGGACGAAGAGGAACAGACCGGAGCCTTCCCCGTCATTCCCCGCAAGAAGGTCAAACGGATCCCTCGGATTTCGCCCATGGTCCGCAACAAGGCCCTGGCCAGCGTCCTCATCTTCGTCCTGTGCCTGGCCTTGGGTTTCGGCTACATGTGGCAATCCCGGAACGTCGATACCACCTACAGCAACTTGAGCGAAGACGAGTTGGTCCGCCTCCTGGACGAGACCAATTCCCAGATCAGCAAGCTGGAGACGCAGAAAGCCAACCTGAATTCCCAGCTTTCCTCCATCAAGAGCGCCGCCAACAAACAGGAGGAGATCATCAAGATCGCCAAGGAGAACGAGCAGATCAACGGGATCCTTTCCGGACGACTGCAGGCCCAAGGCCAAGGGGCGGTCATCACCATCACCCAGAAGAGGACCCCCATCTCATCCACCGTCCTCTTCAGCGTCCTGGAGGAATTGCGAAACGCCGGGGCGGAAGTGATCGAGCTCAACCATGTGCGCATCATCACCTCCTCCTACATCGTCGACACAGCCAACGGGGTGGAATGCGACGGCCAGCTCATCTCTTCACCCTACGTTTTCCGGGCCATCGGCTCCTCTTCCGCCTTGGATAACGCCATCAACATCGCCGGCGGGGTCGGTTCCAAGCTGAGGGTAACGTACGGGGCGACGGTTAAAGTAGAGGAATCGGATAAGGTTTTGATTAGCGCTACGGTGCAATCCAGAGAAAACAAATATGCGAAAGCGGTAGGTGACTAAGATAAGATGACGGATCCTATACCATCTGCAGGTGAGACGACCAGCATTGGCTTGCCCGCTATCAATATTCCCGTGACGCAGACGGGGGAGAGGCCCCTGACTGCCGACGATCTGGACACCATCTCCAAGCTGGGCCCCCAGGACGCCCTGCTCATCTCCACCCGGGGACCCTTGTCCGGCTCCCGCTACCTTCTTGACGAAGACGAGCTCACCGTCGGCCGCGATCCTCATGAGGACATCATGCTTGACGACGGCACGGTCTCGAGGTCCCATGCGGTCTTCAAGCGGATCGAAGGGCGCTATCATGTGGAAGACCGGGGGAGCCTCAACGGCACCTACGTGAACCGGGAGCGGGTGGAAGACACAGTCCTGCGCAACGGCGATGAGATCATGATAGGGAAGTACCGCTTCGTTTTCTTCACAAAGTCTGCCGTCGTTGCTCAATAATTCTCCACACTTCCATGCTTAAACTACATATTAGTAGTTTAGGATTTGAGGATGGTCACATGATGAAAGACATGAAGACAGAGACTCAAGCTCAAGGCAGGCCGCAGCTTTCCCTGCACGTCCGCTTGTCCGACAGGACAGAGCTGAAGGCTCAGGACGCCGTTCAGGGGGAGCTTTTCGAGACCTCGGACAGCAAGGACCTCAAGCGGGGCTATAAAGGACCGGTCGCCGCCAAAGTCGCGGGGATCACTTACCGTCAGCTTGATTACTGGGCCCGCAAGCAAATCGTGGAGCCGTCCATCACACCTTCGCATGGTTCCGGGTCCCGCCGGCTGTATTCCTTCAAGGACGTTGTCATCCTGGCCGTATCCAAGCGGCTCTTGGACGCAGGGGTGAACCTGCAGAACGTGAACAAGGCCATTTCCTTCCTCATGAACCATGAAAGCAAGGATCTAGAGCAGATGACCATCCTGTGCGATGGTCAGCGGGTGGTCGATTGCCAGTCCGACCGGCAGATGATGGAATTGATGAGTTCCGGACAAGCCATTTTCGGCGTCTCCGTGAGCGTCATCTGGCATAAGGTCGAGGCCAGCCTGGACCAGACCGATTACGTGGACCTGACCGACAGCCAAGTCAAGGCGCATCCTGGACGTGTGATTGATGAATTGGCTGAACGTCGTTTGCGCAAACGGATCGAGCTGCAGAAGGCCCAGCGACAGGAGCATCGGGCTCGAGTGATTTGATTTGTCTTCATTGAGAAAAACCATTGCGAGAGTCTTACCTGGTATCCGTCGGGGATCGAGTCAATCATTAAATCAATATGACTAATCTGACATAACGTACATTATCGGCTAAAGCTATATCCCATGACCTTTATCGTCCATCACTCGTAATCCGGAATCCACCCATCCTCATGCATCTTCAGGCGCTTCTTGAGCAATTCAGACAACTCTTCTTCCGTCCGCCTTTCCATGAGCATGTCCCAATGGGTCCGTTGCGGCTTCGAGCCGTTTTCGTCGGCGACGTCATCGACATCCTCCCGATGAGCGATCTGACCGCACCGGCATTCCCAAGATTCCGGAGCCTCCACGTCGGCGGACAGAGGAAGGATCGTCCTGTGGCCTTGCGGGCACACATAAGTCACATCCTTGCGGGCCGCGAAATCGACGTTGTCGTCCGACTCCAAGGATTTCGCCCCGATACTCATGCCTCGAAGAGAACGTTCTGCCATGTTTACCTCCTGAAGTATCTTTCCCACTTTACTAAAGGAAGAAGACGGCTCCTTATTCCGTCGACCCCCTTCAAGCAGTCATTTCGCTTAGGATCACCTCGTATCGCCCAGGCTTATCCCTTTTCGCCAATTCAACCGTTATCGACCATTATTATGCATTATGGTTTATAAAGCCGTCATTGCCGTCATTCCGATCATTCCTCATCGATTCCGCTATAGGCCACGATCCCTTTATTCACTAGGGCCGCAGCCTCATGGGCGACCTCCGCTGTACGGGAATCCGGGAGGAAATCGCCCACGGTGGAGATCTGAGTGAGGATATCGACCGTCCGTTTGCAATTCCGTACGAAATCCCCACCAGTCAGATCGGAATCCCGAAGGATGTTGGTCAAAGGCTTGTCGGTCACCCAGTTGAACATGATTTCGCTTAGGCCGAAATCGATGTCAGGCAAGGAGTCGGTCCCATAATCCTCACACAGTCCGTTGATTTCCTGGAAAGTTCGCAGGACCTGGTAGGCGGTCTGGGCCAGTCTCCCCTTTTCCCCTCCGGGGAAATGCCGAGGCATGCCGGTAGAGGACCCGCGCCGGGGTTCATAGACGAAGGCGGAAGCCACCGAAGCCATCTCTTCGGCGGTCAAGGAGTCCAGGGTCCCCTCATGCAGGACCTGGGCCAAAACGATATCCTTCTCGCTGTAAATCCGGCGCAGGAGCTGCCCTGATTCGGTCAAACGGTAGCTCGGCTGGTCGGAATGACCGGCTCTGGCCCTATTTTCCGCTTCGCTTGTCTCGTTTTCCTCGCTTGTCGCATTCACCTCGTCCGTGATGTTCATCTCGTTCACATCCTCAATGTAATCAAGCATGCTCAAGATGGAACAGAGACGGTCGAACTGCCGGGAGACGGTTCCGGTGCGGGAATTGTACCGTTCTTCCAAACGGTCCAGCTCTTTGAGCAGACGGCCCCATTTATAACCGATCCGCAGATGGGAGTCGAGGTCCGGGCAGGAACGGCAGGGATGCTCTTTCTCCTGTTTCTTCAAATCAGCGATGCGGGCGTCCAGGTCGGCGAAGGCGCGCTTCCTGGCCTTCTCATTCGCGAACCGCTGGTGTTTCAGCTGCCTTCTACCCGACCGCTCCAAGTCGGTCAGAGCCAGGCGGATCCGCATGAAGTCGGCGAAATCCCCATAATCGCAGGCGAAGTCCTTCTCATACCCCTCCAAGGTCTGGCGCGAGGTCTGAATCTGCGCATCCAGGTTCTTAGCGGAAAGGGTGGCCTCCCACTGGGCGAAGGAATGGTCCAAGGTCCGTCGGGCGGTCTGCAGATCATAGCGGTTCAGGAGGTTGACGGCCATGTTGAAGGTGGGAGCGAAGCTGGAATGCAAGGGATAGACGCGCTTGGAGGCCAGGGCCAAGGCGGTCTGAGGCAGGAAGCCAGGATGATCCACGATGACCGAATAGCCCACCGGATCGATTCCCCTGCGACCGGCCCGGCCCGTCAACTGGGTGAACTCCCCCGGAGACAAAGTCTCGTGACTGACCCCGTTGAATTTTTCCAGCTTCTCCACGACCACGCTTCTGGCCGGCATATTGATCCCCAAGGCCAAGGTCTCGGTGGCGAAGACGACCTTCAAAAGGCCTTGTTCGAAGAGCTTTTCGACGATCTGGCGGTAGAGGGTGATCATCCCGGCATGGTGTGGGGCTATCCCCTCTTCCAAGGCATGGCGGAAATCAGCGAAACGAAGGGCTTTCTTATCGTCGGCAGTCAGCTGCCCATAAGCCATGGAATCGACGATCTGGCGGATCTCTTGGGCTTCCTCGCGGGAGGTAAGGGACAATCCAGCCTGCATGCATTGGGAGACGGCCTGGTCGCAACCGTTACGGGAGAAGATGAAATAGATGCCGGGCAAGAGGCCGAGGAAGTCCAGCTCATCGACCACGGCCCACCACCGAGGTGTATGGTGACCGGCGTCTGCGGAAGATGTCGGCATCTTCCCTCCACCTCTGTTCCCATGTCGGCCTTTCAAACCTTTGCGGCCATAAGCCCCGACTTTGTTCTTTCCCCGGCCAGGGGCCTGATGGGAGAAAGTCTGGCGCTGGGCCTTCCGTTCAAGCTGGTCCAAGGCGACGATGAGCTGGGGATTGACTTTGGCCCCCTTCCCCACTTCCTGATCGTCCTGGTAGAGGTCGAAAAGCCGGGGCTCCTTCCTATCGGACTCCTGTAGCATGACTTCCTGGATGAGGGGGACCGGGCGTTTCTCTGAGACGATCAGGCTGGTCTTCCCCCTGACCGATTGGATCCAATTCGCGAAGTCCTCGACGTTGGAGACGGTTGCGGACAGGCCCACGACCTTCACGTCCTTGGGCAGGTGGATGATCACCTCTTCCCAGACCTGGCCCCGCATGCGGTCGGCCAGGTAATGCACCTCATCCAGGATGACGTAACGCAAGGCCGTCAGGGTGGTTGACCCTTCGTAAAGCATGTTCCGCAGGACTTCCGTCGTCATGACCACGATGTCCGCTTCCGAGTTGATGGACATGTCCCCGGTCAGAAGCCCCACCTTGTCCGGTCCGTAGATCCTGACCAGGTCATGGTATTTCTGGTTGCTCAAAGCCTTAATGGGAGTTGTGTAGAAGGCTTTGACGTTGCCTTGCCGGGCCAGGTAGATGGCGAAATCGGCGATGATCGTCTTGCCCGCCCCGGTGGGAGCGGCCACCAGGACGTTATTGCCGGCTTCGAGTTCGGTCAGGGCCCGCCGTTGGAACTTATCCAGGTCGAAATCCAAAGACTCTTCATACAGGTGGGCCAGGTACCCGGTTCCTGATGAAGTGGGTGAACTGGCAGAATCGGATGAACTTGTAGACGAACCGGCCTGTGAGTCCTTTCGTGAGACTCTTCCTAAGCCTGTCTGCCGGTCTTGGTCAGAGACCTGGGATTTTGAGGTCCGTCGGGATTTCCCCCTGCTATAGGCCTGGAAACGCTGGGCCGGAGTCAATTGATCCCTGTCTTCGGATTCCCATCGGTATTCGATCAAGGCCTCGTTTTCGGACGCCTCTTTTGCCCGGTCGGCGGCTTGCCTATGACGCCAATGTTTACTCATATCCTGTCCTTATGGCGGCCGTCGGTCTGGACGCCGTCCTTTTGATTCTTTTCGGGGTCATCAAGACCAAGAGGAAAAAGGATACGCACGGCTCTCGGCCGGCAGCTGACTCTGACGGGCAGACGGCCTATCATCTCCCCATCCCCCATGAGATCAGGGGGTTCGGTCCCGCGACCGCTGGCCGCTATCGTCACCGCCTTCACCCGCTTCCAGCCGATCAACCGGTCCTGGATGTGCAGTCCCTTGTAGCCTCTGAGCAAGGTCCTGATGGCCTGCAGGGGGCTGGGCGTCCATTTGGTCAAAACCAGATCCAGGTGGCCGTCTTGCAAGGAGGAATAAGGCGAAATCCTGATTCCGCTGCTTATACACTGTGCGTTGGAAATCAAAAGGAGGGGGGTCTCCGGGGAAAGGGTCGCCGGCTTATCCGGCCCGTCCTCGGTCCCGCCCGCGTCCAGACCAAGGCGGAAACCGTAAGCCAGGGGATGGCTGGCTTCCGAGACCCCCGCTTGGACGTAACGCAAAGGCCCCCACGGCAGGGGTGAACGATTGGCCCTTTGATTGATGGCGGCGTCGATGGAGCAGCTCAGGGAGCCAGCCACGTAGACGGTTCGTTGGCCGCCCACTCGCTCGGTGGAAGCGGTGGATACGTTGGAAGCTTTGGAAGCGCCGAAAGCGTCTGAAGCGCCCGAGTCGGAAGGAAGGGGATCGACGGCGAGCAGGTCCACGGGGAGGATGGACCGCTGCATCCAGGCCTCCAAAAGGAGGTCGACGCTGGTTTCGATTTCGTGGATGGGTAGGCCCAATCCGCGGGCGAAATCGTTATCGGACCCGCAAGCGATGATGCCCACAGGCAGGTCGCTGCCGGACAAGGCGTTGGCAGCTATATGGACGATCCCGTCTCCCCCGGCCACGAGGAGAAGATCGAGGTCAGGCAGGGCGGAACGGACCAGATCTAAAGAGGTGGCCGCATCAGGGGCTGAGAGGACCCGCAGACGATAGCCCAGCTCTTTGGTCTTTTTCCGGAGGAGAGTGATGATGCGCTCGTCGGCCTTGCGTCCTTTTCCCAAGTCCGAGGCAGGGTTAGTCAGCAGCCCGAGGCGGACTCCCCCCGGCTTTTTCGTTCTGGCCTGCCTCACTAGTCGTTCTCGTCAAGGAGGTCTTCGGCCGGAATTCCCAGCTTTTGCCCGAGCCCGTTGATGGTCTTCTTATCCGTCTCGGCCCAGCTGTCCCAGGTGGCGCGGTGACGCTGGGAGCGGCGCCGTTTGCCTTCCAAGACCTCTTCGTGGGCTTTGGAATAAACGTCGGCGCTCGCTTTGATCGGTTTGGCAAAAGCGGGGACCCGGTCCCTGTCCAGGAGCTCCCCCTTCTCCGTCATCTTGGCGACCCGTACCTGGATGTCGTCGGCCGTCTTTGAAATCCCCGTCATGGCTTTTTTGGCATGGAGGAAGGCGTAAATCAATCCCAGGATGAAGACGATCAAGGCCGCGACGATCAGGATGGCCCATCCCCAGCCCGGCATCAGCGCCTCCTCCGATGACCTTCGGACCGCTTGGAATCGGCCTCTTCCTGTTGATTGATATGGGTGAGCTCCCGATCGGCTCGGGCCGTGATCATGGACCGCAGAGTCTCCGGCCCCACAGCGCTGATATGGCGGGCGTGGGCGATGCAGAAGGCCACGAACCAGGAGTCGGACGAGATGATCAGATGGACCTTTTGGCCGTGATCGGTGTCTTCGACCGTGGCCCCCGGAAGGCTCTTGATAAAAGGCATCCCCTTCTGATTGGTCAGGAAGACGGCTTCGGTCCCGTTCTCGAAGTTCCATTCGCGCAAGTCGGACAGGGGGACTTCCGGAACGTCGATGTGATGGCTGGGCTCGACCGTCTCCACCTTGCCGATGCGGGAAAGACGGAGGGTCTGCCAGTTCTGTGACTTGGAATTGCGGCGTTTGCGGACAGGGGCCTGATCCTCTTCATCGATGGGGTCCTCGGCCGGGACCTTCCGGTCCTTCTCCCCCACCCCGGTCCAGGCGGCCAGGTAGTAGACACCTTCATCCACGAAGACTTTCGCCGGGGCGACCAGACGGCGGCGGGTGCGGCCGGACCCATCGGTATATTCCATGTCCAGCAGCTGGTCGTGTTCAATGGCGTGCTTGATGATTGGGAAGCAGGCGGGGGCCAGCTCGAAACCGGTCAGGCTCAGCCAGGGGGTCTGACCGGGTTTGGAATACTCATAGAGCCGATTATAGAGATCCATGGCCTGCTTGCGGTCGATGTCCGGCATGAGGGGGGAATGGGCCAGGTAGCTGACGGAAGCGGTCAGCATGCTCATATATTGGGGTGAAACCCCTGCCAGGCGTTCCAGACCCAAAGAATTGGTGGCGCTGACGATGCCTTCGTCTTCCAGCAGGGGCCAGTCGATCTCGAAGAACTGGCTTCCGGCCACTTCCCCATCGTCGGAGACGGTGGTCAAAGTGCCGATGTCCTTGCGCAGGGTGTTGACGTTGCGCCGTTCCTCTTCCGGGGTGCGGGCGGGGCCGATGAAGCGGTCCGCCAGCTCGGTCAGGGAATACTCCTCCCCCAGATGGGCGGAAAGGAAAAGCATGAGGTGGAGGCGGCGATCAACTTCGCTCCCGGTCTGGACCGTCGGTTGCTTCTTCGGCAGCTCGTCATCGGTCTGAAGGAGTTCGGAGACGGAGATCACCGGAACGTCGGAAGCGGGGATGGCCTTGTCGGAGACGGACAAGTCGGCCAATTCGAATGCTTTAGCGGCATTCAAACGACGTTTGTATGCCTCACGGGCTTCGACTGGTTCCAGAATTCGGGAGCCGGGATGATCCAAGACATAGGAAGCCAGGTCATCCGAGTCAGTATAGGCCACATTGATGTTCTCGCCTTCGAATTCCACGGTGGCGGCGAACCGACGGGAGTCCACGATATTGGTGAGGACTTCGGGGATCTTCTGGGTCCCCAGGCCGGGGGCGATGGAATCCAAGCCCAATCCCGGGGTCGGGGTCTGGGCCAGGCGTGGGGTGCTCCGGCTCTTGTGCTGGCTGTCTTTCGCCCGCTGGATGTTCTCCTGCTCATTGGCCGCGATGGACCGGGCCAGATAGTTGGCGGCCGCCAAGAGGGGCATGTCTTCCGTCTGGAATTGGGTCATGACCCGGGGCTCATCCCCCAGCTGGAGACGATAGGAAGCGAAATCCTGGCCTTCCGACTTGGAGGAATATTCCGGCTGCCGGGATTCGATGGCGATGCCCATGGCCGTCAGCTTGGCCCGGTCACGTTGGAATTGCTTGGCGAAGGCAGCCTTAGCCGCCTGATCCGCCAGCTCGCCGTATGAATCGGCATAAGCCTTCACTCGCTGGGCGATTTGCCGCGAGGTAAGCCACTGGGGAAAAGCAGATGACAGGACGGCCAGTACGTCGAGCTCGTGCTTCCCCCACTTATCGGAAAATCGACGCCTACCGTTCGTAGATCCTTCAGCCATATATCCTCTTGTACCTGTTTCTGACCGCATCGGGCGCGGTCGTTCATTTATCGGGGCCCGGACCCCTGAAGAAACTCCCGCAAAAAGGGAAGCCACGGACTTGTCCAGGGCATACACTCCTTCATTCTAATATGTATTTTCACAAAACACACATTTTCCGCAAAATTCGTGATAAGAGCTGAGAAAAGGGTCGAAACCCTCACCTATGGCCTCATCCGGATCGCTATTGGAATCCTTCGCGGTCTTTTTCGCTTATTGCCAGGAATCCGATTCGATTCCTTGCGGCCCCACGAAAGACCCATTGGGGACGTAGGAAGGCCGTCCCATGTCGGATAGGTGGGCGTCGGCGAAACAACGCACATCCCGTCCGAAAGTCCAATCCCCCTCGACCGTGAAGGAATTCGCAGCCGCCAAGGAAGGGACCGAGTAGGGGAAACGCTCGTCGAAATCATCGATGTTCTTGTAGAAGCGGGGGTCCAGATTGATGTCGGGAAAGATGTAGTTGCCGTCCTCCATCTCGAAGGCGTCGGTCAGATGGAAGCGGTCGGAGCGGAGGATGACCAGGTCGTTGGTCGTCTTGACGGGGAGGAAACGGGACCGGCTCACTTCCACGCAGACGGCGTCATCGAACAAAGAGATGGCCGCTGCCATGGCCGTCTCCAGCTGGATCACATGCTGGGTGGACGAATCGGTCGGGTCGACCGTCTTCGAATTGCGGATGACCGGCAAAGGAAGGACTCCCTTGTGCTTCTTCAGGAGCTTCTTCAGGGCGCTGATGCGGACCCAGAGGTTGTTGGTGTTGAAATAAGGATGCACGTTGACATCGGTGGCCACATCCTTATCGTCCGGGTGTACCTGGGTCATCTCCCGCAGCATGAGGCGGCCGCTCTTCTTATCGCGGACCAGCTGACCGCCTTTGCGGTCGGCGTCGGTCTTCTTTGCCACCTCGATCATGAAGGAGGCCCCGGATTGGGCGAAGGCCCCGGAGACGGTGCTGGACGGCCGGGCCCCCAGGTTGTCGGAATTGGAGATGAAAAGATACTCCATCCCCTCGTTCTGCAGGACGTCCAAAAGGCCGGATTCCCATAAGGAGCTGAAAACGCTGCCATGCCCGGGGGGGCACCATTCCAGGTCGGGGTTCTTCACGAAAGAGACCGGCATACCGGAGGCGTTGACGATCTTGGGCTCGCGGCTTTGAAGGATCTCCACGGGGATCTCGTCCTGATGGAAATTGCGGTTCCGCCGGATACGGGCCAGGGAGTCCTTGGAAGTCCGATAGGAGTCCATGAAGGTCAGGGGGAGCTTCACCCCCTGCTGCTGGCGGACGGTGGTTACCTGTCCTAGGATGATGTCCAGGAAATTCATCTGCCGGGCTTTGTGCCGACGGACGGGCAGAAGGGATTTGGCCCCTTGCAGGCCCATGGAGGTCCCCAATCCCCCATTCAATTTGAGCATGGCCGTCTTGGCTAAGGCCTTGCTGGCCGTCTTCGCGTTGATGGTGTCGTGAATCTCACCGATATGACGGATATGATCGACCGGTTCGACATCCGATTCGCGAATCCACTCTGATTCGTCTTCCTGCCAGATGTCATAGAGCCTCTTGAACTGTTCGATGGCGAAATCGCTCATATCGTTGTCGCGCATTTTCTGCGCCGAGGCTTCAAAGGCGTTGTTGTCCATGAAAGAACCTTTCGTGGCTGGGAGCTTCCCGGCCAAACCGTCATCATTCTAGCGGAAAAACAAGCTGAAGGCAAAAAACAACACCGCTTTTGTCCGTTTTCCCTCTCTGCTTTTGCCCCGCCCGGTCCGCATGACCCTGCAGGCGCCTGACGCTCCGCTATGAGGAGCGCTGAGAACACTCAGGAAAACCACTCAGAGGCTGCCAAGGGCCGCAGGGGGCGCCAAGGAAGGCTTGGCGAATCAAGCAGGAGGGGAGAATAAGGGAGAAAAACAAAAAGCCTGGCGGAAAACCACCAGGCTCATTCGTCGGGCCAGCGGGATTTGAACCCGCGACCCCTTGACCCCCAGTCAAGTGCGCTACCAAGCTGCGCTATGGCCCGTCGACTCGCTCAGACCTCAGGCCTTTCGCAAGCACGTCTCATAGATTAACACACCCTCCTACTAAGTGCGGCCCGGGGTGTTTCGTCGTGTCGCGCCTGACTTCCCCTTCTTTTTCTTCTCCCGGATATGAACGGAAATCTGGATGGGGGAACCCTCGAAACCGAAGCGTTCACGCATGCTCCGCTCGATGTAACGCCGGTAGCCATGTTCCAGGAAGCCGGTGGCGAAAATGACGAAACGTGGGGGTTTGGTGGCCGCTTGGGTCGCAAAGAGGATGCGGGGCTGTTTCCCTCCCCTCAAAGGATGAGGGTGGGCGGCCTGCAGCTGTCCTAAGAAGGAGTTGAGCTTGCCGGTGGGGATGCGCTTGTCCCATGAATCCAGGGCGATATGCATGGCCCCCAGCAGGCGGTTGGTATGCCAGCCGGTCTTGGCCGAAAGGTTGACCCTCTGGGCCCAGGCGACGCGGTTGAATTCGGTCTCCCACAGGCGTTCCAGACGCAGACGGTCGAATTCGTCCAAAGCGTCCCACTTGTTGAAGACGAGGACGATGGCTCTGCCGGCTTCGACGGCCGAGCTCATGATTTTCAGGTCTTGGTCAGAGATGGGCTGGGAAGCGTCGAAAAGGACCAGAGCCAGTTCGGAGCGTTCGATCGCGGCCTGGGTGCGCAGGCTGGAGTAATAGTCGGCCCCGCTTTGTTTGTGGAGACGGCGTTTGATTCCGGCCGTATCGATGAAGAGCCATTTCTCGTCGCCTATGGTGATGACCTCGTCCACCGGGTCCCGGGTGGTCCCGGCCAGGTCGTTGACCACGGACCTGTTTTCGTGGGCCAATTGATTGAGCAAGGAGGATTTGCCCACGTTGGGACGACCGATGAGGGCCACGCGCCGCAGATCGCTGGCGGCCAGGGACCCGGTCAGTTTTTCCACCGTGCTCAGGGAATTCACGGCCGCGTCGAGCAGGTCGCCCACCCCCCTGCCATGCAAGGCGGAGATGGGCAAAGGCTCGCCCAGGCCCAGCTTCCAAAATTCGGCAGCCGCGTACTCGGCCGCCTGGGAATCGGCCTTGTTGACGGCCACGGTGACAGGTTTGCCCGAGGAACGCAGCAAAGAGGCGATGCGGTCGTCGGTTTGGGTCAGACCAACGGTCCCATCGACCACGAAGATGATGGCGTCGGCCATATTCATGGCGATGGAGGCTTGGTCGGCGATGGCGGAATCGATTCCTTCCACGTCGGCCTCCCAGCCCCCGGTGTCGACCAATTTGAAATCATGCCCGGCCCATTCCGCCTCATAGGAGACCCGGTCCCGGGTGACCCCCGGGGTGTCCTCCACAATGGCGGCCCTGTGCCCTAAGACGCGGTTGACCAAGGTGGATTTGCCCACATTGGGCCGGCCGATGACAGCGATGACCCCGACCTTCTCGTCGGTGGCCTCCTGGCCGCCGACTGGCCCTTCGGACTCAGCCAGGAGGGCCCGGTCCTCTTCGTCCAGATCGTAGCCTTCCAGCTGGGAGAGGTAGTTATCGTACAGGTCCTGGTCGATGGCCTCGTTCACCAGGCCGATGAGGACATCAAGGGTCTGGTCGAAGGTCAGGTCGGAGTTGTCGACCGTGGTCACCCCTTCGGCCGCCGTGGTGAAAGAGGTCACTTTGGCGTCTTTGGCGTCGCGGGCGGCCACATCATCCCCGGAACGAGGCGCTGCGCCGGCGGCGGGGGCCGCAGATGAAGCGGCGGCGCTCTGGGCGTTCCGTCTGGCCTGCCTGACCTCTTCCCGGGCCGTCAACAAGACCCGGACTTGGGCGTAAGGGGCCACGACGGTGGTGATGTCCCTGCCTTCCACCACGATTCCGGCTCCCCCCGAGAAGGAATCGGGATCGTTCTCCTGGTCTATGTAGGCCCTTTGGGCGGCGATGAGCAGGTGGCGGACCGGGATGATGGAAGATACGGCCGAGACATGAGTGGAGACCCGGACCTGTCGGATGGCCTCTTTGATGCTGACCCCGTCGCTGCTGATGTCGAAAGCGGATGGGTCAAGGGAGATCCGACAATGATCCTCGGTGAAGAAGGCGGCGACCATCCGGGTGATTCGCTCTTCATCGGCCTCGGTCACCTGGTCCAGATCGACCCCTTGGCTCATGACCCACCAAGCGGCCGCCCGGTACATGGCCCCGGTGTCCAGATAAGCGTAACCGAAATGTTGGGCCAAGGCTCGGGAAGTCGATGATTTCCCAACCCCGGAAGGGCCATCAATAGCGACTGTGATCATAGCCCCACCGCCTTATGAAGAGCGTTGACTTCAGCCCCGGTCAGGACTCGGTAAGAGCCGGATTTGAGCTCCCCCAGTTTGATTGGGCCTATCTGGGTGCGGATCAGTTTGACCACGGGGAAGCCGATGGCGCCGAAGACACGGCGGACGATGCGGTTGCGACCGGAATGGATGACCACTTTGACCACGGACCTATCCCGGTTCTGGTCGATGATGGAGCACTGGTCCAATTTGATCCAGCCGTCATCCAGCTGGACCCCCGTACGGACCAGGCGATGGCAGACGCTACCGCCGATGTGGCCTTCCACCGTGGCGATGTAGGTCTTGTCCACCTCATATTTAGGATGCATGACGTGTTGGGCCAGCTCCCCGTCATCGGTCATGAGGATGAGCCCTTCGGTGTCGTAATCGAGGCGGCCCATGTGGAAGATCCGTTCATACCGGTCTCCGACGATGTCCCTCAAAGTCCATCGGCCTTTGGGATCGTCCATGGTGGATAGGACCTTCCGAGGCTTGTTGAGGGCCAAGGTGACATGGCGGTTGGAAATATGGATGCGGGAACCGTCGACCCGGATCTCCTGGTGAAGGGGATCCACCCGGACGCCGAGCTCGGTGACCAGGTCCCCATCGACCTCGACCCGGCCGTCGGTGATCATGGTCTCGCATTTACGACGGGAACCAAAGCCGGCTTGGGCGAGTACTTTTTGAAGGCGAACGCCTTCCTGAGAATCTTCATGCGCTTTGGCGGCGCGACTGTATTGATGCGGCATCGTTCTCCCAACGTGACCAAGCCAGCGGGACTGGCTGCGACAGGTGTCGTCTTTCCTTTGAGCTTTCTCAAAATATAGTCAAAGTATACCGGAAAGACCGCCCAAAATCCTGATTTGTGTGACTTCGATGGTAGGATATGAGCGTATGAAACTCACCATCCTTTGAAGGATTCTCAAATTGAAGGGAAGTCATGTCAGATATCGCCGATAACACCTTGGACCGGTCGGTTTCCAAAGAACCGGTCCCTTTCACCCTCTTCGCCCGCGCCGGGGCTGAATTCCTCGGCTCCTTCATGGTCTTCACGGCCATCTTCGTCGTTACCGCCATCCTTCCCGCCGCCTCCACTTCCGTGGTGGCGCTCCTCCTGATCATATCCCTCATGGCGGCGATGGCCTACGGGGCCGTCTCCGCCCTCTTCGGCCGCATCTCCGGAGGCCAGATCAATCCCGCCGTCACCTTCGCCGCAGCCTTGGCATCCCGCATCGGTTGGCTGGACGCCCTCGTCTACATCATCGCCCAGCTTCTCGGAGGCCTCGCCTCGGCCGCCGCCGTCGCTTTCACCCTGCCTGAATCCTCCGCCGACAAAAGCGCGATCAATCTCCTCCTCAGCTACATGACCAACATCTACGACCAGGGATCGAAGAGCTCATTGGCGATTCCGACCGCCTACGCGAACTTCCGGATGACTTTCGGCATGGGCTGGAGCATCCTGCTTGAATGCATGTCTTTGGTCTTGATCATCGGCGTCTACATGGCCAACAGCGACGAGCGGGGGCTAGGCAAACGCTGGTACCCCCTGGGCATGGGACTGGCTTATGGCTTCGGCACCATGCTCACCTTCGGCTTCGACCATGCCAGCCTCAACCCCGCCAAGGCGACCGGCATCGCCATCATGGCCAAGCTGCGTGGCCTGACCGACCCCAACCCCCTCCCCCAGCTTTGGGTTTTCTGGCTGGTCCCCCTGCTGGCCGCGGCTCTGGTAGCCTTCGTCGTCATCGTCTATAGCTCGGTCCACGCCAATGACGCCGCCATCTATGCGGAAATCAGCCAGGAACCCTTTGACCAGGAGGATGAAGACTCCTCCTTTGAAGGCGATCAGGACCAGGATGGGCGGAAAGACCAGGCCGCGACCACCGCAAAAGCTGATAAGAACGCAGATTCCGATAGCGTGGAGACGAAGCCTACCTTCGACTCCATCGTCGTGGAAGCCGGCAAACCCCAAGCCGATGACCAGGCGGAAGGCCGATCTGACGCATCCGACGAATCCAGCGGGCCTGTCTCTTCCGCTTCCGATTCGGCTGGGGACCCCTCCTCCGACGGATTGGCTTTCTAAGCCGGCTTCAACCCTCTTTCTCGGGTCGGACGCAGGTCCGACCCTTTTTTCATGCCTGTTTCATTCGATTCACCGACCGATTTTATGCTTGGATCTTATGCTTGGATTTCTTGCATAGCTCAAAGGCATGATAAGACATGAATCAGTCAAATCAGTCAGGAGATGGCCAGGATGGACAAGTAGGTGACGATCAACCCCAGGCCCAAAGCCAGACCGATGAAGGAATCGAAGGGGACGGAGCGGACCTTCCAGGGGCTGCGTTCCCGAAGGATCAGGCGGATCAGGGCGGTGACGATGGCGGTGACCGCAAGGATGCCGGTGCCCCAGCCGGGTTGGTGGAAGGCGAGGGCGAGAACGGAAAGAAGCACCATCCCCGCGACTATCCATTCGAACCAAGGTTTGCCTTCCTGGCTTTCGGATACGTAAGGACGATGCTTCCTATCTGTCATAGGGCCATCATACACCCGCACGGCAGATGGCCCTGCCACAAGTCGGTCCCGCCAAGTCTCAATGGAAGAAGTGGCGGGTCCCGGTCACGTACATGGTGATCCCGGCCTTCTTGGCCGCTTCGAAGACCTCTTCGTCGCGGATGGATCCGCCGGGGTGGACGATGGCTTTCACCCCCGCTTCGGCCAAGATCTGCATGCCGTCAGGAAAGGGGAAAAAGGCGTCGGAGGCCGCGACGGCTCCCTGGGTGCGGTTTTGGCCATCTGCCAAGGTGTTGGCCCTGGTCACGGCCAAGTGACTGGAATCCACCCGGTTGACCTGGCCCATGCCGATCCCGACCGTCGCCCCTTCGTGGGCGATGAGGATGGCGTTGGACTTGACCGACCTGACGGCCCTCCAAGCGAAAACCAGGTCCTGGAAAGTCTCTTTGTCCGCGGCCGCTCCAGCGACCAGGGTCCAGGTGGAAGGGTCATCCCCGGAAGCGTTGATCTGATCTTCATCCTGGATGAGCAGGCCTCCGTCGATGGCCCTTAGTTGCGGCTGAGGATGAGGGCGGGATGAAACATGGAGGATGCGGAGGTTCTTCTTGGTGCGCAGGAGTTCCAAGGCCTCCGGCTCATAGGATGGGGCCACGATCACTTCGGTGAAGATCGGCTTGACCTGCTGGGCCATCTCCAGGGAGACGGTGGCGTTTGCGGCGATGACCCCGCCGTAGGCGCTCATAGGGTCGCAGGCATGGGCCTTGCGATGGGCCTCGGCCACCGTGTCCCCAATCGCCAAGCCGCAAGGGTTGGAATGCTTGACCACAGCCACGGCCGTCTGACCGGGGAAATCCCAGACGCTGCGCCAAGCGGAATCGGCATCCACGAAATTGTTGTAGCTCATGGGCTTGCCGCCGAGCTGCTGGGCATGGGCGAAATCGTCCTTGCCCAAAGGATCCAGGTAGAGGGCGGCGCTTTGATGAGGGTTCTCGCCGTAGCGGAGGGTATGGGACAGATCCCAGCTTTTGGTGAAAGTCGGCTGATAGGCCTCTTCTTCGCCTGTCGTCAAGGATTCGGGCTTGGTCCAGCGGGAAGCGGACCATTCGGCGATCGTAGCGTCGTAAGTCGCCGTGTGGGCGAAGGCCTTGGCGGCCAGGTACCGGCGTTCTTCCAGGTTGAAACCTTGCCTGTTCTCGATGCGCTCAGCCACCAGACGGTAATCGGCCGGGTCGGTGATGACGGCCACCGAGGCGTGGTTCTTGGCCGCTCCCCGGACCATGGAGGGGCCTCCGATGTCGATCTTCTCGATGGACTCCGCCTCGCCAGCCCCGGAACGGACGGTGTCGGCGAAGGGGTAAAGGTTGACGATGACGGCGTCGAAAGGCTTGATCCCCAATTCCTTCAACTGCCTGGCGTGCTCGGGATTCGTCAGATCAGCCAGGATGCCGGCGTGGATGTGCGGGTCCAGGGTCTTGACGCGGCCCTCGAAGCTTTCGGGGAATCCTGTCACCTGGGAGACGGGGATCACCTGAACCCCCAATTCTTCCAAGCGGGCCGCGGTGGACCCCGTGGATACGACTTCCGTCCCGGCCTTCCGGAAGGCTTGGGCGAGCGTGTCCAGGCCATCCTTATGGAAAACGGAAACGAGGACGCGGTTCAAAGGGCGAGATGATTGGGTCATCATACCTGCTTTCTTCTATCTGGTTGACGGAATCCAGCTTAGCGGGGATGAAGGCCTAGTCTTGGTCAGAGCGCTCACTATGTGATAACGGAGCCCTCAGGTGGGCGATCGTCAGACGGATGACGACCAGGGCCAGGGAAAGGAGCCAGGCGGCGAAGAACCCCCATGTCACTGGTCTGCCGGTGACGCTTAAGGAAGCCGAAAGATCGACCCCCACTTGGCTGAGGGAATGGGTGCCCAAGGAGGCGGAGGCCAGACTGTAAAGGCAGGTGGCCAGGGCGATGGTGACTATGATGGCCACGATGAAGGTGGCGGCGACGTAAGCGAAGGAGATGAGGACGGAGAGGATGGTCTTCCAGAAGGGTTCCTCTTCTTGGTCCAGCTCGTCCTGCCTGGTCCCCTTTTCACCTTCCTCTTCTGTCTTCTCCCTTTCCCCGGATTTCTCCACTTTGCGTTTCTCCTGCTGACCCCGCCCATCAGCGGACTGAGGATCGAGGATTCCGGGCAGGGTCAAGTCCGACTCGGCTGCATCCTCCTGACGCCCCCAGCTGGCGGAAAAGAGATTATAAGTGGAGGACGAGGCGATGGTATGGACCCCTAAAAGGAAGAAGAGGATGATAGGTAGGATAAGGATCAGGAGGATGACGGTCCGGTTCGACACCGATGAGGGGAAGAGGCCGAAGACAGGCAGGATCGGCAGGCTGCTGGACCTGCTCTGCCAGAGGGTGAAGACGGCCGTGGTCCCGATGGCGAAGCCGGAGCCGAGAATCCAAGACAGGGCCCACAAAAGGAAGGTGGGCAGCCAGAAAAGGGAGACCAGGCAGAAAATGGCCAAAGACACCGGCCCCATCCCGCTGTAGGAGGCGACCGTGCGGACGGTAGCGAAATTCCGAAAAATCCAGATCAGGAGGGTCACGACAGACAGGGCTAGGAAGACCAGAGCGACCTTACCGGCCAGACGGAAACCGAGCTTGATGGCTTTCCGGATGGGGCCGCTCACGTGGGCTCGGACGAAGAGGCGCAGGCGGAAGATCAGCGGGGATTCCTCGGATACCGACAAGAGGGCCCCGAGGGTGAGGACGAGCCAGCTGCGGCCCAGGGCCTGAGGAAGGCCACCAACCAGGTAAGGGCGCATCGGACGTAGGAGGAGGGCGGTGAGAATGAGCCAGGAAAGGCTGGCGGCCAGATAGCCGCTCAGACTGAGTTTGAACCGTTTGGCCGCCGCCCGGATCAGGATGATGAAGACCAGGGGCAGGCCGAGAGGCAACAGGGAGACGGTGATCCCCTGATAAGTGACGGCGCTGCCTTGGGCGAAAAGGAGGAAGACCCCGGTCAGGGGAAGGATGCTGTCGTTGAGGCTGGTTTTCGTCTCCAAACCGACGAGCATGGTGAACAGGGCGGTCAGGAGGAAAAGGCTGAGGGCGAAAAGCCCATAGGAAATGAGAGTGACGGCCACTCCCCTGGCAATGTGTCCCGGCAGGGAGGACCCGGATGAGGAACCGGAACGGATCAATCTGGGGGACTGCCCGGATGCCCCGGAGTCAGACGAAGGGTCGTCCTTCCCAGCTTGATCTTCCCCTGGAACAGGACGAGATGAGATTTTTCGAGCTGGCATTGACGACCCCTTTTCTTGTCTTCCGAATCGAACGGACGCTGAGCGAGAAAGCTCAGGCTGGCATGCTGAAAAGCGAGGAGATCGGATGGCCGGAGATCCGGTCGAATCCGTCGAGCCCATCCAGTCTCATGACGAAACTGAAGCCGACGACCGAGCAATCGATGGATTCGAAGAGTTTCATGGCCGCCCAGGCGGTGCCGCCGGTGGCGACCAGGTCGTCCAGAATCAGCACCCGGGAGTTGGGCTTGATGATGTCACGCTCGATCTCCATGGTGGCCTTGCCGTACTCCAAGGTGTAGGACTGGCGGATGACCGGAGGGGGAAGCTTGCCGGCCTTGCGGACGGCGATGAACCCCTTGCCCAGTTTCTGCGCCAGGAGGGTACCCAAAAGGAAGCCCCGGGCCTCCAATCCTGCCACATAGTCGAAATCGTCCGGATCCACAGGCAGGGAGGCGACGGTGGCATCAACCAGGATGTTGAGCCCGCAGGCGTCGGCGAAAACCGGCATGAAATCGCGGAAAAGCACCCCTTCCGTCGGGAATCCGGGGATAGTGCGGATCAAGGATCCCAGATATTTGGCATCCTCCTGGGAGACGCCTTTCACATCATCGAGATTGATGTCGTTGGTGGTCATGTTCGTCCTTGTCTATCTCTGTCTTCGATTATGTCCGTGTCTGTGGCCGTACCGTTAATTTTCCTGGGCTGGCCGCTCATAAGGGACCTGCTCCGCTCCGGACCCGGCCAGGTCGGCTGAATCAAAAGAGCCGGCGGCGGGAGCTGGAGAGGCGGCCGCACCGGTCTGTTCGGAGGAAGCGACGTTTTCAGGGGTTTCAGGAGTGACGCTCTCGGAAGAATCGGAAGAATCGGCGGTCTCGGACTGGTCAGCCAAAGGATTGCCGTTTTCATCCACCTCGTCGTCGGAAACATAAGCCGGACGGATCGGGGGCTCGGTGATGGCCTGGATGCGCCACTTGGACAGGGAACCTTCGGAGTCGATGACGACCTCATCATGTTCCAAATCCACGGAATGCACGGTGCCCAGCAGGCCGCCGACAGTGGCGACGGGGTCCCCTTCCTTCAAAGTCTGGCGGAAATCCTGCACTTGGGACTGCTGTTTCTTCTGTTTGCGGGAGGTCCATACCATCAGGCCGATCATGGCTATCAGGAGGATAATCATGAAGAGCATGGACGAGCCCGCTCCGGAATTGGACGCTTTGGCGGCGGAGAGAATAATCATGAAAAGCTCCTTAGCTAATCCTTGTTTTTTCCATCTATGACAGGCCACTGAGGCCCGGAAGCCTTGAAAGCCATGATTTGCAAGGGCTTTCAGCTTGTCGGCCGGTTTATAAGTCTAGAACAGACTTGTGACATCCCCCGCTGTCTGTTCCGGGGGCTGCAGGCCGAGATGCTTCCAGGCCCGGTCCGTGGCGGCGCGGCCACGGGGGGTCCTCACCAGGAAGCCTTCACGGACCAAGTAAGGCTCGCAGACCGTTTCCACGGTCTCGGCCTCTTCCCCCACCATGGCCGACAGGTTGTTGAGGCCGACCGGTCCGCCTTTGAACTGCTTGCACAGGGCGGTGAGCACGGCGATATCCAGCCGGTCCAGGCCTTCCTTGTCGATCTGATAAAGTTCCAGAGCATCGATGACGGCCTCGGCGTCGATGGTCTCCAGACCATGGACGATCCCCCAGTCCCTGACCCGTCGTAGGAGACGGTTGGCCACCCGGGGGGTGCCCCGGGAGCGGAGGGCCAGCTCGCGGGTCGCCTGGTCGTCGATCGTCATATTGAGGACAAGGGCCGACCTCTTGATCAGACGTTCCAACTCCGATTTGGGGTAATAATCCAGGTGGGCGGTGAAGCCGAACCGGGCCCGCAGAGGGGAAGGAAGCATGCCTTCCCTGGTCGTGGCTCCGATGGCCGTGAACCGGGGCAGGGTCAGAGGGATGGAAGAGGCCCCTGGCCCCTTCCCGACCATGACATCCACCCGGAAATCCTCCATGGCTATGTACAGAAGCTCTTCGGCCGCCCGAGGCAGGCGATGGATCTCATCGATGAAGAGGACCTCCCCTTCATCCAAGGAACTGAGGATGGAAGCCAGGTCCCCGGCATGCTGGATGGCCGGGCCCGAAGTGACGCGGATGGGGACGCCGAGCTCTTTGGCGACGATCATGGACAGGGTGGTCTTTCCCAAGCCGGGAGGACCGGCCAGAAGGATATGATCCGGCGGCACCCCCCTCTTCTGGGCCGCCTGTAGGAAAAGACCCAGCTGGGCCTTCAGCTGCGGCTGTCCGATGAAAGTATCGAGGGTCGCCGGACGCAACTCCTCATCGCTGACCCGGTCTTCCTCTTGGGGTTGGGCGGAAATGACCCGCAGGGACTCTTCCTGGGCGTCCGCGTTGTCAGCTCTCGAAGCCCAAGGGTCCGCCTGAGCCTGTGGAAAATCGTCATTCATGTTATCACTGGTCTCCTCGCTTTATCGGCCCCGGTCCAAATCGCTCAAAGCCTTGCGGAGCACCTGGGGAATCTGCCCGGCGGTCAAAGGAGCCGTCAGACTCAACTGGCCCAGGGCCTCCATCGTGGCCTGGTAGGCGTCCCGCCGTTGCCATCCCAAAGAAGACAAGCCTTGGATGACCTGGTCCACCGAAGAGTCCAGCCCGCCTTCCTCTACCCGGGAGGCCGGAGCCTCATCCAGAGAGGAGAAATCGACCGAGCCATGAAGCTCCAGAATGATCTTCTGGGCCCCCTTCTTCCCGACCCCTGGGGCCCGGGTCAAAGCGGTCACGTCGTTGTCATGGATGGCCTTCCCCAACTCTTCCGGGGAAAGGGTGGATAGGATGGCCATGGCGGCCTTGGGCCCTACCCCGCTCACCTTCTGCAACTGGGTGAACAAGGTCTTCGATGAAGCGGACAGGAAACCATACAAGGCGATGGCGTCCTGGGAAACGGTCATGACTGTGAGGATCCGCTCATGCCCTCCGGCGTGCAGACCGGCCAGATCCCGGGCGGGCATGCGAAGGCTGAAACCGATCCCGTTGACGTCCAGCAGAAGGCCGTCCGCGCTGACGGAAAGCACGTCGCCTTCAAGGCTTCCGATCATGATATCCTCACTTTATCGAACGTATGTTCGAATATCTTACATATCGCGGCGGACACCGCGCTTGCCGCTCTTTTGCAAGGCTTGGACCCATTGTTTCTGAGCCGCGGTCAGGTGCCCCTCCCTTTCCCCGCCTTGGATGGCCCCTTCAGGGCGTAAGGCGTGGCAGATGGCCAAGGCCAGGGAATCGGCGGCGTCGGGAGGGGACGGAGGGGCGTTGAGGGAAAGGATCTTGGCCACCATGGTCTGCACTTGGGCCTTATCCGCCTTACCGTTGCCGGTTACCGCCAGCTTGGCCTCGGTCGGGGTGTGCAGGGAGACCGGAATCCCCCTTTGGGCGGCCGCCACCATGGCCAGGCCAGCGGCTTGGGCCGTTCCCAGGACCGTGTTGCGGTTCTCCTGGGCGAAGACGCGCTCGATGGAGACCACGTCCGGCAGATACGCGTCCATATGGGCGCATAGGCCATTGAAGATGGTCAGCAGACGGGCGTCCTGAGGCTGGTGAGGGTCGGATCGGACCACATCCACATGAATGAAAGAAAGCCGGCGAGAAGGGCCGGCTTCGATGATGCCGACCCCGCAGCGCGTCAGCCCGGGGTCAACTCCACAAATGATCATAAGCGGGAAAGGCTCTCCGTCTTATCGGTTCACTCGTCCTCTTCCAGCTGCTGCATCACTTCGTCCGAAGCGGTCCAAGCGGCGGAGATGTCCTGGACGTCATCCAGGTCGTCCAAGGCGTCGATCAGGCGGGTCACCTTTTTGGCCCCTTCCAAGTCCAGCTCGACGGAGTTGAGGGGAACCAAGGTGGTTTCAGCGGAATCGTAGTCGAAACCGGCATCCTGGATGGCCTTGCGCACATCGACCACCGTGGAGGGGTCGGTGGTGACCAGATAGAAGTCGCCCTTATCTTCCACATCATCGGCCCCGGCCTCTGCCGCGGTCTCGAAGAGGGAGTCGAAGTCCACGTCTTTGGCCGGGACTTCGATCTGACCTTGACGGTGGAAGTTGAAGCTGACGGAACCGTTTTCGGCCAAAGACCCGCCGTTCTTGGACAGGGTGGAGCGCACGTCGGCGGCAGCCCGGTTCCGGTTGTCGGTCAGGCACTGGATGATCAGGCCGATGCCGCCGGGGGCGTAACCTTCGTAAACGATCTCCTCGTAGTTGGCGCCGCCGGCCTCTTCGCCAGAGCCACGCTTGACCGCACGGGTGATGTTGTCCGCGGGGACGGAGCTCTTCTTGGCCTTGACGATGGCGTCGTAGAGGGTCGGATTGCCATTGGGGTCCCCGCCGCCAGTACGGGCGGCGATTTCGATGTTCTTGATCAGCTTGGCGAAGAGCTTGCCACGCTTGGCATCGATGGCGGCCTTCTTATTCTTGGTGGTAGCCCACTTGGAATGTCCTGACATAATTCTCCTGACGATTGCTCGGCATGTCATTAAACGTCTCGATTTTATGCGCCAGTTCAGACATCAAGCCTTCGGTAAAATCAACAATACCGCCGATAAATGCCTTCTATCCGGTCTGCGATGGTCGACCAGTCGAAGTCCTGGGACCGGGTCTTCTCCCGGGCCACCAAGCCCTGACGCAGGTCCTGGTCGGCAAGGAGGGTGAGGATTTCCCCGCCTAGGCTGCCGGCGTCCTCGTTGGTGAAAAGACGGGCGGAGCGGCCCTCCTGACTTACATCCCGGAAGGCCTCCAAGTCCGAAGCGACGAGGGGACAACCGGCCGCCATGGCCTCGGCCAGGACGATCCCGAAGCTCTCCCCTCCCCTTTGCGGGGCCACATAGACGGAGAGGCTGCGGTAGAAACGGGCCTTGTCCTCATCGCTGATCCGCCCCAGGAATTCCACATGGGGGGTCAGATCGACCCCCGCTTCTTTGCCCACTTGACGCAGGACCTTCTCAGCCGCCTCTCGCCCGTCCCCGGCGCAAAGGAAGCGGGCCTGGGGGTAAAGGGCCAGAACGCCAGGCATGCTGCGGGCGAAGACGTCGAACCCCTTTCTGTTTTCGTTCATCCGTCCCAAAAAGCCGATCGTCGGCGCCTGAGCGGTCCCCTCCCACTCCGGTCGGGCTTGGGCCTGGGAGTAGAAGGAGCAGTGAATCCCGTTGGGGATGACGACTCGCTCGATGGAGGGGTCCAAGTAGTGGGTGGCGATTCTCTGGGCCGAGGGGGAAACGAAGATGGCCTCCTTCACGGAAAGGAGCCATCGGCGCAGGTACCTTTCGCAGACCTTGAGGGCCACCGGGTATTCCTCGAAGGAGGTGTGGAAGGTCGCGACGACGGGAGGATGGCGGTAGCCTTTGAAGAAGACCTTGTGGGAGAGGCTGGGGATTTCCGGCTCATGCAGGTGGAGGATGTCGAAATGCCCTTGGTCCACCCAGCGACGGACCGTATTCCCAATGAAGCCGAAGTAGGAGATATGGGCAACGGAACCGTTGTAGGGGAAGGCGAAAGAGGTATTGGTGGTCTCCACCCACAGGGGCATGTCCTTGGTCCGGCGGCCGGGGGCCAGGACGGACACCTGATGCCCCCGCGAACGCAGTTCTTCGGAGAACTCCTTCACATGGGCCTGCACCCCGCCCGGGGTCTCGAAGGAGTATGGGCAGATGATCCCTATGCGCAAAGGGCGCTGATCGGTGGTCATAGGGGTCCCGGGGATCTTCCCCTCATCGCGCCCAGTTTGAGGAAGTACGGTCATGGAAGGTCCTTTCCACCGTGAGGAAGCCGGTTTCATCCGGGATGATCCGCGCCTTCGCCGGTTCGGGCGCTTCCCCGGTCGCATTCTTCATTCATTGTAAGGCTTTTTCGGGATTCCCGAGAGGCGGGAGTGGTCGAGGTCTTCCCAGAAGATGGGCTGGAGCATATGCCAGTCCTGAGGATGTCGGGCCAGATCTGCCGAATAGATACGGGCCCATTCCCGACTGACGGCGACGATGGCCTGCTGCCGCTCTTCCGGGTCTTCCAGACGGAAGCCCCTCCAGAAGGAGGGGTCGATCTTCCCCGAAATCAGCAGGACGTAACCCCAACGGCTATGGGCGGCCGCCTTGCGCCGACCGGTCAGCCTTTCCCGGTAGATGTTGACCACATAGAGGGGAAGGCCGCAATCGATGGCCAAGGTCGCGGGGCCGCGGGCGATGCGGATGCGGGAATCGAAGAAGTCGACGAAGATCCCATGATGGGAAAGGTCCCTATCGGCCAGCAGGGGGACAAGGATATGCCTGCCAGACATCTCATCCTTCAACTTATTTATCAAATGAGTATCCCCGCTCGTGTAGAGGGTCATCCCCAGCTCTCGCCGGATGGAGACGAAAGTCTCCAAAAGCCGGGGATTGGAGAGCTTCTCCGCAACCGTCGCCACCGGGGCCACATGCTTCTTGCACCAGACCGCGGCGTAATCCCAATTCCCTTCATGCCCCAAAGCCCCGGGGAAAGACGAAAGGACCGGCTGCCGCATGATGTCGTCGGCGTACGGTCCGGCTATCCGCACCCGGGCGTCCAACTCTTCCTGGGACCGGGCCCTGATGGTCATGGCTTCGGCGAAATAGGCGAAATACGACTGCAAGCCTTGAAAGGACAGGGGGCGGATACGGCGCCGGGACCGTTCCCTCTCCCCTAGTCCCGCCTGGGTATGGGCCAGGTTCCTCTCCAACTGCCTGGCCTGGGGCAGGTCGAAAAGCCAGAGGAAGAAGGCGATGACAGCGAAGAGGGAACGGACCAGGCCCTCCGGCAACCGATGAGCGTTGGCGGCGATGAAAAGAAGGAATCGATCCTGCATGGCTGACCCGTGCCGAGAAATCCTACATATGCTTGGTCAGGCCGGCCTCGCGGGCCTGCAGGTAGACGGTCCGCAGCCTTTGCCAGACGGTGATCAGGCCGAGGAGGGCCAACAAGGCCAGGAAAAGGGCCATGACGGCCACCGGCAGACCCAGGCCGGTCAAGCCCATCCCCACCAGGATGATGACCAGGCGGTCCGAGCGGGTGGCGATGCCGTTCTTGGCGTCTAAACCGATGGATTGGGCCCGGGCCCGGACATAGGAAGTGACGAAGGAGGTCATCATGGCGACCAGGCTGGACCAAAAACCGATCTGGGGCCAGACGGTCCAGAAATCCGGGCGGCGGATCAGGTAGATGATGGCTCCCAAGAGGACGGCCCAGTCCGCGATGCGGTCCAAGGAGGAATCGAGGAAGGCACCGAAAGCGGTGGCCCCGGTGGTCAAGGCCGCGACGGACCCATCCAGGGAATCGAAGACGACCATGATTGTCATCAGGACCACCCCGGGGAAAAGCCAGCCGGTGAAACCGGTCAACAAGGCGAAGACGGTGGTGCCCACCGCCCCGGCGACAGTCACCATGTTGGCGGTCACCCCCAAGGCCACCAGCCCCTTGGCGATGGGGCCGATGAGCTTCTTCCACGGGGCTCGAAGCTTTTCAAACATTCTTTTTCCTTGTCTTCGCTGGCCTATCCTGATTTGGCTCGTCCACCGGGAACCGCGGCAGGGCCTAAGCCTGGGCCTTCCGGGCGTCCGTCAGGCCAAGGGTGGAGCGGAAATCGTAGGCGCCGTTGACCTGGGCATGGGAGTCGATCGCCTCTGTGATCCAGGCGATGGCCTGGTCGGCGGGGACTCCGTTCAGCTGGCTTCCGTCGCGGAAACGGAAGCTGACCGCTCCCTTCTCCCGGTCTTCATCGCCCACGATGAGGATGAAGGGGACCTTGGACTTGGAAGCGTTGCGGATCTTCTTGCCGAAGCGGTCGTCGGAGGCGTCGAGCTCGGTACGGACCAGATTCTCATCCAACCGGTCCAAGACCTCCTTGAGGTAATCAAGGCTGGAATCGGCCACGGGGACTCCCAACACCTGGGTCGGGGCCAGCCAGGCGGGGAAGGCGCCGGCGTAATGCTCAAGCAGGATGGCGAAGAAGCGTTCGATGGAACCGAACAGGGCGCGGTGGATCATCACCGGACGCTGGCGGGAGCCATCAGCCGCGATGTATTCCAGCTGGAAGCGCTCAGGCAGGTTGAAATCGAGCTGAATAGTCGAGACCTGCCAGGTGCGGCCCAAGGCGTCGCGGGCTTGGACGGAGATCTTGGGACCGTAGAAGGCGGCCCCGCCCGGGTCGTCCACCAGTTCCAGACCGGATTCCTTGGCCACATCGGCCAAAGTCTTCGTCGCCTCTTCCCAGATTTCGTCCGAACCGACGAACTTGTGCTCGTCCTTGGTGGACAGCTCCAGGTAGAAGTCGTTGAGGCCGAAATCCTTGAGCAGCTGGAGGACGAAGTTCAGCAAGGACTTGAGCTCGTCGCGCATCTGCTCGCGGGTGCAGTAGATGTGGGAATCGTCCTGGGTCAAGCCACGCACGCGGGTCAGGCCATGGACGACCCCGGACTTCTCATACCGGTAGACGGTCCCGAACTCGAACAGGCGCAAGGGCAGTTCGCGGTAGGACCTCTGGCGGGACTTGAAGATCAGGTTATGCATGGGGCAGTTCATGGGCTTCAGGTAATAATCGAAACCTTCGCGAATCACATTGCCATTCTCGTCGCGCTCCTCATCCAAGCGCATGGGAGGATACATGCCGTCCTTGTACCACTGCAGGTGGCCGGAAGTCTCATACAAGCCGCCCTTGGTGATGTGCGGGGTCTGGACGAAGGAATAATGGTTCTTCCTGTGTTGCAGGCGGGAATATTCCTTCATGGCGTTGATGACGGCGGCTCCCTTGGGATGGAAGACGGCCAGACCAGGGCCGATCTCATCGGGGAAGGAGAAGAGGTCCATCTCGGCCCCCAGCTTGCGGTGGTCGCGTTTGGCGGCCTCTTCCAGCCGGGCCAGATAGGCCTTCATATCCTCCTTGGAAGCCCAGGCGGTCCCGTAGATGCGCTGGAGCATGGGGTTCTTCTCACTCCCCCTCCAATAGGCCCCGGCTGTGCGTTCCAGCTTGAAAGCCTTGATATAGCGGGTATTGGGCAAGTGTGGACCATGGCAGAGGTCGGTCCAGACGACCTTCCCTTCCCGATCCATATTGTCGTACATGGACAATTGTCCTTGGGAGACGCCGGTGTCTTTGCCCTGATCGATGGCGTTTTCAGCCGAGCAAATCAGTTCCAGTTTATAAGGCTGGTCCGCCTCTTCCTGGCGGGCGGCCTCCTCGGAAACGACACGGCGGCGGAAGCTTTGGGAGGACTTGATGATGCGCTGCATGCGCTTTTCGATCTCTTTCAGGTCTTCCGGGGTGAAAGGCCGTTCGACGTCGAAATCATAATAGAAACCATTATCGATGACCGGTCCGATGCCCAGCTTGGCGTCAGGATAGATCTCCTGAACGGCCTGAGCCATGACGTGGGTGGCGGAATGCCTCATAATGGCCAGCCCGTCCTCGGAATCCAGAGCGATGGATTCGACCTTGTCCCCGGCGTGGAGGGGGGCGTAGAGGTCGCGCGGATGACCGTTGATCCGAACGGCGATGATGTTCTTATCCGATTCGAAGAGTTCGACGCCGGTGGTGGTGTCTTCCACTTCCCTATGCTCTCCATTGACGGTGATGGGAATAAGCGAAGGTGCCTGTGACATCTCTTGTCCTTTTCTTTCAGGGTACCGCGTTACTGGTGCGGACCATGGACTTGTTGACCTCTACAGGTTAAAGGCGCATAAGGACACCCCGGCCCTGAAGCGAGGACGGGATCGAGTGGTGAAAGCCAAAAGGCAGGCGGTTACGGGATGAGGTGGGATGAGGAAGGAGGATGAAAGATTGGACAGATACAGATACAAACGGAAAAAGAAAGAAGAGGAAAGAGAAAAGGGAATCCAAGAAAGTGGGCGATATAGGAATCGAACCTATGGCCTCTTCCGTGTGAAGGAAGCGCGCTAGCCGCTGCGCCAATCGCCCAAGACTATCATTCGTTTATGATCATTCATTTATCTTCGCGCAGAAGGGTGGGCGATACAGGAATCGAACCTGTGACCTCTTCCGTGTCAGGGAAGCGCGCTAGCCGCTGCGCCAATCGCCCCAAAGGATCTCATAGTGTGGAGGTGGGCACGAGAGTCGAACTCGCCTATACGGCTTTGCAGGCCGCTGCCTAACCGCTTGGCTAACCCACCGCGCCGGTCACATATGACCCGAGCGGGCAACGGGACTCGGACCCGCGGTCTCGACCTTGGCAAGGTCGCGCTTTACCAACTAAGCTATGCCCGCGATCGGTGTTCATCAGAGCCGCTCTTGAGAGCATTCATCTGAACACAAGAGATAAATATAGAGGCAGGCGTCTACTTTGGCAAGTCCCGGCGTGTTCCCTCTCGCTTATGGCTGACTCTCCCTTATTTATCAACGATGAAGGCTAATCTTGGGTTACACGCCGGTCTGCGGACCGGGCCGGAAAACCATTCCGAAGACAGTGAGAGCCCTCCTTCGCCTCTTGGATGGGAGGACGGGTGGACGCATAGGAGACGCATCCATGGATGACTCAAAGCACAGGACGGTCCTGATCGCGGCTTTCGAAGGCTGGAACGACGCGGGCCAAGCCGCCAGCGGAGCCATCCGCCACCTCCTCAAGGCCCTGGAAGTCGAGTCCCGGCAGGTCGACCGGATCAGCTGCTCCCCCTTCTTCGACTATCAATTCACTCGCCCCATGATGTGCACGGTGGACGGGCGGCGCCAGATCATGTGGCCGCAAGTCACTTTCTCCTCCATCGACCTCTCCCCCTCTTTGACCCTGCTGACCGAGTTGGGGCCGGAACCGAATTTCCAATGGATGGAATTCGCCCAGAAATCCCTGCGTATAGCGGACGCTTACGAGGTCGACGAAATCATCACTTTAGGGTCCATGTTCAACGACGTCCCTCATACCCGGCCTCTGCCGGTCAGCCAGGTGGACTCCCACGCCGTCTTGGATCCCGACGACGCTTATAACGGCCCGGTGGGAATCCCCTCCATCATCAATTTCACGGCCGCCGAACAGGGATACAAAACCTTGAGCATGTGGGTCTCCATCCCCCAATACGTCGGGGCCGACGACTGCCCCTTCGGCGTGCAGACCTTGATCGACGCCCTGGGGGCGCATTTGGGGGTGGACCTGCCACAGGGAGACCTGCCTTTCCGGACCCGGCAGTGGAAGGCGTCCGCCGACGCCCTTGTGTCGTACAACGACGACCTGAACCATTACGTGAAACAGTTGGAGGAAGACCAAGACCAGGAGAGCATGGAAGACGCCATGGGGGTGCAAGGCGATTACATCCCGCAAAAAGTCACCAACCAGCTGATCGACGAGACCGAGGCCTTCCTCAGTTCCTTGAACGGGGAGGGAAAGGGCCAGGATGGCCGGGACCCCATGCCTGACGGACCTTCCGAGGGCGAATGAAAATCGCCGGGATATTCTGAGCGGAAAGCCGAGGAGGAATGCCGATAAGGAAAAACAGACGAGGAAAGCAGCGGAGGCGGAAAACCCCGCATGACTCAGGCAAGTGAAGGGGCCTCGGCTAGAATGGTCTTGTCCCCGGCTTCGGATTGGGAGGTTCGTCATGGGTTCTCGAAGGTTGCATCGCAAATCGCGGGCTTACGCTCCGGAAGGTTTCTTCGAATGCGAAGCCAAAGGTCTGCTTTGGCTGAAAGAGGCTGAAAAGGCAGGCGGCCCCCGGGTCGTGGGGGTCGATTCCTGGGCGGGCGACCATCTGGACATCGAACGGATAGAACCGGCCTACCCAACCATAGACGCCGCCTATAGATTTGGCAGATCATTAGCTCATATGCATGATTCCGGAGCCTCCGCCTTCGGGGTCGGACCGGCGGATTATCAAGGAACCTGCTACTTCGGTCCCTTGCAGGACCCGGTCCCCATGGATGTCGGCGATTGGTCGGACCCAGTCTCTTATCTGGCGGAAGGCCGTCTGCTGCCCATGGTCCGCCTGGGAATGGAAAGAAGGGCCCTGACCAAGAACGACCTGGCCATGACCGAAGACCTCATCGCGGCCTTGCCCAAGCTTCTGGGACCTGCCGCCCAGGACAAGCCAGCCCGGGTCCATGGAGACCTGTGGTCCGGAAACGTCATGTGGACCACGACCGCCGCTGATGGATCCCGGCTGGATCAGCCGGAAGCGGTCCTCATCGACCCCGCCGCCCACGGAGGTCACCGGGAGGAAGACCTGGCCATGTTGGCCCTTTTCGGCATCTCCTACCTGGGGGACATCCTGGATGGCTATCAAAGCGTCCACCCCCTGAAAAGCGGATACGATCAAAGGGTGACGATCTGGCAACTCTACCCCATCGCCGGGCATTGCGTCTTCTTCGGCGGCGGTTACGTCAGCCAATACCGGGCCATGTGCCGGTCTTTATTGGGCTGAAAGGACACCTGCCCCCGCGCCCCTGTCCACTCTACGAAAAGGCGTGCCTCAGACGCTCGAAAAACCCGCGGGGAGCCTGCAAAGGTTGGGAGCTCTGCTCGGGCGAGAATTCATCGTCCCTGCGTTTGGCGGCGAAATCCTCCAGCAGTTTCCTCTCCTGCTGATTGACCTTGTCAGGGATGGAAACCAGAAGATGGACCACCAATTTGCCCCTGCGGCTGTTGTCCCGCACATTGGTGACCCCCAGACCCTCCAAAGAGACGGTTGATTCATACTGGCTGCCGGCGGGGATGTCGATATCCTGGTCGCCGTCGAAACTGGAGACCGTGGTCCTATGACCCAGGACCGCCCAGGTCATGGGAATGGTGATCCAGCAATGCAGGTCATCCCCTTGCCGGGTGAACTGCTTGTCCTGTTTGACGGTCACGTCGACGAAAAGGTCCCCGGCGGGGCCGCCGCCTTCCCCGACTTCGCCCTGACCGCTCAAACGCAGCCGGGTGTCGTCCTCGATTCCAGCCGGGATGTTGACTCCGATGGTACGGTCGGTTTGCACGCGGCCATGGCCCGAACATGTGGGGCAGGGATGCTCGATGATATTGCCGAATCCCTGGCAGCGGGCGCAGGGCAGGCTGGAGACCATCTGGCCCAGGAGCGTACGTCGGACGGTCTGCACGCTGCCGCTGCCGTGGCATTCGGGGCAGGTGACCGGGGGCTTCCCATCGGCGCTGCCATTGCCGGAGCAGTCAGGGCAAACGGCGAAAGTATGAATGGTCACGTTGTGGACGCCCCCGAAAACGATGGTCTTCAGGTCCACGCTGGTGGAGGCGAGGCTGTCCCGGCCGGGCTGCACCCGCGGAAGAGGGCCGGAAGAGGCCCCACCGGAGAAAGCGCCTCCGAAGAAGGTGGAGAAGATGTCCGACATGTCCGTGAACCCGGTTGGCCCGGCTGAACCGCTGGAACTCAGCGGGTCTACCCCCTGGTCGTACATGCGACGCTTGTCGCTGTCCGACAGGACCTCATAGGCCGTGTTCACTTCCTTGAACTTTTCCTCATACTCCTGCCCGGCTATGTCGGGGTGATATTTCCGGCTCATCTTCCGGTAAGCCTTTTTGATCTCCTCCTGGCTGGCGTTCCTCTCCACCCCTAGCACTTGGTAATAATCAGTTTCTGCCACAATGAGCTCCTCGTTTCGCGATGCCTTTCATTCTGCCATGAAGGCCCTATCAGCCCCGCCGGCCTCCAGATCCGGCCCATCCCCCTGGGAACGCACGAAATCGGTCAGATATTGGGCGACCGCCTGGACGGCTGCCATGGTGGTGCGGTAATCCATATGGGTGGGGCCGATCGAACCAACGAAGGCCAAGGAATCGTCGGCTGCCGGCGCCACCTCCCCCTGGTCCTCCTCCCCTGTCTGGGAGCGGCCTTCGTCCATGGACCCGTAGCCGGAAGTGACTACGGCCGCGTTCAAGAGGCTGGGGGTGTGGGTCTCCGACCCGATGGCTACGCCGACCGGACGATGCTGGACGACGGCCGTATGAGCCAGGTTGTCCATCAAATGCATGATGACCACCTGCTCCTCCAAAGCGTCCAGAAGGGAGGCGATCCCTTCCCCCGGGGCCTGTTGACGATGGGCCATCCGGGCGGCTCCGGTGGCGTACAAATCGTAGGAATCCTGAGGCGATGCGACGGAATCGAAGCAGGCGGCGAGGGTGGTGACCAAGGAAGAGACCAGGTCCATCCGCCTCTTCCAGGGAATCGTTTGTTGGGCCGGTCCGGCCACAGGCAGGGCGGACAAGGCGGAAGTCAAGGCTGACAGGCGGCCCGGCCCGCCTTCTTGGACGGACTCCTCCCGGGCCAAGGTCCGCAGTTTCTCCCCCAGCCGGTTCATGGGCAGACCGGAACAGAAGCGGTTGATGGTCGAAGACAGGGGGTGAAAAGCGTCTTGGCTAAGCCCGTCCCATTCGGGCGGAAGGGGGAAGGTCCTTTGCTCGACCCGACCCGTGTCGGTGATGAGGATGACCAGGAGCATCCTCGGCCCCATGGCGACCAGCTCGCAATGCTTCAGCCGGGAGCGTAGGACCGAGGGGGTGGCCACGACGGCGATTTGGCCGGTGATCTGGGCCAAGAGGCGGGCCGAACGATGAAGGGCGTCGTCCATGCTGACGGACCCTTGCAGGAAATCCTGGATGGCGTGCCTTTGGACCGCGGACAAGGGGATGAGGGAGCTGAGCTGGTCCACGAAATACCGGTAGCCTTTCTCCGAGGGGATACGGCCGGCGGAGGTGTGCGGCTGCATCAGGTAGCCCTCTTCTTCCAGCTGGGCCATCTCATGACGGACCGTGGCGGGACTGACCCCGATCTTATGGCGCGAGGTCACGCTGGAGGAGGAAATCGGCTCCTGGGTGCGGATATAGTCTTCGACCACCACCCTCAGGATCTCCATTCGTCTGTTCTGTGCCATAGCGCTCCTTAAAGTCTTATCTCAAGTTCTAGCACTCTTTGCGGCCGAGTGCTAATTTCGTCTGCGGACGAAATTGTCAAACGCTTGAAAATCCGAGGAAATGACTGGCAAAAGCCGACAAGTGAATCCAACACCGGATGGGGTCAATCGTCTTTCTCGGCTTATAGACTGGAGGGGTCAACGGCATGGACGGTGAAATGTCGATGCCATCACCAATTGGAAGGAAAGTTGATCAGATATGGTCGATTTCAATGAATTGGACGGGCGTGCAATCAAGAACGCTAAGGTCCTGGCGGCGGACGCCGTGGAGAAGGCCGGTTCCGGCCACCCCGGCTCCCCTATCTCCTTGGCTCCTATTGCTTACACTCTCTATCAGAAGTTCATGAAGCATGATCCGAACGATCCAAAGTGGGAAGGTCGCGATCGCTTCATTCTCTCCGGTGGTCACGCTTCTTTGACCCAGTATATTCAGCTCTTCTACTCCGGTTACGGTCTGACCCTGGACGACCTTGAGCACTTCCGTACCATGGACAGCATCACCCCCGGTCATCCCGAGTACGGCCTGACCCCTGGCATCGAAGTCACCACCGGTCCTCTGGGCCAAGGCGTGGCGACCGCCGTCGGTTTCGCCTATGGCCAGCGTTTTCAGCGGAACCTGCTGGATCCCGAAGCCCCCGCCGGCGAGTCCCCCTTCGATCACAAGATCTGGGTCATCTGCGGTGAAGGCGACGTCGAGGAAGGCGTCTCCAGCGAGGCCAGCTCCCTGGCCGGAAACCAGGAACTGGGCAACCTGACCGTCATTTTCGACGCCAACCACATCCAGATCGAAGGCGACACCAAGATCTCCTTCGCCGAGGACGTGCTTGAGCGTTACAAGGCTTATGGCTGGTACACCGACGAGTTCAGCTTCATCCAGCCTGACGGCTCCTACAAGGAGGACGTGGAAGGTTTCGCCAAGGTCCTGGAGAAGGCCGAACAGGTCACCGACCGGCCCAAGTTCATCAAGGTCGACACCCTCATAGCCTGGCCGACCCCCGGCAAGACCAACAACGAGTCCGCTCACGGCTCCAAGTTGGGCGCCGAGGCCGTCGCCGGTCTGAAGGAAGCCCTGGGCTTCGATCCGGCCAAGTCCTTCGAGATCGACGAAGAGGCCCTGGCTCACGCCCGCGAGGTCGCTCAGCGTGGTCTGGAAGCCCATAAGGAATGGGATCAGAAGTACGAGGCCTGGAAGAAGGCCAACCCCGCCAAGGCGGCCCTGCACGACCGCATTCACGAAGGCAGGCTTCCCGAAGAGTTCGACAAGGCCATCGATGAGCTCGAGGCCTCCTTCGAAGTCGGTTCCAGCGTCGCCACCCGTAAGGCTTCCGGCGCCGTGATCAACGCCCTGGCTCCTGTCATGCCTGAACTCTGGGGCGGTTCCGCCGATCTGGGCGGTTCCAACAACACCGTCATCAAGGGCGCCGATTCCTTCGCTCCCGCCAAGTTCGCCACCTCCACCTGGCCTGACGTGTCCGAAGGCGGACGCATCATCCACTTCGGCGTGCGCGAATTCGCCATGGGCGCCATCACCAACGGCATCCTGCTGGATTCCGATACCCGCGTCTTCAACGGCACCTTCTTCCAGTTCGCCGATTACGAGCGTCCCGCGGTCCGTCTGGCCGCCCTCATGAATGTTCCCAACGTTTATGTGTGGACCCATGACTCCGTGGCTTTGGGCGAAGATGGTCCTACCCACCAGCCGATCGAACATCTTGCCTCCATGCGCGCCATCCCTCAGCTGGATGTGGTGCGTCCTGCCGACCAGTTCGAGACCGCCGAGGCCTACCGCTACACCTTCGAGAAGGAAGATTCCCATCCTACCGCCCTCATCCTGACCCGTCAGGGCGTCCCGACCCTGGCCGAGACCAAGGAAAAGGCCAAGGATGGCGTCCGTCGCGGCGCTTACGTCCTGGTGGACACCGAAGGCAAGCCTGACGTGATCATCATGGCCACCGGTTCCGAAGTGCAGCACGCCGTCAAGGCCGCCGCCACTTTGGCCGAAGAGGGCGTCAAGGCCCGCGTGGTCTCCTTCCCCTCCATGGAGTGGTTCGAGGCTCAGGACGAGGAATACAAGGAATCCGTCCTCCCCACCGACGTGCAGGCCCGCGTCTCCATCGAAGCCGGTCTGGCCATGCCTTGGTACAAGTACCTGGGCTCTTATGGCAAGGCCATTTCCATCGAGCAGTTCGGTCTGCAAGGCGATGGCCAGGAGAACATGCGCGTCCTGGGCATCACCCCCGAGCACGTGGTGGATGCCGCCAAGGCTTCCATCGAAGCTGCTCGTCGATAAATCAAACAAACTTGAAGCACGATGCTTCGAAAGTGGCGGGTGGCGAATCCGCCCGCCACTGCTTAAATAACCAAAGGAGTTATGAATGGCAGAAAATGAACACACCCAAAAGACCAGCGACTCTGGCGTTTCCATCTGGCTCGATGATTTGAGCCGGTCCCGCATTGAGTCCGGCAGCCTGCAGGAGCTCATCGCCAGCAAGAACGTCGTCGGCGTGACCACCAACCCTTCCATCTTCGCCAAGGCCCTGCATGAAGTGGGACCTTACGATGAGCAGTTGAAGGAATTGGGCAAGGACGTGAACGTCGAGGACGCCGTACGCGAGCTCACCACCACCGATGTGCGCAATGCCACCGATATCTTCCGCGAGATCGCCGAATCCACCGACTATGTGGATGGCCGCGTGTCCATCGAAGTGGACCCCCGTCTGGCCCATGAGACCGAGAAGACCGAAGTCCAGGCCGTCGAGCTGTGGGAGAAGGTCAATCGTCCCAACGCCATGATCAAGATTCCCGCCACTCTGGAAGGCCTGCCGGCCATCACCGCCACCCTGGCCAAGGGCATCTCCGTGAACGTCACCCTGATCTTCTCTCTGGAACGCTATGAGCAGGTCATCGACGCCTTCATTGAAGGCATCGCCCAGGCTGACGCCAACGGCCATGACCTGAGCCACATCGGCTCCGTCGCCTCCTTCTTCGTCTCCCGCGTGGACACCGCTGTTGACAAGCTGCTCGAAGCCAATGGCTCCGAAGAGGCCAAGGCTCTGGAAGGCAAGGCCGCTGTGGCCAACGCCCGCCTGGCTTATGAGCTCTTCGAGAAGAAGTTCGCCGAGGATTCCCGCTGGGCCGCCCTCGAAGCCAAGGGCGCCAAGAAGCAGCGTCCTCTCTGGGCCTCCACCGGCACCAAGAACCCGGCCTACTCCCCTTGCAAGTATGTGGATGAGCTGGTCGCTCCGAACGTGGTCAACACCATGCCCGAGAAGACTCTCAACGCTCTCGCCAAGCAGGGCAACGGCGCTCCTTCCATCGAAGGCACCTACGAGGAAAGCCACGAAGTCATGAACAAGCTGGCCGAGCTGGGCATCAACATCAAGGACGTCACCGACAAGCTCGAAGCTGACGGCGTCGCTTCCTTCATTGATTCCTGGAGCTCCGTCCTGGCTGATGTCCAGGCCGGCATCGACCGCGTGAACGCCTAAGGGCTTCGCTCTGAGCGTTTATCAGGCCTGATGAGCGTCTGGTAAACGCCCGATCAAGAAAGTTGGTCCCGACCGCATCTTCGCGGTCGGGACCAACTTTTTATCCGTTGCTATATGTACCGAATGTACAGAACGTACCGAATGCATCGAACGTATCAAATGCGACTCAATGCGGCTAAACGCAATGAACGCAATGAACATAAAAACGGGCCAGCCGCGAACGGCCGGACCGTCATCTCAGAGGCATCCCTCGGACGGGGATGCCGTAAAAAGCCTAAAAATCAGCCGACATTGAACTTGGACATGAAGTCAAGAGCGATGATGAGGGTGACCCAAATCAAAGCGACCACCACGGTGATGCGGTTCAGGTTCTTCTCCGCAACCCCTGAAGTACCGGCGTTCTGGGTGATGCCGCCGCCGAACATGTCGGACAGACCGCCGCCTTTACCCTTGTGCATGAGGATAAGCATGGTCAGCAAAAGGCTGAGGATGACGACGACGATTTCAAGAGTGATCTTCAGGGCGTGCATACACGATTCCTTTCATGGGTACAGATGCTAATATACACGAGCGCACGGAAAACCCGGTGCCGCAGCCATTCAAAGCAAGCCGGAAAATCTGGACAATCACGAGCATCACAGACGGTCACAAGCGTTTCAGACGATCAAGGATGATTACGAGCGGCTGGAGCTGCGTTGATGGGCCGCCTTCTGGGTCAGGCGGATGATGGTGGCGAATTCCTCCGGATCCAAGGAGGCCCCTCCCACCAGGAAACCATCCACATCGTGGGCTTGGTTCATCAGATCGGTCGCGTTTTTCGAGCTGACCGACCCACCGTAGAGAATAGGGACCTTCTGCCCCGTCTGGGCCCCATAGACCGACGTGAAGTGCTGGCGGATGGCGTGGGCGGCGTCCTGGGCCGACTGAGGCGTCGCCACCAGGCCGGTCCCGATGGCCCAGACAGGTTCATAGGCCACAATCACTTGTTCGGCCTCCTCTTTGCCCAGGTCCCGGGTGATGTCATCCACCTGACCGACGGCGTAATTCAGCTCGATGCCGCGGCGGCGTTCGGTGATTCCCTCCCCCACGCAGAGGATCGGTCGCATGCCGGCGGCCAAGACGGCCCTGACCTGATCGACCAGATTGGCGTCATCATCAGGATGGTATTTGCGCCGTTCCGAATGGCCGACGATGACGTATTTGCAGCCCATCTCGGACAACATGTCGGCGGAGATATCCCCGGTGAAAGCCCCTTGCGAAGTGACGGAGACTGTCTGCGCCCCATATTGGATCCGCAAATCATCGGCTTTCACTAGGACCTGGACGCTGCGGATGGAAGTGAAGGGAGGGGTGATGACCACTTCGCAGGAAGAATAATCGAAATGCGCGTCCCGCAGAAGCCAAGCCAGCTTCTGCACGAAGTAGGTGGCCTCTTTGTAGCCCAGATTCATCTTCCAGTTACCGGCAACAATTGGTGTACGCATCCGTCCTCGCCTCAGGGGTAAAACAACAGTCAATCACAAAGATATAACGACATATAGCAGATAAAACGACTATAGCGACAAACGAGGTGGCCCAGCTCGGAAAGCGGAACCACCTCGCTTTATGAAGAAGGTTAATGGTTAGTCCAGGACGCTCAGACCCGGCAGGGCCTTGCCTTCGAGGAACTCCAAGGAGGCGCCGCCACCGGTGGAGATATGGGAGAACCCGTCCTCATCGAAGCCCAAGCGGCGGACGGCAGCGGCGGAATCGCCACCACCGACGATGCTGAAAGCACCGTTCTTGCTGGAATCAATCAGGGCCTGGGCCACAGCGGCCGTACCCTTGGCGAACTCGGGGAATTCGAAGACCCCCATAGGGCCGTTCCAGACCACGGTCTTGGAATCCACGATCTTGTCGTGGAAGAGCTTCTGGGAACGAGGACCGATGTCGAGCCCCATCTTGTCCGCGGGGATCTTGTCCGCGTCAACGACCTCATAAGGAGAATCGGCGGCGAAAGCGTCAGCGGCGACGATATCGGCAGGAAGGACGATCTCGACCCCGTTCTTCTTCGCGGTCTCCAGATATTCCTTGGCCTGAGCCACCATGTCCTCTTCCAAGAGGGACTTGCCGGTCTCGTAACCGAGGGCCTTGAGGAAGGTGAAGACCATGCCACCGCCGATGACCAGACGATCGGCCTTGTCCAAAAGGTTGGAGATGACACCGAGCTTGTCGGACACCTTGGAACCGCCCAGAACGACGGTGAAAGGACGCTCCGGATTCTCCGTCGCCTTAGATAGGGCGGCCACTTCCTTCTCGACCAGACGACCTGCGGCGGACGGCAGGTCGGCGGCCACATCGTAATCAGAACCTTGGGCGCGATGGACCACGCCAAAGCCATCGGAGACGAAGACATCGCCCAGCTCGGCGATTTTCTTGGCATAGGCGGAACGTTCGGCTTCGTCCTTGCTGGTCTCTTCCGGATTGAAACGGACGTTTTCCAAGAGGACCACGTCCCCATCCTGCATGGCGTCCACCTTGGCGTGGGCGTCAGGACCGTAGGTGTCCTTGGCCAAAGCCACGGGGGCGTTCAAGAGTTCGCTTAAACGGGAAGCCACCGGGGCCAGGGAAAGCTCGGGGACTACCTGCCCCTTCGGACGGCCCAAGTGAGCCATGAGGATGACTTTGGCCCCGTCCTTACGCAGTTCGGTGATGGTAGGCAGGGCGGCGCGGATACGGCCATCATCGGTAATGGTCGTTCCGTCCAGAGGAACGTTGAAGTCCGCGCGCACCAGAACGCGCTTGCCCTTCAAATCGCCCAAATCTTCGAGAGTCTTCATAATGTCCTTTCTTAGGATTCAACAATATGATTGACTCTCTCATTTTAACGCAGGGAGTGCCTACTCGATCTGGCCGACGGCACGCTGCTTTTCCACCTTAGCGCACAGTTGCAGGAGCCGACGGATGCGGCCGGCGATGGCGTCCTTGGTGATGGGCGGGTCCGCCAGACGCCCCAGCTCCTCCAGGCTCGCCTCCCGGTGGTCCAGGCGCAGCTGGCCCGCTTGCCGTAGATTCTCGGGTATGTCGTCGCCCAAGACATGGAAGGCATGGGTGACCTTCTCGCTAGCCTCGACGGCCGCCTTGGCCGACCGCCGCATGTTGGCGTCGTCGAAGTTGGCCAGACGATTGGTCTTGCCATGATTGTCGGTTTCGCTATGCTTGCCGCTCCACTCCCGGGCGGTGTTGACCGCCCCCATCAGGGAGAGCATCCGTTCGATCACATCGGGGTCGCGCAAGGTGACGCGCAAGGAAGACATGACCTTCCTTTTGGAGACGGTGATTCCCAGGCGCCGAGCCATGTAAATCAAGGCGTCCGCGGCTTCCCCGCTGGGGCAGATGATCTCCAGGAAGGCGGGCTTGCCTGGTTCCGACAGGAACCCCCGGGCCATGAAGGCCCCTCGCCAGGCCGCCTTGACCTGGGAGATGTTGCCTTGGACCACGTCATCGGGCAGGCCTTTGACCGGGTGCCGACGCCGGTCCAATAGGCCGGACTGGAGGGCCAGGGCCCCACCCGCATGGAAGACGCGGACCGAATACCAGGTCATGGAATGGCCGTCCGGCAGGTTGCGGGCGGTCTGCACCAATTCGGCCTCATGCCCATAGACGGTGCGGATGGTCTCATGAAGCCAGGAAGCGACCTTGGCGTTGGAGAATTGGGTGATGACGACGAGGTGCTTCTGCAGGCTGCGAAGGCCGCCTCCGAAGCGGATAAGAGCGGAAGCTTCAGCCTTCCTGATGTTGATCGCTTCGTCACCGATGCCGGCCAGCTCGTCCTTAACCTCATCGACCAATGCCACGGTCTCCCCCTTTGATACTGCGAACAAAAATCAACACGCCCGACACGCCTACGGACACGCCTGATGACGATTTCTACCTTTCAAACTATGCCATTGTAACGGCAAGACTCGAAGAGGCTATTTCCCTTTCCCACAATGAGCTGAATCCGCCCCCGGTTTCTTATCCAGCTCGCGGGCGGAGACGGTCACGTTCAGATGATGCCGGCGCAGGCGTTTGGCGATCTCCTCGCTCATGGCGACGGACCGATGCTGGCCGCCAGTGCATCCGATGCCGATGGTCACGAAATGCTTGTCCTCCCGGGAATACCCATCGATGGCGATGAGCAGGGTCCGTACGAAAGCGTCCATGAATTCCTCGGCTCCGCGGGATTGCAGGACGTAATCACTGACCGGCTTGTCCCGGCCATTGAGGCTGCGCAGGTCGGGGATCCAATAGGGATTCGGCAAGAAGCGGACGTCGGCGATGAAGTCGGCATCGGTCGGGGTCCCATGTTTGAAGCCGAAAGAGAAGATATGGACGTTGACCGTGCTGGCCCCTTTGCCCAAAAGCTCCTCGTAGATCTGGGTGGAAAGCTGGTGGATGCTCAGACCGGTCGTATCGATGACGATGTCCGACCGTTCCTTCAATGAAGCCAGCAGCTCCCTTTCCTCAAGGATGCCGTCGATGAGCCTGCGCCCCTTCTGCAAAGGATGGGGCCGGCGGACGCTTTCATACCGTTTGATGAGTTCGTCGTCGGAGGCGTCCAGGAAGAGGATGCGGGTCTTGACCCCCAAATCATCCAGGTGGCTGATCACTTCGGCTATGTCTTCGAAATAATCGCGGGAACGCACGTCAATCACGGCGGCGAGCTTATGGACGTCGCTTCCGGAAGCGGTCATCATATCGACCATGGGGATGAGGAACTTGGGAGGCATGTTGTCGACCACGTACCAGCCCATGTCTTCCACGCTGTCCGCCGCATGGGTGCGGCCGGCGCCGGACATGCCGGTGATGAGCAGGACCTGAAAGTCCTTCCGCGGTGTCGGCTGGGGTTCCTGATTCGGTGCTTGGGCCATGTGCGCTCCTCTTGAGGGAATCTTCCATTCAGCATAACGAACCCCCCTCTACATATTCATGGCTCTTTTCTCATATTTTTTTCATAGTATTTTTTTCATAGGGTTTCCCATAGGTTTAAGGTGTAGCCATAGGCTTTTCCATAGGTTCAGGCTCGTCCTCCTTGGTGCAGGGAGCTATAGATGGCCGAAGCCTTGGCCTTCCCGATTCCTTTGACTTCCTGAAGGTCGTCGAGGCTGGCGGCCTTGATGGCTTTCAGGGAGCCGAAATGGTTGAGGAGCTTGCGTTGATAGGATAAGCCCACCCCGTCGATATCGTCCAAGGCGGAGCGCAGGGATCCTTTGGACCGCTTCTTGCGGTGGTAGGTGATGGCGAAACGGTGGGATTCGTCCCGGACCCGCTGCATCAGGTACAGGCCCTCGCTCTGCCTTTTCATGATGACCGGATAGTCGTCGTCCGGCAGCCAGATCTCCTCCAGCTTCTTCGCCAGACCGCAGACGGCTATGTCGTCGATTCCCAAGTCCGCCAAGGCCCGGGCGGCCGCTTTGACCTGGGGCTGCCCCCCATCGACCACGATCAGGCTGGGCCGGTAGGCGAAGCGAGGCCGCGACTGCGCTTCCGGGGAGGGCTCCTCACCGCCTGCCTTGTCATGGTTGAACCGCCTGGTCAAGGTCTCATACAAGGCGGACAAATCATCCACAGCCCCTTCACCATCGGCGCCACGGATGGAGAAATGCCGGTATTCCTTCTTTTTCGGGGCCCCATCCTCGAAGACCACCATGGAGGCCACCTGATAACCGCCGCCGGAGGCGTTGGAGATATCGTAAGCCTCGATGCGCAGGGGGGCCTCCTTCAGCCCCAGGGTCTGGGCGATCTCGTTCAAGGCCTGGGTGCGCAGACCGATATCGGTCATGCGTGAAGCCTTAAGGCGGGAGAAGGATTGCTGGGCGTTCTGGCTGGCCCGTTCCATCAGCTCCCTCTTCTCCCCCCGGGCCGCCACCCGGATGGTCACGACCGACCCGCGCAGGCCGGTCAGCCATTCCTCCAAATCGGCCTTGCGATCCGGCTCCCAAGGGATGATGACTTCCCGGGGAACGGGAGACATGGGGGCCACTAGGTCATCGCGGCCGGTCTCCTCTTGACGGGAGTGGCGTTCGCGGGTGGATTGGGCGCGGGAGGCGGCGTCCCTGGCCGTCGCCTGCTGGCTGGGGGCCAGAGCGTCCCGGCTGCGGGAGACGGCTATGGACCCGCTCGCGTCCCGCCGGCTTTCCTCCATCAAGTCGGAGTAGACCTGGGAAATCAGATCCGCGATGAGCTGGGCATCGGACACGTCCTCCACCCTTTCCACGCTCCAACTGCGCTCTCCCCGGATGGTGCCGGCGCGCACGAAGAAGCAGTGGACGCTGGCTTCCAGCTCGTCCGAAGCCAGGCCGAAGATGTCGGCGTCCACATCGGCATCAAAGACGACCGAGTTCTGCTCCAGAACCGAAGACAAGGCCGAAATCTGGTCGCGCAGGCGGGCCGCCTTCTCGAAGTCTAGCTTTCGGCTGGCCTCCAGCATCTCCTCCTTCAAGAAGTCGGCGTAGGTTCGTCCCAACCGGCCGGTCAGGATCCCCACCAGCTGCTCGCACATGGCCCTGTGGTCTTCAGCTGAAATCCAACCGACGCAAGGGGCGGAGCATTTCCCTATATAGGCCAGAAGGCACGGCCGGCCGGTCACCTGGGCCTTGTGGAAGGTGGAAGGGGCGCATGTCCGGACCGGGTAGGCGTGCAGGAGGGAATCCAAGGTATGTCTCATGTTCCAGACTTTGGGATAAGGGCCGAAGTAGCGGGTCCCCCTTTTGTTCCGGTTGCGGGTCACCCAGATCCGGGGGAATTCCTCGCTCAGGGAGATGGCAAGGTAAGGATAGGTCTTGTCATCCCGGAAGACCACGTTGAAACGGGGGTCGAACTCCTTGATCCAGGTGTACTCCAAAGTCAGCGATTCCAGCTCGGTGGCCACCACCGTCCATTCCAGGCTGCGGGCGGTGAGGACCATGTTCTGGGTACGCGGATGCAGATTATGCAGGGGCTGGAAGTAGTTGCTCAAGCGGTTGCGCAGGTTCTTGGCTTTTCCCACGTAGATGACCCGGCCCTGACCGTCCCTCCATTTGTAGACTCCCGGCTGGGTGGGAATGTCCGAAGGCTTGGGGCGGAAGAAGTCGCGGCTGTCCCCCAGGAGGGGGGCTCCGTTTTTATTGACGCCGCCTTTAAGACCACTCTTGACGCCGCTTTCCCCGCCGGCCTTGATGTCCTCGGCATCCCCGCTCCCGGTTTTGCGGAATCCGCTTGTCATGATTCCTTCGCTTTCGAAGAGCGGGCGTGAGCGGGCCGGGCGTGGGGGTCGGCCAACATCGCCTTCAGGTACTGCCCGGTCCAGGACCCTTCGACCTTGGCCACCTCTTCCGGGATTCCCTGGGCCACGATTCGCCCGCCGGCGTCCCCGCCTTCGGGGCCCAGATCGATGATCCAATCGGCGCATTTGATCACGTCCAGGTTATGCTCGATGACCACGATGGTGTTGCCTTTATCCACCAGGCTTTGCAGGACCTGCAGGAGCTTGTTGACGTCATCGAAATGCAGGCCGGTGGTGGGCTCGTCCAGGATGTAGATGGTCCGTCCATCGGACCTCTTTTGCAGCTCGGTGGCCAACTTGACCCTTTGGCTTTCCCCGCCGGACAAGGTTGGGGCGGGCTGGCCCAGACGGATGTAGCCGAGACCCACGTCCACCAGGGTGTCCAGATAGCGGGAGATGGCCGGATAGGCCTTGAAGAAACGGGCCGCCTCCTCGATGGGCATGTCCAGGACGTCGGAGACGGTCTTGCCGTTGTAGGTGACTTCCAAGGTCTCGCGGTTGTAGCGTTTGCCATGGCAGACTTCGCAGGGCACGTAGACGTCCGGCAGGAAATTCATCTCGATCTTGAGGGTCCCATCCCCGTGGCAGGCCTCGCACCGGCCGCCTTTGACATTGAAGGAGAAGCGGCCGGGGCCATAGCCGCGGACCTGGGCCTCGGGGGTCTTGGCGAAAAGTTGGCGGATCTTGTCCCAGACGCCCGTGTAAGTGGCGGGGTTGGAACGAGGGGTGCGGCCGATGGGGTTCTGATCCACATGGATGACCTTGCGCAGCTGGTCGACCCCTTTCACCCGGGTATGCTTGCCGGGGACGATCCGGGCCCCGTTGAGCTTGTCGGCCAGGACGGGGTAAAGGATCTGGTTGATCAGGGTGGACTTGCCGGACCCGGATACGCCGGTGATGGCGGTCATGACCCCTAGGGGGATGTCCACGGTCAGGTTTTTCAGGTTGTTCTCCCTGGCTCCGACGACGGTCAGTTCCTTGTCCGGGTCGATCGCGCGACGTCGGGCTGGCAGGAGGATGGCCTTGCGGCCGGCGATATAGTCGGCGGTCACGGACCGGGTTGCCTTGGTCAAGCCGGATGCCTTTCCGGAGTAGACGACTTCCCCGCCCTTCTCCCCTGCCCCAGGGCCGATGTCCACCAGCCAATCAGCGGTTTCGATGGTCTCTTGGTCATGTTCGACCACAATCAGGGTGTTACCCAAGTCACGCAGGTTATGAAGTGTGTGGATGAGCCGGCTGTTATCCCTTTGATGAAGACCGATGGAAGGCTCATCCAAGACGTACATGACTCCGACCAGGCCGGAACCGATCTGGGTGGCCAGGCGGATCCGCTGGGCCTCCCCGCCGGACAAGGTGGCGGCCGCCCGGGACAGGGTCAGATAGTTCAGACCCACGTCGTTGAGGAAGTCCAGCCGGGCCCGGATCTCCTTGAGCACTTCGGTGGCGATGGTGGCCGCCGCCCCCTGCAAGGTCAGGTTTTTCATCCACTGGCCGCATTGGGAGACCGGCATGTCGCACAAGTCGATGATCGACTGGCCTTCGATGGTCACGGACAGGACCTCGGGCTTGAGCCTCTTGCCTTGGCAGACCGGACAAGGCACTTCCCTCATATAGGACTCGTAATACTGCTTCATCAGATCGGAATCGGTCTCTTCATGCTTGCGCATGAGGGTGCGGACCACGCCTTCGAAGCCGCTGGAATATTCGACGTTGCGGCCCCAGCGGTTACGGTAGGAGACCTTCACCTTGAAATCGTGGCCGAAAAGGATGGCATGCCGGGCCTCTTCCGGCAGGTCCTGCCAGGGCTGGTCCAGGGAGAATCCCAATTCTTCGGACAGGCCTTCCAAAAGGTGGGTGTAGTAGCGTTCCTGGGTCTTGGAAGTGGACCAAGGCTCGATGGCCCCCTCCCGCAAGGTCTTTTCCGGGTCGGAGACGACCAGCTCGGGGTCGATTTCCAGCTTGTAGCCGATCCCGGTGCATTCAGGGCAAGCCCCGTAAGGGGCGTTGAAGGAGAAGGTCCGGGGCTCGATCTCATCCAGCTCCAGCTCGTGGCCGTTGGGGCAGCTGCGTTTCTCCGAGAAGGGCTGGCGACGGTGGGGATCGTCCTGGTCCTTGTCCACGTAGTCGATGACGATGATGCCGTTGCCCAAGCGCAAAGCGGTCTCCACCGAATCGGTCAGACGTTGGCGGATCCCTTCTTTGATGACCAGACGGTCGACGATGACCTCGATGATGTGCTTCTTCTGCTTGGCCAGCTTGATCTCTTCCGACAGCTCATGGCGCTCGCCGTCGATGATGGCCCTGGCGTAGCCGTCGGACCGCAAAGTCTCCAGAAGCTCCACGAATTCGCCTTTGCGCCCTCGGGCCACGGGAGCCAGGATTTGGAACCGGGTGCGCTCCGGCAGTCTCAGAAGGGTGTCCACGATCTGTTGGGGGGTCTGGGCGGAAACGGTCAGGCCGCAGACGGGGCAATGGGGCACGCCCACCCGGGCGAAGAGGAGACGGAGATAATCGTAGATCTCGGTGATGGTCCCCACAGTGGAACGGGGGTTGCGGTTGGTGGTTTTCTGGTCGATGGAGACGGCCGGGCTCAGGCCTTCGATGAAGTCCACGTCCGGTTTGTCCATCTGGCCCAGGAATTGGCGGGCGTAGGCGGACAGGGATTCCACGTACCTTCTTTGCCCTTCCGCGAAAAGGGTGTCGAAGGCCAAAGACGACTTGCCTGAGCCGGACAGGCCGGTGAAGACGACCATCTGATTGCGGGGGATGGCCAGGTCCACGTTCTTCAGGTTATGTTCGCGGGCTCCGTGTATGAGGATCTTCTGGTCGTGGGGCAGGTTTTCCAAAGGATCCACGATGGCTCCCGGCGCCACCCTCATGCTTCGGTCGTTATGCTCGATCAATTCAGCCATGGCCCCTCGCCTATTCTGCCGGCTTTGCCGTCCGGCGCCTATTTCGTTTCTTGAAACCGGCTCCCATGGTACAAAAATCATCCCGACAAATTAGAATGAGACCTTTGGAAATCTCATCGCGTCTTTCGGCGCGGTTCATGGCAGAAGGATGCACCAGATGGCTATCGAGGCTCACGGTTTGGAAATCCGCATCGGCGCCCGGCTCTTGCTGGCCCCGACCGATTTCATCGTCTCCAGGGGGGACCGCATCGGCCTGGTTGGGCGCAACGGGGCCGGCAAGACCACCCTGACCCGGGTCATCACCGGACAGGCCCTGCCATCCGCCGGAAGCGTGAAGGTGTCCGGCAAACTGGGCTACCTGCCTCAGGACACCCATGCAGCCGACCAGGACCAATCCGCTCTGGACCGCATCATGAGCGCCCGGGACCTGGCTTCCATCATCTCCCGTATGCGCAAGGCTGAAAAGGATATGACCGACCCGGACTCGTCCATCATGGAAAAGGCCATGAAACGTTATGACAAGGCCACCCAAGATTTCGAGAACGCCGGAGGTTACGCCGCCCAGTCGGATGCCATCGTCATGGCCGAAAGCCTGGGTATCCCCCAAGATATCCTCAAGAACTCCTTAGGCACCCTGTCCGGCGGCCAGCGCCGCCGCATCGAATTGGCCCGGATCCTCTTCTCCGACGCTGACACCTTGATTTTGGATGAGCCCACCAACCATCTGGACGCGGATTCGATCGAATGGCTGCAGAAATATCTGAAATCGTACGAAAAAGGCCTCCTGGTCATCTCCCACTCGACCGAACTGTTGGGCGAGACCGTCAACAAGGTCTGGCATTTGGACGCCCAGACTGCTCATATTGACATGTATTCCCTGGGCTGGCACGCGTATCTGAAGCAGAGGGCCGTGGACGAGGAGCGCCGCCGGCGCGAGCGCGAAGTGGCCGAGAAGAAGGCGGAGCGTCTGATGAAGCAGGGGATCCGCCTGCATGCCAAGGCGACCAAGGCCGTGGCCGCCCAGAACATGATGCGCCGGGCGGAAAAGCTTTTGGAAGGCACCAGCGCCGGACAGAAGAAGGAGAAGGTGGCCGACATCCGCTTCCCCACCCCCCTGCCTTGCGGCCGCACTCCCATCATGGCCAAGGACATCTCCAAGGCTTATGGGTCCAACATCGTCTTCGCCGGCATCAACCTGGCGATCGACAAGGGCTCCCGGGTGGTCATCCTGGGATACAACGGGGCCGGCAAGACCACGACCTTGCGGATTCTGGCCGGCCAGGATAGTCCCGATACGGGCGAAGTCATCTATGGTCACGGAGCCAAGATCGGCTACTTCGCTCAGGAACACGACACTTTGGATGAGACGGCCACCGTTTTGGAAAATCTGCGGCACGTGGCCCCGCAACTGGATGACACCCGCACGAGGGCGATCCTGGGCTCCTTCCTTTTCTCCGGCGATGACGCCTTCAAACTGACTTCCGTCCTCTCCGGCGGGGAAAAGACCCGTCTGGCTTTGGCCACCCTGGTCACGTCCGGCGCCAACGTCCTTCTCTTGGATGAGCCCACCAACAACCTGGATCCCGCTTCCCGCGAAGAAATCCTCAAGGCCATTGCCAAGTATGAAGGGGCCATCGTCCTGGTCACCCATGATGAAGGCGCGGTCAAGGCCCTCAATCCTGAACGGGTCCTTCTCCTGCCTGATGGGGATGAGGACCTCTGGGATGACGGCTATCTGGACCTGGTGGCGGAAGAGTAGCCTTCAGCCCCGTCTACTATGGTTCACATTCCAAGCTCCGTCCAAAAGGCCTCTCGTTGCAGCAGCTTCAATATCATTAAACCAACTGATTGCTTTTGAACCACGATATCCACAATGTTTCCAATTTGAATCAAAGAGTTTTGGATTATAGCCTTTCCTCACATCTCCTACGGCCTGTGAGATATCGCCAGCCGTATCCCAACAACTATAAAGTTTTCCATCGCTCGCGACAACAAGACCTGCTCTCTCAAAAGGATCCCCACATGTGCCGCAGTGCATGCGCATAAATTTGGTTGATGCATGCAGTTCATTTTCTGCAAGCAATTTATAGATATGGTAAATTTGTCTAATCAATTCTCCTTTTTCCCAATTTGAATCATGATAGCTGTCAGTATCATCGATAAGTGCAAGGTTAATCCGAGCATGCTTACCTATCATGGTTCTTGATAAATCAATAATTAATTCATCAATGCTCCTGAGGTTTTGACTCGTTACATTAATTCTTATATTAAGTTTAATTCCACTGCCAACGACTAGTTTACATGCATTCATCACTTGACGATACGTTCCTCTGCCACTCCGATTTTTTCGGAATTTATTATGAAAATAAGAATTACCATCAAACGTAATCTGTACTTCATTACAGCCAATTTTATCGAGTATCTGCAGCGAATTGGGAGATATAAGAGTCCCATTTGTAATAACTGACACAGAACGAATTTGTATAAGAGCTCTCAGCTCCTTTACAAAGTCTCCAATATCATCTAAATACATGAGAGGTTCACCACCTAATAGAGACAAATCAATTTGTTTCATTCTTGCCCGATTCATTTCAGCAAAAATAAAATTTGCTATCTCTCTCTTATCACATATGTCTTTTTTGTGAATAGTCAGCTTCCAAATTCCTTTCTGCTCTTTTAAACTTTCGTGCTTTTGGTAACAATATGAGCAGGTGAGGTTACATGCGAACCCCGGATGATAGGCAACGGCGAATGCCGAGTCCCATGAGGACGAGGGGAAAACACCGCTTAAAGATGCTAAAGCCTCAGCGAATCGTTCATTGCTGAAAAGCCAAGCCAGTAAGTTTGGACATATCGCCGACATCGTATTCGTCGCAATAAGAGATGTGTGGCGACCCGTAATAACCGTTAGAGACATATAATACCGCCTAAATCGTTATAGATTGTCTGGTGACTAGTTATGCCACGTAGTCACCAGACAATTCTAGGGAAAAGACAAAGCAAAGCAATAATCACTGCTACCTATGCCTTGCTCCACACTTATCATCCCACCGCATCGGCTTAATCTTGATATTTAGAAGTCCAAGCAATTTTTTAATCATTTGAGTCACCTCCTTTCAGTTGGTAATTAAAGAGACTATTGAAGACTGGACTATGTTGAACAAGTTCGTCATATGTACCGCAATCAACAATCGTCCCAGAGTCAAAAATATAAATCATATCAGCAGCTTTGAGTGTCCAGGCCCGGTGGGTCACCAGGATGGTCAGCTTGTCTTTCCCTCGTTTCTTCAGTTCGTGGATGATCTCCTCTTCGGCGGCGGAATCGACGTTGCTGGTCGGTTCGTCGAAAACACGGACCGGGGCGTCCTGGACCAGGCTGCGGGCGATGGCCAGCCGCTGCCATTGTCCGCCTGAAAGATCGGCCCCGTCCCATTGAGCCCCCAACTGAGTGTCCAATCCGTCCGGCAGAGAGCGAACCAGATCTGCTTCACCGACCGATTCCAAGGAATCCCAGAGAAGCCTTTCCCGATCAGTCCGATTTCCGCCGCTGTCTGCCCTCCCTCTTCCTAAAGAGAGGTTTTCCCGAACCGTGAATTCGAAGTGGTTGTAATCCTGAACCATGAAGGACATGATCTCCGACTTCTTTTTCGGGCTCAGCTGGGACAGGTCGATTGTTTGGCTGATGGGCTTTCCCCGGCTTTGGCCTGATTTGAAAATCATGGAACCAGCCTGGGGCTTGACTGCCCCGGACAGGCATTTCAAAAGCGTGGTCTTACCGGCTCCGTTGCGCCCGACGAAAGCGATGAACTCGCCTTTCTTCGCCTTGAGGGACACATCATGGACGGCGGAGGCGTCAGCCTGTGGATAGGTGAAGGAAAGACCCGACAGGTCCAGTTCGAAATCGGCCTCCGGCGTCAGAAGCACGCCAGAGGAGAGTTCAGCGACTCCCTGACCCTTTGTCGCTATCCTTGGTATCGGAGGTTTCTCAGCCACCAACTTCTGCAAGCTGGAAATGGAGATGGAGGCCTGGACCATGTTGCCCAGCTCGTAGGCGACGCTGGCGGTTGCCTGCATGCCGGAGAGGACCCCCACGACCGACCCGGCTATGAGAGAGGGAGAAGCCCCTTCATAGAGGAGGGAGATGATGGCAAGGATCAGCAAGGCGCCGGAGACGACGCCGGCGACAAGGTCCGATTCCAAGCCAACCCGCTCGATCCCCTGGCTTAGTTCGCGTTGCCTGCGGTAGCAGGGCCGGGCCTTGCGGGCGACGAATCCCTGGGCTCCCAGAGTCGCCAGCTCGACGGCTGGACGTTCATAAGTGAGCTGGTTCTCCAGATATTCCCCATACCGACGGCTGCGCATGACCTTCGGCCATGTTCTTTGATCGAACTCCGCATAGACCATGGTGCCTATGACCGAGGGGAAAAGGCAGAGGAGGACGAGGATTGCGGCGACCCAGCTGGCCCGCCAAATCGTCACCATCAAGCTCAGACAAACGATCACGGAGGTGAAGACGGCGTTGATCGCCGCCACCTGCAGGGTGATGCTTCCCGAATTGACGGCTTCACGCGCCTGCCGCGCCAGATCGCCTTCCTCCTGGCTCCCGATTTCGTCTGGTCGCCTGCGAGACAAGGCCTCATTGATGGAGTTACGGCACCATTCGACCATGGGATTCTGGGTCATCCGCCACAAGTCGGAGACCACATTCCTCAATCCCAAATACCCTGCCACCAGGACCCCGGTGATGACGGACCAGGTCAGAGCCCGTGGACGACCGGGGAGGGAGAGGGCTTCGGTGAGCTTCCCAACCGATACCGTTTGCAGGCTGGGGACCAGGGATGCGACCAGACCCAGAATCAAAGCGGGAAGAACAAAACGCCAAGATGATTTAAATGCGACCCGGACGCACCAGGCGCAGGAGGAAAGAACCGTTCGCATTCGCTTCATATATGCCATTCCTTCCTTTCTTCATGGAGCCACTGTGAAGGCAAGTGAATTTCTGATTCGTATTTCTTTTATACATCATGATAGCCCTGATGGAATCTGACACGCCGCAGGGCCGGGGAACAAGCCGCCAGCCTTGCTCATATTCCGAAACCGGAAGGGCTTATCGGACCGAGTCGGGGCCTAAACTCGATGTATGACACTCCTGCAGCTTAAATACGTGGTCAAGATCGTGGAATGCGGCTCCATGAACGAAGCGTCCAAAGAGCTCTACATCTCCCAGCCCGCGCTCAGCTCCGCCATCAAGGAGCTGGAGAAGGAGATGAACATCGAGATCTTCACCCGCTCCCCCCAAGGAATCTCCTTGACCGTGGACGGGCAGGAATTCATCACCTACGCCCGGCAGATCCTGGACCAGACCGCCCTGCTGGAGAACCGATACAAGCACACCCGTCCTCGCAGACAACTTTGCCAGGTGGCCACCCAGCATTACATGTTCGCCGTGGAAGCCTTCGTGGAAATGATCAAGAACATGAACGCCGACGAATACGAGTTCGCCATCCGGGAGATGAGGACCAGGGACATCATCAACTCCGTGGCCAACATGCAGTCGGAGATCGGCATCATCTATACCTCCGATTTCAACCGGGACGTCATCTCCAAGCTCCTGAGGGAGAAAAGGCTGGTCTTCCACCCCCTCTTCCGGGCCAATCTCCATGTCTACCTATCCCGGACCAACCCCTTGGCCTCCAAGGAAAAAGTCACCTTGAAAGACTTGGAGCCCTACCCCTTCCTCCAATACGACCAGGGGGAGGAAGGCAGCTTCTACTTCTATGAAGAGGCGATTTGGCCGAAATACGCCCGCAAACAAATCAATGTGAGCGACCGCGCGACCATCTTCAACTTCATCGTCGGTCTGAACGGGTATACCATCTGCACGGGCATCAACAACGAAGACCTGGATAACGAGAAGATCATCGCCGTCCCCCTCGATAGCGACGTGACCATGCTCCTGGGCTGGATCGGTATGAGCCGGACCAACCTGTCCAAGGCCGGGGAAGGCTACCTGGCCCAGTTGAAGCAGGTGGTCCTTTCCCACGGCCTGTCTTTGGCGGAAGAGTAGAGGCGACCTTATTTCGACGCCCCGTAGAGGGCCAGATAATCCCGGGCGGCCTGATAGCGCTCAGCCGACAGGACCGGTTTCCCTTCCCCGTCCGTCAAAGTCCGGGCGGCTTCCAGGATCTGACGGATGGTGGCGATGGCGATGACCGGGAAACCGAATTCCCCGCTGACCGCCCGCACGGCGGATTGGTCGGAATCCTTGGTCTTCTCCATGCGGTCGACGGACAGGACCAAGCCGACGATGTCGACTTCGGCCGCGGCCTTCAGTTTGGGAACGACTTCATGGACGGCGGTGCCGGCGGTCATGACGTCATCGACCATGAGGACCCCCATGTCATCGGTCAGCTGGGTCCCGACGAAGAGGCCACCGTCCCCGTGGTCTTTGGCCTCTTTCCGGTCGAAAGTGTAGCCGACCGGACGGCCGGCCGCGGTCAAGGCCATGGAAGTGGATACGGCCAAAGGGATGCCCTTGTAGGCCGGGCCGAAGACGGTGCCGAAATCCGCCGGAATCTCCCCCTGGCTGATGGCCCTGACGATGGCCCTTTGGTAGAAAGAGCCTAGGCGGGAGATCTTCCCCCCATCGTCGAAGGCTCCGGCATTGATGAAATAAGGCGACCGTCGGCCGGATTTCAGGGTGAAGTCCCCGAATTTAAGGGCCTGGCAGTCCAAGAGGAAGGAGGTGAATTCCCGGCTGAGAGGGTCGACCAAGTCCGCCCCCTGATTTCCTTGCTGATTCATGGTCATGGCGTCCTTTCGCGGATGAATGGAAAAGGTTGATGCTCGGATAAATGGTTGGATGGATGCCCTTAATCCTGGCCCACCGGCCAGGTCTTTCCTTGGGCCAGAAGGGCGGACAGGTCGGGCCGTTCGTCCAGCAGGGAATCCAGGCCCAGGGCGACCTTCATCGGGGCGGTCGGATCGATCAAGGCCGCCGAGCCGACTTCCACAGCGTTGGCTCCGGCATAAAGGAATTCCAAAGCGTCTTCGGCCGTGGCTATGCCCCCGATCCCAATCAGGGGGATATGGGGCAAGGCCTGCCGCACCTTGTAGACCATGGCCAGGGCCATGGGGTGGATGGCCGGGCCGGACACGCCTCCGGTCACGTTGGCGATGATCGGCCTGCCGGTGCGGATGTCGATCCTCATCCCCACGAAGGTGTTGATCAGGCTGAGGGCGTCGGCCCCGTTGTCGACGGCCGCCCGGGCCACGGTCGTGATGTCGGTGATGTTGGGGGTCAGTTTGACGATCAGAGGCTTGTCGGCCAATGGGCGAAGCCTCTTCATGAGGACCTCCAGGGCCGCCGGGTCGGAGCCGACCGCCATGCCACCTGCGGACACGTTCGGACAGGACACGTTGATTTCCAACATGTCAGCCGGGCTATCCGCCAGCTTCTCCACCACCTGGCAGTAGTCGTCATTGCTATGGCCGGCCACGTTGGTCACCACGGTGGCCCCCAGGTGTTTCAACCGGGGAAGCTCATCCTGGAGGTAGACGTCCACGCCGGGATTCTGCAGACCGACGGCGTTCACCGTCCCTGCGGGGGATTCGGCCGACCGGGGGGCCGGGTTCCCCTCCCAGGGGATGGGAGAGACTCCTTTGGTGCTGACCGCTCCCAGCTGGGAGACGTCATAAAAGCGGCCGCAGGCGTCCAGGTTGAAGGTGCCGGAGGCCGTGCCCACCGGGTTCTTCCAAGGAACTCCGGCCACCACGGTGGGATGGTTCCAGGTCCGGGCCTGGATGCTGGCGGCGAAGAAGCCGTCTTCGTCCTCCCGGGCCGGGCTGCTTGCCACAGCATCGATCCCTTGGGCCCTGTCCATGTCCGCATCCATGCCCGCCTCGATTCCCATATTCGCATCCACGTCCATCATCCTTTCAGGCATCGCGCTTTCAAACCTCGTTCCAGCCTAATTCCTCGGAGCCGAAGGCCGGTCCATCCATGCAGATCTTCTTATAGCCGTGAATGGTGGGGGTCACGCAGGTGAAGCAGGCGCCGAAGCCGCAGCCCATCCGCTCCTCCAAAGAGAACTCGGCCTGTACGCCTTCCGTGGCCGCCCATCGGGCCACGGCCTTCATCATGACCGCCGGGCCACAGGAAAGGATGACGACCCGGGACTTGTCCTGTCCGGGGTTCTCTTTCATCCATCGGTCTAGGAGGTCGATGACGTTGCCTTCAGCGTTATCGATGGAGTATGCCTGAGAGACATACTTACCCACAGATTCATCGGCGAAATGAATGTTTCGATAACCGAAAAGGGAGACGGCCGACGAAGTCCCCATCCGGTTTATGTCCCTGGCGGCGGCGATGAGCGGAGGAACCCCCAGGCCGCCGCCGACCAGGAGGTAGGTCACCCCTTCTTTCAGGGCGAAAGGCCGACCAAGGGGGCCGAGGATGTCGATCGTCTCCCCTGCCTTCTTCCGGCTGATCTCCCTGGTCCCCTCACCCACCGTGGCGAAGAGGAAGGAGACCTGGTCCCCTTCGATGTCGCAGATGCCCAAAGGCCTGGGGAAAAGCCGCTGTGCGTCGCCGGTGAAGAAGTCGACGAATTGCCCCCCGCGGGCGTTGGAAGCCAGGTAAGGGTCTTCGATGACCATGCGACAGACCCCGCCCGTCAAGGCTTCCATGGAGATCAGGGGGACGGACCGGCGGGAGGGAAGGAACCCGTGTTCATGCCGCAGATGGGCGCTGGGCGCCGGCTCGGCTGCTGCGGTGCGGGTAGGGCTGAAACGAGGGGCGGTCATGGCGTCTCCTTGTGTGGATTGTCTGTTTTCATCTTATCAAGTCCGTGGTCGGGTATCCTGACTGACTGCTGGCATCCTGACTGGCTGGCTGGCGAACAAGGTCCGGTTTCCTTCCTCCCCGGCCCAGGATCGAGGTCAGGTCCTCCTTCATGACGATGACGGCCTTGCGGGCCGAGGAAGCCAAAAGGTCCAAGGCCTGATGGCGGTTCAGATCTTCGCTGTAGGCCGGGTTCGCCTTCCAAGCGCCGATGATCCCCCGGGAGGAATTGACGATCGCCCCCCGACCTTGACCATCGAAGAGGGCGGCCACGTCCGCAGCCGTGCCTCCTTGGGCCCCATAGCCGGGAACCAGGAAGAAGGTGCGGGGCATCCTCCGCCGGAAATCCTGTGCCAGCTGGGGATGGGTGGCCCCGATGACCGCGCCCAGGCGGGAGTATCCCGAATTCCCCTGGCTTTCCTTTCCCCATTCCTCCAAAAGACCGGCCACTTCCTGGCTGACGGTCTTCGCGCTGTCTTCGGCCCCGCTCTGGCCAGCCGTCCGCAAGTCCTGAAGCTGGCTGGAAGAGGGATTGGAGGTCTTGCAGAGGACGAAAATGTCCTTATCGTCCTGGATACAAGCGTCTAGGAAAGGGCGGATCCCGTCGATCCCCAGGTAGGGGTTGACCGTCACCGCGTCCTCATGCCAGACATCCTGGGAAGGCAGGCCGGGCAGGGCCGGGCTCCCGGACAGATGGGCGGCGTAGGCCTGGGCGGTGGAACCGATGTCCCCCCGCTTGACGTCCCCGAGGACGTAGAGGCCTTTGCTCTGGGCGTAGGCGCACGTGCGGGCGTAAACGTCCACCCCGGCCGGGCCCAAAGCCTCATACATGGCGATTTGCGGTTTGACCGCGGGGATCAGGTCGCTGACGGAGTCGATGATGGCCTGGTTGAAGACCAGATAAGCCTGGGCCAGGTCGTCCAGACCGGCCACCGTCTCTAGAAGCTGCTTGGGCAGGAGGCCTGGCTTAGGGTCCAAACCGACCACGCTGGGATTGCCGGTCCTTCTGATGGCTTCGATCAATCGGTCCATGGTTGTCCTTTCCTCTGTCCCTTCCTATTCTTCCCATCTCAGGGAATCGGCCTGGGCGCAGGAGATCCGGCCTCCCAGGATGGTGGCGACCACCCGGCTTTCGACCGTCCACCCCTGGAAGGGGGTGTTCCTGGCTTTGGACAGCCACCGGTCCGTCTGAATCCGGGTCTCCTCCCCCGTCTTCAGCAAAACCAGGTCCGGCTGGCCTTGGCCCCAGACGTCCTCGGATTCCGGGCCCTGGCCGGACTTCAAATCCACGCTTGACCTTAAATCCACGACGGATCCGGACAGGTGGGCCTCAATCTCGAAGACCTGGTCTTTCATCAACCGGGCAGGATTGACGCTCATCAATTCGATCAGGCGTCGGTGGGAGATGATGCCGGGGGCCACTAGACAGTGGTAGGCGACCCCGTAAGCCGATTCCAGCCCGATGACCCCGTTGGGGGCCGCGGCCAGACCGGCCGCCTTCTGCTCGGCTGTATGGGGGGCGTGATCGGTGGCCAGCATGTCGATAGTCCCGTCGGCCACGGCCTGGATGACGGCCTGCCGGTCCTTCGAAGAGCGCAGGGGGGGATTCATCTTGGCGGCCGGACCATAATCCTCCACAGACTTATCGTCCAAGGCGAGGTAATGAGGGGCCGTCTCGCAGGTGACCGGCAGGCCTTCGTCCTTGGCTTGGCGGATGGCCGCGCAGGAAGCGGCCGTGGAAATGTGTTGCAGATGGAGACGGACCCCCGTGCGGCGGACCAGGTCGATGTCGCGCGAGACCACGGCGATCTCCGTCGACTCCGGGATGCCGGGCAGGCCCAGGCGCCGGGCGACCGGGCCTTCGTTGAGGACCCCGGACTCATGATGTTCGCAATGGTCGATGAAGGGGATACCGGCCTCCAAGGCCATCGTGGCGACTTGGTCCACCAGGGCGGTCGGCACCGTCGCCCCGTCATCGGAGATGGCGATGACCGGGTGGGAGGGGAAAGCCAGGCCGGAGGCCCAATCCTCCATCCGGGACGGTTCCTGGCCTTGGCGGCCTAGGGAAGCGGCCACGCATAAGGCGTAATGGACCGGTAAAGGGCAGGAGTTGATCTTCGAGTAAGAGTCGAGATAGTCCAGGCTGGACCGGCAGCCTTGGCAACCGCCGGGGACCGTGGCCCCATCCAAGGCCGGCAGGGTGTTGGGCATGATGAGCACGCCTGTGTACCCTCCGTGGGCGGCCGCGCGCGAGCCGGTGACCATGTCCTCCTTCTCGGTCTGCCCCGGGTCGCGGAAATGGACATGGGGGTCGCGGAAACCGGGGGCGATAGTCAAGCCGGAACAATCGAGACGGACCTCCTGGCTTCGGTCCCCCTCCCGCCCCTCTTCCCACCCACCACTGGCGGGAAGGAGCAGGTCCACGGTCCGGCCGCTGTCCCAGACGGTCAGACCGGCCAACCGAAGAGGGGGATGCGGGGGAAAGATCCGGGGGGAATCCTGCCAGTCATGAGTCATAGGTCCTGCCTTTACGCCTGAATCGTTATCGTCGCTTTCAATCCTGGAACTTACAAATGGGCCAGTTCATCGCAATAATCGCACCGGTACTCGGTCACCTGGGGGTCGGAAGTCCTCACCAGGTGGAAAAGCTGGTCGAGCCCTCGCTCGCTGGTGGTGATGCACCGAGGGTTATGACAGGTGAGCACGTTGCGTACCCTCTGGGGAAGGGTGGGCTTGAGCTTCTCGGCGATCTGCCCTTCATGGACCACGTTGACCGTGGCGTCCGGGGCCACTAAGGCCAAGACGTGGAGGTCGACCTGGGTCCGCCCTTCGATCTTGATGATGTCCTTGGTCCCGTAGGACTGGCTGGCCGCGTTCATAATCAAGGCCAACCGGGTGGTCTTGGGGTCGATGTGAAGATAATTGAGGACCGTGAAGGACCTGCCCGCTGGCACATGGTCGATGATGATCCCCTCGTTGATGCTGGTCACTTCCATCGTCAGACCTCCTTGATCTCTTGGCGTTGAGCCTCTTCGTCGTCGATGAATCCCGGGGCCGGGTCCCCGATCAGGGAGCTTTCCAAAGCCATGCGCATGAGCATGCCCATCTTCACTTGCTGGAAGTAGGCCGCCCGGGGGTCCTCGTCCAGGTTGAAGGCAATCTCGTTGACCCGGGGCAGGGGGTGGAGTACGGCCATGTCCTTACGGGCGAAGGCCATCTTGTCCTCGTCCAGGATGTAGGTGTCCCGCAGGCGGAGGTAATCGTCCTCGTTGAAGAACCGTTCCTTCTGCACCCGTGTCATGTACAGCACGTCCAGGTCGCCGATGACGGCCTGCAGGTCGGTCACTTCCCGATAGGAGCAGGACGGGGTCTTGCGGATGAAGTCAAGCACGTAGTCGGGCGTTTTCAACTCCGGGGGGCTGATGAGGACGAAGTCGATATGGCCGAAACGGCACATGGTCTGGATCAGGGAATGGACCGTACGGCCGAAAGTGAGGTCCCCGCACAGGCCGATGGTCAGATGGTCCAGACGGCCGAAACGGGCCCGGATGGTGGCGATGTCGGCCAAGGTCTGGGTGGGATGCATATGTCCCCCATCCCCTCCGTTGATGACCGGGATGCTGGCCGCTTTGGCGGCCACCAAGGCGGCCCCTTCCTTAGGGTGCCGCATGGCTACCAGGTCGGCGTAATTGGAGACCACCTTGACCGTATCCGCCACGGTCTCGCCTTTGGTGGAAGAAGACAGCTGGGCCCCGGCGAAGCCGATGACCTGACCCCCCAGACGCAACATGGCCGTCTCGAAGCTGAGACGGGTGCGGGTGCTGGGCTCGAAAAAGAGGGTGGCCAGGATGCGGCCAGGGCAGGTCAGGCGGGCCTGGTCGGGATGCTGGCTGAAATAATCGGCCTTGCGAAGAAGATAATCAAGCTCGTCCAAGCTGACGGAGTCCAAGGTGACGACGCTTTTGCCGCGCAAGGAGTGGAAAGGGGATGCAGGAGATGGTTGAACAGACATCAACTCGCCTTTCTACGAAAGATCCAGGCGGCCACGGGTGGTGACCTCATCAATGGTAACCAGCCAACGCGACGCCCTGAGCGGAAAAAACGCCCCTTGTCCGCGGACCAATACGCAGGTCTTCCTTCGCGCATAAAAGAGCGGTTATACTCGAAGTATCTTACCTGTCCATTTCCGTCCATGGAGGTGCCGATGCAAGCCTTGAACCTGATCGTCCTCATCATGGTCGCCGTCCTCCTGTCGGCCCTGGTCAGCCCTTACATACCCAAGGTCTCCCTTCCCCTGGTCCAGATCGCCTTGGGCCTGATCTGGTATTTCCTCCCCATCACCCCTCCCGTCAACCTGGACGACCACCTTTACATGGTCCTCTTCATCGCCCCCCTGCTTTTCTTCGAAGCCAAGGAGACCTCCCTCAAAGCCATCAGGGAGAACCTAGCCTCCTCCTTGTCCCTGGCCGTCGGCCTGGTCCTTTTCTCCGTCCTGGCGACCGGCTATTCCGTCCATGCCCTTTGGGCCGCCATCAGCCTGCCCGCAGCCTTCGCCCTCGGGGCCACTTTGGGCCCGACCGACGCCATAGCCGTGTCCGAACTCAAGAAGGAGGTCAATCTGACCGACCGGCAGCTGTCCATCCTCGGGACGGAAAGCCTTTTCAACGACGCAGCCAGTATCGTCAGCTTCCAATTCGCCACCACCGCCGCCTTGACCGGCCGCTTCTCCCCGGGAGGATTCACCCGCAGCGTCATCTGGAGCTTCCTGGGAGGGACCCTCATCGGCGCCCTCCTCGGCCTGGGCCTCAACCGCCTGATGCTGGCCCTGCGCAGGGTCGGGCTGGAAACGACCACCACCCGGATCACCATCGAACTGCTCTTCCCCCTCCTGGCCTACGTCTTCGCCGAAGAGATCGGGGCCTCGGGGGTCATCACCGTGGTGGCCGCCGGACTCATGCTGCGTTATGACAAAATCGGGGTGGGCGAAGACATAGCCCGGACCAATCAGGTCTCCTCTTCGGTCTGGGACTTCGTCACTTTCAGCCTCAACGGAAGCGTCTTCGTCCTCTTGGGATTGGAGTTGCCCTTGGCCATGAAGACGAGTCTGGCCGGGTCCCCCATCAACCTGCCTTACCTGATCGTCACCGTCGTCCTGGTGGCCCTGGTTCTCCTGACCGCCCGGTTCCTTTGGATCCAGGTCATGACCTCCTTCAGCAAGGACCCTGAAACCGGCCGGCGGCTGGGTTCCCGGGCCTGGACGGGCGCGGGCCTGAAATCATCCCTGATCATGACCATCGGCGGGGTCAAAGGCACCATCTCCCTGATCCTGGCCTTCTCCCTGCCCGCCGGAATCGGCCTGGTCCGCGGCTTCCCCATTCGGGAGATCCTCCTCTTCATCGCCGCCGGCTACACCCTCCTGTCCCTGGTGACAGCCAACCTCCTCCTCCCCCTCCTCTCCCCCAAGGACGATCAGGAGGAAGAGGCCGACCTGGCTCAGGCCAATCAGGTCCTGCTGAACCGGACCATGTCGAAGATATCCTCTTTGGAAACGAACGAGAACCGGAGATTGGTCTCCCTGGTCCTCGATTCCTACGCCCAAAGGTTGACCCGGCAGAAGGATTTCTCCTCTTCCCGCCTTCAGGACGAACAGGTCAAGGACTTGCACATAGCCATGGTGGAATTCCGTCGGCAGTGGCTGGAAAACTACCGGGTCGAGCATCCCGAATGCTCTTACGCCGTCTCCCGCCTCCTCATCCCCATCGAGGAAGGCCTGGCCATGAACGGGAAAAAGCTCAGGCAGCGGACCCGGCTGAGGGGGAACCTGTTCGCGGTCAGGTTCAGAATCGGCAAGACCCGCCTCCTGGCCCGGCTCGACCCCAAACATAAGCGGGGTCCGGCAGTGGCCGAGGGGGATCCGACGGTGGCCGGCATGACCATCCCCCTGGCCCGGATTCAGGAAGAACTGACCGAAGCGACGATCGACGGTCTCTTCTCCATGCTCAACCAACCGACCCGCAGCCCTTATTCGCCGGCCGTCATCGCCGCCTTAATCAAGGGATACCAGGCCCTTTTGCTGACCGCGCGCCGGGCGGGGCATGGGTCCGGGGTCCGTCCCCTCCCCCTCCCGACGGGAGGATTTCTACGACCGGCTGAGCCATATCAAAGCCCAGGCCTACCAGTTGGAGCTGGACACCATCCGGGAGATGCTGGAGGGGAATGAGATCTCCTTGGCCCAGGCCCGGACCCTGCGGTCCAACGTCTACATCATGCAATCGGATAATTCCGAGAGGTGAGGGGCGCCCCGCTGAATCACTCCCCATAGAAGAGCCGCTCGGTCACCTGCCGGCAAAGGCGCATATCGTGGAGGAGCTCGTTGACGAACTCCTGCCCCTCGTGGGCCGACCAGCCCATGCAGGCGGCCGTCCCTCCCAAAGAGAAGGAGTCCTCAGGAATCACGTCGGCCTGGGCCACCCGGCCGGACCAGAGGTAGGAGGCGTTCCGGGCGTCGGTGCACAGCCGCCAGGTGGCCTCGAGGACTTTGGCGTCCGCGGGGGCGATCAGATCCGCCTCTTCCAAGGCTTTCAGGGCCTCTAAAGTCGATGTGGTCCGCAGCTGGGGATGGGTCCCGGCCTGGGTCAGCTGCAGGAGCTGGATGGTCCATTCCACGTCGGACAGGCCGCCTTTGCCCAGTTTGAGATGGCGGTCGCGGCGCAGACCGCGGGGTAGGCGCTCGGCCTCCATTCTCGCTTTGAGGGTGCGGATCTCGGTCAGTTGGGCCTCGGTCAGGTCGGTCCGTGGGTAGCGCAAAGGATCGGCGACCTCCGTCAGGAAGCGGTCGGCCAGTTTCCGGTCCCCGGCGGCGTACCGAGCCCGCAGCAAGGCCTGATGCTCCCAAGTCTGGGCCCAGTGGGCGTAATAATCCTTATAGGACGGGTAGGAACGGATCAAAGGACCGTTCTTCCCCTCCGGCCTCAGGTCGAAATCCAGGTCGATCTTGGCTTCGGTGGTCTGCCCCCCTCCCAGGATGGCCCTCATATCGGCGACCACGGCCTTGGCGAAGGAGGCCGCCTGCCCGTCCGAAGCCTGGGTCCCGGCCTCCTCGTAAATCATCATCAGGTCGGCGTCGGACGAGAAGTTGACTTCCCTGCCCCCGTAACGTCCCATGGCGATGAGGCAGATGCTGGCCGGGGCCTGGGTCTCCTCCAAGTCCCTTTGACGGCATTGGTTGCGGATGGCCCACAGGAGGCTGGATTCGATGGCGGCGTCGTAGACGTCCGTCATGGAGCTCAGGCAGTCCTGGGAGGAGATGACCGAACTCATCCATCCCAGGCCGATCCGTTCGATCTCCCGACGACGCATGGCCCGGATCAGCTGGGAGAAGGCGGGAAGGTCGTGATCGAAGCGGAGGTAGGCGCTCAAAGCCCTGGTATCCAATTGGGAACGGGTGTGGGGACGCAGATCCTTGTCGGCCCCCAACCAGGTGACCGATTCAGCCGACCGGGTCAGGGCGTCGGACAGATAACGGGAGTTGGACAGGATGTGGCAGAGCCGTTGGGCCGCCATAGGGGAATCCCTGAGGAAACCCAGGAAAGGGCCTCCCCGGCCGTACTTCTCTACCAGTTTGCGCCATTGAAGCAGGCCCATATCCGGGTTCTGCCCTTGGGAAAGCCATAGGAGGATGGCCGGCAGGAGGATTTTGTTGATCTTGGCCGCCCGGCTGACCCCCCTGGTCAAGGCCCGCACATGGAGGGAGGCCGCCTGGGGGTCGGAGAAGCCGATTGAATGGAAGCGCTCACGCAAAGCCTGATCGGGAAGGCGAATCTCATCGTCGGCCAGGCCGGAAATGTCCCCCAGCATGGGCCGGTAGTAGATGTCCATGTGCAAGGAGCGCACCTGCCGGCGGGTCCGGTCGAAGCGGGTGACCAAGTCTTCCCCGGACAGGCCGAAGGAACGGGCCAACCGGGTCAGATCCTCGTTGGCGTACAAGCTCGCCTTCTCCATGTTCCGGGGCCGCTCCAACCCTCCCCTGCTGGCCTGCCCCAGGTCTGGGAAAAGATGGGTCCTCCTCATCTGCCAAAGCTGTTGGCGGTGTTCCATGACCCGTTCGAAGCGGTAGTCCTCGGACAGGTCCGCAGCCTGTTTCCGGGAGACGTAGCCTCCTTGGGCCAGGGCCTTCAGGGCCTCCAAAGTGGACCGCAGGCGCAGGCTTTCATCCGTGCGCCCATGGACCAGCTGGAGCATCTGGACCGTGAACTCCACATCCCTCAAACCGCCTTGCCCCAGCTTGATCTCCAGGTCCTTCTGCTTGTCGGGGATCAGCTTCTCCACCCGTTCCCGCATGGCCCGGCAGTCGAAGACGAAGTTCTTCCTGGCGGAGGCGGACCAGACCAGGGGGCGGGTCTGGTCGATATAGCTGCGGCCCAGGTCCTCGTCCCCAGCCACGAAGCGGGCCTTCAGCAAGGCTTGGAATTCCCAGTTCTCCGCCCAGTTGCGGTAATAATCCAGGTGGGAGCCGATGGTGCGCACCAGGGGCCCGGCCTTCCCCTCGGGTCGCAAAGCGCAATCGACCTTCCACAAAGGAGGTTCGCCGACCGAAGGAAGGACATTCTGGCAGGCTTTCTGCAGGCTGGCGCCCAGGGCGGTCCCGATGGAGACCAGGTCGGTCTGGGACAAGGCAGGCGCCTGGTCAGGGCTATCTTGAGCTGATGGATTGTGAATTGATGGGTGGCGGGCGGGCTCCGCCACATAGACCAGGTCCACGTCGGATACGTAATTGATCTCCTGGGCCCCCAGCTTCCCCATGCCGATGATCGCGAAGGAGATTTCGCCCGACCGGGGGACGGCTTCCCGGCTCACCTGCACGGCCGCCTGCAAGGCGCTATCGACCAGATCGGACAGGCGGGAGGAGATGGTCGGTTGGATCCGAAAAGGATCGGGATCGCTGACGTCGGACGCGGCGATGGCGATGACCTCTTTCCAGTATTCGTGCCGGAAGGCCCGTACCCCCCCGGCGAAGCCTTCCTCCGCCTTGGCTAAGGCGGCCTGCATGGCTTTGATCCGTTGGCGTTTCCCCCATGAGTGGGAGTCGTAATCCGTTCCGATGACCGAGTCCAGATAAGTCGGATCGGCTTCGATCAGACGGGCGATCCGGGGGGAGGACCCCAGGAGGGCGATCAGACGGGAGAAAGAGGATGCGGCCCCTTCGGACGCGAAAGAACCGCGGCTCCCGTCCAAGCAGGAAAGGATCCTCTGCCTGCAGACATCCTGCTGAATCAAGTCGGACAAGGCCCGTAGGGCGGCGTCAGGTGAAGCGGACCCATCCAAGGCCGTCAGCAAGGGTTGATCGAAGACGGCCGGCCAGCCCTTGTCGGTCATGAGCCCATGCTCCTTTTCGGCCGCCGGCAGGTTGCTGATCCCAATCCGGATAAGGGTGCGTTGGGAGAAGGCCGGTTCCGGCCGGTCGGACGAACCCATGTCAGCAGTCCTTAGGACTGAAGACGCCGATCAGTTTCTGGGAGTCGATGTCCCACTGGTCAAAAGGCTTGTCGGAGCCGAGGATAGCCACGGAAGCCGGGGAGAAACCGAGTTTAACCGCATCCAGGAAGGCCCTTTTGGATTCCCCGCTGGAGAGCCATTGGGCCAGGGAGGACATGGTCGGTTCATGGCCGACAATCATAAGAATTCTGGTCTTCCCCGGAGCCCCCAGGATCTCGTCTATATAACTTTGCATCCCGGGCTCATAAAGGGATTGGCGATAAGCGATCTCGGGCTTGTCCCCGAAGACCTTCAAGAGGCGTTCCGCCGTCTGCCTGGCCCGAGTGGCCCCGGAACAGGCGATGAGGTCCGGGACCAAGTCCATGGACTTCAAGGCCTTGGCCACTTTTTTGCTGTGCTTCCTGCCCTTGTCGGTCAGCTCCCTTTCCTCATCACCGTCTTTGTTGGTGGCCTCCGTCTTGGCGTGCCTCATGAGGACCAGGAGGTAAGGATAGTCTTTCGCCTTCTTGGCGACTTTGGACAGATTGACGCTCATAGGCTCATTCTAAGTCAGGAACCGGAATTCAGGCGGCTCGTTTGCAGATCCAGGTCCCTCAGCACCTTGCGGGTCTTGCGGTCGGATATGTCCCTCAACTGAAGTTTTTCCATGTCGTCTTTGAGGTCGATGTCGGCATGGGTGTCTTTCGATGGCCGATCCCGTTTGAACAAAGCGGCGAATCCGGGCGCCATGGCCCGGGTGACCACCATGAAGCCGGTATGGCCGATCATCTGATGGTTGGGACGGACGGCCAATCCGTCCGCCTTCCACGTCCTCTCCAGGCTTTCACTGATGTCAGGCTCGGTCCAATGACCTGATTCCCTCAGCGTTTCCGACAACCGGCTCAGCTGGGTGGTCGTGGTCACGTAAGAGATCAGGACCCCGCCCGGGCGAATCAGCCGATAGGCCTGGTTCAGCCGGTTCCAAGGGTCCAGCATGTCGAGGACGATCCGGTCGAAGGAGTCATCCTCCCATTCCTCGGCCTTCCGGTCGAAGTCGCCGACCACCATGGTCCACCAGTCGGGCTGATGGCCGTAGAAAAGCTGGGCGTTGGCCCGGCAGATCCGTGCGAAATCCTCCCGAAGCTCAATGGTGATCAGCCGTCCTCCTTCACCCACCGCTTCCAACAGGTTGAGGCTCATGGCCCCGCTGCCTCCGCCGGATTCCAGGACCTCCATCCCGGGCCGGATGTCCCCCAGCTGAATCACCTGGGCTATGTCTTTGGGGTACATGATCTGCGCCCCTCGAGGCATGGAGAGCACATAGTCGGCCAGACGGGGCCGCATGGCGCAATAGGCCCAGCCTCCCATCCGCCGGCCCGAGCCTTCCTGGCCATGCGGGGAAGGGACGGTATTGACGATGGTCCCTTCCGACCGCCCGATCACCTGGTCGTGGAGGATATGGCCGTGCTCGGTTTGGGTGGAGCCGCCAGGAACCAGCTGGAAGGTGACCTTGTTCATCTTCCGGTCGGTGAACTGGACCTTCTCCCCCGCCTGGAAGGGACCTCTGACCACAGCCATGGTTTATTCCTCCTCCTCGCCTTTGGTGAATTGGGAGTTATAAAGGGCGGCATAGGCGCCGTTCGCCTCCAGAAGCTGCTGGTGGCTGCCCTGTTCAATGATGGACCCATGGTTCACCACCAGGATCACGTCCGCGTCCTGGATGGTGGACAGGCGGTGGGCGATGACGAAGCTGGTACGGCCGCTGCGCAAGACGTTCATGGCGTTCTGCACCTTGCTTTCCGTCCGGGTGTCGACCGAGCTGGTGGCCTCGTCCAGGATGAGGATCTCCGGATCAGACAGGAGGGCCCGGCAGATGGTGAGCAACTGGCGCTCCCCCTGGCTGAGCTCGGACGAATCCTCCTCCAGGACCGTGTCATAGCCCTGGGGCAGACGGCGGACGAACTCATCCACATGGGTGGCCTTGGCCGCCTCGATCATCCTCTGGTCGGTGCGTCGGTCCGGGTCATGGACCCCATAGAAGAGGTTGTCCCGGATGGTCCCGTCGAAGAGCCAGGTGTCCTGCAGGACCATGCCGAAATGGGACCTCAGATCTTGCCGGGTGATATCCGTGGTCTTGACCCCGTCGATGGAGATGGAGCCGCCATTGACCTCGTAGAAGCGCATGAGGAGGTTGACCAGGGTGGTCTTGCCCGCCCCGGTCGGCCCCACGATGGCGATGGTCTGGCCTGGCAGGGCGTCCAGACTCAGGTCACGGATGAGGGGGGTGGCCGGATCGTAGGAGAAGTCCACGTGGTGGAAGGTCACATGCCCCTTGAGGGGGCCGCCGAGCCGCTCTTCCAAGGTGGGCTCGTTCTGGTCTTCCTCTTCCTCCTCATCGGCGTCCAGGAACTCGAAGACCCGGGAGGTGGAAGCCAGGGCGGACTGGAGGGTGGAGGCCATGGAGGCGATCTGCCCCAAAGGTTGGGATACCTGACGGGAGTACTGGGAGAAGGCCTGGAGGTCGCCCAGACTCAGGTTCCCGGAAATCACGCGGAGACCGCCGACGATGACGACCAGGACGAAGGACATGTTCCCGAAGAAGGCGGTGGTAGGATTCATGAGCCCGGACAGGAAGGAGGCCTTGAAGCTGGACTGGTAGAGACCTTCGTTGTACTTCTCGAACCGCTTTTTGGCCTCCTCCTGCTGCCCGTAGGCCCGGATGACCATATGGCCGGAGAACATCTCCTCCACGTGGGAGTTGAGCTGGCCGGTTTTGTTCCACTGGGTGACGAACTGGGGCTGGGTCACCCGCAGGATGATGACGATGAAGGCCAGGAGGAAGGGGACCACGGCCAGGGCCACCAGGGTCAGGAAGGGCGAGACCCAGATCATCATGGACAGGGTGCCGATGAACTGGAAGATGGAGAAGAAGAATTCGCCCAGCATCTGCTGGAGGCTGCCGGTGATGTTGTCCACATCGTTGGTGGTCCGGCTCATGATCTCCCCGCGGGGCACCCGGTCGAAGTAAGACAAAGGCAGGCGGTCGATCTTGTTTTCGATTTCCTTGCGCATCTTGTAGACGGCGTCCACGACCACCCGAGTGGTGAGGAAGTTCTGGGCCAGACGCAGAAGGATGGAGATCAGGTAGAGGATGATGACCCCGATGAGAATCTTGCCGAAGGAGGTCCAGTCGATCCCGGCCCCCACCTGGATGTCATACTGGGAGATGAGGGAGGCGATCTTGCCCTGGCCATGCTGGCTGAGCATGGCCATGATCTGTTCCTTACTGGTCCCGGCCGGCACATGCATGCGGGCCAGCATCAGGTTCAGGACGCCGGCGAAGAGGATGTTGGTGCCTTTGGCCAGGACTTTGGGGGCGTAGACGATCAGGCCGACCCCGGCCGCCCCGCAGAGGATGATGGAGAGGAATTTGACTTTGCTGGCCATGAGATAGCCCATAAGGCGGCCCATGACATGCCGGCGGCTGACGCCTTTCATTTCGGGAGACCCTTGCGCGCGTGCCATTCAGTCCTCCTTCTTATCGCTGGTGGGGATGCCGTCCAAGGCCAGGGATTCCACGTCCGGCCCCTGACCCCCTTGGGATTCCACGATTTCCTGATAGGCCGTGCAAGTGCGCATGAGTTCGTCATGGCTCCCCCGGCCCACAATCCGTCCGTCGTCCATGACCAGGATCTGGTCGGCCTGTCTGATAGAGGAAGCGCGTTGGGTGACGATGATTTGCGTGGCCTGTCTGGTCACCGGGGCCAGGGCGTCCCGGACCCGACGGTCGGTGGCCACGTCCAGGGCGGAGAAGGAATCATCGAAAGTATAGATCTTGGGGTTCCGCAAGATGGCCCGGGCGATGCAGAGCCTCTGCTTCTGGCCGCCAGAGAAGTTCGTCCCGCCTTCAGCCACCGGGGCATCCAGCTTCCCGGGCTCTTCGGCGATGAAATCCCCGGCCTGGGCTATGCGCAAAGCCTCCCAGATCTGTTCGTCCGTCGCCTGAGGGTCGCCGAAAAGCATGTTGGAGCGGACGGTACCGGAGAATAGCAGGGCTTTCTGGGGAACGGTCCCGAACAAAGTGTTCAAGCGCGCCGGGTCGTATTCCCGTACGTCATGACCGTCGATCAGGATCTGCCCTTCGGTCACGTCGAACATGCGGGAAACCAGACGGACGATGGTGGACTTGCCCGAGCCTGTGGAACCGATGATGGCCGTGGTCCTGCCTGGTTCGGCCGTGAAAGAGATGTGGGACAGGACCGGATCCTTGGCCCCGGCGTAGCGGAAGGAGACGTCCTTGAACTTGATCAATCCTTTGGGCCGGGCCGGCCAATAGGGATGTTCGGGAGCCTGGACGCTGCTTCTGGCTTCCAGGACCTCATCGATGCGGCCGGCGGCCACGGATGCCCGGGGAAGCATGACGGACATCATGGCGGCCATCATGACACCTATGAAGATGACCATGAGGTACTGGATAAAGGCCTGGAGGGAGCCGATCTGCATGTCCCCGGATTCGATCAGCTTGCCGCCGAACCACATGATGGCCACGTTGGAGAGATTGACGATGAAGAACATGATGGGGATCATGATGCTCATGAGCCGGCCCACGGGAATGAGGATGTCATAGACGTCCTTATTGGCCTTCTGGAAACGCCCGGCCTCGGTCTTTTCACGGACGAAGGCGCGGATGACGCGCACCCCGGCCACCTGTTCGCGGATCAGACGGTTCAAAGTGTCGAGCCCCTTCTGCAGACGCTTGAACAGGGGGCCCATCTGACTGAGCAGGATGCCGGCGACGATGAGGACGACGGGAATGACGATGACGATGGACCGGGTCAGGCTGGCGTTCTGCTGGATGGCCATGATGATGCCGCCGATGAGCATGATCGGCGCCTGGAGGATGATCATCAAGGCCATCATGGTGGCCTGCTGGACCTGCTGGACGTCGTTGGTGGATCGGGTGATGAGGGATCCGACCGAGAACTTCTCCAATTCGTTCAGGGAGAAGTCCTCCACCGAGGAGAAGAAGTCCCGGCGGGCTTCGTATCCCAGGCGCATGCCCAGGCGGGTGGACAGGTAGGAGGCGATGATGTTGGCGATGATCTGGACGATGGCCACTCCCACCATGGCCCAGCCGATGTGGTAGACCTTGCTGGTATCGGCAGTGGCCACACCTTTGTTGATGATATCAGCCTGGAGGTTGGGCAGATAAAGGTTGAGGATGGTCTGCGCCACTTGGAAGACCACCAGAATCAGCACCTGCCACCAGTAGGGAGTCAGGTATTTTCTCCATATTCTGAGCATTTTTCCTCATTCGTTCATGGTGAGAAATCGACTGTTTTCGTATTCTGAAGAGACTTGTGGTGATTTTAGCCCTAAGGAACGAAAAGAAAATGAGGAAATAACATGGGTGTGTCGCATATGCTCCCCATGTTTTCATGCGGATTTCATCAGGCCCGGGATCATTCCGGCCTCAGGACCCGCTCCGCCTTCACCCCCGCAGGACCTTCCTGTAGACCTCGATCGTGTCATCGGCTATGGTCTCCCAGGAGAAGACGTCCCGGGCCCGCTCATAGCCTGCCTGCCCCATGGCCTTGGCCCGGTCCAGGTCGGAGAACATGGAGTCGATGGCCGCCGCCATGTCATGGACGAACTTGTGGGGGTCGGTCGGAGTGCCCGTCCCGTCATGGACCTGGTCGAAATGGACCAGAAGCCCGGTCTCCCCGTCGACCACCACCTCGGGTATGCCGCCGGTGGCGGAACCGACGACCGGCAGACCGCAGGCCATGGCTTCCAGATTGACGATCCCCAAAGGCTCGTAGATGCTGGGGCAGATGAAGGCGTCGCATCCATGCTCCAAAGCGTTCAACTCCGGCCGAGGAAGCATCTCTTCGATCCAGACGATGTTCCCCCGCTTTTCATCCAGCTTGGCGAAAGACTCCCGCACTTCCTTCAAAATCTCAGGGGTGTCGGGGGCTCCGGCGCAGAGGACCACCTGAATGTCCTTGTCGATCAAAGGCAAGGCCTTGAGCAGATAAGGAAGCCCCTTCTGGTTGGTGATGCGGCCGACGAAAAGCAAGGTGGGCCTGGACCGGTCGATATGGTAACGGTCGAAGACCTTCCAGCCGGGATCGTCCTCGGCCGGCGTGGGGAATTCCGACATGGTGATGCCATTGTAGACCACGTGGACCTTATCCGGGTCCACCTGAGGATAGGCCTGGAGGATGTCCTCTTTCATCCCGCGGGAAACGGCGATGAGGGCGTCGGCATGCTCGTAGGCGTCCTTCTCCGCCCAGGAGGACAGGTGGTATCCCCCGCCCAGCTGGTCGGCCTTCCAGGGACGGAAGGGCTCCAGACTATGGGCCGTGATGACCAAGGGAATGTCATTGAGCTGGGAGGCCAGGCGCCCGGCCAGGCAGGAATACCAGGTGTGGGCGTGAACCAGGTCGGATTTCACATCCTTGGCCATCTGCAGGTCCAGGTCGAAGGTCTGCAAGGCCGCGTTGGCGTCTTTCATGGACGGGTCCAGGTCATAGCCGACCACGTCCAGGGACCCGGTCGATCCTTCGGACAGAGGGGGAATCTGGTCAGGGGTGCGGGGGCCGTCGAAGGCCCGGACGGTCACGTCGATCTTGCGGGCCAGGGCGTGAGAGAGCTCTTCCACATGCACACCGGCTCCGCCGTAAACGTGGGGAGGGAATTCCCGGGTCAATAAATCCACATGCAGGTCAGCCATATCCGCTCCTTTTTACTTCAGACGACATCGTCGAAAATCTCATCTTCCATCTTACGCCCCGGACTTCCGAAAACGCAAAGGCCCGGGGAATTCCCCGGGCCCCTTATCCGCCTTTCCGGTGGAATCCTTTCCTAGATCGCCGTCCCGTATTCGTCCAGGTTCGGGTTCTCCTTGGAAGATCGACCCAGGAAGAAGAGATTGAAGACTCCCAGGCAGAAAAAGATGGTGATCACTACGACGGAAATCAGCTTGGCCGAATCCCCGAAAGGCAGCCAGATCAAGACCACGAAAGCGATGGCGGCGAGGATGATGACCCCCCAATCGATCACCCGCAGCCACCAGCTGATCGGATGCGCGTTCTTGCTGGATTGGCGCCGCCGCCTCAGCTCCTCCTCGCGGACCGCCTGGAGCCGGGCCTGGGCCCTGGCGTCGCGATCCCTGTTCTTTCTTTTGCCGCCTTTGAACAAGCGATCCGGTTCAGGCAAGGAAGGATTGGCGGAGGGGACCTCGTCCTCGTCCTCCTCATCCTGACGCTGGACGTTGCTGGACGGGGTCCACTGGCCGGATTTACGCTCTTGCAGATGGACGGACTTGTTGTTCAAAGACTGGGGATCCAAAGAACCGGAGACGACCCGGCCCTTCTCTTGGTACTGGGGTTCTTCCTCCCCCCGGCGACGGCGCTTTTCCGCCGCCCTGCGCTCTTCGCGATTTGCCATGGTCTACCTTTGCTTTTCACTGATGAAGATACAAGTGCACTAGTAAGCAAGTATAACGAGAGCGAGGAATTTAGGCCCTCCAAAAGACGCCGGCTTTCACTCACTGGCCTACAGACCGTAAGCCTCGAAAAACCTTTCGATGAGCAGATCGTTGAGCATGCGCCCTTCCAAAGTCGCTGTCAGCGCATCAGCCTGTGGATCATAGACCGCCAATCCTTCCTGGGACAAGGAGGAAACCAGGTCCGTCACCGTCGCTCTCCTTCGGCCCTCCGGACCAGCCAACCCTTCCGGCCCCTCCGGCCCCTCCACGCCGGCATCAGCCAGGCGGTCGAGCCTGGCCAGGTCCAGTCCATCGCGGATGCGCAGGCCAAGTATGATGGCCTCTTCCATCTTTTCCTTCCAGCCCAGGGACTCGGAACCCTGCCAGGGGAGACGACCCTCTTCCATGACTTCGGCCCATTTCCTGGGGTGGGCTATGTCCCAGGCCCGCAAGCCAGACGCTTCGGCCGCGGCGCTGGCCTTGCCCCTCCGGTAATGGGAATGCGCCCCGGGACCGATCCCGACCCAATCCACGTTATGCCAATAGCCCAGGTTATGGCGGGACTCATGCCCGGGTCTGGCCCAGTTGGAGACCTCGTACCAGTCCAGACCTGCCTGGGTGAAGGCCTGATCGGCGGCCCGGTATTTGGCCGCCTGGTCGTCGTCATCCGGTGCCGCGATGATTCCGCGGGAGATCTGCCGGCCCATTCGGGTGTGGGGTTCCACGGTCAAGGCGTAGGCGGAAATATGGCCGGTTCCCAGATCGATGGCCGCCCGCAGGCTCTTGTCCCAGTCCTGTATGCTCTCCCCTGGAGTCCCGTAGATCAGATCCACGCTGGTCTCCAGACCCAGGGCTTGGGCGGCTTTCACGCCCGATTCCACGTTGGCCGGGGTATGGGTCCGGTCCAGGGTCGCCAAAACGGAGGGGACGGCCGATTGCATGCCAAAGGAGACGCGGGTGAACCCGCCGGCCTTGAGCTCTGCCAGATAGGCGTGGTCCACCGTGTCGGGATTGGCCTCGGTGGTGATCTCTGCCTCCGGTTCGATCCCCCAGACCGCCCTGACGGCGTCCACCATCCGTATCAGGTCGTGGGCAGCCAGAATGGTCGGGGTCCCGCCCCCGAAGAAAATCGTCGAGGCGGCCGGCTCCTCGATTCCCTGGCTTTCCTGCCATTGCCTGGCCAGGACCATCTCCCGCACGGCCAGATTGGCGTAATTCCCCCGGCTGGCTCCCCCGCCCAGATCAGGAGAGGTGTAAGTGTTGAAATCGCAGTAGCCGCAACGCCGTATGCAAAAAGGGACGTGGATATAAACGCTGTACATGGATCCCCTCCGTGAGCCGCCGCTTACTGGGCCTTCCGGGCGGCCCGGATCTTGTCTTTGGTGTCCTTGTCGGTCGGTTCGTCAGTAGCCAGGGCGGCCACGAAGGCTTCCTGGGGGACCTCCACATGCCCCAGCATCTTCATCCGCTTCTTACCGGCCTTCTGCTTTTCCAGAAGTTTGCGTTTACGGGTGATGTCTCCCCCGTAGCACTTGGCCAGCACGTCCTTGCGCAAGGCCGAAATGGTCTCGCGGGCGATGATGCGCGACCCGATGGCGGCCTGGACGGGGATCTCGAACTGCTGGCGGGGAATGAGTTTGCGCAGCTTCTTGGTCATCATGACCCCGTAGGAGTAGGCCCTGTCTCTGTGGACGATGGCGGAGAAGGCGTCCACGGTCTCCCCCTGGATGAGGATGTCCACCTTGACCAGGTCGGCCTCCTGCTCCCCGTCCTCATGATAGTCCAGGCTGGCGTAGCCCCTGGTCCGGCTTTTGAGCTGGTCGAAGAAGTCGAAAACGATTTCGGCCAAAGGAATCCGGTAATGCATCTCCACTCTTTCCGGGCTCAGGTACTCCATGGTCCCCATCTGACCACGATGGTCCTGGCAAAGTTCCATGACGGACCCGATGAATTCCCTGGGGGTGATGATGTCGGCGGCCACCATGGGCTCGGTCACCTTGCGGACCTTCCCGTCCGGGAATTCGCTGGGGTTGGTCACATGATGCAGGCTGAGGTCCTCCATCTCCACGTCGTAGGTGACGTTGGGGGCGGTGGATATCAGGTCCAGGCCGAATTCTCGGCTCAGCCGTTCGGAGACGATCTCCATATGAAGCAGGCCCAGGAAGCCGCAGCGGAAGCCGAAGCCCAGGGCGACCGAAGTCTCGGGCTCATAGACTAGGGCTGCGTCGTTGAGCTTGAGCTTGTCCAAGGCGTCGCGCAGGTCGGGGAACTGGGCGTTGTCGATGGGGAAAAGGCCGGAGTAGACCATGGGTTGGGGGTCCCGGTAGCCGGGTAAGGCTTGGGAGGCCGGGTTGGATTCTTCGGTGATGGTGTCGCCGACCTTCGACTGGCTCACGTCTTTCACCCCGGTGATGATGTAGCCCACTTCCCCGGCGCACAGCTGCTTGGTCGGTTTCATATCGGGGCTGATCACGCCCAGTTCGATCGGGTCGTGGACGGTCCCCAAGCTCATCATGCGAATCTTCTGCCGGGAGCGCAGGACCCCGTCGACCATGCGGATGTAAGTGACGATCCCTCGGTAGGAGTCGTAAACGGAATCGAAGATCAGGGCCCGGGCGGGGGCCTTCTTATCCCCATGAGGGGCCGGGATGTCGGTGACGATCCTGTCCAGGAGTTCGGGGACCCCTTCCCCGGTCTTGCCTGACACCCGCAGGACGTCGGCCTGGTCGATGCCCAGGAGGCCGGCTATCTCTTCGGCATGTTTGTCCGGCTCCGCCGAAGGCAGGTCGATTTTGTTGAGGACGGGGATGATGGTCAGATCATGGTCGATGGCCATGAAGAGGTTGGACAGAGTCTGGGCTTCGATGCCCTGGGTGGCGTCCACCAGAAGGACGGCCCCTTCGCAGGCGGCCAGGGACCGAGACACTTCGTAGGAGAAGTCCACGTGGCCGGGGGTGTCGATCATGCCCAGGGTGTATTCCTGCCCATCGAAAGTCCACGGCACCCGCACGGCCTGGGACTTGATGGTGATCCCCCGCTCCTGCTCGATCTCCATCCGGTCCAGGAAGCGGTCGTGCATATCGCGGGCCGCCACGACGCCGGAAAGTTGGAGGATGCGGTCGGCCACGGTCGATTTGCCATGGTCGATGTGGGCGATGATGCAGAAATTCCGGATGAGGGACTGGTCGGTGAAGCCGGCTTGATTTCTTTCCGCCATGAAGTCTCCGTTCCTACGCGCGATCAGTCGAACCTGGTCAGATCCCCTGTTGTCGTCAATATCGTAAATTATTGTAACAAGGACGCTGGCAAGGGGCGAGCCCGGTATTTTGTTGTCGTCTCATGCTACTATGTGTCCTTGTCTACCGTACAGAACATATCGTTTGGAGATAACATTGGCAAACATTAAGTCGCAGAAGAAGCGCGTTCTCACCAATGAGAAAGCGCACCAGCGCAACGTGGCTTTCAAGAGCCAGCTCAAGACTGCCATTCGCACGACTCGCGAAGCCATCGAGTCTGGGGATAAGAAGGCCGCTCAAGAAGCCTACGCCGTCGCTTCCCAGAAGCTCGACAAGGCCGCCGGCCGCGGTGTCATCCACCGCAACAACGCCGCCAACCGCAAGTCCGCTCTGGCTCTGGCCATCAACAGCATGGAGTAAAGCAGGGAGCCGTTCGGTTCGGAACGCCCGCGCTCAAACGCTCATGGGGACCAGCCGGTCCCCTTTTTTCATCCTTTTTTCACTCTTGGACCACTCATGAATCATCCCATCGCCTTGGAGAGCAATTCCGTCCTCATCGTCATCGAATACCTAGGCATCCTTTTCGCCGGCATCAACGGAGGGCTGGTAGGCGTCCACAGGAAACTGGACGTCTTCTCCATCCTGGTCTGCTCCTGGGCCACGGCCCTAGGCGGCGGGTTCATCCGGGACATCGCCATGGGGGACATCCCCCCGGTCGGCATCTCCGATTACGGCTTCATCCTCACCGCTTTCGCCGGCGGCCTCATCGTCATCTTCGCCCATCTGGAGATCGACAGCATGAACTGGTCCCTCATCTTCACCGACGCCTTGGCCACCGCCTTGTTCGCCGTGGACGGAACGGCCAAAGGCCTCACCTTCGGCTTCAACGGGGGCACCGCCCTCTTCCTAGGCATGCTGACCGCCTTCGGGGGAGGCACCGTCCGCGATCTCCTCCTCAATGACGTCCCCCTGGTCATCCGGGACAAACACTTCTACGCCGTCCCCACCATCATCGGCTGCGTCCTCACCATCTTCTGCATGAAGGCCAGCATGAGGCATTGGATCAGTCTCGGCTGGGAGATCGTCTTCGACATCTGCATCGTCATCGCCGTGGTCCTGGTCCGCATCCTCTCGGTCAAGTTCAACCTCACCGTTCCCGGGGCCATGCCCCGCAAGAGGAACCAGATCGAAATGACCAAGCGCTTCATGACCACGACCACCAAGAAGATGATCGATTACAGCTCCCATTGGTACAGCCGTCCCCAATCCAGCCGGTCGGCCAAAAGGCGCAGACGGGGCAAAGACCCTCACAAGCAGCAACAGCATAACCAGCAGCAACGCCCATAAACGAGCAATGCAGACCTGCCAGCATGGATAGGCGGCCATCGGAACGAAGCCGGGGCGGCCCACGAAAAAATCCCACCCGATGATGGGTGGGATTTTTCGAATGCCTGGTCTTGAGCGTTGACCTGTCCTACGAAAGACCCACACAGATGTCTGCCTCCGCAGGCAGGCCATCAGGCGGCCATTCACTCGGCCTTGTCGGCCTTCTCAGCGGTGGCGGGGACTTCGGCGGCTTCGGTCGTAGCGGCGGCGGGAGCCTCGGCCTCTTCCTCAGGAACGGTCACGGAGACCACGGATTCCTCAGGGTCTTCGATGGCCAGCTCGGAGCCTTGGGGAAGCTCCACATCCTTGGCGAAGACGTGCTCGCCATCGACCATGCCGTCCACGTTGATGGTGATGGACTCGGGCAGATTGCTCACGTCGGCGCGGACCTTGAGGTTCTGGACGTCGACGAAGGCCACGGCCGCCCCCTTGGGGGTGCCTTCCACGAAGACGGGGACTTCCACTTCCACCTTTTCGCCGGCGTGCACTTCATAGAAGTCGATGTGCTCGATGGTTCGCTTGACCGGGTTGTGCTGGACCTCGCGGGCCACGGCCAGCTTGCTTTCCTTGCCGTACTTGATCTCGATCAGGGCGTTCTGATGACGCATGGCCAAAGTGGCTTCTTTCTGGGGAAGCTTGATGAAGACGGGCTCCTTGCCCCCCTCGTAGATGCTGGCCGGAATCAGGCCGGCCACGCGCATGCGGCGGGCAGCCCCTTTGCCGAATTCATCGCGGATTTCGCCTTCGAGCGTGATATCTGCCATAATATACTCCTTTACTATCGTCAGCCTTGGAATCGCCGACCCAAAGAGCATATGGCCATGAATGCCTTACGCACTGGAAGCTGAGTCGATAACGGGTTTCATCCCCTCGCCAAAGCACAGGAACACTATAACCAGCGGCCTGGATAAAAGGCGGCCGCACCGGACTGAGGCACCCGGTGGATTTCTAGCAGAGGAATTAAACTTGAAGTGTTTCACCATTTTTCAAGGTTTCAGACAAGGAGTCGGCATGGGTTTTCTAGATGACGTCAAGGAGAAAGTGCAAGGGATCGTTTCCGCTCGTCCCGCCGGCAAGGATGCCGGACAGGATGGATCCGGACAGGCCGACGGCCCCGATTACGCCAATCCCACCGATGATTTCGCCACGGAGGAGGAGGCGACCACAGCCATCGCCCTCCCCTACACCGCATACTGGTCGGACAACTACCCCACCCATACTTACATCGACGAGACCACCGGCCTGCTCACTTCCACCACGGAGGGCGTGGAGGACATCCCCCACGGCATGACCATCTACTCCCTCTACGAGGACCGGGCCCGACGCACCGGGGATGGTCCTCTTTTCCATATCAAGGACAGCGGGCGGTGGATCACCAAAAGCGCCAACCAAGCCTTGGCCGACATCCGCTCCACCGCCAAAGGCTTCATCCACCAGGGACTCAAGAAGGGCGACTGCGTGGCTTTCATGTGCCGGACCAGCTATGAGTGGGACGTCATCGACGGGGCCGTCCTGGCCATCGGCGGGGTCCTATCTACGATCTACGAGACCGACTCTGCCGCCCAAATCCGCACGATCGTCAAGAATTCCGACGCCAAGACCCTGGTGGTCCAGTCCCGGGACATGCTGGAACGGGCCGAAGGGGCCATCGAGGACTGCCCATCGCTGGAAAAGATCTATTGCTTGGAAAACGGGGCCTTGCAGGAGATCCAGGCCTATGGCCGCGCCATCTCCGATGAGGAGCTGGACGAAAGGGTCGACGCGGTCACCCTTGACGACCTAGCCACCATCGTCTACACCTCCGGATCCACCTCGGCCCCCAAGGGGGTGGAACTCACCCACCGCAACCTGGTCGCCTTCGCCCTCAACATCAACGCCTACATCCCGAACCTTTTGGCCGACCCCACCGGGTCCATCCTCATGTTCCTCCCCCAGGCCCACAATTTCGCCCGGGCCATCAACTACGGCGTGGTTTACTCCTCCATCCAGGTCTACATCGCCACCGGTATCTCCACGCTTATCTCCGACCTGCAAGAGGCCAAGCCGACCATCATGATCGGGGTCCCCCGCGTTTTCGAGAAGGTCTACAACGCCGCTTCCCAGCGGGCCGGCCACGGGGTCAAAGGACGCATCTTCGCCTCCGCCGCCAAGACCGCCCGATCCTACATGAACGCGGTCGCGGAAACCGGTTCCGCTCCTTTGGCCGAAAGGGCCTTGCACACAGCTTATGGGCCTTTGGTCTACTCGGCTTTGAAGGAAGCCCTGGGCGGGAGGCCCAAATGGCTGGTTTGCGGAGGCGCCCCCCTGGACCCCCAGCTGCTCAGCTTCTTCCGCGGCGCCGGCATCCCCGTCTATGAGGGTTATGGCATGACCGAGACCTCCGCCCCGTGCACCTTCAATCCTTTGGGCACCCCTTTCCGCCCCGGCTCCGTGGGCATCGTCTTCCCCGGCTTCTCCCTGCGCATCAGCGAAGAAGGCGAGATCCAGATGAAGGGGGCCGGCATCTTCCGCCAGTACCACAAGAACGACGAGGCCACCAAGGAGACCTTCACCGAAGACGGCTGGGTCGCTTCCGGCGACTTGGGGACCTTCACCAACGACGGCTTCCTTTACATCACCGGTCGTAAGAAGGACCTAATCATCACCGCCGGCGGCAAGAACGTCTCCCCCACCCCGATCGAAGAGGCCATCCGCCGCTGCGGCCTCGTCTCCCAGGCCGTCGTCTTAGGCGATAAGCGCCCCTTCATCTCCGCCTTGGTCACCCTGGATGAGGAAGGCCTGCGCAGCTGGCTGGAAGCCCAGGGCCTGGATAAGAACATGCCCCTGACCGAAGCCGCCGAAAACGCCGCCGTGCGCGGCGAAGTCCAGAAATACGTGGATCTGGCCAACGAAGGCGTCTCCCGGGCGGAATCCGTCCGCAAGTTCATCATCCTACCTGAAGATTTCAGCCAGGAGAACGGCTTGCTGACAGCCTCCATGAAGGTGATCCGCCCCCGGGTCATCAAGCATTACCAGCGTCTGCTGGATACCCAGATGTACACCCCCCGTAAGCGGAGCAAGTAGGCGATTGCCCGCCCGGCGCCCCCTCTGACTGGTCTGGCGCCGGGCAAGCCTCGAATCAGTCCTCTTTACCCTTGTCTTCGAAGGGGTACCAGACCCCCCAGTTATGGCGGAGGGCGTCCATGAGCTGCATGATGAAACGGGTCTCTTCATGAGGCATCTGCTGGCATTCGATCTGCCCGGAACGGATGGCTTCCACGCTGGCCATGACTTCGTACTCGAAGCCGGTGATCTGGTCAGGCGCTTTGACGGTCTCCATCAGCTCGTGGTCCTTGTTGTAACGGTCGATTCGCATGGGGTTGTTGACGTTGTCCACGATGATGTAACCATTTTGCCCTTGGATGATCCCCTGCCTGTCGGAGGCGGAGTTCCTGCCCGAAGTCAGGACGGCCTTGACCCCGTTATCCAGCCAGATGGCGATGATGTTGGATTCATCCACCTTGGTCTCCGTCAGACGGGCGGTGGTCAGGATGTCATGCGGGCTCACATCGGGGAAGATCATACGCATGAAATTGATCACGTAAACGCCCACGTCCAACAAGGCCCCGCCGGCCAAGGCCGGATCGGTGACCCGAGGTTTGCCGCTATCCGGGTAAGACAGGTCCGCCCGGATGGATTCGACCGGACCGATCCCCAGCTCGCCGGGGCGATGGGCCATTTCGTAAATCATCATGCGGCTGGGCTCGTACCGGGTCCAGAGGGCTTCGGTGCACAGCAGGCCCTTCTCCTTGGACAGGTCCAGAACCTCTTTGGCCTCTTCCTCCGTCGCCGCGAAGGATTTCTCCACCAGGACGTTCTTCCCCTGTTCCAGGCAGGCCTTGGCCTGTTCGGCATGGAAAGAATGGGGGGTGGCGATGTAGACCAGGTCCACTTCCTCATCGTTCAGCATGTCTTCGTAGGTGCCATAATATTTTTCCGCCCCGTAATCAGAGGCGAATTTCCGTGCCTTCTCCTCGTCGTTCCGCGAAGCCACTGCATAGAAATGCACGGCGTCCGCATAACGAGGGTCCTTCTCCATGCCGGCCAGGGTCTCCGCCATCTTCGTGGCGATGGATCCCAGGCCTAGAATAGCCACATTTATCTTGGCATCCTTAACGTCATTACTCTTGCTCATGAATCCTCCTTCATCGGATCAAATCGCAGATTCCGCAATTATTCAAACGTTAAGTACACAATTATACACCTTCGGTCTGGAAATCGGCGAATCCCTCCTCAGATGAAGCCCAGGCGCTGGATCTTCTTGGGGTCAGACTGCCAGTTCTTGGCCACCTTCACATGGAGGTCCAGGACCGACTTGCGGCCGATGATGCGGTTGACCGGGGTGCGCAGCTTCTTCTTGACGTTGACCAGATGGCAGGCGTGCTTGCCCAAGATGATCGGCTTCTGGGAATCGCGTTCCACGTAGATGGACACATGCACGACCACCTTCTCGTCCTCCCTCTCCTCTTCGTCCTCGTCTTCCGGATACTCGACCGAGTCCACGACCACGGCCAGGGAGTGAGGAAGCTCGTCATCCAGCTCTTCCAGGAAACTGCCTCGGATCAATTCGGCTATGGTCTCTTTGGGAGGCTCTTCGGAGATCTGCGCGGTCGGATAAAGCTGGGGCCCTTCGGGGACCAGGGAGGCGAAGACGGACACGACTTCATCCACGTTGTCCTTCATCAGGGCGGAGACGAGGACGATCTGGGAGAAGTGCCCGAACTGGTCCAGCTCGATGATCTTGTTGACCAATTCGGCTTTCTTCAGGTTGTCTATCTTGGTCAGGACGCCGACGACGGGCTTTCTCCAGACCCACTCCCCTTGCTCGTTCTTGTAGGAGAAGTTCTGCTGAAGTCTTTGGAGAATGCGTTTGTCCCCCGGCCCGATCTCCTGGTCGGCTGGCAGGAGGAAGGCCACGGCGTCCACATCGGCCAAGGATTCATCCACGATGTCGTTCAGCTTCTGCCCCAGCAAGGTGCGGGGCTTATGAAAACCAGGGGTGTCGACCAAGACCAGTTGGCAGTCGTCCGTGGTGACGATGGCCCGGATGGCCTTCCGGGTGGTCTCCGGTTTAGAGGAGGTGATGGCCACCTGTTTGCCGACAATGGCGTTGATCAAGGTCGACTTGCCCACATTGGGCCGGCCGACCACGGCGATGAAGCCTGAGCGGAAGGCCTCCTCTCCAGCCGTCGGGCGAGCCTGACCGGCCCGGCCGGTCTGCTCGGTCTGTTTAGTCTGTTGAGACAAATCAGCCTGCCCAGCCTGATCGCTTGTCTTATTTTCCTCAGTCATGGTCTTCCCCGCTTTCCTTATCCTTCGCGTCGTCCTCATCATCCGCTCCCCGCGTGGAATACTGCATATCATCCCTTTGGACCACGATGGTGGAGACCTTCTTACGCCGGCCGGCCTGGTCCACCGCGGTCAGCTGGAGCCCGTGGATGGAGGCCGTGGAACCGACGATGGGAACGCTGCCCAAAGCCTTGGTCAGCAGGCCGTAAACGGTGTCCACGTCGTCTTCGTCGATGTCCATCTCGAAAAGCTCTTCGATGTCGGCCAGAGAGGTGCGGGCCGGGACCTTCCAAGATCCATCCGCCATTTTGACCGGGTCCTGCCTTTGCACCTTGTCGTGCTCATCCTCCATCTCGCCCACGATCTGTTCCAGAGCGTCCTCGATGGTGACCAGGCCGGCTATGCCCCCGTATTCGTCGACCACCATGGCCACATGCTGACGATGGGTCTGCATGTCATGGAACAGGTCGTCCACCGGCTTGGATTCGGGGACCAACAGGGGCTCCCGGGCTATGGATTCCACACTCCGGCCGTTGGCGTCGGGGTTGAAGGCCACCGCTTTCACGGCGTCTTTCAGATAAGCCACGCCGATCAGGTCGTCGATGGACTCGCCCACAATCGGCACGCGGGAGAAGCCCGACCTTGAGCAGGTCTTGAGCAGGTCTCCTAGGCTGGTGTCTTTGCCGATGCAGAACATATCAGTCCGCGGGACCATGATCTCCCTGGTGAGGGTGTCGGAGAGGGTCAGGACGTTCCGCAGCATCTCGGAGATCTCCTTATCGAAAATCCGATTCTCCACCAGGCGTTCGATCGCCGCCTTCCCCTGCTCCAGGTGGGCCTTCTCCACCTCTTCGTCGTCCGACAGGTCCTGGTCGGCCGAACGGGGGGAATCGTTCTTCCTGGAATGCAGGGTGAAGGGGGTCAGGGTTAGACAGGCCGCCACCAGACGCGAATGCTGCATCATCACATGGACGGCGTCCACGCTGGACGTGCGGGGCCTGACCAGATTGGAGATGATGGCTACGACCAGGGCGACGACCAGGCCGATGGGAATCTGCGCGGACACGGGGGCCCCGGCCAACTGGGCCATGGTCGCCACCAGGACCCCTTCGAAGATGTTGGCCACAATCCTCATGAAAGAGCAGGAGGCGGCGGTGGCGTGCCTGTGGGCGACGAAACCCTGCACCCGGTGAATCCGGGTCAGCTTGCGGTTGCTGACGAAATCGGATTCGTCATTGGTCTGCACCTGGACCACCATGTTGTTGAGGGTGGAGCGCGAGATGCGGGTGACGGCCGTTTCGCAAATGGCCATGACGATGGCGAACCAGACGACGAAGACGGCGATGACGGCCAGAATGATCAAAGGGGCCAATGTTCGAGAGCTCATGATGTTTTACCGCTTCCCTCCATCCGGATCCCGCCTGGTCCACCCCTGCGGCGGGACCACATCGTCCAAAGCCCCTGGCCGCAAGGAAAGGAAGGTGAGAAGAAGCTGTCTCTGGATGCCGAACATCCGCTTTTCGTCCTCCGGGGTGGCGTGATCATAGCCCAGAAGATGCAAGACCCCGTGGATGGTCAGAAGCATCATCTCCTCGATGGTCGAATGTCCGGCGGCGGCGGCTTGGTCGGCGGCCACTTCCGGGCAGAGGATGATATCCCCCAGCATGCCTTCGTCCCGGTCGGTCTCGGTCCCCGGGCGTAATTCGTCCATGGGGAAGGACATGACGTCCGTTGGCCCTTCCAGGTTCATCCACCGCAGGTGGAGTTCGGCCATGGGGGCCGGGTCGATGAAGGCGATGGACAGGTCGGACTCGGTGCTGACCCGCATCTGGTCCATGGTCCAGACGGCCAGGTCGGAGAAGACCAAGGGGTTGATTCCCCACTCGGTCTCGTTGGTGATGTCAACGCTCATCCTGTCCATCCTTTTCCTGCCGGGCCAGCTCTTCGTCCTGGAACTCCTGATAGGCGTCGACGATCTTGCCCACCAGGCTGTGGCGGACGATGTCCTGGCTGCCCAGATGGATGAAGGCGACGTCATCCACATGCCCCAGGATCTTCTCGATGTTCTTCAGTCCGGAATTGCGGACGGCGAAATCCACCTGGGTGGCGTCGCCGGTGATGATCATGCGGGTGTTGAAACCCAGTCGGGTCAGGAACATCTTCATCTGATGCTGGGTGGTGTTCTGGGCTTCGTCCAAGATCACATAGGCGTCGTTGAGGGTCCGTCCCCGCATATAAGCCAGAGGGGCCACTTCGATGGTGTTGTCGGCCAGATAGCGCTGCATGCGCTCGTTGCCCAGCATATCGGCCAGGGCGTCGTAGAGGGGACGGAGGTAGGGGTCCACCTTCTCGTTCAGGGTCCCGGGCAGGAAGCCCAAGGATTCGCCCGCTTCCACGGCCGGACGGGTGAGGATGATCCGGCGGACCGCCCCGTCCTCGAAGGCCCTGACGGCTTTGGCGACGGCCAGGTAGGTCTTGCCTGTTCCGGCCGGGCCTATGGCGAAAGTGATGGTATGGGATTCGATGGCGTTGATGTAGACCATCTGCCCGGCGGTCTTGGCCCTGACCGGGACCCCGTGGGCCATGGTGATGACCGAGGGGATGCGGCCGCTCAAAGTCTGGGAGGATCCGGAGACGCTGTGCCCCAAGGACCGTTCGTCATGCGGCTGCCCATGGAAGGTCGGCCTCAGGTCCGACCGCTTTTTCTGGGTCTCCAGATTGTCGGTCAGGCCGAACTGGTCGAAACGGGGGTTCCAGGTGGTGATTTTGCGCTCTTTCCTATCCAGTTTGCGGGAAAGGCGGTGATGGAGGAGCCTTTCCACTTCATCGGCTTCCAAGGGCGCGGTGAAGGCCTCGTCGATCAATTCCTGGATGAAGCCTTCCGCCTCCAGGGCCAAAGGCTCGGTCCTGACGTAAAGGGAGACGATGGAGATCCTGTTCCCCCGCACGCTGATGTCGAGGTCGGGATAGGCTTTCTCCACCAAACGGATGATGGAGTCTTCGGAACCGCAGACGGCCACCGGGTTCACTTGGGCTGGGATGATGATGGTTCTTGTCGTTGACGCCATAAAGGGAGGCTACTCCTCGAATCTCTGTCCCGTCAATACATGGGCGTGCACGTGGAAGACGCTTTGGCCCGCCTCTTCGCCCGTGTTGAAGACCAGGCGGTAGGCTCCGCCGTAAGTGTCGTCGGCAATCTTCTGGGCCACGGCGACCAGGTCCACTAATTCATCTGGGGCATTTTGGGACAGTTCGTATACGTTTTTGTAATGTTTCTTGGGGACGACCAAGACATGTACGGCCGCCTTGGGATTGATGTCTTCGAAAGCGTAAGTGGTCTCGTTCTCGAAGACCTTGCGAGAAGGAATCTGACCGGCGATGATCTTGCAGAAAAGGCAATCATCGTGCGCGTTTCCAGTGACCATGACAGGACTCCTTATGATTCGTTCATCATCTGTAATCGGTTTCCGCCTTTTTCCGCTTTCATCTTACTGGATTCGCCCTATAATCCGGGTCAGAAGAGTCAAGGCCACGGGGCCTGCGCTGGACGCCCTCAGGATATTCCTCCCGATCAGAGCCAAGGTCGCTCCCGCCTCTTTGAAAAGGCCGATTTCCTCATCGCTGATGCCCCCTTCCGGGCCGACGATCACGAAGATGGTCGGAGCCTCCTCCCCCCTTGTCTCCCCTTGCCCAGCTGTTTCGATGGCCATCCTGTATTTCTCGGCCAACCGGTCGGAAATCGAGCCCCAGCTTTCCGACGCGTCCTGATGGAGGACGATGACCGTATCCCCGAATCCGACGACTTGGGAAATCCAGGCCGCCAGTTGTTTGGAATTCATGACCGGATCCAATTGAGGAAGCCAGGACCGGCGCGACTGCTCGGTGGCCGCGATCAGCTGGTCCCGCCACTTCTCCCGGCCTTTCCCGGCCTTGCTCCCCTTCCACAGGACGATGGACCGCTGGGCCTGCCAGGGAATCACGCGATCGACCCCAATCTCGGTGGCCATCTCGATGGCCTGCTCATCCCTGCCTGATTTGGCCAAGGCTTGGATCAGACCCAACTTGACAGCGGGGGCCGGTTCAAGACCGATTTTTTCAACCATGACGGCTCCCGCTTGGGGGTCAGTGATCCGCGCTTGGACCTTCAACCCCCGTCCGTCGGACAGGAGCAGGCCATCGCCCTGGCCCAGCCTCATGGCTTTGACCGCATGCCGCCTCACGGAGGCCGGAAGGAGGAAGGTCATCCCTTCGGACAACGAGTCACGGGAAAAGCCGGCCTCAGCTGAGGAAGAGGCCTGGCGATCGACGGGAGAATCGGCTGGGAAGCCGGCGCCAGTCAGAAGGAAAAGAGGAAGGGTCATGCTCGTCCTTTCAGAGAAAGAAAGCGGCCTGGCATGGTAGCGTAAAAAGCGACGGCGCTGGAAGCGGCTACATTCAAGGAATCGACCTGATGGCTCATAGGGATCTTCACCGTCAGATCCGTGGAAGCCAGGGTCTTCCGACTCAAACCATCCCCTTCGGTGCCGAAGATGAGCGCCACCTTGTCCACCCGCTGGTCTCTGGTCGCATCCGCAGCAGCATCCGGATCGTATATCCTGCGGACCAGGTCGTCCAGACCGATGGAATCATCAATCAAGGCCATGGCGACCGTAGTGAAACCCAGCCGATGAAGCAGGTCGATCCCCGGGTGGGGCCAGGCGTGGCTGTCATCCCCTCCGATGCGGGTCCAGGGGACTTGGAAAACGGTGCCCATGGAGACTCTGGCCGCGCGCCGATACAGGGGATCGGCGCAGGAAGGCGTGACCAGGACCGCATCCACATCCAAAGCGGCGGCGGACCGCATGATCGCCCCTACGTTGGTGTAATCGACGATGTTCTCCAAGACCGCCACCCGCCGGGCCTCCTTGCAGACCTCCTCCACAGTGGGCAGGACCCAGCGGTGCATGGCGGACAGAGCCCCACGGTGAAGACGGTACCCGGTCAAGCGGTGAAGAAGCTCGGCGGAAGCCACGAAAACAGGGACGGTGCTCCCCCAGGCCCGATCCACCTGGTCGAATTCAGCCTTCATCCCATCCAGCCACGCTTCCTCCACCAGGAAGGAAACCGGTTCCACCCCAGCGGCCAAAGCCCGGTCGATGACTTTAGGGCTTTCGGCTATGAAGATACCCTTGTCCGGCTCCAAACGGTTGCGCAGCTGTATCTCCGTCAGCTGGGTGTACAGGGCCAAGCGCCCGTCGTCCAGGGAATCCACCCGAATTATCTGCATGTCCCCTACTTTATCCTGTATCCCGCCAAGGGGCATCCGCGGGGAACCCGCGTCGATGACAGCCATCGCCCGGCTGAAGCTTGCAATCGGCGGATACGAAGAGACCCCCGCGGGAATGCGGGGGTCTCTGCCGTGTCCGGAACGGGAGTCGAACCCGTACGCCCGTACAAGATGGGCACCAGCACCTCAAGCTAGCGCGTCTACCATTCCGCCACCCGGACAGATGCTTATCGCAACAGTTGAATACTGTACCACGTTCTCTGCCCGAGCGGGAACAAGCGTGTCACTCGCCCGGCTAAGCCGCGACCTGCCCGGAGGCGGAAGCCGGCTGAGCCGGCCCTTGCCCGGAATCGTCTTCGATGTAATCGGAGTCGGAGGTGATGACGCCGGTCACCTTACCCAAAGCCTTGAGGCCATGATACGCGACCAGGGCCACGACGGTGCCGATGGCGATGCCATTGAAGGAAGTGTTGTTCAGGGCGAAGGTGAAATCGGCGATGCCAATGATCATGGTGACAGCGGCCACGCTCATGTTGACGGGTTTGGCGAAATCGACCTTGTTCTCCACCCAGATGCGAACGCCCAGCATACCGATCATGCCGTAAAGCAAGGTTGTCACGCCGCCCAGCACGCCGGCGGGAATCGTGTTGATGATGGCGCCGAACTTGGGGCAGAGGGAAAGAATGAGGGCGAAAAGGGCGGCGAACCAGTAAGCCGCCGTGGAATAGACCTTGGTCGCCGCCATGACGCCGATGTTCTCGGCGTAAGTGGTGGTGCCGGAGCCTCCGCCCAGTCCGGCGAAGACGGTGCCCAGACCATCGGCGAAGAGGGAGCGGCCGATGCGGTCGTCGTAATTCTTGCCGGTCATGAGGGAGACCGATTTGACATGGCCGATGTTCTCGGCGATCAGGACCAGGACCACAGGCAGGAACATGGTCAGGACGTTGAAATTGGCCACAGGGGCGTGGAAATGCGGCAGGCCGATCCAGGCGGCCTTGCCGATGGCCGAGAAGTCCACCTTACCCCGAGCGCAGGCCACGATGTAGCCGACGACCACGCCCAGAAGGATGTTCAGACGACCGATAAGCCCCTTAAAGAGGACGGAGATGAGCATGACGGCCAGGAGGGTGACCACGGCGGTGATGGGGTCGGATTTGAAGTTCTTCCAAGCCGAAGGGGCCAGGTTGAAGCCGATGATGGCCACGATGGACCCGTTGACCACAGGGGGCATGACGATGTCGATCCATTTGGCGCCGGCGAAATGGACGATCACGCCGACCAGGGCCAGGGTCAGACCGGTGCAGAGGATGCCGAAGGAGGCCATCTGCAAGCCGGCCATGCCTTTATTGGCCGCCGTGACGGCTCCGATGGGGGCTATAAAAGCAAAAGAGCTACCCAGATAGCTAGGTAGCGCATTGTTGTTGATGAGGAGGAAAAGAGCCGTCGACATAGCCGTGAAGAAAAGCGTGGTCGAGGGGTCGAATCCTGTCAGGATCGGGACCAGGAAGGTGGAGCCGAACATGGCGATCACATGCTGGGCGCCAATCCCCGTCGTCCGAGGCCAGGTCAAGCGCTCGTTGGGTTCGATCACTTCCCCTGGTTCGATATGTTTGCCGTCTCCATGCAGTTTCCAGGCAAGATTCATTGCCATCTGATTCTCCTTCCGCATGCTCCAGCCTGGGCCAGGTCTCATAAGCATGCATGATGTCGTGAATAGCGAAAATTCTTTCTCACTGTACCGTCACCGCGTCCCAAAGAAGGGGGAAGGAGGAATTCTTTGTTCACAAAATGAGATTTTTCATCCTCCTCGACATGGCGGACGGCAAAATGTGCGAGAATGAAAAAGGAGCCTGTCCAGCGAGGATGCTTAAGGCTCAAGGAGGAATTTCTATATGTCTAAGAGGAACCCAAAGATTCTTTCCATCGTCCTGGCCGGCGGCGAGGGAACCCGCCTAATGCCTTTGACCCGGGATCGCGCCAAACCGGCCGTCCCCTTCGGCGGCATGTACCGCCTGATCGATTTCCCGCTGAGCAATCTGGTGAATTCCGAATACCGCCAGGTGATCGTGCTCACCCAATACAAGTCCCATTCCTTGGATCGCCATATCTCCCGCATGTGGCATTTCTCTTCCCTGCTCAATAATTACGTTTCCACCGTCCCCGCCCAGCAGCGCCTGGGCAAGCGCTGGTACTTGGGCAGCGCCGACGCCATCGCGCAGACGGTGAACATCATCGAAGACGTCCGGCCCGACATCGTGGTGATTCTCGGGGCCGACCACGTCTACCGCATGGATTACCGCCAGATGGTCCAATCCCATATCGAGACCGGGGCCGAATTCACCGTGGCCGGCATCCGCCAGCCCGTCTCCCAATCCAACCAGTTCGGAGTTATCAACACCGACCCCAACGACCACAGGCTCATCACCAACTTCGAAGAGAAGCCGGCCACCGCCCAGGGCCTGCCCGACGCCCCTGACATGATGCTGGCTTCCATGGGCAACTACGTCGCCAATACCGACGCCCTTTTCGAAGTGCTGAAGAAGGACGCCGAAGACGAGAACTCCAAGCACGACATGGGTACCAACATCGCCCCCTATTTCGCCTCCCGTCGCGAGGCCGGCGTCTATGACTTCCACGACAACGACGTTCCCGGCACTAACGAGCATGACCGCGATTATTGGCGCGACGTGGGAACCCTCAAGCAGTTCTACGACGCCCACATGGACCTGATCGCCCATGTGCCCGAGTTCGACCTGTACAACACCGAGTGGCCGATCTACAGCAACGTCGGTTCCCTGCCGCCGGCCAAGTTCGTCCATGCCGACGCCGACCGTCTGGGTCACGCCACCGAATCCATGGTCTGCCCCGGGGTCATCGTCTCCGGGGCCGAAGTGAACCATTCGGTCATCGCCCCCAACGTGCGCGTCCATTCCTGGTCCCAGGTGGTGGATTCGGTCATCATGGATAATTGCGCCATTCACCGCAACGCCCGCGTATACCGCGCCGTCCTGGACAAGGACGTGGTCATCGCCGAGAACGCCACCGTCGGCCTCGACCGCGAAAAGGATCTGGCCCACGGTCTGACGGTTACTCCGGAAGGCATCACCGTGGTGCCTAAGGGCATGGTGGTCGAGCCCTGATCCACGTCGTGGATTCAATCCCTGTTAAGGAATCTTCTTAAGGAGCCTCCTTCGACAATTCGCCGAAGGAGGCTCCTTTTTTGTCATCAATGAGGTCATCATAATTAATCATGCCGTAATCCGTCCTAAATCAGACCTTTTCTCCCTTAATCGGACCCTTTTCCATCCTTCTCGCCCTTTAATTCGTCTTTTCCGTCTTAAATCCCCCTCTCTCACTCCCCCCCTGTGGACTAAGTCGAAGTTCAAAAAAAGATCGGCCTAAAAAGCGGGGTCAAAAAACGAACATCGACTTAGTCCACAGCCAAGGACAGAGAAAACGCAAATCACGGCCACAAGGCCACAAAAACTCGTAACTCAATCAAAAGGAGGAAGACATAAGGCAAAGAAAAGGAAAGGGCAGGCAGAAAAGGCCCCAAGAGGAATAGGCACGGGAAGGAAATTTCTAGGAGGAAAGGCCCAATCAGCAGGAAATGCTAGTCGGCGGAAAAACCGCTGAAAACCTGGCCAACAGCCGCGGGAATCTGGGAAACCCGGTCAATGATAAGGTCGGCCCCATGCGCTTCCAATTCGCCTGCCGGAGCGTACCCCCAACGGACGCCAATGGCCTTGATTCCCACCTCATGGCCACCGTCGATGTCGGTCCACCGGTCACCGATGATCAGCGCCCTATCCCCCAGACCTGCGTCAAAGCCCAAGGAAGAGAAGGCGTAGCGGATGACATCGGCCTTATGAAGGCGGGACATGTCCATGGAAGCCCCGAAGAGGGCGTCCACTTCATCCATGAGCCCGAAATACCGGCAGATGTCAAGGGCCTGCGGCTCAGGCTTGGCCGTCGCGATGACCAGCGGATAGCCCTGGGAACGGAGCTGGCGGAGGGAAGGGACGATCCCCGCATAGACCTGGTTCAGGTACATGGAGGGGATCTTCTCACCTGGGTGAAGAGGGTCGTCGAACATAGGTTGCCCCATGTAGGCACGGCGGTAATCGGCCACGGCCTGCGGCAACTCATCCTGGCTGAACCCGTATTTCGAGAAAGACTCGACCAGGGCGGGGCCGACGAAGGTCTGGAGGGTCTCAGGATCGGGGATCGACTTGCCTGCGCACTTGTAAGCGTACCGGGCGGCGGCCAGGATCCCTTCTTCCGACTTGGTCAGGGTGCCATCCAGGTCGAGGAGAACGACCTGGTCGGGATGGGTCAGGGTAAAAGTCACGATGCCGCCTTCCTGATTTTCGAGCTTGAACTTGCTGGGCTTGAGTTTTAAGACTTGATCTTATGGGACTTGGTCTTGAGAAGCCTGAGCTTGGTCTTATGGGCCGCTCAGCCATGGACGGCGTAGGCCCGGGGAAGATTGTTGATGTTGAAGCCCAGGGCGGCCAGCTGCTCGGCCCCCTCCGGGGTGATCATATCGATGGTCCACGGCGGGGTCCAGGTCCAATCGACCCGGAACTCGTCCACCAGCCCTGCCAAGGCGGAAGCGCATTCGTCTTCAATCAGGTCGGTCAAGGGACAGGCGGGGGTGGTCAAGGTCATGGTGATGATGCAACGCCCCAGGTGGTCGATCTCGATCCCGTATACGAGGCCAAGATCGATGACGTCAATGCCCAGCTCAGGGTCCATGACCTGGTGAAGGGCCTCCCGGATGTCTTCCGCCGTGGCGCGGCCGATGTCATCCAAGGAGGTGATGGTGATCCCCTTGTAATCGGTCTGCCGCTTCCGCCTCTGGTCGGAGGAATCGCCTCGGGAGGAATGATCGCGAGGAGAATCACTCTCGTGGGAATCACTCGAAGGGTTGGTCGTGCTATCTGCCATGAAAATTCCTGTCTGTTCTATCTTTTTACCGGTTCTGCCCTTTACGGTTCTGCCTGTTCTTGACCTGTTTATCTGTGTTCTATCTCAGCGCCTGATAACCGTCAAATCGTTGACCTATTTTCGGCTATCCTGCTGTCTTCCCCTGCTGGGCCAAGGCTGCCGCGGCTGAATCCTTGAAGCCTTCCCAGCCTAAAAGCGCGCACTTGATGCGCATCGGATACTGCGAAGCCCCTTGAAAAACGATGGCGTCCTCCAGGGAATCAGCCTCCGCCTCATCATCCAGGCCTTTGCCGCGGGAATTCATAAGCTGATGGAAGGTCTTATCCAATTGCAGGGCCTGGTCCATAGTCTTTCCCTGCAGAAGATCATACATGATGGACAGGCTGGCTTGCGAGATGGAACAGCCTTGGCCGTCCCATTCCAGCTTCCGGATGCGGATAGGCTGGCCATCCGACCCATCGGTCAGCTCAAGGCGGATGGTCACTTCGTCGCCGCAGGCGGGGTTGAATTGATGGGACTGCCCGGTCAGGCAATAGTCATGATGGACCGACTGGGTAGAAGATCCGGTGAGAACCGACTGGCTGTCCCTGCCTGCCTGATCACCGATGGTCTTTTTGGCGGAGGCTTGATCGGCGGAGGCCTCCCCCTCTTCCGCGTCAGCAGATGTGATGTCAGGGGCGAAGGAAGCCTTGCCATGAGGATGCTTGGACGCCTCCAAGATCACTTCCTGATACATCTGTTCCAGGTCAGCGTCGCTCAAATCGTAATCAGCCACGAATGTCCTTTCTGTCTATGCACAGTTTAGCCAAAGGCCTGCTTAGAGCACCAGCTTCTCAGCTAGCGGCCGACTCAGCACCAGACTGGAATCCAGGCGCAGACCGAAATCCCGACTCAGCACCAAACCGGAGTTCAAGCCCGATTTCGAATCCAGCCATAACCTCGAATCTCGGCTCATCGTCGGACCCCGAAGAAGGAGCGGACCGAAGAGACGGCGTCCAGAAGGCGGTCGATGTCGTCTTTGGTGTTGTAGACGCCCACCGAAGCGCGGTTGGAGGCGTAAAGGCCAAAATGCCGGTGGACGGGTTGGGCGCAATGATGGCCCACCCGGATAGCGATTCCGCGAGAGTCGATATACTGGCCGACGTCATGAGGATGCACGCCTTCCACGTCAAAGGCGACGGTGGCGATGCGGTTTTCCCTGTCGACCGGCCCGAGAACACGCACCCCTTCGATCTGATTCAGCTTGAGCAGTTCGGGCAGAAGCCGGGCCTCGTGCTCTCCGAAAGCGGGCAGGCCAATCTTCTGCATCCATTGGGCCGCGACCCCGGCCGCCACCACCTGGGCCACCGGCTGGGTCCCGGCTTCGAAGCGGGCGGGGGGCTCCATATACTGGGCCGGTTTGTTCATCCAAGCCAGCTCTACCATGGATCCGCCGAAAAAGGCCGGCGGCAAGGCCTCCAAGAGGTGACGCTTGCCATAGAGGAAGCCGACCCCGGTCGGCCCATACATCTTATGGGCGGAAAAGGCGGCGAAGTCGACATCCAGGGCGTGGAAATCCACGGCCATATGCGGCACCGACTGGCAGGCGTCCAAAATGGCCAGAGCGCCCACCTGATGGGCCCTCTTCACGATGGCCGCTACATCGGTGACCGCCCCGGTCACATTCGACACATGGGTGAAGGCCACGACCTTGGTCCGTGGGGTGATGACCGATTCCAGCTCCTGCTGATCGGTACGGACCCGCCCGTCTTCGGTCAGGTCCAACCAGCGCAAGGCGGCTCCCGTCCGGAAGGCCAGCTCCTGGAAAGGCAGCAAAACCGAATGATGTTCAGCGCGGGTGACGACTATCTCATCGCCTGTTTTCAGGGCGAAATGGCGGGCCCGCTCTCCCCCACACCCGGCCGAGGCGTTGCCGAAAGCGGTGGCCAGCAGATTAAGGCTGGCCGTGGCCCCTGCAGTCACCACCAGCTCCTCGGCGCCAGGCTCACAGTCGGCACCGACCAAGGAAGCCACCTGGGCGCGGGCGGCTTCGAAAGCCTCCGTGCTGCGGGCGGCAAGCTCATGGGCCCCCCGGTGCACGCCGGCGTTGATAGTCTGGTAGAAATCGGCCTCAGCCTCAATCACCTTCCGCGGCTTTTGCGCTGTTGCGGCGGAATCCAAATAGACCAGCGGATTCCCATGAATCTCTTGGTTCAGAATGGGGAACTGCTCGCGTATGGCGGCAAAATCAGTCATGAAACCAGCACCTTTTTCTATGCTTGAGGCCAAAGCTCGCATACCTTGACATACCTTGGATCCAAGCCCGTATTCCTTAGGATGAAGTTCGTATCTCTGAAGCTAAGCTCAAGCCCATATTCCTTGGGATGGAATTCGCACGCCCTAGGCCAGGGCGGACTCGGAATCGGCTCCTTCAGGCAGATAAGCGTCATAGCCCTCTTCTTCCAGCTTATCGGCCAGCTCGGGACCGCCGGTTTCCACCACGCGACCTTGTGCGAAGACGTGGACGATATCAGGCTTGATGTACTTGAGGATGCGGGTGTAATGGGTGATGAGCATAATGCCCAGACCGGTATTGGCCTTGGCCCGGTTGACCCCTTCCGAGACGATGCGCAAAGCGTCCACGTCCAGGCCGGAATCGGTCTCATCCATGACGGCGAACTTAGGCTTGAGCAGTTCCAGCTGCAGGACTTCGGCCCGCTTCTTCTCGCCACCGGAGAAGCCTTCGTTGACGGACCTCTGGGCGAACTTGGGATCCATGCGCAGGTTCTTCATGGCCGCGGACAGGTCCTTGGTCCACTGGCGGATGTTGGGAGCCTGGCCGTCGATCTCGGTCTTGGCCGTCCTCAGGAAGTTGGTCATGGAGACACCAGGCACCTCCACCGGGTACTGCATGGCCAGGAAAAGGCCGGCTTTGGCCCGCTCGTCCGGGGTCATGGTCAGCAGGTCCTGACCGTCCAGCAGGGCCTGGCCGCTGTCCACGAAATAGGTTGGATGCCCGGCCAGGGTGTAGGCTAGGGTGGATTTGCCGGAACCGTTGGGACCCATGATGGCGTGGGTCTCATTGGAGTCCAGGGTCAGATTGACACCTTTGAGGATCTGTTTGCGCCCTTCCTTGGTCTCCACGGACGCGTACAGATCTTTGATTTCGAGAGTGGACATGTTTCCTCGCTTTGTTTCGCTTCTTTGTCGTGATTTATTTCGTTAGTTCGTTGATTCGTTTCGTTGATTCGTGCCGATCTCTGCCGGGCGAAGCGCTGCTTATTGATTTCCGTCCTTGCCGGTCTTCTCAGTCAGGGCGACGCTCTTTTCCAAACGTCGATTGACCGCGTCAATCAGGTGCTGGGAGATGGAAGGAATGCCGATTTCCTCGATCAGGTCGACGAAGAAGCCGGAAACGACCAGTTTGCGGGCCTGGGCTTCCGATATTCCACGAGACTGCAGGTAGAAAAGCTCCTCATCGTCGAAACGACCGACGGAAGAGGCATGGCCTGCCCCTACGATGTCTCCGTTCTCGATCTCCAGGTTGGGCTCGGAATCAGCTATAGCGCCGGGAATGAGGACCAGGTTGCGGTTGAGCTCGTAGGAATCGGTCCCCGGTGCCTGCGGCTGAATCAAGGCGTTGCCCACCCAGGTGGAGTGGGCCTTATTGCCCTCCAAAGCCCCCTTATAAATGACCCGGGACTTACAGCGGGGCTGATTATGCACCACCATGGTCCGGTGCTCGATGTGCTGACCAGGCTCCACGAAGTAGATGCCCAGCATATTGAGGTCGCCTTCTTCGCCGGCGAAATCCTGATCCATCCGGATGCGGACCAGGTCGCCGCCCAAGGTCACCATGCAATGCCGCAAGGTGGCATGGGCCCCCAGATGGATCCGGTGGTTGCCCACATGTTTGGAGCCGGGATTCCATTCCTGAATGGAGGCCAGGCAGGTATGGGAATCGGCCCCGGTGACGATCTCCACCCCTTCGGCCAAGCGGGCGTCGCCGGTGTGGGAGATGATGATGTCCCCGGCAGCCTTGTCCGCGGCCTTGATGATCAGATGAAGGGCGTCCAGGTCCAGGCTGGTCCCTTCCACTTTCACCAGGATGGGGGTCGACCATTGGCCTTGCAGGTCGACCACGAAAACGCGGTTGGCCGAGCTGGCCCATTCCACGCTGGACACGCGGTCATTGGGCTGGGAGACGATCCCCGCTTCGGGGTCAGCCGTGGTCGTTTCGCGGATGCTGGCGACTCCAGCCGGCAAGGGGGACCCGTCCACCGTGGTCAAAGAGACATGAGTGCTTCCCGAAGGTTGGAAAACTTGGAAGAACTCACCCATCCGCTCCAAAGGCGTATAGCGCCAATCCTCCTGTTTGCGGGTAGGCAGGGGGAAATCATCCGGATTGAAGGAGCGGGGCTCCCGGTCGGCGCTGGAAGGCATGGTGGCCGGGAAGGCGTAGGGGTCTTTCGGATTGGCCACAGGCAGGGAGATTTCTTTCATCTTATTCATTTCAGTCATTTTTTAACCAACGGATCCTTCCATCTGCAATTCGACCAAACGATTGAGCTCCAGGGCGTACTCCATAGGCAGCTCCCGGGATATGGGCTCCACGAAGCCGCGGACGATCATGCCCATGGCTTCCTTCTCTTCGATGCCCCGGCTCATCAGATAGAAGAGCTGATCTTCGGAGACCTTGGAAACAGTGGCTTCGTGGGCCATGGAGACGTCGTCCTCGCGCACGTCCACATGAGGGTAGGTATCGGAGCGGGAATAGTCATCCACCAGGAGGGCGTCGCAGACCACGCTGGAGGAAGAGCCTTTGGCCCCGTCCACGATCTTGACCAGGCCTCGATAGGCCGAGCGTCCGCCTCCGCGGGAGATGGACTTGGCCACGATGGTGGAGGACGTATGGGGGGCCAGATGGATCATCTTGGCGCCCGTGTCCTGGTACTGCCCGCGGCCGGCGAAGCCCAAGGAGAGGGTCTCGGCCTTGGCGTAAGGCTCGGCCAGGATGCAGGCCGGATACTTCATGGTGGCCTTGGAACCGATGTTCCCGTCCACCCATTCCATGGTGCCCCCTTCGCGCACGTAAGCCCGCTGGGTCACCAGGTTGTAGACGTTGTTGGACCAGTTTTGCACGGTGGTGTAACGCACGCGGGCGTTTTTCTCCACGATGATCTCCACGTTGGCCGCATGCAGGGAATCCTCCGACCAGATAGGGGCCGTGCATCCTTCCACGTAATGCACATAGGAGCCTTCATCAGCGATGATCAGGGTCCGCTCGAACTGGCCCATGGCCGGCGTATTGATGCGGAAATAAGCCTGCAGGGGGATGTCCACATGGACCCCTTTGGGCACGTAGACGAAGGAGCCGCCGGACCAGGCCGCCGTATTCAAGGCAGCGAACTTGTTATCGTCCGGAGGGATGACCGTGGCGAAATACTTCTTGACGAGGTCGGGATAATCGCGGACGGCCGTGTCGGTATCGACGAAGATGACCCCTTGCTTCTTCAGGTCTTCCCGGATCGAGTTGTAAATGACCTCGGATTCGTACTGGGCGGCCACACCGGAGACCAGACGCTTCTTCTCGGCTCCCGGGATCCCCAGACGGTCGTAAGTGTTGCGGATATCGGTGGGAAGCTCATCCCATGACTTGGCCTGCTTATCGATCGGCTTGACGTAATACTTGAAGTCATCCGCATGAAAGCCGCTCAGGTCCACCCCCCAAGTGGGCATGGGCTTCTCCAGGAAGGCCTGATAACCCCGCAGGCGGTAGTCCAACATCCACTGGGGCTCCCCCTTGTCCGCGGAGATGTCCCTGACGACCTGTTCGTCGATGCCTTTCTTGGCCGCTTCGCCGGCGACGTCGGAATCATGCCATCCGTAGTTGTATTCGCCGAATTGGGCGATGATGTCGTCGTCCTGTTTAAGTTTTTCCTCGTTGACCCTTTCGCGGTCGGCCACATAGCGGCTCATCTCCACGTCGGATGAGTCGGGCTGGAGCTTCTCGGTTCGTTCCACGAAACCTCCCATAGTTTTGTACCCTCCCATCCTAAACCAGAGGGCTTTCAAAGGGAAGAGCCATTGTGTCAGATTTCTCACAAAGACTAGAAGAAGAAAGTCCATGGACAAGGGAAAAGGCACCGGCCAGAAAACTGGCTCAGTGCCTGTGCTCCCGATTGAATACTAATGGAATGGGATTCCGGTTGAATCCGAATCCTACTTGCTGGATTTGCCTGCCCGGGCCTTCTTATAGTCCAAAGCGGCCTTGACCAGACCATTGAAGAGAGGATGGGGCTTGGTCGGGCGGGACTTGAATTCAGGATGAGCCTGGGTCCCGATGTAGAAGGGATGCGCGCTCTGAGGCAGCTCCACGAATTCGGTCAGTTCGCCGTCGGGCGAGGTGCCGGAAATGACCAGGCCGGCCTCTTCCAGCTGCTGCTTGTAGGCTACGTTCACTTCATAACGATGGCGATGGCGTTCGGAGATATTGGTGGAACCATAGAGCTTGGCGGCCAGGGACCCTTCCTTGAGGACGGCCGGGTAAGCGCCTAGGCGCATGGTATGGCCCATGTCTCCGCCGTCTTCCACGAATTGACGCTGCTCTTCCATGGTGGCGATGACGGGGTGGGCGCAATCGGGGTCGAACTCGGAGGAATTGGCGTCCGTGATCCCCATCACGTCGCGCGCGTACTCGATGACCATGGACTGCAGGCCCAGGCAGAGGCCCAAAGCGGGGACCTTGTTCTCACGGGCCCAACGCAAGGCGCCCAGCTTGCCTTCAATGCCACGGATCCCGAAGCCGCCTGGGATGACAATGCCGTCCACGTCGCTCAAGTAGCGCTCGGCCCCCTCGGTGGTCTCACAGGTGTCGGCGGCGATCCAACGGACGTCGGCCTTCGCCCAGTTGCCGAAGCCGCCGGCTTTGATGGCCTCGGTCACAGACAGGTAGGCGTCGGGCAGGTCGATGTACTTGCCGACGATGGCGATGGTCACCTCGGCCTTGGGATGATGCACGCGCTCGGTCAGGTCGGCCCAGTCCCCCCAAGCCACTTCGTGGGCCTTGTTCAGACCTAGGAACTTGACCACGTACTCATCCAGACCTTCGTCGTTGAGCATGCGAGGGATGTCATAGATGCTGGGCACGTCCACGCAGTTGACCACGGCCTCCGGCTCCACGTCGCACATGAGGGAGATCTTGTCTTTGATGTTGTCCCCCAGCTTGCGGTCCGACCGCAGGACCAAAGCATCAGGCCGGATGCCGACCTGGCGCAGCATCATGACCGAATGCTGGGTGGGCTTGGTCTTGAGTTCATGAGCGGAAGCGATGTAAGGAACCAAGGAGACGTGAACGAACATGCAGTTGTCCGGGCCCAGCTCGCGACGGACCTCGCGGGCGGCCTCCAGGAAGGGCTGGGACTCGATGTCGCCGACGGTACCACCGATTTCGGTGATGATCACGTCCACATCGTCATCGGCCTGGGCCCGCATACGGCTCTTGATCTCGTTGGTGATGTGGGGGATCACCTGGACGCACTGGCCCAGGTATTCTCCGGCGCGTTCCTTGCGCAAAACGTTCTGATAAATCTGGCCGGTGGTCACATTGGCCCTCTGGCTGAGGAAGACGTCCAGGAAACGCTCGTAATGGCCGATGTCCAAATCGGTCTCGGCCCCGTCTTCGGTCACATAGACTTCCCCATGCTGGAAGGGGTTCATGGTGCCGGGATCCACGTTGATATAAGGATCCAGCTTCTGTTGAAGGACATGCAGACCGCGGCTACGTAGAAGGCGACCAAGGGAAGAGGCGGTCAAGCCTTTGCCAAGGGAGGAGACGACGCCACCAGTGACGAAAATATGCTTCGTTGCATGGGGGGAAGAGGACCGTTTTTCAGAATCACCATGTTCATTGACCATGGAATTTAACCATATCATTTATCTATGACGTCAGGAGAGGCAGCACGCCTGGGTGTCGGCCTGCGGCGGAAAGGCGGCCAGGACCCGGCCCCACAAGTCATCCTGGGCCTTGTCCGGCCCGTCGCTTTCCGCCAGAATCCCCAAAAGACGGAACTTGTCTTGGAAGAGCTGGCCCCAGTCCAAGTCAGGCAGACAAGAGGCAGGGCTGGGGCATAAAAGGAAAGGCAGACCGGGCATGCGCTGGCGGATGAAGGCCATCCCCGCCTGGCACAGGTCCTGATCCCCGACGAAAAGGCAGAAATCCGCTTCTCTGGCTGGATCCAAGCAGGAGGACGCCAACCCCTGTTGGGAGGAAAGCAGGCTGGCCTCGATCACCTCGTAACCCTTGCGGCGCAGGATCCCTCGGGCCTTGTCGCTATCAGCCTGAGCGGCGAGGGTATGGACCAGCAAGACCTTCCTACCGTGAGGATCGGCGGAAGACAAGGTCTGAGGCAGGTGCATGAAGACCCGCCTTCCCATCACCAGGTAGGACCGGCCTTTGAGAAAAGGCAGAACGGCCGTCTTCTCCTCCAGGGCGTCCAGAACGGTGAGGGCCGTCCCCTGCGGCGTCTTCCCCCTGACGGAGACGATGACCGTCGCCGCCTGGAGGAACTGATCCTTCCGCTCCCGGTAAAGACGCAGCCAATCTCCCCGGCTATCCTCCCCCAACACCGGTCTGGTCTCCTGCCGACGGGTGGCCTGTTCGATGGCGTCATCCACATCGGTATCCAAATAGACCACCTGTCCCCCACATCGGGCGAAATCCTGAAGAAGCCGGCGGGAGTCCTCATTCGTGACCGATCCGCCGCCCAAAGAGAGCACTTGGGATTGGGGTGAGTCCCACATCCGTCCGATCAGCCCGGCGATGACCTCGTGTTCCATCCGCCGGAAAGCCGGTTCCCCCAGAACCGTGAAGGCCCGTGCCGTGGTGGTTCCTTCGTGTTTGGCGATTTCCTTGTCGCTGTCGGCGAAAAAGGCCTGCAGGTATTTGGATACTTCCCATCCGATCCGGCTTTTACCGGCGCCGGGCATGCCGATGAAGACGATTCTTTTCGTCTTGTTCGCAGTCATCGCATCATCTCCAGCCTGGGGGAATCCGTCTTCGTCGTTCCGAAGGCCTCATCATACTCCTGCTTATCGAGGAACCCCACCTATCCCCCGCCTAGCCCGCCTATCCCTGGCCTATGCCTCCACCTGCACCTTGGTCTATTGCCTTGGCCTACGCCTCGTCACCTCTCCCTCCGATGAAGGCGGGGTTGAAAGCGACGACGCCTGGCTGCACGGTATCCCTTTGTTCGTACCGGGTGAATCAATCATCGATCGCCACCCGCGCGACCGGCTGATAAGTACGGCGCGAAAACATGTCAATAATTGTAAAATCAAAATTCTGCTCTTACGCTTTCCGACCTTACCTCCCCCATAATCATGGTAAAATCCGGCTGTCATACCCACGGCATCAACCGATTCGCCTTCGCGGAAAAAATAAACCATCAGCGCGCAGCCTCCTTGTGAGGATGATTTTTTCATATGCCTGCCTTCCAATCCCATAACGGCAAAAAGTTCGACATCCGCCACAGCATGCAAAGGCTCTGTGATATATCGGGATATATCACAAGAAAGGTATATTGAACCTTATGACCACTTTTTTCTCCCTCCTCACCCTGCCTTATCTGGTGACGGGAATCGTCCTGTCCATTTCCGATATCAAAGCCCGGACCGTCCCCCGGATCGTCGTCATCATCGGTTATCTGTCCCAGTTGGCGATTTTCCTGGCTTACGCCTTGGAATTCTCTCATTTGCGTTCCATGGCGGTCTCGCCGGCGGCGAGTGAAAGTGGAAAAGCGGGAAGCCCGGCCGTCCAATCCTCCCTGGTCCAACTGGCCCGGCAAGTCCCGGCCCCATGGCCCCAAGTGGGGACGGCCGTGGCCATATCGGCGATCTGCGCCTTGCTCATGTATGGGATGTCGAAAATCAAACCGGGCGCCCTGGGCCTGGGGGATGCTTCCGCCACCTTCGTCCTCACCTTGTCGGTCGGATGGTTCTCCTGGATGGCCATGCTTTATTGGTGGATCGCCGTCGGCCTCATCGGCCTCATCTATCTGGGAGTCATGAAGGCGAGGAAGGCTCCAGCCTCCGTCGCCTTCCCCTTCGTCCCCGTTCTGACCGCGGCGACGGTCGTCGTCATCCTTCTGCGGGCGTTCGGCCTGTGACCGGACCTACAAGGAATTCAGCGGGTCTCAGCGTAACCCGCTCATCGTGAGGAAGAGGAAGTGGACTGGGGATGGGATTCCAACCAATCCTGGAGTTCCTGGGAATACTTGGCGAATTCATCCTTGTCGGCGGTGAACTTGGTCTCCCCCGTATCCAGGTTGACGGTGACGAAATAAAGCAGATCCCCCTTCGCCGGATTCATGGCCGCTTTCAGGGCTTCATCCCCAGGGCTCCCGATGGGGGTGGGAGGCAGGCCCTGGTGGATGCGTGAGTTATAAGGGTTGGAAGCGTCTTTGAGCTGGGCGGCCGTCAGATCGGTCCCCTTTTCGTTGAAGCCGTAGGCGTTGATGGCATCCATTCCCAAAGTCATCTTCTTGGCCAAACGGTTGTTGATGACCTCGACCACCTGGCTGTAATACTCGGACCTATCGGCCTCGGCTTCCGCTATGGAAGCCTTCTTCAGGATGACCTCCCGTTCGGACCCCGTAGGAACCCCGAGTTTGTCCAGATGCTTGATGCGGGCGGTGACCAAAGTCTTCAGAATCTCGGTCGCGCTGGAAGCGTTCCTGATATCGTAGGTCCCCGGCTGCAGCCAGCCTTCGAAGCTTCCCCCCGCTTCCTCAGGAAGGAGCCCTTCCCCGTCGGATTTCAGGGCCTTCTGGAAGTCCTCCTTGCTCAAGGAGCTGGCCGCCGCGGCCTTGGTCGCCACATCCGAGATCCGATCCCCGGCGACGATGTTCAATATCGCCTTGGCCCTGGATGGGTCGGCGAGGATGGTTGCCGCGTCGGAAGCCTTCATCTCCTTCTTCAGGTCGAAGGTCCCCGGTTGCACGGTTTTGTTGGTCCCGATGGAGGACATGGCGTTATCGAAGGCGCAGGAGGTCTTGACGATACCGGCTTTGGTCAGTTTCTGGCCCACTTGGCTGGATGATTCCCCGGGGGCCACAGTGAAAGCGGTCGAGGCCCCTCCCGGCCCGCTGAAATCCGAGCAGTCGCGCACCGGACTCGCCTCGGGAGCCGTTTGCCGGGCTTTGAGGATGCCCCGAGCGATCACGCTGCCGGTGAAAGCTACCGCGGCCACAAGAAGCAAGGCTATAAGGACGGTGAAAAAACGACGGATGGCCTTTTTCTTTCTCCTCTTCGCTCCTTCCCCCCTTGCCATGGCCCTGGCCTCGCCTTTGCGCAAGGCGTGTTCGGCTTTCCTCCTGCGGTGAGGAGGCAAGGGTGGCTGCGAAGGGTCAGCCGGAGAAGGATCGGCCGGTTCGCGGTCGCCCCCTGCTGAGGGATCCGATCCCGCCGCGGAAGAGAAAAACTCTTCCAGATCATCGGGATCGTTCACCTTATCGGTATCGGACACAAAACCTCCTGGGCGATATCCTGGTCATCGAAGTGATGATGCACGACAATAAGTGTACACTTGGGTCTGGCGAGTTTCGCCATGATCTTACGAAAGCTGGGACAGACTATCATTTAAGGCTGCCAACTACGACAATCATCTATGGCGATTATCTGTTGCTATGGCGGTCATCCAAGGCGGCCTGCAGGATGAGGACGGCGGATTGCTGATCGACCAGGGGCCGATGCCGGCGGCTTCCGATACCCGCATCCATTAACTGGCTATGGGCCCGGACCGTGGTCATCCGTTCATCCTTCAATTCCAGGCTCACACCCTGAATCTGGTATAGGGCCAACCTTTTTTCCAAGGCGAGACTGAACCGCCGCGCCTTTTTCGCGGACTTTCCCTCCGTCCCATCCAATTGGAGAGGATAACCGATGACCACATGGGACACCTGATGATCATCGATGAGGTCCGTGATCTCATCGATGGCTTGGAAATAATCCCCGGCGACCCTGATGTTCCCTTCGGGATGGGCGAAGGTGAGCTCCGGATCGGAGATGGCTACGCCCACGCGGGCGTTGCCCAAGTCCAGCCCCAGCCAGACCGACCGGGAAGGGCGGTCGGCCTGAGGGTGGGAGGATTCGTCCGAGCCCTTGCTTGAGCCCTCCGCATCCAAGTCAGGAAAAGAAGTGTTCATCGGAAGCCGGGCGCTAACTGAGAGCCGCTTGGGCCTGATCGCCGACGATTTTCAAGGCCGCATCCAGCCGGGAGGCGTCCTGGCCACCGCCTTGGGCGAAATCGGGCTTGCCGCCGCCACCACCGCCCAAGACCTGGAAAGCGGAGCGGACCAGGTCCCCGGCCTTGATGCCGGCCTTGCGGGCGGCCTCGTTCGTGGCCACGAAGATGACCGGCTTCCCTGTCTCGCTGCTGACGCCGGCCAGACAGACCACAGCCGCCTTGTCCTCTCCCAGCTGGGCCCGGGTGTCCGTCACCGCCTTACGCAAGGCTTCGGCGGAACCGAAGGACCCCACGTTGCGGATGGCCAGCAGGAGGTCGGCATCCGGGGACCCGCTCTTGGCCTGGTCCACCAGAGCCGGGATCATGGCCGAAATCTGCCGCTCATAGATGGAAGCCAGCTTGGCCTGGGCTTCTTTCAGGCTCTCTTCCAAGCCCAAGACCCTGGTCTCCACCTCATCGGCCCGGGCGTTAAGGCCATTGGCCAGACGGTTGATCACCTGGTGCTGACGGTGGTTGTACTCGTAGGACTTGGCCCCGACCAGAGCCTCGATCCGGCGCAGGCCGGTCCCCACGGAGGATTCGGAGATGAGGGTGAAGGAACCGATGGTGCCGGTCCGGGAGGCATGCGTGCCTCCGCACAGCTCCCGGCTCCAGCCGTCATTGCCGATGGTGACCACGCGCACGATGTCGCCGTATTTGTCGCCGAACAGGTGCATGGCCCCCAGTTCCAAGGCGTCATCGATCGGCATGTTCTTCCAGGAGACCTCCAGATCGTCGCGGATGCGGGCGTTGACCCGGGCTTCGATCTGCCCCAGCTGATCCTGGGTCAAGGCCTTGGACCAGTGGAAGTCGAACCGGAGACGATCGGGATCGACCACGGATCCGGACTGGGTCGCCTTCTCCCCCAGGACTTCGCGCACGACCTTATGAAGGACGTGGGTGGCGGTATGGGCGTGGGTCATGCCGATGCGGCGGTCCACATCGATGGATGAGGAGACCTGGTCTCCCACCGTGAGGCTGCCTTCGGTCAGACGGCAATGTTGCACGTATAGGTCTTTGACCGGCTTCTGCACGTCATCCACTTCCAGGACGGCCCCTTGGTCGCTTTCGATCTCGCCGTAGTCGGCCATCTGGCCTCCCTGCTCGGCGTAGAAAGGAGTGCGGTCCAGGATAACTTCCACCGTGGCCGGGGCCGAAGCGGACCGGACCGAACCGGTTTCCTCGTCGATGATGGCGAGGACCGTCCCGCGGCTGGAGAATTCCTTGTAACCGGTGAATTCGATGGGCTTGGCCAGGGCTTTCTTGGCGTCGTCGTAGACGCTCAGGTCCACGTTATGCCTCTTTTTCAAAGCGTCGGCCCGGGCGCGCTGTTTCTGTTCGGCCATGAGCTCGCGGAAGCTCCGGTCATCCACTCCCACGCCCTGTTCCCGGGCAATTTCGGTGGTCAGTTCGATGGGGAAACCATAAGTATCGTGAAGGGTGAAGGCCTCCTTGCCGGATACGACCGGCTGTTCCTGGCCCTTTTCGGAAGCGTCCTTCTTGGCTTGGGAAATGGCCACGTCCAAGATGGTGGACCCCTGGTCCAAGGTGCGACGGAAGGCGGCTTCCTCGCCGAAAGCGGTCTCGCTGACTTCGGCGAAGGAAGATTCCAGCTCAGGGTAGCTGAGCTTCATCTGGGCTTCCGAGACAGGCAGCAGATGGGGGAAGACCTCCTGCTCCACGCCCAGCATCTTCATGGCCCGGATGGAGCGGCGGATCAGGCGGCGCAGCACATAGCCACGACCTTCGTTGCTAGGCCGGACCCCGTCGCCCATGATCATGAGGGCGGAACGGACATGGTCGGCCACCACGCGGAAGCGGACGTCATCCTCGGGGTCGTCCCCATATTTGCGGCCGGAGAGCCTTTCCGCCTCTTCGATCACGGGGAAGATCTCATCGGTCTCGTAGATGTTCTGCTTGCCTTGGAGCAGATAAGCCACGCGTTCCAGTCCCATGCCGGTGTCTATGTTCTTGTTGGCCAGTTCGCCCACGATGTGCAGGTTGGTCTTGGATTTGACGTTGTCGACTTCGAAGTTCTCGAAAACCAGGTCCCAGATTTCGATGTAGCGGCTTTCGGAGGCGATGGGGCCTCCGTCCGGGCCGTATTCAGGGCCGCGGTCCACATAGATTTCGGTGCAGGGACCTCCGGGGCCGGGGCCGCCGGTGGTCCAGAAGTTGTCTTCCATGCCCAAGACCTGCATATGCTCGGGATCCATGCCTTCGGTCTTCCACAAAGACCGGGCCTCTTCGTCGTCCGTGTAGGTGGTCACCCAGAGCTTGTCTTTCTCGAAGCCGTATCCGCCCTGGTCCTGGGGGGAGGTCAGCAGGTCCCAGGCGTAATGGATGGCCTCCTTCTTGAAGTAATCCCCGATGGAGAAGTTGCCCAGCATCTGGAAGAAGGTGCCATGCCGGGTGGTCTTGCCCACTTCGTCGATGTCCAAGGTGCGCACGCACTTTTGATTGCTGGTCATCCGGCGCGAAGGCGGGGTCTGCTCGCCCAAGAGGTAAGGGATGAAGGGGACCATGCCGGCGATGGTGAAAAGCGTGGTGGGGTTGGGGGAGATCAGGGAGGCCGATGGCATGACCAGATGTCCTTGCTTCTCGAAATAGGTCACAAATCGTTTGGCGATTTCCGATGTGCGCATGCGCGTCTCCTTTGCGGACTTACCTAAGCTGTCGCGGGCCAGCCGTCAGGGGCTGCCTCATTCACAAGGTTCGATTGTATCCCAGCCCACTGATAGTTTGCCTCCCCTTCACGGTCCCAGCGAAAAAAGGCCGGCCCGATGGGCCGACCTTGCCATCGAAACGGATTGGACCGCTTATTCGGACTTGGACTTGGCGAATTTCGCTATATAGTCTTGGTTGAGCTGACTCTCGCGGTCTTTGCGGTAAGCGTTGAAATCATTGAAAAGACCGGACAAGGTGCGCATGGCGACATTGTCCTGGTCGGGGCCGAGGACGAATTGACGGGCCCCGTCCGGGGTATGGTCGCGCACGTAGGAGTTGGCCTTGGCCACGGTCACCACGCCTGCCGCGAAGCCCAATCCGAACCAGAAAATCCTTTTGAACATATCATATACCTTTCGGGTCGTGAGCCAAGGACCTTAATCCTGCTGCGAATCGGCGGTCTGCTTGAGGGGATCATGCTCCCCCCGCTTGGAGTTGACGAAGTCCAAGACCGTCTGCTTGGCCGCATAGAAGGCGGAAGCCACTTTGATGATGGGCTTGCCCAAGATGGAGCCGTAAAGATCCGCCAAAGCGGAGACGTTGTTGGTGGTCGTGCTCAAGGCCCCGGTCATGGAGTTGGCGTCGTCCAACGACTGATTGACCTTCTTGACCGTATCCACGCCTTCGTCCAAAGCCGGGACGGCGTGGTCCCCCGCGTCCTTGACCGTCTGGGAGATCTGGTCGAAAAGCTTGCCCAAGCGAATCAAAGGATAAATCATGAATCCCGCCAAAATCGCAAAAGCGATCGCGGCGATGAGTCCGGCAATCTGACCAGCGTCCATAATGACCTCTTTCCATCCGGGGATCCCCGCCTCATCCACGAAGGGGCCCCTGTTTTTCCAGCGCTTGCTCTCTGGCGAATGTGATAGGTTCTACCCTAGCATGCCTTGACTACACGCGTCGGTCGATCGTCTTCGCGGGCTTGTCCCTTCGCCGGGCGCAGGTTCGTTGAAACGCCTTACTGATTGTAGGAAACGACGGTGATGGCCTCTTCCAAGCGATCGGCCGCGGTGTCGAAGTCGAATCGGGTGACGGACCCATTGGCCGGACGGACCGACAAGTCATAGCCCTCCGGGGCGAAACGGTTCATCATGCTCAACAGGGTGTTGCCGTGGGAGATCTGCAGGATATTGGCCCCGTCTGGCAGCCTCGATTCCTGGGCCGTATGGGCGATGAGGGAGAAGCCGGAATCGATACGGCCCCAGTATTCCTGGTCCGACTCGGCGTCATGGAAGGGGTCCGCTTCTTTGAGGAAATCGCGGCTGGCGGCCAGGCCGAACTTGTTGACTATGGAAGCGTAGGAGGGGGCACCATGGGGAGCGCCTGCCGCCCACCAGGCCTCGTTCATGTCCTTGCCTTCGAAGTAACCGTAGAATTGCTCGCGGAAGGCCGGATCGACGACCTTGGGAAGGCGGTCTCCGTCGCTCCCCTTCAGGTTGTCATTGTCTCCCAGAATCATATCCAAAGTCTGTTCCGCCCTGGTGGTGTCCGAACAGAAGGCGGCGGAGAAGACGACCTGGGCCAGCTTCTCCCCCGCCTTGTGGGCGTCATCGATCCCCGCCTGGGTCAGGGGCGAATTCGACCATCCTTGCAGACGGTTGTACCGGTTGAAATAGGTCTGCCCGTGGCGCACTATGTACATATGTAAAAGCATGCCCTCCATTATTCCACTATTCCACGGCACATGCAGAAAAAATCTCAGACCAGGCGGAAAGAATCATCCTGCAGGCGGAGAAAAAAGATTCCGCATGGCAGGAAAAGGAGCCCGTCGAGGGCCAAGGAACAGGCTCTTCGCGAACCTTTCCGTGAAACTGATTGTAAGAGGCGGGGACTAGGATGGATGCATTATGACGACTCCAGATTTCATCCTCGACCTGCGCAAACACATCGGACATCAGCGCCTCTGGCTCACGGGCACGACCGCCTATGTGGTGGACAACGAGGGCCGTATCCTTCTGGGCCAGCGGGCGGACACCAAGAAATGGTCTTTGGTCATGGGCATCGTGGAGCCAGGGGAACAGCCTGCGGACACGGTGGTAAGGGAAGTCAAGGAAGAGACCGGGGTGGACTGCATTCCCACCGATTTGGTCTCTGTCGAGAGCGATGACCACCCGATCGTTTACACCAACGGGGACCAAGTCCTTTACATGGATCATCTCTTCTTCTGCAAAGTGCAGAGGGAGGGGAACTCCGAACCTTTCGTCAACGATGAGGAAAGCCTGAAAGTGGGTTGGTTCAAGACCAATGAGCTACCTGACGATCTGTCAGAAGTATCCAAAAAACGCATGCGTCTTGTGCAACAATACCTTTCACGCACGGTTCTTGGGGATTCCCGGACTCTTTTCACCTGCACCCTGGCCAAGCCGGAGTCCAAATTCAACCTGAAACAGTGGTGGAAGAACCTGATTCATTCGAACTAACCGAACTAGCCGAACTAAGCGGCGCAGATTTCCTTGACCTTCTGACGAAAGGCAGAGGCCGAGGCTGGCTGGTCTCTTCTTTTCAGCCAAATCAGAGACGGCTGGGACGAAGGGTTCGTCTTCAAAGGCGTGAAGCGAAGACCGGAATGGGCGTCCTCCACCCAATCTTTCGCCACCCCTTCTGTGATCAAGGCGTAACCCAAGCCGGCCCTGACCATCGCCGCAGCCTGGGAAGCCACGGTGTAGGTGGCGATGATGTCCATCTTCTTACGCCGCGCCTGCCCCTGCCCAGGCAGGCGGAGACCGGCAGATTCCTCCCATTGACGGGAGACCAGAAGGGGAAGCTTCATGAGCTCTCCCCCAGCTATCCCTTCCCCTTCCTTGGCCCGAGGATCATCGGCCTTCATGAGCAGGCCCCACTTGTCTTGATAAGGGAGGGCCAGGGAATCATAGTCCTCGGATGCGGGCGGAAGGGATAAAAGGGCGAAATCGACCAAACCTTCGTTGAGCATGCCGACCAAGCCGTAATCGTCGGCCCAGGAAACCTTGAAGGTGATGTCCGGATATTCCTGTCGGGTCTCTGCCATGGCCTGAGCCAGCAGGCCGAAAGCCCCGGTCTGGGAGCAAGCGATGCCCACTTCCCCTCTCGGCAGGTCGCCGGCGGAAGAGACCTGGTCCTGGGCCTCATGCACCAAATCGACAATTTGCTCGGATTTCTGCCTCAGGGCCATCCCTTGAGGAGTCAGGGTGATGCCATAATGGCCGCGTTTGAAAAGGGTGACCCCCAGTTCCTTCTCCAAGTCAATCAACTGACGGGAAAGGGTGGGCTGGGTCAACCCCAAGACTTGAGCGGCCGCGGAGACGCTCCCCTCCTGGGCGACGGTCAAAAAGTATTCCAAAACCCGAAGTTCCATAAGCCACCATGCCTTTTGTCCCATTTTTCCGAGGAATATCATCCATATTATATTCAGGTTTCGAACATGCCCACCCCTGAGAACATGGAATGACCGAGGAGGCGGGATGACCGGAGGAAGTAGAGGAAGGAGATGAGAAATGACAAAAGGCCTCAGGGATTCCTGAGGCCTGAAGACTAAAAGCGACCGCGACTTCCCTTGCGAGGAAGTCACCGGGGTAAGGCTTTAGCGGGCGTAGTACTCGACCACGTACTGTATGTTCACCTGGACGGGGATCTCCTCCACCTCAGGCAGACGGGTCAAAGTGGCCTTGAGAGAGGGCAGGTTGACGTCCAGATAACCGGGGACCGCAGGCAGGACGTCACGGTGGACGCCTTCGGCGGCAGCCTGGAAAGGCTCCATAGTCTGGCTCTTCGGCTTGACCTGGATGGTTTGGCCGGGCTTCACGCGGTAGCTAGGGCGGTCGACGATGTTGCCGTCAACGAGGATGTGACGGTGCACCACGAACTGACGGGCCTGAGCGGTGGTACGGGCGAAACCGGAACGCAGGACCAAGGCGTCGAGACGGGTCTCGAGCTGAACCTGCATGGAGGTACCGGTCTGGCCGGAGGCGCGGGTTGCGCGCTCGTAAACGGAGCGCAGCTGCTTCTCGGAAACGCCGTACTGGGCACGAAGACGCTGCTTTTCACGCAGACGCACGGCGTAATCGGACTCCGCGCGACGGCGGTCGCGGCCATGCTCGCCGGGTCCATAAGGACGCTTTTCGAACAGGCTCTGGGCCTTGGGGGTCAAAGCGATGCCGAGGGCGCGGGAAAGGCGCACCTGACGGCGTGCACGCTGAACCTTAGTCATAATTCAATTCCAATCTGTCGTTGTTTATACGCAAGCGAAGCTGTCGCCTCGCCTAGGCCGGGCCGCTCCAACGCTTCCTGTGTCTCCGCACAATCCCAGGAAACCAAGGTTCCAGGACCGATCCGTTGATGGGCTATGGCCTCAGAGGTGCCTGCGGCAAGCCGCAGACACGAAGGCCTACTATAGTCGCAGGCCTCTACCAAGCTCTACCAAGTTCCGCCAAGACCCTGCGGGATCACCACCCTCATCGGCGGAACCAGGAGACGACCGTCCGACGGAAGGAATTCCACCCATTCCGGATGCCGTCACCAACCCGCTCCCAAAATCCGGGTGTCTTCTTCACCTCTTTCTGGGCGACCAGGGAGATGGTCTTCCCCTCCTGCAAATCCAGATACGCGCCTTGGGCGCTGACCCGGCCTTTCCCACTGGAGGAAGGCGAGGAACCGTCATCCTCGATCGTCAATACGCCTAGGATCTGGTTCTTCCTGACCGGGGCGGAAACCGGGCTGGTCCGCGGCCGGAAGACGGGAAGCCCCATCCGGCGTAAACGATTCGACCCCTCCGCGTTCCCTAGGGAGACCTTGCGGAAGACGGCCCTTTGCTCCGTGGACAGGCAGAGGGTCCAATCCCGGTCGGCTACAGCGATGACCGACCTCTCCTGCCCATCCTGGACGGCCACCGTGCTTCCCTTGTATTGCTTCCCCTGGCTGACCACGATCACCATCCGATAAGCCTGATAGCAGTAGTCAAACAGGGTCTTCATGGCTTTGAACCGGGCTAGGGGGTCGGCATCGGCCTTGTCCGCCTTCTGGACGACGGCTATCACCCTCATCCCTTTGACCAGAGCGGTGGCGGTGAAGCAGGCCCCAGCCTCATCGGTCGTCCCTGTTTTGAGGCCATCCACCCCTGGGTACGCGGCCTCTTCACCCGGCAACATATGGTTGGTGGTGGAGATGGTCTTGCCGCCGAAGGAGGCCTGTGTCTTCTTGGAAATGGTCAGGATGGAAGGGTAATCGTGGATCAGGTGCCAGGCGACGATGGCCATGTCTTTGGCCGACAGGGCGTTCTCCGCTTTGGAGGACGACCCCGGGTAGATGTTCGACCCCAGGAAGGAGTTATTGAGGCCGGAAGCGTTGTAGATCCGGGCGTCGGTGATCCCCCAGGCCCGCACTTGGGCCCGCATCAGATCCACGAACTTCGGTTCCGAGCCTCCGATCCGCTCGGCAAGGGAGATGGCGGCCGAATTGGCCGATGGGAGCATGGCGGCGTTGACCAGGTCAGAAACGGTGAATTCCCTGCGGGACATGTCAGCCGAGGTGGTCAAAGGGTTGGTGGCCACCTGATAGGAATAATCCGAGACATGAACCTTCGTGGACCAGGTCAGCTTCCCCTGGGCGACGGCCTTATAAGTCAGATACAGGGTGATCAGTTTGGTCATGGACGCGATCCCCGCCGGTTCATCCCCATCCTGATCCAGCAGGACCCGGCCGGTCTGGTATTCGATGGCGTAAGCGTGGGCGGCCGCCACATGAGGCATATGAGAGGTGGAGGGGGAACTGGTCTCCGCGGCGGAGGCGGCGAGGGGGAAACGGGAGGCAAGGAGCAGGACGATCACGACCATGACCGAGGCCAAAAGGGCCCGGGCCGACCGCATCCACCGCTTCAAGCCACGAGTCATCCAAGCCGTCAGAGTCATCCGAGAGCGAATCCGTCTCATAGCGCCTCCTAGAGCTTCTCTATGGGAGCCAAACGGAGCAGAAGCCGCTTGACCCCGGCCGACCCGAAATCGACCGTGGCTATGGAATTGGAGCCTTTGTCCTGCACGGCGACCACGGTTCCCAGACCATGCTGATCGTGGATCACCTTGTCCCCCACAACCAATTGCGCCGCGGTCAGACGGGGGGCCGAAGTCTGTCCGCCTGACGATTTTCCGCTTGATGCTTTTCCACTGGAAGAGGAGGTCATGCCCGACTTAGCGAAGGAGGACCGGGTCGGGCGCGACCCCTTCGATCCGTTGAGGAACCGTTGGGTGCTGACCCGTCCGTTCCGGTAGGAGGAGGACGAGTGGGAGGAAGACGAATGAGGAAAAGCCGACCGAGAAGATGCCGGCTTCGAAGAAGAGAAAGGTCGCGGGGAGGACGAAGGGAAAGAGGACGAACCGAAAGCGGTGCCGAAGTCGTCATCGTCGAAGGAGAATCCATCGGAGAACTCATCCCCATCATCCTCCCATCGGCTGCGGATGCGTTCGGAACTGGTCTCTTTGCGCTCCCACTCGATGAGTTCTCCAGGAATCTCGTCCAGGAACTGGCTGGGCATGAAATCCTGCAGGTTCCCCCACTGGGCCCTCATGGAAGCCCGGGTCAGATAAAGCCGGCGACGGGCCCGGGTGATGCCCACGTAAGCCAAGCGCCTCTCTTCGGAGAGCTCGTCCGTGTTCTCCAAACTGCGGGAATGCGGGAAGGTCCCCTCTTCCATGCCCGTGAGGAATACGACCGGGTATTCCAAGCCTTTCGCCGTATGCAAGGTCATCATGGTGACCTGTCCCCGGTCCTCCCCTTCATCCGGCAGGGAATCGGAGTCGGTCACCAAGGCCGTGGTCTCCAGGAAACCGGCCACGGTGGCGTCAGGCGTGTTCTGCTCATACTCGGCGGCGACCGACTGCAGCTGAGAAAGGTTGTCCACCCGGGTCATGTCCTGCGGGTCCAAGGACTGCTTCAACTCGTCCACCAGACCCGATTGGTCCAAGACCTGGGCCACGACGCTGGAAGGATGGGAGTCGTTCTCCTCGGCGAACCGACGCAGGTCGGTCATGACTTCGCGGAACTTGGCCAGGGGCTTAAGGGTCCGGGAGGTCATCCCCTCAATCTGCCCGGCCTGTTCGGCTGCTTGCCAAAAAGTAATGCCGTTGTCGGACGCATACTCGTTGAGCATACTTTCCGCCCGGGCCCCCAACCCCCTTTTGGGAACGTTGAGGATACGCCTCATATTGACGTCATCCGACGGGTTCACGATGCACTGCAGATAAGCGATGGCGTCCTTCACTTCCTTGCGCTCGTAGAAGCGGGTCCCTCCGACCAACTGATAAGGGATCCCGGCGTTGATGAAGGCCTCTTCCAGCGACCGGGACTGGGCGTTGGCCCGGTACATGAGGGCGATGTCGGAGTAGGCGTACCCCTCCTCTTCCACCAAGCGGGCGGTCTCCTGGGCGATCCATTGGCCTTCCTGCTGGGCGTTGTCCGCGGCGAAGCCGACGATCTTATCCCCCTGGCCCATGGCCGTCCATAAACGCTTCGGCTTACGGTTCTCGTTCCTGGAAATGACGGCGTTGGCCGCATCCAGAATGGTCTGGGTGGACCGATAGTTCTGTTCCAACATAATGGTCTTGGCCTGAGGAAAGTCCTTCTCGAAATCCAGGATGTTGGAGATATCGGCGCCGCGGAAGGCGTAGATGGACTGGTCGGAGTCCCCGACCACGGTCACCCAGGCCAAGGGGTCGCCGGAGACAGGCCGGCCCGAGGGGTCCTTCTCTTCATCGATCCCTGACAGAGCCCTCACCAATTGGTATTGGGCATGGTTGGTGTCCTGGTATTCATCCACGAAGATGTAGCGGAAACGATGCCGATAATAGCCTAGGGCCTCAGGCGAAGTGGAGAAGAGCTCGACCGTCCTCATGATCAGATCGTCGAAGTCGACGGCGTTGGCCAAGCCGAGCCGGTGCTGATATTCGGCGTAGACGATGGCGAACACCCGTTCCGCCTTGCCCATGTCGCCTATGGAATGAGTGGGGACGCCGGGGTGGAAGTCAGGGGCGAACTCGTCCAGCTTCTGCCTCCAGGTGGCCAAGGAATTCTTCCAGTCGGATATGGCGCCCAAGACCGCCCGAGGGGTGTACCGCTTGGAGTCGATGTTGAAGTCCTGGCAGATCAGCTTGACCAAGCGTTGGCAATCGGCCGTGTCATAGATGGAAAAACCGGAGCTGAGCCCGATGTCTTTGCCATGACGGCGCAAAATTCTCACGCAGGCGGAATGGAAGGTGGAGACCCACATGGTCTCGGCCACCGGTCCGATGAGGCTCCCCAGACGTTCCTTCATCTCCCGGGCCGCCTTGTTGGTGAAGGTGATGGCCAGGATCTGGCTGGGATAAGCGTGCCACTGACTCAGGGCCCAGGCGATGCGGCGGGTGAGGACGCGGGTCTTGCCCGAACCTGCCCCTGCACCGATCAGCAAGGCTTGGCCTTGGTATTGCACTGCTTGGGCTTGCTGCTGGTTGAGGCCGGCCAAGAGGCTTTGGGCGCTCACCGGCTTGTTCCCCTCGGCAAGCCCTTCCCCCTCGAATGATCCGGAAACAAAGGATGGCCGTGGGCCGGTCGCCTGAGCGGAAGTCCGGGAATCGGACTTTTTGAAGCTCTGATTCTTGTACTTGTAACCCATATCACATCCTCATTCAATGATTTTCCGGCCACGGACAGCATCCGCTTCGGCCTTCCTTTCTACCACAAGGGCGGCACAGAATCGCCAGTGGAAAACCTTCTCCCCGCCTGCCGCCGGACCCTTCCCATCGGTATGCATACCGGTCCGAATGCTAAGAAAACCGCCCTTCCTCGTCTGTTCATCTGACTAAAGTTCACTCTATCCTGTTTCTTTATCACTTCAGAGGAATTATGAAATTACTAGAGGATCGTATTAGAGAAGAAGGTCTGGTTCGCTCGGGTAACGTTTTGAAGGTGGATTCCTTCCTGAACCATCAATGCGACGTCGCCCTCTTCGACGCCATGGGGGCGGAATGGGCCCACCTCTTCAAAGGCGTGAAAGTCGATAAAATCCTCACCATCGAGACGTCCGGCATCGGCATCGCCTGCTGCGCCGCCAGGTATTTCAACAACGTCCCCGTGGTCTTCGCCAAGAAAGCCCAGTCCATCAACCTCGACGGCGACCAGTATTGCACCTCCATCTACTCTTTCACCAAACAACGCGAATTCCCCGTCATCGTGGCCAAGAAATTCCTCATCCCCGGGGAGAACATCCTCATTGTGGATGACTTCTTGGCGAACGGAAACGCCCTCAACGGCCTTTTGTCCATCTGCGAGGAAGCCGGAGCCAATGTGGTCGGTTTCGCCATCGCCGTGGAGAAGGGTTTCCAAGGCGGAGGCGACGCCTTGCGCGCCCGTGGCTACCGGGTGGAGTCTCTGGCGAACGTGAGTAACATGGATCCCGAGACCGGGGAGATCACCTTCAGCGAAACCCGCACGGCCGAAGAGACCCCGCAGATGCGAGAAGAGGCCAACCAGATCCTGGCGGAAGCGAACGCGGCGGCGAACTCGCCGGCCGAGTAAGCGGGTAAACCAAGAAGGGAAGAAACCAAAGAAGAGCCACCAAGGAAAGAGGAAAGACATGGCGGATTCCGGCCAGAAAGTCGATACAGCTGCCGCTTTGCGCGATTTCGACGCCAAGCTCCCCTTCTGGAAGGGGATCCCCTTCGGCCTCCAACACGTCATGGCCATGTTCGTGGCCAACTTGACCCCGCTTTTCCTCATCGCCGGCGTGGCGAAGATGAACACCCAGGAGCAGCAATGGCTCATCCAAGGTGGTCTCCTGGCCGCGGGTCTGGGAACCGCCCTCCAGCTTTTCCCTCTCTTCTGGGGGCGGATCGGTAGCCGCCTGCCTATGGTTGCCGGCATCTCCTTCACTTATTTCGCTGCGGCCGCGGTCATAGCCAGCAAACAAGGCTACGGGGCCGTCATGGGGGCGGTCTTGGTCGGAGGCCTGTTCGAAGTCCTCCTTGGGCTCACCGCCACCTGGTGGCGCAAGGCCATCTCCCCCATCGTCTCGGCGGTCGTGGTCACCTCCATCGGTTTCTCCCTGCTTTCGGTCGGGGCCAAATCCTTCGGGGGCGGGGACGGAGCCAAGGATTTCGGCAGCGGGCAGAACATCACCATCGCCACCGTCACCTTAATCTGCTGCCTGGGCTTCCAGTTCCTGGCCAAAGGCACGGCCAAGCAGCTGTCCGTCCTCTTCGGCCTTGTCGTCGGCTATATCCTGGCCCTGATTCTGCATAAGGTCGACTTCTCCTCCTTCCATAACCTCAGCCCGGTCTCCCTGCCTCACTTCCTGCCTTTCAAACCGGTCTTCGACTGGGGCGCCATCATCTCCTTCGCCCTGCTCTACCTGGTATCGGCGGTGGAAGTCCTGGGAGACACCGCCGCCTTGACCGATGTCGGCTTCGACCGGGAGCCCACGTCCAAGGAGACGGCCGGGGCCATCGCCGGAGACGGTCTCATCTCTTCCATGGCTAGCCTGTTCGGCGTCATGCCCCTGACCTCTTTCGCCCAGAACATCGGTCTGGTCGCCATGACCAAGGTGGTCAACCGCCGGGCCATCCTTTCCGGAGCCGGGGTCTTGGTCTTAGCCAGCTTCTTCCCGCCCATCGCCGCCGTTTTCAACTCCCTGCCTCAAGCCGTCCTCGGAGGCTGCACCATCGTCATGTTCGGCAATATCGTGGTCTCCGGCTTCCAGATGATCGCCCGCGCCGGCTTCTCGGAACGGAACATCACCATCGTCGCCCTATCCCTGACCATGGGGATCGGCTTCACCCAGGTCCCTGACATTTTCAAGTACGCCCCCTCCCTGATCCAGCAGATCTTCGGCAGCAACGCCATCGCCATCGCCTTCGTGGTAGCCTTGATCCTCTCCTGGGTCCTCCCCCGACAGAAAGAGGACGGAAGGAAAGGCGAAGACCGGAAAGAGGATGGCAAAGCGTAGAAGGGCATCAGGAATTGTCATTCTGAATATGGATATCACCGTAAGTCGGATATCACCTATCATCGTAAGAAATTCACGGTGGGAATCGTCAGCTGAATCATTATGACTATGCACTATTGATATCGTCGATACCATTGTTAAATGGCATGCACGATACGCCCTCTTTCGGCCACCCATGTTACTCTTGTTTACGATTAAAAATAAGCGTTTAAAATCGGGAAGAGGTCACTAACTTACGTTTTACGATTTTGCTTTATGAATTCCGATTTATGATTTCCGATTTACCACTGCCGAAATGATGAAATGAGCGAAAAATGAGAACTCACCTGAGAGAACTCCTCACCCTGCGATCGTCATGGATCCTCCTCCTGCTCGCCTTCGCAAGCAAGATCTTGTCAGGCGTCGGGACCTTCCTTGGGGAAAAGACCGGAAGCCCGATTTCCCCCGACCTGGTCGCCGGAGACGACATGGCTCCTTTCTTCTTCGGGATTTTCGCCGCGATAGCCATTTCGGGTTATTTCTCGCATGGAACCATGACTTACGATCTGCTCGCCAACCCGCGCAGGTGGAAGATACAAGTCTCCCGTATCGCTTCCCTCTGCCTCTTGTCTCTCGCCACGGCCGTCGTCGCAAGCTTGGCAAACTATGGGCTGGTCCAAATCCTCAATCTCGCTATGAACCGGCGGGCCTTGCAACCCTCCTTTTCCAGGCTCCTCTTGAGTTTCTTCCTCCTGCTCATGTCATCCCTCATCTATTGTTTGATAGGTTCCGGAATCGGTTTTCTTTTGACGACCACAGCCGCAAGCATCTTCGCTTATCTTGGGATCATGTGGGGGAATCCCCGTATTATCCATGATTTCGGGCGTCTTCAGTTCCTCCCTCATGCAGAAGACGCTGACGGCCACCCCGGCCTACGTGACCGTGCATCTAGCGCCAAGCGATAAGTGGGCGACGAGCCTGCTCATCCTCTTCCTCTGGGGACTCGCCTGCCAAGTCGCCGGCACTGTGCGTTTCAGGAGGTATAAAGCATGACCATGACTTTGAATGTATCGAATGTCGGAAAATCCTATGGGAAAAGGAAGGTCTTGGACTCCATCTCCTTCAGCGTTCGTCCCGGCCAGATCGTCGGTTTGCTTGGTCCGAATGGAGCCGGCAAAAGCACCCTGCTGAACATCATCTGCTCCCTTCTGAAGGCGGATCACGGGCAGGTGACTTTCAACGGGCAGGCTTATCGTGATTTACCTCAGCCCGTGACGACTGTGGGGACCATGCTGAACCCCGAGTGGCTAGACACCCGTCTCAGCTGCCATGACCTGCTTCTCCTCCATGCCTCCCGCCTCCACCTTCCCGTTCCGCAAAGGTCGACTCATACGATCCTGAAAAAGGTCTCCCTGGATAAAAGCGCGGACCGGAAGGTATCCCAACTCTCCTTGGGAATGAGACAACGCCTCGCCCTGGGATTGGCCCTCCTGGCCGACCCGGATCTGCTCATCCTCGATGAGCCAATCAATGGCTTGGACGCCGATGGAGTCGCCTGGATGCGCGATTCCCTCATTTCCTTTGCCCAAGCCGGCAAGACTGTCCTTTTATCTTCCCATCTGATGAGCGAGATGGAGATCACAGCCAGCCATGTAGCGATCCTGAATCAAGGTCGGATCCAGAAATTCGATTCCTTGCAAAACCTGCAGAATTCCCGCGCTACGGTTTTCACCACGGTTTCAGACCCCAGCCGCCTCCTCGCCCTTCTGGCGGATAAAAAAATCGAAGCCCAGCCTTACCAGCTGGGGAAGAACCAACCAAACGATTTCACCTTCATCTGCAAGCAAACCCAGCCCGAGGACATCTTCGCCTATGCGGAGCAAGCTGGAGCTCCTCTTCGATATCTGGCCTTGGAGCATGCATCCTTGGAATCGATTTATTTCGAGCTGCTGAACAGAAGCACCGCGGAGGAAGGGTGACCGGTAAAATGGCCGAACATATGTCGGAGACGTCTGGCATCTTCGCATCAATCAAACTTCAGGACTCCCCTGTCTTCAGATTTCCGAGGAATGGAAGAGTACGCCTTTCGCTTGAATCGGTGCTCTTCGCCCTGGTCATCCTCGTCGTCATCACCCTTGTCCGTTTTCGCTGGTTCCCTTCCACGGACCTAGCGGCCTTAAGCCCCTGGTTCATCGTGGTTTTCCTGCTGACCCTCTATGACTTGTTCTACCTGATTCCTCGCCGGATTTTATTCACTTTCATCTCCATTACGGATGATTCATTGACTGTTCATGAAGGGAAATTTTTCGAGAGGCTGAAAATGATTCCCATTAATCGCATCACGCTCATCGAAAAATCGAATGGCCCTCTTTCCAGACTATTCCACCAGGAAAAATTGAAAATCACTTCAACAACAGAAGAAGTATCATTGCCCTATCTAAGTATCGATGATGCCGATCGACTCACTTCTTTGATCATTACAAAAAACAGTCGTATAAGGAACGTCTGACCTGTGGAAAAATTCAGCCCTTTTCTGATATTAAGCAGGCTCTGGCATCATGCCTTCTCGTCTGCGACCGCCATCGCCGGACTGATGGCGAGCATCCTGGCTTTTCATGGTACCGCTCGTGTCGTTTTGGAAGTCATCTCGCTCTACTACCTCTTCACTCGGTTTTATCTCCTCTTCTATGATTGGCTGACGACGCGATATCAGGTGACGGATACCGGTCTCGTTCTACGCAAAGGTTTCATCACACAACGGCAAATCCAGGTTGCATGGAAGGACATCAAGTTCGTTTCCGAATCAGCGGATCCCATTCTTCAATGGAAACACCTATCAAGCGCGACTCTTTCGCAAATGACGGATTCAACCGGGGAAATCAAACTTTATGCCATACCACATACTCAATTGGAACGAATAAAGAAATTGATCGGCGAATCCGTTTCTTCCGTTTCTTCCAAGGCAATGAATCTTGGTAAAGGCGAGAATCGACCGAGAACGGAAGCAGCGTCGAACGGTTCGAAGGCTCTTCCATCTCAAGATTCCTTCGTCGAATCATCCATGGTTGAGGACAGCGCAAAAGCTAAGGCAAAGTCTCAACGGATTACCCGTAAACTGAGACTCAGGGATTATTTCCTCATCGGATTCACCTATGCGCAATTTATAATTCTTATACCAACCCTTTTCCCTATTGCAAGGACGATTATTTTTCGGCAAAAATATGATACAGATATCATACATCAGCTGAATTTCTTCACATCGATTCCGACAAACGAAAAGATCGCCATCATCGTCATGACGATTCTCCTCGGCCTCGGCTATGGAACTTTCCTTTCCTGGATTAAATATTCAAGGATTGAAGTTCGACTTCTCGCCACCGGATACTCTTATACCGCCGGCCTCATTGAAAAGAAAGAATATTTCATTCCCTCTTCCAGTATTGATTCCATTATGATTTCGCAAAACATCCTGATGCGCCTGACTGGACGTTATCAATTATCGGTGATGGCTGGAGGAAATCATGAAGAAAAAAGCAATTATTGCCTCATGCCTTTGGAAAGCGCCGAGACCATACGAAGATTTCTGGGAACGATTCCTTCTTCGGCGACGATGGCCCACGTCTTTGATAAACAAAAAACCAAAGGAACCCTCTCGCCATTCCCCTGGCGATCATCATCACCGGAATCCTGTCCGTGCTCTTTCTTATCTACTTCTTCAGGGAATTCTGGATGGTAGTTGCCCTTCTTGGCCTCGTTTTCCTTTACCTCTGCATAAACCGTCTTTCTTTACAGTACGGATTGGTCAATGTGGATAACCCGAATTTTTGTTATATCGCTCAAGGCTGGGTCAACAGGAAATACCATTTCCTATCTGTGAACGAAATACATAGTACAAGGATTTCCACCATCGGCTGGGGAGAGCATAAACCACTTCTTCTGACGATATGCCTCAAATCAAGCCATACGCGTCGTTTCCATGTTATCTCATTTTCACAAAGCAAAACGAAAAGCATCTTATCGATCATCAGTGCATTCATGGATGCATCCCGCGCGGATTTCACTGGAAAAAATCCATATTAGATTTATACCAATTCGCGACCACTTCCGTCCTGTTTTTCATGTCGAGCTTTTTAAGCATTCGGCTGATGGAAGACCGAACCGATGAATTCTCCATCACCAGCTTCTCCGCGATTTCTTTGTTCGTCAAACCTTCCGCCAATAGTTTCGCGATTCTTTTCTCACTCTCCGTCAGCGTTTCGAATTGACGTCTTATGGACAGATCATCATAATCAGGGTCATTAAGCCGAACGCCGTGGGACGACAAAAGGTGACTGACAATTTGAGGAGAAAAATACATTCCGAATCTTCTCAGATTCCAGATTGCAGCATGAATCGTGCAAGCGCTTACATTCTCCATAAGGATTCCTCGTATCCCCAGGGACAGGGCAGAAACAACCAAATTTTGGTTGAAAGACCTCATGACAAGGAGCAGATCCACCGCGAATCCATGGGAACCGCCGAATAAATCGATGGACCGTTTCAGCTCCTCATAAGACAGCTGGGTCCCTCCAAGCAAAACCATATCGAAATCCTCGAATGGCGTTGACCGACACCACTCGATAGCCTCTTGAACCGTTGAAGCTACATGGAGAAGGCTTATATTACGACTTACTTGTAAAGCCTCACGTAAAGCAGCTCTCATCCGATTATCATATTCAACAGCGATGAGGGACACTTCCATTTTCTCCGTCACTGATTCCGCTTTGCTCCCCTTAATTCCATGCAAAGCCGCGCCTCCTCTCCGCAAAGTCCGTTTGTTACATCACAAATTTCCTTCTACATTGTGCTCCCCCCCGACTTTTTACTCACAGAATGATCAGGGGGAATCCCTGGCTGCTGACAAGGACTCCCCCTGAGACGGACTCCATCCGCCCCCCTGCTTTTCAGCGTTGAACTTTCAAAAAGGCGTTAAAGGGCCTTCAACGCAGCCATGGTAATGTAGTTATACGGCTGATTGAAATGAGGCATGAAGAAGAAGTCACAGAGAGCTATGCGTTCGATGGTCACCTTCTCCTGTATGGCCAAAGAGAACATATGGATGGTGGCGGACATATCGTATTCACCCATGAGCTGGGCGCCGATCACCTGATGGTTGTCTTCGCGGTAAACGATACGGATCCGGATGGTGGGGTTCGGCCCCGCCTCGTCCATGAAAGCCGGCTTCTGCCGGTCCTCGAATTCCGTCATTCGGGCCAGGATTCCGCTCTGGGCCGCCGTCTCCACGGTCTGCCCCGTGCATACCATGCGCAGGCCGTAAAGGCACAAGGCGGAAGATCCCTGAACCCCCAAAGACTCGACAGGGCGGCCGGCCACGTTCATCCCCGCGATGAGACCGGAACGGACTGCGTTCGTGGCCAGGGCGATGTAGGAAGTCGCCTGCACCGAATTGTCGTAAACGGTAGAGCAGTCGCCGACAGCATAGACGTCGGGCAGGCTGGTGCGTTGGTGCTTATCCACCAGGATGGCTCCGTTACGGAAACGGGTCAAATCCTTCCCGGCCAAAGAGGAATTCGGACGGAAGCCAATGCACATGACTACTAAATCGGTCTGATAGCTGCCTTTATCGGTTATCACGGTCTTCACCCGGTCGGTCCCCTCGAAGCGCTCGACCTTCTCCCCCAGGGCGAGCTTGATTCCATGCTCCCGCAGCCGAGCGGCCATGACGTCAGAGAAATCCCGGTCGAAATGGGTGCCGAGAATCCTGTCCAAGGCGTCGATGAGAGTGACCTCCTTCCCCACCCGTTGGTAGGCCTCAGCCAGTTCGGCACCTATATATCCGGCTCCCACGATGGTCACTTTGGTGATGGACCCGTCCTCTTTAATCTGTCTGACGGCCTTGCTGGCGTCCTGGAAGATCTTGGCGCGCTGTATATAAGGAAGGTCTATGCCTGGTATGCGGGGGATGATGGGCGAGGAACCTGTGGAAAGAATCAGTTTATCATAGGATTCCTCCCCTTCGAGTCCATCCTTGTCCCGGAAATGGATCTTCTTGCCCCGGTAGTCCACTGAAGTTACTTCAGCCTCCAGATGGACGTGGGCCCCGGCCTCTTCGAGTTTCTCCCTGCTGGAGTAGAACAGCCCTTCCCCATGGCTGATCTGGCCGCCTATCCACAGGGCCATCCCACAACCCAGGAAACTGATATTGCTGTTCTTGTCGAAAACATGCACGTCAGCTTCAGGGTCCAGAGCCAGCACTTGGTTCGTTGCGGCGGTTCCGGCGTGGTTCGCTCCGACGATGATCACTTTTTGTCCCATGACTCCTCCTTTGGATGAGGGATTCAGTCCTATCTTAGCGAAGCCAGAGGCTATGGTTTTATGCTGCCAGCAGGAATCCCGCGCAGGACCAACCCTCGGATCCCCACCGCTTCCTACCCTTTTCCCTGGCTTTCCGATGGTCGCTTCCATGCGTGCATCGATTCACCGGACTATCCGGGGGTCCATCAACCTCTTTCGCCGGGGCTTCCTCCCGTCTTATCAGGGTTTCATCCCACATGACGGCGGAAGAACTCCATCTCCTCCTTATTGCATTCCAGCGCGGTTTTGTTGCGAACATCACAGTGGAAAACATGCCCTTGAGGGTTCTTCTCATCCCCGTAGGAATGGAACTCATGCCTGATCCCTTTGGCTAGGAGGAAGCCGTCCAGACGGACGGTGCAATCACGGATGAAATCCTGGTTGGAAGTCATGAGGAAAAGCGGAGGCAGCCGCTTGGTCATGTACTTCTCCGTCTCCATCAGGTCTTTCTTCTCTTTGACGACGTCGGCGGTGAAGTAGGCGTCGATCCCGTTGGAGATCATGCCCTTCGCGGTGATGAAGGAGGCCCCGCAATTGATGGCTGCGGCCCGCACGGTCAGATCCGGCCTCTCGTAGCCGAATTTGGCCCGATAGTCAGGGTTGGTCAGGATGGTCAGGTATTGGTCGGCCATCTGACCGCCGGCGCTGTCCCCGACGACGAAAACGTTGCTTGCATCTAGGTTGTATTCGCCCACATGGTCGGCGACCCAATGGAAGACCAAGTTCACATCGTCCATCTCCCCGGGGAATTCCACCTGCGGGGGCAGGCGGTAGGTGAAATTGACCACGGCGAAACCGTAAGTGGCCAGATGGAGGCAGTAGAACTGATAGGTCTCCTTGGACCCGTAGATCCATCCGCCGCCATGGATGTTGATGATGACCGGAACCGGATCGTCGCTTTTATCCGCCGTCCGATCGGAAGGCATGGAGATGTCGAGCAGATTGCCCGGCTTCTTGGCCGGGCCGTAAACGATGTCGTTGAAACGGGTGATGCCTTCCAGATCCGTGGGAAGACCGGCGTCGCGTTTATCGTCGTTGGACTTGGCCGACATGGCGAAGGCCTTGGCCGCCAAAAGGGACTTGAGTGTCGCTGTCATTGATGCTCCTTTGCCTGGGACCGCTTGTGCGCCCGCGAATCGTCCATGCGGATCGTCCACATGGACCGTCCGCGCGGATCTTATGGATCCGCGAACCCTCTGGGCCCATTATAGGCCCAATGGTCACCGCCGGTAAGCAGCTTGAGACATACTGGCCGAAGAAAGATGTCGAGGGCCTGAGCCCGCAGCCGCGGTCGGAGACTGCGCGTTCCCATGCCTTTCTTCTATCCACTGTTTGACCTTCTCCCGCATGGAATCACAGTTGAGTATTCCGTAGGCGAACCCTTTGCGTAAGAGCTCGACCGGCACATACTCGTCGTATTTATCGAAGATAGGCACCTCCTTGGGGTAGAGAAGGTCGCTGGGTTTGAAGCCCTTGTTCACCTCTTCCTTGACGACCCGATAGAAATCGTCTTCGTCGCCGTCCATGGAGAACTGGATGAAGAAGGGACGGGAGGAATCCAGCTTCTTCAATCCCAGCCGCGGGGCGCACCTGATTTTGAGGAAACGCTCCAAAGCCAGGAAAGAGTAAGTCCCCATCCAAGGCAAAAGACACCACATTTTTCCCCCAAGATGGATGAGATGCCGGTTTTCGGCGCCGGACTGGATGGCGGTCCTGCGGGCCTGATCCAGCCTGGCTACGGCGTTGCTCATCAGATAAGGGTAAGCGGTCTCTTCCTGCAAGACCCGCCTCATCCGTTCCAGGATGCGGTCGTGGATGTCCCCCGGGCATTGGCCGAAGTAGGCGGGGACCCTCCCCTTGATGGCGTCCACATAGACGACGTGCTTCTTCACATCCACATCGCAGACCAACCACACGCGGCCAGCTATGGCGATTTTCTCTCCTGGGGGCGGAGGCTGGACGGTCGTCCCCAACTCCTGGGATTGGTAACGGACGGTGAATTCTTCGTTTTCCTGGAAAACGCCGTAGAACTTGAAGGAATTGACGACCCTCTCCCCTTTGAGGCCTATGATGAGGCCCCCTTGAGGGGTCGTTTGTATGTGTCCGATCTGGATGAGGTGCCTCAAAAGCAGGCGGTAATCATCCTGGCTGATCCGGTGGAAGTAGGTCAGGTTCAGCACCTGGGAGGCCAAAGCGGCCGGGGACAGTTCCCCATTGGAAGCCAGGGTGCTCATGGTCTGATGATAGAGGAGGCTGAAAGGCAGGCGGTCCAGCCGGGGCGGCTCCACCCAATTCTCTTCCAGATAAAGCTGGATCAAGGCGATGCCTTGCAGGAGTTTCCACGGTATGGTGGCCGGAAGCAGAGCCCGGATCTCAGGCTCGTCCTCCCGCATGACGAACCACATCTGCGAAGGTTGCCCCCGCCTGCCGGTCCGGCCCATCCTTTGCAGGAAAGAGGAGACGGTCCAAGGAGCGTCGATTTGAAAGGCCCTTTCCAGCTTGCCGATGTCGATTCCCAGCTCCAAGGTGGAGGTGGTGACCGTCGTATAGATCTGTTCCGGATCTTTCATGAGCATCTCGGCCGTCTCCCGGTAGGAGGCGGAGAGATTCCCATGGTGGATGAGGAAGCGGTCCGCCTCATGGTTCAGCTCGCAGTAATGCCGCAGCTCATTGGTCACGGACTCGCATTCTTCCCGCGAGTTGACGAAGACCAGACATTTCTTTCCACGCGTATGCTCGAAGATATAGGCCAAGCCGGGATCGGCGGCTTGAGGGGCCTTGTCGGTCGGCTTTTCCTGCAGGTGGGCGGCCGAGGCTATCTGCCTGCCTCCAGCGGTTTGCTCGTCTTTCACATAGAAGTGTTCCATGGACAGCTGCCAGGTCGATTTCGGGGACTCGAATCGGGGAATGGCGGTTTTGCGTCCCGTTCCTGCCGACAGGAATTCCCCGGTTTTCTCCGGATCCCCCATGGTCGCCGAAAGCCCGATCCGGCGCGGGTTGACCTGTGCCAGGCGGGATAGGCGTTCAATCAGGCAGAGGGTCTGCCCGCCCCTGTCCCCTCTAAGCAGGGAATGCACCTCATCGATGACCACGTAGCGCAGGTCCCCGAAAAGGCGGGGGATGGCCATGTGTTTATGCATCACCATGGATTCCAAGGATTCAGGGGTGATCTGCAGAATACCGGAAGGGTTCCTCATCAACCTGTCCTTATGGGATTGGGACACGTCCCCATGCCAATGCCAGACAGGGATCCCTGCCTGATCGCACAGCTCGTTCAGACGGAGGAACTGGTCGTTGATGAGGGCTTTCAGAGGACCGATATAGAGACAGCCGATGGAGGCCGGCGGCCGCTCCCAGAATTCGCTGATGATGGGGAAAAAGGCGGCTTCCGTCTTGCCGGAGGCGGTGGAGGCGGTGAGGAGGAGGTTGTCATCGGAGTTGAAGATCACGTCGGCCGCGGCGACCTGCACGGCCCGTAGATTCCTCCAGCCGTTCCGATAGATGAAATCCTGCACGAAAGGCGCGTACCTGTCAAAGACGTCCATATTCACCTGCCTTCATTATGCCCGTCACGTTCGTTATATCCGTCATGCCCGTTAAATCGCTGTTCCCGTTGAATCCATCATATCCGTTCGCCTTTGCCCTTCGCCACGTCCCCGTCAGATCTGGAATTGGGCGAACTCATCCTGTCCACCCTCTTCGAGGATCGGGTTCTGGGCGTAAGTGAAATCGTCGGATTTCATGACCTCTTCCAAGCCCAACCCCGGATTCTGATAGAGGATATCCAGCAATTCGATGAAGTCCCGGATGACTTCCCTAGGGGTGATATGTCTGTCCGCCCCGATGCGGCCGAACTCCACTTGGATGAAACGGGCAAGGTCCTGATCGGTCAACCTCTGGTCGTAGCCGTACAGGCCGGCGTGGATGGAAGCCAGCTTCCCCACCAAGACCAGCATCTCCTCATAGGTCAGAGGCTCCAGATGGATGACCGGGGCCAAAAGGTCCCGATGCTCTCCCCCGAAACGCCCGGTCGCCAACCGCGAGCGCAAGGCCTCGTAGCTGTAAACCCCCCTGCGCCTGTCTTCCATGCATTCCGGAGTCCCGGACATGATGACCCCCAGATAATGGGCCTTGCCTTGCATGGCGTCGTTATACATGGTCAGGATCTTCTCGTAATTATTCTGCCGGGTGATGGAATTGGGGATCTTATAGATGTTGACCAGCTCATCGATGAGGATGAGCATGCCGGCATACCCGGCCCCTTTGAGGAAGGCGGCGAAGACTTTCAAATAGTCGTACCAGTCGTCGTCCGTGATGATGACGTTCACCCCCAGCTCTTGCCTAGCTTCGGTCTTGGTCTGGTATTCGCCCCTGAACCATTTGACCACTTTGGCCTTGGTCTCGTCATCCTGGCCTAGGTAGGCGTGATAGTAGAGGGTGAGCAGGCGGGCGAAATCGAAGCCGTGGACCAGGTCGTTGAGTTCGTAGATGGCATCCGAGATGGCCTTATCCACAAGGCCTCCCAAGCTGGGGTCGGCCAAAGACAAGCCCTCCCGGTCCATCACCTCCTTCTGGACCTGGTTGATCCAACGGTCCAAGACCAGGGTCAGGGCTCCTCCTTCGGGCCGGGTCTTGGTGGACATGTTCTGGACCAACTCCTTGTAGGTGGCCAAGCCTTGGCCGCGCGTGCCCTGAAGCCGCCGTTCCGGGGAAAGGTCGGCGTCGACCACCACGAAGTTCTTGGCCATGACATAGTTGCGGATGGTCTGCAGGAGGAAGCTTTTCCCGGCCCCGTAGCGGCCGACGACGAAGCGGAAGGAAGCCCCTCCCTCCGCGATGATGTCGGCATCATGAAGGAGGGCGTCGATCTCATTCTTCCGACCCACCGTGATGTAAGGCAGGCCAAGACGAGGCACGACGCCGCCTTTGAGCGAGTTGATCAAAGCCTGGCCAATGCGCCGAGGAACCGTTGCCCCCATGATGCCCCTTTGGAATCGTCGATAGATTTTCGAACATTTGTTCTATTTTATCAAAAGCCTTCGTCATCCATCCAAACCGTAGTGTTCGGCCAAATCCCGCCGATAATCGTCCACGATCCGCGCTTGCGGATCGGGTTCTATCACCGTATCGGAGAAGAATTCGAACAGATGGTCATTGATCGAATCCACGAGGATCGATTCCATGAGCCCCTCTTGGGAAAGCCAGGAGAGGTCCTCGCCGGCCAAGAGGCAGCGCAGGTAGCGGTCTTCCTCTTCCGTCAAGCCCCATTCGTCCTTTCCTCCGCCAGAATCCACGGCTTCTTCGAAAGTCTCGACTTCGTCAGGTGTCAAAAGCTCGTGTTGCCTATCCTCTGCGTCCTCTTCCTCCTCTATATCTTCTTCCTCATCGACGATGAGCTTGTCCCGAGTGAGGGCGGAGTCCTGGCGGATGGCGTCCAAACGGGAGAAATCAATGGTAATCCGCCGGGCCTGCGCCCGTCGCCTCTCTTCCAGGACGGCCTCTTTCTCCTCCAAGGCCAAAGAGGAGATCCACCGCGGCAAGGAGGACGAAGAAGGGGACGGATCGTCCCGGGCGAGGAGGGCCAGGAGGCCAGTGAGGAGATTGGCGACTTTCCCTCGTTTCTTGCGCGTGGCCGGATAGGAGGTCACGGTCCAGGAGCCCTGATGGAAACGATAAAGACGCAGAGGGTCCCAGTCCACATCGAAAGTCCGGCCATCCTTCCGGGCGTAAAAGAGATAGCGACGGAAGGGGAAATAAGGTTCCACGGTTCGAGGGCCGAAGTAATCGTCGAAAAGGCTGGATTTCCGCCGACGCCGGTAGTGGTCGGCCATCCCCCGCCAGACTCGGGCCACCACCGCTTGGACCAGCCCCTCATCCTCGCGGGCGGCCCCGTCGAGCAGGGCGCGTTCGTCTTTGGCCGCCAAACCAGCCAAGGCAGAGAAAAGCTCCCCATCCTCATGCCGATCAGGGTCGCGGACCAAGAAAAGCTCCCCGTCCCAGACCTCGTCAGGGCCAGGCCTATCATCACCTAAATTCTCCCGCTCCCCCTCCGACCGATACTGAAGCCGGAAATCCTTCAAGAGCTGGTTGGCGTCGAAGAAGGCGGAAGGATCCAAAGCCCGGTAATCATCCACCAATTCTCGTAAACGGGCATATCCTTCCTCCACCCCACCCACGCCTACCAGATTGATCAACTCGCTGGCATAGAGCTGGGCGAAAGTCGTGGATTCAGCCTGCTTCTCCCCTTTCCTCCAGCGGGAGCGCCAGCCGAAATACCCGCGCAATTCGGGGGAAGAAAGGCTTTTATAAGACGGCCGTTGATGGAAGACGGGCAGGGGGTACAGATAGTCGTCCTCATAGTCCGCCATGAGGAGGGCTTCCTGATAGAAGATGTGCTCCGGGGTCCTGAACCCTTTGAACCATTTGCCCCCTTGAATCTCCAAAGAACGCATGGCTTGGATCTTCGCAGGAATCTCCACCGCAGCCGACCGCTGTGACCTGCCAATCGGCCTGCCATAAGCGCCCGCGGACCTGTGGTAAACGCCGTCCGATCCGCCAAAGCCGCCTATCGATCCGTCTTGAGTGGCGGCCTGTCGGTTCTGATCGGCGATTGACCGGGCATGAGGATAATAACTCGACAGGTCAGGCGCTTCCTGGCCGGCCGTCGGAGGAAGGGGCGGGGTGTCAGAATCCGAATCCACCTCATCGATCCTGCCGGTCGGACGGTCAGGAACAGGCTGATCATGATAGTAGCCATGGGAAAAGGAATCCATGACCTTATCCATACCTAAATGCTATATGCCATATCACGATATGCCTATCCTTGATAGTTCTATAGTCCCAATAGTTCTACAATCCTGATAGCTCTCCAGTGGTCCTGAAACTCCTGATACTCCTCGAAGCCCTTGCCAGCTGGACCCTGGACCACTGAGCCGCTAAACCGCCGAGCCGCGCCTTAGGATAAACGAAGATAAGTCTCCCGGTCCACCGGCTCCAGCCATTCGTTCTCCAGGTCCTCTCCCGGACGCATGAAAGCCAGGTGAGAGAACCAGCTATGCGGGGCGGCCCCATGCCAGTGTTTGGCGTTGGCGGGGATGAAGGCCACGTCGCCGGGGAGCATCGCCACCGGGTCCTGACCCTCGATCTGATAGTACCCACGGCCGCCCACGGCGATCAGCATCTGACCGCCGCCCTGGGAAGCGTGATGCACATGCCAGTGATTGATGCATCCCGGCTCGAAAGTCACGTTCGCAATGGGGACCCCCTCCGCCTGGACGGGGGCCAGGTAGCTCTGCCCTTCAAAATATTGGGCGTTGGCGTCATTGGTATCGCCAACGGGGAAGAAGATGGTCTTGGCGTAATCCTCCAAGCTCGTCGTTTCGTCGCAGGCTGGCTTATCTTGGTCGGCTTTGCCCTGGCCGGCCTCCGCCTCCGCTTGGTCAGCCCGATCGTCGTTCCAGACCTGCTTGGCCAGATTGAAGGCGGCCCAAGCGACGGGCCACCCGGCGTAAAAAGCCGCATGGGTGATGATGGCAGCGATCTCGGTCTTGCTAATCCCATTGGCCTTGCCCGACTTTAGATGGGCCAAGAGTGAGGAATCAGCCAGTCCCCTGCCAATGAAAACGGAAATGGTGATGATGGACCGGGCTTTCAGACTGATGTCCTCATTGTTCCATTCTTCGCCGAAAAGGACATCATCATTGAGATGAGCGAATTGAGGGGCGAAATCCCCCAGCCTGTCCCGACCAGCAGTTTGTACGATCTTCGCCATCTTGACCTCCTACCGAAAACGATGGACGAGGAGGGAAATCACGGATACGCTTTCCAGCGGACCCATCCCCGAACGATTGTCAGGATTCCGATAGAGGAATCCTGAACAGAATTCTAGAACCAACCGGCGCTTTCCGTCAAAAGCATAGCTAGGAAAAGAACAGTCCCACGACCTTATTCAGCCTCGAAAAGGTCACTCATTCCGTCCTCTTCGGTGATGGGCCGGATCGGACGGCAAGGATCCCCAAAGGCCACCATGCCGGAGGGGATATCCCTGGTGACCACGCTGCCGGCGCCGATGACGCAACCTTCGCCTATGGTCACCCCTCCGCAGACGGTCACGTTTCCGGCTATCCAGCAGTTATCCGAGATAACGATGGGCTTGGCATACTCATGGTCGGTCATCTGCCCCCGGGCATTGCGGTAAAGGTTGCGGTCCTGGAAGCGGAGGGGATGCACCGGGGTCAAGAGGGAGACGTTCGGCCCGATGAAAACGTTGCGCCCGATGGTCATCGGGCAGCAATCCAGGCAGGTGAAATTGAAGTTGGCGTAGCTGTTTTCGCCAATGCTCGTGAAGCATCCGTAATCGAATTGGACGGGCCCTTGCAGGAAGACGTTCTCTCCTTGCAGGTCCAGCCACCCTTGGAGGATTCGCTGGCGGCGGGGGTCCGTCTCATCCAAGCCGTTGTACTCCCTGCTCAGGTTATGCGAGCGGACGCGCAAGGCGACCAGCCGGGGGTCGGCGGGGTCGTAAATTCTGCCTGCAAGCATCTTCTCCTGCTCTTGGGTTGATTCAGGAAGGCCGGAAAAATCAAGAAGACCAAGAAAATCAGGGGAATCGGGGGTAGAGGGGACTGCGACATCTGTTGTCATGCCCATCAGTCTATCAGATTTCACGGAATGCAAAATCGGGGAAGGTTTCCGCTTCGTCTCGTTTGACTAGAGTGTTCTTCCTAGACAGCAAGGAGGTCTTATTTTTATGGAACAGTATCTGGTCTCTGGCATGACCTGCGCGGCTTGCCAGACTCACGTGGAGAAAGCGGTCTGCAAGCTTCCGGGAGTGACGGACGCTACCGCTTCCTTGCTAACCAATACCTTGACCGTGCAAGGCCAGGCTTCCCCGGCAGAGGTGATGAAGGCGGTGGACAGGGCGGGATACCGGGCCAAGCCTTTGAAGGAAGCCTCCCAAGAGACATCTCGGTCGGACTCCCAGCCGACCGAGACCGGTTCCGCCATCTCCGATTCGGATTCATCCTCCCTGACCCGCGCCTTGGAAGACCATGAGACTCCCCGCCTCCTGCGCCGTTTGGCCTGGTCCTTGGTTCTGTCTTTGGCCATCATGTATATCTCCATGGGTCATAGCATGTGGGCTTGGCCCCTACCCGCCTTCCTGGCCGGCAATATGCCGGCCCTGGCCCTGACCCAGATGCTCCTGGCTTTGGCCGTCCTCTTCATCGGCAAGGATTTCTTCGTCTCCGGCTTCAAATCCTTGGCCCATCTGGCCCCGAACATGGATTCCCTGGTCGCTTTGGGAAGCTCCATTTCCTTCCTCTGGTCCCTTGGCATCCTTTTCCGCATGACTTCCGCCTCCCCCGCCGTTATGATGGACCTCTACCATCATCAGCTTTACTTCGAAGGCTCGGCCATGATCCTCACCTTCATCACCGTGGGCAAGACTTTGGAATCCCTGGCCAAAGGCCATACGACCGATGCCTTGAAATCACTCCTGTCCCACGCTCCTCAGGAGGCGACGGTCGAAGGGCCGGAGGGGACCAGACGGGTGCCGGTCTCTCAGGTGAAATTGGGAGACATCATCGTCGTCAAGCCGGGCGAGGCCATCCCGGTCGATGCGGTTGTGGTGGAAGGCTCCAGCACGGTGGACGAATCAGCCTTGAGCGGGGAGTCCGCCCCGGTCAGTAAGGAGGTCGACAGCACCATTTCCGCCGCAACCCTCAATCAGACCGGTTTTCTCAAGGCTCGGGCCACCCGGATCGGGGCGGATACGACTTTCTCCCAGATCGTCAGTCTGGTGTCCGACGCCGCGGGGACCAAGGCCCCCGTCGCCCGCATAGCCGATAAGGTCTCGTCCGTCTTCGTCCCCGTCATCATCGCCATCGCGGCCCTGGTCCTGGTCCTCTGGCTAACCACCGGTCATCCCCTCTCCCTGGGGCTCTCCCATGCCGTCGCCGTCCTCCTCATCGCCTGCCCCTGCGCCTTGGGTCTGGCCACCCCCGTGGCCATCATGGTCGGCAATGGTTTAGGGGCCCGCTCCGGCATCCTCTTCAAGAGTGGCCAATCCTTGGAGGAAATCGGACGCACGTCCGTCATCGCTTTGGACAAGACCGGGACCGTCACCGAAGGCAGGCCCCAGGTGGTGGACATCGTCCCAGTAGCAGGTTCGGGAGTGGACGCCCGTCGTCTTCTATCTTTGGCGGCCAGTCTGGAAGCCCAATCCGAGCATCCTTACGCCCAGGCGATCCTCCGCAAGGCCCAAGACATGGGAGTTCAGCCAGCTGCGGAAGTCAAGGATTTCCATACCCTCCCCGGGAAAGGGCTCGAAGCCACGGTGGGATCCGACCTTCTTTACGCCGGAAACGCCCCTTATATCTCGTCTCTCCTGGAAAAGCAGGGAATGGAAATCCCCTCCGACCTTCTGGACCAAGCCCATCAGACGCAGAAGGAGGGCAAGACCCCGCTTTTCTTCGCCAGTCCCCACGAGGTCTATGGCTTCATCTCCGTCGCCGACGGGATCAAGGCCGACTCTGCCCAAGCCATCCGGCAGCTTCATGAGATGGGCCTCACCACCGCCATGATCACCGGAGACAACGAAAGGACCGCCCAAGCCATCGCCTCCCAAGCCGGCATCGACCATGTGGTCGCGGGCGTGCTTCCGCAGGAAAAGGAAGCGGAAATCGTCCGCCTACAGCAAGGCGGGCGGAAGGTGACCATGGTCGGGGACGGCATCAACGACGCTCCGGCCTTGGCCAGGGCCGATGTTGGTGTCGCCATCGGGGCGGGGACGGACGTTGCCATCGACGCCGCCGACGTGGTGCTCATGGATTCCCGCTTGACCGACGTAGCCGCGGCCGTCCGCCTGAGCCGGGCCACCGTCAGGAATATCCACGAGAACCTGTTCTGGGCCTTCGCCTACAACCTGGTCCTCATCCCCATCGCAGCCGGAGCCATCCCCGGGTGGAGCCTCAGCCCCATGTGGGCGGCCGCAGCCATGGGCCTGTCTTCGGTGACCGTCTGCCTGAACGCCTTGCGTCTGAACCTCTATAAGGTCCATCCCGCTCGGAAGACGCCAACAAACTCGAACCTTTCGAGACCTGCCATAGAATCCTCAACCCCCGCCGGCGAGAATATCGGGAATGGGGAGAATGCCGAAAAGACCGAAAAGCCTGGAAATACAGGAAATCCCATCATCGGGAAACCTATCATCGGAAAGGAAAACGCCATGACGAATCAGTCACAAGAAAACCAAACGATTCAAGATAACCGAGGACCCCTAACGACCCATGAAACGGTCCATATCGACGGCATGTCCTGCGCCCATTGCGAGATGACCCTCAAGAAGGCTTTGGAAGCCCTGGATGGAGTCTCTCAGGCGGAACTGGACCATATGACGGGGACGGCCCAACTGACTTTGTCGGGAGATGTCCAGGAAAGCCAAATCAGGCAGGCGATCGAGGACAAGGATTACACCTTCGTCTCCCTTGACCGAAATTAATCAAGAATTGATCGAGCCTTAACTAAGAATTAAGCAATGCATTAAGACGAGGCTTCAGCGCTTAAAGGTTAGAGTATAAATTAACGTATAAATTTGAAGCTTATAACTTGCCTATAGCTTAAAGCCTCTAACTCGAAAGCTCACAAAATTAAAGCTGGGGGAAGTCCGAGGCTCCCCCCAGCCACACGAAGGCTCAACCAGCTTCGGGACTACTTCCCCATCCCTTTCAGGAAAGCCAAAGCGGCCTGATAATTAGGCTCTTCATGCTGGTTCTGCAGAATTTCACGATAGAGAACCTTCCCGCTGCCGTCAGTGATCCAGATGCTGCGGGCGTCGAAATCCAAGGCCGGCATCAGTACGCCCACATTTCGCCCGAAAGACTGCTCCTCGGCGTCGCTGAGCATCTCCATGTTCTTCACGCCTTCGGCCGCGCACCAATCCTTCTGTTCCTCCACCGTGTTGGTGGAGACGGTGTAGAAAGCCACGTCCGGATACTTGTCCATCTCGGAGTTGAAACGCTTGGTCTGCAAGGAGCAGACGGAGGTGTTGATGTTCGGGACCACGGAGATGAGGGTCTTGTCTTTGAAAAGATCCGCGCTCTTGACCCGGGAATCGTCGGCCTTGTGAAGGGTGAATTCGGGCAGCTCCTGCCCTACCTCGGTCGGCTCTGCGGCCAGCTCGCGGTCTTCTCCACCAAATTGAACCTGCATTGGTCATCCTTTCTTTGGGTTTTCACTACGAAACTACCATGGGCATGCAGAGGAAGACCATAGCTTTCAGCGTAGGGGGAAGAGGACTTTCTCCCCTCCTCTTTCTCTCATTCTTCTTTCCCTCCCCTCTTCCGTTTTCGCGTCACTTATTACGGAAGATCTCGATGAAGTCCCTGAATTCGTTGCGCTTGGTGTCCAAGGTGTTGAGGGTCAGGTCGGGGTTCCGGGTCTTGGCCTCCCGGTATTGGCCCATCATGCTGCTGAAGATCTCTCCGCTGGAAGGTGGAGTGAAGCTGATGGTGTTCGCCCCGGCGGCGATGGTCTCCAGGATCGACTCCTGGTTCCGGCCTCCGCTGGCGATGATGGGGACATCCGGGAATTCCGACCGTATTTTGGCGACGACTCCGGGGGTCTTCCTGCCGGCGGCGACGTTGAGGATGGACACACCGGCGCCCAAACGGCTTGTTATGTCTTCGTCATCCGTGACCACGGTGGCGATGATGGGGATGTCGATGACGCTTTTGATCAGACGGATGTTGGTGTTGCTCATCGGGGCGTTGACAACGACCCCAAAGGCTCCCTGGGCCTCTGCGTCCTGGGCGATGAGGACGGACCGCAGACCTTTGGTCATGCCCCCTCCCACTCCTACGAAGACGGGGATGGAGGAGGAATCGATGATGGCTTCGGAAATCACCTGCTGCGGGGTGAAAGGGTAGACGGCTAGGACCGCGTCCGCGTTGCAGTTGCGGATGATGGCGATATCGGTGGAGAAGATGATCGACTTGATTCGTCTGCCGAGGACGACCATGCCTTTGGCCTTCCAAATGACGTCTGGCAGCTCGATGGAGTGGGCCCGCAAAGTCCCCGACAGACGGGGGATCCGCTTGGACTCAAGGCCTTCGGTCTTCTCCGCGTTTTCAACATCGACATTTTCCATGCAAAGCATTATGACACCGCAAAGGGACGAAGGCCGTCTTGGTCTGGCTACTCCCCGCATTCCCTAGTCCGTCCGCTCTTTAGCCTGCCTGTTCCCTAGTCTTCCCGCTCCCCGTATTCACCGTACTCGCAGCCCACATGACTGGCCTCGATCTCATCAACCAAGGTCAGTAGCGATCCCTCTTTCTCGTAAAGCCTGACGAACCCGAAACCAGTCCCGCCGTTCCATAGCCGCTGGTGCTTTTTGCTGCCGTCCGGAGCCTCGTAATTGACGAACAGCATTTCGCTTTTCCTACAATAGACATCCGTCTCCATGACGGCTCGCATGCTCTCCTGCCGGACATGCCAATGGACCAAGTCATCATCCGCAGGTCCCTGGGGACCATATTCATCGAAGGAGAAATCTGTCTTCACCTGTTCATGGAGTTTGGAGAAGTTGAAATCGTACTCTTTCCTCTCATACCAGAAGGCGCCCAAAAGCCGACGGTTCAAAGGAAGGGGGTAGATTTGCGGCCGGCCTCCGCCGATGTCGAAGACGCTGTTTTCCAGCCTTTCCCCGCTTCTCTTGCTGACCAGGCAGTTGGAAGAAAGCCAGACCCAAGGGCTGGTGAAGTCCCGCCCCCAGTTCTTGTCCGCATAGCCATAGGATTTCTCCGGGCTGACCGTATAAACGCGGCCATTGTGGGTTATCCGCCCCTGATAGGCGGTTTTCATGCCCTCCGCATGCCAATACATGGCGAAGGCTTCGATATCCCGCAAAGGTTTGCTGGCCCCATAGCCGACGTTGAAAGCGACTTGCTTGTCCACCTGCAAATCCTAGGAAAGAGAACCGCTGTCGCACATCCATTCCGGATGGGCGGCGGCCTCCTCTTCGCTGATGGTGATGCTGCCCGTGAGCCTGGTCTCCGACGCCAGGCAGTCGGCGGCTTGGACTTGGTAAGGCGCATCCGCATGAAGGTCCACCTGATCCCAGGCGAAAAAGCGATGCAGTTGGCAATGGTCCTCTCCCCAGCAACCAGCCTTGACCATCACGTAGGATGGTTTCTGCCCAGCGGCCTTGTTCTCGGATAGTTGCCCCAAAATCGGGCCAGACCCTGGCCCTTTCTTGTCTTCGGCGAGCGCGGGATTACACAGGAAGAACTCCACGAAGAAAGCCTTGTCTTCGCCCGTCTGAGCATCCTGTGCAGTGAAGGAATGCCACCACCAGTCGTAGCCCTTCTTGCGCAGAGGGCCGCGCAACATGCAGGCATCACGGGAAATATCATGCTTATTGAATGCGGAGATTGCTGACATCCTGGGACTCTTCTTTCGGAAAACTCTTATTCCTGAGAGGGATTCAACTCTTCCTCGATCCATATGCTCAGACTCGGCTCAACCATGGAAACTTCAAGAGAAAGATCCTCGCCATGATCATCCGGCTCGCAAACAAGGCATTCGTCCCAATATTCCAGATGCTTCTTGTCAATCCAAGACTCAGACTCCTCTACGGCCTGAGCGTCATCGCCCTGATAGGAAAACCAGTAAAGATACATCTGTCCGTCAATGACCTCGGAGAAGATGTCTTCCACATACATTCTTTCATTCTTCAAAGTGAGCAAGGTCTCGCCGATGTTCTCATTCAGAAAACGCATCCATTCGCGGGCCCTATCCTCTTTGCCTTTTTTGACCTTGTACCGTGTGAGCTCAGTATGCAGTGTCATCATTAAATCCTTTGCCATGAATATTTGCTGTATTGCCAATCATGTCTATCTGTCATTGGGCAGATATCCCATACGCAGATAATAACCCCTGCAATACCGAGAACAGGAGCTCCTGACTTCTTCGCTATTCGATAGGAAGTAAAGGCTTTGAAGAAAATTGATCCAGAAGGTCAAACAGTAACAAGGGGCGGATTCGCTTGCTTCCTCTTTTTCCCAGCAGACAGTGTCAGTATGGCTGAGGAATCGTTCGAAGTCTGTCTGCTTGAATTTCTTGTTTTCCAATCCAGCCGTAATCGCCGAGGAGAGCCGACTGGCTTCGGAATCATGAAAAGGATAGTCCAAGGATCCCATCCAGGATGAAATTAGGTCGAAAAAGCTCGTACTGGGTGTGAAAAGAGGATGTTGTAGAGCAGCATCAAGTAAATCACTGCCGTGAGCGAGCGCATGAGCCCATCCTTGTGATGGGGACACCCAACCTCGATGGTCTTGTTCATCAAAAAGGTAATGTTCGGCCCAGCTGAACCATTGCTTTCGCTGCTCAGGACTCAAAAGTGGAGTTCGCCGGTCGCAGTCAAGGAAGATCGCTCCCATTAAAGCGGAGAAGCTTCGAAGGAAAACGCTGTCATCAGCTTGCGAGCCAATCTTATAGTAGAGGCATTCCCCATCCGTGACGAAAGCAATGATCTTCCTCATTTGGGCTTCAGAGAAAATGCTTTCCTCAAATCCTTGCGCCAAAGTCGAGTAGACAAGACCATCACGGATTGACGCGTCGGAATCGCCCAGATGATTGAGGAGATAATCAATTTGAGAATCATCCATTGAGTGCTCCTTCCTATGTTGCGTTTGTAGGCTAAAAACCTACAAACGCAACATCACTGTTTCCCATTGTTTATTGCTACCGCTGCTGGCAATACGCTTTCACCCCTCGGCGGAGCCGGTCAAGCCCGTCTTCGACCAGACCGCGAGGGCAGGCCAGATTCATGCGGGCGAAGCCGCTTCCGCCCTGGCCGTAATGGGCGCCGTCGGTGATGAAAAGTCCCGTCTGTTGGCGAAGGAAGTCCGTGAACCCTTCGCCATGGCCAGGCAAGGCCCGCAGATCGAGCCAGAGCAGATAAGTCCCCTCCCCATGAACGGGCTGAATTAGAGGAATCTGCGCGCTGATGTAGTCGCAGGCGAATCGGCGGTTCTCCGAAATGTAGCAGCGAAGGGCGTCCAACCACTCCCCGCCTTGATTGAAGGCGGCGACGGCCGCTCCAACGGCGAAAACGTTCGGCTCAGCGATCTCATCCGTGTTCAGGCCTCGCCAAACCTTGTGCCGCAAATGCTCATCCGGAACGACCACGGCGGCCGAATGGATTCCAGCGATGTTGAAAGCCTTGCTGGGACTCAGGCAGGTGACGCTGATCCTGCTCGCCGTCGGGGAGACTGAGGCGAAAGGCACGTAGCCGACACCCGGCTCGGTCAAATCGCCATGGATCTCGTCGGAGATGACGGTCACTCCATGGCGAGCGCAAAGCTCGGCCACTCGTTTCAGGTCTTCGGCCGACCAGATGGTTCCTCCCGGGTTCTGCGGATTGCAGAGGATCATCAGCGTCACCTGGGGGTCGGACAGGTCCGCCTCCAGACGATCGAAGTCCATCCGGTATTCCTTCCGCCCGTCGGCACGGCCGGTATCAACCAGTTTGAGGGGGCTTTCCAGAGGGAAACGACCGTTGTTGAGGATGGAATTGAAGAAGATGTTGTAGACCGGGGTTTGCAGGAGGACTTTTTCCGCAGGGGTGGTCAGTTTGCGGACCATGCTGGAGATGGCCGGCACGACCCCTGTGGTGAAAATCAGCCAATCATGCTCGATGGTCCAGCCGTGGCGGCTGACCCACCACGAGATGTAAGCCTGATACCAGTCTTCGCTGATACCTGAGTAGCCGTAGATCCCGTGATCGACCCGCTGTCGCAAAGCCTGCCGGATGGGTTCCGCGACTTCGAAATCCATGTCCGCCACCCACATAGGCAGCTCGTTCTCGCCTACGTTCCACTTCTCCGACTGGGTTCCGCGACGGTTGATGACCCGGTCAAAATCATAGGAAGTCTGGCCCTTAGCACGAGTATCCATCATATTCATTTTTCCTGCCCTTCCACCAATCGGGTCTCCCCATCTGTTCCGGAGACCAATGTCACTTGATCCAATCGAAGGAAATCGGTTTTCCGGATTCCTTTCTCGAAAATCTGAAGATCGTGGCTCTGTTGTTGCACGGAATTCTCGCACTTGCTTGAATCCGCATCGTCTGCAACAGGCTGGGCCGGATCAAGAATGACAGTCCCAATCTCATCGGCATGAATCGAACCAGACCGAGGATTGATGATGCTCTCCACCCGGCCAGAGATTTCAGCGTCAATATCAGAGGAGTATTCAAAAGCCAAGGTGGTGGAGCCTAGATAACAATTACGCATAACCAGATGGTCTACGTAACAAAGCCCTTGCAGGCTGTCGATTCTGCAATTGATCAAGGTGACATTACGGGAATTCCAGGCGAAATACTCGCCAGAGATGGTGGAGCCGTAGACGGTCACGTTTTCGCAGTTCCAGAAGCAGTCCTTGGAAAGGAAGCGACTGTTACGGACGGTCACGTTTTTCGCTCCATCAAAGCAGTAGTCCCCTTCCAGAACGAGATGGTCTATGCCGACGTTCCGGCACCCCATGCCGAAGTAGTCTCCGGCGGCACTCACATGGTCAAGGACCAGGTCCCGGCAGTTCCACAAGGTCTCTTCCGCCTGAGGGATGGTCACTTCCTCCAGGCGCAGGTCCTTGCATCGCCGGAATTCCTTAGGTGCTTTAATAGTGGTCTTGGACACAGAAACATGGTCGCTATACCATATTCCCGCCCTCGCTGTGGGATTGAAGGTGCAATCATCCAGCTGGAAATGGTCCCCATACCAAAGCGGGTATTTCCAGTCGAAAGTGGTACCGGTAACAGTCAGATTCCGGCAATGTTTGAGGGGCGACTCCCCATCGCCGAAAGCCGAGTCTCTGATCTCCGTATCGGAAATGCCGAAAAGGGCGCGTTCCCCGGTGAATCGTTGCCTTTCAATCAGGTTCTGTTTATTCATGCCACTCATGAATCCCCCTTTGCCGACGAATGATTCCGGAAAATCAGACTGTGTTAAATATACCGCCCGGTGATGCTTTCTGCTGACCGCCGAATTTCCTGGGGACTGCCGACAGCCACAACCCTACCGCCTTCCTCGCCCCCTCCCGGCCCCATGTCCACGATGTAATCGGCGTTGCGGATCAGGTCAAGATCATGCTCGATGACGATGACCGTCGCCCCTTGCTGGATGAGGGTTTCGAAAACGTCCAAGAGGGTCCTGACATCCTTGGGGTGGAGGCCGATAGTGGGCTCATCGAAGACGAAGACCGATCCCGTCTGCCCCTTGCCCATTTCGCTGGCCAGCTTGAGCCGCTGGGCCTCTCCCCCGGAAAGCCCCGGAGTGTCCTCGCCCAAGGTCAAGTAGCCCAGCCCTAAATCATGCAGGACCTGGAGCCGCCGCTGCAGAAGGGAGAGACCCTTGCAGGCCGCCAGAACCTGGTCGACGCTCATGTTCATCAAATCAGGCAGGCTGTAATCCTCGCCGTCCTTCATGGCCTTAACCACCTCGTGAGCCTTGGCGCTGTACCGGGATCCCCGGCAATCCGGGCAGGTCACGTCCACATCAGGCAGGAACTGGACATCCAGGGAAATCCGCCCCGTCCCGTCGCAGGTCGGGCAACGCAGGCCGCCGGTGTTGTAGGAGAAATCGCCGGCCTTGTGCCCGCTGTGTTTGGCGAGCGCCGTCCGGGCGTAGACCTTGCGGAGCTCATCATGAACTCCGGCGTAGGTGGCCACGGTGGAACGCACGTTGATTCCGATCGGGGTCGCGTCAATCAGCTTCACTTGGCGGATACCCTCCGCCTGCAAAGAGACCACATGCCGGGGTGACTTCTGTTTGCTGATCATCGCCGTCAAAGCGGGAATGAGGCTTTCGAGGATCAGCGTGGTCTTGCCGGAGCCGGAGACCCCCGTGACCACGGTCAGACGGCCCTGGGGGATGCTGACTTCCAGCGGACGGACGGTATGGATGGCGTCGGTGGTCAGGGTGATCGAGCCCAGATCGAAGAGGTGGTCATCAGCGATCCACTCCCGCAGCCGGGAGGATTGGCCGCCAATCAGATGGTCTCCTCCGGCCAGCTGCTTCCGCAGAAAAGGCCCGATGACGGAGGAAGACGAGCCGGCGACCTGAGGGACCGTCCCTTGGCCGATGACACGGCCGCCATCGGATCCAGCCCCTGGCCCCAGCTCGATCAGCCAGTCGGCGTGGGAAAGCACCTGGATGTCGTGATCAACCAGGACCACGCTGTTCCCATCCGCCACCAAGTCATCCATCACCCCGGTCAGGCCTTGGACATTGTAAGGATGAAGGCCGATGGAAGGCTCATCCAGCACATAAAGCACCCCGGTCGTCCGGTTCCGCACTGCGCGGGCCAGCTGCACCCGTTGGCGTTCCCCTGTAGACAGAGTGGAGGCGGCCCGATCCAAAGACAGGTATCCCAGGCCCAAGTCAAGCAGGCGCCGGGAAATGTCCAGGAAGGATTCGCAGATGCTCTCCCCCATCGGTCGCATTTCCTGAGGAAGGGATTCAGGCACGGATGACACCCAGGAAACCAGCTGGGTCAAAGTCATAGCCGCGGCTTGCCCTAGGTCGACATCTCCTATCCTCGGAGCTCGAGCCGCTTCCGAGAGTCTGGTCCCCTGGCAATCCGGGCAGACCCCCTCGGTCAGAAAGCGCTCGATCCTCTTCATGCCTTTGTCGTCTTTGACTTTGGCCAAGGCGTTCTCCACCGTGCGGACGGCGCTGTAGTAGGTGAAATCCATCTCCGCCGATTGCTGGGTCTTGGGATTCACATAGATGATGTGCTTCTTCTCGGCAGGCCCATGGTAGACGATCTCCTTCTCCTCGCCGGTCAAGTCTTTGAAGGGGACATCCGTGCGCACCCCCATCTCCCGACAGACGTCCTTCATGAGGGCCCACATGAGGGTCCCCCAGACGGCGACGGCTCCCTGGTCGATGGTCAGTTCTTCGTTGGGAACCAAGGCCGCCTCATTCACGGTCCGGGTGATGCCCGTGCCTCCGCAACGAGGGCAGGCTCCCCGACTGTTGAAGGCCAGGTCTTCGGCCCCCGGCCCATAGAATTTCTCTGCGCAGACGGGGCAGGTGATCTCCTGCATAGTGGCCACAGCGAAGGAAGGCGGGCAGTAATGACCCTGGGGGCAACGATGGCTGGCCAGACGGGAGAACATGAGACGCAGACTGTTCAGTAGTTCGGACATGGTGCCGAAAGTGCTGCGGATCCCGGGGACGCCCGGCCGCTGATGAAGGGCCAAGGCAGCGGGAATGTAACGGACCTCGTCCACATCGGCCCGGGCTGCCTGAGTCATACGGCGGCGGGTGTAGGTAGACAAGGATTCCAAATACCTCCGAGACCCTTCGGCGTAGAGGACACCCAAGGCCAGGGATGACTTCCCTGACCCGGAGACGCCTGCGATGCCGACTATCTTGTTGAGGGGGATGTCAACATCGACCTTCTGCAGATTATGGACTCGAGCCCCTCGTACTAGAATGGCTACTGGAATCTTTGAAACTACCGGAGCCGCGGCGGAAGAACCGGTCATCGTCGCCCCTTTCCTATTTCTTGGTGTCCTTCTTATACTAACCCACATTGCATCAGGTAGGCGATGACCACCAAGCCGAGGGCGAGTTTGAAGGGGACTCCGAAAGTGAAGTAGGATTTCTTGGTCTTATGACGGACGGAGTACATGCCGATCAGCCCGCCCAAAGCGCCACCGGCCAGGCACAACCCCAGCAGAGCAGCCTCAGGAATCCGGGATTCCCCTTTCTCCGCCCGCTTTTTATCGATGATGAAGAGACACAAGGTCACAAGATTGACGACAAGCAAGTAAATCCCCAAAATCTTATGATCCCTATGCCCCACAGCCTGAATCAGCTGGCTGAAGCCAAAGCGGACCGGACCATAAACGTTCAGCAGAACAAGAATCCAGACGATGACCATTTCCAAGGAAAGGAAGAAGATGGCCACATTGTTTTTGGAGACCTTCCGCAACCAAATCAGGAAGGCGATAAAAAGTCCCAGGCCTCCCCCAGCCACCGCAGCCAGACTGGAGAAAGCGAGGCCTACTTCTTCGCCCTGACTTCCTTCACCTTTCGCCCTGACGATCAGCGAGGTGACCGCGTAAGCCAAGAAAGACAAGGCGTTCACTGCGATCAGGTAAATTTGGAAGCCGTCCAAACCCAAAAATCCATGCATAGTCAGAAATCTCCCCTACAAGAAGTTAAGGCTAATCCGCATGGTTACGTTCCTCTCGGACAAATCCGCTAATTCATCATATATACAATTTTATTAACGCCAATCATTCCACGACGAAGTACAGTAATGTCGATAGTCTCATATTCTGACTTGCTGATGCTTGAAACTGAGGCTTGCATTCTCGGAATATCTGCCCTCTCTACCCGTCTCCGAAGGATTGGAATAGTCTCTACACCGAGTTCGTGGAGAACTTCATCTGGCAATTCATAATTCTGTTCGACAAGGCCAAAACAAGTGAAACCTGTATCCACGCAGAAAGCTATCAGCTTCTTCTTTCCAATATTATAAATAGCACAGAAGGAAGTCCCAATCAGACTGCCAAGCAGATAACCCACAACCGGTAATTCGAATCCTAGAGCCTGCCCATAATGCCTCCGATATGTGCGCCGAACAGATAACCACCTGAAATAACAACAGTATCTACAAAAGCAGCGCCCATCTGCTGAGTACTCATCCTCCCGGCAGCAACAAGAATACTGTTTTTAGCTGTTTGCATGACAAGGGCAACGACCATTCCGAGGACCGTAGGATTGATATCTTTGAACGCCTCGCCCAAAATTCCTTTTTCGCACATTATCAGCAAAGAAGAAGAGATAGAACCGCGTAAAAAAACCTTCTGCTCCAGCAGAGATGCCTTTGGTCCCTATCCTTTGAACCTGTTGAATGTCAATCTCACCATGTTTGATGAGGAAATCTATCGCTTTGTATATTTCGGGCGCAAGCTGGAATGCAACGGTAATCGCCGCGGTAGTGTAACCTGCCTTCAATGCCTGTTGCAGCATATATTCCGTATTGATTGCACTGTCCGCAGTTACGTCATGCTCTTCTGCCTTAAATTTCTTATCCTTGCTTTCGCAGGCAATGTCCTCCAGTTCTTTTCTTGACACTCTTTTAGAACTAACACCTTTTTCGTTCTTTATTACGTCCGTCAGCCTGGATTCGGTTTCAGCATAGGCATCAGAGACATCTGACCGTATTAGCTGATTCCTCAGCGCCTCACGATGAGCCGTCGCCTTGGCATCAGAAAGCTGGTCGGAAGGAACGAGCCTGCTCTGATCATGATAGCTTGCATGTCCGGTTCCCGGGCTGAATTTTGCCTGCGCTTTTGCGGTTCTTTCTGCAGTAGCATAAGACTTCGCGCTACAAGTCTCGCCGGAGTCCACTTGGATATCGGCAGAGTCCTTCGAAGTGCTGTGAAGAGCAGAAGCACGGTCTGACGAATCCGCAGCAACTGCATCCACATTGAATGTTCCGGCTCCCCATTCCTCAAGCATATACCCCTGAAGTTGTACGATTCCAAGGTTCCGGTACTGGTGGTTATTTACGTTTTCTTCAAGCTGTTTAATTGCAGCATCAACCGCTCTTACATATTTCTGTCCCATGCAGGCAGCAATATCTGCACCCATTATCCTTGTGGCAAATTCCCAGCCTTGTTCCATTTCAGTCTTGGATTGCATAAGGCTGCACCTCACATATTCATAAATTTTTCGAGCCCATCATTATAGAGGCTGACCACTCCATAGAAAAGCATCTGTTGTTTCATCAATGACTTATTCCTGAAAGTCTCTTCAAACTTTGATGCAATCCGTGCTCCAACTTTACCGATAGCATCCGCACCTGTTGAAAATGCTTTTTTGACACCATTGAGAAGATTGAACTTCTTCCTTTTTTTTCTCATAGACTTCAGCAGATTCACTATCTGCATTTTCGGGGTTATCCTCTGTGGGCTGCTCGATAGTGATAACAGATTCATGGTCGGTTCCTGTCTCGGCGATACCTTCTTTAATATCCTTAAGGAACTCCGGAACCGGTAATGCAGAAAGTTTTTCCAAGAAAGCATCGTAATCTTCACGAGTGGTCAGTACTTTTGTGTCAGCGTAGACAACTGCCTGATTACCTGCCCAGCCGAATCTGACACCGCATTCATCAAATTTCACATCAAGGACGGGGAATCAGTCTGTCCGTGCCTCTTATCTCGCCTAGGAAGAGAATTTTGCCTTGGATATTTCCTGCCTTCTTATTCCCAAGCCATACTTTTTCCGTCCAAGAAACGATGTTAATGGAGTTATCCCTAGTACCTGCAACTCCTTTTCGCTGTCATCGCACGTTTCAACCATTTTCTTCAGTTGATTCATCAGCAACTCATCCTTGTAAACAACGATAAGAGTCTTCTTTGTTTCAAACATAAGTATTCTCCTTGGTTTGATTAGGTTTTTAGTTTCCTTCTTTAACAGCAGATACCTGCGGAATCAAACGCCAAGTCGCTTTCCGATATCATTCAGTCACCCTCCGTAATATGTGGAATCGCGAGACCCCGAGAGTACCCATTTACTCTGAGCACGCATTGAGACAAGTGTGGATAGTAATCACTCCTTGCCTTGATACTCAACATTATAATCGCCCGTCGCAATAACGTCAGGCTAGATCTCTCATCAACTCGATTGCGGAATTCGATAGCGATACCGACAAGAATTTGGAAAAGGGGAAAGGTAAACTTGAACTACTCCGTAAAAGTTTTACCGTGAAAATGGTCTCCAATAATTTACGGAGCAGTTCATATCAACGAATTTTCACTAGAGAAAAATGAGCATGAGCATCAATAAAGAAGAATGGACCTGAACTCGCAAGCCGAAAGATTTCACAATCTCCGATGACAAGATCGAAATCACCACGGCCCCGCATACCGACCTTTGGCAAAGGACCTACTATCATTTCCGCAATGACAATGCACCGGTCCTGCAAATCACAAGCTCCGAAAAATTCTTCTCTTTTCTGGTGAAAACCGATTTCCCCAACAGTCACCATCGCTTCGACCAATGCGGAGTGGTGGTGTATCTGGATAGCGAGAACTGGCTGAAAGGCTCTATCGAGTACGAGAAGGAGAAGTTCTATCACCTTGGAAAGGGGCGGAAGAAATCCAGTTTGGGATTTACGCCTGCAGCCCTGAGGATTCTTCCTTCAAAGCGATTTTCACTCACATGGAGCTGACCGATTGCAAGTGGTTGGCCCATGAAGGTCAGGCACCTGACGAGGGTTGAGCCGAATACCGCTCAGCGATGGCCACCATCGAATGCCATAGAATTCAGTCAGCTCAAGGCGGCTTTCAAATCCGCTTCAATTTTCTCAGGAGTATCCATTGGCGCATAACGCTTGAGGATTTTACCATCGCGGGCGATGAGGAACTTGGTGAAATTCCATTTGATCGCCCCGCCCAAAAGCCCGCCATTATGAGAAGCCAAGTAGCGATAAAGAGGGTCTGCCCCTTCCCCATTGACTTCGATCTTGCCGAACTGTGGGAAAGTCGTATCGTACTTGAGCATGCAGAACTCGTGGATTTCCGCGTCAGAGCCAGGAGCCTGATGGCCGAACTGGTCACAAGGGAAATCAAGAATCTCAAAACCTTGCTCATAATAGGTTTTATAAAGCTTCTCCAAGCCCTCATACTGAGGGGTGAAGCCACAGCCGGTAGCCGTATTGACGATCAACAGGACTTTGTCGCGGTAATCGTTGAGCGAAACCATGGACCCGTCTTGGGCGCGCACGGTGAAGTCATAAATCGATGCTAGCTCTTGCTTGCTTACTTGCTGTTGCTGTCATAGTCTTTCCTTACATTCTTTTTTGCCCACTTTTCCTTACCCTTGTACTATCGCTACCAGTTTTATAGCCTCTAGGAATTCTTAGAAATCAGAGAGATCCACGGGCTCTGACACTTTCCCAAGCTTGAAATTATGAACCGCCTGATCCATACTCTTAAGACTCTTAGCGGAAACCGAAGCCGGCACCTTCAATTCGCGAGGTTCCAGAATAATGCAGCCATTCTCATACTCTCGGACAAAGTAGTACTGATATTCCGCGCCGCGAAGAGTCATACGCTTCTTGCTATCGATATGTACCTCGTAAGTTTTTACTGCATCCATAGACTAACCTCGTATCAATGTGGAATATCCCACCTTCGAGTATAGACTGAATCCCTAAACTAGTCAATCGAGTTTTTGAATTCATCAAATAAAATGCCCATTCCCCCTCACAAGTTCAAACCTGTCTAAAGAACTTAGTATAAATCTGCCTACAAATGCTCCCCGCCTATTGACGAAGAACCCTGATCCCAAAATACTGAAAGATGATACTAGCCAGTCTATTCCCACTCGATCATTGCGTAGCCCGTTTTGATTGAGTCGATAGGGCAGGTAAGCTGGGATTCACTCCACTCTCCTATCGCGAAAACAGTGTAGTCACCCTGTAGCCAGTGGTGACTACATACTCTGTAGCCACTTGAAGAGAGTATTTTCGCCCAATTGAAGAGTGACGAGTTTGAGGATTTGCTGCCTCCTCGACATCCGAAGCGAACGACCCGCCCAACGAGACCTCATGAACGTGCAACAGGTCGCAGAGCGCCTCAAGCTACTACGCTTTTGACCCACTCGACAAGTGCATCGTAACTTACTGACCGATCTGCAACGCCCAGCACGACTTTGTGGAAAGCCGCGTGGCCGGGCCTGAAATCGACGCCAGACATCCTGAGATAAGCGCCGAGCAAAGCGGCACCTGTCCTCTTGTTGCCATCGAGAAACGGGTGGTCGGATACGATGCCAAAGGCGTATCTGCACGCCTTTTCGATGACACTCGGATACAAGTCCATACCACTGAAGGTTTGAAGTGGTTGCTCCAGCGCGGAATCGAGAAGCCCTTCGTCGCGCAAACCATCAAGCCCTCCGAACCGCTCAATCGTCGCCGCATGGATGGCAAGAACCTCTTTTCTGGAGAAGGCCAGCGTGCTCACTTGGCAAGCTCTTCGAACACGTCAGCATACTCGTCCATAAAGTCGACTGCTACGTCCGTGGCACTATCAACCTTCTGGGCCGGATGAATGACCACCCAGGGCTTGTTGTTCTTCAGGATGGTGACCGGCCTGCGGGTCCGGTTCACTTCTGCCGTCACGCGAGAGAAGTTGTTTTTCGCCTCTGCAAGGCCTATCGTCAGTGTTGCCATTTCTGACCTCCTTTAATATTAGCCAGAATTATAGCCTGCATATAAGACAGCTCAATTGAAGGTTGAGATAATGAATACTTGTACGGCTGAGCACCATTCATCTTCGTGAATCTTGCAGATAAATGGCTTGCAGAATTGCTTGAATAGGAATCGTCGCTCTCGCATTTCCATTGCCGTTTTCAGGGCTCTCGTACGTTCGCCACCTCCCCAAAGGCCTCGGCGGCTTCATCCCGATCAGGGCACTAGTCGCTCGTCACTGTGATTAGATGTGCAGGATGAGACTAAGCGGAAAAGACTAAAACCTTATTCCCACTCAATAGTCGCTGGTGGCTTGGAGGTCACGTCCAGGACAACCCGGTTGATACCTCGGCACTCATTGGTGATCCGGGTGGAAATGGTAGCAAGCACATCGTAGGGGACGCGAGACCAATCAGCGGTCATGGCATCCTCGGAAGAAACAGGTCGCAAGACCACGGGATTGCCATAAGTACGCTCGTCACCCTGAACGCCTACGGAATGGACATCAGCCAGCAAAACGACCGGGCACTGCCAGATATCACGGTCCAAGTCGGCCTTGGTAAGCTCCTCACGAGCGATCGCATCGGCTTCGCGCAACAGATCCAAACGTTCCTTGGTGATTTCGCCAATAATGCGGATGGCAAGACCAGGACCGGGGAAAGGCTGACGCCAGACGATCTCATCAGGCAGGCCCAACTCGGTGCCGATTGCGCGGACCTCGTCCTTGAACAGGGTACGTAAAGGCTCGATCAGGCTGAAATCAAGGTCCGCAGGCAAACCGCCCACGTTATGGTGGCTCTTGATGTTCGCGGTGCCGGAGCCTCCGCCGGACTCGACCACGTCAGGGTAAAGGGTCCCCTGCACCAGGAACTTGACCTCTCCCCCTTCGTTTCCGGCCTGGGCGACGATGTCACGAGCGGCTTTCTCAAAGGTGCGGATGAACTTTTCGCCAATGATCTTGCGCTTGCGCTCCGGCTCGCTGACGCCTTTCAAAGCGCTCAGGAAGTCTTCCGAGGCATCCACGGCCACCAACTTGATTCCCGTCGCCTTGACGAAATCATGCTTGACCTGTTCCACCTCCCCCTTGCGCAGGAAGCCATGATCCACGAAAACGCAGGTCAGCTGCTCACCGATGGCCTTATGGACCAAGGCTGCAGCCACGGCGGAATCCACTCCCCCGGACAGGCCGCAAATCACCTGTTTGTCACCCACTTGCTCGCGAATCCTGGCGACTTGGTCTTCGATGATGCTGGACGGATTCCACTCCCGGGGAATGCCAGCCTCATCGTGCAGGAAACGCTCGAAAACGTCCTGCCCCAGAGGGGTGTGCTTGACCTCCGGATGCCACTGGACCCCGTAAAGTTTGCGGGACTTGTCCTCCATAGCAGCCACAGGTGCGCCTTCCGTATGAGCCAGGACGGTGAAGCCTTCCGGTGCCTTGCGTACGGCCACCCCATGACTCATCCAGGTGCTCTGTTCCTGAGGGGATTGAGCGAGGACGCCTTCGGGGTCGTCGATATAAGTCTCGGTCTTGCCATACTCACCCAAGGCGGCCTGATCCACGTCGCCACCCAGCTCGTTGGCCATCACTTGGAAGCCATAGCAAATGCCCAGAATCGGCACGCCGGAATCGAAGATCTTCTTATCGATGGACGGGGCCCCCGGCTCGTAGACGGAAGCGGGGCCGCCGGACAGGATGATGGCTTGGGGGTCTTTGGCCAGCATGTCGTCGGCGGACATGGAATGCGGCACCAGCTCCGAATAGACGTTGGACTCACGCACCCGACGGGCGATGAGCTGGGCGTATTGGGCGCCGAAATCGACCACTAAGACCGGTCCTTTTGCCATGGAAATCCTCCAGAATCATCCAGAAAGCGGGAAAACAGCAGGCAACATTATCCTGATTCTTGCCGACAAGGGGATTCGAAACCAGCCCTCCTTTTCATCATGCGGTCTTCGGGGGCAAGACTGCTACTATCGAAGGAGTTCCGAGAAGTCCATGATGATTCATAGTGATGATTCGTTGCGACGCTTCACAGATATGACTTGCAGCTATGGCTCACAGCAGGGGAAAGGAAAAGAAATTCCGATGACTGACACGATGATGAAGCCCCAAGGCGAGAACGCGGTCAAGCTTTCCGCCTGGGACAAGGCGACGGCGGCGCTGGAAGGGATTTACGCCAGCAAGACCATCCATCTGGCCCCTGAACCACAAGGCGACCGAAGTGGACTCAGCGAACCGGGCAAGATGGTCTTCCCCGAACAAGCCATCGCCCAAGAGGCTCTGGCGGACCTCTACCAAGGCCAGGAGCCGCAAGCCGAGTCGTCCTTCGCGACCCAGATCGACGACTCAAGCCAGGACTCCCCTTTGAGCGCGGCCATAGCCGGGGATTCCATGACCGTCGCCTGCGGGGTGGAAAGGCAGGACTTGGGCATGATGCCCCGCATAGCCCAGAACCTGGCCGACGCCACCCAACGCGACATCCATTGGGAAGCCCACGGCAAGCTGGGAGCCACCATGCGCCGGGTCCGCTTCCGCGAGCTGCCCGCTTTGAGGGGCAAGCATTACACCCTCCTTTACATTTGCGCGGGGTCGAACGACCTCATGGCCCAGCGCTCCGACAAGGAGTGGAAAGACGACCTGACCGGGGTCCTCGAGGTCGCCCGGGGTCTGGCCGATCACGTGGTCGTCCTCAGCCCCGGCCAGGTATATAAGGTCCCCGCCCTGGGGTGTCACCTGCGCAAAGCCATGCTGGTGGCCAGCGACCGGCAGACGGCGGTGAGCAAGTCGGTCTGCGATGATTTCGGCGTCACTTATGTGGACCTGACCCATGAAGACGTGCATACCGACCTGCCTGATTTTTACGCTTCCGACCACTTTCATCCGGGCAAAGTCGGCTATCAGATCCTGGCTGATTACATCAGCTGGAGGACCCTGCGCACCTTCTGATGAAGAACACGCCGGAAACACCGATTTCCAGTGATTTAAGCGACATTCCGCCTTGCGAATCCCTGCCTTGAAAGTCGAAAGCATCCCGTAACATAATGAGCGATATGGGGATGGAGATTCCGTCTCCTAAGAAAAATAACCGAGTTGCACTGTGATGTGCAAGAAAGTGCAGGAACATCAATGACAAGTCCTGTTATTGGAACCCCATGGAAGAAGCTGGACCACCCGGTATCTGAAGAGGCCCTCGAAGGTGTCGACAAGTACTGGCGCGCTGCCAACTATCTTTCCATCGGTCAGATTTATTTGCGCAGCAATCCCTTGATGAAGGAGCCTTTCACTCGTGAAGATGTCAAGCACCGTCTGGTTGGTCACTGGGGCACTACTCCTGGTCTGAACTTCCTGATGGGCCATATCAACCGCTTGATCGCCGATCATCAGCAGAACACCGTCTTCATCATGGGACCAGGTCATGGTGGACCTGCCGGTACTTCCCAGTCCTATCTCGACGGCACTTACACTGAGTACTATCCGAAGATCACCAAGGATGAAGAAGGCCTGCAGAAGTTCTTCCGTCAGTTCTCCTATCCTGGCGGCATTCCTTCCCACTTCGCTCCTGAGACCCCTGGCTCCATCCACGAAGGCGGCGAGCTGGGTTACGCCCTCTCCCACGCTTTCGGCGCTGTCTTCAACAACCCCAGCCTCTTCGTCCCCGCCGTCGTCGGCGATGGCGAAGCCGAGACCGGCCCTCTGGCCACCGGCTGGCAATCCAACAAGCTCGTGAACCCCCGCACCGATGGCATCGTGCTGCCGATCCTGCACCTCAACGGTTATAAGATCGCCAACCCCACCATCCTGGCCCGTATCTCCGACGAAGAGCTGCATGACTTCTTCCGCGGCATGGGCTACAACCCCTACGAGTTCGTCGCTGGCTTCGATGATGAGGACCACATGTCCATCCATCGTCGTTTCGCCGACCTGCTTGAGACCGTCTTCGATGAGATTTGCGACATCAAGGCCGCCGCTCAGACCAACGATGTGGATCGCCCCTTCTACCCCATGATCATCTTCCGCACCCCCAAGGGTTGGACATGCCCCAAGTTCATCGACGGCAAGAAGACCGAAGGTTCTTGGCGCGCCCATCAGGTGCCGCTGGCTTCCGCCCGCGATACCGAGGCCCACTTCCAGGTCCTCAAGGGCTGGCTCGAGTCCTACAAGCCTGAGGAGCTCTTCGACGAGAAAGGCGCCCTTCGTCCTGAAGTGACCGCTTTCATGCCTGAAGGCGACCTGCGCATCGGCGCCAACCCCAACGCTAACGGTGGCCTCATCCGCAAGGATTTGAAGCTCCCCACCCTCGACGACTACGAGGTCAAGGAAGTCAAGGAATTCGGCCACGGCTGGGGTCAGCTCGAAGCCACCCGTCGTCTGGGCGTTTACACCCGCGACATCATCAAGCTCAACCCTGATGACTTCCGTATCTTCGGACCCGATGAGACCGCCTCCAACCGTCTCGCCGCCGCTTATGAAGTGACCAACAAGCAGTGGGACAACGGTTATCTCTCCGCCCTGGTCGACGAGCACATGGCCGTCACCGGCCAGGTGACCGAGCAGCTGTCCGAGCACCAGATGGAAGGCTTCATCGAAGGCTACGTCCTCACCGGTCGTCACGGCATCTGGAGCTCTTACGAGTCCTTCGTGCATGTGATCGATTCCATGCTCAACCAGCATGCCAAGTGGCTGGAAGCGACCGTTCGCGAGATTCCTTGGCGTAAGCCCATCTCCTCCGTGAACCTGCTGGTCAGCTCTCACGTGTGGCGTCAGGATCACAACGGATTCAGCCACCAAGATCCCGGCGTCGTCTCCGTCCTGCTGAACAAGACCTTCCACAACGATCACGTCATCGGCATTTACTTCGCCACTGACGCCAACATGCTGCTGGCCATCGCTGAGAAGGCTTACAAGTCCACCAACAAGATCAACGCCATCATCGCCGGCAAGCAGCCCGCCGCCACCTGGCTCTCCCTGGACGAAGCTCGCGCTGAGCTCGAAAAGGGCGCCGCCGCCTGGGATTGGGCTTCCACTGCCAAGAGCAACGATGAGGTTCAGGTCGTGCTGGCCGCCGCTGGCGATGTTCCTACTCAGGAAATCATGGCCGCTGCTGACAAGCTCAAGGGTTATGGCATCAAGTTCAAGGTCGTCAACGTCGTTGACCTCCTGAGCCTGCAGACCCCTGCGGAGAACAACGAGGCCATGAGCGACGAGGAGTTCACCGAGCTCTTCACCGCCGACAAGCCTGTCCTCTTCGCTTACCACTCCTATCCTCGCGAGGTCAAGAGCCTGCTCTTCGACCGTCCCGGCCACGAGAACTTCAACATTCACGGCTACAACGAGGAAGGCTCCACCACCACTCCTTACGATATGGTTCGCGTCAACGACATGGATCGTTACGAGCTGACCGCTGAGGCCCTGCGCATGGTGGATGCCGATAAGTACGCGGATGAGATCAAGAAGCTGGAAGACTTCCGTCAGGAAGCGTTCCAGTTCGCCGTGGACAAGGGTTACGATCACCCCGATTACACCGACTGGGTGTGGTCCGGTGTCAAGACCGATAAAGCCGGCGCCGTATCCGCTACCGCAGCGACCGCTGGTGACAACGAGTAGTCTTCCTTCCTGTGACTCCCCTTGGCTCGCAAGAGCCAGGACATGAGTCAGGTTGAGATGAAAATTTCAGCCTCCCACTTCGGTGGGAGGCTTTTTCATTCTTAAAAAGGAAACGAATTCCTTGTGAGAAAGTCAAACTCCTTATTAAACTGAAACCGTTACCGAAACTCAGCGCAAAGGAGCCCCATGAGCTTTCCATCCATCTACCTCGCCAGCCCCGAAGGAGCCAATGGACGCAACGTCGTGGCCAACGGCTTGGCCGCGACCCTGGCCCAGGCGGGGAAGAAACCCGCGATCTTCCACCCAATCACCCATAAACGCGATGCCTTCACCGAAGTCCTCATCAAGACCGCAAGGCTGGAAGAAACCGTTGACGAAGCCCGGGCAGTCTGCCCGAAAAGAGCCATGAGAGACCATGCTTACGCCCGCCAGGAAGTCTCCACCTACTGGGAGACCTTCCAATCACGTCTGAGCGAGCGCGGGGCGGAATCCTGCCTGATCGTCGGCAGGGATAAAAACCCGGCCTTCGACCCTGAAGGATTCGTGCTCGACGCCCAATTATCGGCGGACCTCCAAGCCCCCGTCTTCCTGGCTGTGTGCTGCATCAACCGTCAGCCTGATCAGGTGAGGCGCACCGTTGAAGCCTGCTACCGGCAGATCCTTCAAGCCGGGAACTCGGTCGCCGGGGTCTTCGTGACCGGCTGGAAGCCTGACGAGGCCGAAAAAGGAGCGGGAATCAAACAGGAATTGACCGACCTCTTCTCACAGCTGACCCCCTCACTCCCCTGCTGGCTGATCCCCGCCCATGACTGTTCCACGGCCGACGAAGCCGCCCAGTCCCTGCCCCGCTTCCAAAAGGCCGCCCCTGCGGAGGAGATCCTCGCCGCACTGGATAGGACCGACTTCGCCAAGCCGGTCACCCCCTATGCCTTCCAAGCAAGCTTGGTCGCCCGGGCGAAAAAGGACAAGAGGAGGATCGTCCTGCCTGAAGGCCAGGAAGACCGGATCCTTCAGGCCGCCGATCAGATCCTCTCCCAAGACGCCGTCGACCTGATCATTGTGGGCGAAAAGGAGGAAATCCTCGCTCGAGGCCGGGAACTGGGGTTGACCCATCTTGAAAAAGCGGGCTTCCAATCCCAAAAGGATGAAGACCTCCTGGCCCCGATGGTGGAAAAGCTCTGTCAGCTGCGCGCCAAGAAAGGCATGACCCCGGACAAGGCCCGGCAGACCCTGCAGGATCCCTCTTATTTCGGGACCATGCTGGTGGTCATGGGGATGGCGGACGGCCTGGTCTCAGGATCGGTCAACACCACGGCCAACACCGTGCGACCGGCCCTGCAGCTGATCAAGACCAAGCCGGGGGCCTCTTTGGTCTCCGGAGCCTTCCTCATGTGCCTGCCCGACCATGTGGCGGTTTTCGCCGATTGCGCCATCAACCCCAACCCCGACGCAGGCCAGTTGGCCGACATCGCCATCCAGTCAGCGCAAACGGCCAAGGCTTTCGGCATCGACCCGCGCGTCGGCATGCTCACCTATTCCACCTTGGGATCCGGATCCGGCCCGGACGTGGACATGGTCGCGGAAGCCACCCGTCTGGTCGGCGAAAAAGCCCCTGACCTGCCTGTGGTCGGCCCCATCCAGATGGATGCGGCTTGGTCCCCTCAGGTGGCGGCCACCAAGGCGAAAGGCAACCCCGTCGCCGGCCACGTGAACGTCTTCGTCTTCCCCGACCTGTCCGCGGGGAACATCGGCTACAAGGCCGTCCAGCGCTCTTCGGGCGCCTTGGCCATCGGCCCCGTCCTGCAAGGCTTGAACAAGCCCGTCAACGACCTGTCCCGGGGAGCCACCGTGTCCGACATCGTCAACACTATAGCCCTCACCGCCATCTACGCCGAGGAAAGCTGAAAAACAAAAACCCAAAAAAATCGAAAATCTTGAGCCGAAACCGCACCTGACGCAGTAGCGGCTCAAGAGTATATTGGAGATGTCTGCGTCGGTCAAGCAATAACTCATGGAAGCGATTCGTCTTGCCGACGCATAGCACGAAACGCATATGCCTATAGAGCATCCATAGAGCATACAGAGACAAAAAGGAGCCGTCATGGCTAAAACCGTTCTGGTTATCAATTCTGGTTCAAGCTCCATCAAATATCAGCTGGTGAACTTGGAATCCGGCGAAGCTTTGGCATCTGGCCTGGTCGAGAAGATCGGCGAACCGACGGATGGCGCTTACACCCACAAGTTCGACGGCGAGAAGCATACTTTCACCGAACCCATCAAAGACCATGAACAGGGGCTGAAGAAGGTCCTGGCCTTCTTCGATGAATACGGCCCCAACCTGAAGGACTACGAACTGGTCGCCGTCGGCCACCGCGTGGTCCAAGGCGGGTACATCTTCCCCACCCCGGCTTTGGTGACCCCACAGACCATCCAACAGGTCAAGGACTTGGCCGTCCTGGCTCCCCTGCACAACGGCCCTGAAGCCATCGGCGCCGAAGTCATGACCCGCCTGCTGCCTGACGTTCCTCAGGGCTTCGTCTTCGACAGCTCCTTCTTCTTCCAGCTGCCCAAGGCTTCCAGCACGTACGCCCTCAATAAGGAAGTGGCTGAGAAGTACCACATCCGCCGTTACGGCGCTCACGGCACCAGTCACGAGTATGTGGGCTCGGTCGTGCCCGAAGTCATCGGCAAGCCGGCCGAAGGCCTCAAGCAGATCGTCCTGCACATCGGCAACGGTGCTTCCGCTTCAGCCCAGATTTCCGGCAAGCCGGTGGAGACCTCCATGGGCCTGACCCCTCTGGAAGGCCTGGTCATGGGCGGCCGTACCGGCGACATCGACCCCGCCGTCGTCTTCCACCTGATCCGCAACGCCCACATGGACGTGGACCAGCTGGACACCCTCTTCAACAAGCAGTCCGGCATGATGGGCCTGACCGGTCACGGCGACATGCGTGACGTGGACGCCCTGCGCGCCCAAGGCGATGAGGACGCCGAACTGGCTTTCCAGATTTACGTCCATCGCATCGTCAGCTACATCGGCAATTACACCGCCCAAATGGGTGGCTGCGACGTAATCACCTTCACCGCCGGCGTGGGCGAGAACGACGCCGCCGTGCGCGAAGCCATCTGCGATAAGCTGGCTCCCTTCGGAGTCAAGCTGGACAAGGAGAAGAACGACACGCGTTCCAGCGAACCCCGCGTCATCTCCGCCCCCGACAGCTCCGTGGTCATCGCCGTCGTCCCCACCAACGAAGAGCTGGCCATCGCCCGTAAGGTGGCCAAGCTGGCCGAAGAAGGCGACGCTTACGGCAACAAGTTCGAGCGTTAAGTTTCGTCTTTCGCCCCTTCTTCTTTGAAATCGGGAATCCCCGGTCGAATCGGAAAGATTCGCCGGGGTTTTCCTTATTTAAGCGAGATTTATATATTCATGGCACACGCCGGACGGTATATATCGCCATCAGTGAGATAATGGGAGTATGCAAATTCGACCTGGTTCAACCTATCCTCTCGGCTCCACCTATGATGGCACGGGCGTCAATTTCGCCCTCTTCTCCTCCGTCGCGACGAAAGTCGAACTCTGCCTGTTCGATGACTATGACAAGGAAACCCGCATCAACATCACCGAATGCAACACTTTCATCTGGCACATCTACCTTGTAGGCGTCCAGCCAGGGCAGCGCTACGGGTATCGGGTCTACGGCGACTACGATTCCTCCCGCGGCCTGCGGTGCGACCCTTCCAAGCTCCTGCTCGACCCTTATGCCAAGGCCATCGAAGGCATGATCGATTCCGACGCCAGTCTCTTCTCTTACGACATCAACAATCCGGCTGACCCCACCGCCCGTAACACCGCGGATTCGGCTGACCATACCATGAAATCGGTGGTCATCAACCCCTACTTCGACTGGGGCAATGACCGCCACCCCGAAATCGCCTACAACGACAGCGTCATCTACGAAGCCCACGTCCGCGGCATGACCAACCTGAACACCCAGGTCCCGCCCGAACTGCGTGGCACCTACGCCGGTCTGGCCCATCCCAGCGTCGTCTCCTACCTGAAAGACCTAGGCATCACCGCTCTGGAACTGATGCCTGTCCACCAATTCATCAACGACTCCTTCCTCCAAGCCAAGGGGCTCAACAATTACTGGGGTTACAACACCATCGGCTTCTTCGCCCCCCATAACGCCTACTCCAGCTCTGGCCAGCGCGGCCAGCAGGTGAATGAGTTCAAGACCATGGTCAAGGCCTACCATGACGCCGGCATCGAAATCATCCTGGACGTGGTCTACAACCATACGGCCGAAGGCAACGACATGGGGCCCACCCTGAGTTTCAAAGGCATCGACAACTCATCTTACTACCGCCTGGTAGAAGGCGATGAGAGGCATTATTTCGATACCACCGGCACCGGGAACTCCCTGCTCATGCGGTCCCCCAACACTCTGCAGCTGATCATGGATTCCTTGCGTTACTGGGTGACCGAGATGCATGTGGACGGCTTCCGTTTCGATCTAGCCGCCACCTTGGCCCGCCAGTTCTCCGACGTGGATAAGCTGTCCGCTTTCTTCGACATCATCCACCAAGACCCGGTCATCTCCAACGTCAAGCTGATCGCCGAACCTTGGGACGTGGGCTCAGGCGGTTACCAAGTGGGAGGTTTCCCTCCCCTTTGGTCGGAATGGAACGGCATGTACAGGGACACCGTCCGCGATTTCTGGCGTTCCCAGCCTTCCAAGCTGCCCGAATTCGCCAGCCGTCTGCTGGGCTCGTCCGACCTTTACCGGGCCGATGGTCGCCGCCCCATCGCCTCCATCAACTTCATCACCGCCCACGACGGCTTCACCATGAACGACCTCGTCTCCTACAACGACAAGCACAACGACGCCAACGGGGAAGGCAACCGGGACGGGGATAACAACAACCGTTCCTGGAACTGCGGGGTGGAAGGGCCTACCGACCTGGTCGACGTCAATGAGCTGCGCAGCCAACAGATGCGGAACTTCATGGCGACCATGATGGTCTCCCAAGGCATCCCCATGATCGATGGCGGCGACGAGGTCATGCGCACCCAACAAGGCAATAACAACGCCTACTGCCAGGACAACGCCATCTCCTGGACCCACTGGGATCTGGATGACCGCCAACAGGACCTGCACGACTTCGTCGCCAAGATGGTCCACCTGCGCCTCAACCACCCGGTCCTCCACCGACGTAAGTTCTTCGACCCCAGCTCCGACGACGCTTCCATGCCTCAGGTGGAATGGTTCGACCATACCGGGCAGGTGATGGATCAGAACGACTGGAACAACTACAACGCCCTGACCCTCATGGTCTTCCTCAATGGGCATGGCATCCCAGAGACCAACGATTACGGCGACCCCCTGGTGGACAACAACTTCATCCTCATCTTCAACGCCTACTACGAGCCTCTCATGTTCACCCTTCCTGGCGATGAATACGGCCGCAAGTGGAAGTTGATCGTCGACACCCATGACCAGTACGCCCCCGAACTTTCGTATGAAGGAGGATTCAGCATCATGGCCCAAGGCCGTAGCTTCCTCCTGCTCATGAGCGATGATGGCGAGGACTCGGTCGGTGCCCCGAACCCGGACTCTGCGGCTTCGGATGATTCCAGCAAATCCGCTCCTTCCGCGGAATCCGCTTCTTCGGCGGATGCGGACCAAAACTCAGAGGAAAGCGCATCAGCTGACTCCCTTGCTGAAACCCCTGCAGCGAATGCTCCGGAAGCCACGGCAGAGTCTACTTCAGAGGCTCCCTCAGATTCGGAGACTGACGGCTCGGAAGCTAACGAATCGGAAACGCCGTCCGCATCGGAAGCCGATGCGGCCCCCTCCTCATCCGATGAGTCTTCCTCCCCTGATTCCGACGCTTCCGCGAACCAGTCGGCGGACACGGCGCCGTCCGCTCAGTAGACGCCTTCTTGCCTTCAAGTCTCTTTATACCCTCTGATCGGCATTGATCCAGCGGGCCGGAAACCCAGGCTTCCGGCCCGATTCTTCATCAAATGGCCGGATTGATGCGGGAGGAGGTCTCTTTGGAGGCGTTCTGGTAAAGGTCGGCGAACATCAGCATCTCCGCCTGCATGCGGTCGGACTCCATGGCGGCGATCTGCCGGGAGAAGATGATGAACCAGCCCATGAAAAGGAGAACCGCCAAGGCCTCCACATTCGTCAGAGACGTCCCTCCCATGAACCAGTGGATGCCGGCCACCGCGATGATGACCACGATAAGGTCGGAGACCACATACATGGATTTTGGCAGCTGCGGGGCCAGCCACGGCAGAAGAAACATGAGCAGGGTCAAAGGCAGGGCGATGCCCCGGGCGCAGAGGTTGTGCAGAATGGGGTGCGGGGTGTAGCGGAAGAAGCCTACTCCGGAGAAGCAGAGGGCGGTCAGGAAAAGCAGGACGGACAGGACGAGGATCCGGGCCGCGAAATGCGGATACGGTTGGCTCTCCTCTTCTTTCCCGCCTCCGCCCTGGGTTTGCAGAAGGCCGGGATGGGACAGGGAGAGTCGGTAATGCACGATCAGTTCGGATACGGCGAAATAACTGATGATGATTATGCAGATTCCTCCCAAGATGACCGTGCAGTTGAACAGGGTCGCCCCCAGGGTGGTCCGGTCCCCCAGCTGGGAGAAGTTGTTCCGCCACCAGTTGTGGTCGTCCGAGGACATGCCCGCGGTGGTCACCCCTGAGACCACGAAGAAAGGCAAGAGGGAGGCGATGGTCTTGGCGCTCAGCTCATTGGCCTGGACGAAGGTGATGTATCCGGCAATGGCTGAGAGGCCTCCGGTCAACCAAATCAGGTAAGGGGAGAATTCCGATCCGAAGACGGCTGCGATGATGGTCAGGCTGGCCAAACTGACGAAGAAGATCGTGGACGTATCCACGACGGTCAAAGAGATGATTTCCAGCAGACGGCGGACAGGAATCCACCACCCCTGGTGGGCTTCCCAGGAATGAGAGTGGCGGGCATAGCCGACGATGAAAGAGACCCCGGCGAAAAAGGCGATGAAAATGGCGGCCATCACACGCCGACGACCGGCCACCTGCCAACTGGCTGAAGCATGATCCAGGAAGACCGACATGGACAAGGCAGAAAAGAACATACAAAAGAGCCCAGCCAGCAGACCGCCGGTCTCCGCACGCTGATTATCCCCCATAGGGCCTCATTGTAGCTTGGTGTGTCGTCCAATGGTATACGTTATAGTAGAGAGGTCGTCAGGCAGAGACACGGTTTCTGGATGGCCACTTTCGGGCTGTAGCGCAGCTTGGTAGCGCGCCTGCTTTGGGTGCAGGATGTCGTGGGTTCAAATCCCGCCAGCCCGACTTTCGGTTTTCTTCTTTTTGTTTTTCCTTTTTGATTTTTCGCTTTCCGCTTTTCGCTTCCTGCTTGGTCGTCCTCGGTTCAGATCCTCAAAGTCCACGGGTCCGTATTGAGGTCCGTCAGAATAATCTCCGGCCGCATCGGTTCCCCGAAAGCCTCAGCGATGGCCTGGGGGATGTCGTGGATTCCGTATTGGCTGAGCCAGAGTTTCTCGATGGCCGAATGCGGGGTGTTGATGAAGGCGGGGCGGGCGTAGGAGGACCCGCTCAATCTGGCCTCATATGCGGCCTGTTGCCAAGCATCAGTGACCGGATGATGCCTCAGGTCGGAGGTCACATAGACGTCGGCTCCACAAGCGACCGCTTGATCGATCATGGAATCGCCAGAACCGGGCAAAACGGCCACTTTCCTCACCGGCATGGCCAAGTCCCCGGCGACGGTGATCCCCAGTCGGGTGTCGGGCAGGACCTGGGCCACTTTGCGGGCGAAGGCCTCCAAGGTCACACCAGCGGATGGATCAGCCTCGCAATCGCCGCCCAAACCGGTCTGAGGGACCAACCCGATCCTGCCCAGGCCCACAGGACCGGGAGCCGAAGGATCGTCGATGGAGTCCAAAGGGCCCTGGTCTTTCAGGCCCAACAGTTCCACGAAGGCCTGGGCCTGACCGCGGTAGGCGGAATCAGCGTTGGTATGCCCCACCCAAAGCCCACAATGACCTTCAATCAAGCGATTGACGATATCCCCACGGAAGCCTTGGCCCCCGACGGTATGGGTAGGGCGGAAGAAGAGGGGGTGATGGGTAATCAGAAGATCGGCCCCTTTGACCAAGGCGTCCTCCACCACCTCATAGGTCGGATCGACCGCGCAGTAGATGGTCCTCACCGGCCAGGAGTAATCACCGACGATAAGGCCGGGATGGTCCCAGTCCTCGGCGTAACGAAGAGGATAAAGCTCCTCCAAGATCTGGACCGCCTGCCTGAGATCAAGATTCATCGTCATCATCTGCCTTTCCTATCGAAATCAGTCAATCGATCAACCGATTAATCCGCCAATCAGTTGACCTATCAATCTATCAGTTCATCCATCATTTCAACCGACTTAATCAACCAACCCGGACCGTTCTTCCCGCTATCAGTGGGCGGCCAGCTGCCAATCGGAGCCCACCCCGGTGGATACGTCCAAAGGCACGGCCAGCTTGACCGCATGCTCCATGGCCTCTTTGACCATGGCCGTCACCTGCTCCTGCTCCCCCGGGGCCAGCTCCACCACCAACTCGTCATGAATCTGCAGGATGATGCGGCTTTTGACCCCCGCATCCTTCAAATCCTGATAGGCCTTCTTCATGGCGATCTTCATGATGTCGGCCGCGGATCCCTGGATGGGGGCGTTCAAGGCGGCGCGCTCGGCCGCATCCCGCAGCTGACGGCGGCTGGAACGCAAATCGGGGAAATACCGCCGACGCCCGAACATGGTCTCCGTGTACCCGCGCTTCTTCGCCTGGGCGACCAAGGACTCCAAATAGTCGTGGACTTTGCCGAAGGTGGAAAAATACTTGGCCCGCAGGATATCGGCCTCGGCAGGGGAAATCCCCAGCTGCTGAGCCAGGCCGTAAGTGCTGAGCCCGTAAGCCAGGCCGTAACTCATGGCTTTGATGTGGCTGCGCTGGTCGGAGCTGATCTGGTCGATGGGGATCCCATAGACCAAGGAAGCCACATACTTGTGGAAGTCCGCCCCGGACCTGAAGGCCTCGATCAAGGCTTCATCCCCGGAAAGATGGGCCATCAGACGCAGTTCCACCTGGGAGTAATCGGAGCTGAGCAAAGACTCGAAGCCGTCCGAAGCCACGAAAGCGCCCCGGATCTCCCGGCCCTCCACGTTCCGATTGGGGATGTTCTGCAGGTTCGGATCCGTGGAGCTGAGCCGGCCGGTGGCGGCCACGGTCTGTTCGAAAGTGGTGTGGATCCGGCTATCGCGCACGTCGATCGCGTCGATGAGGGTCTGGACGATCTGCTTGAGTTTGTTGACCTCCCGGTGGCGCAGGAGGGCCCCCAGGAAGGCGTTGGCCCGTTCGTTATGGATGGACCGCATGTAGAGCTCCTGCAGGGCGGCGGCGTTGGTGGTCCGTCCTCCGCTTTTGGTCTTCTTGGTCGGGGTCAGACCCATGTCGTCGAAAAGGACGGCCTGCAGCTGTTTGGGGCTCTGCAGGTTGATCTCCTTGCCCGCTTCCTGCCAAGCGATTTGCTGGGCCTGCTCGGCCTGGGCGGAGAAGGATTCCCTCATCTGCTCCAGCCGGCTTTGGTCCACCCCGGCCCCGGTCATCTCCATAGCGGACAGGACCCGGGAGACGGGAAGCTCGATGGTTTTCAAGAGGTTGATCTGGCCCCGAGAGGCCAGGACCGGATGGAAGAGGTCATGCAGGGCCCTCAGATAAGCGCAATCCAAAGCGCAATCCGTCTCTTCCCGTTCCCTCTCCTCTTGACGGGGATCGGCGGGCTCCGGAGAAGGAGCCGAATTCTCGCCGGTTTCCTCATCCGACTCCAGCCCCAGGTCGAAAGCCCCCTGTTCGCTGGTCTTTTCCTTCGTCTCCCCCACATCCAGATGGAGGAATTTCTGAGCGTAATGCCGCAGGCCATCCACCTTGGCCGTAGCGTCCGGCTGGGCCAGGTAGGCTTCCAGCTTGGTGTCGGCCACGGGCAGGAAATCAGGGCCGCCGAGGGGCTGGCCTTGGTTGCGCAGGTTTGAGGTCAAGTGAAGCCAGCGTTTGAAGTCATGCAGGACTATATGGTCGGACTCCTGGCGCAGCAGCTGGTCGAGGGCCTCGATTAAAAGGTCGCTCCCCTGCCGGTAGAAATCGAAATCGTCATGATGGAGGACCAGGCTGTGGCCTTCGGCGGTCATGATGGTCAGCGACTGCAGCCTGCTGGCCCCCTTCTCCACCCGACCACGGGCGTGCAGAAAGAAAGAGAGGTCATGATCATTCCTCCTCGCCTGGTCAGTCTGCTTTTTCCGCCCCGTCTGCGAGGACGAGGGGGCACGGGTCAAGTCGGTAATCCAATCCGTGGCCGCCGTCAAGCGCTTCTCCCAAGCTTCCTCCCTCTCTTTCTTCGCGGCCCCGAAGACGGGGGCAGGGGGAAGGGGAACCAAATCAGGTTGGATCAGGTCCACATCGGCCGGATTAAGGTCGACCTCTTCCTCGAACCCTTCCGCCTGCCCTGGAAGAAGAGGGGTGGCCTTGGCCGATTCAGCCGGTGAGGAAGGAACGCCGGCCGAGGCCGCCTTCTTGCGACCCGGAGCCGGACCATAGGCCGCAGCGGCCAGCTTCTCATCCGCCCCTTCGGCCACAGCCATGGCGGTGATGATCCTCAATTGGGTGTTCCGCCCGAATTGGAGGCGGCCGAATACATCCTTGACTTCATCCACCTTGGGCTGATGCAATTTGAACTCGTCCAGGCTGACGCCCAAATCCACGTTCCGCACCAAGGCGTTCACCTTCCGGTTGAGCAGGACCTGGTCGATGTTGTCCCTCAGGGCCTGGCCCTTTTTCCCGCCGATTTCGTCGGCGTGCTCCACGATGCCGGCCAGTCCCCCGTATTCCTTGATCCACTTGGCCGCATAACCATCCCCCACTCCGGGGACCCCGGGGATGTTGTCCGCTTGTTCCCCCCGCATGGCGGCCAAATCCGGGTACTGCCCGGGGGTCACTTTGTATTTGGCGAAGACGGCGTCCGGGGTCATATGCTGCAAGTCCTTGAAATGATGGCCCGGATACAGGACGGTGATGGAATCATCCACCAATTGGAAGGCGTCTCGGTCTCCGGAGAGGACGAAGGTCTCGAACCCCGCTTCCTCCCCCATGGTCGCCAAAGTGGCGATGATGTCATCCCCTTCGAACCCCTGCCTTTCCACATACGAGATGTCCAAGGCCTTGAGGACTTCCTGGATGAGGGGGAGCTGGCTCAACAGGTCTTCCGGGGCCGCGTCCCTGGTCCCTTTGTACTGGGGCAGCATCTGATTGCGGAAAGTGCCGCCTTTCACGTCGAAGGCGATGGCCACATGACTAGGTTTCTCATCCCGCAAGACCTGGGCCAACATGGTGGTGAAACCGTAGATGGCATTGGTCGCCTGGCCGTCGGAAGTGCTGAAGCTGTCGGCGGGCAAAGCGAAATAGGCGCGGAAGGCCAAGGAATGCCCGTCGACGACCAGGAGCCGTCGGTCGAAAGTGCTGTCGGAGGAATCGTGAGAGGAAGGGGTTTCAGTCATGGTTCCATTTTAAAGGCCAGTGTCTATCAGTACGGAAGAAAGACACAGAGGGGGAAAAGAGGGCCAAGGAGGACCTAGTCCTGCGCCCCTTCGATCTGCTGGACGACGGCATCGGCCACTTCCATCATGGTCAGACGCCGGTCCATGGAGGTCTTCTGAATCCAGCGGAAGGCCTCCTGCTCGGTCAGCCCCATATGCTGCATGAGCAGGCCCTTGGCCTTATCCACATGCTTGCGGCTCTCCAAACGGTTCTTCAGCTCGTCCACCTGATTGCGCAGCTCCTGGATCTCTTGATCGGCCTCGGCCGAAGTCTGATTGGCGTCGGAGGCGGATCGGGGGATCTCGGAGATCTGGGAGCGCAAGGCCTTCATCTGCTTGAACCGCTCCTGGGCGACGACCAAGGCGGGGAAAAGGCGTTCGGGGACGAAAGGCTTGACCACATAGGCCATGACTCCCGCGTCCACGGCCTCGGCCACCAGATCCTTCTGGGAGAAGGCGGTCAGCATGACGACGGGGGCCAGGAAGTCCTTGTTGATTTCGCGGGCCGCGGTGATGCCATTCATCTCAGGCATTTTGATGTCCATGACCACGATGTCGGGCTTCAATTCGCGGACCTTATCCACCGCTTCCTTGCCGTTGGCGGCTTCGCCTACGACGTCATAGCCGTTCTCCCCCAGGGATTCGACAATATCCAAGCGGTTCAAAGCCTCATCTTCGGCGACGACCACGGTGGGCTTGTGAGCGTTTTCCGATATCTTCTTTGTATTCATGTCCTACCTTCCTTGTGCAAGGACTACAGATGAATCACGACACTCAACAACGCTAAGGCATGCGTTTCAACCTTGAAGCTCTCCCACTGCGCGGCACGCCGACTACTCAGCAAGATCCTTGCCTTGACGTGCCTCGGGTGGGACTCGAACCCACACTGCACGGATTTTGAGGCCGTTTCCTCTACCAATTGGGATACCGAGGCATCGCGCACAAAAACGAACGCTCCGTGCGCAACAGCACCCAATGTACTACATTTGTCGGTCCGACACACCCAAAGTCCGATTTTCCGCCAAGGAATGAAGAGAGGATAAAATGGAATCGTTCTTCGCGCGGACCCCTTGAACCCGCTGCACCGGGCGCGAAAGGGCGAGCGGAGCTGGAATTCACAGTCTTCCAAAGGAGCAGACTATGGCGGAAAAGACATATCGGGAGTTCGATCCCTGGCGCGTGTCCCCCATTCGCGAAGAGAAAAGGGAGCAGGTCTTAAGCACCTACTATTTCGACGTGGACCGGGTCAACCTGAGCAACAAGGAAATCGGCCAGTTCGAGCGTTACATCGTCAGGGAGAACGATGGCGATACGGTCTGCGTCCTGCCCGTCACCGAGAATCAGGAGGTCGTCTTCATCGAGCAATACCGCGTCCCCAACCATTCCTGGACCTTGGAGCTGCCCGCCGGGCATGCCACGGATCCCCATCAGCATCCGGAGGAGATCGCCGAGATGAAGCTGGAGGAAGAGGCCGGTTACCAGGCCAGCGACTTCTCCCAGGTGGTCCGTTTCGTCAACACCCCCAGCTTCTCCACCCAGCACACGGTGATTTACCGGGCCACCGGTCTGACCCGGGTGGAGCGGGGCGACCTCGGCCCGGAGTCCCCTTACTCCAACACCCGCGTGATCCCTTTGGACAAGGCTTATGAGATGGCCTTGAACGGGACCATCGTGGACGCCAAATCCATCATCGGAGTCTTGAACGAATACACCCGTCACCACTGCCACTGAGCCCGGCCACTGACCCCTGATTTGACCTTTGCCCCTGAACCATTCATGATTCCCCAGTCGTCCTGTCGTCCTCGAACGGGCACTCTGACTTCTGGCTGATCTTCTGACTGATTCTCGGAAAGGCCCATGGGACCCCATCAAAGCCCTCCTTCCTCTGATGTAATGTGATACGCATCACAGGAAGGAGGGTTCTTTCATATTTTTCTCTCGCTTCCCGCATATTTTTCCGCCTAGAGTATGACCCCCAGCGTAATCTTGACCCTATGAAGTCGGAACATGGAAAGAGGAAAGCAGCCCCTGGGAAAAAGGCTGGAATCATCGCCTCGATTATCATCCTTGCCCTCCTCGTCGCCTTGGGAGCCGGCGGATACGGTCTGATCGACTATTTCCGGGATCGCGTGGCCCCTGGCGTGAGTCTGGGATCCACCCCAGTGACCGGTCAGGACAAGACCCAAGTGAAAAAGACCATCCGAGCCGTGGCCTCTTCCACCAAGGTGACCATCAAGTCCAACGGCAAGAGCACCACCGCGTCCCTGCAGGACCTGCACGTGACCGTCGATGTGGACAAGACGGCCGACTCCCTCCTTCAAGCCAAACAAGGTAACCCCATCACCAGGCTCAACCCTCAGGAGAAAAGCCAGGTCGGCCTGATCGCCAAGACCGATGAGGTCAGTCTGCAAAGCGACCTCAACAAATATTTCCTCGGGACCGAAAGGGAAGTCCAGCTTCCCACCGTCTCCTACTCGTCCGAAGAAGGCAAGTTCGTGGTCAACGCAGGCAAAAACGGCCAATCGGTGGACCTCTCTTCCGTCAAACCGGCCATCACGGCCGCTCTCAAGAACAAGGCCGGCGGCACCGTTTCGGTCGTCGCCGCCATCAAGACCGACGTCCCCGTCATCTCCGACCAAACCGCCCACGGGGCTGCGGACCAGGCCAACAAGAATCTGATACGCAAGATCACCATCACCAACGGGGCCCATAAATCCTTCACCCTCCCCTCTTCCATCATCGCCCAATGGACCACTTTCACCTCCGACGTCCACAAGAAAACCATGAGCGTCGGTTACAAGACGGGTCAGCTCTCCGACTATCTGGCGAAACAGCTGCCATCGAAGCTGAACGAGGACAAGGTGGACGAGCAGATCGTCGTCAACCCGCATGGGACCGTCATGGGGGTCAAAGTCCATGGCGTGAACGGCCTCGCCGTCAAAGACACCAAGACCACCGCCGCACAGGTCTTTGCCAGTCTCGAGGCCGGCGAAGACGCCCAGCTGACTGCTTCGATGGCTACGGTCAAATACGGGACCAAGCAGACCCTGGTCCGCTACGACATCCCCAACGGGGACCCCTGGATGCTGGTCGACCTGTCCGCCCAAAAGGCCTTCGCCTATAAAGGCACCACCAAGGTGAAGACCTTCAACGTCTCCACCGGTCGCAAGGACCGGGCCACCGATGACGGCGTCTGGTACGTGCACACCAAATACAAGGTCCAGACCATGCGGGGGCCGGGCTATGTCTCCCCCAACGTCAAATGGGTCACTTACTTCTGTGGGGGCGAAGGCTTTCATACGGCCCTGTGGAACCTGGAAGGGATCGCCATGGGACGGCCCTCTTCGCACGGCTGCGTCAACATGACGGAGGCGGATGCGAAATGGGTGTATGATTTTCTCCCTATCGGAGGCATGGTCAAGGTGATTGGTGCCACCCCTGATTCCGCTGTCCGTAAATCTTGAGCTTCCAAGCTCCAGCTGATCACCGGCTGGTTCTTATTATCCCCTGTCTTCCGCTGGGAGACAGGGGATTTTTTATTCCCTCCAGATGCGAGAGGATTCCTGTATAGGAGGCTCTCTATGCGGGATCCCCATGGAGGAAGATTTCTGCATGGGAGGATTCTATGTGAAAGGGTTCCTGCATGCGAAGAGGGCCAAGAGAAGACCAAAAGACTGCAAGCTGCAAGGAGGCAGAAGAAGACAAGGCGACCAAAAGGAATCAAAAAAGGCCCTGCGAAAACTGATTCGCAGGGTCTTGAGCGTATCCGCCGCTCCCCCTAGCTTGGAACTCCCACCGAAGTCGGACCGAAAACCAAGCTTAGAGAAGAAAGAGAAGGAAGCAAGCGGAATCGCTACTCGTTACTCGTTGTGGCCAACGGTGTGGACGTAGATGGAGTCGGTGGCGCCGGCCTCGGTAGCGGAAGGAGAGCAGGACACGACGACGACGGTATCGCCATCTGCCAGCTTGCCTTCGGCCTTGAGGGTATCGTCAGCCAGCTTCATCAGGTTTTCGCGGTTCAGGCCGTGATACTCCTTGCCCAGCTTGATGCCTTCAGTGCCCCAGCTCAGGCCAAGGAAGCACTTGGTGTGCTCATCGGTGGTCAAGCCGTAGATCGGGGCGGCAGGCCGTTCGGCGGAAATGCGGTGGACGGTGGCGCCGGTGGAGGTGAAGGCGACGATGGCCTTGACATCCAGCTTGGCGGCCAATTCCACGGCGGAGTGGGCCACGGCGGAGGAGACGGTGAACTTCTCGTCCTTGATGGCGGGGATGCGGTCATATCCATGATCGGTGGCGTAAGCGGAGATGCGGCTCATGCTTTCCACTGTGACCACGGGGTAATCGCCCACGGCGGTCTCGTTGGAGGTCATGGTGGCGTCGGCCCCATCGAGGACGGCGTTCGCGCAATCGGAGGCTTCGGCGCGGGTGGGAACCGGGCTGTGGACCATGGAGCCCAGGACCTCGGTGGCCACGATGACCGGCTTGCCGTAGGAACGGGAAAGCTCGATGCAACGCTTGGTAATCAGGGGGACCTCTTCGAAAGGCATTTCCACGGCCATATCGCCACGAGCGACCATGATGCCGTCGAAGGCCTTGACGATCTCTTCCAGGTTCTCCACGGCCTGGGGCTTCTCGATCTTGGCGACCACGGGGACGCGGCGGCCTTCCTCGTCCATGATCTGATGGGCGCGGTCGATGTCGGAAGCGAAACGGACGAAGGACATGGCGATCACGTCAGCCCCGGTCTGGATGCCCCAGCGCAGGTCCTCCTCGTCCTTAGGGGTCAAAGCAGGCAGGGAAACAGCCACGCCAGGCAGGTTGATGCCCTTGTGGGAGGAGACGGGTCCGGCCACGATGACCTTGGTGTGCACGTCATTGCCTTCGACTTTGGTGACCTCCAAGCGGACCTTGCCATCATCGATGAGGATGGGGTCCCCAGGATGGCAGTCGGCGGGCAGGCCCTTGAAAGTGGTGGAAACGCGGTCTTTGTTGCCGGTGATCTCATCGGTGGTGATGACGAACTCCTGGCCGGCCTCCAGCTGGACCTTGTCTTCGCCTTCGGCGTTCTTTTCGATCCAGCCGCAACGGATCTTCGGGCCCTGCAGATCGACAAGCACAGCCACATTCTTGCCGGCCAACTCGCCGGCCTTGCGAATGTTGTCGTAAATGGCCAGGTGCTCTTCGACCGTGCCATGAGAGCGGTTGATACGAGCCACGTTCATACCGGCCTTGACCAAATCGGTCAGGACTTCCAAGGATGAAGTGGCTGGTCCGATAGTATCAACAATCTTTGCTTTGCGCATGAATGCCTACCTATTTCTGTTTTCTGATAATGGAACGGGATCCCTATCCGGGGCCTCCCGTATTCACAACACCTTCAGTCTATAGGTAAGTTAAGACGCCTGACGGTGCCTTCTCCTCCCCCTTCCGCCTGCGCCAAAAGGCCGCGGACCACTTGATCTTGGCCGACGGGAGGCCTTGCGGCTCAAGGGGTTGGAGCACCCTCAGGCGGGATGGAAGAGAATCGGAAAATCCTGAAAGAGAAGGAGAAAGAGGAAAGAAAAAATCGAGGAAGCCGGAAGAAGAGACAGGAGAAATCCGCAGGGGAAAAGCGGGCCTTACTTGGTCCGCGTCTTTTGCATCTTCTTCATCTTGACCACGGAGGCGAGGGAAGCCAGTCCTAAGGAAAGAATGATCACCAAGAGAGAGGCCCAGGTGGGGATCTCCGGTATGGAGGCGGTCCCCTTGCCGCCGTTGATGAAAGGCAGGGTGTTCTCATGCAAGGCTTCCATGATCAGCTTGACGCCGATGAACCCCAGGACCACGGACAGGCCGATGGGCAGATAGACCAGCTTGTCCAAAAGTGAGCCCAGCAGGAAGTAAAGCCGCTGAAGCCCTAGGAGAGCGAAGCATTGCGTGGTGAAGACGATGAAAGGGTCGCGGGTCAGGCCGAAGATGGCGGGGATGGAGTCGAAGGCGAACATGACGTCCGTGGTCCCGATGGCGATGAAAACGACCAACATGGGGGTGAAATACTTGACCCCGTTCCTGACCACCCGCAGCTTCTCCCCCTCATACTCGTTGGTGATCTTCATGCCTTTTTTCAGGAAAGTGATGAGTTTGTTCTCCTGATAGTCATCCTCTTCATCCTTGCCTTTCAGCAGGGAGATGGCGGTAGAGATGAGGAAGGCCCCGAAGAGGAAGAAGACCCAGGTGAAACGGGTGATGATAGCCGAACCCAGGAGGATGAAGATGCCCCGCAAGATCAAGGCTATGGTGATGCCCACCGACAGGACGAACTTCTGCAGCTTCTTCGGTACGGCGAAGTTGGACATGATGATGACGAAGACGAAGAGGTTGTCCACACTGAGGGAATACTCGGTCAGCCAGCCCGAGTAGAACTCGATGGCGGGTTTGGCCCCGGCGAAATACCAGACCAGTCCCCCGAAGACCAAGGCCGCCGCCACGAAGAAACCGATATGCTGCAGACACTCCTTGGTGGAAGGCACATGAGGGCGTCTGCCGATGACGAAAAGGTCGACGATGAAGAAGACGGCCAGAACGACAAGGGTGACGATCATGAAGGCGAAGGGGGTTTCTGACATGCCCTCAGCTTATGGCATTACTCTGACTTCACCCCTCAGGCCTTGGTCATCTGTCTCAATTCCTTCTTCAAGTCCTGGACCTCGTCGCGCAGGCGGGCGGCCAGCTCGAATTGAAGCTGTTCGGCCGCGGTGTGCATCTGTTCGCTCAGCTGACGGATCAGATCGGCCAGGTCTTGGGCGGGCAGACCGGCCTCCATCAGCCTTTGCCGATTGCCGTCCATGGTCTTCCGGTCCAGATCGGGTACGCCCAGATGGGAGTTGCCGGCCTTGCCGGAGTTGCGGTAACCGGTTTCCAGCAAGGTCTCCGTGTCGATGTCCTCCTTGGCCAACATGTCGTTTACATCGGAGATCTTCTTGATCAGGGGCTGAGGGTCGATGCCATGCTCCTTGTTGTAAGCCATCTGGACTTCGCGGCGACGGTTGGTCTCATCGATGGCCTTGGCCATGGCCTCGGTCTCTTTATCGGCGTACATGATGACCGTCCCCTGCACGTTTCGAGCGGCCCGACCGATGGTCTGGATCAGGGAGCGGTAGGAACGCAGGAAGCCTTCCTTATCCGCGTCCAGGATGGCCACCAGGGAGACTTCGGGCAGGTCCAGGCCTTCGCGCAGGAGGTTGATGCCCACGATCACGTCGATCTTGCCTTCGCGCAGCTCCCGCAGGAGCTCCACCCGGCGCAGGGTGTCCACATCGGAATGAAGGTATTCCACTTTGATGTCCCTGTCCAGGAGGTAATCGGTCAGGTCTTCGGCCATCTTCTTGGTCAGGGTGGTGACCAGGACGCGCTCGTTCCTGGACACCCGGTCTTTGATCTCGCCTAAGAGGTCGTCGATCTGCCCATCCACCGGGCGGACCTCCACCTGGGGATCCAAAAGACCGGTCGGGCGGATGATCTGTTCCACCACCCCATCGGACAGACCGAGCTCGTAATCGCCCGGGGTGGCTGACAAGTAGACGGTCTGACCGATATGCTGCTGGAATTCCTCCCAGGTCAAAGGCCGGTTATCCATGGCGGAAGGCAGGCGGAAGCCATACTCCACCAAGGTCCGCTTGCGGGAGGCGTCCCCTTCGTACATGGCCCCGATCTGCGGGACCGTCTGATGGGACTCGTCGATGACAAGCAGGAAGTCATCAGGGAAAAAGTCCAGCAAAGTGTGGGGAGGGGTCCCGGGGGCGCGGCCGTCGAAGTGGCGGGAGTAGTTCTCCACGCCCGAACAGGTGCCGATCTGGGCCAGCATCTCCAAGTCGTAGGTGGTCCTCATCTGCAGGCGTTGGGCTTCCAAAAGCTTGCCCTGCTTCTTGAACTCAGCCACCCGCTCGTCCAGCTCCTCCTTGATGGTCTTCATGGCCCGGTTGAGGCGGTCGGGGCCGGCCACGTAATGGGTGGCGGGGAAAATGTGGATGTTGGTCACATGGTCGATAATCTCCCCGGTCAGAGGATGCAGGGTGCTGATCCGGTCGATCTCATCCCCGAAGAATTCGATGCGGATGGCCAGCTCTTCGTAGACCGGGATGATCTCCACCGTGTCCCCCCGGACGCGGAAAGTTCCCCGGGTGAAGGCCAAGTCATTGCGTTTGTACTGCATTTTGACGAAAGTGCGCAGGAGCTCGTCTCTGTTCAGCTCATCCCCCTCGTGGAGGAAAAGCATCTGGGAGGCATACTCTTCCGGCGTGCCCAGACCGTAGATGCAAGAGACGGTGGAGACCACGACCGTGTCCCTCCTAGTCAGGAGGTTGGCCGTGGCCGCATGCCGCAGCCTTTCCACATCATCGTTGATGGAGGAATCCTTCTCGATGAAGGTGTCCGTCTGGGGAACGTAGGCTTCGGGCTGGTAGTAATCGTAGTAGGAGACGAAGTAGGAGACGGCGTTGTCCGGCATGAGCTCGCGGAATTCGGCGCAGAGCTGGGCGGCCAGGGTCTTGTTGGGTTCCAGGATCAGGGTAGGCCTTTGCAGTTTTTCGATCAGCCAGGCGGTGGTGGCCGTCTTGCCCGTACCGGTGGCTCCCATGAGGACCACATCGCTTTCGCCGTTGTTGAGGCGTTCTGCCAGTTCTTCTATGGCCTGGGGCTGGTCACCGGAAGGCTGGTAAGGCGATTTGACGACAAAAGGCCTGTCCTCCCGCTCGATGATGCCATCCATCCCATCCATGATGCCTCCCCGGTTTATCCGCCAGTCCTTACCATTGTCCGCTTCCCAATGCGGCCTTATCCGATGATTATCTTACGAGCATAAAGACAGGAGCCGATCTACGGCCACATCCACCGCTTCCAGCATATCAGGCAGGGGTTGGGAGGAATCGATGATGACGTCCGCCAAGGCCCGGCGGCCGGTCTCGTCCGCCTGGGCCGAAATCCTGGCCTGAGCCGCCCCTTCGCTCATCCCCCTTTGCGCGACCATGCGGCTGATGCGCGTCTTTTCGGGCGCTTCCACCGACATGATATGGTCGAAAACCAGACCATGCCTTCGAGTCTGCTCCTCTTGCTCGACCAAGAGAGGGATGTCGTGGACCACGAGGGGGCAGCCGGATTCCTGGTAGCGAGCATCTTCATCAGCAGCCAAAGCGAAGACGGCCGGGTGGATGATCCCCTCCAAACGTCGCCGGTTGCTTTCGCGATCCGATCCTGCGAAAACCTTCGTGGCCATCCAGGCCCGGTCGAGGGAGCCGTCAGACCCCAAGGCTTGAGGGCCAAAGGCTTCGACGATACGGTCCAAGGCTGGGCTCCCCGGTTCGACGGCCTTCCGAGCGAGCAAGTCATAATCGATGACCGGGATCCCCCGCTCGGCCAGATGCTTGCTGACCGTGCTTTTGCCTGCGGCGATGCCGCCCGTCAACCCTAGTCGGATCATGAAAACCCTTTCACCGATAATCTCGATAGCCTTATGGCCTTCATATAAGTCCCATAAGCCCCGTGAGCTTTATAAGCCTCGTGAGCCCCATGCGAAAAACGAAAACAAAAATGAAAAAGAGGCGGGTCCGGTCTCCCGGATCCGCCCCTTTCCGTCTTACCGTACCAAAAGAATCAGTACTACAGGTAAGGTACCGCCGAAACTACTTGTTTTCGTTCAGCAGCTGCTCGCGCAGAGCGGCCAGCTGATCATCAGCAGCCAGGGTGCCTTCGGATTTGTCCGCGGAAGAATAAGAAGTGGCTTCTTCCTCGACTTTGGCTTCAGGCTCGGCCTGACCATCCTCGGCTGCGGAAGCGGCGGCGTTCTGGAGCTCCTTGGCCACGAAAGCCTTGTGCTCCTCCCACAGGTCATGAGCGGCGGCGTACTGGGATTCCCACTCTTCACGCTGCTTCTCATAGCCTTCGATCCATTCGTTGGTCTCGGGATCGAATCCTTCCGGATACTTGTAGTTGCCGTTCTCGTCATACTCGGCGGGCATGCCGTAGAGGGCCGGATCAAAGTCCTCGGAAGCGGGGTCAACGGAATCGTTGGCCTGCTTGAGGGACAGGGAGATGCGGCGACGGTCCAGATCCACATCGATCACCTTGACGAAGATGGTCTCGCCAGGCTTGACCACGGTCTCGGGGTTTTCCACGTGGCGGTTGGCCAGCTCGGAGATATGGATGAGGCCTTCGATGCCGTCATCAACGGAGACGAAGACACCGAACTGAACGATCTTGGTGACCTTGCCCCTGACGATCTGTCCAGGAACATGGGTGCGCGCGAAACGCTGCCACGGATCTTCCTGGGTGGCCTTGAGGGAGAGGGAGATGCGCTCGCGGTCGAGATCGACGTCGAGCACCTCCACGGTGACCTTGTCTCCGACCTTCACGACCTCGGATGGATGATCGATGTGCTTCCATGACAGCTCAGAAACATGGATCAGACCATCGACGCCGCCAAGATCGACGAAGGCGCCGAAGTTGACGATGGAGGAAATAGTACCTTCGCGGACCTGGCCCTTCTTCAACTGGGACAGGAAGGTCTCACGGACTTCGGACTGGGTCTCCTCCAGATACTCGCGGCGGGACAGGACCACGTTGTTGCGGTTCTTGTCAAGCTCGAGGATCTTGGCCTGGATCTTCTGGCCAATGTAAGGAGCCAAATCACGGACACGACGCATCTCGACCAGAGACGCGGGCAGGAAGCCACGCAGACCGATATCGACGATCAGACCGCCCTTGACGGCTTCGATGACGGTACCTTCGACCACGCCATCGGCTTCCTTGATCTTCTCCACATCGCCCCAGGCGCGTTCGTACTGAGCGCGCTTCTTGGAGAGGATGAGACGGCCTTCCTTGTCTTCCTTGGTCACGACCAGGGCTTCGATGGTGTCGCCGACTTCGACGACATCCTCAGGAGTCACGTCCTTCTTGATGGAGAGTTCTTTCGAAGGAATCACACCTTCGGTCTTGTAGCCGATGTCCAGGAGAACTTCGTCATGATCGATCTTGACGACAGTGCCCTCGACCAAGTCACCATCGTCGAAGTTCTTGATGGTGGAATCGACTGCCTTGATGAAGTCATCGACGGTGCCGATGTCGTTGATCGCCACCTTTTCGACTTCCGCTTTGTTATCTGTCATTGAATGATTTTCTGATAGTAAATGGATAATACTCGATTTTCTTTTATGCCGGGGAAGGATTACCCTTCCCCGGTTCTGCGCCCTGTGACGGACACAGTCAAGTATTCATGATACCGGAAACCATCTACCAAAGCCAAGGAAAAGGCCGGATGACCGGCGTCGGAGCCGGCGTCGGACCTTTGAGACCGCCAAAGGCGAGGGCGACCGGGGCGAAAGCCTCAGCGGACCTTGCGCTCGGCCATATCCACCACGTTGGATAGGAGCATGGCCCTGGTCATGGGACCCACCCCTCCCGGGTTGGGGCTGTAAGCGGAAACAAGCGGATAGCAAGCCGGGTCCACATCCCCTTGGATGCGCCAGCGGCCGGACTCCTCATCCCATACGCGGGAAACGCCCACGTCGATGAGGACGGTCCCTGGCTTGATCATGTCCGGACGGATGAAGTGGGCCTGGCCGATGGCCGAGATGATCACATCAGCCCGCCGGGTCTTGTCGGCGATGTCCCGGGTCTTGGAATGGCAGAGGGTGACGGTGGCGTCCACCCCCTTGGTGGTCAGCAGCATGCCCATGGTTCGCCCGATGGTGATCCCCCGGCCGAGGACGCACACGTCCTTCCCGGCCAAGTCCACCCCGTAGTCGTCCAAAAGGGTGAGGATACCCCGGGGGGTGCAAGGCATGGGGACGTCGTCGATGCCTGTGGTGTGCAGGACCAGGCGCCCCAGATTGTAAGGATGCATGCCGTCGGCGTCTTTGGCCGGATTGACGTGGTCGATGATGGCGTCGGGGTCCATGGACTGGGGTAAAGGCAGCTGGACGATGAATCCCGTGCAGGCGGGGTCGCTGTTGAGCCTTTCGATGGCTTCGATCACCTGGCCGGCCGAAGCGGTTTCAGGAAGGTCCAGACGCAAGGATCTGATTCCGATCTCCTTACAATCCTTATGCTTTCCGGCCACGTATTTGACCGAGCCCGGGTCTTGCCCAACCAGGAGGGTGGCCAGGCCCGGTTCATAGCCCTGGGCGTTCACCTTCAGCACGCGAGCGCGCAGATCATCCTTGATTTTGGCGGCCGTAGCTTTCCCATCCAGCACCAGCGGCATAGCATTCCTTTCACCCCAAGGGAATAGTCCCCTTCATCATATCCAGACACTCAGGCATTTGCATTTATCCTGGGGGCAGAGGAGAATAGCTGTGGGATGATATTGCGACATTTTAACAACAAGGTTACCGTCATCATTCTGTAGAAAAGAGTGCACCTATGCGCGCCACTATCATCAAGACCAGTCAGAAGAATCATCATCGTTTTTCTTCTTCGCTTCTGATGGCTCTTGCCATTATTATGACCACTGCCATGCTTTTGACGACAGCAGGTTGCGGAGCTCCTCGTTCAGACAAGAGTCCGACGCAAGGCAAAACAAATCAGTCCCAGCCGATCTCCGTGGTCGCCTCCATCAATCAGTGGGGGATCCTGGCTCAGGAGTTGGGCGGAGACCAGGTGAAAGTCACATCGATCCTGAAGAACACCAAGGTCGATGCTCATGAGTTCTCCCCTACTTCAGCGGATTTGGCTACTATTTCCCAGGCGGAACTCCTGCTGGCGAATGGAGCCGGCTACGACTCCTGGGCGACCAAGTCGACCAGCAAATCCGTGACCACGGTCAACGCCGCCTCCACTATCGGAGCCGAAGAAGGGGACAACCCTCATCTTTGGTTCTCCTCCGAGGTCCGCAACAAGATGGCTGTCGCCATCCGCGACGCTTACATCAATGCCCGCCCTGCGAAAAAGGCCACTTTCACCAGGCTCTACAAGGCATGGTCGCAGAAGGAATCCTCTTTGGACAAGAAGCTCAAGGCCTTCGCCAAAGATCATAAGGACCGCCCCTATGCGGCCACAGAATCCGTGGCCTACTATCTGCTGGCCGACATGGGCATGAAGGACGCGACTCCTCAGGCTTATGGCCGCGCCATCCAAAACGAATCGGAGCCTTCGGCAAACGATTTGTCTGACTTCCAATCCCTGATTGAGAAAAAGAAAATCGATTTCCTGGTCACTAACCCCCAGGAGGCCTCCGACGCCAGTAATCTTCTGATGGGTACCGCAGGCAAGTCCGGGGTCCCCACCGTGGAGATCACCGAGCAGGTTCCTGACAAATATAAGACGCAAACCGATTGGATTGGCGACTTGGTGAACGCCATCTCCCGGAAGATGTCCACCGCTGACGGCACGGATTCCACGGCTCCCAGCCAGTCCAGCGATAATAAGTCCTGAAAATAAATCCTGTTTGCAATAAGACAGGGTTTAAGATGAGGGGAGGATAAGCCTGCAGGCCCCTCCCCTTTTCCTTGATAAATTGATAATCCTGACACTGAATCGATAATCGATCGATATTCGCGCTAGAGAAGGCTCTATGACCCCTATGACCGACCAAGCTTGTATCCGTTTCACCGGAGCCGCCATACGCCGCGGCGACCGCCTTATCTGGTCCCAAGGCGATTTCTCCATCCCCAGCGGCTCCGTCACCGCTATCGTCGGGACCAATGGAGCTGGGAAAACCACCATGATTGCTGTGGAGCTCGGGCTTCTGCGCCTATCCGAGGGATCGGTAGAAGTCCTAGGCAAATCTGCCGGTGCAGCAAATAAAAGCATCGGTTACGTCCCCCAGAACTACGAAGCAGTTGGGGACAGCAACATAACCGTGACCGAGTCCGTCCTCCTTGGCTTGACCGGGACTTCCTTCGGTTGGCATTACACCAGCAAGAAGCAGAAGGCCAAAGCGGCGGAAGTCGTTGATTTCGTCGGTCTGCATGATTACGCCTTCGCCCGGCTGTCCGACCTTTCCGGTGGCCAAAGGCAACGAGCGGCCATCGCCCAGGCCCTGGTCGGAGATCCTGAGCTTCTGCTGCTGGACGAACCCTTGGCCAACCTGGACATGGCCAGCCAGTCCTCCTTGGTCGACCTTCTGGCCAAGCTCAACCATCAGGAAGGCATCACCATCCAAGTGGTCTCCCACGATCTCAACATGCTCCTGCCCATCCTGACCGGAGCCGTTTACCTTCTGGACGGGCACCCCCATTACTCCCCCATCGACGGGGTCTTGAACTCAGACCTTCTGACCCATCTGTACGGGACGAAGGTGGAGGTGATCACCACGCCCCAAGGCGACATGTTCGTCACCCATGACAGCGACCTGGAACCGGCCTCCCGAACCTATCACGACATCCATCAGACCAGCGAGGCGGCGACTTTCCACACCAATCCTTCCTGCAAGAATTCTCAAAACCAGAGGTGATCCCGCTATGATTACTTTCTTCCAGTACAGTCCTTTATGGCTGCAGACCTTACAGGCCCCCTTCATGAAGCACGCTTTTCTGGCCGGCTTGCTCATCGCCATCGCGGCAGGGGTCATGGGCTATTTCACTATCTGCCGGCAATCCGCCTTTGCCGCCCATGCCCTGGCCCACATCGGCCTTCCGGGAGCCACTTTAGCCGTGCTTTTGGGCCTCCCCATCTCTATCGGCATGGGGGCCTTCGCTTTGGGCGGCGGCCTGGCCATCGGCGCCTTAGGAAAGAAGGCCAGCCAGAGGGAAATCGCTACAGGGACCGTTTTGGCCTTCGCCACCGGCTTGGGGTTCTACTTCGCCCGCATGACCTCCCAAGCCACGCAACAGCTGCAGAACATCCTTTTCGGGTCCATCCTGACCATCACGGAAGACCAGCTTCTGGGCTTCGCCATCTTCGATCTCTTCCTGGTCCTGGTCATCAGCCTGATCTTCCATCCCCTGCTTTTCTCCTCAATCGACGAGCAGGTCGCCCGAGCCAAAGGCGTGCCCATCTCCCTGATGAACGTGCTTTTCATGGCCCTTATGGCCGGGGTCATCACCGTCGCCGTACCTGCGGTCGGAACCTTGCTCATCTTCGCCTTGGTCATTACTCCGGCTTCCACGGCTTGTATGATGACCAAGTCCCCCTTCCGAGTCATCGTCGTTTCGACCTTTCTCTGCTTGGTTTGTATTTGGTTGGGTTTGATTGTATCCACCATGTTGAATCTGCCGCCCAGCTTCGTCATCGTCACTTTCAGCACGCTGTTATGGCTGCTGACACGTCTGATTTCCGGGCGAAAGAGCTAGACTTCCTCTGACGAATGGCGAAGACGTGAAGATGGCGGAAGAGAAGCCTGCTCCTCACTATGCCCTCAGCGCTAATGAAACGGAAGAATGAAACGGAAGAACTGCTTCAACGAGACCAGCGGCTGTCCGAATTCGAGAAAGCAGCCAGTCCAAAGGAAAGAAGGAAGATTCTTTCCCCGATCCAGCTCCTCATCGTCTTTTATCTGCATCGGGCTCGTTATCTTCATCGGAATAAAGGTAAACCAGACCATTCAAGAAAGAAAAGCCTTCCAAGCGGAAATGGTCCGGATAGTCCACTCAGACAAAAATATGAAAATCATTAAAAAACACCACTAAACTGGGGCGCTTATGCATTGACCTCTCGCAGGTTCATCAAATCCTATCAGATAGATGACTCCACCATCAAGCACAACCCCATGGGAGGAATTGATTACTCTTTAGTAATCAATGATGCCAAAAACTACACAATGGATATGGGCATAGTCCTTTCACAAGGTTCAATCGGGCACATGATAGGCAGTGGATCCCCATCAGTAGAACTTATGGTCAAGTTGCATGACGTATACGGAGACAACGCGACTCCACAGGTCAGAGAATGGGTTAAGAGCGAAATCGAGGACGACGGTCCAAAATGGAGGGAAAAATTCATAATCCCAGGTTTAATGATCTTTTCTACTAAATAAGCAAATCAGCTGATCTCTGTAAATCGATAGTAACTAATTAGGTAAGCTCTCCGTAAGTCTAAGTTTATTATTTCTCAATTAAATTTTAGTTTCTTTTATAATCAATCTTTTAGAAAGTGATATTGATGAAGTCTTATATCTTTAATGACCGCCAAAGAACGCTAATTGCTCATGAAGAATATAATGGAAAAAAATTATTATCAGAAAAAGCATGTCACCATTAAAGACGGTACAGAGATAAGCGAAACTGTTGACGTAGTCCATGATCCCGTTACAGGTCCTGATGCTGTGGCAATTAAACAAGGCAAGACAGTACGTATCCTTTTCCAAGGATCAAAGCAGATTTTTTTCTGATTGGGTTGCGAACGATTTTGTAGAAGGATCAGATTTACTCGGATTAGGCATACCTGTTAGATCGGCATACATACCACTGTTTAACCGGTTTAAACAATCTTCTTCCTTCCTCAAAAAGGAAATGGCAAAGTATCCAGATTGCAAATTCGAAGTTTACGGTCACTCATTAGGCTCTATGGACGGACAATATGCCGTGTCATCACTCGACGATGATGAAGCCAAACGTTTAAGCGGTGCATGGGTTTATGAAGGGCCGAATATTTACGAAAACCTTACCGACGCACAGAGGAAAAGAGCAAAATCCTACCAAGGACGTGTTCATAACTATGTTGACCAAAAAGATCTTGTCCCCTTCGGATACCCAGATAAGAAGGTCATGGCTTATTCATCTGACCAGGCTATTGATCCCGACATGGGCAACACAGTCTACGTTTATGAAGATTCTCCTTACGTGGGAAGTCTATACCGCATTGACTCGAAAAAAGCAAAGGGTAATAATCTCCTCTCACAAAAAAATCAACCAGCACATGTGGGGTGGATATTTCTTTACCAAAGATGGAACGCTTGTCCTTCAACCGAAATCTACTTTACGAAATGAGAAGAAAGCCCTCAAAGCTTTGTCCAGTAAGATCTCTCATTGGTCAAATTCATCACACGGCGCAACCAGCGGGCAGAAATTATTCGTCGAAGTCGAGCAGACATGTATCGTCATCAGCTCCGTTAACAATCTCGTTGATTCAATGGAATTTGATTTAAAGAGAGCAAAGGCATCTATGGAAACCGATGAATACGACTCGCAAGAAATGGAAGGAAACCGTGGAAGAAAGGGCTTCCGCTTGCGCGACCGACATTAAAAAGAGCACTGATTCAATGAACAACTCATTGAAAGGTACATTCGGCAATGCGGTGCAATCCGCCTATTCCAAGAACCAGCAGGCTCCGAAAAAAGCAATCACTTAATCGATAGGCGAGAAGCGACTAGGCAACGAGACGGCTAGGCAACGCGGCAACCGCTACGCGAACGCAGATCCCTGCCGCTTGGTCGCTCGCCGCCGGCGCCATCAAGCCTAGTCTTCCGACTCGGAAGCAGGGTCTTCTTTATCCTCTTTTTTGCTATCTTTATCGTCCTTCGATGCCTTCTTGGCCTCTTTCGCCGCCTTCTTGGCTGCGGCCTTTTCGGCCTTCTCCTCTTCCTCCAGGCGGAAAAGGGTCTGGTAGGCGGCCTCTTCAGGAGCCTGGGCATGATGCTTCTCATCCCCGGGTTCGGGATCCTGATAACCGAGATTGACGTCAAGCAGCCTCTGGGCCTCCTCGTCGTCGATCTTCTCGCTGAGGGCGATCTCCGAGGTCAGGATGTTGCGGGCCTTGGACAGCATGCGCTTCTCCCCGGCCGAAAGACCATGCTCGTCATCGTCGCGCTGGGAAAGGTCGCGGACCACTTCCGCGATTTTATTGACGTCCCCGGTGGCGATTTTCTCCACATTCAACTTATAACGGCGAGACCAATTGGTCTTTTCCTCCACGATGGGGGTCCGCAGGATCTCGAAGACCTTGGCCACGGCCACCCCATTGACCACTTCGCGCACGCCGACCTTATCCACGGCGTCGGCGGGGACGCTGATTTCCAGACCATCGGAGGACAGGACGGTCAGGCGCAGATAAATCCTGGTGACCCCGCGCAGGGTCCGCTCGGTGATCTCCTCGATGCGGGCAGCTCCATGACGTGGGTATACGACAGTGTCACCAACTTTATATTCCATATATAAACACCCTTCGCGTAAAGTCAACTTGTCTATTATGCTCTGGGGCACGGACAGGAAGTCTAGGAAAATCAGAGCTTCCAGGAACACTCTGATTAGCTTTATTCCGATTTTCGTTTACAATGGGAGATGTTATATTTTGGAGCAAAGGATAGGAGCAACGATGCCAATCCCCGTTTCGCATTCCGTTTTAGACCAGGTTTCGAACGGCGTTTATTACAATCCGCATGAGGTGCTCGGGGTTCATCTGGACGACTCTCGAGAGGAAGAAGGAAAGAAGACCGGACCTGTGGCGACCGTGCGTGTGCTGCGCCCCCTCGCCGCCACCGTGACCATCATCACCGAGAAGGGCGAATACGAAGCGACCCATGAGTGGAATGGGGTCTTCGTGGCCGACCTTCCTGCCGTGGCCGACGGCGATTCCTGGACCGTCCCCGACTACCGGGTGCGCACCGAGTACGAGGATGGAGAGACCAACCTGCAGGACGACCCCTACCGCTACCTGCCTACCGTGGGTGAGCTTGACACCTACCTCTTCAACGAAGGCCGCCATGAGCGCCTCTGGGAAGTCTTGGGCGCTCATGTGCGCACTTACGTGGACCCCATGGGAGATCCTGATGGGTCGTCCGACAACTCCGTCACCGGAACCTCCTTCGCCGTGTGGGCGCCGAACGCCCATGCCGTGCGCGTGGTCGGCGATTTCGACGGTTGGGGCGGACGCCAATACGCCATGCGGGAACTGGGTTCCAGCGGCGTCTGGGAGATCTTCATCCCCGGTATCCATGCCGGCGAGCGTTACAAGTACGAAATCCTCAACGCCAACAACGAGTGGAAGCAAAAGGCCGACCCCATGGAGAGGTATCATCAGATTCCTCCGGAGACGGCCTCCATCGTGACCGACTCCCACTACGAGTGGAAAGACAACGAATGGATGCGGTCCCGCGCCTTGAAGAACCCCCATCTGGGTCCGGTCAGCGTGTACGAAGTGCACGCCGGCAGCTGGAAGCGTGGGGAAAGCTACCGCCAGTTGGCTGATGACTTGGTCGCCTACGTGAAGGATATGGGCTTCACCCATGTGGAGTTCATGCCTTTGGCCGAGCATCCTTTCGAAGGCTCGTGGGGTTACCAAGTGACCGGCTATTACGCGCCTGACTCCCGCCACGGCCAGCCTGACGACCTGCGTTATCTGATCGACCGCTGCCACCAGGAAGGCATCGGGGTCATCATGGACTGGGTCCCCGCCCATTTCCCCAAGGATGACTTCGCTCTAGCCCGTTTTGATGGCACCCCCTTGTATGAGGACCCGGACCCTCTGCGCGGGGAGCATCCCGACTGGGGCACTTACATCTTCAACTTCGGCCGTAACGAGGTGCGTAACTTCTTGGTCGCCAACGCCTCCTACTGGCTGAGCGAATTCCATGTGGACAGCCTGCGCGTGGACGCCGTCTCCTCCATGCTTTACCTGGATTACAGCCGCGAGAACGGCCAATGGCGTCCCAACAAGTACGGCGGCAACGAAAACCTGGAGGCCATCTCCTTCCTGCAGGAAACCACCGCCACCTCCTACCGCAACAACCCCGGCATCATGATGATCGCCGAGGAATCCACCTCCTGGCAAGGGGTCACCGCCCCCACCGATTCCGGCGGCCTGGGCTTCGGCCTCAAGTGGAACATGGGTTGGATGCACGACACCTTGGATTACCTGAGCAAGCATCCTCTGGACCGCAAGTGGCATCACAACGAAATCACTTTCTCCATGGTCTACGCCTATTCCGAGCACTACATCCTGCCCATCTCCCATGATGAGGTCGTCCATGGAAAGGGTTCCCTCATCGGCCGCATGCCTGGGGACGACTGGCAGCGTTTCGCCGGCGTGCGCGCCCTCTTCGCCTATCAGTGGACTCATCCAGGAAAGAACCTCACCTTCATGGGCAATGAGATGGCCCAATTCGGCGAATGGAACGAGAAGTGGAGCATCGATTGGGATTGCCTCAACTGGGAGGACCATCGCGGGGTCCAACGCCTGGTCCGCGACCTGAACGACCTCTACAAGAGCCATTCCCAGCTCTGGGAGCTTGATTTCGAGCCGGAAGGCTTCCAATGGTTGACCAGCGACGACGCCGATTACAACACCCTCAGCTATATGAGGCTCAACAAGGCCGGTAAGCCTTTGGTCGTGGTCGTCAACTTCTCCGGATCCGCCTGGCAAAGCTACCGGGTCCCCCTGTCCCAAGGCGGGAAGTGGAAGGAGATCTTCACCACCGATGACGCCAAGTACGGCGGTTCGGACATCCACAATGAGGATATCCAGGTGGTCGACGGCGAATTCCATGGCCGTAACTGGTCCACTTACCTGACCATCCCCGCCTTGGGGGCGATCATCCTGGAGCCGGAAGACTAAGCCGCTGAGAAGCGGGGCCTCGTCTGCCTTCATCCTGATAGACGACGGCGGACCGACCATATGAAAAGCCCGGCGGGTGGCCTTCGACCATTCCCGGGCTTTTCCGTGGATCACGGCCGACCTGGACCTAAAGGAAAGTGGAGGAAGTGGAAGGAAAATGTGAAGGGCCTCTTGTACTATGGTCAGTATTGTCGATATTGATGAGGATATGAAAACATTATGATCAACGCTACTTCAGGAAGAACCGGTCAGTTCTCCATTCTCGTTGTTGAAGACGAACCCACCCTTGCGACCGCCATCGGCCAACGATTGGCGTCGGAAGGCTGGAGCACCCGAATCGCCGGTGATGGGGCCAGCGCCGTCCAGCTAGCCGCCACCTATAGGCCCGATCTGATCATCATGGACATCATGCTCCCCGTCATGGATGGCCTGGAGGCCACCAAACGCATCGTGACCATGCGCCCCGTGCCCATCCTCATGCTGACCGCCCGCGACGACGAAACCGATAAGGTCATCGGTCTGGGCGCCGGAGCCGACGATTACATGACCAAGCCTTTCTCCATGCGCGAGCTGGTCGCCCGCTGCAAGGCCCTGCTGCGCCGGGTGGAAAGGGCCAAGGTCATCGCCAAGAACTCTGAGAACGAGAAGGTCCTGGAATTCCACGGCCTCACCATCGATCCCGCCCAAAGGCTGGTCGTCCTGCGCGGGGAAGAGATCCATCTGACCCCCACCGAGTTCGACCTCCTGGCCACTTTGGCCCGCAAGCCCAAGCAGGTCCTGACCCGCGAGAAGCTCCTGGAAGAGGTCTGGGACTGGGTGGACGCTTCCGGCACCCGTACGGTGGATTCCCACGTGAAGGCCTTGCGCCACAAGCTCGGCTCGGAGATGATCCGGACCGTGCACGGCGTCGGTTACGCCTTCGAGCCCCCTGAGGCTTAGTCGTGTCAGAGAACCGTCGCTCCCCCTCCTCCGAACCTTCCTATTCCCCTGATTCCCCCCGTTCTTCCGCTTCCTCCGACGACCCTTCCGCCGCATCCACCTACGACTCCTTGCGCATCGTGGGCGCGAAAGCGACCTCCCGATTCCGTCTCCCGCGCACATCCTCATCGGCCCCGCATCATACGGCCCCTCACGGCTTATACAGCAAGGCCGCGTACGACATCTACAGCTCCGACAAGCAGGCCGGAGGGCGGGGTGGCAAACGGGCCGGAGCGCACCCGAAGACGCAACCCATAAGGCGGAACGAAAGCCCCTCATCGCAGACGCCATCCGGCTCCCCCTCCCGGGAAAGGTCCTTCCTCAGCCGCCCCATCGGGATTTTCACCTCCCTCAAAATGGAGCTGGGGGCCATCATCACCATGGCGACCGCCGTAGCCTTCCTCATGTCCTGGTTCCTGCTGCGTTATCATCTGAGCGGCTGGATCGCCATGCCCCTGACCTTGGTGGTGGCCCTGGGAATCACCTACGTCTTCTCCCGTGGCCTGGTCTCCCCTCTAGGCGAGATCCGGGACGCGGCGGAACAGATGCAGGAAGGGCATTATCAGGTCCGCGTCAATAAGGCCTTGTCCAGCCGGGATGAAATCGGCCAGCTGGCCCGCTCCTTCAACGCCATGGCCGAGGAGTTGGAGCACGCCGACCAGATGCGGCGGGACCTCATCGCCAACGTGAGCCATGAGCTGCGCACCCCGGTGTCCGCCTTGCAGGCCCAGGTGGAGAACATGGCCGACGGCGTGGTGGAGCCGACCCCCGCCAACTTGGAAAGCATCCTCAACCAGACCCACCGGCTCAGCGACCTCATCGCCTTCCTCCTAGACATGTCCCGGGTGGAAGCCGGGGCCGCCAGCCTGGAGATCAGCACTTTTAACGTCAAGGATTTCATCGACGACGTGGTGCAGCCTTTGGAGATAGCCGACGGCGGTCACGGCCACATCATCAACGTGCGCGTGCCGGCCAACATCACCATGGAAGGCGACCAGGACCGCCTGCGTCAGCTTTACACCAACATCATCTCCAACGCCCTCAAACATTCGGCCGACGAGACTTCCATCCTGGTCGAGGTCAACGAGGACATCCCCCATGGGACCATCGTTTCGAACATCGTCAACTTCGGTTCTCAGATCCCCCAAGAGGCCCGTTCCGACATCTTCCGTCGTTACGTGAAAGGCCAAGGGAGCAGACCGGGGACCAGTTCCGGAGGGACCGGCCTGGGCCTGTCCATCGCCCGATGGGCCGCCCAGCTGCATTCGGGGACGGTCCGGGTGGTCGATGACGCCCGCGGGGCCAACTTCGAGATCATCCTGCCCAAATACCATATCGAGGATGATGAGGACTAAGCGGAAGGCTTGATTTTCCGCGTGTGTTGCGGGCCCCTTTTCTGTCGCATTCACCTGTCATAATAATCGAACAAATGTTCGAAAGAGGTGATTGCCATGCTAATACCAAAGGCGTTGGAAGCTGTGCATGCCGGATTTCCCTCGGTGGCGCAGGATTATTTCGATGGGGATTTTTCCTTCGACGAGAACGTCATCATTCACCCCGACACCACCTTCATCGTCACCGTGGCCGGTGACTCCATGCAGGGGGCAGGGATTTTCGACGGGGACCTCCTCATCGTCGACCGTTCCTTGCCCGCCCAGGAAAACGATGTGGTCATCGCCGCCATCGATGGGGAGCTGACGGTCAAAAGGCTGGTCATCGACCAGGAGGGGAATCCCGTTCTCCACCCGGAGAACCCCTCCTACCCCGACATCCATCTTTATTGGGAGGCGGATGCGCTCATCTGGGGCGTGGTCCTCGGGAATTTCCATTGGCAAAGGGCTCAAACGGAAAGACCGGTGAAGTGAACCATGACCGCCGCCTCCGTCGTTCTCGCCGATGCTAATAGTTTCTTCGCCTCCTGCGAGCGCGTCTTCCATCCCGACCTTCAAGGCAAACCCATCGTCGTGCTTTCCAACAATGACGGCTGCGTGGTGGCGCGCAGCGCCGAAGCGAAACGTTTAGGGGTCCCGATGGGGGCTCCTTGGTTCAAGATCAAGGAGAAGGCCAGGCGCTTGGGAGTGGTCGCCCGCAGCTCCAATTACGAGCTGTACGCCAGCCTGTCCACCCGTATGATGTCCATCATGACGGATTTCCTCCCCGGGCAGGAGGTCTACTCGATCGATGAAAGCTTCCTGACCAGCCCTTATGACGATGCGACCACCAGGGAAATCTGTCTGGCCATGAAAGAGGCGATCTTCAAGAGGATCGGCGTACCGGTGTCCATTGGCATCGCCCCGACCAAGACCTTGGCCAAGGTGGTTAACCATTGGTCCAAAGACCATCCTGACACCCAGGGAGTCCTTTCCTGGAGCCAGGTGGACCCCTCCATCCTAGAGCAAGTGCCGGTGACCGCCCTTTGGGGGGTGGGCCGCCGGCTGGGCCCCCAGCTCATCAGTCAGGGGATTCTGACGGCCGCGGACCTGGCCCGGGCCGATACCGTCGCCATGAGACGGCGCTTCTCCTTGCCTCTGGAGAGGACGATCCTGGAGCTTCGCGGCACCCCCTGCATTGTGGAGGATGACGAGGGGGACGCCAACCACGGAATCCGGCGGGAGCAAATCCTTTGTTCCCGCATGTTCTCCCACCCCATCCAAGGCTACGAGACCCTTTGCCAGGCGGTGAGCGTCTACGCCCAAAAAGCGACCCGGCGGCTGAAACGTCAAGGCAGCCTGTGCTGCCTGGTCAGCGTTTTCTGTTCCACCAGCCGTTTCCGGGAACAGGAACGCTCCCGGGTTTGGTCCACGCAGACGCTGGACTCCCCCAGCGACAGTCCCTTGGTCATTTCCAAAGCCGCCTGTCAAGCCATTCACGGCCGCATCAACCCCCATGCCCCCTATAACCGGGCGGGAGTGGTCCTCCAAGGATTGACGGACGCCGATTCCTTCATCACCCTGGATGGGCTTGAAGCCCACCGGGATGACCAAGGGCTGGGAGAAATCCTAGAATCGGCCATCACCCGCTTCGGGCCCATGACGGTCGGCATCGGTTATGGGGGTATCCGCGGAAAAGGGTTGAAATCCAACGATACCGGAGCCGACTGGTCCATGAAAAGGCAAATGCTGTCCGAACGATCGACCACCCGGTGGAAGGAGATGCCCGTCGTCAAAGCGAAGTAGGAAAACAAAGTGGGAAAACGTCTTAGGGCCAAGGAAGGCCTAAAAATCGAAGAAAACAAAAAACACGGAAGCAAGAAAGAGCCTAGGGAATCTAGGGAATAGGGACGAAAGCCTATCGCGCCCATTACGGCATTACGACTCCCACACCGATTGCGACTATCACATCTATATCAACTCCCGCACCTATGTCGATTACCGCGCTTACCGCGGCTCCCGCTCATCCGGGACCGTGCTGAGGGTCAGGCAGGCGAGGAGTTCCCCGCCCGCCTCTTCCAAGGCCTGATGGCAGGTGCGTAGGGTGGAACCAGTGGTCATGATGTCATCCACGAGAACCAAAGGGCGGCCACGCAAGCGCTCGGGATGGCTGACCACCACATGCCCCCGCAAGCGGGAGGAACGGTCCCTGCGATCGCTCTTTTCCACCGCCTTACGCAGTGACCCCCGAATGGTCAAGGCCGGCTCCCAATCCGCCCTGATTCCCACCCGCCCGCAGGCGGACACTAGGGATTCGCATAAAGGATGCACCTGCCACCGGCCACGTTTGTAAAACGACTCTTTGCGGGAAGGGGTCGGCAGGAAGCAAAGACCATTCAGACGAGTCCGGAAGACAGGGTCCAGCCCGGCCAGGTAGCGGTAAAGGAGAATCCGCATGAAACGGCCGAAAGGTCCATCCAATTCGACATCCCCATGGTCCTTCCACGCCAGAATCGTCTGTCTGACCAGCCCCTGGTAAAGACTGCAGGAATGGACCTGGAGAGAAGGCCCTCCCGAAAGCGAGTGGTCATACAGGTTCCGGGAAAGGAAAAGGGAGAAGGCGGCCGAGCAGGCAGGGCACAAGATCCGGTCCGCCCTCCCACAGCCCGGACAGCAGCGCGGGAAAAGGAGGAACCTCATGTCGGAAAGGAATTCGGAAGTCATATGCCCAGCGTAAAGGGCGGAAGTGGAGTCATCAATCGGAAAAGGGGCATGTGGTCGAATGTGTGCCGATTCCGGTTTTATCCACAGTTGACCACCGAGTGAAACGACTTATCCACATCTGCCTATCGCCACACTTTCGCGCCCAAGGCAGAAAGACAGGGCAGGGCCCCATGCTGAAAACGGCCAGAGGGTTTTCGACGGAGACTTCCGAATACGATTGAAATTAGCGGCCTAATTCCCTTAAGAGGCGGGAGATGAAACGAGCCGTATCTTGAGGCCCGGCCACTTCAATGGCGTAGGTGCCCGCCTTCGCCGCCGGATAATCATTGCCTTCGGGGGTCATCCTGTCCCCCAAGAAGACGATTTGTTTCAAAGGGCAGGAGAAAGTCTGGGCGAGTTCGCGGACGGCATAGGATTTATCGACCCCTTTGACGGAAATATCCACGCTGGTCGCCCCGCCAGCCCGCACGGTCAACTCGGGCAGATCGGCCTGGATGGCCTGGGCCAAGGCCTGCCGACGCGAACCATCAGGGTCCCAAGCCTCTTTGGCGTCCACGGGGGCCTGCTGCCCTAAGGCAGAAAAGGTGATTTGGGACCCCCGGTCATCAATCCTTTCCCCCCAAACGCGGTCCTGAGGATACCAGAACCCCAGTTCCTGGGCCCTGCGCCGCACGGAAGCCAAGGCATGCTCCCGGTCTTGGGGATCGATGTTGATTTCATATTGGCAGACCCAACCCGCCCCATTCCAACTATAGTACCGGGTCCCGGTCGTCGGCATCAGGTGGAGGCGGGAAAGGTCGGCTGAGGAGGAGATCATCGAAAGGATTTGGCTATCGATCAGGTCCCATCGGCCCCCAGAGATGATGGCGACCGGGAAAGAATAGGTGAGTTTGCTCAAAAGTTCGGCGTCTTCCCTCTTCATCGGCATCTTGGACCGGGCCAAGGTCCCGTCCAAGTCGAAGGCGATAAGCGTGGCCCGGCTCGCGATATAGTGATAATCCGCGGTCTGCCAATGAGGAAGATCCATGCTGCCAACCTTTCTTTTCCTACGATTCCCGACTTGTTCTGCCTTTTCATTATGCCATGGCGGCTTGTCAGAGTGGCTCGTCAGGGCATGAAGGCAGGGCATGAAGGTGGCGGCTTATCGGAAGAGCGAAGACGGGTCGATAGGACGACAGGGCGACAGGAAGACAATAAAAGGGAGAGGCAGAAAGGATTAGGCAGTAACCGAGTGGTGAGAGCCATGCAATGGGAGCCAGCCAGTAAGGACGAAAAGCTAAAGTAGAGCTATGAGCGACATCCCTTGGGAAAAAAGAAGATATCGGGACCGGCACGGCCGAGGGGCCAGACGCCCTCCTTTCGGCCTGCGGTTGCCCCACTATCGGACGGCGGCCGGGACCTTCGACGCCCTTTTCGCCGCGCAGCTGCGGCGCCTGTCCCGGGGATGGCCGGACCTGATCGCCAACACCCAGTTCGCCGTGGAGGACGTTCCCCCTTCCGATCCTTTGCCTTGGGAAGAGAGAATCGCCCCCCTGTCGGCGTCTTATCCAGCCGAGCATGGGCAGGCCGCCCGCATCGTGCTTTACCGTCTGCCAATCCAGATGGCCGCGCACAGTCGATGGGAGTTGGAATTCGTCATGCACGACGAAATTGTCCGCCAACTCGCCCAGTTGACGGGGAGGAATCCCGAAGACATCGACCCTCGCTGATCAGACCGATTCGCGCGAATCAAGTCGATCCATACGGATTGGAGTCATGCCTGGCAATCAAGAATTAGAGCCATGACTAGAGTCCTGCCTTAAAACCAGCGGTCACCGCAGGACGGGCTGCTGACGGATGGACACACGTTCGGACACCACTTCCAGAGACGACCCATTCACCGTCGCCAAGGCCTTGACCCCGGCCTTGTTCAGAGAAGGGGCCGCTAGAGAGGCGGACAGGGTCACCGCGGCGGGTTTCTTGGAGATGGAGGCCGTCCCCTCCCCCTGGACCAGGCAGAAGGCACGGGCGGAGGATTCTTTCGAGGAGGATGAAGAAGAAGAGGAAGCCGAAGCGGAAGACAGGGCCGTCACGCTATGCGCCGGCAAATGGTAGGTCTTCGCCGATATGAGCTTGCCTTGGTCGTCGAAAGCCTGCAAAACCATCGCAGTCTCGGAGTCAGACGAATTGGCCGCGTAAAGCGTGGCGGATACATCCTTGGGCAAGGCCAAGGCCGATGTACGACCGGCTTTCTGCCCGTTTTCCAAGGCGAAATCGGCCTGTTCCCCCGATGAGGTCTTCAACTCGGCGCTGACGGAGAAATCCTGGTCGGCGGTCACCGCCAAGCCTCGCGCTCCCCGCGGGAAATCCTGGAAGGAAAGGACCTGGACCTGTCCCCCGGTCACGGTGATTTTCTTCCCTTCCTTCTTCCCCTCCTTCGTCAGCCATTGAAGGGTCATATGGGCGCTTCGGTCCGAATAGACCCGCACGGTCGCGGCAGAGGCCGAAGCCAGGGCCGGCAAGGAGAGGGTGGAATTCGCAGGGGCGGAGTCCACCGGAAGGGCGAAATCGTTCCCCTGGGGGTCCAACCCATCCATATGGACCACGCGGACGAAGGCGGACAGGGGGGTGACGGAGCTGGAAACAGTCAGGTAGACCCCTTCCTGATCCGGAGCGGTGGCGGAAACGTTGACGATCGTCCGCGAATGGGCGTCCACGGTCACCGAACTGTCGGCGCTCAAGGCCAAGGCATTCCCATCATGGGAACCGTGCGCCTTCATGGTGGCGACCGTGGCTTTGGAAGAAGGATTGACCAGGACCAGTTGCTGGGTCCAGCCGGTCTGGGTGGAAGGCAGAAGGAAGGATTGGGCTAGCCGAGCGTCCACGGCGCTGGCGACGGCCATCCCTTTCAAATCACCCTTGCTCGCCCAGGAAACGGTGGAAGCGACCGCCCCGGTCCCCTCCCGGTCGGAAGTCATCCGGGTGGACAAGACCAAGGGGGACTCCCCCATGCTGTCGGACAAAAGGGAGATCGAATCATCCGCCTGGGCGGCACCGATCAACGGCTTGGACAGGGTGCCCGGTCCGGTGGGGTCTGAAGAGACCGCGGAAGGGTCGGAGGAAATCATGTCGGCCACGGAAGATTGATAGACCGAGCCGAAAGCGGCGGCCTGCCAGGAAGCCGAGATATCTCCGGACGAGGCTTGGAATTGGCTGTCTCCATAGGCCTGGGGATCGGCCAAGGTCATCCGGTCGGGAATCACTTGGGTGGATTGGGTCCGGGCCACCCGATAAGCGGCCGGCAGATGGGAAGGAGGCTGATCGTTCAGCCCGGGCAGGGGGATGCCGAAGACCCCGTAGACGAACAAGCTCACCACGAGGATGGCCGAAAGAGCCCCCAGGAAGACCCGCCAAACGATTCTCGGCGCTCGCGACGGTAGGGCGCGGTTCTCGGTTTCCGAACGATCTGCCATTATGCCTGCTCCTGACTGTAACGATGACGCCGTGGGAAGGCGACCAAAAGATAAAGGGCGCCGACGATCCCCATGGACCAGAGCCAAACCTTGCGCCAGAACGAGGATTCCGCCCGGGTCTGGCCGCTGAGGCTGATGCCGTGGGTGTTGGTGTCGTCGACGGCGAACCGGATGTAGGTCCCTTGCTCATTGCTCACTACGGATTCGGTCCCGTCGGAAGAGACCAGGTGGGAAATCAGCTCGGCCGTTTCACCCTGGTTCGTTTTGACCAGATAGATCCCTCCGAATCCCAAAGCGCTCAGGGAAGCGACCGCTGAGGAGTCAGCCTCACCCGCCAATCGGGACAGGGCCGTGGCGATGGATTCATCCTGAGCGCCCACCCCACCCCGGCGGGCGGCTGAGTCTCCTGTCAGCCAGGAGGAGACGAGCCGGGCTTGGGCGCTGGGGTTGAGGTCGATGACGTCCCCCCGAGATGTCCGCATGGAAGCATAAGAGATCTCCCCCGGGTTGGAAGCGTCCACGGCCAGGATGCGGCGGATCTGTCGTGCGGCCAGGTAATCCTGGGCGACCATGGGCAGCTGGGCCGTGGAAGGAGTCAGGCGGGCCGACACGGAGGGGGCGAGCATGCCGATGAAGACGGCGGCGATGGTCCCCAAGACGAACAGGAAGCTGAGCAAACCACGCCCGGCCAAAGCCACGGAATGAGCCGCGCCCGCCGTTCCGGCCCGCTTGCCGTCATCGCGTTTGCGGCTCAAAGCCGTGAAGGACTTGGCCCCGGCTCCGGCGACCAGGCAGGTCCCAGCCAACAAGCCCATAAGAGCCAGCAAAAGACCGGGAAGGACCGAGCCCGCCACCGGAGAGCCGGAGGCATCGAAAGAGACCGTGGTCCGCGAGGCGATGAGGGCGACGACCACCCCTGCTATGACGCAGGTCCAGACCATGCGCGAAAGCCGCAAAGCGAAAGGCAGGAAAAGGGAGACCAAGGCCAGAAGGACCACCAGGGCCACAATCACCAGGACGATCCAGGAAAGCAGGCCCGTCAAGGGCGCGGCGACGGTAGAGGAAAGCCCCAGACCAATCAGCCCCGAAGTCAGGCTGGAGGAGGAACTGGAAGTCAGGATCCCAGACACCCCCAAATGCCGGGCGAAAGACCCAATCAAAGCGCCGCCTGCCGTCACCGTCCCCGAAGAAGAAACAGCAGGGGTCATGGAATCCATGAAGAACTGCCGCCAGCCCCCCTGGCCCCAGCGGGTCAAAGAGTCGACCACGGTGGGCAAAAGGACGATCACGGAAGGCAAAGGGATGAGGAGCAGGTAAGACTTATGGGAGCGGGCCAGCAAGAAGAAGGCCAGGTAAGCCAGGAGGAAGGCCGGTAGGTATTGGGGTTCGCACAGGCAGACGACCATGAGGCAAAGGGCTGCGCAGGCCCCATGCTGGGCCGAAGGCAAAGGCTTGCTCAGGTACTCGGTCCGGTACATGCCCAAGGCCTTGAAAGTGAAAGCCAGCCCGGCCGGCAGGAAGATGGTGGTGATGAGCAAAGGGAGGTTGCCCTGGCCGTAGATCCCCATCAGGATGGACAGGCCCACCCAGGCCAGGGAGGAGGCGACCCGGATGGAGTTGGACCTGGTGACCGTTCCGGCCAAGGCCCAGAAACCCAAAGCGGCGAAAGGGGCCGCCAGGAGGATGATCAGGTCATAGGCGATGGCCACATGGCCGCCCGTGACCGCGCAGAGGCAGAGGAGAAGCAGGAGGAAGGGGGCGGGGGCGGCGGGCAGACCCAGACCGGAAGCGTAGGTCCATGACGTGGTCGCGCTTTCCGCCACCTGTCTCAGGCTGGCCCCGGAAGGCAGCAGAATCGGCGAAGAGACGGCCTGGAAGCTCAGGAGGGAACGCAAAGAGGGGAAATTGGCGGCCAGGCCCATGATCAGGGCGATGACCATCATGATCCCGGCCCAACCATAACGGACCCGGCGGCGGGCGGCCAGATGGGCCCGGACCAAAGGGTTGAGAAGGGCGTCATCGTTCTGGTTGGCGGCGGAGAAGGCTTTTTCCTTCCACGTCTTCATCTGGCCGCGGGAAGCCTGCAGCAAAGCCAGGCTCCGCAAAGGGACCGAGGTTTGCGACGCCACCCGGATCCGGGCGGAAATCATGGTGAACAGGGAAAAAAGGTCCCGCCAGGGGGCGGTCAATTCCGCCCCGGCTTCGGCGACCTGTTTGCGTCCCAAAAGGCGGGCGCAGGCGTAAAGGGAGAAGAGCCAGCGGCCAAGCCAGGCGAAAATCCACTGCCATACGGGCAGGTCGGAATAGAAATACGTATCCCTGGCCTTGGTTTGGGCCCCGTAAGAAGTGGAAGGCTCGTTGACCGGATCATCGACCCGGCGTCCCCGTAAGTCCCTGACACCTTCCAGGCGGGCGGCCCGATGGGCGGTGCGCACTTGGGGGGAGATGATCACGCGGCCCCCACTGCGGCACACCCGACGGCAGAAGTCGCGGGACTGGCCCAGGGTGCTGAAGGGGTAGGGCCCTTGGGACAGGTGGAGCCACTGGTTCAGGTTGACCAAGGCCCCGGACAGGGAGACGGCGAAGACATCGGACCGGTCGTCGTACTGTTCCTGGTCCTCCTCCCCGTCGACGACCAGGCTGGCCACCTTATGGCCGGGGGCGGCGAAATAGCCGACGTTGCGCAAAGAACGGTCGGCCCAATCCATCTGTTTGGTGCCGATGACGGTGGCGCTGGGATTCTTCTCCTTGGTCTCCAGCAGGCCCTCCAGGTAGGAGGTCCCCACGGGACGAGAATCATCGTGGAGGAGAAGGAGGTCGGTCACATGGTTGGAGATGATCCCCTCGTCCCTGGCTTGGTTCAGGGCCGCATTGACCGTTTCGCTGAAGGAGCCGGCCTTGACCGATATTGCGTGGATGCGGCAAGGCTCTTCCTGATCCGGATGGCCTTCTTGATGCCTAGGGACGGCGATCTCCCGCCCTGGGCCGAGGTCCATTTTGCCCGTCCTCTTGCCTCCGGCCGCTTGGGCGATGATGATTTCGCCAGGCAGGACGTTTTGGCTCAGGAGGGCTTCCAAGGTCCTCAGCAGATAGCGGCTGTCATCCTCCACCGTGATGACGGCGGCCACGGCGGACTCCACCCTTTGGTCTTCTGACCAGGTCCGCCCATCCATGGCTCCACCCATGGCGGCGAGGATGCAGTCGTCCACAGGCAGGGCCTGGTTCCTGTCTTCTTCGTAAAGATAGGTCGTCTCGTCCTCATCTTCCATCTGGGGACCTTCCGATTCGAAATCGGGGACCCCGCCGGTGGCCTCATCGGCGGGCTCTCCGGGATTCTTCGAATCGGTACTCTTTGAAGAAAGAGACGAGGAGGGAGACGATACGGACGAGGTCTTGGGAGAAGAGGCCGGCGGCCGGGGCGGGGCCGGCGGAGAAAAAGCCTGGCCAGGAGTCTCGGCAAGGTCAGGGTCGGCCGACCTCGCGCCCTGGCCGCGAGTCTCCCTGATCTGATCCTCAGGATTCGTCATAGCACCACCTTTTGCATAGTTTCCCGAATACCACTGTATGGGTTGGAAAGGAAAGGGAGCGAAGAAAGGGCGGAATTCGGACGTTTTCTTTACCTTTCGCCCATTTTTCCGCCGTTTGGGATCCCGCAAATGCCAGTCCTGGTCTACAATGAGAGGTTGAACACTATCTGACTTCGCGGAAGGACCCCTGTGACTGACCACCATCGCTCCCAGCATCGTCACATCTCGTTGCGAATCAATTCCTACGACCCTCCTCTGCACTCGGTTAACTTCATCACCGGCAAGAGGCTGGCGCGGGGCATCGCCATGGTCCTCATCGGCCTATTGACTTTTCTGGCCGTGGCCAGCGGAGCGCTTTACATGGATTTGGCCAACGCCGTCAAAGAGTCGTCCGTGACGGTCATCGGCAAAGGCGGAAAAGTGGTGAAAACCACGGTAGACCCCAATGAAGGCAAGGCTTTGAACATCCTGGTCATCGGGCAGGACGCCCGCGCCGGCAGGAACGGGGCCCTCATCAACGACAACAATCCCGAAGACGCCTCCAACCACCAAGCGGACACCACCATGGTAGTGCACATCTCCGCCAACCGTAAATTCATCGACATCGTCTCCATCCCCCGGGACTCCTTGGTCAGCGTCCCCGCCTGCACCACCACCGCCGGAACCATACCGGCTCAAAGCAACATCATGTTCAACTCCATCTTCGCCACCGCTTACACCAAGGCCAACAACGTCTCGTCGGCCGCCAGCTGCACCATGAACGCGGTCAACAGCCTGACCGGCCTCGATATCAGCCAGTTCATCGTGGTGGATTTCTCCGGCATGAGCACCATGATCAACGCCCTCGGCGGGGTGGACATCTGCGTCCCCCAGGATTTCAACGATTCCTATACCAACCTGTCCCTCAAACGCGGCCTCCACCACCTGGACGGGGTCAAGGCCACCCAGTTCGCCCGGATCCGCCATGGGATCGGGGACGGATCCGACGTGATGCGAACCGTCCGCCAACAGTACTTGATCAAGATGCTCCTGCGCGAAGCCACCAACAAGAACCTCTTCACCCAAACCAATCAGCTCTACCAATTGGCCAAATCCGCCATCAACTCTTTGAGCATGAGCGAAGGCCTGGCCAAGGTGGACGTCCTGGCCGGCCTGGCTTCCAGTCTGGCGGGATTGGCGGCCAACAGCGGCGGCCACGGCATCTACTCCCAGACGATCCCGGTGGAGACTTCCACCTATGATCCCAACCGCGTGCAATGGACACAGGCGGCTTCCTCCGTCTGGGACAGGCTCAAGGATGACAAGTCGCTCAGCGACGACGATTCCGCGAAGAAGCCTTCCTCTTCCGCTTCCTCCTCCCCCTCGGAAAGCAGCCCTTCACAAGGCGATTCCTCTTCGGCTTCCAGTCCCTCTCTCCCCCTCTCCCCCGTCGACCCCCACACCGGCCTGCAGAAGAAGGCCGACGGTACCCTCATCGATCCCGGGACCGGGGGCACGGTGGACAAGGACTCCGGGGTCATCAGCGATCCGGCTACCGGCTGGTACATCGGCTTCGCGGAGAAGTACGTGAATTACACCTTCTGCAAGATCGAAAGCTGACCCGGACCTATATAAAGTTTTTGTATAAACTTCCGGCCTCGTCCGTCATCCTTTGCCTTCTCCCTTAGAATGAAGGGAGATTTGCGGCTTTCCCCAGCCTAGCGAAGTCCCCAAGCACAGCGAAGGATGACGATGACCGATAACGAATACGATTCCCTTCCCCCCAGTTTCGAGCCTTCCGCCAGGAAAGCGTCCCCCCAATCCGCATCTTCGGACGGACGCAAAGGGCATGCGGGATACAAGGGAAAAGGCGCGTCCTCGGATCAAGGTCTGCCTCCTTCCTATCAGCCCGCCTCGTCACCTTCGCAGACCTCCTCTCGCCCCCGGCAGACGTCTGCGCAGGCAGGGCGGCCTGCGCAGACCGGACAGACGGGGCAATCCGCACAGGGACGGCAGCCAAGTCGACCGCAGACGGACGCGGAGGGCCAACCACAGTCGATCCCCCCTCGCCGCAAAGCCCGCACAGCCGCATCCGGCAGCAATGTCATCCCCGCCGGATCCCCCTCTTCCACTAGGAGCGGCGGTCGGCAGGGCCAAGTTCCCGTATCCTCCCTCCCCTCCCCATCGCCTCTTCCCGCAGGCCCGGGAAGGAATCCGGCTGGCCCATCCGGAACAGGCCCGCAGGCCGCCAGGAGGAAAAAGGCCGGACCTGGCAAAATCGCCATCCGCGTCATCGCCGCCCTCCTGGCCCTGATTCTCGTCTATCTGCTCTGGATCTTCGGGGTGGTCAATTCCAACCTCAGCCATAAGGACTACCTTTCGGCCGCGGCCGACTCCACAGGGTCGACCTGGCTGATCCTGGGATCCGACGCCCGCGATGGCACGACGGGAGGAAGCGCGGACCAGGTGCCGGGATTCAGGACGGATACCATCATGGTGCTGACGAAGCCCGCCCATGGCCCTGCCTCACTCATCTCCATCCCGCGCGACTCCTACGTTCAGGTGAACGGCCAGGATTCGAAGATCAACGCCGTGGCGGAGCTGTATGGCTATGAGAAACTGGTCGAAGTCGTGGAAGGGGTCACCGGGCAGAAGATCGACCATGTGGTGCAAGTCGGTTTCGGCGGGCTGGAGACCATCGTCAACGCCTTGGGAGGCGTCCAGCTCTGCTATGACCGGACGGTGAACGACGAAAAATCCGGTCTCCAGTGGATGGCAGGCTGTCATGCGGCCAATGGACAGACCGCTTTGGCCATGTCCCGCATGCGTTACTCGGATCCTTTGGGCGATTTCGGACGCACCCAACGCCAACGGATGGTGATAGCTGCCATCATGAAGAAAGCATCCTCCCCCGCCTTGATTCTCAACCCCATCAGACTCCAGCGGGTCCTGAAGGCCGGACTCGGGTCCATGACGGTCGACCAGAAGACCTCTCCTTTCACCCTGATTGATATGGCTTTGGCCTTCCGTGCGGCGACAGGAGGGAAAGGCGTCAGCGGCACCGTTTATTACACTTCGCAGGATTATCAGCCGGCCTCAGGGATAGGCTCCTGTATCCTCTTGGATTCCACCAACAACCACAACCTCTTCTCCCGTCTGGCCCGGGGCGAGCAGGCTCCGGGGACGGTGGGAGGCCAATCCGCCTCCTGATTTGACCGTCGTCCGCCGCTCATAGCCCGCGGTGATGGGCAACTGCGGACGGCTGACAATGCCTGCTGGATTTCCGCAGTCCCCTCCGTCACTTATCCACACGTCGGAAAGCCAATGTTTTCCGGCGTGTTTCACGTTTATCCCCATTCGCTTCCTATGATGGACAGGCCGAGTCTTCCCTGTCAGACTGGAAGCATGAGCAAAGCACGTTCCCGAAACACGAATACGGAACCCGAGATAGTCAGAAGGACCGCCCGATGGGACTTCCTTTCCTCCCTCCTGCCCAATTTGGCTGGGGTAATTGGGCAGGGGGTCATGCTCGTCTTCATGCTGGTCGGCCATAACTACCTCTACCTGGTCTTCCTAGTCCCCGGCCTCATCTCCTCACTCGCCTTCGTCTTCATCATTGTGGTCCGCTACGAGGAAGAAAAACGCCGTCTTCAATCGCAGAAGAAAACAGCTGGTCTTGGCGACCGACCGGAGTCGAGTAAGGATTCCGCCCTCACCCACCCCGGAACTTCCCCCTTTCCCGGGGAAGGCATCTCCTCTCCAGGAGACCCTTTGCAGGTCAGCGCCAACGCCTTGGGGCAATATCTTCCAGCGGAGGAATCCCCCGTATCCGGAATCAAGGAGGGCCAGGCCGATAGTTTGAACTGGAGACGGATTGTGGCCCTCTGGCTGAGGTCGGATTCATCTCCTCAAGCGGCTGTCCTTTCTTCAAGCGCCACGACCCATTCGGATGCGGTTGAAGTCGGGATGCCTCCGGCGACAGTCGATTCTTCCGATTTTCCCCGCCCTTCATCTTTATCCATCATCCTTGGATCCTGCCTCCTGCCGGGAAAGGACGCTCCGCAGAAGGCGCCTTTGGCGATAGACCTGAACCGTCAAGGCCCTCATGCCTTAGTCGCCGGAACGACCGGCTCCGGCAAATCCCTTTTCCTGGAGAACTGGTGTCTGTCCCTCGCCTGTCACTACTCCCCTCAGGAACTTCATTTCATCTTTCTTGACTTCAAGGGCGGAGCCACTTTCCAAACCCTACGCCGCCTGCCCCACACGGTCGGCAATGTGTCCGACCTGGATATCGCCCATGCCTTACGGGCCCTTCTCGCCATCGAAGAAGAGCTGAAGCGCCGAGAGACCCTGGTCCAAGAGCAGCGGTGTTCGAATATCGACCAGCTGTCTGACCCGCCCGCCCGGCTGATCATCGTCGTCGACGAATTCCACGCTTTAAAGGAGGCTTTGCCGGATTACATACCCCGTCTGGTCTCCCTCGCCGCCCTGGGACGCTCCCTCGGCATGCATCTGATCGCCTGCACCCAAAGCCCCATGGGCCAAATCAGCAACGAGATGAAGGCGAACCTTTCCCTCCATATCTGCCTGCGCGTGCGCGACCCACTCCAATCCATCGACCTCCTGTCCACTCCCCTGGCCGCATCCATCAGCCCTCAGGAGCCGGGCATCGGTTATCTGAACGATGGCGATTCCTGTTTCCCCTTCCGCTGTTTCACCAGAAGCCCCCATGAAAGCCAGCGCTTGGTATCCGAAATCAAGGCCGCCGCCCGATTCATGGCTTGCGCCAGGAATGAGAGACCCACCATCCGACTTTTCAGCCGTCCCCTTCCCCGGTCCCTGCCGTGGGCAGAGCTCCCGCCCGCGAAAGAGCCCTCCCCCTCTTCCCTGCTACTGGGTCTCCAAGATGACGGCGTCGTCACCAGCCCATGGTTCCTCCCTTTGGACGGACGTACCCTGGCCGTCATAGCCCCACGGGGGTGCGGGAAAAGCACCGTTCTCGCCATCATCCTCCGCTCCTTTCTGGCTCTCCACAGCGGACAGGGGCCTCCGCCGAACCGTCTGGCCTTGTGCGACGACGCCGAGCCCTTCCTTGACCCCTTCGGTGCGGGCCTGCCCGAAGCTCCGGGACCTTCTTTCGGAAAGTTCAGCCAGGATTCTTTGAATGATCAGGACCGGGCAAGTCCCATCCCCCCGTTGGCGCAAGACCTGAAAGAAGCCGTCGCCTGCCCGGGCGTATCCTTCATCCATTCCCGCGAGGATTTCACTCATGCCGACCGGGACCCTCACACCACCCTCATCTACACCGTTTCGGAGGCCCATCTTGTCCATTATCCGCAAAATTGCCAAGCTCGCATCATCATCCCCAGCCGGGACAAGGCCACAGACCTGCTCTGGGGCTTGCCTTCCGAGCTCCTATCGGACACTTACCTAGGAAAATCCCGGATTCCCGGCAGAGGGTTTTATTGGGAGGAGACTCCAATCCCCGTCCAATTCTTCACCCAACTGGATGGGGGCACCCCCTGACTCATCCGCAAGAGGGATTCTCCCGTTTTTCTTATCTTTTTTAGGTAAAAGGCTTGCCAAAACGCTCATTTCGTGCTTATCTCTATATAGGACATTTACTGTAAGAGGAGGCTTCCGTGAGCAGTTCCCAGGATTGGCGGGCGAAAGCGGCGTGCCGCGATAAGGATCCCGAGCTTTTCTTCCCCGTCGGCAACACTGGTCCAGCCCTTCAACAGATTGAAGAGGCCAAGGCCGTTTGCCGTACTTGCGCTGTCGTCGATGAATGCTTGAAGACCGCATTGGACACCAACCAGGATTATGGCGTTTGGGGCGGATACAGCGAAGATGAGCGCCGTGCCCTGAAGCGCAAGTATATGAGGGCCCGTCGTAGCGGCATGCGTATGCATTAAACGACAGCGTATCAAGCAGGCACAGGCAATAGGCGCCAACCGCCGATGCCGCGTTGCGGACGGCCGGACCGCAGATGAAACGGACGACAGGCATCGGATGATTATCACGATTCATCATCATGATTCATCGCCGCGATGTCGGAAAGACCAGAAAGAGGAGGCTTGGAACCGAATGATTCCAAGCCTCCTCTTTCTTTTATTCTTTGTCTTTTGCGCCTTTTTCTCTGCGCCTTTTCCTCCTGCATCTTCTCCTCCGCGCCTTTTTGCCCTGCATTTTTGTCCTATATCTTCCACTCTTCGCCCGTCTGGTAGCCGCTTCCTATCCGGGTCCCCAGCGCTTATCCGCTAGCGCCTGTCTATCTGATGCCCATCACCCATCACTCCGTCGCCCGCAAGGTGATGGACATGGTCACCCGGGTCCCATGGGGATAGTTGGATTCCCACGTAATCGAACCATCGAAATCATTGGTCACGAAAGTGTTGATGATCTGAGTGCCCAGACCGGATCCCGAAGACCGCGCCGCCGACCCTTTTTCGTCGGTCTCCGACCCCAAACCGTTCCCATCGTCCTCGACCAGGATGTTGAGCTTCTTCCCGCTCCTCCCGACCGAAATGTTGATCGTGCCCTCCGTCCGGTCCTCGAAACCGTGCTCCACGCAATTGGTCACCAGCTCCGTCAGGACCAAGGAGAGCGGGGTGGCGTCCTGGGCGGCCATAGTGCCAAATTTGCCCAGATAGGAGATGCTGATGTGCTGCTCATCGGTCGAAGCTACCTCTACGGCCATATGCAAGAGGTTGGCGATCACCTTGTCGAAGTCGACGTTCTCATCAGCGGTCTTGCTCAACCCCTCATGGACGACGGCGATGGTCTCGATCCGGCGCATAGCTTCCTGCAGCTCCTTGCGCACTTCCTGATTGGAGGTCCGCCGAGCCTGCAAACGCAGGAGGGAGGAGACGGCCTGGAGGTTGTTCTTCACCCGATGGTGGATTTCGGCGATGGTCGCGTCCTTGGTCTCCAGTTCCCGTTCGCGGCGACGGACTTCGGTCACGTCCCGGCAGAGGATCACGGCCCCGGTCCGCTCCCCCCGATGGTAGAGGGGGAAAGACCGCATGGCGATGGAACTGTTCCTGGTGGTGATTTCGGCGTCGGCGAAGAACTTGCCGGCCAGGACTCCCGGCAGAGCCTCGGTGAAGGTTTCGGAGGCGTCCGATTTGCTGAATTGGTCGGTCACATACTGGCTGAGATACCGTCCGACCATATCGGTCGCCACCCCCAGACGCCGCAGACAACTGACGGCGTTGGGGGCGGCGTATTCCACGATCCCCTCCTCCGACAGGACCAGGAAGCCGTCGGAGACGCGGGGATCATGCCTTTGTTTGGAAAGAAGATCGCATTTATAAGGGAAAGACCCTTCCCCCACCATGTCGAAGAGGGCGTGGCCGACCCTGATGCTCTCCGATTCGTAATGCCCATTGGCGAGTCGGGTGATCATGTTGGTCTCGCGGATGAGCACGCCCAGAATCCTCTCATCCCTGCGAATGGGGACGACGTCATCGCATACGGTCGCCGTGCCCACCATCCGGTAATGGTCGATCCCCGTCGTGTCCTTCCCGCTCAAGGCGTCCCTGACAAGAGGGTCCAAGATGGTCGGCAACACCTGTCCGACCATGTCCTCCACCTGGCGGGAGACGACGGTCGAAGAGCGGCACTGAGCGGCGATGATAAGCCCGTCCCTGCCGTCGTGGAAGATCGGGATGACCATCAGCAGGTCGGCGAAACTCAAATCGGCCATGACCTGCCAGTCGTCGATGAGCTTGCGCAGCCAAGCTTTGTCTTCGTCTTCCAAACTGGTGCTGCGGGCGAATACGTCAGTGAAATCTGTCATAGTCTCATTGTAGTGCCCGAGGGACAAGACATGACGCGCCGTCGCGGAAGATGGACAGGCAGGGCTGAGGACATTCCGGCAAAGCGGGAAGTCGATGATAGACTAGGGGAAGAAGGCGGCGCTCAAAGGCAATCAAAGATAATCACAACAGGAATCAACGGTAATCAACAGGAACCAAAAGTAAGAAACGGTGATCAACGGCAATTCATCGCAATCACTGGCAGGAGGCTTGGCATGGTCGATAAACAAGTTCGGATGGTCGATAAGCGGAATCAGACAATCAATGAAGAGGCTGAGGACGAGGGGAAGGCAGACAGGGCCTCCGGCAACGGTCCGCAGGCCTCGCTCCCCGAAGTGAGCGATCAAGCCGTGGATCAGGTGCGCAAGGCTCGCATGGCCAGAGACCAGGCCAAAGCGGATTCGATCCGCATGAAATCGCGGGCCAAGGCGGACCGGATCCTAGCCAAAGGCGAGTACAAGGCCAGCGTCATCGAACAGAAAGCCCGCGGCACCTACAAGAAGAAGGTCCGTCTGGATGTCCACGGGCGGCCCAAACCCGCCATGCGCGGTTGGATCCACCTGGTCACGGCTCCCCTGGCCCTGGCCGCCGGAATCGTCCTCATATGCCTGGCTCCCAACGCTGGGACGAAATGGGCCTGCGCCGTCTTCATGACCAGCTCCCTCATCCTTTTCACTAATTCCGCCATCTACCACGTGGGCGACTGGTCTCCCAAAGTAACCGACGTGCTTCGCAGGATTGATCACGTCAATATCTTCCTGCTCATCGCCGGGACCTACACCCCGGTCTCCTTCGCTTTGGAAGAACGGTGGCGCGTCATCATCATCGCCAGCATGTGGATCTTCACCGCCATCGCCCTCATCATCCACGTGATTTGGATCAACGCCCCCCGCTGGCTTTACACCATCATCTACATCGTCTTCGGGGTCTCCGGAGTGGGGTTCCTGGACCTCTTCTGGCGGTCGCCTTACGCGGGTCCAGCCGTCGTCTGGCTGATCGTCGCCGGCGGCGCCTGCTACATCCTGGGAGCCATCGTCTACGGCCTGCGGAAGCCGGACCCCTGGCCCATGGTCTACGGCTTCCATGAGATCTTCCATACCGGGACGGTCCTCGGCTATGCCTGCCATGTAGTGGCGATTTACTTCGTGATCGTCTCCTTGATGCAGGCCGCCCATTAGGTTTCCGACCAGAGCGGGCGGAAGCGGGACCGGCAGCCTGCAGTCAGACATCAGCCACGGCCATCAGTTATCAGCCAGCGGGTATCAGGCGTCAGACAGAAATCAAGTCAGCTAGCCATCAGCCAGTATAGAAACCCCGCAATCCCGATCACAAAGGCTTGGCGTTCTTGATGATGACGGTGATCTCACGCCCATTGGGGGCGGCATAGGTCACCGTATCCCCCTTCTTCTTCCCGTTGATGGCCGCTCCGATGGGCGACTCAGGACTGATGATGTCGAAATCGGTGGCCACAGCCAGATCATGGGACCCCAGGACGTAGGTCATCTCGTTTCCGGCGATTTCCAAGACCACCAAAGACCCCGGACCCACCTTGCCGGCCTTGGGCGCCTTGAGGATCTGGGAATCGCGGAGCTTGACGGTCAGCTCTTGGATGCGTCCTTCGTTCTTCCCCTGTTCCTCGCGAGCGGCCTGATAACCGCCGTTCTCGCTCAAATCCCCTTCGGCCCGGGCCGCGGCGATCTTCGCTTTGATCTCTTCGCGCAAGTCCCCTTCCCGATAGGTCAGTTCTTCCTTCAACTTGTCATATGCTTCCTGCGTCAGCAAATAGACTTTTTCTTCAGCCATAATGACTCCTTTGCGTTACGACTTTATGATTGTCCCCGGCCGTCCGCCTGGCCCTGCGCTCCTTCCACGGTGCCAGAGGCGCTCAGCCGCGGGGGCTTCAACGCCCTTGAGTGGTGGAGATGATATCGATGACGAAGACTAGAGTATCGCCACCACCGATGCCGGCCGAAGGGATGCCGCGGGAACCGTAGCCATACTCAGGCGGAATGGATACCACCAGGCGGGAGCCGACGTTGTGGCCCGGGACCAGTTGGTCCCATCCACGGATGACCTGCCCTACGCCGATGGCGAAAGTCGCAGGCTGATGACGGTCGAAACTGGAGTCGAAGGGGGTCTCCTTGCCCCAAACCACCCCATGGTAGTTGACGGTCACCACGTCGCCCTTGCGGACCACAGGGCCATCCCCTTCCACCAATTCCACGCCTTTCAGCCCGGCAGGGGCATGTTCGGTGGGGAAAGACAAGGTTGGGGCGGCGCCAAATTCGGCATTGACTTCCGGCATCTCAGATACGGTCATGTAATCTCCTTTTCCATTCGTGCCTCGAGCGGGACTCGAACCCGCAAGACAATAAAGTCGGCGGATTTTAAGTCCGCTGCGTCTACCATTTCGCCATCGAGGCGGCTGCCGACGACGGTCTTCAGCGGCCGGCAGTCTGGCAACCTCTTCATTATGCCACAAGGTTAGGTCTATGTCTAGGAAAGACAAATCGGTTTAAGGAAGATAAGCCTCTCAGCTTGGGCCTGGACCCCAAGCTGGTCCTCAGCTTTGACCAGGAGCTTCGGTCTGACCCTAAGGTCTTGAGCATCAGCCTAAGCCTAGCCTTGAGCCTGCAGCAGTCGCAGACCCAGGTCGCGCACAATCCCTTCGACCAAACCATGTTCGCTGACCATCACCTGGTCCACTTCATGCCCGGCTGCGGCCGTATCCTTCCGGATCCGCTTCATGATTTCGGTCAGGACCAAGGCTCCCCCGCCGATCACATCCAGACGGCCGGGATGGATGACCCCCAACCGTCCCCGCTGATCGCGGGTCATGCGGAGGACCTCGTCGTCGGCCTCCTCCATTCGGTCGAAGGAGATCACCTGACCGTCGATGGCGTCATGGTCGTATGAAGTCAGGCCGATGGCCACGGAGGCCATGGTGGTGGCGGTCCCGGAGACCCCGATGAAGGTGCCGGTGGCGGAAAGATCCACTTGCTTGCAAGCCTCGTCAATCGCCTGATCCACATCCTCGGTGGCCGCCTGGATCTCCTCCTGCCGGGGAGGATCGCTGACCAGATGCCTTTCGGACACCCGGACCGACCCCATATCCATGGAATAGGCCTGCCTGACCTGGTGGTCGGGAGAAGCGACCCCATCCCCACCCAGGACCAGTTCGGTGGAACCGCCCCCCAGGTCCATGACCAAGTAAGGGGGCTTATGAAGGGCGGAATCGATGACCGAAGTGGCCCCCAGGAAGCTGAGCCGGGCCTCTTCGGTGCCCGGAATGACATCCGGCCGGACCATCAGTTTCTTCTGGACGTAGTCCTCGAATTCCCGCCTGTTGCGGGCGTCACGGGTGGCACTGGTGGCCACGAAGCGGATCCCATCCACCTGATACGGCTCCAGGATCCGGGCGAATTCGTCGATGGCCGCAAAGGTCCGGGCCAGGGCTTCCGGGCTGAATTCGTGGGTCTTATCCACGTCCTGCCCCAAACGGACGACGCGCATGACGCGGGGGACGATCGCCTCCATCCCTTTCTCGCTCACTGTGGCGACCATCAATCGGATGGAATTCGTTCCACAATCAATACCGGCAACGGTTACAGCCATGATTCTCCTTCGTGGGACCGAGCGTCGTCCCGTCCTTGTGGGCAGCGGCAGACGGCTGGGTCGAATTCATCTTTGACCATGTCCAAAGCCTTGTCTCCTATGGGATTGACTCCCGGGCCCATGGCCAAGGACTGGGCGACCAAAGCGTGCAGGCATTTGACCCGCTCGGGCATGCCCCCCGCGCTGACCCCTTCGATATGGTCTTCGCTATCCCCCAAACGCAGCGCCAGCTGACGGCGGAAATCCAGATAGGCCAGATGCGCCCGCCCGTAAGCCGCTTTGGTTTCAAGGTCTGTCCTTACCTGATCGGTCAGGTCGGTCATTATCCCCGAAGCCTCCAGGCGGGAGATGGCCTTGGTCGCGACTGGAGCGGACAGGTAGAAGGTCGTCGGGAAGGGGATCCCCCCATCCAGAAGAGGACGGGTGACGGTCACCAGGGGCTGACCGCAGACGCACCGGGCTCCGACGGCCACCATCCCCCGAGGGTAACGGCCCAGTTGGGCTTGGACGGCGGCTATGTCTTCGGCAGAGACGGCGGAGGACAAAAGGGCGTCCAACAGGTCGGAATTGTGTTGGTGGAAGGGACTGGGTGTCATGGTTTCATTCTACAGGTATCGTTGTTGGTGTCTTTGCTGGTGTTGTCATCGTCTGTCCTCATCGGCCGATGCCATCAACCACCGTCATTGGTACTGCCGGCTTTTCTCCCACTTCTGCTGTTCCTTGTCGGATGAGATGCGTGGGGAGGTCCCAGATTCACCGCTCTGGTCGGACTTGCCTTTGTCGGCCTTCTGCAAGGAGGAGAACATCTCCTTGTACCAAGGGGGTTTCTGGCCGCTCGTCGTGTCCTGGCCTTGCGAGGAGGAGGACTCAGAGCCGGTCTTGTTCCGGTGCCGGGAGTTCTTCAAAGTGACGGATTTCTCCCCCGGATAGACGAAGCCCAACCTTTCCCGGGCTTGGGTGGTCACGTACGCGTCGTCATCCCAGCGGGAGATGTCGTTCTTCAAGGATTCCTTCCTGGCGATCAGGCTCGCTTCCTGGGCTTTGAGGCTGTTGAGCTCGCTCGCGTTGCGCATGTAGGTCCCCATGGTCGAGACGAACTGGGCCAAGGCGACGAGGATGATGATGAGGGCGATGAAGAAGGCGATGGGGCCGTTCTGCTTGATTCCGGAAGCCATCCACCAGGCCGTCCCCCTACCTTTCGGGGAGGTCTTGACGGACTTCTTGGAGGATTTCTGGGAAGGCATGCGGACGGTCATAGATACAAAAATACCCGCCACCCTTGAAAGAAAGGATGGCGGGCGAGGATTCTTTGCAGAATTCATGCTTTGTCGGAATCCGGGCCTGAGATCAGCCCCAGCGGCTCAGGCGGTCAACAGACCGCGGAAGCCGAAGCAGGAAACTACTTGACGTACTTCTTGCAGGCCTTGAAAGCGCTGTAGCCGGCGTACTGAGCGGTGGAGCCCAGCTCTTCCTCGATCTCGAGCAAGCGGTTGTACTTGGCGATGCGCTCGCCACGGGCTGGGGCGCCAGTCTTGATTTGACGGGTGTTCTTGGCGACGGCCAGATCGGAGATGGTGGTGTCCGGGGTCTCGCCGGAACGGTGGGAGACCATGGAGGTATAACCGTTGGCGGTGGCCAGCTCAATGGCGTCCAAGGTCTCGGTCACGGTGCCTATCTGGTTCAGCTTGACCAGGAGGGAGTTGGCGGCGCCGAGCTCGATGCCCTTCGCCAGACGAGCGGGGTTGGTCACCAGGAGGTCATCGCCCACGAACTGGAGGCGATCGCCCAGCTTCTTGGTGATGGCGGCCCAGTCATCCCAGCCTTCTTCCTGGAAAGGATCCTCGATGGAGACGATGGGGTACTCGTTGATCAGGTTCTCGTAATAATCCAGCATGTAAGCGGCGTCGCGCTCTTTACCGTCGAAACGATACTTGCCGGTCTCCTTGTTGTAGAACTCGGAGGAGGCCACATCCAGGGAGATGCCGATTTGACGGCCAGGCTCATAGCCGGCTGCGGAGATGGCGTCCATGATGTACTTGAGGGAGTCCTCGTTGGACTTCATCTTAGGAGCGAAACCGCCTTCATCACCCAGACCGGTGGCCAGGTCATCCTTCTTGAGGACGTTCTTCAAAGTGTGGTAGACTTCGACGCCGGCGCGCAGGGCCTCATGATAAGAATCGAAGCCGTAGGGGGAAATCATGTATTCCTGGATGTCGGTGGCGAAATCAGCGTGGGCGCCGCCGTTCATGATGTTCATGTTGGGAACGGGCAGGATGTGGCCGTTGGTGCCGCCGATGTAACGGTAAAGAGGCAGGTCGGCGGACTCGGCGGAAGCGTAGAGGGCGGCCAAGGAAACGCCCAGGATGGCGTTGGCGCCCAAGCGACCCTTGTTGGGAGTGCCGTCGAGCTCGATCATGGTCTCATCCAGAGCGCGCTGGTCGGTGGCGTCCATGCCGATGACCTTAGGAGCGATCTCTTCGTTGACGGCCTTGACGGCATTGAGGGTGCCCTTGCCCTGATAACGGGACTTGTCGCCATCGCGACGCTCCCAAGCCTCGGCTTCGCCGGTGGAAGCGCCGGAAGGAACCAGGCCGTGGCCCAAGGCGCCGTCATCGGTTTCCAGCAGGACTTCCACGGTCGGGTTGCCGCGGGAATCAAGGATTTCGCGAGCGTAAATGCTTTCAATAATTGCCACAATTACTCCTTATTTGTCATTGTGTGAACACTACCAGACTACCTGATTTAATGGACGATTCCCCAGATGGGAATCAGGCTTTTTTACCCCTCCAGGTGAGGTCGTCCAGGAGGAGATCCGTCCATTCCAGGACCTGCTTCGAATCCATGGGGTCGGAGTCGAAAGAGCCTTGGAAAGAGGTGGGGATGATGAGGGTATGGGTGACCGGGCGGTACTGGACCGTCTTGTAGATCCGCTTCAAACGCATCAGGACGGATTCCTGCGGATCCGGGCCGACCACGCGGATGTTCCTGCCTTGGGCGATCAGATCCGTGATCCCCATGGCCTTGGCCCGCGAGCGCAGCCGGGCGACGGCGAAAAGCAGGTCCAAGGCCTGCGGAGGTTTGCCATAACGGTCGGTCAGCTCGTCCCGGATCTCCTGGAAGTCCTCCTCCCCTTGGGCGGCGGCCACCTTGCGGTAGACCTCCAGGCGGAGTTTGTCGGAATCGATGTAGGACGGCGGGATGGAGGCCTCCACCGGCAGGTCGACCGTGGTGGCCACGGCGTCGGTCCGCTCCGACTCCTTGTAGTCCTGGACGGCGTCGGAGACCATCCGCACATAAAGGTCGAAGCCGACTCCTTCGATGTGGCCGGACTGCTCCCCTCCCAAGAGGTTGCCGGTCCCGCGGATCTCCAAATCCTTCATGGCCACGTCATAGCCGGCCCCCAAGGCCGTGTTTTGGGCGATGGTGGACAGGCGGTCATGGGCGGTCTGGGTCATGGGCTTGGCCGGATCGTAGAGGAAGTAGGCGTAAGCCCTTTCCCATCCTCGCCCGACCCGGCCCCTAAGCTGATGCAGCTGGGAGAGGCCGAACCGGTCGGCCCGGTCCACGATGAGGGTGTTGGCGTTGGAGATATCCAGCCCGGTTTCCACGATGGTGGTGCAGACCAGGACGTCGATGTCACGATGCCAGAAATCATGGATGATGTTGTCCAGTTGCTTCTCCCCCATCTTGCCGTGGGCCATGCCGATCTTGGCCTCCGGCACCAGGTCCTTGATGTGGGCGGCCACCTTGGAGATGTCCTGCACCCGGTTGTGGACGAAGAAGACCTGGCCCCCACGCAGAAGCTCGCGGCGGATGGCGGCCACCACTTGGGTGTCTTCGTAGGCCCCCACATAGGTGAGCACGGGCAGGCGGTCCTCCGGAGGAGTATCCAGGGTGGACATCTCGCGGATTCCGGTGACGGCCATCTCCAGGGTCCGGGGAATGGGGGTGGCGGACAGGCTGAGCACGTCCACATTGGTGCGCAAGGCTTTCAGGGTCTCTTTGTGTTCCACCCCGAAACGCTGTTCCTCATCGATGATGACCAGTCCCAGGTCTTTGAATTTGATCTGGGGATTGAGCAGTTTATGGGTGCCGATGACCAGGTCCACGGACCCGTCCCGCAATCCTTCGATGGTCTCCTTGTTCTCCGCCGCCGATTGGAAGCGGGACATCATCTTGACCGTGACCGGAAAACCCTCGTACCGGTCGGTGAAAGTCTCGAAATGCTGCTGGGCCAGAAGAGTGGTCGGCACCAAAACGGCCACCTGTTTGGAGTCCTGGATGGCCTTGAAGGCAGCCCGGACGGCGATCTCGGTCTTGCCGAAGCCCACGTCCCCGCAAATGAGCCGGTCCATGGGGATGGGTTTCTCCATGTCCGCCTTGACCTCGTCGATGGTGGTCAGTTGATCGGGGGTCTCCTGGTAGGGGAAGGCCTCTTCCAGCTCGCGCTGCCAGGGGGTGTCGGGGCTGAAGGCGAAGCCCTGGGTCCGTTGCCGGGCGGCGTAAAGCTTGACCAGGTCCTGGGCGATCTCCTTGACCTTTTTCCGGGCCTTGGCCTTGGTCTGGGACCAGTCGGAGCCGCCCAGCTTGTTGAGTTTGGGTTCTTCCGCGCCTATGTATTTGCTCACCTGATCCAACTGATCGGTGGGGATGTAAAGGCGGTCAGGCGGAGCCCCCCGTTTGGAAGGGGCGTATTCGATGACCAGATACTCGCGGAAGGCCTGGTCGGAAGGGTCATGGCCGGCAGCGCCCCGAGAGGAGGGGGCCAGACCCCTGATCCTGGTATTGACGGGACGGACGGGACGACGGACCATCTCCACGAAACGGCCGATGCCATGCTGCTCATGGACGACGAAGTCGCCCTTCTTCAGCTCGACCAGGTCGATGGCCTTGCGCCTGCGTTTGGGGGTTTTGGCCTGGGCGGCCACGGACGAATGGCCGGTGATGTCCCTTTCCGTCAGGAGGGCCAGATGGGCCTTGTCGTCGATGAATCCGTCGGAAGCGAGGGACAGGCGAAAATCGACCCCGGACACGCCGGTCGAGGAGATGACTCGCCGCAGGCGGGACAGGGTCCCCCGTGCGGCGGCGGTCACGGCGACGGCGAAGCCGCGCTCGCGCAGTGCCTGGATGCCTGAAGTGGCTTTGGATTCATCGCCCCGGTACTCATCCGGAGGCACTGCCGCGAGCCGGGCGTGCCCATCCGCGGAAGGGTCCACGCCCAAGCTCGACAAGTCCCAGGTGGCCGGGTGCGTCAATTCCAAAGACCGGTGCACCTCGGAGAAATCAAGGAAGTTGGACTTGTCGAAGCTGATGGGCGCGCCCGCGCCGTGACCGCTCGCCGCCACGTGCCAGGATGCGGCCAGGAATTCATTGGCCGTCTTGGTCAGGTCATCGGCCCCCCGGCGGAGCCTTTCCATATCGCAGAACATGATGACGGCCCGAGGGTCGAAGAGGGAATAAACCGGCATGACGTCATCGATCAAGGCCGGAATCAGCGATTCCATCCCTTCCACAGGGATCCCCTGGGAAATGGATTCCAGCATGTCATCGGCGTTGGGAATGGAGCCGACCAAGGCCGCCGCCCTCCTACGGACCTTCTGGTTGAGGGGAATCTCCCGGCAGGCCGGGGCCCAAATCCGTTCCTGGCCCTGGCCGAAACTCCTTTGGTCGGAAGCGTGGAAAGGCTTGATGCTGTCGATCTCGTCCCCGAAGAAGTCAATGCGGACCGGGTGCGGGGCCGTCGGGGGGAAGATGTCGAGGATGCCGCCGCGCAGGGCGAACTCCCCCCTGTCCATGACCAGGTCGGCGCAGGTGTAGGCGTTCTCCACAAGCCGGTCCGCGGCCTGGGACAGGTCCATCTCCTGACCCACTTGGAAGACCACCGGTTCCATGTCCTGGATTCCCCGGACGACTGGCTGGATGAGGGAGCGGACCGGGACCACCACGATCTTCAAAGGCCCGAAAAGGTCGGACCCTTCCACCGGATGGGCCAGGCGGTGGAAGACGGACATGCGTTGGGCCACCGTGTCCGCCCGGGGGGAAAGACGTTCGTGGGGAAGGGTCTCCCAAGCGGGAATCATGTCCACGTCGGCCGGGTTCCCCCTATACCAGGAGCGGATGGAGCCCACCATGTCTTCGGCGTCCCTGCCGGAGGGGACGACCATGACCACCGGCCGACCCTCCCCCGTCGCCGCCGCCAGGGCGGGACGAATGCCCAAAGGGGCTCCCACCAAGGACACCCCCCTGCCGTCATTAACCAGATCGGCGAAAGCCGGATCCTCCCTCAGACCCGGAAGGAAGGAGGAAAGGGAGCCGTCCAGCTTGATTTCAGGCGCGGCGCCTTGCCCGCCTGCGTCCGCCTTCCTCGTCGCGCTTTTCGTATCAGTCATGTCTGCCGTCTCATCCTATTCATCCGGTCCTTGTTTCCCCGGTCTTATTTCCGCGAATTGTAGCGGGTCTGGGCCTTATCTATCCCTTCGAAGATGATGGTCTCCGCCGCATCCGCCCCATCGGTCAGGAAATCGTCCAATTCCGACTTTTGGGATCCTTTGAAACCGCCCAATACCCAATCGATGGTCTTGTCATGGGCGGCGGCTCCCCTTTGCGCATGGCCGATGCCCAGGCGGACCCGATAATAGTCCTGTGTCCCCAAGGACCGGTCGATGGATTTGATGCCGTTATGACCTCCGGCCGAGCCCCCTTGCTTCACCTTGATCCGGCCGAAGTCCAAGTCCATGTCATCATGGATGACCACGACGTGGTCCGCCCCGATGCCGTAGTAAGAGCACAGGGAAGCGACGGCGGTCCCGGAATCGTTCATGAAAGTCATCGGCTTGGCAAGGAAGAACTTGACCGTCCGGCCGGACAGGCTCATGATCCCTTTGCCGGACAGGGCCAGCCCTTTATGGTCGCTCAGGGAGACCGACCACCGCTGGGAAAGGAGGTCGGCGCACATGAAACCCATGTTGTGCCGGGTGCCTTCGTATTTTTTGCCGGGGTTGCCCAAACCGACGATCAACCAGAAATCCGCCATATCCGCCTATGCTTTCCGACTCGAATTTTTCCGCACCTCATCTTAACGAACCGGCCCTAAAACCTCGCCGTAAGTCCCATCCCGACCCTCAGAAGAAGGAAGCCCAGCGGGAGGAAGGGGCCGTTCGGTCATTTTCCCAGCTTATTTTCAGGAAAACGCCGAACAAACATTCAGGAAAGACGTCTTCAATGATAGATACCGGTTCAATTAAGAGCTGGTCAAGAGTTTTTACCCCTTGATAATTGAAACCTTTCTTCTCTCTCCTTCTCTTCATAAGCCCGGCCCAACCCGCCGGGCCCTTTTCTTTTCAGCGCTTGCAGTCATTTTCATCCCTTGCATCCATTTCAGACATCACAGGCATCGCAGCCATTTCATTGTATTCATTGCATCCATCACTATCGCGGCCGATAAACGGCTTCCAACTGGTCGACCACCGTCCTTACATCGTACCGGGTGATCAGTTTCTCCTGCCAGGAATGGATCTTTCGGGCCCAAACGTCGTCATTGAGGGCCTTGGCTATGAGCATGGCCAGCTTGTAGGCCCGGTCCGGCGACGTCACGTCGAAGAGGATCTCCTCATTGCCCAGCATGGTGGAATGATAACCCGGATTATCCCCGGCCAGGATCACCCCGCTGCCTGCGGCCATGGCCTCGATGAGGACGATGCCGAAGGACTCAGCCGCCTTACTGGGGAAAACGGCCACGTCAGCCGAAGCCAGATAAGGGGCTTTCTCCTCCTCGTCGATGAAGCCAAGAAAATCCGTGGGAATCTTCAAAGCCGCCGCCCGCTTCTTGCTTTCCTCAAGCAAGGGCCCTTTGCCGGCGAAGGAAACGTGGATGTCGTCGGGGAAAGACACCTGGTCGGGATGGGCCTGGGCGTATTCGAGGGCGCCCAACAGGAGGACGGCCCCTTTCCGCTCAACGAAACGACCCAGGAAGACCACATGGTTGCGGTGGTGGACCTGGTCGAAAGGCCGGTCGGGGTCCCGCTCCCCTTCTTCCTCCAAGCGCTGGCGGACGGCCAGGCAGTCCACCGGGTTGGGGATGACGGTCGCCTGGGCGACCCCTTCGGCCTGGCGGGCGTAGTCGGCGGCCACCGTGGAAACGGCGATGATCTGGTCGATCTTCCGCCGGCTGGAAGCGTTGAGCCAGCCCAGAATCTTCCCCCCGGCCATGGCCAGGCCGGAATAGGGGGCTATATGGTAAGTTGCCACGATCCGGGTTCGGGGAGAGACCTTCTTCGCCTGGTCGATGACCCGTCCGGCCATGAAAGGGCTGTAGGGGGCCTGCACATGGAGGACGTCGAAATCATAGTGGCGCAAGGTCTGGCGGATCTTCTCCCGGGAAGTGGGCAAGGGGATGCGCATGATGTTCCCGTTGAAGCGCACAGCCACGTTCCGCGAGAAGGGGACGATCCCGTCCACCGGGTGGGTCGCGGTCTCTCCCACCAGGTAAACCACCTGATGGCCCCGACGAACCAGTTCCCGGCCGACGGTCATGATGTATTGCTGGACGCCGTCGGGGGCGTCCAGGGAATCATCGAAAACGAAACCTATGCGCATGAGGACCACTCAACCATCGTCAGGGGCGTCACTCAGACGTTGAACTTGAATTCGACCACGTCGCCATCCCGCATCACGTAGTCTTTGCCTTCCAGCCGCATCTTGCCTTCCTCCTTCACCTTGGTGTAGGAGCCGGCCGCGACCAGGTCATCGTAAGAAACGACCTCGGCCTTGATGAAGCCGCGCTCGAAGTCGGTGTGGATGACCCCGGCGGCCTGAGGGGCGGTCCATCCCTTATGAATGGTCCAGGCCCGCACTTCCTTGACTCCCGCGGTCAGAAAGGTCTGCAGGCCCAGGGTGTCGAACCCAACCCTGGCCAACTGGTCCAGCCCGGATTCCTTCAGACCGGCGTCCGCCAGCATCTCCCGGGCATCGGCCTCGTCCAGCTCGGTCAGGTCGGCCTCGAACTGGGCGTTGAGGAAGATGGACTTGGCCGGCGCCACCTGGGCGGCCAGTTTCCGCTTGAGGTCCTCATCGGTCAGTTCGTCGTCGTCCATGTTGAAAACGTAGATGAAGGGCTTGGCCGTCAAAAGATGAAGATCATAGACCGCGTCCTTATCGATCTTGCCTTCGGAAGCGGCTTGGTCGATGGTTTCGCCGGCTTCTAGGATCTGCTGCGCCTGTTTGACGGCGTCGAAATAGGTCTGCTTGATCTTGCGGCCGCGCAGATCCTTCTCCAACCGGGGAATGGCCTTCTCCACGGTCTGCAGGTCAGCCAGGATCAGCTCGGTATTGATGGTATCGATGTCGGAATCGGGATCGACCTTCCCGTTCACATGCACGATGTCATCGTCCTGGAAGACGCGGGCGACTTCGCAGATGGCGTCGGCCTCGCGAATGTTGGCCAGGAACTGGTTGCCCAGACCTTCGCCTTCGGAAGCCCCCTTGACGATGCCGGCGATATCCACGAAGGTGACGGTGGCGGGCACGATCTTCTCAGTGCCGACCAGCTTGGCCAGAACGGCCAAACGGCTGTCGGGCAGGGGGACGATGCCCGTATTGGGCTCGATGGTGGCGAAGGGGTAGTTCTCCGCCAACACGTTGTTCCTGGTCAAAGCGTTAAAAAGAGTGGACTTGCCAACGTTCGGCAAACCAACGATTCCAATGGTCAAAGACATGAGTCCCAGTGTAGAAAGAAGCTATGACTAGCCTTCCCGCTTTCGCCGGGATTCGAAGGAATTCCGCGCGGCCACGGTTTCCTGAAAATTGTGGTCCAAATCCCCGCGTCGAAGGGCCTCCTGGTAAAGGTGGACGAAGACGTCGCCGGAGCGGACCCCGTCATGTTCGTACTGGTTGGTCACCCAGGCGTGGGAATGGGACAGACGGCTGAGGGTATCCAGTTGCAGGGTAGAATCCACATACATGTCGTCAAAATAGACGACACATTGCACCGGGACCTGGTTGTGGGCCAATTGGTCGGGGTCGTAGATCTTCCCCCACCGGGTATCGGTCATCATCTCCTCCACAAAAGCGTGGAAAGGCTTGAGAGAGCTGTCCTCACGGAACATCTCCGGCAGGGCCGCCTCCCCGATCAAGACCAAGGGCCGGTGATCGACGGCGAATTCAGGACTGTGCTCGATCACGTCATGAGCGGCCCAGTCGATGGGACCGCAGTCTTCGTTGGCGTAGATGAACTCCTGTAAGGTCCAATACAAAGGATTGCCGTAGGTGGAGGTCAGATCCATGACTTCCTGGAGGAATCCGTCGGTCAGAGTGATTTCCTTGTTGGGAGCCTGGCCGGACTTTTTGGCAGACAGACTGCCATCAGCCGAAGCGAAGGCGGAATCCAAGGTCCAATGCATGCGTTCGAAGCTGGGCTTCATGCCGAAATCGCCGCCCATCATCTGCAGACGGCGGACGGTGAGGGGGTCTCCGTTGGGCAAGGTCACTTCGTGGGTCGCCACATAGTCGGCGATGGCGGCAAGGCGGTCTTTGTCCCCCGGGTACCGCTGGTAGAACTGCTGGCTCTTGGCCAGCATCCGGGGAACCGTATGCTCATACAATTCGTGGGCATTGCCGGGGATGTGCATGACCCCGCCGGTCACGAAGGAGGCGGCCAAGGCTTGCGGATAAAGGGACAGATAGGTCATGGTCAGGAATCCGCCATAGGACTGGCCCAAGGTGGTCCACTTGGCTCCGCGGAATTCGGTGCGGCGAAGATATTCGAAATCCCTGATGATGGAGTCGGCCAGGAAGTGGTGGAGGTAGTCGGCGCCCGCGCGCGGATCATCGGCGAAGACGGCCATCCGATGGGAGTCCACATGGGTGGACCGGCCCGTCCCCCTTTGGTCGGGCAGAACGATCCTGTAGTGTTTGCTGGCCTCTTCCAGCCAAGGGATGGATTCCAAGCTCATCGGCCGAGGTCCCGCTCCCCCGGGGCCGCCTTGCAGGAAGACCAGTAGGGGAAGATCCCGACCCATCTGATCGGCCCGGGTCACCAGCCGGTAGAAAAGGCGGATGTCCCCATCCTCCTCCCCGGTCTGGCTTCCCCTTTCCGCTGGGAGCAAAGACCGGCATTTCCGATAAGACTGGTAAAGCCCTGCCGTGACCTCATCCTTCAGATCCGGGTCGAAGCGGGGCGAATCGGCCCGGGACCAATCCAGGGGGACGGACAGGGAGTGGTCTTCCACATGAAGGCCAGGTAGGTAGTAGGAATCCAAAAGGGTCATGGCAACAGTATAGAGGCTGGACTCCCACGAAAACAAGCCATCCCCGTTTTGGTGACGAATCTTGTTAGTATGGTGGGAGGCGCGCCAAGCGCCAAGGCCCCGTAGCTCAGCTGGATAGAGCAGGAAACTTCTAATTTCAAGGTCGTGAGTTCGAATCTCATTGGGGCCACGAGTCGCCAGGGATGCCCTGGCATGCGAAATTACCATACCTTCTATGGGGAGATGTCCATGCGTCGCTGGGTCATTCAGACTCTCAAGCGGGAAACCATTCTCGTCATCGCCAGCATCCTTGCTATCGTTTCCTGCTTCATCGTCCACCCCGATAAGGAATATCTCGGCTATATCCATACCCACACCATCGGCCAGCTGATCTGCCTCATGCTGGTGGTCGCGGGGATGCAGCGCATCGGCGTCTTCCGCATCATCGGCGCCAAAATGCTCTCCCACGCCCGCACCCCGCGTTTCCTGGTCCTCATCTTCATCGGCCTGACCTTCTTCTCTTCCATGCTCATCACCAATGATGTGGCTCTGGTCACCTTCGTCCCCTTCGCCATCGCCGTGCTCATCATGGCCCATATGGAAGACAAGACGGTCATCACCGTCACCCTCATGACCCTGGGAGCCAACCTGGGTTCCATGCTCACCCCGGTGGGTAACGCCCACAACCTGTATCTGGCCGCGAAGACGGAGATGCCCATCGGCCAGTTCCTGCTCATCATGATCCCCTACTCCGGCATGGCCGCCATCCTGCTCATCATCGCCACCTTCATCTTCTTCTCCGACAAGCAGATCCCCGGCTTCGAAGGCCTGGATTCCGACACCATCGAACGTCACATCCTGGCCCCGGAGATCGAAAAGGAACAGCCTGACGAAATCCGCATCACCGGCTACGGCGCCGGCTACGGCGGCTGGCGGCTCTACGTCTACATCGCCCTTTTCATCGTCTGCCTCCTGGCCGTCAGCGGCATCATCCCCTTGTGGGCCATGATCGCCGTCTGCTTCGGCGTTTTCTTCCTCACCGACCGTCGGGCCTTCAAACATGTGGATTGGGGTCTGCCCCTGACCTTCGTGGCCTTCTTCATCTTCATCGGCAACATGCGCCGCGTCCCCGAATTCTATACTTTGGCGGCCAATCTGGTGCAGATTGATCCCTTGGATGTGGCCGTCGGATCCAGCCAGCTCATCTCCAACGTCCCGACCACCCTGCTTCTGGCCAGCTTCTCCAATAACTGGCATGCCCTCATCGTGGGCACGAACCTGGGCGGCATGGGCACTCTGATCGCCTCCATGGCCTCCTTGGTCTCCTTCAAGGCCGTGACCGCCCGATACCCGGAGAAAAAGCGGAATTACCTGGGCGTCTATACGGTCATGAACGTGGTTTTCCTGGCCATCCTGCTGGGCCTGGCCCATCTGCTTGTCTGAGATTTCCGATTTCCCCCATTTCTCTTTTCTTCTTCGCTTATGACCTACAACTATCAGGCGGCCGTATGCCCCAGGAAGCGGAAGGTTCCGGCCCAAGCTGCGGCCATCAGAGCGATGGCGGGGATGAGGATGCAGATGAGCAGGTAAAGCCCGTCTTTGAGCAATCCCCTGCTCTCCCGCCAATGCGTGCGTTCGCGAGGCCCCCCAAAGCCTCGGGCCTGCATGGCCGTGGCGAGGTTCGACGAACGGCGGATGGACAAAACTAGCAAAGCGAAGGATTGAGAGAGGAAATCCCCCACTTTCGAACGGCTTTGGACCCCTCGTGACCGCCGGGACATGGACAGGGAAGCCCAATCATCCTGGAGGAGGGAGAAGAGGCGCATGCCGGCCAACCCGCCGTAAACGAAGCGGTCGGGCATATGGAAGCATTGGGAGAAGGAGTCGGCCAGGTCGGTCGGTTCGATGCCGATGACCAGGCAAAAAGCGGGGACCCCCATGGCGATGATGCGTAAAGAAGTGGCGGCCGCCAGGAGGAGCGAGCCTTGGGAGACTTCCATAATCCCCCAGTGAAGGAAGACCCGGCCGGAAGCCTGCCCGTAGAGGGCGACGGAGATGGCGGACGCCAAGGATCCCAACCAAATGATCCAGGATTTCTTCATGATCTGAGACCAGCGATAACCGCATAGAAGGAGTCCACCTATAGATAAAACGCATGCAACTGTCGCTGAAACAAGGTCAAGGCTGATGACCATGATCAGGCAGAGGATGATGGCCCCCAGCAAACGGAAACCGGGATTGAGGGAGGAGATCAGGGCCGAAGGGCTCGACTGTTTCTTATCCTCCTTCCGTTGCGAGTCCGGGCTGACCTTGATTTGCATCTCCCCCCTGCCGGAATCGGTCTCTTCTTCGAAACGCACGATCCTGGCCCCCACCGCCTTGAGGAAATCCTCGTCATGGGTGACCACGATCAGACAGAGGCCTTCCATGGCCAGACGCCGGATCGTGGAGACCAAAGAGAGCCAAGCAGCCCGGTCCTGTCCGAAAGTCGGCTCATCCAAGATGAGGACGCGAGGGCTGGCGGCCAAGGCCGAAGCCACCGTCAACCTGCGCTTTTGCCCACCGGAAAGGGTGTAAGGATTCGCTTCTTCCAATCCATCCAAACGGTAGGTATCCATCAAATCGCGGGCTTGACGAATCTCCGACTCACTGGGGTCTTTGCCCGACCGCCCGGGCCGGCCATCAGCCGTCCGTAAAGATTGGACCAGTTCGGAGAGGACGGAGGCCGTGACGAATTGATACTCTGGATTCTGGAAAACGTATTGGATGCGACCGGCCAAAGCCGGGGAAGACCAGTCCTGTGGTCGCACCGAGTCCTTCCGCCCCCGCAGGTCCTCCCCCGCGGTCACGCGACCGGATCGCGGCTGTAGGAGCCCGGCCAAAGTCAAGGCCAGAGTGGATTTCCCCGAACCGTTGCGCCCCACCAAAGCGGTGATCTGGCCAGGGTAAAAATCCATGGTGATACCCCGGGCTATGGGTTCGTCGGTATGGCCGACGGCCAGGTTTCTGACGGATAAAAGGGGTCGGCTGCTTGCCGTCCTTCCTTCCGCCTGCGATTGATGGGCCGTCCGATCGACCTGGAGGTCAGCTGGATGGTCGGATGCAGAACTGGACGAACTCCGGTAAAGGCGAGGTATCCATAAGCCCAAGGATTCCACAAGGTCGGCCTGGCCTTTGAAAACCTGCTCCGGACTGCCATCGGCCACGACCCTGGTGACCCGGGATGAGGACGGGTCCCGCTCATCAGGGCCCGGGGCCAAAACAATCACCCGGTCGATCAGAGGAAGCCAGAGGTCCGCCTTATGCTCCACCAAAACCATGGTCGGATGGGTCCGCTCCATCACCTGGCTTACCGCTTCCACCAAGTCCCCGGACCCGGGTGGGTCGATCATGGAGGTCGGCTCGTCCAAAAGCAGCAGACCCGGCCGCATGGCCAAAACCCCGGCCAAGGCCAGTCTCTGGGCTTGGCCGCCGGACAAGTGGGCGGTGGAACGGTGCCATTGCAAGTCTTCCAAACCGACCTGGCCCAGGCATTCCTTCACCCGGCTGGTGATATCAGGCCGGCTCAACCCCAGATTCTCCGGCCCGAAGGCCACGTTATCAGCCAGACGTTCGAAAATCGTCTGCGCCTGGGGGTCCTGCATGAGCAGACCGGAAGAGCCTATGGCCTGCCCGGCCGGCTTCCCGCCGACCAGGAGGGCGCCTTCGCTCAGCCCCCCCTCCTCGTCTTCCTGACCGGCCTCAGCGGCTCCCAGCAACCCGGCCATAGCCTGTAGAAGGGTGGATTTACCCACTCCCGAAGCGCCGAGCAGGAGGACCCGTTGCCCGGCGTCTATATGGAGGGAGAGGTGGCGCAAAGCCCAGTCGGAACGCAGGGGGTGATGGTAGCCCCAATCGTGCAGATCGATCGAGACCGTCGAGACCGGCTCCTCCGGGCAGGAAGCCGAGGAGGATGAGGAAGATGGGGATGACAAGCCGGTCCCGCCTTCACTTCGTCTGAGCGGCGTCGGCCTGACGGACCAGGCGGCCGGAAGCGAAACGGTCCAAAGCGCCTGTCTTGGCTATGGCTTTATAGAGGAACCACATGAGCAAGCCGGCCACAATGGCCCCGGAGACGACCGTGCTCACGCATTCCACCAAGTTCTTGGCCAAAGAATTGCCCTGTTGATAGCCCAAAATCACGTAGCCGACGAAGCAGAAGAGGCCGGAGACGAGGCCGGACAAGGTCGTCGACCACCAAGTCCAAACCCGGTAGAAGAGGATCAGGAAGACGATCTCCGCCCCCAGGCCTTGGATCAGGCCGGAGACGATGGTTTCGGCCCCTCCCCAGGAATTCCCCAGGAGGGATTCCAAAAGGGCGGCGACCATCTCCGCGTAGAGGGCGGCTCCCGGCTTACGCACGATGATGGCGGCCAAGGGGCCGGCGAAAAGGAAGATCCCGTTAACCAGGCCGATCAGTCCCGGGATGAAAGCGAAGCCAGGCTTGAGCGCTTCATAAATCCAGGCGCCGGCCCAGAAGACGAAAGCGGAGACGACCCCGATGACGGAGGCGACGATGATGTCGACCACCCTCCAGCGCAAGGAGCGCCGGGGGGAATGGTTCGGGAATGATGCGGGAGAAGGGGTGTTCGAGTTCATGATGTGCCTTTCTATGTAATGATTACTCGAAAAGCACGGGGAGAAGATGACGGTCCGTGCGCCGGCATTGCCCGGTAACGTTCAATCGGTTATCTCAGCCGCCCGGCCGATTCGGTCAGACAGCACCCGTGTCAGCATCCATGATGCCACTTTCGGCTGACAAAAGAAGTGAGAGGGCCTGGCCGGGGAAGGCTCGGGAAAGGCCGGGGGAAGGCTTGTCTTATCTGGCCTTGACGGTATGGTAAGGCCTCATGGATTGGAATTCAGTGAAGAGCTTCTTCAAGAAAGACGATAAGGAAAACGAGCAGGCCGGCGAACCCGCCCAGGCCGAGCCCCGTAAGACGACGGACCCCTCCCCCGGCCGCAAGAAAGGGCCGACTCCGAAGCGGAGCGAAGCGGAATCCCAGAACTATCATCCTTTGGTCCCCAAAGACCGCAAAGCCAGCCGCAAGGCGGAGAAGCTCCGCCGCAGGAAGCGCCAGGACGCCGAATACGCGGCCATGAAAAGCGGGGACTTGACCCATATGCCCGCGGCCGAGCGCATCCCGGTCCGCGTCTACATCCGGGATTACGTGGATTCCCGCTTCAATATAGCCGAATACTTCCTGCCCGCCATGCTGGTCATCCTCATCATCTCCATGATCGTGATGGTCACCCTGCCCATCGCGGCCATGTGGCTCATGGCCGCGATGTACGTCTACATGGTGGTGGCCGTCATCGACCTCTTCGTCCTGTGGCATGACCTGAAAAAACAGTTGGTCGACCGCTTCGGAGCCTCTTCCGTGGATAAGCGGATGAGGTCCGGCATGTACGCCAGCCAGCGGGCCATGAACATCCGTCGGTGGCGGCTGCCCATCCCCCGCCTGAAGAAGCGGGCTGATTACGCCCAGTGGCGTCAGAAGAACGTGAAGAAAGGCCTGTGAGACATGACCCCTGTCAAGGCCGCTTCCACAAGGACCTATGATTACGAGCTGGCCGTCATCGGGTCCGGCCCCGGTGGTTATTCCACCGCTTTACGGGCGGCGGAGCTCGGCCTGAAAGTCGCCCTGGTGGAGAAGGACCCCCATCTGGGCGGCACCTGCCTGAACCGGGGCTGCATCCCCACGAAAGCCCTTTTGACGGCGGCGCATGCCAGACGGAACATGACCCAGGCGGATTTCTGGGGAATCGCGGTGGACCCTTCGTCCATCAGCCTTGATACGGCGGCCTTGCACGAACGGAAGCGCTCCCTCGTCTCCTCCATGGTCTCCGGTTTGGAGAGACTGGTCAAAGCCAGGAAAATCGCCCGAATCCAGGGGACGGCTCATCTTCTGGGACCTCATACCGTCGGGGTGAAGGACCGGCGCATCGAGGCCGACCAGATTGTTCTGGCCCTGGGGTCCCAGCCTGTGGAACTCCCCTGGCTCCCCTTCGGCGGACCGATTCTGGACTCGGATATGGCCTTGGCCGAAGAATCGATCCCTGGCCGCGTGGCCATCGTCGGCTCGGGGGCCATCGCTTTGGAGTTCGCCACCTATTGGAGTTCCCTGGGATCCGAGGTGACCGTCTTCCTGCGCAAGGACCGGCCGCTCTCCCACGGGGACAAGCGGACCGCCCTGGCCGTCATGCGGGGTCTGGCCCGAAGCGGCATCCGTTTCATCCCTCGCGCCCAGGTGACTCAAGCGGTCCTCCTGCCTGATTCCCGTCTTGATTTGTCTTACGGACAGTCCGACAGTCGGTCCCAAGGCCAGGCGGACGGACCGTCCGACGACCCCTCGCACGAACAGTCGTTGACCGTCGACCGCCTTTTGGTGGCGGTCGGCCGAGCCCCCCGAACCGACCTCCCCGGCCTGGATTTGACCCAGGTCCATCTGGACCCCCACGGATTCGTGCTCACCGACCCTTATGGACGGACCGATCAAGGCAACATCTGGGCCGTGGGCGACATCCGGGCGGGCCATCAACTGGCCCACCGCGCTTTCGGACAGGGAATCGCCGTCGCCGAATCGATCGCTTTCGACCGCGGTCTCCTCTCCCGGCCTCCCCGGCCGGTGGACGAACATTCCGTCCCCCAGGTGGTCTATTCGGAAATCGAATACGCATCCGTCGGCTATACGAAAGATGAAGGGATGGCCCGGCCCGAAGAGTTCTTCGACGTCCAGGAGACCGCCATCCCCCTGCTCTCCAACTCCCGGGTCCTCATGGAACAAGCCTCCGGCAACCTCACCCTGGTCACGGGAAAGCTGACCGCGAGGAAAGGCGGCCAGGGAGCCGACACGGTTTATCTTCTGGGAGCCCACATAGCCGGCCCCCGGACCAGCGAAATGATCGCCGAAGCCCAACAGATCATCGCCAACCGCATCCCCCTCCATCTGGCGGCCAGCCTCATCCACCCTCACCCTACGATCAGCGAATCCCTGGGCGAGGCCCTGCTCAAAGCCGACGGACGTCCCCTGCATCTGCGGTAGCACCATCCGCTTCCTTACTTCCCCGGGCCCCATTAAACTTGGTTCCAGTTAGTCTTTGACGAATTCACCAATCGAACCATCGACGAATATACAAACAGACAAGAGGTACCATGGCCGACATCAAGCCACGCAATCAACGCCAAGCCGGTTCCGCGAAGCCCGCGGCCGGCTCCAACCAGAGCAAGAAGAAGGATTCGAAGCCCGCCCGCCGCAACATCTTCAAGCAAGTGGCCATGATCTACCGCTTCACTAAGAAGGAAGACCCTTCCATCACCTGGTGGCTGGTCGGCGCCTTCGTGATTCCCGCCCTGATCGTGGTCGCCTTGGGCTTCGTCTTCCATAACGGCGTCGTCGGATGGATTTTCAATGTCGTCCTGGCCATCATGCTGGGAATCCTGGTCATGACCATGGTCTTGACCAACCGAAGCGAGGCGGCCGGCTACCGACGTCTGGAAGGGCAACCCGGCGCCACCGGGGCCGTGCTCGAAAGCATCAACGAAGGCCGCTTCTCCAGCCGGGTCATCAAGTTCACCCAGCAGCCCGTCTGGGTGGATCCCCGCACCAAGAACGCCATCTGGCGCGGAACGTCCGTTTACGGGGTCTACCTGGTGGGCGAAGGCCCTTTGGACGCCATCAACAAGGCCATGGATAAGGAAGCCCAGAAGATCCACCACGTGACCCCCGGCTCCGACATCCCCATCTACCGCATCTGCGTGGGCAGGGGCGCCGGTCAGACCCCTCTGACCAAGCTGCGCAAGGCCTTGCGCAAACGCCACAAAATCAAGTTCACCATGGAAGAGCTGGAACAGGTCAACGATCGCCTGCGCACCCTGCAGACCAAGTCCGGCCTGCCCATCCCTAAGGGGGTCGACCCCTACCGCATGCAGCGCGTCTCCCGCAGGGCCATGCGGGGCAAGTAAAACCAGGGAAAGCGAAGATTTATTCACCGGATTTCGGATAATGAGACATCAACGCCCGCAAGCCCAAGAATTCCAAGGATTCTTCCAGTTTCCCGGGCGTTTTTCCATGCCCTATATGAACCCCCTGAACTAGACTGGGGGACGTCCCAGTGATACAAAACGCCATGCCCCATAGCATAGCGAAAGGAGCGGTCTCGTGACCGAAATTAAGACCAAAGAGGATGTCGAAGCCCTTATCCAGCAGGAAAACGTGGAATACGTTTCCGTTCGCTTCACCGACCTGATCGGCGTGCAGCAACACTTCACCGTCCCCGCCAGCGAGTTCCTCAAGGACGCCTTCACTGACGGCATGCCTTTCGACGGCTCCAGTGTCAAGGGTTTCCAAGCCATCAACCAGTCCGATATGAAGCTGATCCCCGATGTTCAGACCTCCTACCTGGACCCCTTCCGCAAGCACAAGACCCTCAATATGGCCTTCTCCATCGTGGACCCCATCACTGATGAGCCTTATTCCCGCGACCCCCGTCAGGTGGCGCAGAAGGCCGAAGCCTACCTGCGTTCCACCGGCATCGCGGATACCGCCTCCTTCGCCCCGGAAGCCGAGTTCTTCATCTTCGACAAGGTGCGTTTCGAGAACTCCATGCGTCGTTCCTTCTACGAGATCGATTCCGTGGAGGCCCCGTGGAACAGCGGAGAAGAGTACGAAGAGGACGGCGCCCCCAACGTCGGTTTCAAGAACCGCGTCAAGGGCGGCTACTTCCCCGTCCCCCCGATCGATCATTCCCAGGACCTGCGCGACGACATGGTGGCCAACCTGCAGAAGGTAGGCCTCATCCTCGAACGGTCCCACCACGAGGTCGGGGCGGCCGGCCAGCAGGAGATCAACTACCGCTTCAACTCCCTCACCCACGCCGGCGATGACCTGATGAAGTACAAGTACGTGGTCCATGAGACCGCCTTCCAGGCCGGCAAGGCCGCCACCTTCATGCCCAAGCCCTTGGCTGGAGACAACGGCACCGGCATGCACTGCCATCAGTCCCTGTGGAAGGACGGCGTCCCGCTCTTCTACTCCGAGAGCGGTTACGGCGGCCTGTCCGACATCGCCCGTTGGTACATCGGCGGCCTGATCAAGCATTCTTCTTCCGTGCTCGCCTTCACCAACCCCTCCCTCAACTCCTACAAGCGCCTGGTTCCCGGCTACGAGGCCCCGGTCAACCTGGTCTATTCGGCCCGCAACCGTTCCGCCGCCATCCGCATTCCTTTGGCCGGAACCGCTCCTGCCGCCAAGCGCATCGAGTTCCGCGCCCCCGATCCATCCTGCAACCCCTTCCTGGCCTTCTCCGCCCAGCTCATGGCCGGACTGGATGGCATCGTCAACCACATCGAGCCTCCCGCTCCCATCGACAAGGACCTGTATGAGCTTCCTCCCGAGGAGCATGACAAGGTCAAGCAGGTTCCTTCCTCTTTGGAGGAGGCCCTGCGCGCTTTGGAAGAGGATCACGACTTCCTGGGCGAAGGCGACGTCTTCACCGATGATCTGATTCAGACCTGGATCGACATCAAGCGCGAAGAGATCGATATGCAGCGTCTGTCTCCCACTCCTTTGGAGTATGAGCTTTACTTCCATATCTGATCTGATCGAATCCGCCTGATTCAGGACTTCTAGAAATATATTCAAGTCCATTGATACGAAGATGATAATGCGTGGAGGGCGGCGTTGGTTCATAACGCCGCCCTCCACGCATATCCACAAAAGAGACGCCTAAAAGAGTCGACGAGTAGGAGGAGGGGAAAGCGGAAATAATCCTTTCTCCTATCGTTAATCGCTTTCCGCTGGCTTACCCCTTCCGCTAGAGGAGACCACCATATCCTACGAATCCAATCCTTCTCGGATAATGCGCTGATACCAGTATGCGGAATCCTTCCATATACGCTCCTGGGTGGAAAAATCGACGCCGATGATGCCGAATCGTTTCTGATAGCCATAGGCCCATTCGAAGTTATCCAGCAATGACCAGACGAAATAGCCCGTCAGATGGGCGCCTCCTTCTATGGCCTTCTTCAGGGCTTTCACATGCGCATCCAAATAAGCGACGCGCTGGGGGTCATGGATGATCTTTCCACCGGGCGCTTGGGAATCAAGGCTCACTTGGTCATCCCAAGCGGATCCGTTCTCCGTCACCATAAGATCCAACTCAGGATATCGGCGACTCAGCTCCAGGAGAAGATCAGTCAAGCATCGCGGTTCTTGATTCCATCCCATAGCTGTCAGAGGACCTTTGGGAGGTAAAGAATCGACGATTTCCTGAGCAGGCATAGGAGAGCTATGGGAAGCCTTTCTACTTGCGATTTCATCAGGATCGGTGACTCCGCGCACATGGGAGGAAGAATAATAATTAACTCCCAGTACATCAAGCGGCTGATGGATGATCTCTTCGTCTCCATCCTTCAAGAAAGACCAGCCGGAATAATCCGAAGTCACTTCCAATAGTTCCGGATCATAGGAGCCATCCAGCATAGGTCCCAGCCAAATTTCATTCGCCAATAAGTCAACGCGACGCTTGGCGGCCACGTCCTCTGGTGCAGCGCTCTCTGCAACACTTGCGGTCAAGTTCAAAGTGACCGATACCCGAGCTTTTTCCCCTAATACAGATCGTAAAGCTTGAACGGCCAAACCATGAGCAAGGTTGAGATGATGGGCAGCGGACAAGGTCTGTGCATAGTCTCTGATTCCAGGAGCATGTTCCCCGCTTCCATACCCCAAGTATGCAGAGCACCATGGTTCATTCAACGTGGTCCACGTATCGACCCGGTCCCCTAGTGATTGAGCCAATGTCTGGGCATAATCCGCGAACCGCAAAGCGGTGTCCCGGTTGATCCACCCTCCCCTATCCTGCAAGTATTGAGGCAGATCCCAGTGATAGAGAGTTGCTACAGGTCGGATTTCAGCCTGTAGCAAAGAGTCAAGCAGCCGATGATAATAGTCGACGCCTTCCTGATTGACAGGTCCACCTAGCTGAGGGATGATCCGGTTCCATGAGATGGAGAAACGGTATGCATCGACCCCCAACTCTTTCATGATCCCAACGTCTTGCGGATATCGGTGATACATGTCGCAAGCGATTTGGCCCGACGAATGGTCATGAATCACCCCCTCCTTTCGGCAAAAAACATCCCATATGGAATCCGTCCGTCCACCTTCATGGATGGCTCCTTCTACCTGATATGCGGCTGTTGCCGTGCCCCAAATGAAATTCTGCGGGAACCCGATAGTCATAAGCGCACTCATCCTTTCGTACCCCCATTGTCCTGACGTTTCGGGCGCACAGGGTCATGGAGACGGATGCCTCCTCATGAAGCCATCCGTATTGATGAATAAGAAATTACTTGAGATAGGTTGGTTTGAGATTCAAAAAGATAAGATTGATGATTTCATCCTTTCACGGCTCCAGCCATAATGCCCACCACCAGCTGTTTGCCCGCCAAGAAGAAGATGAGGAGCAGAGGGGCGGTGGTGAGAATCACGCCCGACATGACAATGGTATAGTCTGTGAAATACGCGCCTTTCAAGGCCGCCGCAGCAGTAGTCAGCATATAGTTCTTGTTCGATCCCAACACCAACATAGGCCAGAAGTAGTTAGTCCACTGCCCAATGAAGGTGAAGAGGAAGAGCATGGAAGCTGCTGGTCGGGCTGCTGGCATTCCAACTGAGATGAAGGTGCGAAACATGGAACAACCATCTACGCGGGCGGCCTCGATCAATTCGTACGGTAAGGCGTCGGTGATGTACTGAGTCATCCAGAAAACCCCGAAAGCGCTGACGAGTCCAGGAATGATCACTGCCCAGAGACTGCCATAAAGGCCAGCTTTATTGGCCATAATGTACAAGGGGACAACACTGAGCTGCTGAGGAATGGTCATTGTGGCCACTACCAAGGTCAAAAGCGCATTACGCCCGCGGAAGCGAAGCTTGGCGAAGGAGTACCCCGCCAAAGTGCTAAAGAAAACAGTAGAGATAGAGACCAGAACAGCCACGGTCAAAGTACCTCCCAAAGCTTGCCAGAATTTGAGCTCTCCGAAGGCACGCCCTAGGTTCCTCAACAGAGAAGACCCTGGGACCAAAGCCCTCACTCCATACTGATTGCTGGGGCTGTCCTGGGATGCTATGGAGAACGCATAATAAAGCGGAAAAACGAAGATGATGAGAGTGACGATAAGAATCGCATAACTCCCCCATCCTGGTTTGCGTCCTTCTGAAGTCATTCCCAGATGGCTCTTACGGTGTTTCCCAATAGCATGAGCCGTTTTTTTGCCGTAGACCTGTTCCAGGACGGGAGTTCCCATAGCCTGATCGTAGATCTTTTTCGTTTCCTTGGTCATTTAATCATCCCCCTCCTTGCAGATCGTTCTTCTGCTGGAAGCCTTTCTGCTTGATCTATACCTGAAGCCAGACGGGCGTTGTACCCAGAGCGAAGAGCCCGCTGTCGTTCTTCTTCCTCCCTCAGGGAAAGGAGACGATCAGCTTCCTTAGATCGCTTTGGATGACCGCCTGCGGCAACCTTCCGCGTCAAGCTGTAATTCAGGATGGCGAAGAAGATGATGATCAGGAACAGAAGCCACGCAACGGCGGCAGCGCGACCCAAATTAGGCTGTCCGGGAGTCACACTGACAAAACCGAGCTTATAAAGGTAAAGGCTGACTGTCAGATATTGATTGTTGGAACCGCCACCAGCGCTCGCTGCATTATGAAATAGCTGAGGTTCATCGAAAATCTGCAGGCCACCGATAGTGGATGTGATGATGACGAAAATCAAAGTCGGCCGTAGCATGGGCAAAGTCACCGAACGGAAGATTTTCCACTTGCCAGCTCCATCGACCACAGCAGCTTCGATGACGTCATGTGGAATCGCCTGCATGGCAGCCAAGATGATCAAAGTGTTGTAACCGATGAAGCGCCAATTCACTATCGTGGCTATAGCTATGTGTGACCAAATCGTGCTATCATGCCACATGATGGCGTGCAGGCCCATCTGCTGCAAAAGCACATTGATGGCGCCCATCTTATCCGAGAAAATCTGCGAAAAGATGATGCCTGCGGCCGACGGGGCGACCACATAGGGTAAAAGCACCCCCATACGCCAGAATGTCTTGGCCCTCAGATTGGCATCCAAAACCCACGCCAGCCACAAGGCGATCATGATTTGGGGAACGGAACTGAGCAAGAAGATGGAGAAAGAATTGCGTAAGGCTATGTAGAAGGTCTGCTGATGGAGAACCCACTGGAAATTTCCATACCATGATCCCGTAGCGGTTCCACAAGTCGCTCCGCATATGGCGGCTCCAGAATCGCCGGTCAGGGTATTGAATTGGCGTGTAGCAATCCACATCGTGTAGAGAAGCGGGAATAGTCCTACAATGGCGAAAAGAATGAAGAAAGGTGAGATGTAAAGGTAAGGAGAGGCTTTCCATTCGAACTGACCCAGCCTGGTACGCCAGGTCCTTCCCGCTCCCCCTCGGTTCACTTCGCTTGAGTCTGATTTTTGGATTGGCATCATTGATAATCCTTCTTCAAGAGGTGCGGCGGGAACAAGAATCCCATCCCCGCCGTTGATTTCACCGAAACCAGCAGCAAGCCCTTTTGCAAAGGTCCGCTACACGTGTCAGCCTCTTGATGTCAGGTAGAGGACGTCAAGAAAGAGCCTTGACATCCGCCACGTACTGTTTCCAGGCTTGTTCGGGTTTTTGCTCTTTGGATACATCCACCCGGTTAAGTGCGTCACCAAACTTCGAATCGATATCGAAGTACTGAGCACCGGTATAAGGAACGATTTTCACCGCCTTCGCTCTGTTGGCGAAAATCTTGCCAGTCGGAGCGTTATTGAGAAAACTGTCGATTTTATTGGTCACAGCAGGATCCTTCATGGCTGTAGGGGAACTTGGATAATTCGAAGCTGCTTTGAAAGTGGCGACTTGTTGCTTCGGCGCCGTCAACCAAGCGACCAGTTTCGCCGCCTCATCCTTGACTTTTGAAGTTTCAGGGACAACCAGCCAAGAACCACCCTGGTTGGAGCCACCTCCAGGGGTGACGTCGGCGACATCCCAACCTTTGAAGTCCGAGCCAGAGTTGCCTTTGATGTTATTGACCAGCCAAGCGGGGCACATGATGGTAGCGAACCCCTTGTCGGACTTGAACTGAGCGTTCCAATCATCAGACCATTGGCTCAAGTGGGCGGACATGTCTGTCGTGGCTGTCAATTCATCAAAATCCTTCTTAATGGTGGATCCGGTAGCGACGATGGTTCCATCCTTCTTTACATACGCCTCTTTCAGCTGGCTTTTCATGACGCCCCAAAGACCGCCCATCGCGTCATACCAAGGCAGACCAGTCTTTTGGGTGTACTGGCGGCCAACCTTGAAATATTGCTCCCAGGTGGCGGAATCTCCGCCAAGCATCTTTGCAACCTCAGCTCTGTCAGTAGGCAATCCTGCCTTCTTGAACAAATCCGATCGATAGCAAACAGCTGTAGGACCGATGTCGTTGCCGGCACCAATAGTCCTGCCATCGCTGGTCTTGGCTCCCTGAACCTTCCAGTCCAACCAATCATTCTTCTTCAGATACTTACCCAAATCCATGAACTTGTTAGGCATGGATAAGATGGATGGCATCCAAGCTATATCCACTGCATAGATGTCATAGGCGTTGGCCCCAGACGAAATAGCCGTGTTGAAGGCGGAACGGGCGTCATCAGATCCCGATGCAACCGTTTCCTCAATTTTGACATTGGGATGCTCCTTTTCATATTGAGCCCAGAGGTTTGCTCCTGGACGCTCATTGGAGGACTTTCCATATCCGAAGTTATTGAAAGTCTGGATCTTAATAATGGTCTTCCCATTCGAAGTCGTCGCAGCCCCGCTATTTGAATCGGAACCACAGGCGGTGAGACCGGCCATGGTGGCGAGAGCTAAGCCTGCTGCCAGGAAGGTCTTAATACTCTTTTTCATTCATCCTCCTTAAATGCACTACTGCGTACATTATGGAATTAAGAACAACAATGTCCTTAATATCTTTGGAACCGTTTCCACAGATAAAGTCAGAATAGCACGCTTTTCTCAAAAAGTAAAGCGCTCTTATCCATGTCTGCCACATTCAAAATCCCGAAGACGCCGAGGAGAAAAACGGGTGACCAAACCGATGCGATTTACACTATCGAAGAGTGGTCATATCACAAGCTACCGCGGAGAATCAAGGTCACCGGGAGCACCTGAGCAGTCGTTTTCCACTCACCATGTCTGAGCCGCCAAGCCAACATCTCAGTGGCCGTTTCAGCCAAATCCGCCAAAGGCTGGGCAAAAGTCGTCAAGCCTGGAGACAAGGCACGAGCTACATGGAAATCGTCAAATCCAACAATCGACAGGTCCTGAGGGACTCTCTTACCGTATTGAGACAGCGCCTGCATAGCCCCGGCAGCAATCTGGTCAGAATGAGCGAAAACCGCGTCTACCTGCGGATCATCAGCAAGAATCTCTTTCATCGCCTGATAACCATGAGCTGAAGTAAAGTCACCAACATTGATTGCAATCGGTTCCAGACCAGCAGCAGCCAGTCCTTCCACGCAACCGCTTGTCCTTTGCTGAGGAGAGAGCATATCGTCGGGACCAGCGATGATGGCGATCCGTCGTCTTCCCCGTTGAACCAATAGCTCCGCCGCCTCGTATCCACCATGAAAACTATCCACATCCACATAGGGATAATTCATATGGTGAGGAGGCTGGCCGATGAAGATGGTTGGCTTATCGAATTGAGCCAAAGTATCCACTAGACCTTTGGAGTAGTGGAAACTGAGGACCACCGCCCCATCGGCTCCGGAATCATGCAGGAGTTTGTTCAACGACTCGGTATCGTGTGGGCCAGTCAAAGCCAAAAAAGGCAAGAACGTCTTCTGGGTGAAAGAATCGGCCAGATGGCTGATCATACCGGAAACGAAGGCGTCGTTGAAAAGGAACTGCGTGCGCTCAGGAACCGCGATAGCTATGATATTGCTGCGCCCAGACGTCAGTTGTCTTGCGGCTTGGTTCGGAACGAAATTCAGCTCTTGCGCAACTTCTCGCACTTTCTGCCGAGTCTCGAGCGACGCGGGTCCATTCCCTAAGGCACGCGAAGCAGTGGAGACGGCGACCCCGGCTTTTTTCGCGACATCTCGTATGGTCACTGCACGCTCTGCCATGATTTCCCCCATTTCAAGCCCATGCCCCTACGACAGGGACTGAGTCTGCGCATGTCCCCATGGAACGGTTTTACTTATGGTAGCATGCCTACTCTGCCAAGACTGGAAACGTTTTCAAAATAAGCTTATTGCAGAGTCCATCCAGAATCCACCCTCTCATACGCACTCACCGCCCTTATGAAAGGGTCCATTGACAGTTTCATCAACGGGGTCTGTCCCCTCACAAAGCTCAGGATAAAATCCCTTGTCTAAGCTTGGGAAAGAAGGTAGGCTTACATTCATAGGGAAATCGGATCGTCACTCGGGGAAGGAAAGACCGGAAAATGGGGACAAGGAACAGGCAACCGCAGGCAGCCAAAGGAAAGGCTGAAAACAAGGCTGCAGGCAAGGCAAGCGGGGCGAAGGGGACCAAGATGTCTTTCACCCGTTCGGGCAGGCAGGCCCCTTTCCCCTGGTCCCGCCTCTTCCTCCTCGTTTTCGTAGGTCTGGCGGCCTTGGCCGGGCTTGCGGCCGCTTTGACAAGGTCCAACCTCCCCTCTCCCCTGGTCAGGGCCCCCTTGGCTGACGCCCACGGAGCCTTGATGACTTTCGGCTTCCTCGGCACGGCCATCAGTCTGGAACGCGGGGTCGCCTTCCGGGCCGGATCCCCCCGCAAACCGACATGGGGATTCCTCTCCCCGCTTTTCGGCGCAGTCGGCATGGTCATGATGATTCTGCTGATGACCCGCCTCATCCCTTTGACGACTTGGTGGCCGGCCCTGCCCGGAAGCCTATGGACCGCCGACATGATCCTCCTGACCGCCGTATACGCCGTCATCTGGACGCGGCAACAATCGGTCTCCCTGCTCATCCAGCTTTTGGGGTCAGCCGTCGGAGCCTGTGGGATAGGCCTATGGGCCCGCGGAATCGACGCCGCCATCCTGGCCCCTTCATGGATGGTTTTCCTGGTGTTGACCATCGTGGGAGAGCGCCTGGAACTGGCCCATGTCTCCTTCGTCAGCCGATACGTGGAACCGACTTTAATCGGGTCCAGCATCCTGGCCACCGTGGCCGTCCCGGTTCAGATCATGCAGCCCGTGGCCGGCTATCCTCTTCTGGGAATCGCCCTAGCCGCCTTGCTGGTAACCATGCTGCTCAATGACACGGCCATCAAGACCTGGAAGGCGGCGGGAGTCACCGGCTTCATGGGGATCTGCATGCTTCTGGGCTACCTGTGGGCCTTGGCCGCCAGTTTCCTGTGGATGACCGGGAGGGCGAACCGGAGCGGCTACTGGGCCGATCTGAGCATCCACGCCTTCGCCTTGGGCTTCGCCATGTCCATGGTGATAGCACATGTCTGCGTCATCATCCCCTCGATCACCAGGCGACAGATGCCTTATAACCCGGTCCTCTGGCTCCCCCTTCTCCTGCTTCATCTGGGACTTTTCTTCCGCCTCTTGGGGGCCATCCAGGAAAGGACGATCCTGTGGAAAGTCGGTGACGCCGTCACCGCCACCTCCGTGCTCGTCCTCATCCTCTGCGTGCTGGGGATGAACGTCGTTGCGGGCCTGAAGCGCAAGAAGCAAGGACGGGCTCAGAAAGAGGGGCAAGGCCAGAATCAGCGGCGGGATCAAATCCAGGAAAAAGATCTGAGGAAAGAGGCCCTGGCAGTCCGTAAGGCGCAAACGGCCCAGGTCAGCCATGACCGGGTCCGCCACCGGGTCACGATGACGACCTCGGACGTCTCTCGTCACGCCCAATCCCATCAGGCCTTCTTCCGCCTGGCCTTCCAAGCGGTCACCGTCACCATCCTGCTTTTGCTGGCGGCCACCTTCATCTTGGCTGCCTCCCCCACCTTGGCCACGTCGGCCTCAGCGGCCTCAGCCACATCCTCTTCGATCGGGTCGGAAGGTTTGGCAGGAGGTCTGGGCCCAAGCTCAGGATCCAGCCTCTCCCCTTCCCAAGGCCCCCAAAGCCAGGAATCGGTCCGACCAAGCGGAAGGACCAAGCGGATCCGTCTGTCCGTCGGCCCGGACGGCATGTCCTTCAGCCCTTCGAAGATCACGGTCCCGGCGGGAGACAAGCTCTCCCTCACTTTCGACAATACCGGCGACCAAAGGCATGATTTGGTTCTGGATAATGGTCTTTCCACCGGCCCCCTGACCCCGGGGACAAGTAAAACCGTGGACGTGGGGATCATCAGCCACAGCATGGAAGGCTGGTGCTCCATCACCGGCCACCGGCAGATGGGGATGAACCTGACCATCATCGCCGTCAATAGCCAAGGCCAGGAAGCGGGGGCTTCATCAACGGGCGGGAGAGGAAGCAAGGCCGGCTCTTCGGGGAATTCCTCGGAATCCTCTTCAGGGACGGGGACATCGACCGGAGACCCTTCCGACGTCCCCGTCCCCACCTATTCGCAACTGCAGAAGCAGGCGGCGACCAGCAAGCCCTACGACCCCGCCTTGCCCTCTTATACTCCCACCGATTCCAGCGGACGGGTCCGCTCCCTGACCATGACCGTCACCGAAACCAAGACCACCATCGCCGAAGGGGTCAGCCAGACCGTCATCCATTACAACGGGACCAGCCCCGGGCCGATATTGAGGGGGAAGGCCGGCGACACTTTCCGCATCACTCTGGTCAATAAAGGGAGCATGGCCCATTCCATCGACTTCCACGCCGGTGACGACGCCGCTCCGGACAAGGCCATGAAGTCAATCGAACCCGGTCGGACCTTGGTCTATACCTTCCGCGCCCCCCGCTCGGGCATCTGGATGTATCACTGCTCAACCGCCCCTATGAGCAACCACATAGCCAACGGCATGTTCGGGGCCGTCATCATCGAGCCGAAAACAGGATGGCCGCCCGTGGACAAGGAATTCGTGCTTATCGGGTCGGAGATGTATCTGGGCCCGCAAGCGGGTTTGGCGGATCCCCAAAAGGTTTCCTCCATGACGGCCGATCTGACCGCCTTCAATGGGCGGGCCTTCCAGTACGACGCCTATCCGCTGACCGCCCGCATAGGCGAAAAAGTGCGGATTTGGGTGCTCAACGCCGGGCCGAACAGCCCCCTCTCCTTCCACGTGGTGGGGACCCAATTCTCCACGGTCTGGTCGGAAGGCCGCTACCTGGTGAAAGACGGCTCCACCACCGGGGGCCAGGTTCTTCCCCTGCTTCCCGCTCAAGGCGGTTTCGTGGAGATGACCTTCCGGACGGCCGGAAAATACCCCTTTGTCAATCACATCATGAGCCTGGCCGAAAAGGGACAGCACGGCTTCATCCAAGTCAGCAAGTGAAAGCCCGATCAACACAGCCAATGGAAGTCAGGCCACGAAAGAGGTCAGCAATCAGTTGAAGGAGATTCAGCTCCTCGGCGTCAGCCCAGCCACTCATCCCCCATCAGCTGATGGACGACTCCTTGGAAAGCCGAGGAAATCGGGCTATCGGACAGACTCCCATCCGGATTCAGCACCACAGGCCGACCGGATTCGCCCACTTCCCACACATCATCCTCCAAAGGCAGCTGGGCCAAAAGGGGAACCGGGTAACGCAGGGAATCAGTCAGCTGGTCGCTCACCCGCTGACCGCCGCCCTGACCGAAAATACGTAGACGCTCCCCGGCATGGTCATACCAGGACATGTTCTCGATCACCCCATCGACCTTGATCGGCAGCTGAAGGCTGACCAGGCCGGCGCGGACGGCGATGTCGGAAGCGGAGGGCTGCGGGGTGGTGACCACCAGCATCTCCGCATTGGGCAGGGCCTGCACCACGGTGATGGTCATATCCCCGGTCCCCGGCGGCAGGTCGATGACGAGCGCATCCGGCTCGCCCCACCAGACGTCGGAAAGGAACTGCTCCAAGGAGCGCTGCAAACGAGGGCCACGCCAGAGAATGGCCCGTTCGGAGCCGGCGAACATCCCGATGGACATGAGCTTGACCCCCCAGGATTCCACCGGCATAAGCATGCCATCCAGGTTGGTCGGC